>NZ_JAPMLN010000009.1 GCF_026410405.1 Marinicella gelatinilytica | reverse complement strand
GCTGTGTCACGCTCAGGCTCAGGAAAATAAGAATCCATCTCATCCAACAGCTTTTGTACAGCCGGTACACCGATATCACTGGTGTCGCCTTCTAAGGCTTTCAAAGCTGATCCTTTAACCAATGGCGTGTCATCACCAGGGAACTCATAGTCATTCAATAACTCACGAACTTCCATCTCAACCAACTCTAACAACTCTTCGTCATCAACTTGGTCACATTTGTTTAAGAACACAACAATATAAGGTACGCCAACCTGACGTGCCAACAGGATATGCTCACGGGTTTGTGGCATTGGACCGTCAGCGGCTGATACCACTAAAATGGCACCGTCCATTTGCGCCGCACCTGTAATCATGTTTTTAACATAGTCAGCATGGCCCGGACAGTCAACGTGCGCATAGTGACGATTGTCTGTTTCGTATTCTACGTGAGAAGTCGAAATCGTGATACCACGCTCTTTTTCTTCTGGCGCGTTATCAATTTGGTTGTAATCTCTAAAATCACCACCCATCTTTTCAGCAGCAACTTTTGTGATCGCTGCAGTCAAAGTCGTTTTACCATGGTCAACGTGACCGATTGTGCCCACGTTCACATGGGGCTTATTGCGTTCAAATTTTTCTTTTGACATAGTTGCTACTCCAAAAACAAAAGCAGTTATAATTAAATCGTTTGTAATGGTGCCCATAACTGGAGTCGAACCAGTGACCTCTTCCCTACCAAGAAAGTGCTCTACCGACTGAGCTATATGGGCATCTTACATTGGAGCGGGTGATGGGAATCGAACCCACGTATTTAGCTTGGAAGGCTAATGTTCTACCATTGAACTACACCCGCTCTTCAAACCCGAAGCTCACTTCAGGGTCTCTATATAATGGTGGAGGGAGGAGGATTCGAACCTCCGAAGTTAAAAACAGCAGATTTACAGTCTGCCCCCGTTGGCCGCTTGGGTATCCCTCCAACGAACGAAGCACGGCATTTTCGTAGAATATTGCCTTAATGTCAATAAAAAATAGCAGTAATTTGAGTATCTGACTAAGCCGAGTTTAGCGAACATTACTGAGTTGCGAATTTTAGATGAATTTTATCGCTTTGCAAGGATTATTTTAAAATCTGGAACAACTTAAAAAAGCGAGAGATCAAATTGTCTCCAATAATGTTCTGCACTTCAAAATACGCATAAAATCAATTCCGTTGAAACGCCACATCAATTCTAAAACATCTTGGAAAAATATGTCACTAACCCGTGGTGCATTTAGAGCGATAAATGGTAAATAAACATGATTTAATAACCAAAAAGACGACTCGTCTTTCCGGCCAATACCACATCCTGTTAACTTGGCACACCTACGTCCTGTAGGCGACTAAGCGAAGCGCATGGACGCCGCCAAGGATGGCGGTGTTAGAATCGAGACCGGATCGGAGATCGAGGAATCTTCTCAATTTAGTCAGAATTTTAAACTTTGGGAGATATCTCCACTCACTTCGCTCGGTCGATATGACAACATTTGTTTTGGTTTCTTCCAAATGCACCACGGGTGTCACTACTATTTAATTAACATGTCAGCACAATACGAGTCTTAATTGAAACTTCCTCATTAAGAGTGTGCTAGTGCGGTGTTATGTATTTTTTTACAATCTACCAAAATGGCTTTGGAAGCTTTTCTCCATTACAATGCCCGTCACTCACTACAACAAAACACCACCATGCTAAATCGCTGTTTATATATCCTGTTACTGAGCGGACTCATAAATCCAATCCACGCTCAAAGTGATGCCAACAAGCCGGTAACGACCGTAAGCTTGGCGCCACATATCACAGAATTGATTTATGTTGCCGGTGGCGGCGAGACCCTAGTCGGTGTAAGTGCTTACAGCAATTACCCAAAACAAGCCGTTAACCTCACTGTTGTGGGTGATGCTTTTCGCATTGATTTAGAACAGATGATTGCTTTACAGCCGGATATGATTTTCTACTGGCAAGGCACCACAACCAATCAAGTCTTACAACAACTACAGCAACACAACTTAAACACCATACCGATTAAAATTGACTCTTTAGCCGACATCGGTGAGGCCATAAAAGATATTGCAAAACACATCGGATTAAAACAACCCGATGCCTATCAACAATTCAAAAAACAATTACACAGCCACAAGCAACAACAATCGACAATCCGGTCGGTGTTTATTCAATTATCAGAGCAACCACTTTACACAGTCAGCGCAGACCATTGGATGAGTGAAGCCGCGGCTTTGTGTGGCCTTGAGAATATTTTCCAGCAACTGCCAACCATTGCCGCCACCGTCACCAAAGAAGCTGTGATTGTCAAAAATCCTGATGTCATTATTCGCATGCAGCCCCTCAACAAAAACAGCCCTTTAAAACAATGGCCGCAAATTAGCGCCATTAAAAATAATCACATCGCTGTACTTAACCCCGATACCTTCAGTCGGCCGACACCCAGAATATTAAATGCCATTGAAGACCTGTGCCAACAAGTTAATCAGTTTTCTGGTAATGCGTCAGCTGCAGAAATTAACTGAAAATCCGCATTATATAGACCAGTCAATATAGAATCACCTTGCCGACTAACCCGAAAACCACCATATTCGGCCTGCTCATACAGCTTCGCGCTCCCCTCCTCAAAAAAGTAGGCATCAGTGGGTACCACCAAACCCCAGCGGCTGTGCTTTAGTGATAATAAATATTCATTATCCTCAAGTGGTTGGCCCTGGTAGAATCGCTGAAAAGCTGCCACCGACTGTTGATTGGTTTTAACCACAATTTGATTAGATGGTTGTAAATCGTGGTTATCTGATTGTGCCTGATTAACGGTATTACTTAACGCAAATCGCAAACGCATATAATCTCCCTGCATCAAAGAGCGTGGATCAACCGGCGCCAATTCCAGCAACATAAAATCACCGTCTTTAATGAGCATCTGTTTTTGATAAATGCCGGTATTCACCACAATTACAACAATAACAAAAGTGACCACCGCAATCCAAGGAACACTTTGTTGCGAAGCGGAGTGTCCATTAGCTTCCTTTGACGGTCGGCGCGTCAACCAAACCGCAATCAACATAACAACACCCATGGCTGTTAGTGTCATAGACTTCACCAGCAAACTCACATCTAAATGATAGTAATACCAGCTGACAAACCCCAACATCGCCAACACGCCTAAACCTGATAATATTCTATTACGACACACAAAACCAAGAATCAACAACAACGCGGCGCCACTAAAGCCGTGAATAACAAAACCCAACAAAGCAAAACCAATCAGGCTAAACAAAATTAAGCCGCGTTCAGCCGATGTTTGTGGCAACAATGATTGTCGCTGCAATCGCCACCACAAATAACCGTATACCGCGATGTGCAACACTGCGTTTAGCCATACAGCAGACTGGGTGAACCAAACACTCAAATCACCGCCCACATGACGACCCAGCTGCCAATACCATGATAAAGCCTGTACATTTAAACCAACCAAAGATAGCGCCAAAGCATAAGCCATGGGTTCGTATAGTTTTTTATCTTCATGCCAACCGATTTTGTCCATCCAAAGCCAAACCAATAAAGCACCCAGTAAAGCACTACCAACACCTGAAACCAATAAGAAAGAATGCCCCCAGAACAATAAGGTTACAGCAAATAAGGTACTTAATAATCGGTGTACAAAATCTTGCATCAACCACACCAAAAGAAGTTGATAAACCGCTAAAATATAAAACAATGATTGTGTTTGCCATCCCAGGTGTTTTGCCACCGCAAAACTAACCAACAGTTGGCCCGCCAAACTCAGCGCCAGAAACAAATGCTTTAAAAATGCCATCTTATTGTTATTTTGTTGCCTGTAAAAATGCAAAGCAGCAAAATTCAGCACCAAACCCAGGGCACCGCTCATCAACGGATAATCAAAAATGGGCACAATCATAAAACCGATAAAACCGGTTAAAAATATCGCAGCAAACCAGCCACCCACCGCCTGTAACACATGCACAAACCAGCTGTTATCGTCGTCTGTTTGTGAAACCGGTGGCGCATCAACCTGGGTTGTCATTTGTTTGGCTTTGAGCTGTTGCCATAAGACGTTTACATCATTCATCTTGCCACTCCTTTTGAATTGACTTCAACCAAGCCACCGCAGCGGCTGTTAAAGCGATAACGAGTATTGCCAGTAACAATAAAACAGACTCGTTAAAAACGTTATCAAACAGCTGAATGACTAAGGTTACTAACAGGGTGATGAGTGTCATCATCCAAAAAGCAAGAAACAACAAATCAGGACGATGATATCGATAATAAGCATATAAACCGGCCAATCCCAGCAACACCACCAAACCCCTGGTTAACGCATAAGACTGCCATTCAAATATGGCCATAAAACCCATAATTGTGAGGCACATTAGCAGCGCCAGACTTTGCAGCTGTCGTCCCCAGTCATCCGCCATTAAGCAACGCTGATAAAACCCTTTATCAGTTTTTATCGGGCTTGATTTAGATAACAACTCAAGCAACATCCACAACGCCGTGTTAACCATAAAAAACAGCCATATAAAATCAGCTGAATGATTAAACCACAACAACATCAGTGGCCGAGAATCTGCCAATAAAAACAGTGCCACGTTGATGATTGAGGACCACATTACCCACAACACGGATTGACCTGAAGTAATCGCCAACGCACTGATTAGTAGAGCCCATAAGGCGAACAACTGCCAGGGATCAGCACCTGTTTGGTATACCTGACCGAATAAAGCCAGTAGTCCACCGATTAATAAAACCATAACCACTGAACCAATAACTGTCATTAAATTTAGGCTTTTCGGCCGTATATTGAAACGATTATAAAAAGCCGGTGTTTTTATCAACCAAAGGCCTAAAACAGTTAAGAACAACCCCGCCTGCACCATAGCAAATTTAAATATTACGCCCATTGACTGCCAGTTATAAGCCAAAAAGAACAGCAAAGCCACGGCCAATGCCAACCCCCCGAGCACCATAAATAATGTTTTTAAAAAGGGCATCCAGTCGGTGGGCGCGGGGCGTTCATCAGCCATAATTAAGGCCGCTGAAACTGCGTCTTGTTTAATGGCTTTTTGTTTAATCCATTGATAAATAGCTGACTGAGACATATTGATTTGCCTTAAGCACAAATACAATAGTTTAGCAGAATTAAAACCTTGTGCGTCGCTTTGATTAAGCGATTTATTTCGGCTGAATTCGCAGTAACTCTGTGAGTCGTGAACGGGTGCGTCGGTACTCAAATGACATGCGTTTACCCTGATACAAAACATCGTAATGACAAGCGGCACGACACACCATGCCCACTTCAGCCTCATACAACACATCAACCAAAGTAATAAATCGCCTGGTTTGATCATCCATATCGGATGTTAATAATGGGATATGATCAATCAGCACGAAGTCAAATTGTTCACCAATAAGCAAATAATCATTGGCACCGCGAGCGGCCTCACATAAAGCTTTGAAATCACACCATAGTATATTGCCAGTCGATTTAATCACCGGTAATGCGCGATGATTAATATCAATGTCACCAGAAGCTGATGGGCCATTGGCAACGTGATCAAAAAATACATTTAACCGTTTCGCCGAGGAATCGTTGACAGGGAAATACCAATGTTCATGATCATGACTGTTATGATAGCGATAATCTTTTTCGCCATCGAGACGTAACACCTCCATATAATCATTAATCCAAACAATGGCCGGCATAAACTTAGCCCGTTGTAAACCATCTTTGTATAAATCATCAGGTTTTACGTTTGAGGTGGTCACTAACGTGATGCGATGTTGATGCAGGGTTTTTAGCAAACCGGCGAGGAGCATGGCATTAGCAATGTCATTGACCAAAAATTCATCAAGACATAAAATCTTGATGCGTTTCGCTAATTGTTGACCAATGTGCTCAATGGGATCAGACACACCCGCAACAGCACGTAAACGGCGATGTACCCATTGCATAAAATCATGATAATGCTGACGGCGCTTCGGAACTGATTCAGGCAGGCTGTCGTAAAACAAATCCATTAAGTGAGTTTTACCACGACCCACAGAGCCATAAATATATAAACCCCTGGCAACAACCGATTGTGAAAATGGCCACCATCTTTTCTGCGGTGTCTGAATAAGATCATCGTACAATCTTTGGAAAGACTGTACCACCTTAGCTTGGCGTTTATCGGGCAATAAGGTGCCGTCGTCAATTTCCTGTTGATATCTTTGGGCAGGTCCCATTAATCATTCGGCTCGCTGTTTACTTGTCTTAACAAGCCATTTTTAACCGCACCTTTTAAATCCAATAATCGACGATGGAAAAAGTGTCCGGCCTTCATAGTCACCAATTGTGGCTTTGGATTTTGAGCTTCCACATATTCATAAACAGCCCGCGGACTGACCACATCATCCTCTTCACCCATCACCATTAGCCATGGACAGTCAGGCGGATCTAATTCAGTAAAATCATAACGCTCTACAGGAGGCGCAACCGTCACAAAATGCTCAGGCTTAATATCATGAACTGCTCGCATCGCCACGTAGCATCCAAAAGAAAATCCCGCCAACCAAAATTTACTGTCCGGCTTGGCTTGTTTCGCCCATTCAAAGACGGTCATAAGGTCATCGGTTTCACCCACACCATCATCAAACACACCGTCAGATTCACCAACACCGCGAAAATTAAAACGAATGGTGTAAGCGCCCATCTCACGAAAGGCTTTTTCCAGCATATGGGTGACTTTATTGCGCATGGTGCCACCATACAGCGGATGCGGGTGACAAATAATGGCGACGCGATCCTTATCCACGGCATCAGCCACCGGTGGTGCAGTGAGTATTTCCAACTGGCCGGAGGAACTTGGTATCATTAATACCGTTGATTCTTCCGCAAATTTTGGCGCTTCAGACATAATAATTTATGATTTTTCAAAATTCGGCATTATATCACGTTAGGCTGATTTTTCTGTTTCACTGTCTGCTGATGCTGTGAACTCAAAAGCCTTAACCTTGATGGCATATAACAACATTAAAATAACCGGCAAACCAATAATGGCGGTCATCAAGAAAAACCCACCAAATCCCAAAGTTTCCACCATTCCTCCTGAGTAACCGCCCAAAATTTTTGGAAACAAAGTCATGACTGATGAAAACATGGCATATTGCACCGCAGTAAAACGGCGGTTAACCAACAAAGATAAAAAACCCACAAAAGCCGTCATCGCCAAGCCGGCGGACAAATTATCGGCAGAAATCATCAGCGCCAAAAACCACACACTTTTATCCATACCGGCCATCACCATAAACAGTAAATTAGTCAGTGAAGACAGCACCGCACCAATCAGCATAATTCGCAGAATACCAAATTTAACCACCAACACACCACCAATTAAGCCACCGGTTAAAGTCATGACCAAACCAAAGGTTTTTACAATACCGGCTATTTCATCCAATGAAAACCCCATGTGTTGATAAAACAAATTGGCACTTACTCCCATGACAATATCCGACACCCGATATAATGCGATAATCCCCACCAATAAAACAATGTAGCGGCGGTGGCGCTCAAATAAATCAGCCACCGGTTGCACATACACAGACCTCATCATAGCCTGATTAACGAAACCACTGAGACCAATGAGTTTAGCCATCACAAATGCAGCCATAAGAGCCACCAGTAGCCGAATCGTGACAGTTAGGGTATCAATCAAAATTGTATTGCTGATAACTGCTGATAACTGTGATGACAGATGTTCTATATTGTCAGACAATGACCAATAAACCATCACAAACACGACCATTGAGAACACGAATACCAACAACACCCCCAAATAATCACGGGTGCTATGTACCAATTCTTGTTTGGTTGGCGGCTCTTTAATGGCCAGTGTGGTGGCAATCCCCACCAACATGACACACGCCATGATTAGATAACTGATTTGCCAGGCCTGGTATTGGTAATTTCCCACCGCAGTGCCTAAATAGCCGGCAATAAATAAGGCGCCTGCACCGGAAGTTATCATGCCTAATCGATAACCGACAATATACACAGAAGAAAGCATAGCAATGTCTTTTTCTGTGGAGGCTTCAATCCGCCAGGCATCAATCAGAATATCCTGTGTGGCTGATGAAAACCCCAGTAAAACAGTTGCCATCGCCATCCTTAACAGCGCCCCATCACCAGCTGCGGGATTGGTCATTGCCATCCAGACAATCGCCGACATAATAAGGATTTGCACCACCAGCAACCAAGCCCGCCGTTGGCCCATAATCCGACTTAACACAGGAATCGGAAGTTTATCCACCAACGGTGACCATAAGAACTTAAAAGAATATGCCAAAGCCGCCCAACTAAAATAAGTAATTTCAGATTTAGCAACCCCCACCTGATCAAGCCAAAGCGATAACGAAGAAAAGATTAAATACAAAGGAATACCTGCCACAAAACCTAACAAGGTCATGTGCAAGAACTTCGGCTTAAATAAGTAATACAGAACCGATGGCATGATTGAAAGAACAGTGAAAAGCGACTCAGTTTACCATGATTTTACCGCAACCAAGACAAGCTCTTTGGCCCGAATAACCATGATACAGACCTGAGTCAATGGTTTTGTACAATCATAAAGAAATCAGGTAAGATAAAGCATAATAAAAAGGGGAACCGACCAATGATTAGCGCTGAACAACTGCAGAACTATTTTCCGTTTAATACAATTAATCCGGATTTTTATCCTCTGTTATTGTCTCAATGCCAATCATTTGAAGCACCTAAAGATACAATGCTTTCAAAACACGGGCAGCCCTTAAAACAAAGCTTATTCTTAACCCAAGGCGTGGTTCAGGTCACCACCGAATCAGGTCGAGAAAAAGTATTAAAATCTAAAAGCTTATCGGCAAAATACCCAATTATTGATGCCCATAAAAGCCAAGATGCCACCATTCGCGCCACTTCCCAATCAGTGAGTGGTTTCGGAATCGATGCCAAACTGCTTGAGCAATTTCAAGTCTGGAATCGGTGTCATACCGAAGCCCCTTTAGACAGCCCCTTGAGAAACCACCAAAGTTATCAATGGGTACTGGGTTTATTAAACAGCCGTACCGTAAAAATGATACCCCAGGGCAATGTCTCTGAACTGTTTGCTGTACTGGAGCGTATCGAAGTACGTCAGGGAGATGAATTAATGAGCGAAGGTGAGGCCGGCGACTTTTGTTATATCGTTGCTGATGGTAAAGCCGGGGTTTTCAAATGCCAGGCTGACGGTGAAATTCAGGCGGCAACACTGAAAAGTGGTGATTTATTCGGCGAATCTGCCTTGGTCTCTAACGAGCCACGCGATGCCGGTGTCCGCATGATGTCCGATGGTGTGCTGATGCGCTTATCGGGCGAGGCTTTTCGAAAATTACTGAAAGCCCATGTGGTACGCTGGATCACGGCAGAAAAGGCATTACAAAAAATTGCCAATGGCGCCACCTTACTCGATGTACGCGAGAATGACGAACATCAGCAAATGGGCATCAAAGGCAGTTTAAATATTCCCTTACCCGAATTACGCGAACGCAGTCGCCAAATTAACCCCAACGCCCCAATCATCACTGCCAGTAATATGGGTTCACGTTGTGCTGCAGCGGCCTATACCTTAACCACCATGGACTTTGACGTTTATGCCTTACAAGGTGGCATCAGCGGTTTATTGCGTCATATAGAACGGGCTTAACAACTTAACCCAAAGTCACGCTTTGGTGGCTATAATGCCACCATTCTGTTATAATTCGCACGCTTTAAATTAAAGGTCTTATCAAGGACTTAGCATCTTTTTGGTGCCGTAAAAAAAATTTAAAACGTGATTCAATCGGGTGTAAAGCATGGCTCACGTCAACACCTAACAAACGCAGTTGAACACACCCAAACTGCCAACAGCAACCCCATAACAATATGACACAAACAATCACCAGCCCCGGACTTAAATTCCGGCAAGCCGTCGAACAAAACGACCCACTGAAAGTGGTCGGCACCATCAATGCTTACACCGCCCGCATGGCTAAAGCCATCGGCCATCAAGCCATTTACTTATCCGGTGGCGGTGTCGCTGCCAATTCCTTAGGGATGCCGGATTTAGGCATTTCATCATTGGAAGATGTATTGATTGATGTTCGCCGCATCACCGATGTCTGTGATTTGCCTTTATTGATTGATGTCGATACCGGCTGGGGCGGCGCTTTTAACATTGCCCGCACCACCCGCTCAGTGATTAAAGCCGGCGCTGCGGCTATGCACATCGAAGATCAGGTGGCACAAAAACGTTGCGGTCATCGACCCAACAAGGAAGTGGTGTCAAAACAGGAAATGGTCGATCGCATTAAATCCGCTGTTGATGCCCGCACCGATGAGAACTTCGTGATTATGGCCCGCACCGATGCCCTGGCCATTGAAGGCGAACAAGCCGCTATTGAACGTGCGGTGGCTTGTGTTGAAGCCGGTGCTGATATGATTTTTCCTGAGGCCATGAAAACCTTAGACCAATATAAACGCTTTAAGGCTGCAGTCAAGGTTCCGATTCTGGCCAATATCACTGAATTTGGTCACACACCATTATTCACCTGCGACGAATTGTCACAACACGATGTCGATATTGTGCTGTATTGTTGCGGCGCCTATCGCGCCATGAACAAAGGTGCAGAAACTGTTTACAAAGCCTTATTAAAACAAGGTCACCAAAAAGATGTCCTGGACATTATGCAAACCAGAGAAGAGCTGTATGACTACCTGGATTACCACAGCTATGAACAAAAATTAGATCAACTTTTTTCGGAGGACAAATAACATGGGAAATGCAAAAAAAACCGGCGGTGCCGGATTACGCGGCCAGGTGGCCGGACAAACCGCCCTTTGTACTGTCGGTAAACAAGGCACCGGCCTGACCTATCGCGGTTATGATGTCGATGATTTAGCCACCAATGCCAGCTTTTACGAAGTCGCGCACCTGATTATTCATGGTCACCTGCCCAATCAAAGCGAACTCGATGCTTATAAAAAGAAAATCAACGGCCTGCGTGAATTACCGCAAGCGGTGAAAAAAACCTTAGAACTGATCCCCGCCGATGCCCACCCCATGGATGTGATGCGCACCGGAACCTCGATGTTGGGTAACTTAGAAACCGAAACTGATTTTTCACAACAACGGGATAAAGCCGACCGTTTAGTCGCCACCTTGCCAGGTATGATTTGTTACTGGTACCAATTTGTCACCCATGGCAAACGCATCGATACCGCATCGAACATTGATGGCGTCGGCGCGCATTTCTTGGAAATGTTGCACGGTAAAAAACCCAGTGAATTACATGCCCGGGTGATGGATGTGTCTTTAATTTTATACGCCGAACATGAATTTAACGCCTCAACCTTTACCGGCCGTGTGGTGGCATCGACTTTATCGGATATCCATTCCTGCGTCACTGCGTCCATCGGCGCCTTGCGCGGTCATTTACACGGTGGTGCCAATGAAGCGGCCATGGCCATGTTGGCCCAATGGTCAACACCTGCAGAAGCCACAGCCGCCATCGATGAGATGCTGAAAAACAAAACCCTGATTATGGGCTTTGGTCATGCGGTCTATACCGAACGCGATCCCAGAAATGCCATCATTAAAAAATGGTCTGAAAAATTGGCTGAAGAAGTGGGTGACACCACCTTATACCCGGTCAGTTGTGCGGTTGAGAAAAAAATGTGGGATGAGAAAAAACTGTTCCCCAATGCCGATTTTTTCCATGCCTCAGCGTATCATTTTATGGGCATTCCGACTGAGCTATTTACGCCCATATTCGTGATGTCACGGGTCACCGGCTGGACGGCTCATGTGTTCGAACAACGCGAGAACAACCGCATTATCCGCCCCAACGCCGATTACACCGGCCCCGAAGCCCGCAAAGTTGGGCCCATTGAGGACAGATAAACACATTAACCTGGACATAAAAAAAGCAGCGATTTAAGCTGCTTTTTTTTGATTTCATAAAACTTCTATCTTTTCGCAATGATATAAACCGCATGAACCACACCGGGGATATATCCCAATATCGTTAATAAGATATTCAACCAAAACTGACCGCCTAAACCGACCTGTAAAAAAACACCCAGTGGTGGAATTAAAATAGAAAACAAAATTCTGATAAAGTCCATATATCCTCCTATATTATTGATTATAATAGTAAATATTATACTTAAATTATCTTAAATAAATGTTATTACAGTGTTAACTTAACATTTATTCACAATCAATCCATATCGGTTTCACCTGAATGTCTTCCGGTAAATATGTAAACCAATCACGCGTCAACTCAACCTGGCCTGCTTCGCAATAAACCTCAAAACTTAACCCCCTGGTATGTAATGGTTGATCGTGAATAATCACTGTACTCACAGAACTACCGGCAGATTTGAACTCAACATCGGCTATAGACTGCAGCGATAAATCGATGACATCCCCGAATTGTTGTGTTTTAACCTCTACTTCAACCGTGGTATATAACAAACCTTCTGAACTGGATGTGGTGCTGGTTGAAACCACTAATTCATTCAAAGGAAATTCATCAATCACTTCAAACGACATAGGCTCAGACTGCCAAGTGTCACCATCAATCGTCAAAGTAAATGGGCCAATGGTCTGGCGACCCTTTTCTAAGAATTTAATTTTAAATGTTCGGGTCAGAAACTCAGGCTTTAGAGGTCGTTCAAACAACGATTTTTTTATTCTAACTCCTGGGGCTGACGCCAACCCCTGCCTAATGTCACCGGCCAGAAAAGGTCCAATGGCCAAAGTTATCTGCGCCGTTTCACCGACATGCACGAAAGGTTTATCTATATCCACAAACATCTTCATAGGCCGTGTGTCTGCCGCCACTTGATTAATAAAAGTCAATAACGTAAGCCCTAGCAAAATACGATTTAACATTAAACGTCCTCTAAAAAAAGCCGTATTTTACTGTAAAAAAGGTTTGATTTATGTCCAAATGAGACCCTTTACATGCCAACTAACCCACAGCATGAACGATTCTTTTTATTGCTAAAAATAGTTATTTTGGTATCTTTTTTGGATGTTGGCGGTTATCAAAAACAGCATGAACGATTATTTCATTGATTTCGATGGTATAGAATATTGAAAATGGAAATTTTTTTATAAGTTTTCTACGATATTGTCGATGTGTGATGGGAAAAGTATCAGGAAATTCAATAATATTTTGAACACCTTGCTCCAAACAATCGATAAAAACCTGACCTAATCCATGGCTTTGTTCTTCATACCAATCGAAAGCCAATTCAATATCTTCTAAAGCGTCGTCGGTATAATAGAGTTTCATTAACCCTTAGTTCTTAATTTTTGATGTGCAGATTTCCAGTCATGTAACTTAACTTCTCCATTCTGAAAATCACGCTGCCTTCTGTCTAATTCTCTCTTTTGCCATTCAGGCATCGGCAGCTTATTCGCATCACAGGCGATGGAATCCCACAAGTCTTCAACCATTGATATCTTTTCAGATAAGGCTAATTGATCAATTTGTTTTAAAAGATTTTCTCGACTCACTTATTAAATCTCAAATATTAACTGAATATATTTTAACACAAACCGGAATCTCACTTGTTTTTCTTGCGTGCTTTGCGGTTTTTGGCGCCGCCGGCCCTGCTACTGATGGATTTTCCGGATTTTCTTTTGGGTTTTGTTGGCTTGCCCGGTTTGACTGGTCCTGTTTTATTGTTTCCTTTGGCTTTATTTTTGGGCTTGGGTTTGGGTGTGTGTTTGTGCACAGCCGATTCTCTTAAAGTATCGGCTTCAGTGAGCTCAAAACCACGGCGATAAATACGTGGAATCGCCTCACCGATTAAGCGTTCAATTCGTGCCAAAGCACGGGCTTCTTGCGGACACACAAAGGAAATCGCCTGCCCGGACTTTCCGGCACGGCCGGTACGCCCGACACGGTGTACATAATCTTCGGGTAAATGCGGTAGATTGAAATTAAGCACATGGTCTAAACCCTCAATATCCAGACCCCGTGCGGCCACTTCGGTACTAATCAACACCTGAATTTTTGCTGATTTAAAATCTGCCAGTGCGCGACGGCGTTGCCCCTGACGGGTATCACCGTGGCACAGTGCCACCGGCACATCGGTTTTTTTCAAGTGTTCCAATAAATGCTCGGCTTGCTTTTTGGTGCCGGTAAAAACCAGAATCTGGTACCAGTTATGTTCTTCCAGCAAAGCCATAAACAGATCCAACTTGCGTTCTTCACTGACCGGATAAATGACATGCTCAACGGTTTCTGCCGTGATATTGGCCTTGCTAATGCGCACATCGGCCGGATTTTTTAAGATTTGGTGGCTTAATTCATTGAGCGCCGGCGTGATGGTCGCAGACACCAGCATGGTTTGTCGGTTTTTAGCGGTCTGGTTAATTAAGCGCTGGGCATCTTCAATAAACCCCATATCCAGTAAACGATCGGCTTCATCTAAAACCACCACATTGACTTCGGATAAATCAACGTGGTTTTTATCAGTATGCGCCAATAAACGACCCGGCGTGGCAATTAATATATCTAAGCCGGTCCGTAGTTTGGCCACTTGTCCATCGAGGTTAACACCACCATAAATGGCCAGCATATTAATATCCAAATGCTGTGCATAATCTGCGATGGCTTGACTTAATTGTTCCGCCAGTTCACGGGTTGGTGTTAATATTAAAGCCCGTACTTTACCGGCCGCCAGGGTTCTGGGCTTGTCCACGATTTGTTGCAAGATCGGCAGCGCAAAAGCCGCTGTTTTGCCGGTTCCGGTTTGGGCATTAATCAAGACATCCTGACCACGGCGTGCCGGCACCATAGCCTGCTCCTGAATCGGTGTCATCTCATGATAACCACAACTTTCAATGGCTTTAAGTAATTGAGGGGCTAAACCCAATGATTCAAACTTCATGGTATATCCTTTCAAGGCCTATCAAGGCCAATTCAAAATCGAGCACGCACTATACATGACAATGCACCATCTGATAACAATTATATCAAACAATTCTCTTCATTCTATTGCCATGGGTCAAAACAGATAGAGGCATATATACAAAACCCATACTTAGACTTATCACATAATAAGCGACTACTAAAACCCTTTATTTTGATAACACTGTAAAATTAAGACCAAAAGCAGGTTCGTTTATCGTTTCTGCACTGACTTTAATACCGGCTTTTTGGTTCGGCTCTGTTAGGATGCTTGGTCTGTATAGTGTGGTGTTCTGTCTGTTTAATATTTGGGTATCAATCATAAATTGATTGGCTTCAGTTGCTGGCTCACTAATCTTGAATTTAATGGTGTATCTGTCCAGCTTTACTTCCTGCCAGTCATCCACTTCAACGACCATTTGCTTGTTCGTACTTGAGGCTTCACTGAGTCCCGAAAATTGCTCTGTCACCTCAAAAATAATATCAACCACCACCTCATTATCAGCAAGCTGGACTTTTTCAAGCTTATCCTGATTAGCTAAACTGGCTGTGGAAAGCAGTGCAATGATAATTAGGCTAACTGTGATATAAAACTTATGTTTCTTCGTCATGTTTTTCTCCTGGGATAGTTTTTGAATTCGTTTTATTTGAAAACTGTTATTTTGACTGATTTCATTGATTAAGGCCGTGGGCTTCGTCTGTTGATATTCCAAAATAATTTTGGCTAGGTGATGTTGGTAACGCTTATTTGTTGATTGTTTTTGACAGGCTTCATCACAACGCAATTCAATGACTTCACGTAATCTTTTATTGAGCCAATAAACCATCGGATTAAACCAAAATAAACGATAAACAAATCCAATAATTAATAACCAATAAATATCACCATTTCGAAGATGTTGTCGCTCATGCGCCAAAACGATATCACGTTCGGCTTGCCGAAACAGCTTTGTATTAATCCAGATTTTAGGCTGCCAAAATCCGGTGACACACGCACCCACTAAATCATCCACCAGTCGCACATTTTTATATTTTGTTGATTGGCCTTTATTAACTAACCACCGATGTTTATGAATAAGTTTCATGACATCAAGGACAAACATGAGTACGCCACATAACATAAATAACAAGCCAAGTTGAATCATCGATGGCACCCAAAATCTAACTGATTCGGGTGTTTCTATGTATGTTGCTAAGCTATGAACGGTATAAATTGTCTCATTGACGGTGTTCAGTTCGACATGCAAGCTAATCAAATGATAGGGCAACAACCAACTCATCATCGCCAGCATTAAAACCGGAAACTTAATGCGCTCAGGAATCAACATCCATCTGTTAATGGCCAATGCCCAAAAGCTGATTAATAGGTTAATAAATAAATAACTGATCATAACTTTTTGTCCCGTTTGATCAGGTTTTCTAAATATTGAATGTCTTCCTGGCTAAGGTCATCTTGTTCAAACAACTGATTCATCAAAAGTTTTTTATTGCCGGCAAAAAGTTTTTGTAGCACCTGTTTAAGCATCGGCTTTTGAACTTCCTTTGGAGTCACAAGTGTTTGATAATAAATAGTCCGGCCTTCAACACGATGGCGTTTAATGACCTTTTTCTGTTCCAATCGATCGATAATGGTTTTAACGGTTGAATATGTCACGTCCCTAGTCTTTGTAATATAGGCATGGACCTCAGGCGAGGTGGCTTCCGTTTGTTGCCAGAGATATTGCATCACATCCAGTTCAAAAGAAGTTAGTTTCATGGTTCTCTACAAGTGTCGATATGCAGATTATTATTGTTACCTCTACACTTGTCAAGATAAAATTTATTTTGAATCTAATTTGTTACATTTAATATGGCTTTGTTACGGCAGACTTATACTCAAAGACGCGGGTTGCCGGCCTTCGCCGGCAAGCCTAGCAACAACATAACAATTATATAAACACCCGTGGTGCATTTGGATTAATAGTCGGTTCTTAAGATTTCTTTCAGAACCTAAAAAGTGTCACGCCATTCCGACTAAGCGAAGCGCATGGAGGAATCTCCCTAATTTTATCGCAAATTTCCATTGGCAGGAGATATCTCCACTCGCTTCGCTTGGTCGATATGACAATATTTGTTGGGTTCTGTCCCAAATGCACCACGGGTATAAACCTTTATTCACAACTCTATTTATCAACAATACTTATTTTCTGTATGAGATAAAGGCTGCTGGGCAAGCCTGTCACGCATCATTAAACACTAAAATTTAGGTTTTGCTTTGGTTTTAATTCACCACCAGCGTGTCCACTGCCATGGGCACGGGCTCGGAGCGGCCGTAGGTTTGCCATAGGCTGGTCATATAGCTGGCACGGTTTTGATTGGCGGGACCTTCCGTCCAGTTGCGGTTACACAGTGCGTTTTCTGACGGCAGATTATTGTCATCGGCGACTTTTTGTAAAAATTCGATGTATTCCTTGCTGGCCACCTGAAAATTCAATCGGGCAGTCAGGGTAATGGGCAATGCCACCTGATCGATATTAATTTGATAATCGGTGACATCGTAATTAACCACCGCCGCTGCTAATTGCGGATCCGCCGGATAGGTGATACCCACCGGTGCCAACTCACGATTACCGGCACCGGTAAAACCCAATGGCGGTATACGGTTATCTTTGGCGATGCAATTATTAAGCACAAAATGGAACATGACATCACCATCGCCGTCTTCAGTCTCGCAGGTGTTATTTTGCTCATTCCAGATACCCTGCAGTGTTTCATAGACTTTGAGCTGACTGTCCTCGGTTAATACGCCGGTGCTGTTATCATAAGCGCCAGATTGCCAAAACACAGTGTTGTTGCCATCACGCGCTTCTAACTGGAGCCACATACGACGGCCTTCGGGGTAACCGGTAGGCAGTTTATGACCGGTCAGGTTGGTCACTTTGACCGCGACCGTCAATTGTTGCGTTGTTTGTGCGGTCACCTGCGCAGTAACCAAAGCGCTCTGATTTTGCAGCATGTTAAAGGCATACGAGGTGGTTAAATCTAAAGCACCTTTACGATCTAAACCGACTGGGTCATTGGCTGCTAAATCATCGCCATAAACAGCTTTGATGACTTGGGGGATCCAGGTATTACCGCCGGCAAATTGATGGGTGGGCAAATTTCCAGGCCGATTAACACCAAATACACAAGCACGGGCATCGGTTTCATTGGTTTCCGGCATATGGCAAGTCTGGCAGGTTTGGCCGGTTTGCAGCACTGGTTGCTTTGAGGTACTTAAGGCTTCAAACGGATCGCGGTAAATTAAATCAGCAAAATAAGAGTTTTTCCATTCTGAATAGGTGCGTTCAATGGGCATGGCAACATCGGTTTCCTGACCATTGTGCCAAAATTTTCTGGCAATACTCAACTGACCATTGTCTAAAATCTCAGGTGAGGAAATGTCGTGACAACTACCACAGTATTTTGATGACTCTAAGAATGATGAATAGACCCAATCGTGGGGTGGCGGGGTATTGCCGTCATTATATTTATATGGACCTTTACGACAAGGTTCTCCGGAATAACTATTTTCACAGGCGGCATCATCCAGCCAGATATCGGCATTTTGGGTGGCAGCCGGTTGACCTAGGGGTGTATGTGACTCGATGCGGTGACAAAATTGACATGTGACACCACTGTAGTCATTATGATTGGAAGCGGCTTCTGTAAAACTGCCTTGCAGTGAACAGCCTTGACTACCGTTAACATTAACAATACCTTTAGCTGCTTGTCCTGTTTTTACCACCCGACCGCCGGACCAACCTTCCGGGGTATGACAGCGCAAACAAAAATCACCGACTCCTGGAATATCGTTATTGGCCACATCGAGCGCTGCCCAAAACAGCGGATCACGCATGGCGTTGGCTTTCATGGAGCCAATCCAGGTATCAACAGGCATATTATAAGGATCACTGCTGCGCTGCGTGCTTTGATGACAACTCAAACAATCAGCATTGCTTGCCAGCGGAAATTGCAATCCGGGTTGACTACCATGGGGTGTGAAATCAACGGCTTCAGTTGTTAGCGGGAAAAACATAAGAGTGCCAAGGCTTAAGCAGTATAAAACAATCGCAATCGACATTTTCCTACACGCTGTTATCATTGATACTATTCTCATGGTTTATTTCTAACAACATTATCAGAATTTGACGGTATTGTCATTATTTTAACTTCGCTACCATAAGCAACAGATGTGAAAACATCACAGGAAGAGTAATCACTCATTGAATAAAATTAAAACGAGGAATCAATTATGAATATGTTTAAAACTTTATTTTTAATCTGCAGCTTATTAATTTCAACAGCTTTTGCGGCGGTTAATATTAACAAGGCTTCTGCGGAGGACATTTCAAAAGAGCTGAAAGGCATCGGAATTGTGAAAGCCACGGCCATAGTGAGTTACCGTGATAAGAATGGTCCTTTTAAAACCAAGGAACAGCTAACGGAAGTGAAAGGTGTTGGTTTAAAAACTGTGGAAAAAAACCGTGACAATATTTTATTGAAATAAACGACTTAATGATTAAGTCATCTATAAATTCAACCCATTGGTTTAGTCCACCGATGGGTTGATATTATGGGGATAATCATCATCACTTTTTAAGTATTTAATGGTGACTTCTCGGGATTTACGGTTAATTAATTGATTGCGAATTTGTTCATCAGTTAATAACTCTTCAGCGGAATCAGCTAAATGGGTAAATACCGCTTGGTAGCTATCGGTTAAGTTATCGATGAGGTCGGCCGTTTTGGCAAAGTGGTTTTCAACTTTTTGCTGGTACTGATCTAAACGCTGTTCCAGTTCTTTAACTGAATGTTGTTTGCCTTTTTTTTGGTTAATGATGTACATACCGGCAATTCCCAAAGCCCATCCCAAAATACCGGCTGATAATATTAAAATCCAATCTATCATAATTTTATCTCTGTCCTATGACTTGTTTATTTCTTGAACCACCACCCAGGGGGCCATTGTCACCGCTTCAAAACAAGCGTTCTGTTTTAACCATTTTTTGGCATGTTCATCATGCGCTCTGGTCAATAGTTTAGCATTGATCCAGTCGCTTATACAGTCTGCATCATCGGCGTGAATCTTTTCTGCTACATCAATCAAATCCAATTCAGGATCAACCACCAGGATCACGCCTTTGGCAAAAAATTTCTGTAATTCCAGGTAATCAATTGGCCCCCGCTCTTGATTAAGTCTCGTTCGGATATCTTCTGTTTCATTCATTTGCTGATTACTGTTTGTCATCATGCATTACCATCTCTTCACGCCAAGGTTGTCGTTGGCTATAGACGTTTAAACGCTCCACATAACCATCACAACCTCGAATTTTATCGTCTTCACTTCGTCGTGTGTAGTCAGCCATCAATTGGCTAAAATCATCAATTTCACTGACCGTTATACCGCAATAGCCGGCCACCACCCACGATTGTAATTCAATGGCGCCGTTAAAATCAGCAATTTCCGCCAATACCGCCGCTTTGGTGTCAATCATCGCCCAAGGCATGCGCTGCTGACCATACATACTTTCTAATTCTGAAATGATTTTCAAAGCTTGATGGCCATTACGGCAGTCTTCATTCGGCTGAGTGGCTAACATCCACGCCCAATCATTAAAAGCCGACTTGATTGTTCTGATTTTAGCTTGTTCAAAATAGCTGTAAGCACGCTGACAATTAACCGCCTCACCGGCTAAACCATACACTGAAAAATAGGCTAAGCGATAAAACGCCTCACCATGACCGGCCTCTGCAGCTTGTTGCAACCATTTTTTTGCTGCCGACCATTGTTTGTCTCGGTACAGCATTAATCCGGTTTCAAACATACCGTGCACATAGCCTAATTCAGCGGATTTTAAAAACCACTCTTGAGCCAATTCATCATCCTGAGGAATGCTTTGGTAATCGTTTTGTAAGCCTTGTTTAAACATATTACCGATAAAATAAGCCACCTCACCATCGCCTTCGGCCACTTTATCAAGCAAAGTTCGGGGAATTAGCTGCTCTGCCTGAACATCTGACCGGCCGGAAATTCCAGGTGGTTCGGCAGAAACCGAAACCATCATAAATAGCCATAATATTGTCAAAAAATGTTTCATCATTGCTCAAATTGTTGTACCCATTGGGCAAATTGTTGTCCGCGTTGTTGGTAATTAGTAAACGCATCAAAACTCGGTGCGCCCGGTGATAGCAACAAATAATCACCCGCTTGAGCCACCGAAAATCCTTTACTAACCGCTTCAGCTAAAGTAGTCACATACTCAACGTCCATTATATCATTGTGCTGCTGTAAGGTTTGTAAAATCCGTTGACCATTGGCACCGCTACACAGTATTTTTTTCGGTGACTTATCAGTGATTTTTTGGGCAAACCACTGCCAATCAACACCGCGATCATAGCCACCGAGCAGTAACACAGTGCGTTCTATTGGGCACGTTTGCAAAGCAGCCCAAGTGGCATGGGGTGTGGAGGCAATGCTGTCATTAATCACATGAACGCCACCTATCGTGCCGAGAGATTGCAGGCGATGTGGCAACGGCGGGCATTTTTTAACTGCATTTAAAGCAGGTTTAACATCCAAACCCAAAACTTTAACCACGGTCATAACCGCCGCCAGATTGTGTAGATTATGGACACCGGATAGTTGCCAGCCGGCCGTCGAAAGCAGGGCTTTGTCCTGATACATCAAAACATCATCCAGCACATAAAACCCTGATAAATGGTTAAACAAAATAAACGCATCAATCGGCGTATGTTGTTGCATTTCCTGGCTTAACACATCCTTGGCATTAATAACAGCCTGTTTGGCAGAAGTCAGCAAACGCCATTTATCCTGGCGGTATTGCGCATCATCACGGTGCCAATCCAGGTGCTCCGAATACAGGTTCAATATTACCGCCAGATCCGCTTTAATGGCGCCATCCTGGGCTTGGTAACTGGAGGTTTCTAAGATAATGACATCATAAGTCGCATCACAAGCAATCAAAGGCGTACCAAAGTTACCGGCAATCACACAGTTCAAACCACAGGCTTTAAGGGCTTCATGCAATAAATAACAACTGGTGCTTTTGCCTTTGGTGCCGGTAATGGCGACCACCGTCGGTGATTTGTCACCGCGGTGTAATTCATTACTAAACCATAATGCTGATGCACTGATAAATTGACTGTGACTGTCTTGCACTGCTGTCTGGTAGGGACTGATACCGGGCGACTTAATCACCACATCAAAGCCATCCAAGACTTTGGCAGTGATTGGCGCATGATTAAATTCGACACCACTGTTGTCTGCTTCTTGTTCAGGGCATAACACGAACAGCTTCAAATCAGGCAGGTGTTTTTGTAAATAGCTTACGGTGGCTTTACCTTCCACACCATAACCCCACACCGCGATTTTTTTATCGACTAACTCGCTTAACAGCATCACCAATGGGCCTCTGAAAAGTGTCGCTTATTGGGCAAGTAATAAGGTTCTTGCCGAGCCCATAACGCATCACTATCCGCCTGATTAACCGGCGGCATCTGTTGTAACCAGTGTGCCAAAGACCCTTGATCCTGCCAATCCGGATGCTGTTTTAATAACCACAATGCGGCACGCATTTCCAGGGCTTCACCGACACATTCAAAAGGTTTATCCCCTTCAAGTCCGAATAACGCCAAAAACAAATCGGATAATTGTTTATCAGCCAATAAATCATGACCAAAAATTGCCAGTAATTGTTCCCGTGATACGAACGGCGCCAGGGTCACAAACACAAAAGCGCATTTGGGGCAAACCCCACACCAGCGATTATTTTGGTTTTTTGAACCGCTTAAATGAAAATTCCGATTACAACTGGAAAATACCTCGAAATACTGCGGATATTCACTAAATTGTTTCACAATCGCCAATTCTGAATAAGGTCGCAACAAAGAAAAATAGTCCACCGCTTGACCCATACTGAATGCCAACACCTTTCGATATTGTTGTTCAAAAGCCCAGGATTTGGAATATTGATGGTTAACCCATTGGCCATTGGCCGCTTGAAGATTGCCGACATCAGCAGAACGTTCGTTACTAAAAGCCACACTGTCAAACCCCCCTAATAAAGCGGTTAAAACCGCAACCGTGCTATTAATGGCGGTAATCGGCACATGGCCGTTAAAAGCACCCTGCTCCGTCAGTAGTGATAACCGTTGATCCACGCGGCGGCGAATTTGCAGCATCGGCAGTTCAGTGGCTTGCGCCACTTGCTCAATTAATTCAGCCGATCCCACTTGTAACAGGGTAATGTCTTCACCGGCTTGTCGCAGGCGTTCAATGCTTACCAGAGAATCTTTGCCACCGCCAATCGGTACCAAGGTTCTGGGCGGTAACGATAACACTTTCTCAGTGTTCGGCTTGTGGTCTTGGCTGGGGAATTGAATATACGATAACCAACCCAAATTATTTTCATGGGCCAATTCTGCCAAACCCGCTTGCCAGCTATCGGTGAGCCATTGGGCTTCAATCGTACTTGGTTTTGTTTGATCAAATTCAATGGTTTTCGCTAAATGAGTTTTGTAATAACTGACACCGGCCATCCAAAACACCTGTTGCACCGCATGATTAACGGCCAGCAGCCAGGCATTGCGTTGCTCATCGGCTAACCAGGCTTGTTGCAATAAGGACTCCGGGAAAATAAATTGCTCCTGAAAATCCCCGAAGCGACTGTCCCGATAATTCAGGCTTAGCACACCATCAGCGGCATTAAAATGCACTTTTTTGAAGGTAAATGTGGATTGACTCTCAGTCACGGCATTAGTCACCGGCAATGGTCATACCATCCACCAACCAGGCACCGGTGTGGATTTTACTGCGTTGATCGATATCTGAGCCGACTGCTCGAATGTGGCTAAACATATCCTTTAAATGCCCGGCGATGGTCATTTCACTGACCGGAAAAGCAATGGCGCCATCTTCAATCCAAAACCCGGAAGCACCACGAGAATAATCGCCAGTGACCGTGTTTACACCCTGCCCCATTAAAGAAGTGACCAAAAACCCACGCTCCATTTGTTTGATTAAATCATCGGTCGTCGGTGCCTCGACTTTTAGATTGTGGGCACCGCCACCATGACCGGTGGGTTGAGTGTTTAGGCGTCGCGCTGAATATAAAGACAACATAAAGCCGGTTAAAACACCTTGATCAATCAAGGTTCTGGGTTTGGTGGCAATGCCGTTACTGTCAAAATTACGGCTGCCAAAACCACCCGGGATAAACGGGTCTTCACTGATATTAAACCAGTCAGGGAACAATTGTTTATTCAAATCATCTTTAAGGAAACTGGCTTCCTGATAAAGTGCGCTACCACTGATGGCCGATAACATATGGCCAATCAAGCTTTTCGCCATAGACGGATCGAATAACACCGGCACCTGTTGCGACTTAACTTGTCTGGAACCTAATTGAGCGACACTGCGACCGGTGGCTTTGGCACCCATCGCTTCTGAATTCATTAATTGCCCAAAATCACGTACCGCATCCCACCAGTACTCACGCTCCATTTCACCATTTTTCTTGGCAATCGCCACCACGCTGGCAGAACAATTGCTACCGCGTTTTTCACCGACAAAACCATTGCTGTTGGCATAAATGGCGTAACCATCCCCGACTTCTACGCCGGCTTCATCCACCACCACATCAGCTTGCATCTCTGCCGCTTGCGCCCGCGCACCTTCAGTGGCCCGCAAAGCATAGGCAATTAAAGTTTCAGGATCATAGGGATTATCAAAAGCCGTGTGTAAATCTTTAAATTCTGTGGCCAATAATTCCTTATCAGCTAAACCCGCCGCCTCATCCGGTGCGGTTAAAGCCGCAATGGCCAAAGCCTTATCAATGGTCAAGGCAATGCTTTCATCATTAACCACCGCGGTGGAGGCGGTACCCTTGGCACCGTTTTTATACACCGTTAAGCTTAACGATTTATCCTGGTTGTTCTCGACCGTATCGACCTCGCCCTGGCGACAACTTACGCCTATCCCCCGGCCTTCGGCATAACTAATTTCGGCATCATCGGCGCCTTTATGCTTTACTGTTTCAAGAACTTTTGTGACAATATCAATTTGATTCATACCTGAGCCGTTTATGTCTAATAAAGACCAGTCGCCAAACAGCGACCAATCAGTGGAAAATACCTTAAGTAAAACCCAGCTAAAAAAACAGGCCCACGGTCTCCAAGACCTGGCCCGAGAAATAGCCGAGCTACCGGCGAAAAAACGTGACGCTTTAAATTTACCGCCGGCATTAATCGCAGCCATTGATGAATCGAAACGCATCACCAGCCACATTGCCGCCAAACGGCATACCCAATACATGGGCAAACTGCTGGCCAAGTGCGATTATCAAAGCATTGAACAACAGTTGCAACAAGATGAGGCTAAAAATGCCCATTTTCAAGTCAGAGACGCCATAATTAACCAATGGCTAACGGCCTACATTGACCACGAAAAAACATTAAATGCCTACCTTTACGAACATTTCCCCCACGAAACCCTGAACGAGCTCCGCAACCTGGTCCGCAATTACCTGAAAAAACCCGAACCACCCCACTCGAAAAAATTGTTTAAAGCCTTGCGGGAATTAGACAATCAAGAACCCTTGCCGCCTGTTGGTCAGTTGGACGTTAAATTAAGTTGACAAATCTCGTTCCGATAGAAATTGTAGGTTGGCGCTGAGCTTGCGAAGCCCAACATCATGCCATGCCGACTGGAAAAAATGTTGGGCTTCGCTGCGCTCTGCCCAACTTACCTAACTTAAAATCTCCAGTCCACTAGTTTTAACGTTTAATCTATATATTCTGAATTTCTCAGTTTCGGTATTAGCATTAAACCTAACATAGTGTTGTCCGTCTTCTGCACTTTGATATACACCCTCAGTCCATATGATTTCTTCAGGTTCGTTAAATAATTGAATGCACTTTTTAGATTCGATAAAATATATACTAATACCACAACCAGCTACACAAATGAATGTACCATCAAATGAAATAAGGGCTGAATCGGGGTCACCATAAACACTGGTCAAATATAAATCCGAATTTTCATAATCACACAAATTATCTGATTTTGACTTATCCTTTAAATAAACAGATTCATTTATAGAATACAGTTTGTATATGTCATTTTCAGATAAATATCTAATACTCACGGAAGGCTCCAAATGATATATACCAGCTTATTAAGCTAGTACATAAGATTATCATATAACACTAAATCGTGCATTTTCGTATTATTCCTACAATTTCCAGTTAAAAACAATTTTATTATGCAGTGAATCCGTGGTGTATTTTGAGCCAATCATAAAATTGATAGATTATATTTATTGCCGGTGGGCAATACCCATCTTTCTCTACTCCAACCACGAAGAACTTAGATATTTTATTGGTATGTCATTTCCCCACGGATCAATACCTAGCTTCTCTAGCGAATCAAACCATGCATCTCTTCTCGATTTGGGTAACTTTGTACCACACCAATTACAGTATTTTAGAATTGAATACTCAAATCCGCTGCTTAATTGAAGACCAAATTCCTGAAAAGCACTGCTATAGTAGATAGGATGCTCACTATCTGAAAGGGCTTCACGCATATCTTCACAACAACACTCTGGATATGTTTGTCGTTCGTTTTTTAACATCATTACTATGTTCATAATACGAAAACCTCTATCACCTCGTTAAGCCTTGTAGGATGGGCTTCGCCCATCATAAATCTTGGAACATTGTCATTAATTGTTGATGGGCGGAGCCCATCCTACTTATCCCGATTACAACGTGATAATATCGCATCAAACATCAGCATTGTTTGCCGCACCAGAATGCCTTGTCTTATCATGACCTGACTGCTCCAACCGCTCAGCCAACCAAACTTTTATAATTGACTGCCGGGTAACACCCACACGTGATGCTTCTTGGTCAAGTGATTCAATCATCCAAATCGGAAAATCAACATTGACACGCTTTTGCTCACGATTAGGCCGTCTCATCGTTTTTAGATCAAGATCATCAACAATATCGGATTGATCATCATCAAATTTTTTATCGAATTTTTTAGCTTTCATGAATAGTCACTTCAGTTTTAACTCAACTGTATAAAACACATCACTCCCCGAATGCTTCACTGGTATTACCGAATGCGTATTCATGTAAATTTGTTTCTTCCTCTGTGGTGATTAATCTTCCCTGAAAGTCATCAAAAGAAATACGCGGATTATAAGATTTACCCTGAACTCTAATCTCCGCTTGATTATGCAGCATGGCAAAATCAAAAGTGAAATCTCCAATTATATCTTTTGCTTTCTCACCCGCTATCCCTTTTTTCTTTAAGGTTTCTTTAAGTATAACAATCATTTGATACTGCCATTCAGCAGCAATATCATAATAATCTTCTGAAATCTTAATTTTCATACTGTGTCCTTCAAATTTTAATATGTCGGGCTTCGCGTTGCTCTGTCTAACCTACATGGTTTTATGACTAATATATCTCCATTAACTGGAATTTAGTCTATTCATACTCAATTCGTGGGCTTGGCAAAATTAGCCTCGTAAGATGGGCTCAAATTGATTAAGTTGACTTAACGCATCTCCTCAATTACTTATCGATTACGTCTTAGAATACTTCTACCTTTTACGCACAAATACAAAGCTAATACTCATTATTAATAGAATTAAAGCCATAATACCTAGATTCGAAGTGGTGTCCACAGATGTTGGCTCAGGCGCACCTCGAACCTCAAAGTCTAACTGACTAACAAAATACGTAGAATAGTCAACAGGCATTGGGGGGAAATCATTAGGATCTAGTATTCGGTATAATTCATAGGTATAAATCCCTTCACTTAAGCCACTAATTTGGCCAGCCATAAATTCAGCTGTAACGCTCATGGGAGGTATAGGTGTAATTGTTGTGCAGACATCATTTGGCAGAACAAAAATCCTTACAATATTACCGTCAACTTCAACAACACTGTTAATAATATCAACCGAATAACAAACCCATGACTCAGCCAAAAAATCAATATTTTGTCCTGCAAAAGGGATTTGAGGCTCTATTGATAAAGGGTCTTGGGCATTAGCCACCCAAATATTGCCAAGCAAACATAAAAAAATAAAAATCTTTAACTTCATAAAGTAAGCACTCCACCAGGATTTATATGACTATATTACGCCAATAATCGTAAAAATAAAAAATTTCTTTTCATTTAGACTCAATCCTAAACCATTAAAAAATTCAAATAGCTACGTTATCAGAGTAATCGTAGACAGTCACTTCTCTATAGCCATTTTCGTACAAGCGATCAGCCAGGTAAGATGGGCCCAGCCCGTCATAAAGCTTGAAAGAAATCCATTTAACTTTGATGTACGTAGATTACCTAACTTGGCATTTATTAGCTTTGAAATGAGCCAAGCAGTCAGCCATGCGACCACTACCCAAAACGTTGCGAGTACAATGTAACCATAAATTGTTGCACCACACCATCCCCAACCACAGTGGTCAAGAAGCAATCCGGGAATTCCAAGTCCATTTAAAATATAAACAGGCGCCATCTGAATCAATCCCATTACAGCATATGGTGTGATTAAATAATCCGGTAAACGGTCTTCCCAAATGACATAGGGAAGCCAAACCACTGTGTAGGTAAAAACTATTATCAAAAACAGTTTAACTGTTGTGCGCTTAAACATCTGGACAATCTCTACTAAAATAGAATTAAACAGTTACCTCAAGACTCAAAAACCAGCATTAAAACTCAATCACATCACTTTCAGCCGGCATTACATTGCGCTGAACTTCAGAATCTGTTGGCTTAAACGGATAGATCGGTTTAATATCTAAATAACCGACCGGCGCTGTGCCCAATTTTGTAAATTGTGAAAACTTGTAAGGCTGGCTTTCCATAAACAGACCGTCGGAATATTTCTCCAGTTGCTTGCCATCCGGATTTGTCAGTACGTGCATATGCAAGTGCGGTGCGAAGGAGTTGCCTGAATTACCAAATCGCCCCAGTTCTTGTCCAGTGGTGACGACATCGCCGGCTTTCACTAAAACAGAGTTCAGTTTTAAATGGGAGTAATTGCCGATGCTGCCATCGGCATGTTCAATATAAACGACATTGCCGGTGGCATTATTGATATCAGTTTCATAATCCAGTTCAAAGGGCGTTTGGTTATCAGGTATACCATCTTTAGCATAAATAACTGTGCCACCTTGGGCTGCCAGAACCGGCTGATCAAAACAGTACCAATCTTCAAGTTTTGAACCATCGTTTTTATATGGGAGTCCATCGACCAGTTTGGCATAATCGATGGCATAACGCTGCGGATTGTTACCATAAAGATAAGCGTCTTGCCTCGTATCAAAGACCGGTTCATTAAAGGGAAACAAAGCGCGTGTGTGGTATGAACTGACACCCGGCGACCCTTCAGCCAACCAGACGCCCTGTGGCAATGGAAAAGAGATTGTGATTGGATCGGGATATTGACGGTCTATTTTCAAATTAAAAACATGTTCTTTTGCGTTGCCAGAATTATCCTTATATTTAAATATATGCCTGAGTTCTTCGCTTGACCAGCCATTCTCAGGATAAGCCAGCCAGATACTGCCAATACTGACATCGCCGCGTTGATTAAAATCTTCATAATTCAATTGCAACTCATCTTCATAATAAATGGCGACGTTTTGCAAATTGGGAGCCTTGATATGAAAATCGTAGACCAACCAGGTACCGTTGGTATTCAAAACCTTAACAGGCTGTGTAGGCAGGCCGACATAGAAATCTTCTGAGATTTCTTTTGTGTTTTGGCTGCTGCAGGAAACGGTAAAAATAAGGGTGAAGTAAAGGATTGCTCTAAAGCTTTTTAAGTGCGTCATGTTTGGCCAATCTAGGACAGTCACTTTATTATAGTTATTGTTTAAGCAATTGAGATATAAATATCAATTTCTTTTGGATTTTTATAATGTTCAAAATCTGTTGTGTAAGCGCGTTTGTGCGCTGAATCCGGGTTGCTAAAGTAATCCCATATTTCGCCCCAGGTTTTAATAACAGCTTCAACACGTGCTTGGTCATCAGGTGCTGACGCCAGACCTTTAAATACCAAATATTTTCCGCTTCTAATGGTTACTTTCTCAAGTGCCTCATCCGCTTTTTCAGTGCCCGCTAAGACATTAAATTCACCACTGGCGTCAGATTCATAATCATAATAAACGCCATAAACCCGTTCTCCACCCTGGTAATCCACCGACACCTCCTGATCGAATGTCTGCCAGGTTTTGCCAATTCGTGCTGTTTCAGGGTTCATTTCTTGGGCGTTAGTGGTTCGCACCGACATGCCGTAAATTTGTTTTTCATTAAGGGTTACAATATCCATAGTTTCTCCAATGTCTTTATTTTAGCTTGTATAAAAAGCCCCGTAATGTCGACATAGTTGATCATAAAGCCTGGCAGATTGTCGCTCATTATGGTGGGCGAATCCCACCCTACGCGAACAGCTATTTTTATAATAAGACCTCACACTATGCAAGGGCTTATTAAAATCATTGTCCTTTTACTGTGACGTGTGGTTTTGGGCATAATCCTCAACTTGCTGCCAGACGCGGAACAGGTTACCGGACAGGATTTTCTCGATATCCTGTTCTGAGTAGCCGCGTTGTAACAATCCGGTAATTAAATTCGGGTAAGCCGAGACATCTTTTAAGCCGGTGGGTAAAGAATCGCCCACACCATCGTAATCCGAGCCGATACCGACATGATCGATGCCCACCATTTTCACCACATAATCAAAATGATCTAAAACTATGTCTAAAGTGGCAAACTCAAAGGGTGCTTTTTCGAGGTAGGCTTCAGTAAAGGCTTTGGCTTCTTCACTATCGGCTTTGACACCGTTCTCTGTTAGAAATTGAGCCACAGCTTTTTTATACGCATCATAGCTGTCAATCGATTTCTGAGAGACAAAGGTTGAACCAAAGTTGATAAAAATCACCCCACCCTTGTCAGCCAGGGATTTAATCATGTCATCACCCATATTACGCTCCAAACCGGGCGTAAAATGCCGCGCCGAAGAATGCGACGCAATCACCGGCACTTCGCTGATTTCAATCACTTGTTCGAAGGCCAGGTCAGAAATATGCGAGACATCAACCATCATGCCGATGTTGTTCATGGCTGTGACCAATTCTTTCCCAAAGTCAGTCAAGCCCTGCGCCGGACGTTTTTCGTCATAAGACGAATCAGAAATGTGATTACTGAGCGAATGTGACAAAGTAATGTAGCGAATACCACGATCATAGAAGTGTTTTAAATTATCCAGATTACCGGCAATCGGCGAACCATTTTCCATCCCCATCGGCAAAGAAATCAGGCCTTCTTTAAAGTTGGCTTTGATATCGGCAGGTGATTTCGCTAAAGCGAATTTATCCGGTGATTGCGCCACCATTTTTTCCACGCCATCAATCAATTCATTAGCCACGGCTGTGCTGTCACCGCCCTCTGCCTCAATGCTCGCAGGAATATAAATCGACATAAACGGCGCATCCAAACCACCCTTTATAGCCCGCGGATAATCAAAATCACCACTCTCGGTGGCCTGACTCACATCTTCATACTGTTCCTTTAACCGATAAGGCACATCCACATGCAAATCCGCAATAATGTATTTCTTGCTAATGGTTTCTGCCTGTTTTTGCACATCTATCTCTGCGTGAATAATCATCGAGAAAGATAGTAAGCAACAAACAGAGAATATTTTGAGTTTTAGATTCATGGTTAATACGTGTTTTAGAAAGTGTTGAGATTGTACACCACTGAAATTGAAATATCTTTGGGATGGACTGATGTGTTCTAAATGCCAGCTCAATAATTGTCGTACGACTAAAATATTCACTCGTTCCCATGCGCCAGAGACTGTGAAATAACGCATTGGATTTATTAAAATTTCAATTTTTTGAGATTGAACAGACACACCCCTTAATCCCCTCTCAAGAGGGGAAATAAAAGTGCTGATTCTTAATGCACTGTTTAAATATAGACAGAATCATTCCCCTCTTGAGAGGGGTGCAGGGGTGTGTTCTTGGGGCATAATTCACTTTTGTTCCCGACAAAAGTGAAAGCAACCGCGGCGATCACTTCATTTAACCTCGCGCTTTTCGCCTCTGATTCGCTACGCTCACCAACCGGCTCAGCGAGTCGTGTTGCTCAGCAGCGCTCCAATTAGATTTTTAGCGCTTATAAACCTGCTTTTGGTGACTTATTTTCACCACCGTAACAATCAACTGCATATCGGTCACTTCATAGATAATTCGATACACGCCCTGTCTAATCCGATAGCGTTCCTGACCTGAAAGCTTTTCACTGCCAATTGGCCGGGGATTTTCCCGCAATGCCTCAATACGATGAAGGATTCGGGCAACATCTTTGTTTGGGATTGGGCGTAAATCTTTGGCGACTGACTTCTTGAAGACCAGCTTATATTTTGCCATGAGCCTTCAAATCGTCCAACAAGGCCTCATAGCTCATAGTCGGCTCGGAAACCCGTTCTTCAAAGGACGCTAAATCCTCCTGATCCTCAGCCAGCGCCGCCCGAACCGCTTCGTTAACGATATCTGATAAGGAACGGTGGGTATGCGCGGCTTTCAGCCTGAGCGCCGCATGCAACTGCGGTTCAAAATAAATTGTAGAACGCTTTGATGTTTCGGTCATGGTGCTTTCCGGAGACTGAGCTAAATTGTCATTATAGCGTCATAACGTTATGGCGTCAATCAAGCAATGTTCAGACTCCCAGGTTGATAAATCGATGAGTTAAAAGGCTTTAAATCTGTTGGCTATACCGTCGTTGGAACTGCTAGCCAGCTCAAAGAATATTCAAAAAAAACAAATCGGTCATGGTCGGTTGGAATACGCTTAAAGCCGGCTCTCGAATAGAGCAAGCCAAACAGATTCTTTTTTTATACTTCACACTCGTGAAACCATGACGCTCGGCTTGAATCAGAGAAAACAACCTAAAAAAGCTTTTTCAAGGCACTACAAACCTTAAACAAACTTAACCACTCAAAAACACTCAATTTAACGTGTTATTATGCGTCAAAATTTAACATCATGGCTCGTTTTACGACCTTCATTAAATGACTGTCCTTGTTTATGTTTTATACGGCACGTGAATATGTCGCCATTTGTCAGCATATGGATAGGAGCGACACAAACTACAAATAATATATTCTTCGTATTTGATTTAGGCCTTTGGTTTTTCGGTAAACCTCGGCCACAAAGTTTTTTAGCTAGGCTACATCTTCTCTTAGGAGATAACCAGTAATTGAATATTGCTCAACCAGGAAATCCAGAACCACCATTGACTTTGCCCGTAAATTTGGTGTTCGTCTAACTTTGTCATGATTTTTGAATAAATACCTTCTCATATATCTTTCCAAATAAAATATAGTATTACCTGATTTATCCTTTGATATATCAATATCAAAAGTCTTAATTGCGTTACTGATCCAGTAAATACCATCATCTAAAAATTCACTTCCAATGCCACAAAGGAGTTTACTAATGCTATAAATAAAAGAAGGCTCACCACCGATCCTGCCACTTAGCTCATCAAAAAAAGCTTTATTCTCCGTTGAAAATGTATGCCATGTCATTGCTTCATCCTTCCAAGGGACTCTTCCAAATAAAAAGGATTCGATTATACGTTCTTTATCATGCCTCCAACCTTGGCTATTTATTGAATCAACGATATGGTCTTTAAATCGATTCCAAACATACCAAAATGAGTCCGGCATATTCAATGAGTCTTCAGCGCTAACAAATTCATTTAACAAATCTGCCACACCTTCACTCAAGGTGAAATTATCGGTAAAATATTTAAGGTATTTGTCCTTCTCGCTATTCCCTATATGCAGGATAAAACGGGCATAGTGCTTTAAAAATTCATATCTGAAAGTATAATCAAGCCGGTCTTCTCTGTCTGGTGAAAGCAATTGCTGTGAAATTATCTTAATAATCTCCTCGACAAACGGCACTGGTTTATTGTGTTCGCCATCCAATGGTGCAAGCTGAAAAGCAGTTATCAATATGTCGTTATCTATGCTTTCAATGTTGTCTATTACGGATTCCGTGATGGTTTCATCTTCGATACTGTTTAGTACACGCTCTAATTCTTTAAATAACTCCTGTTCAAAGTCATTGTTATCAATTTCATATTTGTGCTGCTTATATGCCTCTTGTCTTAAACGATCCCGAACATCTCTATATTTTTGAGCAATTACCAAATACCCAATATACAACGAATTCATGAACTCAGATTCATTCTTCCATAAGTGCTGAACAGCTTTAATGGCCACTGAATTTATCCTGTCCACTCCCATCATCGTTATTTGATCATGCCTCATCAGTGCTTTGATTAACAGCAGCTTGATAGTTAGCCTTTCATCCGGAAAATCTTCTATCAATTTTGGCAGCACAAATAACGCAGGAACAAGGCCGTCACCAATCTGGTGTATGTAATCATCATTGTTAACGATGTTTGCGTATTCAAATATGACTTCCCTGCAAAATTCTAGCTCGGTTTTTCCTAACTTTTCTTTAAAGTCTCGCAATAGCACGGCGCACACATACGATGGTGTGGCTCGATCGAACTGTAGTTCCTCCGCCATGCAGCCTTCTGAAAGTTGATTCCATATTTCTTTTGCCTCGCCCAAAGCAGTCAGTGGATCGTTTTCATAAAATTCATATTTTTTGTAGTTTTCTCTATTATAAAGCCTGCTATCAGCCCAAATTTTTAAACCGGAATGTGTAAACGGCCTGCTCGCTTCTCGCTGAGATGTTTCACTATATTCCTTAAGCTCTGGATCAATCTCCGGATTGAATTCTATTGCTATACCATTTTCCATTTCCTTTGCTTCAGGTGACATTTTTCTTTTGTCCATACGGGCTAAATATAGACGCCAAGTTTTATCGCGATGATTTTCTAGTTCTTTCTCCGGTAAGTTTTTGTAGTGAACATCCCAAATTTCCCAAATTTCTCGAAGCCTTTTCTCAGATTCTTCTTCGCTCACTTCTTCTGTCCTAAAAAACTGATACTGAAGCGCTATATTTTCTAGTGAATTTTTTCGATGTTTTTGATCGCACGCACTTATCCTTTCATTCTCATGAAGCTCATTCATCCGGTTGATGCTAAAGTTTTTGAGCGAAGTAAGTTGAGTTTTATGTGTTTGATCCAACATCATTCTAGATGTGTCATAGAAAAAAAATTCTTTTGTCCTGAATAGAGTTTTGGCTACATTAAATGTTTTCTCGTGAAAAGCACATACTATGCTTGCAACAACAGCCACGAGCGCAGAAGATTCAGATCTTGTTAGGATATAATTTAGATAAAATTCAAGTGTTTCAGATTTGGTATTTTTTCCCCTCTCAAGAAAGAAGCGTTCTAGAGACATTAATATTGATTCAAGTAAATCAGGGTTTACCTGTGTTCCTCGGTACATGCACCAAAGACGATTTGAAATAGGTAGATCAACTTTCTTCCCATCATCTAGTAATAGTGTTGCTGTTTCAATCTGGCCCTTATCAAGGCTGGATTCTTCATATTTTTTTGAAGCATAATTAATTAGGTCGGCAATGAAGTTTAATGTTAATTCTAAATTGGTTTTCAGCAGGGCGTATATAGGTGTTTGATAGGCACTGGCGGGAAAATAGTCTTGATGTCCATTCTCAACACCAAATTCATGATCTATCTCTAGTCTTGATCCATAAAAATAATCGCGGTTTTCTGGTGGTTCATACACCCAAAGGCATTTGGCTAGAGCGATCACTTTTTCCGGAATTTCCATAGCAACATTAAAGCATTCCATTTTGGTTAAAATGAATTCACTCATAAGATGATATGGATCGTTATTTCGCTTCCATTTGTTTAGAATTATTTCATCAATGATTGCTTCAAGTTCAATTTTAATTTCACCTACCCCATAAAGAATGGTTAGGATCAACTCTTTGGAAAAACCATCATCCCTAATATAGACATCGTTTTCTATTACCGATTTGTAAAACGATAATGCAATTAGGCTGGAATATTTAGTTGCGTCGCCAGACTTGTTGTGACTGTTCCAGTCGTAGAGGGCAGGTAATGCAAAATTGAGATTATCAATACCGATTTTCTCGATGTTATCGAAAATGAACTTGACAAGCGATTTCCATCCGTTTCCTTTCGGTTTGGTTATTATATATTCCATTGATAAAATATCTGGCGTTCTCACACCAAGCTTATCAAATAAACTATTGTCTATCTCTTTGCATCCTATTCTTATCAGCAAGCATATCCGTTTTAGAAGTCTGAAATCGTCTTCCAATAGTAAATCTTTATTAACGGTAAAAAAATAATCGGAATAGTCGGATAGAAGCATGGAAATTAGCACTTCATCCTTCCACAAATTGGATATTTTGTGAGACGACAAGGTTTCTACAATAAGATGGCTAACTTCTTCATTGGCCGCACTAAGTTTCTCTGATAGCCACCGCCTGAAAACCCTTCTTATGGGCAAAGACTGTTGTATTCTATCAAAAAATATTTCAGCATTTTCTGAGGATAAATAATTACTCTCAACGAATTTATCAAGCGCCCATTCTTCATATATATCATGAGTAATAAAATACCCGCGAGTAGACTCATAGCTAATTATTCCATCGGAAACCAACGATTGTTCTACCGTTTCATTTGAGTAGCTATGATCTGGATTAACGAAAAACCTTCCTGAATTAGCTCTTTCTTTAGCAAGATGTATGAAAAATTGTTCTCGTTGCGGGGATCGTTTCGCAATGACTCTTGGCCATAAAGACTCTTTGAATTCAAAGTAGCTTGCGCCCTTGTTGTCTTGGTAATGCTTCAAATACTCCCTAAGATAAAATGGAGTCAATATGAGCGCTTTGAGCCTTTTGTCATCAGGGATGACAAAATTATGCTTTTTGGCAAGTTCGAATAATGTATCTTCATTCAGGTTTTCTAGATGCACCGACTTAAAGCTAATTTTGTATACTTCATATAGCTGAAAAATTAAATCATCTAGGTAGGTATTTCTCGTGGTGAACCACACCCTCCATCCAGCTTTGATTAAATTGGATAGATACTCTTTAATAGGATCAGTATTTTCCAAAGCAAGCAAGTGTTCCGCAGAATCAATAACAACTGTTTTATTTTCAGCTCCTTCATGTGCTCCAATAAAATCTTTTAGAAAAACACCTGACAAAAATACATTCAAGCTACTAACAGAAAATTCTGTCGCTTTGTGGACATAAAAAGCATCATTTTTTCCTTTGTCTCCATACAGCTCTTTTATCAAGGCTGTTTTTCCCGTGCCGCCTTCGCCACTTATAATTAACGCGCTAGCATCTGACTTTTCAATTTCAGATATAATATTAGAGCGATTGATTGAAACATCTTGGTCGCCAAAAGTTATAGCAGTTTCAATATCGTCCAGAATTGCACCTGTATGAGACTCGAACGACTCCAAAAGTCCAAATAAATTATCAGATTGAGTAAAGAAGTACGAAGTGATCCGGCTACAATCATCGACAACAAACGGCGATTCGAAAAAGCTACAGCATCTCCATTCAATTTCTAAGTTGTTTGCCTTTGCCTTTTGTTCTGCTTCTATTTTCCCTTGTGGTTCTTTTCCTTTGTTTTGCCCCCATTCTGAATTTGTGTAAAAAATTATTTTATTTAAATGGGGATAGTCACGTTTCGCTTTTGTAATCGTATCTAGTATGTCATTTTTGTGGCCAGATAATGCGGCGTCATAAAATTTAGCTTGCCAACCAACATTAACTCCATTTGAGGAAATCGGATTGGTTTCTATTGCCGATTGGTTTTTATAGCGAAAAATGCCAGTTTTCACGCTAAATTCATTGCAAAAAAGGAGATAACACATCCACTCAAAAGCATTTTGTGGATTTGCTGAAAACTTTGCTTTAAATATATCCCAATCAGTTTTAATCAATTTCATTTTCTCTTTTAATGAGTTTTAACTGATATTGAATCGATATCATCTGCAAGATTATTAGGGGCTTTCGGAAGGCAATATAATCTCGCTTTGGTTCAAAATCAGATGCTCGTGCGGTGCCGTATAACGCCAGCGCACAACGGCGCCCTTGTAATGGAGGCGCAGCCGCAATGAAAAGGGCGTCCGGCGGCCACCGGCCGCGAATTGATGCGCCTTGTTATATGAGCCTACGCGACATTTTTTGAACATTTACTACAAATTGCTGTGTTAGCTTGGTTTACCTCGTCACACGATGGACAAACCCAGTTGTACCTTGGCGCCTTGGGGCCAAGCACCCCTTTTCTTTTAAGAGCCCGATATACGAATACCACGATTAAAACAAATGCGAGTGAGAGTAGCGGATTCTCGAGCGCAAAAAAGATTGGATAGAAAATCATTATCCATGGCGAGATATCAATATGATTGCCCGCTATCGCCCCTGGCGAGAATATGCATAAGAACAAAACCGTTACAGCGCTGGATGGAATCTTCATAGTCTCACTGGGCCTATATAACGCTCAAAGCAGCCGCGCGGTACGCGTCGGCTGGCTTTGCTTGTTATATTTTTTTGAAATTACAGCTGCAAGTGAATAAAGCACACCTGACAGCGCCAGCCAAAATAGCACCTGCATGGTTAGCGAATCTAAAAACTCAATCGAAAGCACAAACCAATGTGTTGCTCCGAGTAGCAGTGTTACCAGTACAGCTAGCACGTTGAGCATGTTTACTCTGGATAACAACTGAACCGAGATTAATGCAACTAGCGATATAAAGCCGTACGCTGAGCAAATTAACAAGCTAAGTTTGAAAGTGCCCCAACAGCCAAACTTTGGATCGCAGCTACCAATAAGCAATATTTTGTATGCCTGATAAGCGGCTATCGGCAGCATGAATAAAAGTAGTGACGTTGATACAGTTCTAATTATCGTGCTCATGACTACTCAAAAAATATAACAACTTATTAAACATACATTTTAATCCAAACTTAGGGCTTAAATCAGCTTTTTAGGGGTTTTTTACGCCTTTTTGAGTGCTTTATCACCACTTTGTTGAAGATTTATGCGTTTTTATTCGAACAATTCGAGGTTAAAACGCATTTGTGTCCTATTAGCATCTATATGGCCGGATAATAACGCATTTTTGAGATTATTTATTTTAATCCTCATCCGCCATCTTCAAACCCACACCCGGTATGGTATGCAACAATTCTTTATCGAAAGGTTTATCGATGATTTTGCGGAGTAGGTAGAGGTGGCTGCGCAGGACGTCGGATTCGGGGACGAGGTCGCCCCAGAGTTGTTGGGTGAGTTGTTCTTTGGTGACCACTTCGGGGGATTTTTTCATCAAGATTTTAAGAATCTGCATGCCGGTGGGGGATACTTTGAGCAATTGTTTGTCGCGCTTGACTTGCATGGTGGCGAGATCGAACACCAAATCACCGACTTGCAGGGCGCTTTGGTCGAATTCGCCGCGGTGGCGGCGGACCAGTGATTTTATGCGAGCCACTAATTCATCGGGATTAAAGGGTTTCACCAAATAGTCATCGGCACCTGAGTCAAATCCGGTGATTTTATCATCGATTTGATCGCGGGCGGTGAGCATAATAATGGGCACATCGGATCGCACTTCTTTGCGCACTTTTTGGCAAATATCAAAGCCGCCCATGCCGGGTAACATCACATCTAAAACCAAGGCATCATAATGGTTGGTGACAGCCAGATGCATGCCGGTGATACCGTCTGCGGCATAGTCGACGGTGATGTTTGCCAATTCCAGAAAATCAGTCACTGTTTCTGCCAATGATTGGTGGTCTTCCACCAGTAATACGTTAATATTTGTCATGTGTTGTGCTCCTGTGTAGCTGGCGTAGTATATTAAACATCTGTGTACTATGAGAGTCTGTCACAAGCCTCATAACAAGGCATCGGTTGCAGATAATGGCCTTAGTCCTTATCAAGAGCGATACCAACAGTAGGCCCTTTTAGGGGACGCTGTAATGAGGTTTGTGGCTGACTCCCGAAGGGTGAATCCTAAAACAGCCATCTACGGCGTTATATTTCCTTGCAATATGAATAACTATTACGAAGAAAAAAAGCCTTGTATCTGACTGTTTTATGATTCACTCATTGTGCACATATGTTCAATATACTACGCTAATATTTTAACTTGTGTAAGGGTTAAGGTGACCGTGGTTCCCTGATCGGGTTGGCTTAAAAAATCCACTTGCCAACCGCATTGCTGACAGAGCCAATCGACAATCGACAAACCCAAACCGAATCCTTTTTCACCGAACTCATCGCCGCGGTAAAAGGGTTCTTTAATTCTCTTCAAGGTCTCCGCATCCATGCCTTTACCCTGGTCTGAAATAATGATGTGATTATGATCTATGGTGACCGTCAACTCGGGCTTATCACCTGAATATAAACAGGCATTACGCACCAAATTACTGATGACCATAGAAAAAATTTGTTCCGCGATTGGCGCCTCGATAAGATGCTTCATGCGCCAATGCAAAGTGACTTCTTTATCGGGGAATAAAGCAATGGCCTGCTCAACGATGTTTTTGAGCACATCATTAATCACCGTGACCTCTTGGTTAGCGACCTGATTTTCGCGGGATAAAAGCAACAAAGCTTCTATCAATGACTGCATATCAGCCACCATCGGTTCCATGCGCATCACTAAACGTTTAGCCGCTGGTTCCAGGGGCTGTTTTTTCAGTAGTTCAACATTCCCCTTCAGTACCGCTAAAGGTGTTCGTAACTCATGACCGGCATAACGAGAAAAGTTTCGCTCGCGATTAACAAACTCGGCAATGCGTCCGGAGACTTTTTCAAAGGTGGCCACCAGGGTGTTGATTTCATTGTTGGCGTATTGATTGACATCATCGAAATTGAGCTGACTTAAACCCGCTTGCGAAATATCAACCTTTTCCAGTTTTCGCACCAACTGCAGAATCGGTGACAAGGCCCGCTTTGAATGCACATAGGAAATAAAAGCCGGTAAATAAATGGCCAGCAATACAATCACCAAGGGTGTAATACCAAAATAAAACGCCAATTTCGACACCTGGGCTTCTTCAAAAACCAGAAACAGCTTTTGGTTGCCCTTTTGGGTTACATAGGCAATCGGCATTTTATGGTTGAGTTCCACCCGTTGATAGGCTTCTTGCATGGTTGCCAGAGGCTCCGGTACAGCGGAATAATCATCGTTATTAACCATGTAACCGGTGAGATTCATGGTTTTGGGTAAGGGAAAATCCGAATTGTTAGCGCGGTGTTCCCAGAAAAATGCGGCCTCACCTTGTAAGGCTTGTTTAATCAGGACATTTTCCACCACTTTGGCGGCGCCAAAAACACCACCCACGGTGGCCAAGCTGATAAAGACCAATTGAATAATAAAGACTTTATTCAGCTTACTGACTAAGCCTTTATCTTTTTTAATTGTGTTGCTCATTTATTTTTTGGAGACCACAAATAATGCCCCACCAACCATTGATTACCTTTATCATAACCAAACAACTCGGCACATGACATAAAAAAGATGCGCCAGCGTTGCCACCACAAGGCCGCATCATCACCATACACCCGTTTTAATACCGGCATGATGTGGTTTTTATTGCGATCCATGTTATTGAGCCAGTGGTTCGATGTTTTCTCATAATGCTGACCCGATAACAGCCACCGGCGTTGCACTTTCATGTCATCCTGAAAAAACAAAAACGTGTCCTGGGCCGGCATTTGTCCACCACTAAAGAAATATTCAGACATCCAGTCATCTTCGCCGCGGACTTCATAAGGGTACATTAAAAAGCGGTGACAAAAAATATGCACAAACATCAAACCATCGCACTTTAACCAGGTAGAACAGTTGGCCAGAAGCTGCTGGTAGTTTCGAATATGCTCAAACATTTCAATGGATATGATGCGGTCAAACCGCTGGTCTAACGTCAATTCATTGATATCACAGGTGATGATTTCAACATGACTTAATCCGCGTTCCTGTGCCTGTCCCATAATGTATTCACGCTGCGAATGGGAGTTAGAGACGCCGGTAATTTTTGCTTTCGGAAATTGTTCGGCCATAAATAAGGTCAACGAACCCCAGCCACAGCCCAGTTCAAGAATCTGCTGACCGTCCTTGAGTTGCGCCCGTTCAATATATAAATCCAGCATGCGCCGTTCTGCCGTTGATAAATCATCACCCGGCTGATAATAAGCCGATGAATATTTATCATAATCTCCCAATACCCATTGATAAAATTCAGCGTCCACTTCGTAGTGTTGTTCATTGGCTTTGTCGGTTTCAATGGCCATCGCCGTGGTTTTTAATTCCAGCAAAAAATCATTAAACTTCTGAGACGCCTGCTCCGGCTCTTGGGCCGACTCTTCTGATAACCTTTTTTTGACCAAGTGTCGAATGCCTGAGCGAACCAAAAAGTCAGGTACCAAGCCGCGCTCCACCCAATCAATCATCTTATATATCATTGTTAACAGGTCCTATAAAAAATTTGTTGGTGCGTTGTTGATAACGCTTATAAGCTAAGCCACGTTTTTTAATGGCCTGCTGTTCTGAAAATGGAATCCCGGTGAGTTTTAATAAGAACAAGAGCATTAACGCCACCATGCCGAAGGCATACCAGAGATAATCGCTGTGCCACAATAAAATCGGGTAAATAAACCAATGTAACCATTCGAAAAAGTAATTGGGGTGACGTGAATAACGCCACAAGCCGACATTGCACACTTCACTGGCGTTATGGCTGCGTTTAAATTGGTGTAATTGTCGATCTGCCAAACTTTCACCCAGCAAAGCGCCACCGCCAATCACGATTGCCGCCGCCATTTGCCACATCGCAAGCGCTTCAGTATTCAATAACCAATAAGCCGGCAATGAAAATAAGATGCTTAAACCTGCCTGGAACATAAAAAAGACAAAGAACTTTCCTTGCGTGTTTTCAGACCAATGATTTCGCAGATGTCGATAACGGGAATCCTCATGCTGACCGTCATAACGCGCCAGTAAATGCCAACCCAATCGGCCATACCAGATAATCGGGAATAACAGCACCAACAATCGATTAGTGATATCCGCACTCAGCATGAATTGGTAAATAATCGCCGCGGCCACAATGCCCCACGCCCAGGCCATATCGACGCTGTCGGCATGCCGGGTTTTAAGCTGATAAACAAAAGCCGACAGTTGTAACAATAGACACACTGCAGCAGCTAAGATTATTGGATGACTATACATCATACGCCCTTCTCCACGATTTATTGATGCCATATAAAACACTGAAATAAAACCACCAACCCACAGCGATTAACAGCATCACGGCCATCGGTTTTTGTAGCGCCACCGCGCCCAGTTTAGCGGCTGAAAAATAACTCAAGGGGGCGCCAATAATTAAAAACGCCGCACCCAGCCAATAGCTTCGGAACAACCAACGCATACCGATTTTTAATGACAAGGCAAAACCAATCCAGAGCATCAGAATCCAATACGGCGGTAACCACCACAGTGAATTAAACCAGTGCCCATAATTAACCCAACCACTGATTTGCAAGAAGCCATCCAAGACAACCCCCACCACCAAACCAAAGACCATGGCCACCACATCACTGCGTTGCCAGCCTTCATAAGCAGTGACAACGAGAATCAGCATAAACACCAGTAAAGCCGGCAGCTTAAATCCATAAGCCACTCCCAAAACCACGGAAAACCACAGGGCATTGAGCAGCATGGCATGAATCACGGTTTTTAAAGTCGATGAATTCATGGGTTAGACTAGGCTTTTACGCCACATGGGTCGTTGGTTGCCCGGTTTAGCCAATAACAGATGCACGTCGCTGATGGCCCGTTCAATAAAACCACCCTCGCAGTAACAGAAATAAAACCGCCACATGCGACGAAATTCACGGTCGTATCCCAACGATTCTAATTCTATAGTTTGCTCATTAAAACGTTGACGCCAATCGGCCAAAGTCCGGGCATAACTGTCACCAATGTCTTCTAAATTAACCAATTTCAATTGGCTGTGATCGCCGGCAGTGCCGACCAATGTACTCACTGAAGGAATAAAGCTGCCCGGGAAAATATGCTTCTTGATGAAATCAACTGATTTTAAGGCCTGTTGATAACGACTGTCTTCAATGGTGATGGCTTGAATCAGCGCCAAACCATCTTCTTTCAATAAGGCATCACATTGTTTTAAATAAGTGGCCAAATACTGATGCCCCACCGCTTCCACCATTTCTATCGACACTAATTTATCAAACTGACCCGATAAATCACGGTAGTCTTTTTTCAAAACAGTAACGCGATCTGTCAGACCTGATTGCTTAACCAGGTCCTCTGCGTAACGATACTGCTGTTCAGAAATGGTGGTGGTGGTGACGTGGCATCCGTAATGCTGGGCTGCATACACCGCAAAACCGCCCCAGCCGGTACCTATTTCAATGACCCGATCATTGGCCGATAATTGCAATTTTTCACATATAATTTTGAGCTTTCTGGTGGCCGCTGTTTCTAAATCATCATTGACATGGTTATAAATGGCTGAAGAATACATCATGCGTTCGTCCAAAAACAGACGGAACAAATCGTTGCCTAAATCATAATGTTCAGCAATATTCTGACGGCTACCTTGCGGTGAATTTTTTTGAAAATAATGGCCCACCTTAAGCAGGGCATTTTTAATGCGGGCACTGCCGTTTTCAATGCTGTCTAACCAATCCCGGTTACGCACAAAAACCCGAATTAACCGTGTTAATTCATCACAATCCCAATCACCACGTTGATAAGATTCAGCCGCACCAACACTACCCTGTAAAGCCAAAGCACTGTAAAAATGATCATCATGAACGTGAAGACTGACCTGCAAATCAGACATCTCATCACCAAAATTATATTGTTCATCGCCATCGATGATGATCAGATGCGCGTGTTGTAAGTCTTTTAGATGATTCAATAATTGTTTTTTTAACCATCGGGTTAAACGGCCACGCTGGGGACGCTGATGTGCAACCGTGCGCAACGGCTTTTCGACTGTTTGATTTCGGTAATTGCTGTCAGTATTTATTTTAAAATTTGGCTGATTCATGGTTGTTAACTGTTTGGATGGTTATAAAAAGGTATTTTTTTAAGCCACAATCGGGCTGCTTGATAATAAATATTGAGCCACATTTTCCAGGCTTGTGCGGGTCGTCTGACCGTTAAAGATAGGCCCGCTTTGGTGTCAGAAGCACACCATAATGTTTGCATACCAACATACATGATGGAATCACCGTCTTTAGATAACTTCATATGCACATCCACACCTTCTGCGTTGACTTTAAAACGCCATTGGTAGTGAATATCCATGGGTACAAACGGTGAAATATGAAAAGTTTTATCAAAACTAAAATCGTATGTATCGGCTTTGCTGGTTTTATCCTGTTGCCGACAATCATGAAAATACAGTTGCTTATCACCCCATGGGGTGTTGTTAATTTCAGAAACGATAAATGTCAGTTGATCTTGTTGGTAACAAAAATAAAAACTGACCGAATTAAAACCGACGTTAATAAAACGTGGATGCGTCATAAGCAGAACATGACCGTTAAAGACTTCACCCGTTTGTTGCTGAAGATACTCATTTAATTTAATAGAAATGGATCGCTTGTCTTTGACCACATAATCACGGTCGCAGAGACCATAAATATTAAAACCATTGTGACTGCGAAACAAGGATTGTTGACACCAACTGTTCAGATCATCTATGGCCACTAGATGCCAGTACATGCGGTCTGTAAAACGGTGTTCCTTTGGACTATAACGGTGATGTACCACATGCCCCGATAAATAACCGGGCTGCAACATGGTTTGTTTACTTGAGCTTCGCATGTCATTATTTAACATACTGTTCCTGCACTAATTTTGCCACCTCAACCCCACTTTGCGCGCCATCTTCATGAAATCCCCAGCCTAAATAGGCACCGCAGTAAAAACTGTTGTTGTGACCTTGCAAAGCCTGTATCTGTTTTTGTTTAACCGGTGTTTGACGGTCATAAACCGGATGACGGTAGGTTTTACTGAGTAAACACAACTCAGGATTAATACGTTGTGTTTGGTTTAGACTGACGATTACCGGGGATTGAACCGGTAAGTTTTGCAGTTTATTGAGGTAATAATTCACCTGACAACCAGCAGCGGCTTCGCCATAATAATTAACCGACCAACTGGCCCAGGCCTTTTTATTGCGTGGCAATATACGACCATCTGTGTGTAAATCCATTTGATTTTCAACATAGCGGATACCGCCCAAAGCCTCAGCTTCCAGTAAGCTAGGTTGGTCAAGTAAATTTAATGTATCATCCACGTGAGTGGCAAAAATTACGGCTTGGAAACGTTCTTTGCCTTCATCTGTGGTTACGATAACACCTTGATCATCGCGCCAAACAGAATGTACCGGCTGGTTGCGGTAAACCGATCCTTGCAAGTGATTTTCAATGGCTTTTACATAGTTTTGTGAACCGCCTGAAATGGTTCGCCATTGGGGTCGGCCGGTTAATTGCAACATATTATGGTTAGCCATAAATCGCAATAAATAATAAATGGGATAGTCTTTAACCGTTTCAAAATCACCGGACCATAAAGCACTGACCATCGGCATCATGTGTTCATAAATAAAATATTCAGAATATTTCTCAGTCAGCAAATAATCATAAATACCCACATCCACTTCATCGGCAAGAAGTTTAGGGGCTTTGCGGTAAAAACGTATAATGTCATAAATCATGCGGTAAAAAGCACCACTAACAAAGTTTTTTTTATCACAAAATAGACCGCCCACACTGGTGGCGTTATATTCTAATCCGGTGACTCGGTTGGAAACGGCGAAACTCATGTCCGAGGCTTCAGTATCAACGTCATAACGGTTAAGCATGTCTTTAAAATGATGATATCGGGATTCGTTATAGACCAAAAAACCGGTGTCCACAGTTATTGTCTGACCGTCAACCTCAATGTCATGGCTATCGGCATGCCCTCCTAAGTTTGGCGATGCCTCGAATAAACTGTAATCCACAAGGCCATTAAGCTTATCAGCGGCCATTAAGCCCGAAATACCACCACCAATAATGGCCACTCTCACGACACCACCTCACTCAATCTTTTCTTATTCAACAATACTTCGTTGGGGGTTTTCAAATCCCAAATCAAACCGACTTTAGACATTAACCACAAACCATAATAGCTGATATCAATTTGCCACCAGCGAAACCCCTGGCGCACTGACCCGGGACAGCAATGATGGTTATTGTGCCATCCCTCACCAAGGGTTAGCAGAGCCAAAATGAAGTTATTACGGCTGTTATCACCGGTATCAAATTCACGACTACCAAACACATGCGCCAGTGAATTGATGGCATAGGTTACATGTGCCAACAGCACTGTAGAAACCACATAACCCCATAAAACAAGTTGCCAGCCACCGGTCTTTAAGGCAGGATACAAAGTAGCTAAAACCTCACCAAGAACATAAAGCAGAACCATGTAGACTAAGGGAAAAATAATGTCATAGCGATCGATAAACCGCAGTTCAGGGTATTGACTCAAATCTTTGATGTATTTTTCTTGGGTGGTGAAGTTTTTAGATTGCAAGAACCACCCCATGTGGCTGTGCCAGAATCCATGCTTTGGGCTGTGACTGTCTTGATCCGTATCGGCATGAATGTGATGATGACGATGATGGGCTGCCCACCATAAAGGTCCACGCTGAGTGGCCGTGGCACCTAAACCAGCAAAAACAGCCTGCGTAACTCGCCCGGTTTTAAAAGATTTGTGAGAGAAATATCGGTGATAAAAAGCGGTAATGGCAAACATCCTGACAAAATAGGATAAACCACAAACCAATAATGCGAAACCGGTAAAAGGCACAAAGAATACCAACAAACAGGCCAAGTGCAAAAACACAAAAGGCAAGATTCGTGACCACGCAATTCCCGCGTCTTGTGAAGACACTTGATTTTGTTGATTATCAAACCATTGTAGCCACAATTTTTTCATTCAAATGAATATTTTTAAAAACTCTATTTTAAGTCTAGAAGGTGAAAACTATGTGAAGCCAAGAATCTCGGTTTTCACAGGGACTCGACACAGCCAACGGTATGATGGATGTTTCTAAAAATGAGTTATTCTTGTGATTAAAGCTATAATAATTTTAGCACTGATTTTCTTAGTGCTCTATGCCTGCACCCGCTCCTCGGGATATAAGTCCGATCACAGTTTCCATGCTTATTTTGATGCCTTAGCGCAACAGTCCGTAACGCATCAGGCCGATGCCAAAGAGCAAATGCAGCGAATCTTTGCGGACATGTCTAAAGGAGCCACAGCCGATAATATCCGCACAGTGTATGCCGAAAAACTTTACTTTAATGACACATTTAAGGTCATCACTCATCGTGATGAACTCATTCAATATTTAACTTCGACCACTGAAAATGCGGACTCCAAAGTTGACATTCTGGAGGTCATTAAAAGTGACAGTGATTATTACGTTCGCTGGCGCATGCACATGACATTTACTGCCGTCGGCAAAGACATCAGTTCAGAATCAGTGGGTATCAGTCAGCTCCGTTTTAATGAACAGGGTCAAATCACATTTCAGCACGACTTTTGGAACAGTGCCGAAGCGTTTTATGAGCATTTGCCTTTCATTGGTCGTTTTTTAATCAAAATTAAACAAAGACTCTAAAATCGATGAGTTCGAAAACAATTACACTGGTATCATTTTTATTTGTCTGTTTTGCTACGCACGCCACTGAGCCCAACAGTCAGTCCAAAGAAATAGTGGCTTATACACAGCAATGGCAACAGTGCGGCCACCATCTGGTGCGCAAAGGTCTCATCTTCAAAATAGTGGATGTGGACTGGTTCACGGATAATTGCCAAGACAATCAAAACATTCTGACAGCTTCACCGGTACTGCTGCGCTTCAGGTATTTTAGAACGATAAAACGTGATTTTTTCATCAGCAGTGCCACCGAATATTTTTTACGCAACCTCAAAATAGAAAACCAATCCGCCATAAAGGGTGCTGTCAACGAATTTAATAAAGCCTACCAAGATGTCCAAGACGGTGACATATACGACCTTGTGATTATTCACGAAAACAGTCTAAAACTGTTCAAAAACAGCGAGTTGCTTGAAAACACAAACAATGCATTTATCTTAAATAACTATTTGAGAATCTGGTTTGGCTCAGATCCGGTGCTACCGGCACTAAAACAAGCTTTTGATGAAAAATAACTTATTGATATCACCACCAACCCCGACAGGCTATGTGTCGGGATCCATGGCTTTTTAGTTAGTTCTAAAATCTGAATACTGTGCTTAACGCAGTTTTTTCATTAATTCATGGGTGATTGATTTGATAAAATCATTGATGACGTTATCACTATCATCTCTTTTAAATGTAGCGGTGTCAGCAGACCATACAATGTTTTCTGTCTTGGCAGAAAACAGCCTGGCATTAATTTTCACGTCCGCTTTAATTTTCACTTGCTCAGGATTGTAAATGTTAATCACCTCATATTCCTGAAAAACAGCCTTCAAGCCATGATTCAACGGTGTTTTAATCACTTCAGGTCGACCGGGTTTAATCTTGCTGTCATATTCAATCGATACCAACTTTGTGACAAGCACTGCATCGGCGCCGATTTCATCAACCAATGATTTAACAGATTTCTCACTGATATCATCACCGTGTGTTCGATTTGCCTGGAAACTTGTGGCTTTTAAACCATTTTGATTGATGGCATTAGCCAGCTTATTTTCAAACCGAATACTTTCCGCCTTATTCTTATTACCTATCGACAAAACCACGATATGGTTTATTTCATGGTGATTGGAGAGGTCATCATAGGTTGTTTTTGTCACCGTTTTTTTACCACACCCGCTTAACAGAAGCAGAAACAACAGAAGCAAAAAGTAACGATTTAATTTTATTTTTTTCATGGCATTAAACTTGGGTGAATTAAAATTATCCGATAAAAATCGGCTGTATAATAAAGTAGAGTTTACGTTAAAAATTAACCAGTTTCAAAACTAATCGCAACCACTAAAATAATGTGACAGCACTTATAAAGTGTTAACGGCCAACATTAAGCCGGATTGCGAATTAAATAAACAACTATTTTAAAAACCATTCCCAAAAATAAGGTCGGTAACAATGCGCTGTGAAGGCGTCATTTCCTGCATAGTCAATGAAGTATTACCACCGGCTTCAACTTTATGCATGACAACACCGATTACCGGCAAACCATAATAGACATAGCGTTCATTGCTATTCGCCGTATCAAAGGCGTCAGCGGTGGCAAAACGGGAGAAATCAAATTCCACCGTTCCTAATTCTGATTGAATGTTGATTAAGCCGTGATACTGATCTAATAAATAAGACATTGTGCTGTAATTGGCATGATTAAAACCCAGTACATTGACACTGCGACACAGTGACGCTACTTGTGGATTAACTTGGGGTTCTAAAACACCATTGTTGTCATAGGTACTAACCGAAACCAGTTCACAGGCGCCCTGGCTTTGGAATTCCTGGGTAAAAGGCGCTCTGTTTGGCTGATAATAATTAACATATTTATTTTTTGTGGGAAAAGTAAGTACAACTTCAGTATCGGTACCGGCATCTTTTATAAACTGATCACTCAATAGAGTTCTCACAAAGGGAGCACTGGCAGCTTTATAGGCTGCTTGCCAGTTATGCTCTTGAGCTTGGCTGTTGATTTCTAATTGATTTCTTAATGTGTTGGCATCCATGAGCAACATATTTCCAGATGACCCATGTAAAAAATCACCGGAATCATGGAAATTATTAATCGCTATGGCTTGGTAGTTCAGATCATCATTAGTAACCATATTTTTGATTACTAATGAGCCAGAGAGGCCACCGGTGGCCGGCTGTATATCAATATTCGGATTCAAGCTCCATTGTCCACCTGCATTCCATGAAGCATCAATAAAACCACAATCATTATCAATTGCACTGGCATGGTCGCCGGTCACTTCACCCATTTCATACACTTGGATAAAGCCGGTCTGGGTCCGCACCAAATTGTTAATTGCCGGATCATTATCTATTTCATATGGATAAAATTTTTGAGGGTTACTTAACCAAGGAGCACAGCCTTGATTAAAGTTGAGTAAATGAGTGGTGGCCTGACCAGAATAAGGCGGTCCAAATGTAGAGGTTGCCGAGACCAATTGACCCGACCATGATTCTAGTGGTGATAAATATATATTGAATGGCAAAACCGGTTGACCATTAAAGCCTTCCCTGAACTCAACTGAGATGGCCTTATATTGATTACTGTTATTTTGAATGGTGATGGTACTGCGTAAATCATTTTGTACAGAATAGTAAGGGAAAATTAAAGCTTGGCCTTGGTCATTATCACTTAATCTAATGGCACCAACTTGTTGAAAAGCAACAAGCGCAACAATACTTAATAATAATTTTGTCAATCGATTCATAGCTCTCTCTTTTTATATTTGGTAAATGTTTCTTAAATGTGGTTCTGCAACCCCAATTCGTTGGGATAGGGCTGTAAATATACTTGCTCTAATAAATAATTTATGTGATGGACTTCAGCATAATGGCGCATCATGGTGAGTGGTGTCATCAGGAAGACTTTTTGCTGTTGATATTGTTCTATGGTTTTAATGATGGAGGCTTTGGCCTCAGTGCTTAGGCTATTTTTAAAAAATCCCAATAAGTGGTAAAGCACATTAACATGGCTTTTTATTTTGGCGGGTTTGGCCAGGCATTGCATGAATAATTGAAAATAGTCCCGTCTAATGCTCTCACCTTCATTGGCTCTGGCCACTAATCGACCCAGTTCACGGTACATCACTTCGGAATGCGCTTGTAGTAAAAATTTATAGCGGCGATGAAATTCCACCAGTGCCCCTGGCGCGTTGTCACTCAGCACTTCTCGCCGCCAGGCATCTGTGGCGAACACCCGAATAATAAAATTCTCACGAAGGTGTACATCATTAAGACGGCCGGCCTCTTCTTTAGGCAATAAAGGCAATTCATCATCAATGACTTTGGCGTAAATACCGGTTTGTGGTTCATTATGGGGCATACCCGTTGGTAAATAAGCTTTCACCCGAAACAAGCCGCAACTGGGTGATTTTTGCATAAATATATAGCCACAAACATCAGCCAGCTCAGGTAGCTTTTGGTGGGCATAGTCTGTTAGTTGATCTGTGTAATCTTGACTGTGGTCACCGACATTTTTTGACCGTACTTGATCACCTTCCATGACCAAACGAATTGGCTCGCGTGGAACACCCATACCAATTTCAACTTCCGGGCAAATGGGTAAGTACTCAAACCACTTGGATAATACTTGGGTACAAAACGGCGCGTGTTTATGACCGCCGTTATAACGTACTTCTTGGCCTAATAAACAGGCGCTAATGGCAACTTTTATTTTTTTCATAAGCACATTTTATCGTGATTATGTGAAAAAAGGATGATAAAACAATGTATTATCAGTTTTTTTAATTTTCACGCGCCTTCATGTAAAATGAACATCTAAGACGATGACTTGAAAAGCGCGTCGACAACCATGATATTATGAGTTAATAATAGTAAACACAACTACCCATGACCAACAAACAAAACAAAACCCAACAAGGCGTTGATCTGCTGGAACAACTGGAATCCCAGATTAACGACCCGAAAATGTACAAAGTAATGCTCATCAATGATGACTTTACACCGATGGATTTCGTCATTGAAGTTCTTCGCAAATTTTTCTACATGGATGAATCTCAAGCCACCAAAATCATGCTGCATGTGCATACCCGAGGACAAGGTATTTGTGGTATTTTTACCCATGAAGTGGCGGAAACCAAAACCACAATAGTCAACGATTATGCTCGCGACCATGAGCATCCGTTGTTATGTGTCAGTGAGGTGGTGTAAATGTTAGACAGTCAGTTAGATCAGAATATCAGCGAAATATACACACTCGCTCGGCAAAAACGCCATGAATTGTTGACCATGGAACATTTAATGCTGGCATTGCTAAAAAACAAACAAGCGCTGCAAGTATTAAAAATGGTCGGTGCAGATTTGCATTTACTGGAACAAGACTTGCAAGTGTTGATTGCCCAGCATGTCAAAATTTTACCTGCGGAAACGGACTTTGAAACCCAACCGACTCTGGCTTTTCGCCGGGTCATACAACGGGCCATTTATTCCGCACAATCGGCTGAAGTCAGTCAAGTGACAGGTGACCGCGTTTTGGTAGCGATGTTTGACGAATCCGATTCTCATGTGGTTTATTTACTGAACAAGCAAGGTGTATCACGCTACGATGTGGTTAGAAGCATTGCTCATGGTGGCTTTGATGAGGTCGAACAGTCTTTAACTGAACAGCAAGACAGTCAGAATGATGACACCGACAAGAAAAAGCCTGATAGTGGCAAAAGCTTTCTTGTTAACTTAAACAAAAAAGCCCAACAAAGTAAAATTGACCCATTAATTGGCCGAGATCAGGAAGTGGAACGTGTCATTCAGGTGTTAATGAGACGTTCTAAAAATAACCCTTTATTGGTGGGTGAGCCCGGTGTCGGAAAAACCGCCATTGCAGAAGGCTTGGCATTAAAAATTGTCAAAGGTGAAGTTCCTGAAGTCATGCAGGATGCACAAGTATTTGCGCTGGACTTAGGTGCATTGTTAGCCGGTACCAAATACCGTGGCGATTTCGAAAAACGCCTTAAATCAGTGATCAAATACATTGCTGATATCGACCACGCCATCATGTTTATAGATGAAATTCACACCATCATCGGTGCCGGTGCGGTCTCGGGCGGCTCCTTGGATGCGTCGAATTTATTAAAACCCGCCTTAAGTAAAGGCAGTTTACGTTGTATCGGCGCCACCACCCAAGACGAGGTACGTACCATTTTTGATCGTGATCGCGCCCTGGCAAGACGTTTTCAAAAAGTCACCATCACTGAACCTTCTGAAACAGAAGCCATTCAAATCTTACGCGGCTTACAACCTTATTATGAAGACTTTCATGAAGTCAGTTATTTAGATGAGGCGGTCACCGCAGCTGTCAAACTATCATCTAAGCACATCAGTGACAAATTCTTACCGGATAAAGCCATTGATGTCATCGATGAAGCCGGTGCCTGGCAGCGTATTCACGGACTGCAACAACAACCTATTTCAGCAGCCGACGCCCGACGGGTGGTGGCATCCATTGCTAAAATTCCGGTGGCCGATTTAAATCAACAAGACACTGACCGCCTTAAATCCATTAAACGAAATTTGAAACATGTGATTTTTGGGCAGGATGAAGCCATTGAAATTTTAGCGGACACCATAAAAATGGCGCGTGCCGGCTTAAATCGTGATCACCGAACGGTCGCCAACTTACTGTTTGCCGGTCCCACAGGAGTTGGCAAAACCGAAGTGGTTCGACAATTAGCCCATCATCTGGGTCTTAAACTGATTCGATTTGATATGTCGGAATACATGGAGCCACATTCGGTTTCCAAATTAATTGGCGCCCCTCCCGGCTACGTGGGCCATGAACAAGGTGGTTTATTGACGGATAAGGTTCATCAAACACCACATGCCATTGTGCTTTTGGATGAAGTTGAAAAAGCCCATCCGGATATCATGAATATTCTTTTACAGGTCATGGACAATGGCAAACTAACCGACTCCAACGGCCGTGAAACCGATTTCCGTCATGTGATGGTGGTCATGACCACCAACGCAGGTGCCACTTTACACAGCCAAAGTAGCTTTGGCTTCTTAGACCAAGATCACAGCAGTGATGCCATGTTGGAAATCAAGCGGGTATTTACCCCCGAATTTAGAAACCGTCTGGATGCCATTGTGCCCTTCCAAAATCTGGAAGCGAGCCACATCGAACGGATTGTCGATAAATTGATGATTGAGTTAGAGCATCTATTAACCGAACCCGGAATAAAATTCCAGCTCAGTGCCAATGCCCGCAGCTGGCTTGTTGCCAAAGGCTACGATCGAGATATGGGTGCCAGACCCATGCAACGTGCCATTGACCAATACCTGAAAAAACCACTGGTGGATGATATCTTGTTTGGGAAGTTAAAAAATGGCGGCTTAGTTAAAGTCGACGTCGATCAAGATAAATTAACATTTAACATTGAAACCGACGTCAAACAACATCACCAACAAGAAGAAAAAGCCGATTGATACATATTTTGCTGCTTAGTAAATGGACCCGCCGAGCCGGTTAGGCCAGGTAAATGAAGTCATGCGGTTTTGCGAAGCAAAGAAGCGTGACGGAATGTCCGTTAAGGCCGTGAGCGAAGCGAATCAGAGGCGAAGTGCGCGAAGACAAAAGACATGTTCGCAGTGGCCGCTTTCACTTTTTACATTTAAATTAATTTATCGAAAAAGTGAATGAAGTCCCAAGAACATTCCTCTATTTGCTGCGGAAGGTGATTCGTCCTTTGCTTAAATCGTAAGGAGTGAGTTCAACTGTAACGGTATCCCCGGTTAATATTCTGATATAGTGCTTGCGCATGCGACCGGAAATATGCGCCACCACTTCATGCCCGTTTTCTAATTCAACACGGAACATGGTGTTCGGTAAAGTATCAATCACTTTACCTTCTAATTCAATTACATCTTCTTTTGCCATATGGTATTTTTTGAGTCTTCAATAAAAAAGAGGGTTATTTTAACAGAATAACGAAATTTTTACAGTGACTTGCTGAACGCTTGTTAATTTTCAAAATTATCAGTAAAAATCAGGTCCGAAAGGGGTGCCAAAGCCGGAACTGTAAAGTTACCATATCCCGACGCACCGGTTAAGGTCACCGAACTCGACACTGGTGCTTGTGACAGGGTGACTGAAAAAGCATAGCCATAACCCCAGCTGATGTCATTGCCGTTAGGTGCAAGCATTTGCAAACTACTACCGACAGGGGTTGTTAACGCCCAATCATTATTAGTTTGATCATCCACGTCGCTAAAATCATATTGACTGACACTGGTACCAGCTTGTAACGGTATAGTCAGCGCTGATATACCCGGATTGAAATCATAATTCTCCACAAAATAATGGTATCGGTATAACCCACCCCCCAAATCAATCACTTTAGTTTTCACAGACAGATGGCCGGCACCGGCTTGTAAAACCCGAAAAGATGAAGTCATCGCAGCTATATCAAAACCGGTATCAGGTACCCAGCGATCAGCGGCAGGACCTTGCGCAAAGGGGCCGGTGTTGGTTAAATATTTATTACTTGGATTATAAGCAACCTGACGACTGCCCATACTGTTATAAATATTGACATCATCACGTACCAAATACCACGCTGATAAAAAATAGTTTGCCTGATTTTCAGTAAAATCACTGACTTTAATGTTCATGCGTTGACTGTCACTGGCAGCGGCGTTTGTCCGTCCACCTGTGCACCCGGGATCAAAAGAAGATCCACAACTGTCCCAAGTGCCCAAAAAAGGATTTATTTCACTGCGCGGTGCTAAATATAAATTATTATCATTACTCAATCTGCCGTAGGTATCACGACAACCCGGCCATAAAATATTATTGTTATCACAGTCTATATCGCAATCTTGGTTAGTGGTATAAAAAGCATGTTTTAGCGCAGAAGCCCCTATTTGTGTAAAACGGCCATTTTTTTGTTTGTATAAATTCCACATCAAATAAGGATGCTGGTCATTATTATGCGGCGGAAATGAACCGGTAAAAACACGATACCATGGGACATCGGCATCACCAATATTCTGCAAACGTGCCGTTGGAATAATAATACGCCGAGTGTTGTCACCATTAACAGCTCGGCTTTCTCCTGTTAACGCAATTAACATAACATCGGCGTGACTTTGAGCAGACGGCCACACCGGTCTTGAATTACATTGAGGCGGCAAACCCTTTAGGCTTGCGTTGAGTTCATTTTGACTGACATTGTTAATCATTTGCACAGAACCCACCACTTGACCGGTCAGGTCGGATTTGTTAAGACGATCTGCCAACCATTGACTTAAACGAACATCCACATGTTGGTATCTTAAAACGCTGTTTCCCTGCTCCCAGACTGTGTGGATATTATCCAAATGAAACAAGATGTCTTCACCATCAATTATATCCAACACCGCCATATCTCCGGCTTTGGGCGAACGTTTAGCATGGGCAATGCGTAAATCATTAAAGTCCAGGGACATACCCTGATGGCGAAACTTAATAGAACCTTCAATAAACAATTGACCGGACTGTACCCCTTCAAAAATCCCAAAGGGTAAAAACAACTGCAAGCCACCAACATGTTTAATGATGAAATGACCTGTTTGGTATTGACCACCTAAAAACTGATCATAATCAAGCAGACGTGTGGCAGCGTCCTCATGTCTTGTGGGCATCTCAATCTCATCGACAAAATCTTGTTCAAGTTTTAACCGCAGCTCACCACCAACCGCATATCCATAACGGTTAATTTGCCCTTGGTATTGAGGCTTGTCCAAAAGTTCTTGCACCCACGGTGCCACATTTTTGGGTATTTCATTACTGGCAAACGCCATTGCTATACTAAATAGCAGAATTAATAAGACATATTGTTTTTTAACCACACACATAGCATGATTATAAACGCTTTACCGGCCGTTAAAAAAACAAAATAATGGTTTTAGGGTAATTCCCAGTCAATTTCGCTACCATGATGGGTTTTTAAATAGGTATTGGCTTGAGAAAAATGATGACAACCGAAAAAACCGCGGTGCGCTGATAAGGGTGATGGATGCGGGGCAGTTAACACCAGGTGTTTATCGGTATCGATGACCTGGCCTTTTTTTTGAGCATAACTGCCCCACAGCATAAACACCACATGTTGACATTGATTATTTATAATTCTTATCACAGCATCAGTGAACTGTTCCCATCCCTGATTACGGTGACTGGCTGCCTGGTTTTTACGCACCGTCAAGACACTGTTAAGCAGTAAAACACCTTGTTCGGCCCATGCGCTTAAATCACCCGAACCATTAACAACACCCAAGTCGCTTTGTAGTTCTTTATATATGTTTTTTAAGGAAGGAGGTAAAGCGGTGCCGGCTTGAACCGAAAAACTCAAACCATGCGCCTGATTGGGGCCATGGTAAGGATCCTGGCCGAGAATAACCACTTTCACTTGCGTTAATGGGGTGCTGTCGAAAGCAGCAAATATATGTGATCCGGGTGGATAAATCACTTGGCCATGTTGCTTTTCCTGTAACAAAAATTGTTTCAGTGCTTGCATGTAATCTTGCTGGAATTCATCTGCTAAGACTTTTAGCCAAGATGATTCCAATTTCGGCGACACGTTTTCTGCCATGGGGTTAATCGTCTTGTTTAATTTTAGCCCGGTGAAATTGCGTAAAACGGATTTGGAATTTGATTTTTTTCACCAGCGCTTCTTGGTTAACCGGCTTACCAATTAAATCATTGGCACCACTGTTTAGAATTTTTTTCTGATTATCGGTATTTTCATCGCCGGTCATAATGACAAACGGCATGTCGATTTTATCCAGCTCCAAATCAGTGCGCACATAATGCAAGATTTCCATCGCTGTTTCATTATTTTTCAGGTAATAATCGGTTAACACCAAATCAAACTGGTCATAGGCGCTGTCTCGCGTTGGAATCAGTTCTTTGGCATCGGTGACACTTAACGTATGGGTGATATCAATGTTGTGATTTTGTAATAGTTTTTTAGTGGCATGTGCAACAACCGCAGAGTCTTCAATGTATAAAATCTTGCCGTTAATCTCATCGTCCGGCTGTAACAAACCAGTGAGAAAAATTTCCAGGCCTTTTTGTCCGGCGGATTTATCAATATAGTCTGTGACATCACTGCCTAACAGGCGATCTTTAAGGCGTTTATCGACATCTCCTGAGATGATAATCACCGGTAAATAATGGTGGTTTTCACGGACATAGGCACAAATTTTAGTGCCATCATCGTCTTTTAGACGAAGTGCGGTCAGAATTAAATCCACCCGATGTTCTTTAAGATGTTCCAAGGCTTCAGCAACACTGCTGACTGCAATCACATCGGTGTAAGGTTTAATCTTCTTCACCAACTTTTCTGTCATGGTGCGCGCCAACTTAGAGGAGTCGGCAATCAGTACTTTATGGGATTCAGTCATACGGATTATTGTACACGATAAAGACACTTACTTGATAGCGTATCAGACTCGAAATCATCACAGTTTATGAATATGACCGGAGCTGCTGATACGTGCACCTAGCCAGGATATGAAAGCACATAAAGTAATAAAAATTAACCAGTCAGACATGGAACCGGCATTGATTTCAAAGGCGCGACCGAAACTCATCGTTAACGCCATTAAGGGTTTTTTCATCCACCACAGGGTAATAACTAATAACAGCCAAGCCAATAAACCGGCCAGTACACCGTAATAAAGGCCACTATATAAAAACCGTCTGCGAATTTGACCGGGCGAAGCGCCCAATAATTTCTTTAAGCTAATTTCAGCTTTATGAGCGGCCACTTCATTTCCAATTGAATGGCTCAAAAACACCAAAACAATGGTTAAAAATATGGCGATACTGCCTTGCATCACATAATACAAGGCACGTGTAACTGCCTGTAACTGTCGGTACCAATCAGCATCAAAACTAACATAATCAATGTCCGGATGCAGCTGTAATTGTTTCGCCAGGCTTTTGAGCTGATCGACGGTGGCCGCTTCATGGGGTGTAAGCATGAGTTGGTCCGGTAAGTCATAATCATCAATCACAGCAATCACCTGATTTAATTGCGGATCATCACTGAGATCTGATTTGATGTCTTGTTTGGCCACCAAAACAACTTTAGAGATTAACTTTTTATCGGTCAATTCAGCTTGTAAATTTTGACGCTGCTGTTCACCGACATTGGGTTTTAGGAATACCGCGACGCTGCCTTGGTTCTGCCATTGCTGCTGAATGCCATCAAAATTTTGCCACAAGGTCCACATCAAAAGCGGCAGATAAAAACAAATGGCCAAAGTAATCACGGTAAATAAACTGCTATAGGGTGTGTGCATGGGCATACGCCAACCACCCATGATGGCCCGTCCGTGGCCTCGGTACCAGCGTTTAAATCCATTGGGTTGATTATCAACTGTTTGATTCATATCGGTCGGTAATCATCAATCAGACGCCCTGAATCGAGCACCAAAACCCGTTTACGCAGCCGTTTAATCAAAACCAAGTCATGTGAGGCAATCACCACCGTGGTGCCATTACGATTAATGCGCATAAATAAATCCATCAATTCCAAAGACAAATCCGGGTCAAGATTACCGGTGGGCTCATCGGCCAGTAAAATCGCCGGTTTTGAAATAATGGCACGGGCAATGCCCACCCGTTGTTGCTGACCACTGGATAATTGACTGGGATAAAACTGGGTTTTTTCGGCCAAACCCACCTGTCCTAAAATCACCCGCGCTTGTTTACGACTGTCTTTGACAGTAAACCCACGCAGCCACATGGACATGGCCACATTATCTAAAATTGTGCGGTTTTCCAAGAGTCGGTGATCTTGAAAAATCATGCCTAAATCACGCCGATATCCGGGTAATTGGTTATCGGATAATTGCCGTAAATTATGACCATTGACCTGAGCCTGCCCATAGGACATGGTTTCAATACGCATGATAAGCTTTAATATCGAGGTTTTACCGGCACCGGAATGACCGGTTAGAAACAACATCTCTCCGGCATCCACTTCAAAGCTGACATCAGCCAGTGCTTTGTTGTGTTTGCCATAGGACTTACTGACGCGGTTAAAACTGATCATGTGATTAAGTCAACAAGGTATTGATTTGAAAAATAGGCAATAACATGGCCAACACAATAAACAGGACCATTAAACCGACAAATAATATCGCCAGGGGCTGTATGGCATTGGTTAAGGTGGTGAGTTTATTTTCCACATCCCGTTCTTGTACCATGGCGATGCGATTAAGCATATCACTTAAACGACCGCTTTGTTCACCGGAGTTAACCAGTTTGACCGTTAATGAAGGAAACTCTCCCACTGAACGCATGGCACCAGCCAATGATGCACCTTCCCGAACCGCCGCCGCCACTTGTTGACACGCCTGCCGCATCACCTCATTGCGTACCACTTGAGAAGCCAAAGATAAGGCCGACACAATCGGCACCGCACTGTGGGTTAAAATAGCTAAAGTTCGGGTAAATCGGGCACTTTGCGCGGTGCGGGTGAGTGGACCCAACACCGGCATTTTAAGTAATAAACGGTGCCAAGCTAACTTAAATTCCGGTTTTTGTAAGGCTGTAAAAAAGCCCAGGGTTAACAAACCCAAGATCAATATTAACAACCACCCAAAGCGACTTAAAAAATCGCTGATGGCAATCAGCACCCGTGTCATGACCGGTAACACAACATTGGCAGAGGCAAACACATCAATCACCTTAGGCACAATATAAACCATCAAACCAGCCACCACCGCAATCGCTGTAACCACTAAAATCATGGGATAAATTAATGCCGATAAGGATTTTTTACCCAAGGTTTCACGGGTTTCTAAATAGTCAGCCAATTGCAATAACACTTCAGCCAATTGTCCTGCTTGTTCTCCGGCTTCCACACTGGTGGCCACCAATTCGTCAAACGCTTTAGGAAATAAGCGCATGGCATAAGCCAATGACTGTCCTTCCATGACCTTGGCATACAGGGTCGATAAAATTCGCTCGGTGTTCCGGTGGTCACTTTGTTCTTGCAAGGTTAACAAAGCATCATCAATGGGCAAGCCGGCTTCCACCAAAGTCGCCAGTTGTCGAATAATCAGGGGTAATTCATTTTTTTTAAATCGCAACCGAAACCGACGTAGATCACCGCTACTGACATGTCGTTCTATGACCTGTTGTACATCAATCGGCGTGAGTTGTTGACTGCGTAATAACTGCCTGGCTTGCTTGGCGTTTTCGGCTTGAATAATGCCTTTTTTGGTACGTCCGGTTGTATCTAAGGATGTGTACTCAAAAGCCTCCATGGTTATTCACTCAGCACCCGCATAATCTCATCCGCTGAGGTAATACCGGCCAATAATTTCTCCCGGGCATCTGCGGCCATTGGCGCAAAATGTTGTCTCGCCTCGGCGGTTAATTCACTTTCATTTTTTTGTTGATGGATCAACTGCTTCAGGGTTTCAGTCATGGTAATGACTTCATAAATACCGACACGGCCACTGTAGGCCTGTTGCACCGGTAATTGATCATTGGCCTGATAAATAAATTCTAGATTTGTCGGTAGACCCAAGGTCTCGCGACTTTGTTGATCAAGGACTTGTTTAATGCGATGTTCAGGATTCAGTCGTCTGACTAAACGCTGGGCAATCATGCCTTTCAATGATGACGCCAATAAAAATGGCGGCACACCCATATCAATCAATCGAGTAACAGCACCGACAGCGGTGTTGGTATGTAAGGTTGAAAACACCAAATGACCGGTTAAACTGGCTTGAATGGCGATTTCTGCGGTCTCTAAATCTCGAATTTCACCAATCATAATGACATCAGGATCTTGTCGCAATATGGCCCGTAAACCGCGGGCAAAGCTCATGTCAATCCGACTATTCACTTGGGTCTGACTGATACCGTCCAAATGGTACTCAATCGGATCTTCGATGGTCATGATATTTCGGGAACGCTCATTGAGCGCTTCCAAAGCCGCATATAAGGTGGTGGTTTTACCGGAACCGGTGGGTCCGGTCACCAAAATAATACCGTGTGGCAATTGTAACAACTGCTGCATTTGCGCCAAATGGGTGTCATTCATTCCCAATTGCTTTAATGACAATTGGCCGCTTTGTTTGTCCAACAAACGCATGACAATGCGTTCACCAAAAGCGCCGGGGATGGTGGACACCCGCACATCGATGGGATGTCCGGCTATTTTTAAAGAAATTCGACCATCTTGTGGCAAGCGCTTTTCGGCAATTTCCAGTTTCGACATAATCTTAATACGCGAAGCAATTAAACCGGCCAAAGCCCGATCTGGGGTTAGCACCTCCTGTAAAACCCCATCCACCCGATAACGAATCGATAATTGTTGTTCACCAGGTTCCACATGGATATCAGATGCACCCACTTTGACGGCATCCGCCAATAAGGCATTGATTAAGCGAATAATGGGGGCGTCATCCTTGCTTTCCAACAAATCTTCCGGCTCCGCTAAAACTTCAGCCACTTGTGCCAATTCTGACTCACTGCTGTCCAAATCCGCCACCACATCATCGGTCATGGATTGTTGGTGGTGGTATATTTTTTGTATAACTTTGCGGTATTCAGCCTCACTCAAAAATTTGAGTTTGACCGGTTGTTCAGATAATCGTTGTAATTCAGCAATCGCTGCCGGTTTGGCATGTTCTGATACAGCCAGTGTTAACACGCCGTCATCACTTTGTTCCCATATGGTTGCACCACGGTTTTTGGCAAAACGATAGCTGGGTAAATCAATCGATTTCATCATGACCTTTATTGGGGACCATCACTAACCTGATCCTTTAAAGGAGGCAATTCAGGTTCTCCACGGCGGAATGTTTCCGGCTTCACTTCTTGTAATTGCTGCTGACGTATGTCTTCATAGCGCTGTCGACTGATGGCCTCTTGATGGGCATCGGTGTGCATAATTTGCGGGTGAATGAAAATCATTAAATTACGTTTAATTCGTGAGCGTTTTTTGGTGCGAAATAAATTACGGATTAGCGGAATATCCCCGAGCAAGGGTACTTTTTTGATGGTTTCCTGCACCGAGTCATCAATTAATCCACCCAAAACCAAAATGGAATTATCGGGAATCATCACCGAAGTTTTTAAGGTACGCTTTTTAGTAACAATGTCCACGGCAGTGGTGGCATTGGGATCAATACTCGATATTTCTTGAGCGATATCAACCACAATTTGACCCCCTTCATTGATGTGCGGAGTTACGGTTAAGGACAAACCCACATCTTCGCGTTGAATGGTGGTGAATGGATTGGGTGAACCTGTGCTGTCGGCATTGCCGGTCCCGGAATACTGACCGGTGACAAAGGGGACTTCTTGCCCCACAGAAAGAGAAGCCTCTTGATGATTCAAGGTCACAATTGATGGTGTCGATAAAATGTTGTTATTACCATCGGTGCTGATGGCTTTCAATAAGCCGCCAAACTGTAGCGCGCGCTCACCATCTGCCCCGGTTCCAAAATTCAGATAACCCAAATTTAAACCACCTGCCAATAAACTGCCAAACACATCCAACGGATTTTCAGCACCTAAATTAGGTAATTGATTACCGGTAAAGGAACCGCCAACAATACCGTCATCACCGTCACCGGCAATTGGGGCATACCAATCAACACCCAGTTCTTTGGAATTATCCATCGACACTTCAGCAATGATGGCTTCCACCAGCACCTGTTGCCGTCTGATATCCAATTTGCTGATGGCTTCTTCCACATTTCGATATACGGCCGGTGGCGCTTTTATCACCAAGGAATTGGTTTCGTTATGGGCTTGAATGCTGATGTTGTTATCGGTACTTTCTTCACCTTGCTGACTATTGGCCAATGTTTCTAAAATAGGTACCAAAGTTTCTGCTGAAGCGTATTTAAGAAAAACCACCTGTGCCTGGGTATTGGTGGCCAAAGGTCGATCCAGCTCGTTAATGATGCTGTGAATTTTACTTTTTAATGCGGGATTGGCACTAACAACCACGGTATTGGTGCGATTATCAGCAACTATTTTGGTTTGTGGCCCCAAATTATTACCGGTATCCAATAATTGCGTTAGGGTATCTGCCACATCTTCGGCATTGGCATATTGCAAAGATATTAGTTCAATGGCGCTGTCAGATTGTAAATCGATGTTATCAATCAATTGCTGCATTTTGTCCAAATGGCTGCGCTTATCCGAGACAATCAACATGTTACCGTCGGCATTGGCAATAATTTTAGATTTTGGATTAATCGACTTAATGACCTGCATCACATCATCGACAGGCATGTGCTCTACCCGGAAAATACGGGTCATCATGTCATCAGGGTGTCCGGCACCACCGGAATACATGGGATTACTTTTACTCATCGGTAAAATTTTGATGACATTGCCCTGTTCTTCAGTGGTGTAACCATTGACACTGAGCACTGACAAAAATAAATCATACACTTCTTTTTCAGGAATCGGCTGACTTGAAATCACCGTTATTTTGCCTTGTACTTCAGGATCTACCACAAAATTCTTACCGGTCATGTCACTAATGGTTTCCACCAACAAGCGAATGTCTGTGTCTTGTAAGTTAAGTGTATGGGTGTCTTCTTGTTGTTGAGCGTTCGCCAAATTAAGGCTAAACAGCAAGCTCATAATTAGCGCCAAAATGGTGGTTGATTTTGTCATTGTTGTAACTCAGATAAGTTGAGGTTAAGGCTAATTTCCCGGCCATTGCGATTAACGGTGACCGTGGCGCGTTCACTTTGCTCAAGTTGTTGCTTGATGGTAAACAAATTATTGCTGGCTATGGCCACACCATTAACGGCAATAATGCGATCATTGCTTTGTAAGCCTTGTTTGAGAAGTACATTATTACCGCTTAAAGCCGATACTTTTAAACCGGCAACTTGACCGGTGTTATCGGTGATGATACTGACATTACCGGCAATTTTAGCAATCTTATTGGCATCAAATTTAGTTTGGTTTAAGGCTTCTTGCCAATGACCACTGCTGTTTATAAACTGACGGTTTCGAGCAGCGACATCCACTTGAGAGCCATCTGTATTGCGAACTTGACCAGCGGGATTTCGGTCGCTTGAAAGACGGTTTTTTGACAGGGTTAATTTTTCTTGACGACCGTTTCGACTTAACAATATATAGTCAGGGTATACGGCTGTTAACTTGGCCATATCAAACACCTGATCACCCACTTGAAACATTTTTTCATCACCACCTGGTTGACGAATATAGGCTTGACCACTTTGTTGATCATTACTGGCAAAGGTGCCGGTAATAATTAAATCTAAGCTGGTTTCGCCGGACAGTGAATGGTTTAAGGATGTTTCCGAGGATGCCGCCGCTCCAAATAAGTGGTGGCTTGAAAGTGGAGCGCGTGTTGTATTTGATGCCGCTAAAGCAGGAGGTGCTGTTGCCGACTCAATGCCGGCACCACGGTGTTTGGGGAACAATATAAATTGCCCCCACAACACCACTGCCAACAGCATCAGCACCCATGTAATAATTGTATTTAGATATTTTTTATTTAGCTTCAATCTATACCATGAGGCACCGACATAAACCGACGTCGTTTAAAGATGTCTGATTTATGTAAAACCTCTTCGTTAAAATTCTGATTCTTGTATCGTCATCAAAGAATCAGCCCCGGTCCGAATGGACGCTTGGCAACTTTCAATCCTCGGTAATATTTTTGCAAAATAAAATGCCGCGGTTTTTTGCTTGCCTGCATAAAAATCTGCACCGAGCTGACCTTTGTTGTGCTCTGCTGAATTATGCAATCGTGCCCAGAAATATGCAAGGACAACATAACCGGACATCATCATGTAATCCACCGAGGCGGCTCCGACTTCATTGGCATCTTGCATGGCAGACTTGGCAATAAACCCGGTAATATCATGCCAGGCATCTAAAGCTTTTTGTAACTGTGCATTAAATGGCGTGTCATTATTATCAATAAAATCTTGAATAATATCACCCATTTGTCCAATCTGACCTTTTTGTAAGTACAACAATTTGCGGCCAACTAAATCTAAACCTTGAATACCGGTGGTACCTTCATAGAGAGTGAAAATCCGCGCATCTCGATACCATTGTTCCTGGCCGTGCTCCTTAATATAGCCATGACCACCATACACTTGAATGCCGTAAGTGGTTGCTTCCAGTGCAGTTTCGGTGATAAAGCCTTTGACAATCGGAATCAAAAATGCCACCAACTGTTCTGCTTTTTTCACTTCATCAGCGTCTTTTGAATGTTTGATCACTTCCAGTTTCTGACCGACAAAATAAGCCAGAGCACGGTTACCCTCGGCAAAGGCTTTTTGGGTTAACAGCATGCGCCGAACATCCGGGTGCACAATGATGGGATCGGCCGGTTTATTCGGGTATTTTGGACCATCAGCAGCACGCATTTGCAAACGGTCTTTGGCATAGGCCAAAGCATTTTGATAAGACGCCTGGGTGGCAGCTAAACCTTGAATACCGGTATTTAAACGTGCTCCATTCATCATGGTAAACATTATTTTCAAACCTTCATTGGGTTGGCCAATTAAATAACCTTTGGCCCCATCGAAGTTCATCACACAAGTGGCAGAACTGTTAAGGCCCATTTTATGCTCAATACTGGCAGCCGCCACACCATTGCGTTCACCAACACTGAGATCATCATTGATTAAAAACTTAGGCACTAAAAATAATGAAATTCCCTTGGTACCTTCCGGTGCATCCGGTAATCGCGCCAGCACCAGATGAATAATATTGTCCGTTAAATCATGTTCTCCGGAAGTGATAAATATTTTAGTGCCGGTTACTTCATAACTACCGTCATCAAGCGGCTTGGCAGCTGTTGCCACCATGCCTAAATCAGTGCCACACTGTGGTTCAGTCAAACACATGGTGCCGGACCATTCACCGGTGGTGAGTTTAGGTAATACCATTTTAGCCAGCTCATCAGAAGCAAAATGGGTCAACAATTCACGGGCACCGTGGGTTAAACCCGGATAATTAGACCAACCTGGGCAATAATAGGTATTCAGTTCGCCCAAAATTAATTGCAACCAACTGCTTAAGCCTTGACCACCGTAATCAGGATCACCATCCAAAGATGACCAGCCTGAATCACAATAGTTTTTATAAAGCTCTTTAAAACCATCGGGGGTGGTGACTTTATTGCCGTCAATCCGGCAACCTTGTTCATCCGCCGGATTGTTTAAGGGGCCAACATATTCATGTAAAAATTTAGAGGCTTCGTCAATCACAGTAACGAAGGTTTCAGCATCCAACTCTTCATGGACACCAAGTTTTTGATAGTGACCGGTTAAGTCCAAAACTTCATCAACAATAAATTGTATATCTTTAACGGGTGCGGGTAAATTAGCCATATTCAAACGTTCGTATTAAAAACTTAATTTTACCATTGTCAACATCAAATTAAAATCAAAGCCGAACAAATGATGTCTGGATTCGCAGTTATTTATGAATGAATGGAATGGCCAGGTTTGATTTATCGATGACCAAGCTCAATAATTTCAGCCATATATTTGATTAATCAACATAAATAAACTATAATTCAATTTTATCTAATATGTTTATCATGCCTGTATTAGAAAACTTTGACGCCCTACTCCTGGCCCGAATCCAGTTCGGTTTTACCATTGCCTTTCATATCATCTTCCCTGCCTTTACCATTGGTCTGGCCAGTTTTTTGGCCGTACTTGAGGGTTTGTGGCTGAAAACGGATAACCCGGTTTATCAACGGATTTATCGCTTTTGGGTGAAGGTTTTTGCCGTTGCCTTTGGTTTAGGCGTGGTCTCCGGCGTGGTGATGAGTTATCAGTTCGGTACCAACTGGTCGTTATTTTCCACCCAAACCGGTAATATCCTGGGACCTTTATTGGGTTACGAGGTGTTAACTGCATTTTTCTTGGAAGCTTCTTTTTTAGGGATTATGCTATTCGGTTGGGGTCGGGTCAGCAAAAACATGCACTTTGCCGCCACCGTGATTGTGGCCATCGGCACTTTAATTTCGGCTTTTTGGATTTTATCGGCCAACAGTTGGATGCAAACACCCGCCGGTTTTAGTCGAGATGCCGCCGGGGTGTTTTTCCCCAAAGACTGGTGGGGCATTATTTTTAACCCATCATTCCCCTATCGTTTAATGCATATGGTCACCGCGGCCTTCTTAACCACGGCTTTTGCGGTCGGTGCGGTGGGTGCCTGGTATATTTTAAAAAACCGACATTTAGCCGAAGCTAAAATCATGCTCGGTATGGCCTTGCTTATGGCACTTTTTGTGGCACCGGCACAATTAATTATTGGTGATTTGCACGGCTTAAATACCCTGGAACATCAACCGATTAAAGTCGCCGCCATGGAAGGCATCTGGGAAACGGAACAAGGCGCAGGCTTTCGGGTGGTTGCCTGGCCGAATCAAGCCGAACAGCGGAATGATTTTGAACTCAATATCCCCTATGCATCCAGCTTAATACTGACCCACAGTTTAGACGGTGAAGTCAAAGGCTTGAACCATTGGCCGGTGGAAGAACACCCGCCAGTGGCGACCGTATTCTGGTCGTTTCGGGTGATGTTGGCGATTGGCTTTGCCATGATTTTTACCGGCCTGGTGGCCGCCTGGCGCTATTGGCGCGGCCATTTATACCGCTCTGATTGGTTTATGAGATGGTGTGTTTTAATGGGACCGTCAGGTTTCGTGGCCATTATTGCCGGCTGGTTTGTGACTGAAATTGGTCGTCAGCCCTATACCGTGTTTGGCCATTTACGAACGGCGGACAGCTTGTCACCGGTGATTGGCGCGCAAGTGGCGCTGTCCCTGGCTATTTTTATTGTGGTCTATACCGCCCTCTTTGGTGCCGGTACTTATTATATTTTTCGGATTTTCAAAAAAGGGCCTACCGATCAAAGTGATCCGGATTATTATCAACACAGCCGCCAACAAGCTGCCAAGGCCTTAAATAATGATGGAGATCAACAATGAGTGAATTAGCAAGCTGGTTGGATTTACCGCTGATTTGGGGCGCTGTTTTGGCCCTCGCGATTTTCCTTTATGTACTTCTTGATGGTTTTGACTTGGGCGTCGGTATTTTGTTTCCCTTTGCACCATCCGAACAATGCCGGGATCGCATGATGAATTCGGTGGCACCTTTTTGGGATGGTAACGAAACTTGGCTGGTGCTCGGTGGTGGCGGTTTATTTGCCGCTTTTCCGCTGGCCTATTCCATTGTTTTACCGGCGCTTTACTTACCCTTTATCTTAATGCTCATCGGTTTAATTTTCCGCGGTGTCGCCTTTGAATTCCGCTTTAAAGCCGGTATGAAACGCTGGGTCTGGGATGCCGCGTTTCATTTTGGCTCCATGTTGGCGACTTTTATGCAAGGCCTGATATTAGGCAACTTTGTCCAGGGCTTCACCGTCATCGATGGCCAGTACGCCGGCGGTCCGCTGGACTGGGCCAATGGCTTTGCCGTGTTTAGCGGTATCGGATTGATATTCGCCTATGGTTTGCTGGGCGCCGGCTGGACCATTATGAAAACCGATGAAATCACCCAAAAATGGGCCCGCATTGCCGGTCAATATTGTCTGATTTTTGTGGTGCTGTTTATGGCTTTAATCAGCATCATTATGCCGCTGATGGATGACCGCATCGCTGATTTATGGTTTAGCTCACCTAATTTCTGGTATTTATTACCGATTCCACTGATCAGCTTATTCGCGGTGGTACAAATTATCCGGCATTTGCACAATAAAGATTCCCACAGTCGCGTATTTATCTACGCCATACTGTTATTTGTTACCGGATATGCAGGCCTGGCCGTCGGTGTTTATCCCTGGATTGTGCCCTTTGAACTCACCCTCTGGCAAGCCGCCGCCGCTGACAGCTCACTGATGTTGCTATTGGTTGGTACGGTGATTTTCTTACCCATCATCTTGGCTTACACCGCCTTTAGCTTCTTCACCTTCCGCGGTAAAAGCAGTCATGAGAGTTTGTATTAATGGTTAGCAAAAAAACAAGACAATGGCTCTGGTTTATTGGCTTGTGGTGTTTGGGATTTCTGGCGGTGGGTTTGATTAGTCTGGTGATTAAAGGCATTTTTTCTTTGGGGACATAATAATCACTGACTATCTTCTTTTTGTTGTGCCAGCCACAATTGCGCATAACTGCCCTGTGACAGCATTAAATCATCATGCGAGCCTTGTTCAATAATACGACCCTGCTCAAGAACGATAATCTGATCGGCATTGACGACGGTGGACAAGCGATGGGCAATAACTAAATTAGTGGTGTTCTTAGCCATCTCCTGAATGGCTTTTAGAATCATTTGTTCGGACTGACTGTCCAGCGATGAAGTGGCTTCATCAAACACCATGATTGGCGGCTTTTTCAAAATGGTTCGGGCGATGGCAACCCGCTGTTTTTCACCACCGGAAAGCTTTAAGCCACGCTCACCCACTTGAGTGGCCGTGCCATCGGGTAATTGTGCGATAAAATCATCCAAATAGGCCATGGATATGGCTTGTTTGATCGCTTCATCACCGGCCGAAGGATTGCCATAGCGAATATTTTCCCAAATGGAATCATTAAACAACACCGTGTCTTGCGGTACCACCCCAATGGCTCGGCGTAAAGAATCTTGAGTGACTTGTTGAATATCCTGACCATCGATTTCAATGCGTCCGGCAGTTGGCTCATAAAAACGAAACAACAGTTTCACCAATGTTGATTTGCCCGAACCACTGGCGCCAACCACCGCTAAAGTTTGGCCGGCTGTCACTTTAAAACTGAGGCCTTTAATGATGTCACGATCACTGCGGTAGCTAAATTCAACCTGCTTGAATTCGATCTCACCTTGTGAAACAACCAACTTTTTGGCATTCGGGGCATCGTTGATTTTTGGTTGAATCTCCAAAATATTAAACAGCTGCTCAATGTTAATCATGGATGTTTTGATTTCACGGTACACAAAACCTAAAGATCCCAAAGGAATAAACAATTGCATCATAAAGGCATTGACCAAGACAAAGTCACCCACCGTCATAGCACCGTTTTGCACACCCAGAACCGCTAACAGCATCATCGCTGTCATCGAAACACTGATGATTAAGGCTTGTCCACCATTCAGGGCGAACAGCGACAAGCGGTTCTTCCGTTTGGCTTGTTCTAATTGCTTTAAGTTGGCATCGTAACGATTGGCTTCAAAAGCCTCATTGGTGTAATACTTAACCGTCTCATAGTTCAATAAGCTGTCTATGGCACGGCTGTTACTGGCCGAATCTGCGGTATTGGCCTCACGCAAAAAAGCCCGCCGCCAATTAGTTATTTTCACCGAAAACAGAATATATGTAATGATGGCAATCAAAGTGGTTAAGCCAAACTTCCAACCATATTGAAACAACAAAATACCCACCACCAACATAATTTCTATCAACGCCGGCAAAATACTAAACACCATAAAACGTAACAGGAAACTAATGCCACTGACACCGCGTTCAATGTCCCGAGAAACACCGCCGGTCTTGCGATTTAAATGATAATCCAAATCCAACCGATGCAAATGCACAAAGGCTTCATGCGCAATTCGCCGCATGGACCGTTCAGTCACCCGGCCAAACAAAGTATCCCGAATCTCACCGAATAAGACATTGGCAAAGCGCAGTAAGCCATAGACAAGCACCAAAGCCACCGGTGCCAAAAACCACTGTCCTGATACCATTGAATTGTTACCGGCCGCACCTAACTGATCAACGATCCCTTTAATTAAAAATGGCATACCGGTGGTGGCTAATTTCGCCGCCACTAAAAACAGCAACGCCAGAATCACCCGTGCTTTATATTCCGACAAATAAGGCAGCAGCTTTTTCAAAACGTCCCAATTTTCGGCCTGATCAGTTTCTGGAGGAGCTTGCCCGCGCATGGTTTGTGGGATCGACTTTAAAGGATTGATTATAAGTCATTAAAAGAAATTTAATTTAGATAGAATATTGATTACCAGTATTTGGTAGCAAATTGATGTTCATCAATCTTGCTCAATTTCAACAGGGTTTGTACGACACAGTTTACTTATGTCTTTGCTCACATCGTCGTATTGATCGGCACTGAAAAAACAACGCCCGACGCTTTCACCGACACCATCTCGCGGTTTAATGCGGTCGCCTTTTGTAACTTTGATGGTGGCTTTGGACAATGTGGGATAGTCAGTTTTATTGGGCAAAGTCACGGTTTTAACGATACCTTCGCCGGGATGCAGTAAAACAGCGCCACAAGTCCGAACAGGATTAGCCGGTAAATTTTCGACCGGCAGGCCCAGCTCAATTTGTACGAAAACCTCCCAGGGATCAAAGTCATAGGCACACTTGATTAATTCCATGATATATCCGCCCGGCGGTCGCAGTGCCACTTCACCGAACAACTGACCTTTTTTATCACGATAATATTCAAGATGAGTTAAGCCCCACTTTATATTGAGTGATTTAATCACCTGAGTATTCAAAGTCCGAATAGCTTCTAGTTCAGCTTCCGGGTAACCGGCGGGAACAATATTGGCGACTTTATTGGTGTGGTATTCGGTGATACTGGAAAAGATAATTTGGCCATTTTCAATAAAAGATTCGATACTGCCTTCAGCGGCATCAATAAATTGTTCATATAGTCGCTGAGTTGCCAGTAGTGGGCGTAATTCTTCAACTGTTTTTACTATCACAACATTACGTCCACCGGAATTCTTGCGGTCTTTAACAACCACAGGTAACCCAAGATTTTTGACCAATGATTCTGCTGTTATGCCCTTACGGTGAGTGACAAAGGCAGCCATGGGAATATCGTGTTCGCTCAGGTATTCTTTCATGGCCATTTTGTCGGTACAACGATTCAACAAGGCTTTTGAAGAACTTCGGGCATTGTAAATTCGCCTTAAAACGGCAGCCGGAAAAACCCCCGATTCGGTACCGGCGATGACATGGCTAGGGGTATTTTTTAGGCGTAACCCAATCATGCTTAAATCGTTATCATCTAGGGCTTTATCTATTTGAGCAAAGGCCACGATGAGAACCTCATCAACACCGGGCGGTGTTATTTTAATGGGTTTCTCAGTCACAATCGAATAGGGAACTCCTTGTTGATAAAGGGCTTTGGCTAATTGCTGACGATAGCCGGTCATTAAAATAAAATGTGATTCTTTAAAGCTCATGTCACCTTTAGGTATATTGTTACAACCTTAAAAATAATAAGGCAAAAAAAGAACCCCTCAAGGACAAGGGGTTCAAATTTATGGTTATAGGATTAATGATGCTTACCTCTAAAAAGGTATTTCGTCGTCAAAATCATCGTAATTCGGACCGGAGTCGTTCTGGTTTTGATTCTGATTTTGTTTATTGCCTTTTGGTGCTGATGGCATGTTTCCACCACCCATACCACCACCTGGGCCGGAGCGTCCGCCAAGCATTTGCATTTCATTCGCCATAATTTCAGTGGTGTAACGATCCGCCCCAGATTTATCTTGCCATTTGTTGGTGCGAAGTTTGCCTTCTATGTAAACTTGGGAACCTTTTTTAAGGTATTCTCCGGCAATTTCCGCTAATCGGCTAAAAAATACCACACGGTGCCATTCAGTGCGCTCTTGTTTATTACCGTCTTTATCGTTCCAGGCTTCGGTGGTGGCCACTGATATGGTGGTAACCGCCGCGCCGGCCGGGGTGTAGCGGACTTCAGGATCCTGGCCTAAATTTCCCACTAAGATGACTTTATTGATACCTCGTGCCATGTGTTTTTCCTGATTAAATAATCGACAATTATAGAGTCGTTATTATACCTGTTCAAGGGACAATCGACCATCTGTACCATCGTTTATATAGACAACTGTAGGAAAATATTGACAAGCTTGTCAGAAAATATCGGCAGATGGTTAGTTTTAAAACGCGCATAATTTAAACACACTCGTTATCAAATCAACATCAGGGAGGCGTTATGTCACACAAACCATCAGGATTTACTTTAATTGAAATGATGATTGCATTGGCAGTTATTACTATCTTAACCGGCTATGCAGTCCCTAATTATCAAGCATTTAAGCACAATAAAATAATGACCACAGAAATCAATCGTCTGATTAGCAGTTTACATTTTGCACGTAATCAAAGCATTATTTACGGTAGCCATGTTATTTTATGTCCCAGCGTATCATTGAAAGAATGTGATGCAGACAGTTTTTGGCACAAAGGTTGGTTGGTTTTTAAGGATGATAATCAAAATCGTCAACTGGATAATAATGAAATCATTTTAACCACTGAACAAGCCATGCAAGAATCATTGAAAGCGGTGGCATCTGTTTACCGCCAGAAAATTCGTTATGATCGCTTAGGATCATCACCGGGAACAAATCTATCGATTCGTTTTTGTGATTTGCGAGGTGACGATCATGCTAAGACAGTGATTGTCAATAATGTCGGTCGCCCACGGGTGGCTGAATCCGGTCAATGTTAAACAGAAGTCGGGTTAAATGAGAAACCGAGATTAATTGGTGGTGAAACTCTCACCACAACCACACGAGCCCGTGGCATTGGGGTTTTTATAAACAAAAATTTGATTAATGCCTTGTTTCTCATAATCGATGGTGGTGCCTTTGACTTTGTCTAAATCTTGTCGCGGCACAATCAAGGTAATTCCACGGTCTTCAAAAGTCGTGTCATCATCCTGTTTATGATGTGCAATACTGACATCGTAGCCCCATCCGGAACAACCCATTTTTTTAATTTTCACGCGAAAGCCTATGGCGTGTTCATCTTGCTGTAAAAAATGTTGAATACGATTGGCAGCTTGTTCTGTAAGTTTTAGGGACATTATTCTAAAAAAATTGGAGTGACCTTAAGATGATGCTTATTGTAACATTTTCAAGGGAAAAAAGGCTCACAAAAAAAACAGCAACCATCCTTGGCTACTGTTTGGGGGACAAGGTATTAATCAACGATTTAGGCTGATGTTTCGATTTTTTCTAATTTTTTGATTTCTTTGGTTAATGCATCAATTTTTTTGCTGAGTTTGTCCATGTCTTCACCGGTTGGAATATCCAGTTTATGTAATGCATTTTCCACGCGGGCTTCAAACATTCTCTCAATTTTCTCAACTTGCTCGTTGGCATAGGCTTTTAAGCCTTTGACTTTCTTTTCTGCCAATTCAGTGGTTTCATTCACTGATTTTTTAGATTTTTTTTCAAACTTTTTGCCTTCTTTAATCAGTTGGTTGTAAAACTTCTGACTTTCTTTAGAGCTTTTTGAGTACACTTTAACGGCTTCTTCTTGAGCCATTGATACGGCACCCATACCGGCTAAGTAAATATTTTTGGCTGATTCTTTAACTTGGTTCGTATTCATTTTTTGATCCTCACTTGATTGTGTTTTTTAACTAATATGGGTATCATAATCAATGTCTATAGAGTAAACACACTAAACACGGATAATAGAATAAAAATTATGAAAATAAATGAATGGCACCCCACCGATCCTGCTTTTACCACAACCTTAACAAAGACAGATCTGAAGAATGTTTGGAAACATTTACATGCCGCTGACTTAGCTGCTGTTCCCTCCGGTGATTTGTTGGATGCTTGGCTGGCTTATCATAATGGCGACTTCGCTGAAGCTGTGCGGTTAGGCCGATCTTTAGGCAGCAAGGGTTTGCCGGTGGTTATTCGTGCAGTTGTGGCATACACCGATTATGTCTGTGAAGATGATAAAACCTCCGAGCGTTTACTCCATTTGGCTTATGAATACGGTATTGAAACCAGTGAAGGTGCTCATTTTGATTATAATTGTGAATTTACCACGGCAGTGGCTATGGGACGATACTCACAAACCATTTCTATAACCAAAGCCCTGCACCAAGGATTTGGCGGAAAAATCAAAAAACGCTTAGCAACCGTACTTGAACATCAACCGGATCATGCAGAAGCACATATTGCTCTGGCACTTTATCATGCCGAGGTAATTAATAAAGTGGGGGCTACCTTGGGTGGCATTACTTACGGTGCGAAGAGTAAAACTGCCTTGGAACACTGTGAAAAAGCATTGGCATTGGCAGCAACCCCCATTAATCTGATTGAAGCCGGTAATGTTCATATTTTACTGAAGGCTAAAGATGCGGTGTCAAGAGCCACGCAACTTTACCAGCAAGCTGCTGAGATGGAACCATTGGATACGGTGCAAGCGCTTGATATCGATTTTGCTAAATCACAACTCGATTAAAACTTAACCACCGGATCAGAATAATACCGATGTGCAACATTTTAGTGATAAGATCTATTAAGAAGTGAGATAACTGGGTAACATCTCTGTGGGTCGGTCTTTTTTGCCTTCAAAAGTCACCAACTCATAGGCGGATTCATCAGCCAGTAAAGCCCGAGCCAACTCGTTATTTAAGGCATGACCTGATTTATAACCGTGAAATGAACCGATGATGGGGTGACCCAATTGGTAGATGTCACCTATGGCGTCTAAGAGCTTGTGTTTAACAAACTCAGATTCATACCGTAAGCCATCATTATTGAGTACCCGATAATCATCCAAAACGATGGCATTATCCATACTACCGCCTAAACCAAGGTTATGACTTCTCAGCATCTCAATATCACGCATGAAACCAAAAGTACGGGCGCGAGACACTTCTTTGATAAAAGATTGACTGTTTAAGTCAATGTCGGCATAACGACAATGGTCTTCAAAAGCCGGGTGATCAAATTCAATCTCAAACGAATAGCGACTGCCATTACCGGGTTTCAGCAAGGCATACTTATCTTCCATTTCGATTTTGACTTCTTTTTTTATCTTTATAAATTGACGGGCTGCTTTTTGTTGCTTGATACCGGCAGACTGTATTAAAAACACAAAAGGCCCGGAAGAACCATCCATCACCGGCACTTCTGAAGCACTTAAATCCACATAACAGTTGTCAATGTTCATGCCGGCAAAAGCCGCCATTAAATGTTCAACGGTACCCACTTTTACGCCATTTTTAACCAATGTAGTTGACATACTGGTTTCGCCCACATTGAGTGCATTTGACTCAATGGCCACGGGTCGTTTGTAATCAACGCGTCGGAACACAATGCCGGTATTAACGGGTGCGGGTTGTAAAGTAATGAATACTTTTTGGCCTGAATGAATGCCTACGCCGGTGGCGCGGACAGTATTTTTTAGTGTTTGTTGTGCAATCATATAAGACTGTATGCTGCCTTTAAAGGGTCAATTTTTGCCGATTGTATCATAAATCACTCATCTAACAAGTGTTTTGTTGTTTTAAAACAACGTTTGTGACATTTAAGCGACAAGTCACATGGGGTGCAGCGGGAGGTACGCCCACACCCCAGTAACCAATCGAAACATCAGTTATGGTATCTGACAAAATAACAATCACATTCGATTTAAAACCGCCACTTAATCCAACTGGTTTCTTAAAAACGTTGGAATATCCAAATAGTCATCGGACTCTTGGGCACTGTCATCACCCCTGAGTTTATCGATGACGGCATGACCGGTATTTTTTGAAGCGTTGTCATCATCTCGGGTGGCACGTAATGGTTGCTCAGGCTGATTATTGGTGGCTTCACGAACAATCTCAACAGCTTTGAATTGTTTTTTCTTGGCCGTTTTATTTAAACCCGTGGCAACCACAGTCACACGAATCTCATCTTTCATTTCCATATCAATGGATGTTCCGACCACCACAGTGGCCTCATCAGAGGCATATTCTTTGATTAAATCACCGATTTCATCGTATTCACCAATGGTGAGATCCATGCCTGCAGTGATATTCACCAGTACACCATTGGCGCCGTGCATATCAATGTCTTCGAGTAAAGGTGAATTCATGGCCAATTCAGTGGCAGCCGCAGCGCGGTCATCACCTTTACCGGAACCGGAGCCCATCATCGCCATACCCATTTCACTCATCACAGTGCGTACGTCGGCAAAGTCAACATTCACGAGTCCGGGACAAGTGATTAGTTCAGCAATGCCTTGTACCGCGCCTTGTAATACATCATTGGCCGCTTTAAAGGCGTTGAGCAAGGTCACATCACGACCAAAGTGGGTAAGCAGTTTACCATTAGGAATGGTAATTAAAGAGTCCACATGCTGCTCTAAATCCTGAATACCTTTGTTGGCCACATCCATTCGACGCTTACCTTCAAAAGGAAATGGTTTGGTCACCACGGCCACCGTTAAAATACCCATTTCTTTCGCAATTTGGGCAATCACGGGGGCTGCACCGGTTCCGGTTCCACCGCCCATACCGGCTGTGATAAAAACCATGTCAGTGTCTTGTAAGCTTTCTTTTAAACGCTCAGTGTCTTCCAAAGCGGCTTGTCGACCGACTTCAGGATTGGCACCGGCGCCTAAGCCTTTGGTCACATTTTGACCGATGCGGATCACATTTTTGCAGTTGGTTTTTTCCAATGCCTGCATATCGGTGTTGGCGCAGATAAATTCAACACCATCAATATTGGCATCCACCATCTGTTGCACCGTGTTACCACCGCCGCCACCAACTCCAATCACTTTAATGACTGCGCCGATGCTATCGTTTTCCATTAATTCAAACATATCAATATACCTCCAAAATTACTTTTAATTTCAGCGATTAATAATCGCCCAGAAACCACTTTTTAAATTTATGAAGCCAGGTTTCTGACTCCGTAAAATTATCGGCAACAAAATCACTGTTGCTACCATATTGCAATAACCCGACGCCCGTGGCATGGACCGGATTATTGACAACCTCTTTTAAACCGGTGACACCCACCGGCACGCCCAAACGGACGGGCACATGAAACACCTCTTCGGCCAGCTCCACAGCCCCTTCCATACGGGCAGCACCGCCGGTTAACACAATACCGGCAGCAATTAAATCGATGTAGCCGCTGCGTTGCAGATCGGCCTGAACTAAACTGAATAATTCTTCATAACGCGGTTCCACCACTTCTGCCAGTGTTTGACGTGCCAATCTGCGTGGTGAACGATCACCGACACTGGGCACTGAAATGGTCTCTTCAGCCGACGCCAATTGACGCAACGCACAGGCGTATTTCAACTTAATGTCTTCAGCATGTTGGGTTGGTGTTCGCATTGACACAGCAATATCATTGGTGACCTGATCACCGGCAATGGGAATCGTCGACACATGGCGAATGGCACCTTGGGTAAATACCGCGATATCGGTTTTTCCGGCACCGATATCCACCATACAGACACCCAGTTCTTTTTCATCTTCTGTTAATACCGCGGTGGCAGAAGCCAGCTGCTCCACAATTAATTGATCAACGGACAAACCACAACGCGCAACACATTTATTGATGTTTTGAGAGGCACTGTCTGAGCCGATAATCAAGTGAACCCGCGCTTCTAATCGCACGCCGGACATGCCCACAGGATGACGGATGCCATCTTGTCCATCAATGACATATTCTTGCGGCAAAACATGTAGCACTTTTTGATCATTGGGAATGGCCACCGCCCTGGCGGCATCCAAGACTTTTTCCACATCAGTCTTACTGACTTCTTTATCTTTAATGGCAACGATGCCATCAGAATTAATGCTGCGAATATGACTGCCTGAAATACCGACAAACACCGACTGAATTTCACAACCGGCCATTAATTCCGCTTCTTCAATGGCGCGTTTAATGGACTGAACGGTTGATTCGATATCAACCACCACGCCACGTTTTAAGCCCCGTGATGGTGATGAACCGATGCCCACCACTTCCATGGAGCCATCACCGTGAACTTCACCGACAATGGCCACCACTTTTGACGTGCCAATATCTAAACCGACCTGTAATTTACTGTCATTTTTCTTAACCTTCATGAGCTGACCTCCTGATCTTGAAGCTGAGCTGGTGATGGTTGCTGTTCATTGTTTCCGGGATGCCATTGCACCACGTAGCCATTACTGTAACGTAAGTCAATACGCTGCGGTGATTGTTGACTGGTACGCACCATGGACTGCCAAGTGTCGGCTAACCGCAAAGCACGTGCCTCTTGCTGCTCATTGCCCAAATTTATTTGCAAACCGTTGCGCAACTCCAGTTGCCACCCACCACGCTGACTAACTTGTGCGGTGGCTATTTCATGACCTACCGGCTGTAACAAACGATTAAACCGGATAAACATTTTATAAATTTGATCCGCCTGGTTGTCCGGTGCATAGAGTTTTGGCAAACCGGCAACATCATCAATACGTTCCACATCAAACAACTCACCACGCTGATTAATTAATTGACGATCGTTCCATATGGCTTTGGGTTGATGTTCAACCAAAGTAACTTTTAAACTATCAGGCCACTGTTTCACTACATGGGCTTCACGCACCCAATTGAGTGACTTCAACGCATTTTTGACTTGATCAGTATCCAATCTAAAAAAAGACCTTTCTCCGGTTTTTTTCACCACCAATCTAACTTGCTCGGCAGTTACACGTTGATATTCTGCTGCCACTTCCACCTGTTTAATTTCCCAACGCTCAGAATGTATCAAACCACTCATTAATGCTGACACCAACAGCAGTGTCAACAGACTGAAAATCAAAATGAGCTGCGCAATCTTACTCATGATGCCACCCGGTTTTAATAATTTCAGCCACCAAACGGTTAAAATCCCAACCATGGACTTTGGCTGCTTTGGGCAACAAACTGGTGGCGGTCATACCCGGCGTGGTATTCACCTCCAAAAACCAGCGTCGTCCGGCTTCATCCACAATAAAGTCCACCCGGCCCCAACCTGAGATTTGCAAGGTTTCAAAAATTTGTTGGGTATCGGCCTGTAATTGTCTTTGCAAAGCTTTGGAAAAAGATGGCGGACAATGGTAGCGGGTACTGCTACTGTTATATTTAGCCTCATAATCATATAGCTCGCCGGCCGGTTCAATGCTCACCACCGGTAAAATATCCTTACCGACCATACCCACTGTACATTCTGTGCCCGATACATAGGCCTCCACCAAAACCTGATTCGTGAGGTTAAAGGCATGCTTCACCACATCGGCCAGGTCATCACTGTGGTTGACCTTGGTTAGGCCAACACTGGAACCTTCACTGGCGGGCTTAACAATCCATGGCCCTTCTGCCGCATCGATGATCAACTGTTCGGGTGAAGTTAATATTTGGAAAGGCGGTGTTAATATACCTTGCTGTGCCACCAAGGTTTTGGCAATGTGTTTATGCCAACTTAAGCAGGCACCCACATAGTCACAACCGGTATAGGTTAAACCTTCCAAGGCCAACCAAGCCGCCAATTGACCGTCTTCGCCATCGGCGCCATGCAACAAATTAAAAACCAAATCAATGTCATGTTTGGACAATGCCTTAAGTTCATTAACATCGTTAACACAAATTACCTCATAACCCAATTCCTTAATGGCAGCTGCCACCGCATGCCCGGAACTCAAAGAGACTTCACGTTCGGCACTGTGTCCACCCATAAGTAATGCAATTCGTTTAGTCATGATAGGCTCCTTGATTAACAACCATGGTTTGAATAACGGCACCGATGGACCCGGCACCAATCATCAGCACCACATCATTGGCTTTTAACAAATGCGCTAAGGTCTCCGGAACTTGTTCTATATCCTGAACAAAAATGGGATCCAATTTTCCTCGATTTCGAATGCTTCGGCTTAAATCCACCGCGCCAGCACCGGAAATTTCCTTTTCTCCGGCAGCATACACTTCACTTAAAACCAGCACATCGGCATCATTCAGCACATCACTGAACTCATCAAATAAGTCCCGCGTTCGGCTGTAACGATGAGGTTGGAAAACCACCACCAACCGTTGTTCGGGCCAGCCATCACGGCAAGCAGCAATCACAGCGGCAACTGCCGTGGGATGATGGGCATAATCATCAATCAACGTCAATTCACCACCAGCAGGTGCCGGAAGCCGGTGAATATTAAAGCGTCTGCCAACACCTGTAAATTGTGCCAAAGCGCGATTCATGGCAGCCGCATCCACGTCCAGTTCCAAAGCCACTGAAATGGCCGCTAAGGCATTGAGTACATTGTATTCACCGGGAATATTTAAACGCACAGACGATAACATTCGCTTACCTTCAAATTCGACATCAAAATCCATGAATTGATGGTGTTGTTGTATATTGACGGCACGCACTTGCGCATTTGGTGACATTCCGTATGTGATTTTATGGCGTGAAACCTTTTCAGCCAACTCTGCCACCCGCTCATCATCAACACATAAAACCGTGACACCATAAAAAGGCACCCGATGAATAAAATTATTAAACGCCTGATTCAATACATTTATATCATTATCAAAGGTGTCCATGTGATCTTCATCAATATTGGTAACCACCGCCATCACCGGCTGTAACAATTCAAATGACCCATCGGACTCATCAGCTTCTGCCACCAGGTACTCACCGGCACCTAAGCGGGCATGAGAGCCTGCCGCAGTTAATAAGCCACCGATAACAAACGTCGGATCTAATTTCGCTTCTGCTAAAATACTGGCAATCAAACTGGTGGTGGTGGTTTTACCATGGGTACCGGCCACCGCAATACCCACTTTGAAACGCATTAATTCAGCCAACATTTCAGCACGCGTTAAGACCGGCAAAGCCACTGCTCTGGCTGCTTTTAGTTCCGGATTATTACCCGCAATCGCCGATGAATAGACCACCACATCGGCTTGCTCTATGTGTTTCGCAAGATGTTCATGCATAACCGTCACACCCATGTTAACTAAGCGTTCTGTGGCCTTGCTTTGCTGTTGATCCGAACCGCTGACTTTAAAATCCAGGTTATGCAAAACTTCTGCGATACCGGACATTCCTGAACCACCGATACCGATAAGATGAATGCGCTGCATTCGTCGTGCAAATTTATGTTCGGGTGTTAAATAACTCATGCACCCACCTCTTCACAGATATCTGCCATGGTATTGGCCACATGCGGTTTATAAATGGCTTTTAAAGCGTCACGCATGGCCGCTTGATTCTGCGCATCAAACAATTGCTCAATGCGCGCTAATAGCTGTTGTTCGTCATCTTTTTCTGACCAAATTAAAGCCGCTTCATGGTTCACTAAATACATGGCATTTCTGGTTTGGTGGTCATCAACAGCTTGCGGAAACGGCACCAACAAAGCCGGAATATGCATGGCTGTTATCTCAGCCAATGTCAAGGCGCCGGCGCGCGCGATACAAACATCGGCCCAACTATAGGCTTTTGACATGTTATGTATAAAGTCATCAACCCTGACATTGTCCTTGGCATCGCCGTAAGCCTCTTTGGTGCGAACGGCATTTCCCTTACCGCACTGGTGCCAAATACGAATAACATCTTCATGTAAATATTTTGTTAGCCACTTAGGCAGTAGTCGATTTAAACTTTGCGCACCCAAAGATCCACCCATGATTAACACATTAAAAGGTTGTTTGGAATCGACTTTCTTTGCAGTCCGTGAAATGGATGCGCGAACTGGATTGCCCACCCATTGCGACTGATATAAACCGTTCAAATCAAAACCTGTGAGAACTTTATCAGCGTGTTTTGCCAACAAGCGATTGGTCATGCCAAACACACTGTTTTGTTCATGAACCACCAATCGTGTTCCACAAAAGCGCGTGGCCAATCCACCCGGCGCAGCCACATAACCGCCCATAGAAACGGCCACATCAATGTGTTCTTTCACCATAAAACGACGGGCTTGCCACATTGTTTTAAACAACGAAAAGGGTGTCGTTAATTTACGCATGATCCCTTTGCCACGCATGGGCTTAACAGTCAACAACTTCAATCGAATCCCATACTGCCTAACAATACGCTCTTCCATACCGCCTTTGGCACCTAACCAATAAATGGTGTGACCTCTTTTTTGCAACACTTTTGCCAGTGAAATGCCGGGAAAAATATGTCCTCCGGTGCCGCCGGCCATAATTACAAAATTCATGCGCTTGCCTCCTGCTTTGTCAACCTGAAATTCATTTTACGGTTTTCATAAGACACCCGAACCACCAACGCAATGGCAATAATATTCATCATAATGGCACTACCACCGGATGAAATAAACGGCAAAGTCAGGCCCTTGGTGGGCAACATACCTAAATTCACGCCCATACTTAAAAATGTCTGTAAAGCCAACCAAACCACAATGCCGGAGCATAAAAAACCACCATAAATTTGGCCATTGATAAAAGCCTGTCGTGAAATTTTAAAAATTCGCACAAACAGCAATATAAATAAACCCACCATCAATAACACACCCAAAAAACCCATTTCTTCGGCGTAAACTGCAAAGATAAAATCTGTGTGAGCTTCCGGTAAATAAAATAGTTTTTGAATACCGGCACCAATACCCACACCGGTTAACTCACCACGACCCACCGCGATTAAGGCCTGAACCAATTGAAAACCGGCATTAAAAGGATCTTGCCAAGGGTCAGTAAAGTTAACCAATCGCTTAACACGATACGGCTCTGCCCAAGCCAAAACCAACACCGCTGAACCACTTATGAGACCAATTAAAGTCAAATCGCGGTAACGGGCGCCAGCAATAAACACCATGATAATGGTGATTGCCATTAACAACACACCTGAACCAAAATCCGGCTGCACCAACAATAATCCCACAATCACTGCGGTCAATAAAATGGGTCGTAAAACACCCAGCATTGACGCTCTGATGGCTTCTTCATGTTTAACCACATAAGCGGCTAACGACATAATTAAAGCCAACTTAACTGCCTCAACCACCTGAAATCGAGAAACACCTAAATTCAACCACCGTCTGGCACCATTGACTTCAATACCAATACCGGGAATCATAATTAACACCAATAACACCATGGTGACAATTAAAGCCGGTCGGCTTAATCGCTGGAACCAAGAAACCGGAATATTGAGCACCGCCCAAGCGCCCATAAAGCTCATAACAATAAACAATAAATGTCGCTTCAGATAATAAAACGGATCGGATGTGGCGTTTTCAGCCACTGCCACAGAAGCTGACGCAACCATCACAATTCCGATAAACAATAAACTAAAAAATGCCGCACATAGCCAACCATCGACACCCACCCGGTACCAATGTATTTGTTTATTTTTGTTGGCTTTAGCAGTCATAATCAGCGTATTTTTAAAGTGGCTAAACCAACCAGAACCAAAATAATCGCGATAATCCAAAACCGTACGATGACTTTAGGTTCAGCCCAGCCTTTCAATTCAAAGTGGTGGTGAATCGGTGCCATTCTAAAAATTCGTTTTCCCCGTAATTTAAAAGACGCCACCTGTAAAATGACTGAAGCGGTTTCCATTACAAACACGCCGGCCATAATAAAAAACACAAACTCTTGGCGGGTAATAAAAGCCACCAAACCTAAGGCCGCCCCCAATGCCAAAGCCCCGACATCACCCATGAAAACCTGAGCCGGATACGCGTTATACCAAAGAAACCCCAAACCGGAACCAACCATGGCCGCGCAGAATATTGACAATTCGCCGGCTCCTGGCACAAAAGGTAAAATCAGATACTCACTAATAACTGCATTACCCGCAACATAAGCAAACACCCCCAATGCGGATGCCACCAACACGGTTGGCATAATGGCTAAACCATCTAAACCATCGGTTAAATTAACAGCATTACTGGCGCCAACAATGACAAAATATCCAAGCGGAATGGTCAACCAACCAAGATGCCAATTAAAATCAGTCACCATCGGCACCACCAGTTGTTCTCGGATGCTACTGTCTCCAAAAACAAACAAATACACCACAGCCAGTAACCCCACCAACGATTGCAACGAATATTTATAACGTGCTGCCAAACCGTCGGAATTTTTACGGTGAATTTTTTTGTAATCATCCAACCAACCGATTAATCCAAAACCGGTTATCACGAATAACGCCAGCCAAATATAGTGATTACTGAGATCAGCCCATAACAATGTGACCACACCAATAATGACTAAAATCATGGCACCACCCATAGTCGGTGTACCTTGTTTACTGAGATGACTTTCAGGACCGATTTCTCGCACCTGTTGTCCGATTTGTTTGGCTTGTAACCATTTGATAAATCGACCACCCAACATCAGCGAAAAAATCAAAGCAGTGAGTGCAGCCACCACCGCACGAAAAGTTAAATAGCCAAATACATTTAACCAGGAAAAGTGAGATTGTAATTGTTCTGCCAACCAAAATATCATGCTGCTGACTCCGCTAATAAAGCTTCTACTATGCGCTCCAATCGCATACCTCTTGAGGCTTTCACTAACACAGTTCCCGTTCGATCCAGTTTTTTATTTAAGGCTTCAATTAATTGTTCAGTTTGGCAAAAGCTATGACAAGCAGAGTCACCAAAACCCTGGCACACGGCATCTGCCCAGTCCCCAACTGCATAGACGTTTTCAATACCCATAATCTTCGCTGTTTCCCCCACTTTTTTGTGTGCCAATATCGCTGTTTCCCCCAATTCCAACATATCTCCACAAACCAATACCCGGGGTTTGGGGGATTGTTGCAACACGGATAAAGCTGCCTGCATAGAAGCCGGATTGGCGTTATAACTGTCATCAATTAATAAACCGCCTTGTTTAAAATGATGACGTTGTAATCGTCCGGCTTCAGGCTTAAAGTGACTTAATCCGGACGCTATGTGTTCCACAGAAAACCCGAGCCAATGGGCCATGGCCACCACTGCAGCAGCGTTCATTAAATTGTGTCCACCGGCCACCGGCAAACGTAAGTGGATGGTTTGCCCGTCAGACGTTTTTACTTGAACTGTTTCTTGTGAGTTGTCCATCAATCGATAATCGGCATCTTTGTGGCGACCAAATCGAACTTGGTTAACGCCATTTGGTATCGACCAACTATCATGATAATTATCATCGACGTTAATCACTGCTAAGCCGCCTGATTGAAGCGCCTGGTATATTTCACCTTTGGTTTTGGCAATGGCATCCAAGCCATTAAATCGACCCACATGGGCTTCACTTATGTTATTGACCAAAGCCACATTGGGTGGCGCAATTTCACACAAATAAGCGATATCACCGGCTTGTCCGGCTCCCATTTCCAATATCAAATATTTGGTTTCCGGTTTTAATGCCAATACGGTTAACGGCAAACCAATTTCATTGTTATAGTTACCCGCTGTTGCCTGTACCGAAGCTTGTTGTTTTAATACGCTATAGAGCATATTTTTTACTGTGGTTTTACCGTTTGAACCGGTGATGGCAATGACTTGTGCTTGACATTGTTGAAGCCAAGCACTGGCTAAAGCCGCCAAAGCTTTTTGTGTGTCATCACAAATCAATTGTGGCACCGACACTTCCACCGGTCGGCTCACTAACACCGCCACCGCACCGTGTTCAACCGCTTGTTGACAATAATCAGCACCATCGAAATGCTCACCCGCCAAAGCCACAAACAATTGTCCCGGTTGCACTGTTCTGGAATCCGTTGACACGCCTTTGATGCGAACATCCTTGCCCACCAATTGGCTATTAACGATGGCAGCTATTTGATGAAGTTGCATCTTGATCATGCGGCTTTCTCCAGCCACTTTTGTACCACCTGAAAATCACTAAATTCGTGGTATTGATCTTTTATTTGTTGGGTTGTTTCATGGCCTTTTCCGGCAATCAAAACCACATCACCGGTCACCGCCTTTAACAAGGCTTCTTCAATAGCCGTCTGTCTATTATGGATGATCTGCGGAGGCTTCTTCATGCCTAAAGCAATATCTGCCGTAATTTGAGCGGCTGATTCAAAACGCGGATTGTCATCGGTAATAATCACGCGATCGGCATAAGATTCAGCGATTCCACCCATTTGAGGACGTTTACCGCGATCACGATCGCCACCACAACCAAAAACACACCACAACTCATGTTGACAATGTGCGGCCAACGCGTTTAATACTTGCGCTAATGCGTCTGGTGTATGGGCAAAATCTATCACCACAGTGACTTGTTTATGGGGTAGATGAATGGTGTTCATGCGACCCGGCACCGGGTTTAACTGTGCCACCACAGTAATAATATCTGTTGCCTGAAATCCGGCTTCAGTGAGACTGGACATGACCGCTAATAAATTATCAACATTAAAACGGCCCAGCAGTTGCGTTGTTATGCGGTGTTGCTCATTATCATGGCGCCAATCAAAAGTGATGCCGACTTCAGACAATTCGACATTTTGTGCTGTGTGGTGATGTTTTATGTCATTGTTTTTTGTTTGTTGTTGACCATAAACACTGATTAAGTCTGCATTAATACCTTCTTTTAACCATTGACTTGCATAGTCATCATCTCCATTAATCACGGCATGGCGTAACGCATACTGCGTGAACAACTGTTGTTTTGCTTCACTGTAAGCTTGCATGGTTTGATGGTAATCAAGGTGATCTTGACTGATGTTGGTAAAAATACCGGTATCAATGCGCAAACCGTTCAATCGTCCTTGTACTAAGGCATGTGATGATGCCTCTATGCAAACATGCGTAATCCCTTGGTTTAACAGTTCAGCCAGGTTTGACTGAATGTGTAACGCTGATGGCGTGGTGTTAGCCAGCGGCTTTAATCTTTTCGCATCACCCAAACCCAAGGTGCCCATGTAAGCAGCGTTAACTCCAAAAGCTTGTAGCGCTTGAACCAGTAACCATGCAGTCGAGGTTTTACCATTGGTACCGGTCACCGCCATGATCTTCATTCGCTCACTGGGATGGTCAAAAAAGAAAGCCGCCAGTTTTCCTAATTGGCCACTTAATTGTTTAATTTCATAAACCGGAATAGTCACTGCCAGTTGTTTAATATGACTGTTGATCGGCGCTTCAGCAAAAATAGCCACTGCACCGTTTTGTTCGGCCTGTTCCGCAAACGCTATGCCATGCTTGTGATGACCTGACAAAGCCAAAAATAAATCACCGGACTTAACTTCCCGGCTATCGATGGCCAATCCTTTAATGTGTAAATCAACATGGGTGGTTTGACGCGCTTCCACACAATTTAACAGTTGGGACAACAGTTTATAGTTAGCCATGATTGTCCTCCACCTCTGTTGTCTGCTTATTATCAGCTGTTAACGGCACCTCATCCGCCGGCACATTTAATAAGCGTAATCCGGTTTTCATGACTTCAGAGAATAATGGTGCCGCCACCTGACCACCATAATAAGCTTCACCTTGCGGGCTATTAATATTCACAGCCACCACCAATCGCGGTCGATGAACCGGTGAAAAACCCACAAATGAAGCCATATAATTATCAGAATAGCCGCCATTTTCAGCAATTCTGGCGGTACCGGTTTTGCCGGCTACACTGTAATTGGATAATCCGGCACGGTGACCGGCATTGTCTGTGACCACATGCGACAACATTTCACTCACACTGGCCGCCATCGCCGGATCTATAATGGCACGTTCTTCATTGAGACTGTTTTTGATAAAAGTCGGCGCACGGTAACGACCGTCATTGGCAAACACAGCATACGCCGCCGCCAACTGTAAAGTCGTTACTGATAAATTATAGCCCCGGGATAAAGCCGCATGATCAACGGTTCGCCAGCGGTTATGTGGTGGCAAATAACCGGCAGATTCACCAATAAAACCACTACCGGTTGATTGTCCAAAGCCAAAACGATGATAAACATCCCACAAATGTTCTTTGCCTAAATCCAAAACCAGTTTAGCGACACCAATGTTGCTGGACTTAACCAAAATATCGACCAATGACAATTCACCATAATCACGGAAATCATGAATCACAAAACCATCCACCTCATAGACACCGGGTGAAGTATTAATGGTAGAAGCTCGGTCGAACTGCCCACTTTCCAAAGCCGCGACAATGGCAAATGGCTTCATTACAGAGCCCGGTTCATAAATATCCGTGACCGCACGGTTTCGCCAACCATTGTTATCTTCTTTACTGCCATTGGGATTAAATGAAGGCATATTAGCCATCGCCAACACTTCGCCGGTGCTGACATCCAACACCACCACTGAGCCTGATTTTGCACGGTGCTTATAGACCACTTTTTTCAGCGCCAAATAAGCGGCATACTGCAAACGTCGGTCAATACTTAAATATAAATCTTTACCCGGTTTAGGGGCTTTAATTTCATCCACATCAATATCAGCCACCGCATGGCCTAATAAGTCTTTAACCACAGTTTTCTTTCCGGCGACACCGGTTAACCAATTATCGTACGTCCGTTCCAAACCCTCCTGTCCTTGGTCCTCGACATTGGTAAAACCCACCACATTGCCAAGAATTTCACCGGATGGATAAAACCGTTTATATTCAGTGCGGAATTCCACGCCGGGCATGTTTAAAGCTTTAACCGCATCGGCCATCATGGGCGTTATTCGCCGCTTAATGTACAAAAACTGACGATCACTGCGGCTGGTAATAATTTGTTTTAATTCCTCAGCACTGAGCTGTAACACTTCTGCCAATTGTTCTACTTTTGAAAACTGATCAAGTAACTGACTCGGCACCACCCCCACTGACTGCATGGCTGTACTCAACGCCAGAGGCTCGCCATTGCGATCATAGATGGCACCGCGCGACACCGGCATTTCCACTTCTTTAACATGACGCATCTCACCCTGAGCTTGGTAAAACGCTTTGCCTTTTACCTGTATGGCAAAAGCGCGCACCACCACCACCGAAAAACCACAAAGCAATAAAGCCATCACCGCTAACATTCGCAGCTGAGTTCGGCTTATTTGTGACCCGGATTGTCTCATCGTTTTATGACCATAATCTGTTCATCTTCGGGCAATTTCATGCCCAATTCACTTTTCGCTATATGCTCTATGCGACTGTTGCTAACCAAAGTGGATAACTCAATTTGTAAACGCGCCCATTCACCATTGAGGCGGGTTTTTTCTTGTTCTATTTGTTGAATCGATGCAAAAACCTTGCGCGTTTCGTTTTGGCTATACACAAAAGCCACCAGCACCACTGCTAACAATACCGCTAAAACCAAGGTTATTATTGGTTGTGGATTCATAACCGTTTTGCCACCCTCATCACCGCACTGCGCGCACGGATATTCGCATCTACCTCGTAAGCTTTAACCGGTTTACCAATGATTTTTATGGTTGCTTGTGGCAAGTTATCCGGCATTATCGGCATCCGCCGATCTACTTTGATGGGTTTGGCTTGTTTTTTCATAAAGCGTTTCACCAAGCGATCTTCCAGAGAATGAAAACTAATCACCACCAATCGTCCACCGGCTTTCAACAAAGCCAGCGACTCAGGCAAACTGCGCTCAATTTGTCCTAACTCATCATTAATGTGAATACGTATGGCTTGAAATACGCGAGTGGCTGGATGCTTTTTGCTGTAAGCTTTATTCACCTCAGAAACCAAATCCGCTAATTCAGAGGTTCTGGTTAGCGGCTGATCGTCTCTGGCATCAATTATTTTCTGAGCAATGCGCCGTGCATTTTTCTCTTCACCGTAGCGCCAAAAGATCTGTCTCATCTCATCCAAACCTGCCACCGCCAACCAATCAGCGGCTGAATCACCACTGTGGTTATCCATACGCATATCCAAAGGACCATCTTTTTGAAAACTAAAACCACGTTCAGCCTGATCAATTTGCGGCGAGGACACGCCAAAATCAAACAACACCCCGTCATAAGTATCTGGAGATAACTGTTCAGTTATTACTGATTCAAAATCTCCGGCAAACACAGTAACACGCGAATCACTGTCAGCTAAATTTCCGGCCACCAATAAAGCCTCCGGATCACGATCAATGACATCCAAACGTCCTTGCGCATTGAGTTTTTTAAGGATTTCATTGGCGTGACCGCCACGACCAAAGGTGGCATCTAAATACCGACCCGAAGGATTAATAGCAAGTGCCTCTGTGGCAGCTTGCAACAGGACGCTTTGGTGCAATGACTGATTCATCACAACACCAATGACTTCATATCTTCAGAAACTTCTCCACCCATAGTCGGCACCTGATGTCGCTGTTTATGCAAGGCATCTTCATTCCAAATCTCAAACTTTTTACCTAATCCCAACATCACCACCCGCTTTTCCATGGAAGCCACTTGACGTAACGTTACCGGCAATAAAATCCGTGAACCTTTGTCCGGACTGAGGTGATATGCACTTCCCACCAATCTACGTTGCAGGGCACGGTGCATGGGATCAAAGGTACTTAACGCCATAACACTGTCTCGTACTTTCTCCCATTCCTTTTGTGGATACAGCCACAGCGAGTCATTTTCATAAGCATTATAGGTAAGAACCAAAGCATTTTCGCAGGCGTCAGCAATCGGTTCACGATACATTGATGGTATCGCCAATCGACCTTTTGCATCTAAATTTAGAGCCACTTCGCCGTAAAACACTACTTTATCCCACAATTATGTTACTAAAACCCACATTATTGCACTTTATGGTGAAACCAGTTTTAAGTCAAGCGGGAAATTTAAAAAATTGTTTGATTTCAGTAGCTTAAACAATATTTCACTTTAAGAAATAGCGCTAAGTGTTTGATTTTTATGGTTTGCGATTGTGTGATTAATGAGTAAGGTGTGGAGATTTTTTACACGAGAATCCGCATCATTGCAATGCAGAAAGGCAGTATAGCTTAAATACAACCTATTGCAAAGTCAGATAGTGAACTAACCCAGGCCGCTGATCAATATCTCCCTTTGAACTTCAATAATTTATCACGGTCACAGTTGTAAACAATCACCCATAAAAAATTCATGAAAATTCTATTAGCCACACTTGTTTTATTCTCGTTTTCTTCTAATGCGCAAAATTGCCAAGACCTCTATCAACAACACCTGAAAACAGACTTAGCGTTAAGTTACAAAGAATTTGACCAAACCATGGGCCAAGGCTTCAGGGCCTTACTGAAAGATGGTTTAAACTGCCATAAAGAAGTCGCCCAATTAATCGAGAAATACATCGAAGTCAACAATGCCACGCAAAGCTCCCTGCGCTGGCACGCTGCCCAATCATGGGGCCACGCCGGTGATTATAAAAAAGCCGTCAAATGGAGTAAAACAGTTCCCAAGAACTCAGAAAACTTTGAAGAAAACGCCCTGCGCTGGAATGATTTTGTCCTGGGAAACATAGCATTTTTTGAAAAAGACAAAGAAACGCTCACACAGCATCGCGATAAAGTCGCTGCAGCCAAAGATAACCACTTCGGTAACCAACTTAACACTAAATTCTTAGACAGTCTCATTAAAAACTTCAATGAGTCCTATCATTATGCCGTGAATCATATAGAACAATAACCATTTTAAGAATAGTCTGAGCAAAGCGATCAAAAGCGGGGCATTATTGAAGAACAACAATGTGTCTTGGTGAAGTTAGATTTCTATAATCTGGTTGAAGACAACTCGTCATTCCGGCTAAGCGAAACACATGGACACCGCCATCCTTGGCGGCGTCCACTCACGGCCTACGGCATTTCAATTAAGATTCTTGTGCTTCGCACAAACCGCTTAATTTACATTACCTGGCCTTCGCTCGGTGGCCTACACGGAAGTAGGTCTGCTACATTAGTTGCAACGGACGTAGCCGATATGACAACATTTGTTAGGATTTCTTCCAAATGCACCTCAGGTTAGTACATTGAAATCTATTTTGAATTTGACTCTGGACAGTAACCTTTATTCATTGAAGTATGATCGAAACTGTAATCTGGCGGCCAAGCTTGTCTATCATTCAATTGAATGGAGAATTCAAAGGGTCCTCGTTCACCCCATAAAACTTCATACGCTTCCCAATGTATTCGAAATGTGCCTAAAACGGCCATCACCAGAAAAACCACAAACAGACCAATACCCGTACAAAACCATTTATCCCGATAATTGCCAATATGCGAAGCAATAATTTCCCCCAACATCCAGCCTGCAAACAAGACAAAAACAACAATAAAAACCGAAAACAGACTAAACCCTGCTTTGTTTTCAGAAAGCCAGTTATACTCCATTGGTAGGCAACCATTAATCATAACGGTATACATAACCATCCATTCGTAAAGAAAAAACAGAATCAGAAAATAAGCCACCATTAACAAGGTGTTGCTCTCATTTGTTATTTTCTTGACAGGCTTCATTCAGTAAAATTAATTCAGGACATGTATCCATTATAATCACAATTTCCAATCGTGTAGGAAAATGTGGTCAGGAATTTTCTATCCCCATGTCAAATTTTTGATAGGAAAGGACCAATAAATGTAAGCATACTCATATAAACCTTGGCCTTCTTTCTACTCTTCCGCAGGCTTATTTGACATACCTCTGCTAAATCGCCACTGGCCATTTGCTGAACGGTGAAGCACTGAAAATGCCCGTTGTTTAACGATAACCGCCTCACCGCCATCATGCGGAATACGTTTATTACGTTCTAAGCCCCGCACAAAGGCCCGATCACCGCGCACAATCAATTCATGACAATCATAATCCTGAATAAATAAAAAATTTTCAAAAAAGGGTGCGAACGCATCTGCCAAAGCTTGCCGTCCGACGAGTGGCTCGGCACCATGTGTCCAAAATACTGCATCCGTTGTCACAAGATTGGTTCAGTAGGTTGGGCTGATCTCCGCGAAGCCCAACAACAAATCTTAAATAACAGCTTACATTTTCGGATTAAAATAATCAAAACCTGCTTGATAATTTTATCCTAAAAAAACTCAAGTCTATGAAGAAAATATTGGGCTTCGCGGAGCTCAGCCCAACCTACATTTTTTGCCCAGAGTACCTTTATTCCACCACTACATCAATAAAGTATTCTTTTTTACCGTTGATTTTTTTACTGATAAGACCGTGAACATCGGATTCAAAGCCGGGGAATTGAGCATTGAATTGTTCAATGTATTTAAGGTAGCCAATGACTTCGGGTGTGAAGCGCTCACCGGGGACCATTAATGGGATGCCCGGTGGGTAGGGTGTGATTAATATCGCTGTTATGCGACCTTCTAAATCATCAATTGACACCCGCTCTACTTGACCATGAGCCATTTTATCCCAGGCATCAGCAGGAATCATGGCCGGTTCAATGTTGGACAAATACATGTCCTTGGTGATTCTGGCGATGTCATTTTGCTGATACATGCTGTGGATTTGCTGACAGAGGTCATGCAGCCCGATGCGTTCATAGGCCGGGTGCTTGGCAACAAATTCCGGCATAACTCGCCACAGAGGAAGATTACGATCATAATCATCTTTAAATTGCTGCAATTCCGTGACCAAGGAGTTCCAACGACCTTTGGTGATGCCAATGTTAAACATAATAAAGAAAGAGTACAGACCGGTTTTTTCGACCACAATTCCATGCTCGTTCAAATATTTTGTCACCACGCTGGCCGGAATGCCCATTTCATCAAAACGACCTTTGATATTCAAGCCCGGGGTAACAATGGTGGCTTTAATGGGGTCAAGCATGTTGAAGCCGGCCTCTTCAATATCAAAGCCATGCCATTCATCTTCAGGATTAATCATCCAGTCGCTTTGCACCGGTACTTCTTCATCACTGAAATCATCAGGACCCCAGACGGTGAACCACCAATCATCGTCACCAAATTCGTTATCCACTTTGCGCATGGCTTTTCTAAAACTTAGCGCCTCCACCAAAGACTCCTCGACCAAAGCATGTCCCGCTGGCTGTTCCATCATGGCCGCTGCCACATCACATGAAGCAATGATTGAATACTGCGGACTGGTTGAAGTATGCATTAAAAAGGCTTCATTAAAACGGTGCATATCAAAATGGGAATTCTGAGACTCTTGTACTAATATTTGCGAGGCTTGTGACAAACCGGCCAATAATTTATGGGTAGATTGGGTCGAAAAAACCGTGGCATTTTCTGCGCGGGTTCGACCGTCACCGCCGATGGCATGCATATTTTGATAAAATTTATGGAATGATGCATGGGGCAACCACGCTTCATCAAAATGTAAGGTATCAACTGTATCGCCTAACAAGGTTTTAATTTCCTCAACGTTATAAATAACACCATCGTAGGTACTTTGCGTTAAGGTTAATATGCGTGGTTTACGTCCTTTAACTTTGCTGGCAAAGGGATGAGCAGCAATTTTTTTGGCAATATATTCAGCTGAAAACTTTTGTTTGGTAATCGGGCCAATAATACCGTAATGGTTTCTACTGGGCATCAAGAACACCGGCACCGCTCCGGTCAAAATAATTGAGTGCAATATGGACTTATGACAATTTCTGTCCACCACCACGATATCGCCTGTGGCCACAGTTGAATTCCAGACAATTTTATTCGATGTTGAGGTGCCGTTTGTGACGAAAAACAAATGATCAGCACTAAAAATTCGCGCGGCATTGTGCTCACTTTCGGCCACAGGGCCATTATGATCCAACAGTTGACCCAACTCTTCCACCGCATTACAAACATCAGCACGCAACATGTTTTCACCAAAAAACTGATGAAACATCTGTCCTACCGGACTTTTTAAGAACGCCACACCACCTGAATGACCCGGCGTATGCCAGGAATAGGAACCATCTTCTGCATAATTCATCAACGCTTTAAAAAATGGTGGCGCCACATGAGACAGGTATTTATTGGCTTCACGAATAATATGTCGCGCCACAAAATCCGGGGTGTCTTCGAACATATGAATAAAACCGTGCAACTCCCGCAAAATATCATTGGGAATATGCTGACTGGTTTTGGTTTCACCATACAGAAATATCGGAATATCCGGATTACTTCGGCGAACTGCAGTAATAAATCCCCGAATTTCTTCAATGGCTTGATCAACTTCTTCATCACTGCCCTGGCCAATTTCCTCGTCATCAATGGAGACAATAAAACTGGAGGCGCGACTGGCTTGTTGCGCAAAAGAAGTGAGATCGACATAACTGGTATATCCCACCACCTCAACACCATTTTCTGTAATGGCTTCCGCCAAATTACGAATTCCTGAACCCGAGACATTTTCAGAACGAAAATCCTCATCAATCACCACGATAGGAAAATTAAAGCGCTTTGACATAGTATTTAGATTAAATAAAACCTTTTTATTATCGCTTGTTAATTCCTGCTGTCAACAAGCACCGCATGTCACATCTCTATTTCTTGATTTCCATCATCCAAATAAAAACGCCGATTGGCTTTAAACCAATCGGCGTTTGTCGGATCACACAGATGAATGCGTTAAGCTTTGATTAAGTCATTAATGATTTCATTTAAGGCCTCGCTGGGGCGCATGGCAGCGGCAGCTTTGTCATCATTGGGCTCAAAGTAACCACCTAAATCTACAGCTTTGCCTTGCGCGTCAACCAGTTGCTGTAAAATGGTCTGTTCCTGAGCATTTAATTTTTCAGCCACAGGTTTGAAGGTGTCTTTGAGTTTTTTGCTGTCGTTTTGCTCTGACAAGGCTTCCGCCCAATATTTAGCCAGATAAAAGTGACTACCGCGGTTATCCAATTCATTGACTTTGCGAGAAGGTGATTTATTGGTTAATAAGTATTCCTCGTTGGCTTTATGCAATGCATCGGCGAGTACTTGTGCGTCTTCGTTACCGGTTTTTTCGGCAGCCGCTTCTAAAGAAACCGCCAACGCCAAAAACTCACCCAGGGAATCCCAACGTAAATGACCTTCTTCAATAAATTGTTGTACATGTTTCGGTGCAGAGCCACCGGCACCGGTTTCAAACAAACCGCCACCGGCCAGTAAAGGCACGATGGACAGCATTTTGGCACTGGTACCCAACTCTAAAATCGGGAACAAATCGGTGAGATAATCACGCAATACATTACCGGTTACAGAAATGGTGTCTTTGCCGGCACTGACCCGCTCACAGGTGTAACGCATGGCAGCTTTCGGGTTCATGATTTTAATCTCTAATCCGTCAGTATCGTGTTCAGGTAAATAAGCGTTCACTTTTTCAATCAGGTTGCGGTCATGGGCGCGGTTTTCATCGAGCCAGAAAATCGCCGGCTGACCGGTATTCCGGGCACGACTGACGGCCAATTTTACCCAGTCTTTAATGGCCACGTCCTTGGTCTGACAGGCACGCCAGATATCACCCTGCGCCACCTCATGCTGTAATAACACTTCATTGTCATCAGACATAATGCGAATAAGACCATCAGCTTCAACCTCAAAGGTTTTATCATGAGAGCCGTATTCTTCGGCTTTTTTCGCCATTAAGCCAACGTTACTGACATTACCCATGGTGGTGACATCAAAGGCACCATTTTCACGGCAAAAATCAATAATTTCCTGGTAAATACCGGCATACGAGCGATCGGGAATAACCGCATGGGTGTCTTGTAGTTTGCCATCGGCATTCCACATTTTGCCGGAGGTTTTAATGGCCGCCGGCATCGAGGCATCGATAATGACATTGTTAGGAACGTGCAAATTGGTAATGCCTTTATCTGAATCAACCATGGCCAGCGATGGGTTGTCCTGATAGCAGGCAGCGATGGCATTTTTGATTTCAGTTTGTTGTGCTTCAGGAAGTGATTCAATTTTGTCATACACCGCCTGAATACCGTTATTGGCATTGACATCCAACTCATCGAATAACTGACCGTATTTCTCAAATAAACTGCCGTAATACACTTCCACCGTATGACCAAACATAATCGGATCAGAAACCTTCATCATGGTCGCTTTTAGGTGCACAGAAAATAAAACACCGGCAGCTTTGGCATCTTTAATGGCTTTAGCCAGAAAATTTCGCAGCGCTTTTTTGCTCATGCGCGACGCATCCAATACTTCATCCTTTAATAACGTCAGATCTTCCTTTAACACCTTAACGTCACCATTGCCACCCACCCATTCGATGCGAACCGTTTGGTCTTTGGGCATCACATAAGACTGTTCAGTCTCGTAAAAATCACCGCTTTGCATGTGTGCGACTTTGGTTTTCGAGTCTTTTGACCATTCACCCAAGCGGTGTGGGTTATTCTGTGCGTATTTTTTTACAGCTGCAGCCACCCGTCGATCTGAGTTACCTTCCCGTAACACCGGATTGACTGCAGAACCCAACACTTTGCTGTAAGCTGCTTTGGCTTGTTCTTGTTCTTTGTTTTCAGGGTCACTGTGATAATCAGGAATATCGTAACCGGCTTTTTGCAATTCTTTAATGGCGGCATGTAACTGCGGAACAGAGGCAGAAATATTAGGTAACTTAATGATATTGGCCTCGGGTTTTTTAGCCAGTTCACCGAGTTCTGCTAAAGCATCGTTGCGCTTTTGCTTATCTGTTAAGCGCTCCGGAAATTGCGCCAGGATACGGGCAGCCAGGGAAATATCCTGAGTGGTGAAATGAACACCGGCTTGCGCGCCAAAACTTTGCACAATCGGCAGAAAAGAATAGGTGGCTAAAGCGGGGGCTTCATCAGTAATGGTATAGACAATGGTCGGCTTGGTCATAACAGCTCCTTAAAGATTAAGACTTTTGTAAATTCATGATGATACAAAAGCCTCATGGTAAATTTAATCGCCGAAAAGCGATGAAAATAAAAGCCGTAATTATAACAAATCAAAGGCGGGACAGCGGAATCAATTATGCCAATGATAAAACCTTAAAAGAAACACCTAAAAGGAATGCAAACCAAACAAAAAACCAGTTACAAACTAAGCAATTGGGTTAACACAGTGTTCCAAAACCGGCGTAAACCATCCGCGCCATTTGAGACGTTTTTAAAGTCTCGGGCATATATGGATTTACCGTGTTCTAACTGGATGGCGTGAACATTGTTGTGAGGTTGGCCGTAATGGCGAGTGATGTAACCGCCTTTAAAACGGTCATTAATAACCCAGGAATAGTGGTCTTGTTGCTGTAAAGCATCGGTGACTATTTTTTGGTATTTAGGGTCGCAGCTTTGACCCGCAAAGGTGCCGACATTGATGTTTGGTAAAACACCTTCGAAAAATCGTGGTACCACATCATCAATGCTGTGGGCATCAATCAGCAGACAATATCCAAAACGGTTTTTGGCCTTATCAATCAAACGCGATAATTCATCATGATATGGCTGCCAATAACGCTCAATACGTTGTTTAATGTCATTTTCATCCGGTTCCAGGCCACTGCGATACAACGGCCGATCATCAAAACCGGTGACCGGGCAGACACCGGTTTCTGATTGGCCGGGATATAAGGCACCCCCAGTCGCGGGCCGATTCAGATCCACCACATAACGACTGTATTCGGCTTTAATACGGGTGTGCGGCAAATCATCAAAATCAAAGACTTCAGCAATCAAATGATCCCGATCGGGGCAAGCGACCGCATAGGGTTGCAGTCGTTCGATCATGCCCGGCGCCAGCTTGCCGCCATCATGGGGCACACTAATCACCAAAGGTGAAGGCTCACCGATATTGCTTAGCGTAAAGACGGACACAAGGGCTCTAAAGCGTGGTTCAATTCACCGCTCAATACCAATTGTTGCATGCTTTCAATATCCGGAGCCATTAAGCGGTCTTTATCCAAAAACGGCACATCCCGTCGCACCCGTTGATAAACACGGTATAAAGCATCCGAGGTACGCAAATCCTGATGAAAATCGATACTTTGGCAAGCCGCCATCATTTCAATGCCGACAATAATGGCGCCATTCACGGCAATATCGCCGAGCTTGCGCGCGGCAAAGGTCGCCATCGACACATGGTCTTCTTGATTAGCTGAAGTCGGAATGGTATCGACACTGGCCGGATGGGCATAGGTTTTATTTTCCGATGCCAAAGCCGCAGCGGTAACATGGGCAATCATAAAGCCCGAGTTAACGCCGGAATCGGGCACCAAAAACGCCGGTAAACGGCTTAAGCCCGGATCAATGAGCATCGCCAGACGCCGCTCTGACATATTGGCCATATCGGTGACCGCAATACTCAGGTAATCGGCGGCCAGGGCCACCGGTTCTGCGTGAAAATTACCACCGGATAAGATATCGCCTTGTTCAGCAAACACCAAAGGATTATCGGTGGCGGCATTGGCTTCAATCAGTAATTTTTCAGCCACAAAATCAAAGGTATCTAACACCGCACCCATGACCTGCGGTTGACAACGCAAACTGTAGGGGTCCTGAACCCGATCACAATCTTCGTGAGAGACCACAATTTCACTGTTTTTCAATAATTCACGGATGGCACGGGCTACGGTAATTTGGCCTTTTTGTCGGCGCGCCTGATGAATGCGCTCATCAAAGGGTGCCAATGAACCTTTAGCGGCATCAATAGACAAGGCACCGGCTAAAATAGCGCCGTGAAAAACATTTTCAGACTGGAACAAACCTTTCAAGGCCAAACCGGTGGACACCTGGGTGCCATTGAGTAACGCCAAGCCTTCTTTAGGTCCCAGTTTAATCGGGCTCAAATCCAGGGAATCAAAGACTTCCATCACAGGCTTAATTTCACCTTGATAACTGACTTGGCCGAGACCAATCATGGCACTACTCAAATGTGCCAGTGGTGCCAAATCACCGGAAGCACCCACGGAACCTTTTTCAGGAATTAAAGGATAAATTTCATGGCTAATCATGGCCAACAATAACTTCAGCGTATTCGGATGAATCCCAGAAACACCTTGTGCCAAACTCATGGCTTTTAGCGCCATAATTAATCGCGTGGTATCTGTATCGATAGGATTGCCGACACCGGTTGCATGGGATATGACCAGATTACGTTGTAAAGTGTCTAATTCACTTTTTTCGATTTTGACGTTTGCCAACAGGCCAAAGCCGGTGTTGACGCCATACACCGTGTCATCACCGGCAGCCACCTGTTCCACGGTTTGTCGCGACTGAATAACACCTTGTAATAAACGGTCATCCACATCCATTTGTGCGGGTTGTTGCCATATCTGGCGCAAATCTGCCAGCTCGAAGCCTTGTTGCGTTAAGCGATAAGTCATTGTTTATTTTCCCAACATCGGTAAGTTTAAGTTATTCTCATGGGCGCATTTTTGAGCGATGTCGTAACCGGCATCGGCATGACGCATGACGCCGGTGGCCGGGTCATTCCACAACACCCGCTCGATGCGCTTGGCCGCGGCATCGCTGCCATCACAACAAATCACCACCCCGGAATGTTGTGAATACCCCATACCGACACCGCCGCCATGATGCAGTGACACCCAGGTGGCACCTGAGGCGGTATTGAGTAAGGCATTTAATAAGGGCCAGTCTGAGACCGCATCCGAACCATCCACCATACCTTCGGTTTCCCGGTTGGGACTGGCCACTGAACCTGAATCTAAATGATCACGGCCAATCACCACCGGCGCCGATAATTCTCCGGATTTCACCATCTCATTAAAAGCCAAACCGAGTTTATGTCGTAACCCCAAACCGACCCAACAAATTCGTGAGGGTAAGCCCTGAAACTGAATGCGTGCCCGTGCCATATCAAGCCAACGGTGCAAATGTGGATCATCGGGAATGAGTTCTTTGACTTTGGCATCGGTTTTATAAATATCCTCGGGATCACCGGACAATGCTGCCCAGCGAAATGGTCCGACACCTCGACAAAATAACGGTCGGATATAGGCCGGTACAAAACCCGGGAAATCAAAGGCGTTTTGACAGCCGACATTAAAGGCTTCCTGGCGAATATTATTACCATAGTCAAAGGTCGGAATGCCTTGTTTTTGGAAGTCGAGCATCGCTTCCACATGCACTTTCATGGATTCACGGGCGGCTTTGGCGGTGCCTTGCGGGTCACTTACACGTTTTTCAAACCACTCGTCCACCGTCCAGCCTTTGGGCAAATAGCCATTGGTGGGATCATGGGCCGAGGTTTGATCGGTGACCGCATCCGGGCGAATACCCCGGGCGATCATCTGCGGCAGAATCTCAGCCGCATTGCCCAATAAGCCCACGGAGATTGCTTTTTTATCCGCAACCGCCCGGTTAATCATCGCCATGGCTTCATCCAAAGAATCAGCCCGTTGATCCAGATAACCGGTTTCTAATCGCTTTGCAATGCGTGATTCCTGACACTCTATGGCCAGCATAGACGCCCCGGCCATGGTTGCTGCCAGGGGTTGCGCGCCGCCCATACCACCCAAACCGGCGGTTAAAATCCAGCGACCGTATAAATCACCGCCATAATGCTGACGACCCATTTCCACAAAGGTTTCATAGGTGCCCTGCACAATCCCCTGGGAGCCGATATAAATCCAGGAACCGGCGGTCATTTGCCCGTACATCATCAGGCCTTTTTTATCGAGTTCATTAAAATGATCCCAGTTGGCCCAATGCGGCACCAAATTAGAATTGGCGATCAGCACCCTTGGCGCATCTTCATGAGTGGTAAAGACACCCACCGGTTTACCCGATTGCACCAACAGCGTTTCATTGGATTTTAAGGCCTTTAACGCCTTGACAATGGTATGGTAACAATCCCAGTTCCTGGCGGCTTTACCGATACCGCCATACACCACCAAATCCTCCGGCCGCTCTGCCACCTCCGGATCAAGGTTATTCATCAACATCCGTAATGGGGCTTCAGTGAGCCAGGATTGGGCATTCAGTTTGGTACCGCGCGGCGCGCGAATCACCGGTGCTTGGCTATTGGGATCAGTAGTTTGGGTCATGGCGATTAAGACTTGGTTTTGAAAGGGTAAATTGTACCAATTCAGGCCCATTTTAGCCACCAAACCAAACGAGCTTCGTAAACCGATGAATATAAAAAGCTCCTCTTATAATAATAATGATTATCATTATAATTTAGGCCAAGTTGACTAATTTTGATTTGAAAACAACGCGCACATTTTATTTTTGGAGAAAACCATGCACACTTGGACCATAGAGCTCACCCCGGCCAGTCACCGTCAGTTTAACGATGTACTTTCATTAAACCAAAACAAAACAACCGGTCACTTTAGACGATGGTTTGGCGGTTTGGCCGGTGAAATTTATTTAGGCATCAAATCAGGGCTGGATTTAGCCATTGCACGTCCTCAACCCCTGGATAAAACCCAAGCGCAACATATCCTAATTCAAGCCGCCATGGTGCAACAGCAATGCATGCACCACTACCGAGTTTATCAGGATTTAAAAGCACATGACCTAAAAGATCTGGCACTGCATGATTTATTGTTATTTATTCGCATGGCCAATTACCATCCAAGCTATCAGGATTTGGGCGAATTTCAACAACACAGCCATGTCATCGAAAGTAATGAACACTTAAAAACACTGATTAACGAGCTCAATAGCAAGCAACTCATCCAATGCATCAAAGTAAATAACAAGCGATTTTATGACAAAAACCCCTACCCGCATTGTCATCTTTTGGATACTGAAACCGGTCTGATTAGTGACTACGACTGTCACCTAAATGTCTCACACAGCCATCGATTTAAGCGTATTCCTCATAAAAAGATGGCATGTTAGACCTTAACCAATAAAATACTGGTCAATAAGTGGTGTTTACAAATCAAACTTCCAGCGCAGTTTCAACGTTTTGTACTTTGCGGCGCGCTAAGGCTAAGTTTGATTTAGAAATATCCAATACCAGATAAAAGAACAGTCCTTTTTGAGATTTAATAGGGCGAATTAAGTGATACTGACTGTCCAATGTAATCATAATATCGACCAATTCTTCATTTAATTCTAGGTTTTTAATGGTATCAAGTTTGGCTTTTACCACTTGTGAGTTTCCGGCTGCTGCCAGTTCCATATCCAAACCACTACCGGCTTCACCCAAAACCATACCGGATTCACTATCAACTAAAGAAGCGGCTTTAGCACCATCCAATTCCAACAACTGTTGTAAACTTTCATTTATATTTGACATATTTAATCACCTATATTTAAAACAAATACCGTCTTTTTAATAGAGATCGGTAAAACTATATTTTTTTAAGCACTTCAGCCAGTTTAAATGCGAAGTACCTGACTTGCCCTAAGTTATGTTGACGTCCTGTGGTAACACAAAGTACACAGGATTTATTTTGATATTGACATTGAACCATCAGCATAATACCGTTTGCGGTTTCAATCACAGTATTGGCAAAACCATCACCAAGCACGTGCTTAGCGGCTGCCCGACTTAAAGATGCGATTGAGCTTGCCACCGCAGCCAATTTGTCTTGTTTAACATTATTATCACTAAAATAATGACTAAATACCGGAATTCCATCGGCTGTGGTGACATGCACAATCCTGATATCAGGTAGTTTATGCTTTAGTTCTGACATGAGTTTAGTTAACTTATCAGACATGACTAACTTCCTCCGCTAGCGCAATTAATGTATTCATAATCATCAAAGCATCTTCCTTTATTCGAGTGTCAACCGTATAAACCGGCAAATTAAGTTGGTGTTTGCGCAAACATTCATGGACTAACGTTAACTCGTTTGTAACTTTATTATTGAAGTGGGTAACGCCTATGACACACGGCATATCATCTTTAACGGAAAAATAATCCAATAAATAGTCCATTTCTTCAATCGAGTGTCTGTCATTGTCTTTCACCAAAATCACCAACCCCCATAAACCTTCTTTAACAAAATCCCATACCAACGAATATTTACGCTGCCCCGGAACACCGTACAAGGCCAAGTTAATCTCATCATCCACATAAATCTGACCATAATCAATACCCACTGTCGTCATTTCTTTGCCAATATCAACACTGGAAACCACATCTGTGTTTATGGTGTCGTTATTACTTAATCGGTTAATGAGTGTGGTTTTACCTACACCGACCGAGCCGATAACGGCTATCTTTTTTTGAGTCAAATCGTTCATCCTGTTTTTGAAAATAACCCCTTGAGTCCCTGAAGTAGTCTTGACACCGGTTTATTAGACTCAACTTTTTGTGTTCGCGAAGTCTCTGTCTTAATGACTTTAATGTGACCTGATAAAATCATGGCGTTTAAGTAGCCATAGACGGTTTCCTCAGAAGCAATATCTAATTGTAGTAATTGCGCCAAAGTTAACGACCGACTTTTTAACGCAGCTGTCAGATAAATAAATGGCTGCTGAAAACGTAAATGACCAAAATTAGGCCAGTTTTCTAACTCAAGTTTAAAGTTATCATTATGAAAATGCTTATCATAAACTGAATGTTTAAATTGCAAAGCAATGTCCCAAAGCGTCTTATAAAGTGGGTATTCATAATTCGCTTTTGACAAATCTTCGTCACTAACATTGGTCTTTATTTGCACCGTTTCATCAGCGATAAAATCAACAAGTGCAGTAATATCAGCTTCAAAATTCGTTCGCAATAAACCGGTTTTAGTTGAAAACTCAACAAAAAACTGGTCATGGCCGACAATTAAAACGCCGGTTTCTTTTGATTGCATTAAGTTAACAATATGGTCAATCAAGTGCAAAGAATCTGTATCATAACCATCCAAATACTGGCTAATTTGTGTCAACACCTGCGAAATTGTTTTGGGATTAATGGTGGGCTTAAATGTAAAAACTTTATTGTCCTTTAAAACACAAGCTTTGTAGTCTGACCCATGCTGAGAAATACGCACATCCGGCTCTTCCATATCAGTCGGCACAATAAATCGGTTATGGCCATAACAATCTTTAATGTTCAAGATTGATTTGACCAAAAATAATTCCCGACCTGTTAATTCAATATTAAGCCTAATATTCATGTAATGAAATTCCGTTTGTTTATTATTATATTATTCTAGAATTTAATTTTTTCAGTCATTTTAACAGATAAATCTTATTTAAAATTCATCTAGTCCAATGACTGTTTATAGTTCTCTTGAATTGATTTTAAAGTACCATAAATAATTCAAGAAACCAAGATTATAAATTCGTGAAATATCAAATTATCTTACACAAATAAAGTAAATTCTTAAAGACTAAGACGGCTTAATGTGAGGCTCATCACAAATTTAATCTCTTTAGTTTAAAGGCGAAAATTGAATATCCAAATAAGTAATGCGACATGACTAAATGTGTCATGAAACGTATTGGAATTGACGATTCTTAAATTTATTTGAATTGAATGATTTAATCATATTAACTATTTGAGTAGAATAGATTTTTTTGACTGACAAATTCATGAAATTTTTATCAGACCGTGCGCATATTCGCAGTTTTGTATTAAGAAAAGGCAAAATGACCACCGGTCAACGTCAAGCGGTGGATAAGCTGATGCCGCACTACGCCTTAACGCCTGATTCACCATTAGACTTTTCGCAGGTGTTCGGTAACGATAATCCGGTTTGGCTAGATATTGGTTTTGGTAATGGCGAATCTATAATTCATGCTGCGCAAAACCATCCTGAAGTGAATTTGTTGGGCATTGAAGTACATTTACCCGGTGTAGGTCGCTTATTAATGGCGGCGGATGAAAACAATTTGCATAACATTCGCATTATCCGTAATGATGCTGTGGACATTATACGTGAATTTATACCGGATGATTCATTACAAGCCGTGCATATCTACTTCCCTGATCCCTGGCATAAGAAACGTCACCATAAACGACGTCTGGTACAACAGGAATTTTTAGATTTAATCCGCCCAAAATTAAATTCAGGTGGGCGATTACATTTTGCCACCGACTGGCAACCTTATGCCGAAGAAGTGGCTTTATTACTTGAGCAAAATACCGACTGGCTGATAAATAGCCAAACCCAATCGCGATATGCACCTCGCCCCGATTGGCGTCCGGTGACTAAATTTGAACGTCGCGGGCAGCGCTTAAACCATGCTTCTTTTGATTTAATCTGGCATAAGCAATAATGGAAATCATACCGCTAACCAATGAAATGGTGATGATACTGGCAATTTTAGCCTACACCGTTTTAATGTTTGTGACTGAAGTGATTCGCATAGATGTGGCAGCGATATTGATCTTGGTGATGCTTGGTTTAACCGGACTGGTACCGGAAAGTCAGTTATTTTCGGGTTTTGCATCAAATGCCGTGATTTCAATTATTGCGGTGATGATTTTGGGTGCCGGATTGGATCGCACCGGTGTCATGGGCGCGGTGGCCCTGTTTATTTTAAAAATCGGCGGCAAAACTGAGAAAACCGTGATGCCGGTGGTATCCTCCACAGTGGGATTAATTTCCGGATTTATGCAGAATGTTGGTGCCACGGCTTTGTTTCTACCGGTGGTGAGTAAAATTGCCAGTTCCGCCAAAATCCCCATTTCCAAACTGCTCATGCCCATGGGCTTTTGTGCCATCTTAGGTGGCACCGTCACCATGGTTGGTTCATCGCCTTTAATTTTACTAAATGACCTGATTGAAACCTCCAACCAATCTCTGCCCTCTGGTACCGATACCATGGAAACCTTTGGCTTATTTTTTGTCACCCCCATTGGATTATCATTACTGGCGGTAGGTATTTTATATTTCTTGGTTCTGGGTCGTTTTTTATTACCTAAAGAAAAAGCCGTCACCCATGTTCATAATCACCGGTCAGATGCTTATTTTCGTGACAACTATAACCTCGATAAACACATCACAGAAATGATTGTTAATAAAGACAGTCCTTTGGTGGGTAAAATGGTTAGAGAACTGGAATTTGATCCGCATATTCCACCGGTGGTGGCCTTATTCAGTGATGGCGATTCCTCACTGGCACCGGCCAGGGACCGATTTATTTGGAATGGCGCAACATTAGGCGTGATGGGTAATCCTGATCAAATTAAAAAATTTGCTGACCAATTTAACCTCACTGTACTACCAAAACTAAAACATTTTAAAACAGACTTTAATCCCTCGATATCCGGGGTCTCTGAAGCCGTTATTATTCCCGGTTCACGTTACTTAGGTACTAAATTATCGGATTATCATTTTCGTAAAGAATACGCCATCACCATTTTAGCGGTGTCTCGCAACAATAAATTGTATTCCGGAGAAGCCATGTACGATTTAGAGTTGCAATTGGGTGATACGTTTATTATTCATGGCCGCTGGAATGACCAAATTGGTTTAAGCCGATCACGTAATTTAACCCTGGTCAGTGATGCACCCAGTGAACAACAGCGGCCACAAAAAATTCCCTTTGCCATCTTATTTTTTGCCCTCAGTTTATCACTGGTTATTTTCACCAATATGCAGCTGTCTTTGGCGCTTCTCACCGGTGCCGTGGGTATGATTATTTTTGGTGTTCTTAATATGGACGAAGCCTATCGTGCAGTCAGTTGGAAGTCTGTTTTTATGTTGGCTTGCTTAATCCCGCTGGGTTTTGCCATGGAACAAACCGGTACCGCCGTCTGGATTGCTCAAAACACCATCGCTGCCCTTGGCGATATGCCTCAAATTGCCTACCAACTGACTTTGGCTATTTTAGCCACCATTTTCTCTCTGGTCATGTCCAATGTCGGCGCCACTGTGCTGTTGGTACCGTTGGCCATTAATATGGCCCTGGAAACTGGCGGCAACCCCGCCATGTATGCGCTGATTGTCGCCATCTCCACATCCAATGCATTTTTACTACCCACGCACCAAGTGTCTGCTCTAATTATGGGCCCCGGTGGTTACGCCGTAAAAGACTTTATCAAGGTCGGCTTCTTTTTGACCATTATTTTTCTGGTGGTTTCCTTGACTGTCATTAACCAGCTTTTTTAAGGGCACAGGCCCGCTCCAACTTCATCCGAAATAATTGCTTTAACAGTTTAAGGTTATCATCGTGCACCGCCTTATGACAAAACTGACAATCTGCCAATTGCTCAATAATCAGTTCAATTTCTGCCATCACAAAGTTTAATTCTTGTTGATTCATGTGCTTTACTCCTCTCTCAAAGTAACCACCATTAAATCAAATCCAAAACCGTAAAAATACCGCAAAAGGTCGATTGGCTTGTAGGAAAATGTCGATTGGGGTGTGGAGAAAGTTGATAAGGGGTTTTATTGAACACTTGGATAGACACCAGATTGGTATTCCGAGAGTTAAGACAAGGCCTGCCTTGTCTCTACGAATATCATTTTAGATTGATTGCACGATGCATCATAGTCAGCATATAATGATGGTGATTATGATGATGTGGTGATTTATGCGAACAACTGTAACGATTGACAATGAGTTAATGGCCAAAGCCGTGGCTTTATCTGGCATTAATGAACGATCTGCTTTGCTGCGAGAAGGCTTAAAAGCACTTATAGAGCGCGAAAGTGCACGCCGATTGGCTCAATTAGGCGGGTCTGAACAGAATTTAGAAGATGCGCCACGTCGTCGGTCGGCTGTAGATTGATGGTTTTGGTGGATACCTCGGTTTGGGTCGACTATTTGCGCAACGGGGATTCTGTCTTAACTGATTTATTGAATCGCTCTTTAGTTTGCATTCACCCCATGATTATCGGTGAATTGGCCTGTGGGAATTTACAAAATCGGGCTGAATTAATGTTACTTTGGCAAAATCTGCCGCATGTAACCGAAGCCAGTCATGATGAGGTGTTGTTGCTACTTGATAATCAACAGCTTATGGGCAAAGGCATCGGTTATATTGACTTGCATTTATTAGCCGCTACTTTGTTGTCGAAAAACACCCGTTTGTGGACACGTGATAAACGATTGTCGAGTATATCTGAAGATTTGGATGTGGCTTTTATCCCATAAATTTGAGACAAGGCATACCTTGTTTCTACGAGACTAAATTTAGCGCATTAGAGGCTCAAGTTTGACATCATTAAGGTAAAATTTACTTAATTAAACCCGTGGTGCATTTAGGAAATTTTTACCGGAATTTAATCAAATTTATGTAAGTTTTTGGCCAGAAAAGCTGATCTTTTAGATTAAAACACGCAAGATGACCATAAAAGTTGTTCATTTTTACGGCTTTTAACTGCTATCCGATGCCAAAAATAGCACAATTTACTCCAAATGCACCACGGGTTAATTAAATGATGTTAGAACTATTCAGCATCCCAATAAAAGTCAGGCCGGGGCATCGGCAAATAATCACTCAAACGAATCTCACGCAAAGCTTTAACATCGGGAATCGTCTGCACCACATAACGACAAAATTTAAGCATATCGCTAATTTTACTTTTCTCAAAAGGCTGAACGTCAGTGCCAAATTGGTCCCAAAGGGCGTATGTCCCAAGTGTGTAACCAATATTGGCTTCTTTGAAATTAACACCCAAAGTACTTAATGGGTTTTTCTCAAATGTTTTATCAAAAACGCTATGTGAGCTTGGGTCTTTAAGGTACTGCTCAATGAGTTTTTTATGATCTAAAACTTCAAATCCTGCAGCGCCGATGGCAAAAGAACCGCAACGTTCAAGCACCTTAGCTAAGGCCTCATTATTCCTATTTTTTCGAATAATCCTTTTTTGACTTCTGTTTAAATTGCTTTTATAGCGTCTTTGGTAAAGATGGAAAAATTCATGAGAAATTGTACTGATTAAATAACTGTTTATTTGTAAGCGCCAAGCGAACCCCATGGTTGATAGTTTAGTTTAGCTGTGTGTGGGTGTCTAATCGAGCTGGATGTTTTCAGGCAACAACTGTTCTATTTGTTCCACTGTTTTGGCGTTGGGTAGTTGGCGGTAGATTTCAG
>NZ_JAPMLN010000008.1 GCF_026410405.1 Marinicella gelatinilytica | reverse complement strand
AGCGTGGTATCAATGAGAATACCAATGGACTAATCAGGCAATATTTTCCAAAGGGAACCGACTTCAATCAAGTCACAGATGAACAAATAGAACACGTAATGGATTGCCTGAATAACAGACCACGGAAAACAAGAGGCGGGAAATCTCCGAATGAATTATTTATGGGGCAGCAAGTCGATTTACTTGCTGCATGATTAAATTGCACTTATTACTTGAATTCAAGGGGGAATAGTTTTGCTCTTTTATTTAAAAACAAAAGAGCTTTCGGCTCTTAATATTGTTTATTTTCCTCCCCTCTTGAGAGGGGATTGAGGGGTGTGTTCGCTCAATCTGTAAAAATTAAAAGTTGGTGAGCAGACGTGTTCATTCAAATCATACATCGCTCCCAATCTCATAAAACCGGGAACATAAACGACAATGACCACATAAAAATTAAGCCCTTTGAATATTCTCAAGCGCCGCGATGCGATCCTCCAACGGCGGATGGGTGGCGAATAATTTAGACAGAACTTGTCGCACCTGACCACCACTGGTGATACCAAAGGCCGCAAACTCGCCTTCAAGCGGTTCTGTTCTGGAACTGCGCTGTAAGGCTTTTAAGGCATCAATCATATTTTGATTACCGGCCAAACGTGAACCGCCCTCATCGGCATGGAATTCGCGCCATCGGGAAAACGCATTGACAATTATGGCGGCCAAGAAGCCCAACACAATTTGCGCAATCAAAGTGCCGATAAATGAGCCCATGGTGTAACTACCACCCCGTTCATCCCTTGTGGCCGCAGCAATGGCATAACCTATAATGCGCGAGAAGAAAATCACAAAGGCGTTTAACACACCTTGAATCAGGGCCATGGTCACCATATCACCGTTGGCCACATGCGCCACTTCATGACCCAACACCGCTTCCACTTCATTGCGCTTCATGCTTTGTAACAAGCCGGTACTAACCGCGACAAGCGCATCATTTTTCTTCATGCCGGTGGCAAAGGCATTGGGTGAATCAGACGGAAAAATACCCACTTCGGGCATACCGATACCGGCAGCCTGAGCTTGACGTTTCACCGTATCGACCAGCCATTGTTCATCGACATTTCTGGGCTGTTCAATGATTTGCACGCCCATGGCTTTTTTCGCCATCCATTTGGACATGGCCAATGAAATAAAGGAACCCACTGATCCCCATAACAAGGAGAATATCGCCAATGCCCGATAATCCAAACCTTTTTCGGTGAGGTAACCATCCAATCCGAATATCCGCATAATGATGGTAATAACCGCCAAAATGGCGATATTGGTGGCGACAAATAATAAAACTCTTTTCATGTTTTTTTGCTCTGTACGTTGTAATTAATGGTCCGTTAGACCTCAATTGTTAACCCAGGTTGCACATTTCGTATCTGACATCACATGTCACAACCTGATTTCCTAAAGTATGGCTATTTTAAACGATTACAAGATTATCCAAGTATAATGCCAAGCAAGCAAACAGTGATAATATTTTATGTTTGAGTGGCTTAACGAACCCCATATATGGCTCCTGATGGGTTTGTTTTTGGCGGGTATTCTTGCGTTCATAGTCTCGACACTGGCCAGCGGTGGCGGCGCACTCATTTTAGTGCCACTACTCAATGCCACGGTCGGTGTCAACCAAACCGCAGTGGTGCTCAATTTAGGTACTTTTATCGGCCGACCGGCACGGCTTTTACTGTTTTGGTCTGATATCAACTGGCGGATTGTGGCTTATTATGCACCGGCTGCCATTGTGGGGGCCTGGCTAGGTGCCTATTTATTCACATCGATTAAAATCACATGGTTACAATTACTCATCGGTGTCTTTTTAATCAGCACCTTATGGCAATTTCGTTGGGGCAAAAAACAACGCTCTTTTCAAATGCCGGTGATGGCTTTTATTCCCCTGGGTTTTGCGGTGTCGGTTTTGGGTACACTGGTGGGCGCATTAGGGCCGGTTCTTAATCCGTTCTATCTGAATGCCGAGCTAATCAAAGAATCTATGATCGCCACCAAAACGGCCAACTCATTTCTGATGGGTGTCGCACAAATCAGTGGTTATGCTTATTTTGGTGCTTTAACATACGAAACCATCACTTATGGCTTGGCCTTGGGAAGCGGTGCCATTATCGGCAATATAATTGGCAAGAAGTTGTTACAGACAATCAGCACCACCGCATTTTTGCGGTGGGTGATTGCGTTCATGGTGATCAGTGGTACTGTGTTGATTTATAAAGGCATTGAGGGTGTGGTTTTTTGACCTTTGCCTATGTTTAAAATAAGCCGCTTAATTTATCGCCAATACTGCCCATACTGCCACCTAATATATCTTTAATCGGTGATGGGTCATCATCGGGGGTTTCGGCATTTTTATCGGTAATTAGTTGCAACAAATAAGGCATAATAATGGCAACAATCCCGGTGGCTTTAGAGCCAGAAAACCCCAGTTTTTTCTGTAAACCATCAACAATACCACCGGTAATCGAGGCTTGTAAGGAATCGGCTTGTTTATTGTTGTCTTTTTTACTAAATAAACTCATTACCCCATCAATCCCTTGATCAAGCATATTTGCACCCACTTTTTCAGTGGCTTGCTGTTTCACCACATCAAAAATACCATTCAGTTCAGTTGAGCTGACCCCTTCTTTTTTCTGTAATTGCCCAGCCACTTGTTGTTTAAGTTGATCCATAATGGCATCTATCATTGTAATTCTCCTATATTTAGTAAACCAAAATTATAACACCCTAAATCTACTTTAAGCCCATATCAGTGCATTTTCAGACAGAAAAAACCGAAGATTTTAGCGAGAAATAGATCGCAATGTGATATAGTGCGCGCCTTTACGCGTTACCACCCGCCTTATGTCCACAGAACAAATCAGAAACATCGCCATCATCGCGCACGTTGATCATGGTAAAACCACCTTGGTCGATTGCCTATTAAAACAATCAGGTACTTTTGACGACCGTGCCGATGACCCTAATCGCATGATGGATTCCGGCGATTTGGAAAAAGAACGTGGTATCACGATTCTCTCAAAAAATACCTCCATAGAATGGGAAGGCTATAAAATCAATATTGTTGACACACCGGGCCATGCCGATTTTGGTGGCGAGGTTGAACGGGTACTGAGTATGGTTGATTCTGTATTATTGGTGGTAGACGCTGTGGACGGACCCATGCCACAAACCCGATTTGTTACCGCAAAAGCCTTTGAAATGGGCTTTACACCGGTGGTGGTGGTCAATAAGGTGGATCGTGATGGCGCCAGAATTCAATGGGTTATTGACCAGACCTTTGATTTGTTCGATTCTCTGGGTGCCACCGATGAGCAACTGGATTTCCCGATTATTTATGCCTCAGCCATTAACGGTTACGCTTCGGAAGATGATGAAAACCGTGAAGGTGATATGCGACCTTTGTTTGAAACCATCATTAATAAAGTCAGACCCCCGGATGTTGATATTGAAGCGCCTTTTCAAATGCAAATTTCAACCTTGGACTACAACAGCTTTTTAGGTTTGATTGGTATTGGTCGCATTAAAAAAGGTTCTATCAAAAGCAATACACCGGTGACAGTGGTGGATGCCGAAGGCAATACCCGTAATGGCCGCATATTAAAGATTTTTGGCTTTAAAGGCTTAGACCGTATTGAAGTTAATGAAGCTGCGGCTGGCGATATTGTCGCCATTTCAGGTATCGATGCCATTAGCATATCCGACACATTATGCAGCCGTGATCATGTTGAAGCCTTGCCGCCCTTGTCTGTGGATGAGCCGACCATTTCCATGTTGTTTTGTGTCAATGATTCACCGTTTGCCGGACGCAGCGGAAAATTCCTGACTTCACGGCAAATAAAAGATCGCTTAGAACGTGAAATCACCTATAACGTCGCTTTACGCGTCGAAGAAACTGAAAACTCAGATCAATTTAAGGTCTCCGGGCGTGGTGAACTGCATTTATCTGTGTTAATTGAAACCATGCGTCGTGAAGGTTTTGAGTTGGCCATTTCAAGACCACAAGTGATTTACCGTGAAATCGATGGTCAAATGTGCGAACCTTATGAAGATTTGGTGGTTGATATTGAACAAGATCATCAAGGCTCAGTGATGGAACAACTGCTGGGACGCCGTGCTGAAGTGAAAGACATCGTACCTGATACCACCGGCCGAGTTCGTATGAACTTCATTATTCCGGCACGGGGTTTAATCGGTTATCAATCTGAGTTTAAAACCACCACCTCAGGCACCGGTATATTAACCCACGTTTTTGATCATTATGGTCGTAAACTTAACACCATCGAACGCAGTCGTAAAAATGGCGTATTAATTTCCAACGGCACCGGCAAAGCCCTTGGATTTGCACTGTTTAACCTTCAGGAGCGTGGTCGCATGCTGATTAGTGCCAACGTTGATGTTTATGAAGGTCAGATTATCGGCATTCATTCTCGTGACAATGACTTAACGGTCAACCCTCTGAAAGGTAAGCAATTAACCAACGTCCGTGCCTCAGGTAAAGATGATGCCATTAATCTGGTAACGCCGATTCAAATGACCTTGGAGCAATCCATGGAATTTATTGAAGACGATGAGTTGGTGGAAGTGACGCCCGATGAGATTCGTATTCGCAAAAGACATTTACTCGAGCATGAACGTAAACGCGCCAGCCGCGAAGCGTAAAGTCAGAATTTACAAATCCCTTAAGCCACCTTATGACAGGTGGCTTTTTTGTGTTGAAAAAATTATCCACTTGCGTCAAAACTGACAACTCATTATTATGGTTGTTTTATGCCATCCAGAATAACCATGAAAACACGCATCATATGCTTACTCAGCTTATTAACAGGCTTAGCCCACGCCCAAATTGAATCAGCGGAATTAAACACCTCGATAGACAATATTGAACCAAAACTGATTGAATGGCGTCGCCATTTACATGCCAATCCGGAACTCAGTAACCGTGAAGTTAAGACCGCGGAATATATTGCTAAGCATTTAAAGTCCTTGGGTTTAGAGGTACAAACCGGCATTGCTTACAATGGTGTGGTGGGTATTTTAAAAGGCGACAAACCAGGACCCGTGTTGGCATTACGCGCGGACACCGATGCGCTACCGGTCACTGAACAAGTGGATGTGCCGTTTGCCTCAAAAGTGACCACAGAATACCGCGGTGAAGAAGTGGGCGTGATGCATGCCTGTGGCCACGATGCCCATGTGGCTATTTTAATGGCGGCTGCTGAAGTGTTTGCTAATAACAAAGCCGATCTTGCCGGCACCCTGATGTTTATTTTCCAACCCGCTGAAGAAGGCGTACCGCAAGGTGAAGAAGGCGGCGCGGAACTGATGCTGAAAGAAGGCTTGTTCGATAAAATAAAACCCGAAGCCGTGTTTGGTTTACACGTTTGGGCCGGTTTACCCACCGGCGTGATTGCTTATCGACCGGGCCCAATGATGGCGGCAGTCGATGAATTTGGCATTAAAGTTAAAGGCCGCCAAACCCACGGCTCCAGACCCTGGGGCGGGATTGACCCCATCACCACCTCAGCGCAAATTATTAATTCGGTACAAACCATTATCGCGAGACGCACCGATATCACCCAGGCACCTGCGGTGGTGTCTTTCGGTGCCATTAAGGGCGGGATTCGTAATAACATTATTCCTGATGAAGTTGAAATGATTGGTACCATTCGTAACTTTAATATGGATACCCGGGACAATATTCACAACCAACTCGAGCAAATCACCACCCATGTGGCCCATGCCAATGGTGCAGAGGTTGAATTTAACATCTATCCGGGCTATCCGGTGACCATCAATAATCCTGATTTGAGTGAGCGCATGAATGCGTCTTTAGAGTCGGTATTTGGCGCCGACAATGTCATTGATTCGGGTCTGATTACCGGCGCCGAAGACTTTTCTTATTTAGCCCAGGAAGTCCCGGGCTTATTTTTCTTCTTAGGGATTTCTCCACCGGACAGTGACTATAAAAACGCCCCCAGCAACCACTCCCCCTTATTTTTTATTGACGAAGACGCCCTACTCAACGGTGTTCGCGCCTTTGTGCAGTTGGTTCAAGACTATCAGTAAATTCGAAAACCAGCCGACTAACCGTTAATTATTTACTGTTGGTCGGCAATTTTTTTATAATTCCATTCCGACTTTTATGAACTGATTAAACTCAGTGCTTGTTTGATGTCTTTCACCACAAATTGCCGGTCTAAAACAGTAAAGACCTTATGACGTTGAAAATCATTGACCAGTTCATCACGTATGCCCGATAAAATAACCTGAATCCCTTGTTTCTGAAAGCTATTGATAATTTCTTTTAAAGTCTCATAACCGGTGGCATCAATCAGAGGCACATAACGCATACGTATAATGATGGTTTTCGCCGATGAAGACGGAATGCTGGTCATGGTGTGTTGGAACTGACGTGCCGCCCCAAAAAACAACGGCCCGTTAATTTCATACAAAACAACGCCTTCAGGCACATCCAGGGTTTCTTCGTCAAATAAGCGCTCCACCCGTTCTTGTTCAATATTGATATTATTCACCTGCACCGATTGGCTCATGCGATGCATAAACATAAAGCTCGACAGCACAATACCAACCTGTATGGCAATCACCAAATCAAATATCACCGTTAAGAAAAAGGTGGTAAGCAAGATAATAATATCCATTCTGTCACCTTTTAAGAGTGACTTAAACTGCCGCCACTCACTCATATGATAGGCCACCACCACCAAAATACCGGCCAGACAAGACAAGGGAATCAGTTTCGCCAGGGGTGCAAATAACAACATAATCAACAGTAACACCACACCATGGACTATCCCGGCAATCGGGGTACGCCCACCATTATTGACATTGGTCGCGGTGCGGGCAATGGCACCGGTGGCCGGAATTCCACCGAACAAAGCAGAGGCCGAATTGGCCGCCCCCTGGGCCACCAGTTCAATATTGGAACGGTGCTTACCGCCAATCATGGAATCTGCCACCACTGCCGATAATAAAGATTCGATTGAACCCAATAAGGCAATCGCAAAAGCCGGCTGAATCAACGACTTCATGGTGTCAAAATCAAACGACGGTAAACTCGGCATGCTTAAGGCATTGGGAATCTCACCAAATTGGCTTTCAATGGTGGTTACCGGGATATTAAACAATTGCACACACACGGTGGCTATTAAAATAGCGACAATGGATCCGGGAATCAGCTTAATCAGTTTTTGAAAATACAAGGTCATGATAACTGTGCTGACAGCAATGATGACGGCATAGAGATTAATTTGATTGAAATGTTGAGCGTACAAAAACCATTTAGATAGAAAATCAGCCGGCACATCGCTCAATTGCAAACCCAGAAAATCATTGACCTGCGATGAAAAGATAATCACCGCAATGCCACTGGTAAAACCGACTATCAGGGAATATGGAATATATTTTAAAAAATTCCCAAAGCGTGCCAGGCCAAACGCCATCATAATAAAGCCGGCCATAAAAGTGGCCAGGATTAAACCATCGACACCGTGGGTCTGCACAATGCCGTATACGATAACAATAAAGGCGCCGGTGGGGCCGCCGATTTGCACCCGAGAACCACCAAAGACGGAAATAATAATGCCCGCCACAATCGCTGTAATCAGTCCTTTTTCCGGCGACACGCCCGATGCAATGGCAAAGGCAATCGCCAGGGGCAACGCCACGATACCGACAATCACACCGGACATCACGTCTTTGCCCAATGTTTGTTTTGAAATACCGGCTTTAATTAAGGTAAATAATTTGGGCGTAAATTCCTGCCGAAGGTTTTTATTCATACCGGCTTAGGGCATCCCCGGAAATGAATCCACCAACTGAACTTTTAAATCCGGAAAGGAATCCACCACCTGCACCTTAAAATCTGGAAAGGAATCGACTTTTTGCCACATTCCACATTTATCAGGAAACGAAGTTACCATCTGAACCTTAATATCCGGAAATGAATTCACATAGTGAATCTTTAAGTCCGGAAATGAATCAACAAATTGAACCTTACCCATCAACTTAATACCTTTGTATGTACATTCTTCCGCCATCACATCTCCAAAGCTCAAACAAACAACCAATAACAAAATAATTCGCATCAAAACCACCTGCTTTTTTTAAACCAGATTAATAAACCCACTGTCAGTATCACACTAAATATCACCACGAAAGAGAATGCCCAGGGGTTTTGTAAACCCGGCATGCCTGCCAGATTCATGCCAAATAAGCCTGATAAAAAGGTTAAGGGTAAAAATATCGCTGATATTATCGACAATAAATAAAGCCGACTATTCTGCTCATGGCTGATATTGGCCATAAAATGCTCTTGTAGCATTAAAGCCCGATCACGCAGGAGATCTAAATTTTCTATGAGTTGAATAAACTTATCCAAATGCATATAAACTTGCTCATAAAAACCGGTACTTAATCGTGGTGATTTTACTCGATGTAGCTGATCAATAGCTTCTCGTTGCGGCAACAAGTAACGTCGGATATGAGCAATTTGACGTCGCATCTCATTAATCTGCGGGTTAAACTCTGACAGAGAACTGTCATCAACCTGATCTTCTGCCTGATCTATTTTTTCATCCATTTTATCAACAAAGTCATCGGTGGAATAAGCCAGTCGATCTAACAACATTAACAACAACTCTTCGCCGTTTTTAGGTCCAAGCTGCTGCAATAACTGAGATTTAATGTGATTGATGGACTGGCTACCGGCATCACTGCTGGTGATAATGAGGCCATCCCCCAGCCACAGTCGAATCGACACCATGTCTTCAGGCTGTTCATCTTCATTGTGGTTAATGCCGCGCAAACAAATTAACACCTCCTGGTCATTAACTGAGGTACGTGGTCTGGTTTCATGGTTCAATAAGATAACTTTCGCCTGTTCAGTTAATTCATTGCGCTGCTTAATCCAGTTGCTGGCTTTTTTATCGGTGTACTTAAGATGATACCATTGCCACGGTGCGGCAACGCTGTCTTGAGCCTTCACTTCAGTACCGCCACCAAGACCATCTAAGGTAAAATGAGTTATTTTGGATTCATTCATTGTCGTGATCCTGTAAACGTGCCAATTGACCGGGATCTGTAAAGTTCACATGCACATCTCGTTGCGGGAACGCAATAACAATCCCCTGTGCCCGAAATGCCTCCTCAATCAAAAACCGAACATCACTGCGAATTAAACGCATTTCACGACCGGCCTGTATTGATACCCAGAAGAACACATCAAAAATTAAGGCGCTGTCACCAAAATCCTCAAACACAATCACCGCACCGGGTTCTTTTTGTGCCAGCTCATAAGCTTGGATAACCTGTTCCAATAGGTTTTTTACTAAACCAATATCAGAACCATAAGCCACACCCACACGAACTGAAGTCCGAATAAACGGATCATGCAGCGTCCAGTTGACTAAGCGTGACTCCAATACCTGACTATTAGGTACCACAATATCCGCGCCATCATTGCGCTTAATCAATGTTGAGCGATTGCCGATACTGATGATACGCCCGATTAAACCATCCATTTCAACAATATCGCCAATCCGGATTGGCCGCTCCGACATTAAAATCCAACCACTTAAGAAATTCTCAATAATGGTCTTGGCACCAAAACCAAAACCAATCGCCACCGCACCTGAAATAAAGGCAAAAGTCGCTAATGGAATCCCCAAATAGGTCAGCACCGTCAACAACACCAGTACAATCATGGCGTAAAACAAAATTCGCTGAATAATGGCCCGACTGTCCTGACTAATACGCGCCGAACTCAGCAATTTCTTGACCACCAAAAAAGCCAACAAGCGACTTAAAAACCAGGCCACAATCAAAAAACCCAGCGCATACAAAATCTGCAACCAGGTAATCACATGGCTGTCACTCATCGTAAATGCCGTCTTATTAAGAAATTCAATCATAGATAAAGTATAGTGTAAAAAACCAAACAGCAAAAACTTATTTTAACCACTTCAGGGATAGAAAACCTTTTCACTTTCATTAACATTCATTAAATTGCTTTGGGAAATGTTTATTAAGTATTTCCATCATGGCGCTGCGGTTTTTATAACGTGATTTAAAAAATTGAATCAGCTCATTGACTTTCGACTGACTGCCCGGGATTTTAGACAAAGTCTTTATATATTTGACTGTCTGATTGTAGATTTTTCTGCCGGTTTCTTCCGCCTGCTTTTTGATGCCGGATACATACAAATCCCTGATTTCCTGCGGATAATCCTTGCTAAGATGATGGGCATAGCCATCTATTAGCCTAATGCTTTCCGGGTTGATTTGTAATAAAGTCAGCAATCGGTCAAAATATTTTTCTGCCACAAAAATATCTGCCAATTGAGTGGCTGCGCCATAGCCGCCGTATTGATTTTTACCTTTAATTTCATCGATGATGGCTTCACATTGCACCGCCCACTCTTTTTTGGAATAAGTGGATTTAAGTTGTTTATAGTACGACATGTCACGGTAACTCCCGTTAAACAAAATCTTTGCCCACTTTCTGATATCCGCTTTGTTTTGTTCTAATTCTGCTATGGTTAACAACTGTTCACGCCACTGACTGACGGTTCCGGCATGGCATTCTTTCTCAGCAATGATGATGCCTTGTTGGCACAACTTTTTGGCTTGTTTAAAATCTTTCTGATCCAAAGATTGTTGTACCAGTACTGTTCTAAATTCCGGGTAATGCTTATGTTCATTGACTAAAATATCAACTTCGTCTTGTCTGTTATTTTTTAATAAATAACCAATTTTCACCTTAATTAATTGCACAACTCCGTAACTTGAATAGGCTTTGGATGCGACTTTTTTGAGTTGTTTATCAATTATAGCAAATAATTGTTTTTCTTGCTTGTCCGTCGTTATTAACACCGGCAGAACATCTAAGAAATAGCTTTCAAAACCAAAATCATTGTATTTTTCTTTAGGAAATTCTTTGAGACAATAACTAAACAATTCATCCTTTAGTTCCGGATGAGCCTGATTTGAAATATCATCAAATACCTCAAAAGCATACTCAAAAAGACCACCCGCCGAGCCGTCTGAATCGTCCATATTATGGACAATCTTAGGCAGCTGCTCAATGATGGCTTTACAAATTGCCAAGGCTTGAATAATTTTAGTGTCATGTACGAACTCACTCGCTCTTTTGAGTAAATCATACAGCGGTTGTTCAAGTTTATAGGTTGAACGATAATCAATGAAACCATCTCGCCCTTTCGCCGCTTTATAAATATTTTTTACGATAATCTGATATTTTTTATTAATATCCTCATCCAGGTATTCAGCGAAATAAGCAATCAAGGCGTTTTTTAAACCTCGATTGCTAACAAACTGTTTTTGTAAAAATTCTTGTAACTCCTGCTGATTGACTTTAGAAAAAATTTGACTGACTTCATTGTTCTGATTCTTTCGTTTCTGACCGGCTTTTTTCTTGGGAAGAATGCCGTTGTTAGCATCTGTAGATACCTCCAGTTCATCTGCCAGCGCATACAAAGTCGCCACCACATGCTTGCAGACCGGGCCATAATCATAGGGACAGTTACATTGCCATTCCTTAATTTGATTATTATCAAGCGTAATCAGCACATCATAGTCCAAAGAACCTTCTACCAAAGACAGCCAAATTCCAGCATCAACCTGCTCCAAATGGCTTACGGCTTTATCAAAATAATAATCAGCACCACGCTCAACGATGACTGAATCTATCTGGTCTTTAAAGTTGTTTAAATTCATGTCGACCATTATACAAATTTGTATCTTTTGCTGCGTCCTGTCCTTAGATAATTCTTCAATCCAAAAACTACACTTATGTTTTGTAATGTAAGAACTTCTCTTATACTATTGTCTGTAAGACTTTTACTTACAATTATTGAGTTACAAAAATGACACGAACAATAACAGTCGATACCGGCCCTGAACTCAGAGAGTTTATTGAAAACTTGGTTGAATCCGGCAATTATAAAACCAACAGTGAAGTTATTCGCGAAGGCTTAAGGTTGCTCAAAGAAAGACATGCGGCTTCTAAACTTGAAACACTCAGAAAGTTGATCGAAGAAGGCGAACGTAGTGGTGAACCCATTGAATGGAATCTGGATCGTTTCCTCGATAAAAATAACGCATGACGATTAAGCTCAGACCAAAAGCTTATGACGACCTTACCAGAATTTATCAATATAGTCTTAAAGAATTTGGGCAAGCTAAAGCAATTCAGTATCTCAGCTCAATTGATGAGGCATTCCAGAAAATCAACCGAGATACTGGTATAGGTACTGATTATAGCCATATAAGTCCCGAATTATTCGGCTTACCCGGTTGCATCACACATCATATTTTTAAACAAGCAAATCATAACCTCATCGTCATACGCGTATTACATCAAGCAATGGACTTCACACGCCATTTATAGTCTGTGCCCGAATAGATCATGTAAGAATGGAATATTTAGGCTACCCCATCTTCTTAATATTATGAATCACGCCGCCATCCACCAGAATATCGGTGGCAGTGATAAAGCGGGCGGCATCTCTGGCTAAGAATTTCACCACTTTGGCCACCTCTTCCGGCGTACCGTTTCTTTTAAGGGCGTGGCTTGTTTAATCAATTCCATTCTTTCCGGGTGTTCCTCGGCGGCTTATAGTGTAGTATAGTTGGCCATCTATCGAGCTTTAACAAGACATCTTTTGCAGAATCGGCTGCACCATCTAAATTTTTTACATAACGATTGAGGTGATATAAGCTGGCAAAACCGCCTTCCACCGCAATGAAGCTGAAGCCTTGTTCCGCAATCAGCCGCCGCCGAAATCAACCGATCCAAACTCGCATCACCATCAAGCGGAATGGCCTGTTTTTCCCATTTGTGCGCGAAAGAAATCATACCGGCAGTCAACAATAAAACCCCTATAAAATATTTTGCAAAAAATAAATCAAACATTAGTTTAAAACAATCTTAAATAAGGTTTTTGTCAAGCTATAAACAAACTATTGCTTAATCCGGATAAGACATATCAGACATGCCCGAACAAATTATTGTTAATGCAACGGATAAAAAAAATTTACACCGAGACTTAACGTACAAAATAAAAAACAGCGATCAAATGACCGCTGTTTTTTTGACCAAAAAGTATAACTTAAGCGTCACACTGATCAGCCGCTTCTGCCTTTAGTTCATTAAGTTTATCCATATCACCTTCTTGACGGGCTTCAGCCAAGGCCTCGTAGTCAGTATTATTAACAATACATTCACACGTTTCTTTCTTGTGATCTTGCTGATCTTCAGGTGCTGACAGCGCTTGTTGCTGACATGTTTTCAAATCATTTTCTTTTAACTGATCCGCATCCATTGCAAAAGTAGTCGCAGACAACATAAACAAACTTACGGTTAACAATTTTTTCATTTTCTCATTCCTAAACTAAAAAGGGGTTTTCAATTTAGCACCGGATTATTCCATAAATTTGACCACCGTCACACTTTTCAACCAAACCCCATTTTTTAACGCGTAAGCAACTGATTATTAACGATATAATAATGATATATTGCAATCTTTTCAATTAACTAGCATTTTTATTGATTCATATCGCCAACTAATCGAATGCATTTAAACTCTTATCTGCTGACAACTGATTTGATTTCTAAAATAAAACAAATTTTTAATAGTGTTTGCTTTATTGCTTCATCATTCGGCGGCAACATAGGAATAAAAATCCGCCAAGACTTTAATGTTAAATCGTTTATTTATCATGGGTCTCCGGGTCGGTGCCCGAAGACGTCGCGATAACAGAAGACAGAGGACTGAAGGCGGAGGACAGTTGACTGATGACATCAGATACTTATAGGCATTACCCTAAACTGCCTGAAATTATCGTGTCAAGCGCGATAATGACGGGGTTAAACCTGGAGCTGAGGGAAGATTTGGCGTTGAAAGTCAAGGCGCAGGTGGATTTTGAAGGTGTGAGCGCACAAGCTTGTTCGTGATTGTTTCAAAAACCAGCGACAACGCTTATTTGATATCGCGTAAATCTGGCTGAGGTTATCGGGTCGAGCCCGATAATGACGCTCTTAAACCCTGGAGCTGAGGGAAAAGTGGGGCTTGAAGGTCAAGGCGGAACTCACTTTTGACAGCATGAGCGCACATACTTGTGCGTGATTGTTGCAAAAGTGAGTGACAACGCAGAGATTAAAACCTGGAGCTGAGGGGAAATTTGGCGGTGGAGATCAAGGCGCAGGTAAATTTTGAAGGCGTGAGCGTATAGACCTATACGTGATCGTCTCAAAATTTACCTGCAACGCAGAGATTATTTCGTGCTTCCTGCACTCAACCCTTCGGGCCGCACTTCGTGCGTTCAAAAGTGCAATCCTGCACTTTTAGTCACCGTCTGGATGTTGTCTAATATTCAGTATTTCGTAGGCCACGTTTTCACTCAAACCCCGGAGCTGAGGGAAAAGTGGGGCTTGAAGGCCAAGGCGGAACTCACTTTTGACAGCATGAGCGCACATACTTGTGCGTGATTGTTGCAAAAGTGAGTGACAACGCAGAGATTCACGCCCCACTTTTTCCTCAGAAGATTTCGCCGACCATGCAGCGGAGGGAGCCTCCAGCCTTCTCCAATTCAGAAACCTCGACACCGTGAATTTTAAAACCCCATTTATCCAGTTTCTTCTTAGACGCTTCGGCTAAGGTATCAAAGGCGGTCTGGCTGAACAGTACATCACGCTCGGTGATGGACAGGCAGTTACCGCAGAAGGCCAGTTTTTCTTCGTCGGATAAGTACAATACCTTACCTTCGTAGAAATCATCAATGGCTTGTACCACTTCGGGGTCGGCAAAGGAATCTTTATGCAGAACCACGGCTTCGCCGGCCAGATTGGCCATTACCACGTTGGTGTGGTATTCACCTTCGGCCAGGTCAAACTGAAAGGTTAAATCCAACTGAAAGCCTTCATCCAGTGCCAGTGCGCCTTCATCATTGACCCGTTCAGTCATGCCGACAAAGCCGATGTTGCGGCCACGATCAGGTACTAGGACACCGGTGAGTTCAGCAATGGCTCGGGGGTGTTCTATTTCATATTCGTCGTAATCTAAAACACTGTTAAAGAATTTACGGATGTCTTTACGTTCGGTTTCCAACTGGCGATTGGGATAGCGCATGGAACCAACAATATAGCGGCGGTTATGGTTGGTGGCGAAGGCATTGTTGGGAAACACTGCATCGGGTGTGTGTACTGACCCCGGGAAAGATAATACCGGAATGCCAAAGTCTGTCAGAACACGAGCCAGGTGCATTTGTTGGTAGATGGCTAATTTTTCATCCACCGATTTATCCATCTGCATATATTCATTGTCTTGCGCGGTTTGCTCGTTGAGAGAAAAGCCCACCGGTGACACCATAAAGGCGGCTTTCATGGCCACCGCTTGTTTGATGGGGTAATTGGCGTATTTTTGCGCTGCTATAAAGTCAGCTACGGTTTTAACTAACATAATCTACTATCGACCTTGCTTCGCTCAGCACCCGAATGTCATTTTTACGTTTGGGTGCTTCGGTTACTAAATAAGATTTCCATTTTTTACTGCCGGGAAATCCGTGAAATAATCCCAAAATGGGTCTGATAAGCCAATGCAGGCTCAAGCCTTGGTCCATCATCTGGACACAATAATCCTGATAAGCACTAAGTATATCATCGCGATTGGTTTGTAAGGGTTTGAAACCCAAGGCGTTATGCATGTCTCTGATGAGCCATGGGGCATTCCAGAAGGCGCGCCCAATCATGACACCGTCGGCGTATTGTAAGTGATTTTGTGCTTTTTGAACAGTGTCTATGCCGCCATTTACAACCACTGTTAAATCCGGGAATTCAGCTTTAATTTGCTCCGGAAAATGATACTGTAACGGCGGGATACTGCGGTTTTGTTTTGGGCTGAGGCCTTTCAGTAATGCCTTACGGGCATGCACGATAAAGGTCTTGCAACCGGCGTCACGATTAATACGGACAAATCGTTTAAAAAAATCATAATCGGCATCATTGTCGACACCGATACGGGTTTTTAAGGTAACCGGGATGGTTACGGCGCGGCGCATTGTTTGCACGCATTCGGCCACCAATTCAGGCTCGCGCATAAGACAGGCACCAAAACGACCGCTTTGTACCCGATCACTTGGACAGCCAATGTTGATATTCACTTCATCGTAACCGGCGTCTTCGGCCATTTTGGCGCAAACCGCCAAATCCTCAGGATTGCTACCACCCAACTGAATGACGACCGGGTGCTCGGACGGGTCATAAGCCAATAAGTCTGTGCGGTCACCGTGCAATAAGGCGCCGGTGGTAATCATTTCCGTGTATAACACAATGTCAGACGAAATTAAGCGATGAAAATAGCGGCAATGGCGATCGGTCCAATCAAGCATGGGCGCCACCGACAAACGATGGTTGAGACTCATGACAGCAATAAGCGTTTAATTAAATCCAAATAAATATTTTCTAACTGTAGCAGTTGTTTGACCGGCACACATTCGTTGACCTGGTGAATGGTTTTATTAATTGGCCCCAGTTCCATGGTGGCAATGCCCAAAGGCGCCACAAAACGACCATCTGAGGTGCCGCCCTGGGTGTTAAATTCAGGTTCAACGTCACTAAAACGCTGAATGGCTTTTTTAAGCGCCGTTTTAAAGGTGTCGTTTTTACAATGAAACGGCTCACCGGATAGCGCCCAGTCAAGCTGATAGTCGAATCCATGCTTGTCCAATAAGCCTTTAAGCTGTTTCGCTAAACTGGTTTGGCTTGATTCCGGCGAATAACGAAAATTGGCGGTGATGTGCAGGCGACCGGGAATGACATTGGCGGCACCGGTTCCGGCATGAATATTGGACACTTGAAAACTTGTCGGCGGAAAATCTTCGTTGCCCTGATCCCAAACATATTGGGCCACTTCGGTGAGAAACGGGGCGGCTGTAAAAACCGGGTTTTCAGCCAAATGCGGATACGCCACATGCCCTTGTTTGCCTTCGATAACCATATTGACATGCAATGAACCACGACGGCCGACCCGCACCGTATCACCGACTAATTCGGTGCTGCTTGGTTCACCCACCAGACAATAATCAAAATGATGGTCTTTGGCCATCATCGGCATAAATTGACGAATACCATCAGCGGCTTCGCCTTCTTCGTCAGAAGTTAGCATAATGGCGACTTTACCCGGGTGGTTTTTATGTTCACCGACAAATTTTTCTATCGCCAGAACCATGGCCGCCACAGAACCTTTCATATCGGCGGCACCGCGGCCATGTAATAGCCCGTCTTCGACCAAGCCACTTAACGGCGGATGGGTCCAGTCAGATTCATCACCAACAGGCACGACATCGGTGTGACCCAAAAATAATAAACACGGACCGGGCTTGTCACCATGCCATATAAGCACATTATCCACTTCACCAAAACGGTGATGATGGCCTTGAAAACCCTGGCCTGACATGCGGTTCATTAATAACGGCTGACAACCGGCATCATCGGGGGTAAAGGAGGGTTTTTGAATCAGTTGTTGCGCTAAGGTGATGACTTCAGGGTTCATGACGGTAATCCCAGGGTAAAATGGTTATCATGAAAAACCACCGGCCGTTTGATTAAGGTGGGAAAGGCTGCCAATGTCTCAATACCAACGTTCTGTTGTGTGTCTTTATCGAGTTGTCGATAGGTGGTGCTGCGTTTATTAATTAATTGACTGATGTCGATATCTGCCAGCATCGCCTCAAGTAATTGGACATCAATACCATCGCTGCGAAAATCATGCAGCCTGACATCCTCACCGGCCTGCTTGGCCTGTTTAAGCGCGGCTCGAACCTTATCACAATTTTTAATACCGTAAATAATCATGTTCTTAACAATTCATTAATCGACGTTTTAGCGCGGGTCTGGGCATCCACTTGTTTCACAATCACCGCACAATTCAATGCATATTTACCATTGTCCGCCGGTAGGCTTCCGGGCACCACCACCGATCCCGGTGGCACGTAACCATAGGTAACTTCGTCCTTTTCACGGTCATAAATCTTGGTGCTCATGCCGAGGTAAACGCCCATGGAAATAACACTGCCGGCACCGACACGGACACCTTCCACCACTTCACTGCGGGCACCGATAAAACAATTGTCCTCAATGATCGTGGGTGCGGCTTGTAAAGGTTCTAACACGCCACCGATACCGACGCCGCCGGACAGATGCACATTTTCACCAATCTGCGCACAACTACCCACCGTGGCCCAGGTGTCGACCATGGTGCCGGCACCGACATAAGCACCAATATTGACATAAGATGGCATGCAGACCACGCCTTTGCCGATAAAAGCACCGCGCCTAATGGTGGCCGGCGGTACGATACGGGCACCAACGCTGCGAAATTCATTGACATCGGCATCCTGAAAGCGACAGGGTACTTTGTCCCAAAAGTTGTGAGTCGAGCCGGGCATAACACGGTTGGGCGAGGTTTTAAAATATAGGAGTACGGCTTTTTTTAACCATTCATTAACCTGCCATTCACCATCAACAAGTTCAGCCACTCTTTGTTCTCCACTTTCCAATGCTTCTAAACAGGTTTTAATGTCGGCACCGTAACGGTCTTTGAGTGCCACTGCTTCTAATTCATCGCGCTGTTGCCAGGCACGGTTTATTTTGTCTGCTAAAGTCATGACTTATCCATGGGTAAAAATGTTCATTATAACGAATCAGGCGGGGAATTTTTGTCGCTAAAAGATCAATTTTGAGACTTTTACACAACCGAATAACCGGCTTTTAATCAGTCTGCTGGATAACCACCCTTAATTTCTTCACAGATATTTTGTATTCCCGTTGCATTATCTGTAAAATGTCTCGGCTGAACATGCGAACTTTAGACGCTGCGGCTTGATTTTCACAAGCAAAAACAGCGGTTTCGCCACGAATATTAGCCAGCTGGCACAGGCCTTTAACCGGTGCAGGTAAAGCTGGTTGTAATCGTTTATTTAAGTCAGCCAATTGATTGGCGCGTTTAAGCAAGGTTGATAACCCCTTATCTTGCGCAATTCGCTCGTTGATTGGTTGTAGTTTTTTGCTGCGACTCATGGGCTTATTTTGAACGAGGTGGTTGTTTTTTGCAATCATCTCATACAGACAGACAAGCATGAGTTTCATCATAATAACCAAACACAAAGGCTAAGTTTTACCATGCAAAATGTAACCATTCTGAAACAGAACCACAGTGGTATAAAGCAATATTCCTTTGCTGATCGCTCTTTTAAATTTAAAGTTTATGGTGTTGTCGGTTTGGCACTGGCCATGATGTTTACCTTAGGTATGGCCACAGCGCCTTTACTTTTCAATTACGCCTCTCAATCAGAACAAGACACCATTCAGGCATTACAAGCACGTGTTGAAGCCAGTCAATCAGAACTAAATACGCTTAAAAAAGGTGTACAAAATGACATTGATGCCATGACCCTACAAATTGGTCAACTGATGGCGCAATCCACGCGACTTAATGCACTGGGCAGCCGGCTAACCGCCGCCAGCGATATCAACGCCGATGAATTTGATCTTAATAATATACCCGGTTTGGGTGGTGCTGAACTGGAATTAACCGGTGACATCAATACGCCACAATCTGTTTATGCCAGCTTGTTCTCTCTTGAGCAGAGTTTTGAACAACAACAAGAACAATTTGATGTATTATCCCGTTTGCTCAATGAACAGTCCATTGAACAAAATGTAACGCCGCATATGATGCCTTTAGAGTCCGGCTGGATTTCATCTTATTATGGCAAACGCATTGATCCGTTTACCGGCCAACAAGCCAGTCATTCAGGCATGGATTATTCCGGCGCTTATCAATCTAAAATTCGAGCTGCCGCTGATGGTGTTGTGGTCTGGGCCGGCCCTCGCGGTTCCTATGGCCGCATGGTTGAAATCGACCATGGCAATGGCTTTATGACCCGATATGCCCACGCCGAAGAAGTGACCGTTGAATTAGGCCAGCGAGTGACTGCCGGTGATCACATTGGTACCATGGGCAAAACCGGTCGCGCCACTTCAGAACATTTGCATTTTGAGGTGTTGAAAAATGGCCATAAAGTCAATCCACTGCCTTTTATCCATTCATAAACACACAATATCCGATTATATGACTTGAATATCGGACCAATCGAAACCACATATTTGCCTACTGTGGCAAAAATCAACAGACTATTATTATGGCTTTAAACTCACTATTTACCAAAGTATTCGGCAGTCGCAATGATCGCTACATCCGTCAGCTTGACAAAGAAGCAGATCAAATTGAATTGTTGGAACCAAAAATGCAAGAACTTTCCGATGAACAGTTCAAGGAAAAAACTGCGGAATTTAAACAACGTATTGCTGATGGCGAATCACTGGATGACATCTTACCCGAAGCCTTTGCCCTAGTCAGAGAAGCGGCTGTTAGAACCTTAGAAATGCGCCATTACCATGTACAATTAATTGGTGGTATCGTGCTTCACCGTGGCAAAATCAGTGAAATGCGTACCGGTGAAGGTAAAACACTGATGTGTACCCTGGCTGCTTATTTGAATGCCTTAGCCGGTCAAGGCGTGCATGTGGTTACAGTGAATGATTATTTGGCACAACGTGATGCCGAATGGATGGAACCTTTGTACAATTTCTTAGGCATGTCTGTCGGTGTGGTGATTCCGTCTTTATCCCATGAGCAAAAACGGGCTGCTTATGAAGCGGATATTACTTATGCCACCAATAATGAGCTTGGTTTTGATTACTTACGTGACAACATGGCTTTTAGTTTAGACGCAAAAGTTCAACGCGAACCTTTTTATGCCATTATTGACGAAGTTGACTCTATCTTAATTGATGAAGCACGAACACCGCTGATTATTTCCGGTCAAGTGGATGAATCACCGGATGTCTATAACCGCATCAATAAACTGGTACCACAATTGCAACGCGCCACCAAGGAACCGGATCCCAAGGAAGTCACCAAAGCCATGCTCGCCAAACAAGCACTGCCTGAACCTGATGGTGATTTTTCTGTGGACGAAAAATCAAAACAAATATTCCTCACTGAACAAGGTATGCAAAATACCGAGGACTTATTGAAAAAACATGGCTTAATGAAGGAAGAAGATTCCTTGTACGACTCACAGCATATCAGTCTGATGCACCATGTTTCTGCCGCTTTAAAAGCCCATCATCTATTTGAAAAAGATGTGGACTATATTGTTAAAGACGGTGAAATCGTAATTGTCGACGAGTTTACCGGTCGTACCATGGAAGGCCGTCGCTGGTCAGATGGTTTGCACCAGGCGGTTGAAGCCAAAGAAAATGTGCCGATTCAAAAAGAAAACCAGACATTGGCGTCCATTACTTTCCAGAACTATTTCCGTCTGTATCCTAAGTTATCGGGCATGACCGGTACAGCTGATACTGAAGCCTATGAGTTCCAAAGTATTTACAATTTAGAAGTGGTTGTCATTCCAACCCACAAACCAATGATTCGTGATGATCAAGGTGATTTGGTCTATTTCAGCCAAAAAGCCAAATATGACGCCATTATCGAGGACATCAAAGATTGTCATGAACGCGGCCAACCGGTGTTGGTAGGTACCGCTTCTATTGAAGTGTCTGAACATATATCCAGAGAGTTAACTGCACAAAAAATCAAACACAATGTTCTTAATGCCAAACAACATGAGCGCGAAGCTTACGTGGTGGCAGAAGCTGGTCTCCCCGGTGCCGTCACCATTGCCACAAATATGGCCGGTCGTGGTACCGACATTGTGCTTGGCGGTAACTTATCCATGGAACTGGAATCCCATAAGAATCTAACCGAAGAGCAAGTTCAAAAGATTAAAGAAGAATGGAAAAAACGTCATCAACAAGTCTTAGATAACGGAGGCTTGAGAATTATTGGTACCGAACGCCATGAATCTCGTCGAATTGATAACCAGTTACGTGGTCGTGCCGGTCGTCAAGGTGATCCCGGTTCTTCACGGTTTTATATTTCCTTAGAAGACAATCTGATGCGCGTCTTTGGTCAATCTCGCATGATGGACAACATGAAACGATTTGGCATGAAGGAAGATGAATACATTGAACACAAATGGATTACCCGTATCATCGAAAATGCACAACGCAAAGTTGAATCTCATAACTTTGATATCCGTAAAAACTTACTTGAGTTTGATGATGTCGCCAATGATCAGCGATTAGTTGTTTATCAACAGCGGGCTGATCTTTTAGAGTCTGAGGACATCGGCGACTACATTGCTGATATCCGCGAAGAAGTTTTTGATAATGTTATTCGTCAGTATGTGCCTTTGGAAAGTGTTGAAGAACAATGGCAGATCAGTTCCTTGGAACGTGTTTTGTCTAAGGAGTTTGGTATTGACATTAACATTGTGCGTATCTTAGAACGTGACGAAGACCTGAACGACGATGGCTTGACCGATAAAATTCTTAACCACATTGAACGCTTTTTCAAAGAAAAAGAAGCATTAACCGGGAACGAGGTCATGCGCCAGTTTGAAAAAGCGGCTTACCTCAATACCTTGGATCAACAGTGGAAGGAACACTTGGCACAAATGGACCATTTGCGTCATGGCGTCAACTTGCGAAGTCATGCGCAAAAACAACCGTTACAAGAATACAAACGCGAATCTTTTGAAATGTTCAAAGATTTGTTGGATCGCATCAAATACGAAACCATCCGTATTATTTCTCGGGTTAAAGTTCGTCAGGATGAAGATGTCGAAGCCATGGAACACAAAGAAAATAAAAACGTTACCTATCAACACCAAAGCGCCGGACAGCAGCAAGCGCCACCGGATAACAGTGTTGAAACCTTTGTTCGAGAAGGCGATAAAGTGGGTCGTAATGACCCCTGCCCATGCGGTTCGGGTAAAAAATACAAGAAATGCCACGGCCAACTGAACTAAAACACATTGAAGTCGCGGTTTTGGTGCTGATTAATCACCAAAACCGCGTGCTACTCACGCAACGCCGATCTGACGTCCACCTCCCCGATTATTGGGAATTTCCGGGTGGTAAAATTGAATCCGGAGAATCACCTGAACAGGCTTTAATCCGCGAGATCCAGGAAGAACTGGCTTATCAACCAAATGAAGCTCGCGCTTGGCAGCAAATTGATTATCAATACCCTGACTTTGCCGTGCGTTTGCATATTTTTAAAGAACACGCTGAACAACCACAGGTACACAGCAATGAACAACAAGCCACGCAATGGTGTGCCGTAGAAGACTTATCCAAACAACAACTGCCACCGGCTAATCAAGGTATTGTGGAAGCCTTGATGCAACACCAACTCTAAAAGCAATGAGACACCCGCAAGCTGTTGCGGCTGTTATTGCAATCAAATAAATACTGTTTTTGAATTTAATCGGCCTGACCCAACTGCTGTTTCGCCCGTAACCAGAGGCTATCTAAATAGTCTAAATCATAGCTATCTTGACCGGGCTGTTCTTGTTTTGCTAATTGCTCGACAATGCGAAATCGTGCATCAAAACGCTGATTGGCTTTGCGCATCGCCATTTCTGGATCCACTTTAGCGTGACGCGCCAAACTGGTACACACCATCAACAAATCACCCACTTCACCTTCTATGTCATGTTGATCACCACTTTGTAACGCCTCAATGAGCTCCTGCTTTTCTTCATCCAGCTTATCAAACACCGGCACAATATCCGGCCAATCAAAACCAATGGTGGCGGCGGCTTTGTGCATTTTCATGGCTTTTAGCAGTTCCGGAAATGTTTTCGCAATACCATCAAAGACACTGTCTTTGTGTTGGTTTTTTTGTTTCTCCCAAGCTTCGGTTTGCTGTTTGGCATCACGAATAACCGTCTGGGTTTCATCAAACACATGGGGGTGGCGGTCAATCATTTTTTGACACAAACCATTAACCACATCTGAGAATGAAAATAAGCCTTGTTCTTCGGCCATCCGGGCATGAAATACAACCTGAAATAGTAAATCACCCAGCTCTTCTTTTAAACCCACCCAATCTTGCTCGGCAATGGCATCAGCGACTTCATACGCCTCTTCAACAGTGTAGGGTGCAATGCTGTTAAAATCCTGCGCCAGATCCCAGGGGCAGCCGTGTTGCGGATCTCGCAGACGCGCCATAACAGTTAATAAATCATCAATGTTGTTATCCATGTTGTTCTCTACAAGTTATGGTGGCAGAATAATCTTAAAAAGTGCACCGTGCAACTCAGGGTCACGTTCAATACTTAACTCACCCTGATAAGATTCCACAATATCTGTGACAATCGACAAGCCAATGCCGTGACCGGTGACTTTTTCATCACCACGTACACCGCGTTTTAATAAAGTTTCACGTTTATGTTGTGCGATACCCGGTCCGTCATCACCAATTTCAATAATTAATCCGGTGCGCTGTCGCCCGGTTTTTATCAGGGTCTTAATGGTAATATGAATGTGCAAATCACACCATTTAAAGGCATTTTCTAATAAATTACCGAGCAACTCCATCAAATCGCCTTGTTCACCAAAGAATTCGGCGCCGGGTGCCACTGTTGTTTTGACTTCAACATTTTTATGGCGATGAACTTTTTGCAAGGAATCGATAATTTTATCAACCACATCAATCACAGGAATACCTTGTACGAATGTTCTGTGACCGGCCACTGCAGCCCGTTTTAATTGATAAGCAACAATCTCATCCATTTGGATAATTTGCTGTTTAATGATGACTTTATCCACCGGCTGATTATCCAATTCTGAGTGAATTATGGCCAAGGGTGTTTTTAAAGAATGTGCCAAATCGCCCAATGTCCGCCGTTGTCGCTGTAATGAATTACGCTCATTTTCAATCAAACGATTCAAACTGGCGGTCAATCCTCGCAATTCCAGCGGATAATCTTCAGAGAAGATTGAATCAGCGCCCTGTTCCAGCTGACTTAAATCATACATCAGTCGCTTCAATGGTCGCGTGGCCCAGAACATAATCACCCACTGCACCACCAACAAACCACCACTGATAACCACAATCCAGGTTAATAAACTTTCTCTAAAAGCCGCCAATTCATCATAAAACTCACCGGCATTTTCAGACACGGCAATGGTGGCATGAATGACTTCATCATCGGTTTCGATGGCCACTCCCTGGCTCAGGTAAAAATAAGGTACGCCAGCAAATTCCTGCCGGGTATTGAATACCCGCTGATTGGTTGATAAAGGCTCAATGTCAGGAATGTCCTGACCCAAAATGGAAGGTGTTTGCCATAAAAAATCACGGATTAAAATTTGCCCATAAATCCCCGAAGCCGGTTGTTCCATGCGTGGTGTCGGGTAATTATCAGGCATCACCAATTGATTTTCGTCGTACTCAATGTATGCAATCAATGCGTATAAATAACCTTCTAAGCGCTCCTCAACCAGCTGCAAAGTTTTTTCTTTGAAGGCTTGATGCATAATCACGCCCATTAAACTTAACGCCAGTATCAGGGCTAAACTGGACGATAGCAGGACCCGGGTTTTTAATGCTGTTCGCTGTCCTAAGCCAAACACGCTCTAATCTCTATTTCTCAGCCGATAGCCGCGTCCGCGTAAAGTTTCAATGTAGGTGGTGTCCGGATCAACTTCTGCAATTTTTTTGCGCAAGCGCCCGACAAAAACTTCGATGACATTACTGTCTCGATCATAATCCTGATGATAAATATGCTCAGTCAACGTGGTTTTGGACACCACTTCGTCCTGGTGCAGCATCAGATATTCCAATACCTTGTACTCATAAGAAGTCAATGTTAACAATTCATCCTTTAATTTAACATCCTGATGACTGGTGTTAATCACCAATTCACCGCAGGTAATTTCAGGTGTGGCATTTCCGCTTGAGCGTCTCACTAAGGCATTTATACGTGCCAATAATTCAGGAAAATGAAACGGCTTTACCAGATAATCATCGGCACCGGCATCCAGTCCCATGACTTTATCCTGCCAGGAGCCACGCGCGGTGAGCACAATGATGGGAAAATCGATGCCCTCTTCACGCAAAGTGCGAATCACTTCCATGCCGGAAATACGCGGCAAGCCTAAATCAATAACCGCCACATCAGCGGGATATTCACGACCTTTAAACAGGCCATCTTCACCATTATCGGCTTCATCCACCACATAACCCACTTCATCAAATCGTTTTAATAAAACGGATCGTAAGTTGTCATCATCTTCTATCAATAATACACGCATAATAATTAATCCGGATCACGGTCATCAGAGCGTCTCGGTGAGGACTGACGACGTGGTTGTGGTGGTGACGTGGGCCGATGGTTTCTTAAGGGCCTGGTTGATTGTGACGGTCTAACTGATTGTGATGGATGCCGCTGGAAAGTACGAAACTCAGGTTGTCTTGAGTTTCGATATTCACGGTTATTGTCAAATCTTTGTGACGGCTGCCTTAAGGTTTGTGTGGGTTGTTGATATGGGTTAGGTCGCGTTGTTGGCTGTGGTTGGTGTTGATTATTCTGGCTGACCGGTTTACGGATGGTTTTAACACTGCCTTGTGGTGTTACCACCCGAACCTCGTGCATGCCCTGCCGAGTTTTTGCAGATAATACCTGGCCTTGTTTGCGCGCTTCTTTAACAACGTCATTTAAATTGTTGGCATGCGCTACTGATCCCGTGAACATCAGGGCAAATAAAATAACAAGTAAACTTAGTGGCTTCATGGTTATCTATTCTATGTAAGCTGACTGAATTGATGCTGAATTTGTCGCCGCATCTCAGTTATTGTTGTTTCGTAATCATCGCTGTTAAAAATGGCCGATCCGGCCACAAAAGCATCGGCACCGGCTGCCGCAATTTCACCGATGTTATCGACTTTAACACCACCATCCACCTCTAACCGGATATCACGACCACTGTTATCAATCAGCTCACGCACTAATTTCAGTTTATTTAAGGTTTCAGGAATAAAAGATTGACCACCAAAACCGGGATTGACACTCATTAGCAGCACCAAATCTAATTGTCCAATCACATGACTCAACCAATTAACGGGTGTCGCCGGATTGAGTACCAATCCTGCCTGACAACCTCCGTCTTTAATAATCTGAATGGTGCGATCAACATGCTCACTGGCCTCGGGGTGAAAGGAAATAATACTGGCGCCAGCCTCAATAAAATCACCAATAATGCGATCCACCGGCTTCACCATAAGATGCACATCAATGGGTGCAGTGACACCATAATTGCGTAAGGCCTTTAGCACCAACGGTCCAATGGTTAAATTAGGTACATAATGATTGTCCATGACATCAAAGTGCACCCAATCGGCACCAGCGCTTAAGACAGCTTCAGTTTCAGCCCCCAACCGGGCAAAATCGGCAGATAAAATTGATGGTGCAATAATCGGTTGTTTCATACCCAAACGAGTGAATTTTAAAGCAATTAGTTTGGCATCACCGTTGCCTAATGTCAAACCTTATCAAAGCCTTAAATAGATGCTTACCAACCCCGTAATTCTTTAACCTGCTCCCATGCCAATTGAATACTTTTGGCCTTTTCTTCGGCCACTTTCATCATTTCCGGCGGCAAGCCTTTGGACACCAATTTATCAGGATGATGCTGGCTCATTAACTTTTTATAAGCTCGCCGGATTTCTTGTTTGTCGGCAGATTTGTCAACACCCAACACCTGATATGGATTGCTCGAAGCGGCTGAAGCACGGGGTTGACTGCGAGAACGCCGTTGTCCTTGTTGTTGGCCTTGGTTTTGATAATAATTCGAACCACGCATCTTTAACATGGCTTGTAACATCGCCAGAGGATAACCAATCAATTGGCATATTTGTTCAATTAAGTGCTGCTCAGCGTGATCAATTTGTCCATCCACAGAAGCCATATCAATGAGCATTTCCAAGAAAAATTGTTTTAGCGATAAGGAACCCCGCGATTTTTGACGAAATTCTGTTAAATCACGATCAATGCTGTAATTGGATTCTTTACCTTGATTAAAATAATGAATGGCCTGCTGTCTGAGCTCAGGGGTCAGCTTCATCTTATTCATGATGATTTCAGCACGATCAATTTCTTGCTTAGAAACCACACCATCGAGCTTTGCGAGTTTGCCCATGCTCACAAACAGGGCTTTAAAAAAGCTGTGTTGCGTCGCCGTTCTTTGCTTTTTGGGTGAACCGCCACCACTGATAAATTGAGTGATTTGATGACCCAACCAGGCACCCAATAACATGCCGATAAAGCCGCCCATTCTGTAGCCGATTAGGCCGCCAATAATAATACCCATAGTTATTTAGTTTGCGTGTTTAAAATTTGCTGGTTAAAATGGTCTTTTTTGCTGTTTTTCATGGACATTTCTCTACCCAAAATACACCAAGGCAAAGTCCGCGACGTTTACCAAATTGATGACAGACATCTGCTCATGGTCGCCAGCGACCGGCTCAGTGCCTTTGATGTGGTGTTGCCGGATGCGATTCCTCATAAAGGCGCTATTCTGACACAATTATCCAACTTTTGGTTTCAAATGCTGGCGCCCATTATAAAGAATCACCTCACCCATATTCCAGTGAAAGAAGTCATTGTCGGTGCCAATAAGGATTTGCAAATGCGGTCGGTGGTCGTTAAGAAACTAAAACCCTTGCCATGCGAAGCCATTGTTCGCGGTTATATTATTGGTTCCGGCTGGAAAGACTATCAAAAAACCGGTCAAATCTGCGGCATCGACTTGCCCAAAGGTTTACAACAGGCCGAACAACTCCCTGAAGCGATTTTTACACCATCATCGAAAGCCGCCGTCGGTGGTCATGATGAAAACATTTCATTTACCCAACTGGTTGATTTAATTGGTCAACAACGGGCCGAACAGGTGCGAGACGTGTCTTTACAGCTTTATAAAAAAGCCCAGCAACACGCCCACAAAAACGGCTTGATTATTGCTGACACCAAATTTGAATTTGGACTTGATGATGACGGCGAATTGCATCTGATGGATGAAGTATTCACCCCGGACTCATCACGCTTTTGGGACAAATCCCATTATCAGATCGGCACCAGTCCCGCGAGCTTTGATAAACAATTTGTGCGCGATTATTTAGAAACCGTTCAATGGGATAAAACCCCGCCGGGCCCCAATTTACCGACAGGCATTATTAATAAAACGGCAGAGAAATATCACGAAGCTTATCGCCGAATTACCGGCATCGATTTCAACAAAACCGAATAAGTCACAATGTCCTGTTAATATTGAATCAACTTTACAGTCTTTTAACCTGCCTGAACTATAATATCGTTTGTTGAAAAATAATCTTGACTTGTACTATCCATCCGACCCAAACTGGCACAACTCTTATTCCCTCAAACATTGGTTACCACATGTGTGGCTGCCTTTGTTGGTATTTATCTGCCTGTTTTTGTGGCTGGAACCCATCCGCACGCCCAACAACAAGCACCATACTCTGCAGATTGACTTACAACAAGTAAAATTTGAATCAGCACCACAAAAAACCATTGTCCCACCTAAACCCAAAACTGACGCTGACATCAAACCCCAAGCAATTCCAGAACCTCAACCGAAGCCTGGCATCGAACAAGCCCAACAAATCGTCGAACCATTACCACAGGTTAAACCAATCATGACTGAACCCGACAAACAGGCCAAACAAGTCACACCCCGCATCAGCACCGGTCAAATCCTGAACCAAGCCAAGTCCTACACCGACATCCAAATCACGGATGAATTTAAAGCCGCCCGACCCAATACCTATCAACCCCAAGCCTACGAAGTTCACGATCCGTACGCGGATATTCCCTATCAAACCATAACACCATTAGCCACGGAGATGAATTTTTATTCTGAGGGCTACCGCGGTGATATCGAGCGTTTTTTTGACGCCGTTATCCTGCAAAAAACCTTCACCACAAAATACGGCACCAAAATCAGTTGCGCACTGGCCGTCATCGTGGTTTGTAGTTGGAAGTGAGACTGGTAGAAATGCGTAAATTTATTGCGTACCTTTTCAGTAACCGTAATTAAGTTTAAACCCAAAATAAATATTTGAAAAATAAACTAAAATCTTACCAATTATTAAATCCGTCCAAGCCAATACTGCGGACGACGCCGGTTATGCACAACCGCCAAAATCTGAAACCCATGTGTCTGTTCTCGATATACAATAGACAGCGGAAATCTGCGAAGAGGTGCAATACGAATATTGGGTTGCAACTCAATTCGCCATGTTTTTGGTGATTCTCCTATTAAGTCGGCAAGCGCTTCAAATTACTTTATGAAAGCGTCACCCAGACCCGGAACACTTGATTCATAAAAAACTGCTTATTAGTGCTAATGGCAGCCATTTTATTCAACTAAAGGAATCAAAAACCGGATCCTGGTAATTTCAGAAATTCAATTTCTTCTTGCGTAGAAACACGTCCCAATATCTTATTTCGATGGGGATAGCGACCAAATCGATCTATAATCACCTTGTGCTTTAATTCAGCTTCATAACGAGCCGGTGCATATTGTTTGAACAATGCTTCCGCCTGGGCATGAATCACCCGGGACTCACTGTGAATAAAAGGCATCAAAAAGAAATTGCGCTCCATTTCATTCAGTTCGGATAGAGCACCGGCAGTGATGGCTTCTTGCGTCAACACCAGCGCCATACCATCTTGAGCAAAAGCCAGGGGTGTGTCGCGATAAATATTCCGTGAAAACTGATCCAAGACAATAATCTCGGCCAGACGACCTTTAACTGTATCACGCCAGGTAAACAACTCACTTGCAGCGGCTTGCTGCAAGACAGGCAAAAAGCGTTCCTTCAGTAATTCGTCAAAGGCCGAATCAAAACGCCGCCACTGATCTGCATCGATGTCCTCAAACCAAAATTTGAGTATTTCTTCTAACACGATTGATTCATAAATATTATTAACAGCCCCCTGCTGAATAGCATAATCGAATGACTTAAATTTTTATTTTAGCACAGGCCATAACCGGTGATTTTCATGGCACCGCTTAAAACCATCTGTGTCATCCATTTTCTTCCTTTTCTCTTAATCATGATTTTGAAATTTCAGTTACAATAACTTGATGAAAAAATTTAAGTCCATTATTCGCTGGCTACTGCTGGTTTTTTTCCTGATCTGGATTAGCCTGGGTATCTATCACAGCTATAAACCGCTGCCACCGGGCATCAGCGTGGCAACGCCGGCCTTACCGGTTCAGAACGTGCGTTTTCTGGCCGACTACACCTGGATCGATAAGAACGATGTGCGACAGACGGATCAGCGCATTTTTAACCGGATTTTCGAATTGATAAGCCAGGCCGAGCGACTGATTGTGTTGGATATGTTTTTATACAATGACTTTGCCGGGGATTCAGAGGCGACCAAGATGGACGATAATCTACGGCCACTGTCTGCCGAGCTGACTGCGGCCCTGATTGAACGCAAAGCCCAAGTCACCAATCTGCGTATCGTCCTAATAACCGATCCAATTAATCAATTATACGGCGGTCTGGAATCAGAACGATTTGACGCCTTGCGTGAAGCCGGTGTTGAAGTGGTCATCACCGATTTGGATCGCTTGCGGGATTCTAACCCGCTCTGGTCCGGTGTCTGGCGCCTGTGCTGCCAGTGGCTGGGCAATTCGAGCAATGGCGGTTGGTTACAGAACCCGGTGGGACCGGACAAAGTCACTTTGCGCACCTGGCTGAAGCTAGTCAACTTCAAAGCCAATCACCGCAAGACTCTGGTGGCGGACTCAGAGCAAGGCTTGGTGGGATTAGTCACTTCCGGCAATCCCCACGACGCCAGCAGCGCCCATGGCAATATCGCCCTTGAGTTTATGGGGCCCAGTGTCCGCGATTTGCTGGACACCGAACAGGCGGTCTTGAATTTTTCCGATACCGATATAAAACCCCTGCCAACAAACCAAGATTTCTTAACCACGACGAGGTCGCCCTCGCCCGCATCGCCAACCCTTCAAATCCTGACCGAAGCCAAAATCCGTGATCGGGTCATTCAGACTTTAAATAAAAGTGGCCAAGGCGACCGCATTGATCTGGCGATGTTTTACTTGTCCCATCGTGGCATCATTAAAGCACTTATTGACGCCCACGAACGTGGTGTAAACCTGCGCCTGTTACTCGACCCCAATGAAGATGCTTTTGGCAAAAAGAAAAACGGCATCCCCAACCGACAGGTCGCCTTGGCGTTAACCAAAGCCGGGATTCCGATCCGCTGGTGCGATACCCACGGCGAACAATGCCACAGCAAATTAATGCTAACCCGCCCGGCAATTGGCCCGGCTGAATTACTGCTGGGTTCCGCCAATTTTACCCGCCGAAACCTCGATAACTTAAACCTTGAGACCAATGTTGTGCTGGTTGGTCCGCCCGATACCCAAGCCATCCAAGACGCCAGCGAATTTTTCGAATTACGCTGGCACAACGCCCCCAATCAAAACTTCAGCCGACCCTATCAGTACTACGCCGATGACAGCCACTGGCGCTACTGGCGCTATCGCCTAATGGAATTTACCGGTTTATCGACGTTTTAGAAATTGCAGGAAAACTTTATAGTTAGGATAGAATGCCAATGATTGGGATATAACAAACGTCCCCAGATAGACTTGTAGGGAGGGCTCTGCCCACCTTTTAACGCCGCGAATGAGCCGCGAGCAAACGGCACAGCCGTTTGCGAGTCGGGCGACCGAAGGGAGCGAACTCGATTCGCTTGTTAGGCATGGCCTGCTTCCGCTTCAATTCGGCGCCCACCAAAATGCTTGACCGTTCGCAGACTGTACAGGTACCAACAATTCAATCCGACCCATAGCGTCCATAGCAATTTGTCGTCGGCGATTCGCCACCAGAATGCAGCAGAGGAAAGCTCGTTGGGCCTCTCCACTGCAACCATCTGCGTGATGTAGACATAGGTCTCGTAGAACGATCCGTAGCCGATCCAGGCGAGCAGGGCCACAAGCAAAGCGAGGCGAGCCCAGCGGGAACCGACAACGATCCCAACTGCAGAAATCAACATCACGAGGCCGAGGACTAAAACATACCAAGCAGCCTTGTATTCCCAAGGGTCGTAGCCGCCACAATCAAGGCAGAAATATCCCACAGGCATTGGATCAGGTATCGGAACAGGTAGCTCCGGGATCAGGCTGTGCAGAAGTCCCATCGCAACTACGGCATACAGCAGCCCGAGGAGCATCACACCGACAGGAGGTTTCCGCCAGGTCCAAATTGCTCCCATCTCGATGCCTAACAACTTATTAAACACACATTCTATATCAAAATGAAGGGTAAATATGGGCTGATTGGGTTAATTTATGCTGAATTTAACCATAAAACAGAAGTTTTTGTGTGATTTATGCGTTTTTTTCCTAAATATTCGAGTTTAAAACGCATAAATGCGTTATTATCAGTTCATAGCTTGATAATAACGCAATTATGAAACTGCTTGACCAGGTTCGGGTAAAGATTAAATTCCTACATTACAGCGATGAAACCGCTAAAATATATGTGTATTGGATTAAACAATACATTTTATTTCATCATAAAAGACACCCTGCGGACATGGGAAAAAATGAAATTGAACAATTTCTATCCCATTTAGCCACCCACAGAAATGTCGCCGCATCAACACAAAACCAGGCCTTCAACGCCCTCTTATTCTTATACAATAAAGTGCTCGATATTTCTCTTGAAAATAAAAACATCAATGCCCTCAGAGCCAAACAACGTGTGCATCTACCCACCGTATTAAGCAGCAAAGAAATCAAACACTTAATTGTTCAGTTTCAGGACAACATCTATAAACTCATCACCCAGACAATTTATGGTTGTGGTTTAAGAATATCCGAAGCCATGAATTTGCGCATTAAAGATTTAGATTTTGACTATAATCGCATTATTATTTGGGACAGTAAATCATTAGACGACAGGTCATTACCTATGCCACAGCGGTTAATTGAGCCGTTTAATCAATTGATAGCTAAAAATAAAATCGCTCATGATTTAGACTTATCCAAGGGCCACGGAACCGTTGAGCTGCCAAATGCACTAAAACGCAAATACCCCAATGCCGACAAAGAATTTAAATGGCAGTATTTATTCCAAATGAATAACGTGTCGAAAGACCCTAAAACAGGAATAATGAGAAGACACCATGTGTTAGAAAGCACTTACAACAGAAACCTAAAAAAAGCGGTTATCAAGTCCGGAATTAATAAGAAAATCACCGCTCACACACTCCGTCATTCCTATGCGACGCACTTATTACAAGCCGGCATCGACGTCAGAACCATTCAGGAACTTCTGGGACACAAAAATCTGGAGACAACCATGATATATACCCATGTGGTTAAGGAATTAAGTCAAAAGAATCGATTTAGCCCACTAGATTACATATAAGCACAGTAGGATGGGCTTCGCCCATCAAAAACCAATTAATACTTTTCGCTTTAGCATTGTGATGGGCAGAGCCCATCCTACAACTGCAGATTATGCATTGCCACGCGGCGCTTGGGAACGAGTTATCTGTCATCTATTTATACGGATTCTCATAGCCCTCAGGCTGGTTCTTAAATCGGCGGTGAACCCAGAGGTATTGTTCGGGGTGTTTTTGGATTTGGTGTTCGAAGAGTTGGTTGATTTGCGCCGATGCCGCGGCTTCATCCACATCCCCCAGGTTGCTCATTTCGGGGAGAATTTCGATGTGCCATTGGCTGGGGCCGGTTCGGAAGCAGAACCAGGGGACGACTTTGACGCCTTTTTGGGCGAGGTTTTGGGTGCCGGTGGTGGTGGCGGCGGGGCGGCCAAAAAATTGAGCGAATTTGACTTTGTAGGAGAAATTCTGATCCGGGGCGTAATAGACGGGATGGCCTGACTTGATTGACTGTAATAAAGATCGGATGTTTTTTTTATCGATGACTTTTTCAACAAATCCCAGCCGGGCTTGTTCTAAATGGGCTTCTAAGTCTTTGTTATTATGTTGGCGTGCCAGCATATGGCCCACCGGTAAGTTCAAATCGGCTAATTTTTTATTCAAGCCACGAATACCCCATTCGATGGAAGTGGTGTGGCAACTAAGCAGTAAGCAGCCATTGCCTTGCTGTAGCACTGTTTCCAGATGTTTAAATCCGGAAAAAGTAAACCGATTCATGGTGCCAGCAGATAAGCCCTTGGGCTGAAACCATAAGGCCGCCAACATTTCAGTGACGCCTTGACCGGTGGCAATGAGGTTAGCTTTCAATAAGGCTTTGGGATCTTTATAATCAGGAAAACACAGGTCTATATTTATGGCGGCAATGCGGCGCCGGCGGTTTGGGAGCCAATAGAATAAGCGACCAAGCATGCGACCACCGGCCAACTGCCAGCTTAAGGGCAAACGGCAAAATAATTTTGCCAGCGCCACATTAAAATCAGTCTTTGCGCTGTTGAAGCTCATAGAGTTTGGCGTATTTCAGGTAAGCGTAATAACTGTTTAAGGTGGCATTCACCACACCAGCGACGCCGTTAAAGATTTGCCGCTTGATGAAATATTGGCGGAAGAAGTAAAAAATCGGGTAAAAGAATAAGCGCATGGGCGTACAACGTTTACCGCGTTCGAACTTTTGTTGCGCCGACAATTCTGAGTAGCGGTTAATTTTTTCCAATTTAACCTGAATCGAAGTTTCGCCGTAGTGTTTAAACGGCGCATATAAACGTTTCACCACACCATCGACCTGTATTGATTCATGCACCAGATCCGGGCTCATATGGCTTTTGGATTTCCGGAATAAACGGATAAATTCATTGCGCTTAACCCAGGGATGGGCCCAGTGCCAGAATACCCATTCAATGCGCGGCATATTATAGGCATCGGCTTTGGGTTGTTTGGTTTGCCATTGTTGGATTTTCTTGATGGCTTTGGGGGTGAGGCATTCATCGGCATCCAGTAACAACACCCAGTCATGGTTTGCCATATCAATCACGTCCTGTTTTTGTTGGGCATAACCTTTAAAGGTTTGTTGTTTTACCATGACTTGTGGATATTCAGCGATGATCGCTAAAGTGCCGTCATCACTGTAGGAATCCAGCACAATCACTTCATCGGCCCAAACCACACTGTCCAAACAGGTTTGAATGGTTTTTTCGGCGTTAAAAGTGGTAATCACCACACTAATCTCAGTCTTCACCGCTGACTCCCATTAAACTGACAATCACCAGCCACCACAAACAAATCGACCAAAAAGAAGAAAATAAGGAGTATAAAGACACCACCGGCAAAAAGGCCGCTAATAAGGCTGTGGCATAAGGCCAAACAGTGGGGTGTTTAAATTTATTCTTCACCACACTAATATAAATGAAAATCAGGGCCAGGCCAAACACAAAACCCAAAGTACCGGTTTCGGCCATCAACTCCAACACCCAATGATGGGCTTGTAAACTGACGCCATCCTGCGCCACCCAAGGGTCATCTTCTGCTGCAAAATCCGGATAGGCTTTTCGAAAAGCCCGCGCCCCGACTCCATTAATGGGGTGCTTTTTATACATCTGCCAGGCACTGTTCCAAATCGGTAAACGATCTGCCAAAGCATAATCCAAGGCACTGTCATGGTCGGTAAAGACTTCCGCGCTGCGATCAATGCGCTGTTTAAAATCAGGCACCAACATGGCCATTGACCAGGTGATGGCCAATACCATTAAGGTGGCCTTAATCATGGTTTGCCAACGTTTTTGCGGTAAATGTTGCCAGGTGAATAACAACCAAATAAAAACCATCATAATCCACGCTGAACGGGTGCCACTGAGTAATATGGCCACCAGCATGGCGATAAATGCTAGCCAGCGAATCCAGTGGCTTTGTTGTTGTGCCCAAATCAAAACCATCGGTAACATCAGCGCCAATACCGGCCCCAGTTTTACATTATCCCCAAAGATGCCGGTTAAACGTCCGGGATATGATTTTCGGGCAAATAAATCATAGCCAAACAGGGCCTGGATAATGGCGTCTAAACACCAAAACAATGCAACAATGGCCATGATTTTGCCGATTAATACACTCAGCTCTTTGGCTGAATAAGCGGTCGTTTCACGGCGGTTTTGTTGAATGGTGCTCAACCACAACACCGCCACGCCCATAAAGTAAAAGCGCCATGAGGCAAAGCTTACAGTAAAGCTTTTTTGCAACCAGTAGGAATCTAAGGCGCTGACCAGGGTTAACAAGAAATATAAGCTTGATAACACGGTCAATCCGATAAACCAGGGTTGTTTACTTAAAAGAACCCGGTGTCTCAGCATCACCACAATACCAGTCACGGCTAATACCAATACCGGAATTTCTGACAATCGACCAAAGGGTAACAAGGCCCACACAGCCGACATTAAAATCACCATGGCCATTTGTTGTCGGCGAATCGTGCTCATGACTTTTGTGCCAATAGTTGTTGATACAATGCCACAGTTTGCTGGAATTGCTGTTGGTTGCTGAATTGTGTTTGTGATGCCATAACCGCAGGTTTAAGTAGCATGGCTTTGATCCATCTGATCAGCCTATCATCATCACCAACCGGTACTAAACCTGATGGAAACAAAGCCGTTAAAATTTCCCCAACACCACCGTGATTCAATCCCACCACCGGCGTGCCAACGGTTAAAGATTCAAGTACGGTACGACCAAAACTTTCCGGTTTGCGGTTAATGGACAAGGTTAAATCCACATAGGCGTATAAATCCGCCATACGTTGTTGCGGACCAATCCAAATCACCTTTTCAGACAAACCGGCCTGTTTTAGAGACTCGAATAGCCGTTTTGTGTAATCAGTTTGGTTACTGTCTGCGGTCACCAATAGGTATTGATTGGCACCGCTTTGTCCTAACCAAGGCATGATATTTTCAAAACCTTTGACGGCTGTCAAACGTCCGGGCAAAAGAACTTTTTGACTGTTTTTCAAGGCCGGATGCCTGGCTTCCAATGCCGCAACCCATTGTTTGTCAGCTTGATAACCAAATTTGAAGACTTTAAAATCCACACCTCGGTAAATAACTTGTGGCTGTGTTTTTAAATGTTTTTTAAAGTTCTGCTGCAAATAATCGGCGGCGGTTTTAGAAACAGCAACCACCGCATCGCCACGCGCCATCACCGAAGAATATCGGGAGACGGAATGCAAGCCATGTAAGGTGGTGACAAAATAAGGTGGGCGTGGTTTTTTACGTAATGCAAAATAACACAACCAGGCCGGCAGCCGTGAACGGGCATGAACAATATCGACATTGTATTGTTTGAAAATCTTTCTCAGTGTTGGTACATAACGAAAGGTCAGTGGTGATTTTTTGCCTACCGGCAATTGAATATGTTCAACACCCGTATTCTCCAGCGCTTGCACCTGATAACCACCACCGGAAACCACAATGGCTCGATGCCCTTGTTGTTTTAAATATCGGGCAAATTCCACCGTACCGCGCTCAACACCACCCATATTGAGTGCCGGTAAAATTTGCATAACAGTGAGCGCGGCTGACCTTTGCATGGTCTGCCTTATATCGAATGTGGCAGGTACGCCGTTAGATGAGGCACCTTACTCGTCTTTTAAAATATACTTGGCACCACAATATTCACACATCACCTCACCAAGCTTTGCAATCGGCATATAGACTTTGGGGTGGGAATTCCATAAAGTCATATCATCGGTAGGGCAACTTAGGGGTAAATCCTTTTTTGTCACATAATACACTTTTTGGGCATTGGCTAATTCTTTACTCATGACTATATCCTCAATGAAATGGCTGGCCGATAACAAATCAAACGGCAACTCATGTGCGTACTGGGTTGTTGTTTATTTAGGCAAACTATACGTTTTGTCTAAAGGTCTCTATAATAATGGGCTTATTATAAACGCTGACTGTCATTGAATAAAGCGAATAAGGCTCGGGTCTTAAGTGAAGGCACCCGCGGCCATGAAATCCAAAGCCTCACACTGGCGAAAACACTCTGCCGACAACAGCAAATAACGCAGATTAGGTTGTCGGCACCCTGGGATTGGCTGTTACCGAGACTATTACCGGGTATTGGCGCTGTTCTCAAGCCACAATTGCAGGATGAAACTGACAGTGATTTCATTATTACCACCGGTCGCCGTATGGCAGGCGCGGCGCGTTGGTTACGAAAACATCAAAACACGCAAGCCAAATACATTCAAATCTTAAACCCCGGTCATCATTTCAAGGGTTTTGATGTGGTGTTATTACCTGAACACGATCAAGTACATCATAATAAGGTCATATGCTTTCGTGGCAACTTACATCCCTTTAATCAAGCCTGGTTTAGCGCGCATAGACAAGTCAACAGCACCCATAAACCTCATGTGGCGATATTTATTGGTAATCCCGGCGACAACTATTTTGAACAACAATTTTTAAGTGATTTAAAACAAATCCGATCGGTATTTAATAAGGCCCGGATTCACCTCTGTGGTTCACCGCGCTTAAAGCCAAAAACCCAAAGGTTTATTCGATCCATTATAAAAGCAGAGGAACAGTTGTGGCTTAACCACACGGATGGTGACAATCCCTATGGTTTTTTACTGGCCAATGCCGATAAAATCTTTGTCACCGCCGACAGTATTAATATGATGAATGAAGCCGGCGCTTCCCAGGCCGCATTGACATTGCTGGCAAAGGATTTCGTTCAATCCAAAAAACACCGCCGATTTATAGACTCAATTACCGGTCGCCTGAGTACTTTTGATTGTTTAGATAAAGCCATGAGCTTGCCAGACCCGCTGCAACATTTACTGCAAAACTCGGACTTGTTAGAACGACTGGAACTCGCCTGAATCATCCAGTTCGGGATAGTCACGACCTTGCTGCTGACACAGTTCAGCCACTTTTGGCCAACACCATTCAAACAGGGTTTTTTCATATATCTCAGTTGCCAGGCGTGGCTGATCGTACAGTCCCGCCGCCAAACGCTGCCGCTGGGCTTCATACAGCATAATGGCACAAGCCACCGACACATTGAGTGATTCCACCAGGCCTTGCATCGGAATAATGACATGCTGATCCACCAGCTTCGCAGTTTCAGGGTTTAAGCCTTCCAGTTCGGCACCCATCACCAGCGCCGTGGGTCGGGTGAAATCAATGGCACGAAAATCAACGGCTTCATCGGACAAATGCGCCGCCAGGAGTTGATAACCCCGGTCTTTTAATACCGAGCCAATCTCAGAAAAATGATTGTGACGGCGGGCATAAACATATTTTTCCGAGCCTTTACCGGTGTTGGTCAGTTCCCGGTAGCGTTCCGTTACGGGAACATAATGCGCCTCATAAACCCCCACCGCATCACAGGTTCTGATAATGGCGTTAAAATTGTGGGGTTTATGCACCCCATCCATCACCACCGTCAAATCGGGCTGGCGTTGATCAAGGACTTTTTTTAAGGTGGCAAAGCGTTGTGGCGTCATGATGGTATTTTACACAATAAAAAAAGCAGCTGATGAACAGCTGCTTTTTTATTTATTTTCAATTTCGCAAATAAGCTACTAATTTGAACAACTAACTTCTACATTTGTTATATCGGAGCCATTTATGGTTCCAGTACCATTTGTCACATTGCATGTATAACCATTAGGTACTAAATCAGGGATAACAGTATATGTTGTACCATCATCCAATAGTTGAGGCTGACCATTACCATTCTGCAAAGTAAAGCTATGTTGGGTGCTGCTAACAGTTATATTTGTATTTACATCTACTGATATACCATTTTCAGTACCAGTTAACTTTAATTGAATTGATTTACTAGTAGGCAAACCAAGAACTTCACCACTGACACTATATTTGAAAGGCTGACTCACAATGGTCAAAGGCTTCCAATCAGACACATCACATCCATGACTTGCCTCATATCCCGGATCATTGGTGTCACATCCATTGGCACCGGCAACACCATCATTGTCTTTAACACGGACACGAACCAGTGCTGTGCCATAAACACCATTATTGGTGTGAATGGTCACTTCACCGCTGTCCTTATCAATGGTAACAGCTGAACCACTACCAAAGGTATCTAAAACTCCGTCTGAGTTATCAACAATTTCGACTTCATATTTTTGCACCAATTGGTGGCTTTCATTCGGACCCGGGTCAAAGCTGGCAATAATATATTCATCACCCCAGACACCCTGGATTTGATTACCGCCACCATTGCCAATCGCCGAGGTGCAACTTAAGTCTGTATTTTGTTCATTAATTGTTAACTCATTACAATTCAGGGCAAAGGTCGGGGCATCATTTACAGAGCTTATATCCACATTGAAGGTCAGTGTAGATTGTCCTCCGACATTATCATCCACAGTAATTGTAACAACCTCTGGGTCACCTGTATTGGTAAATGCATCAGGTTCAGGTTTTATTTTGACACTATATTGATGATTTCCATTTTGAGCAATACCTAAAAAATCTATCATGGCTGAAACAGTATTGTATTTAACAGAGACCGTAGGAGTAATATCACTTAAATCGTGTGTTTCCATATCGAAAAATTCAAAATCAAATGTTAATTCATTATTTTCATCTTCATAAAAACTCACCGAACTTGGCTGACCATTTGTCCATGTGACAACTGGTGGTGTATTATCCTGAACACTGACTGTTTTACTAATTACATGAACGTCTTTTTCATAAAAATCATTACTGTACACTCTTGGCTTAAAATCGCCATTTGAACCATTTCTTAAAAAAGCTGCGGCCATAAATTCAAGATTATTATTTTCAATTGAGTTACTATCAACAACTTGAGTGATTTTTAATTCTAACGTATTGCCAGGTGACAACCGAACATTCTTTTTAAGTTTGCTTATAGGACTTGCATCACATACAACTGAGTTTGATGGATTACAGGTTCTCGAACCAGCATCAAACATATAAGCAGCATGACCGGAGTTCTTGTGCCAGTATTCCATTAAGTCAAAATAAATATCACTTGGCGCAGTGGATGGGTTGGTTAAATGAATTTCGTAGTTTAATTCTTGGCCTGGTGAAACGATATCTGGCAAACCAACATACTGCATTAATGGAGCAGCCTCAACAGGCGTTTCAAAAGGGTCTTTATAAATTAAATCATAATTTCCTGATTCAGCACTGACACAAAGTGCTTTTGCGGGATTATAAGTATCCAACAGCAGATGACCATTTTGGATTTCGTAGTTAGCATCTGTGTCAAAGTACAAGCCATCTTGTGTGCCAAACCCACCTTGCATCTCTCTGTTAGGATCATAAATTTTCAGTTTAGTGATACCATTTGGATAAGCTTGATTATCTTTTTTGTTACAGATTACAGGTCTATCCAGAACTATTTCTATTATATTATTATCAAGATCATATTCAGTATCCCCAACCATTCCTAAAGGAGTAGATTGATTCATGATAACTTTGACACCGGCATCTGCTGTTGTCAGACCGAGTCCGGCCAGTGACAGTAAACCGATGGTTAAGACTGTATTTTTTTGCATGGTATTACCTTTGGTTGTTTGCGTTTTTTTGTGACTATCTCGCATATTTTACAATTTTTTTGGGTTGTGGTGTTAAAAGAATGTTATACAACAAAAAAACCTGTAAATAAATCATAAAATCCCGCTTTTTTCGGGTTTTTCTCATTTGATTATCTATAATATGATGTATATTGACAATTTTAAACAGAAATATGCATTTAATGACTAAAACCATTGTTATCGTTATCAGCCTGTCACTGGCTTTAATGGCGACCGCTAAAGACCTTGATTTTTCGAACATGACTGAGTCAGAAAAACAAGCCACCGGTATCGACAAATTGAGCCCATCAGAACAAGCCGCTCTATTGCGTTGGGTCAACCAAACACAACAGGCACAAATCATGGCTGAGCGTAAAAAGAATTTGGGCTTAGCAAAGACAACTCAAGAGATTGAAGAAAGCGAAATAAAAGCCCTTTTGGTTAAACAATACAGCAACCAGTTGGGTGATAATTTTTATCAGCTTGAAAACGGCCAAATTTGGAAGCAAGTTTCAACCGGACGCATAAGCTTAAATCAAGACGGACCACAAATTGTCACCATTGAACCGGGCTTTATGGGTTCCTGGACACTGAGTGGTGACGGTAACCGCAGCGTTAAGGTTAAACGCATTAAATAACCCCTAAAAATGAGTTCAGCCATGAAAAAACCAATGATTACAATTTTGTTTTTAAGTCTTTTTTTATGGCTAAACTCAGCCATAGGTCAGGTTCCCAATGGTCTGTACTTGACCGAAGTGGCAAACATCCCTAACAACATGGGTATCCGATCCGCATATGATGGCAGTGGTCGACTGTTTGCTGCCACACAAGACGGCACCATACGTATTATTGATGAAAATGGTCAATTGTTGAGTACACCATTTTTGGACATCAGCTCCCTCGTTCGTTTTAATGGCGAGCAAGGTCTTTTAGGGTTGGCTTTTCATCCAAATTACAGCCAAAACGGTTACTTCTTCATTAATTACACCAAAGCCTCACCCAATCAAGGCGATACCCTGATTGTTCGTTATCAAGTTTCAGCCAATCCCGATATCGCCGATCCCAATTCTGCCGTCATTCTGATGCGAATTGAACAGGACTTCGGTAACCATAATGGCGGCAACATTTTATTTGGCCCCGATGGCTATTTGTATATCGGCATGGGTGATGGCGGTAGTGGCAATGACCCCAATCATCGGGCACAAGATTTAACTCAATTATTAGGCAAAATGCTTCGTATTGATGTCGATGGCAGCTTACAACAAGACGATGAAGCGTGTGGACTTGATGCCGGTCCTTACGGCATTCCCAATGACAATCCTTTTGTTAATAGCAACAACAGCTGTGATGAAATATGGGCATCCGGTTTACGCAATCCCTGGCGCTGGAGCTTTGATCGCTTGACCGGTGATATGTATATTGCCGATGTCGGCCAGAACAAATGGGAAGAAGTCAATTTTCAACCGGCCAGTTCTTCAGGTGGTGAAAATTATGGTTGGCGTTGTCGGGAAGGCTTTCATGAAAACACTGGTGCCACTTGCACCCCGCCGCTACCAACCTTCACTGATCCCATCTTAGAATTGGCTCATACAGACGGTAACTGCTCCATTACCGGTGGCTATAATTACCGTGGTCCGATAATTAATCTGCAAAACCATTACATCTACACTGACTGGTGTAAAAACCAATTATGGCTAGCTAACTACAGTCAAAACCAGTGGCTTTCAATGCCCTGGACTGCCAATATTGTGCCGACCGGCGTTACTAGCTTCGGTGAAGATCACCTGGGTAATGTCTATATTACTTCTCAAAATGGCCCCATTTACCGCATTGATGGCATTACCGAAGATCTTATTTTTGCCAACGGTTTTGAGGGCGATTTGATATTTCTGAACGGCTTTGAATCACCCTAAACGTTGAAGCGGAAGTGTAGAATATCGCCTTCTTTAACGATATATTCTTTGCCTTCTAAGCGCAGTTTACCGGCTTCTTTACAGCCTGCTTCGCCTTTATATTTAATGAAATCATCAAATGCCATGGTTTCGGCGCGAATAAAGCCTTTTTCAAAATCTGTATGAATAACACCGGCCGCTTGTGGTGCGGTCATACCGGCAACAAATGTCCAGGCCCGAACTTCTTTAACACCGGCGGTAAAATAAGTTTGTAATCCTAACAGTTCATAACCGGCTCTGATAACGCGGCTTAAACCGGATTCTTTTAAACCCATTTCAGCCATAAATTCGGCTTTATCGGCCTCATCCAGTAACGCGATTTCGGCTTCAATGGCGGCACAAACCGGTACCACGATAGCGCCTTCTTCAGCAGCAAAGCTATTTAATGAATCCAATAACGGGTTATCTTCAAAACCCTGATCATCAACATTGGCAATATACATCATCGGTTTAGCGGTAATAAAACTGAATTCTTTCACCAATTGCCAGTCTTCTTTTTCCATATCTAAGGTTCTTAATGGCAAACCCTCTGATAAATGTGCCACAATCTTCTCTAAAACGGCAGCTCTTCTCACGGCTTCTTTATCACCGGTGCGTGATTTCTTTTGGGTTCTTAGCAATGATTTTTCAGCGGACTCCAGATCAGCCAAAGCCAGCTCTGTATTGATGGTTTCAATGTCAGACAACGGATTAATCTTACCATCCACATGCACCACATCATCATCAATAAAACATCTGGCGACATGCGCAATGGCATCAGTTTCTCTTATATGGGATAAGAACTGGTTCCCCAAACCTTCACCTTTTGAGGCACCGGCAACCAACCCGGCGATATCGACAAACTCCATGGTGGTTGGTAAAACCTTTTGAGGTTTTACAATAGCTGCCAACTGCGCCAAACGGGGATCGGGCACTTCAACAATGCCGACATTGGGATCAATGGTGCAAAAAGGATAATTTTCCGCGGCAATCTCTGCTTTGGTTAAGGCGTTGAATAAGGTTGATTTACCGACATTTGGCAGGCCGACGATGCCACATTTAAAACCCATAATAAATGACCCATTAAAATAAGCGCCGGATTCTATCATAAATCAATCATCATCCTTTAATGAGAATATAAAAACTTTCGGTTCTCATCGGTCAACAATCAGCCTATAATGGGTGCTGTTTGTATAACCTTATTACTATGTCAAAATTAAGCCGAGAAGAAATTGCTGAAATTAGAGATCATTTTGAATTCTTTGACCGCGATAACAGTGGTCTTATTGATCAGGATGAATTCATCAAATTATTAAAAATATTGGCACCCACTGCTGACCGTGAAAATGCCATTCGCGGCTTTGAAACCATTGACGGCGATCACAATGAACAAATTGATTTTGACGAGTTTTTAGAATGGTGGCAAACCAATTGGACGGTTTTTTAAGCGCTTGTTTCTGAGTTTTTTACAATCTTCAACCATGAAACAAGCCAGTGTTTTAAGGATATTGCACCTTTTTTCCTGTAAAATCCACGCAAATTAGCCTTTTTACTTTGCATTCAGCAATAAAACCATTAAAATACGCGGTCTTTTCAGCCCACCTGTGGGCTTATTTACTATTTAACTGGAGTTAAGATACATATGCCAAGTGTGAAAGTTCGGGATAACGAACCCTTTGATTTCGCGTTGCGCCGTTTTAAACGCGCATGTGAAAAAGCCGGTGTACTGGCTGAATCACGTAAACGTCAATACTACGAAAAACCAACCCAAGAAAGAAAACGCAAAAAAGCCGCTGCTGTTAAGCGTCGCCAACGTCGTGTGGCGAAAGAAGGCATCCCGCGCAGAATGTATTAACGCTCTACCATGTCATTAAAACAACGCATCACTGAAGATATGAAAAATGCCATGCGGGCTAAAGATAAGACCCTGCTTGGCACCATACGTTTGCTTACCTCTGAAATTAAACAGATTGAAGTAGATACCAGAAGTGACGTTAATGACGCGGATATTGTTAAAATTATTGGCAAGATGATAAAACAGCGCAAGGACGCCGCTGAACAATACGATCAAGCCGACCGTCCAGAGTTGGCCGACATTGAGCGGGCCGAGTCCGAGGTATTGAAGGCATATTTGCCGCAACAGCTGAGTGAGGACGAAGTTCAAGCTTTGGTGGATGATACGATTCGACAAACCGATGCCCAAGGCATGCAAGACATGGGTCGGGTGATGGGCCAATTACAATCTAAAATTGCCGGGCGCGCTGATATGGGCGAAGTGAGCGCCCTCGTTAAATCCCGCTTGTCTTAATTGCCCACTGTTGTACAATCCCTTACTTTACTCACTTAGTCTGTAAAGACTCAGGTATGTCGTGTCCGCCTCCATTCCCAATGAATTTATTGATGAATTATTAAACCGCATTGATATTTATGATGTGGTGGCGCCCCGTGTTACCTTAAAAAAAGCCGGCAAAGACTATTCAGGCTTATGCCCTTTTCATAACGAGAACACGCCTTCTTTTACAGTGAGTCAACAAAAACAATTTTTTCACTGTTTTGGCTGTGGCCAAAGCGGCAGCGCCATTCGCTTTCTCATGGAGTTTGAAGGTCTGGATTTTGTTGACGCAGTCAAGGAATTGGCAGAACAGGCAGGCGTTGAAGTACCACTGAAACAAGTCAACAAGCAGCAACACCGAGAACGCACCAACTTATATGCCATCACTGAAAAAGTCACCCGTATTTATCAACAACATCTGAAAAACAATCAGAAAATTATTGATTACATTAAAAACCGCGGTATTGATGGTAAAACCTGTCAAACTTTTCAAATCGGTTTTGCTGAGGATAGCTGGGACGGTATCAGCAAACGTTTTCCTCAGGATCAACAAGAACTCTTAGATCGCTGTGGTTTGCTGTCTCACAGCAATCAAAAAAGTTACGACAAATTCAGAAACCGCCTGATGTTTCCGATTCATGACCGACGTGGTCGTGTTATTGCTTTTGGTGGTCGCGCCGTGGATGATGAGCAACAACCAAAGTACCTGAATTCGCCGGAAACCGATCTATTTCATAAAGGTCGAGAACTTTATGGCTATCACTTAGCCAGAAAGCACAGCTCAGAAGATTTTGTGATTGTCGTTGAAGGATATATGGATGTGGTGGCCTTGCACCAACACGGTATAAAAAACACAGTGGCTACTCTGGGAACCGCCACTTCCACTGAACACATCGCTTTATTATTTAAAACCTGGACTAAGGTGGTTTTTTGTTTTGATGGTGACTCTGCCGGTCAAAAAGCCGCAAAAAAAGCCCTGTTAACGGCTTTACCTTTATATTTAGATGATAAAATCATTGAGTTTTTATTTTTACCCGAAGATCAAGACCCGGACTCATATGTCAATCAAAATGGTCAACATGGCTTTTTACAACAATTACAATCAGCAGTTCCCTTGTCACAGTTTCTGATGGATATCATCAGCGAAGGAATTCAACTAAACACCCTTGACGGTAAAGCACAGCTTCATGAGCGCGCTAAAAGTTACCTCAAACAATTACCGCACGGAGCTTTTCGCCAAATCATGCATGACAACGTTGCCAACATTTCCGGGATTACGCATGCCCGCTCAAAAAAACCCAACCAACAAAAACGGCCCGATAACGGCCAGCTAAATCCCATGCGTCGGCTATTGTCATTGATCCTTAATAAACCAGCGTTGTGTGAAAAGTTGCCAGATGATTTAGACTTTACGCTATTACCTTACAAAGGCGCAGAAATTATCAACAAAATGATTGAAATCCAAGCCGGTTACCCCCAAATTAATTCAGCAGCGCTATTAGAGCACTTCAGGAACAGTGACTATGTGAGTAATCTCAGCCGATTAATGGTTGTGTATGATCACATGGATGAAACCGAACTGACTTCTGAAATGGATGATTTAGTGGCCCATCTGGAACAATTGACCACCACGTCAAAAATTAACCAGTTGCGCGAAAAGCAATTGCAAGACGGTTTAACTGACCAAGAGAAACAGCAGTTAATAGCCCTGTTAACCAAGAAAATCAAGTGAGAAACAACATACCATGGCATCAGAAAAACAAACCACACAAATAAAAGTCTTACTGGCAAAAGGTAAGGAACAAGGTTATTTAACCTATGCAGAGGTTAATGACCACCTACCGGATGACATTATTGAGACCGATTCAGTTGAAGACATTATTCAGCTGATTAACGATATGGGTATCCAGGTTTTGGAAGAAGCACCCGAAGACGACAGCATCATCCTCAATGATTCCACCGCCAAGGAAGACGACGATACGGCCACCGAGGAGGCCGTCGCCGTGTTATCTGCCGTTGATCCCAGCATCGGCCGTACCACTGATCCGGTACGTATGTACATGCGGGAGATGGGCTTGGTCGAATTATTGGAACGTAAAGATGAAATTGCCATTGCTAAGCGTATTGAGCATTGCGATCATTTAATTATGGAGTCCACGTTCCTGTTCCCTAAAACCATTAAAACTATTTTGGAATATTACCAGGATGTGTTGGATGAAGAGCTCAAGGTTGAATTATTCATCACCGATATCTATGACCCGCACACAGAAGCGGTGATTCCAAAAGTTAAAAAACCCACTGATCCGGTTGATGAAGATGAAGATGAGGATGAGGAAGAAGTCGAAACAGGACTTGATTTCGAGGAAGTCACAAAACGCATCAAAGCCGTTACAAAATTATTTAAGAAGTTTGAAGAGTCGGTTGAAAAAGTTGGCATTGGCGATGTTAAACAAAAGAACTACATGAAACAAATTTCTGAGATTTTGGTGGAATTCAAATTCCATCCAAAAACCATGGAAGATATTCTCAACGACATTCAATGGGTACAATTTGGTCACTACATGGAAGAAACCGACCATTATGAGCCGGGTATTCGTGATTATGAACGCAAAATTCACGACATTGCCATTGATCAATGCAAAATGCAGCGTAAAGATTTTATTCGCTCATTTATGAACAAAGAAACTGATTTAACCTGGGTTGACCAGCAAATCAGCAAAGGTGGTGACAGTGCCTCTTTATTTGAAATGTTCAAAGAAGACATCATTGGCTACCAACAAAAATTACAGATGATTGAACAACAAAACAGTTTAACCATCCCTGAAATCAAGAAGATTAATCGCCGTATCACCGTCAACGAAGCCAAATCAAGACGTGCTAAGAAAGAAATGATTGAAGCCAACTTAAGGCTGGTGATTTCGATTGCTAAAAAATACACCAACCGCGGCTTACAGTTTTTGGATTTGATTCAAGAAGGCAATATCGGCCTCATGAAAGCGGTGGAAAAATTTGAATACCGGCGCGGTTATAAATTCTCGACTTATGCCACCTGGTGGATTCGTCAAGCCATCACCCGTTCCATTGCCGATCAAGCACGGACCATTCGTATTCCGGTGCACATGATTGAAACCATTAATAAACTCAACCGTGTGTCACGACAGTTATTACAGGAAAAAGGCCGTGAAGCGACGCCGGAAGAAATTTCTGAAGTCATGGAAATGCCGGTGAATAAAGTACGTAAAGTGATTAAAATCGCCAAGCAGCCGATTTCCATGGAAACCCCCATCGGTGATGATGAAGATTCGAGTTTGGGCGATTTTATCGAAGACGGCAATATTTTGTCGCCTCTGGATTCAACCACAGCCAATGGTTTAACCAATACTGTGACCAACTTATTGGGTGGTTTAACACCACGTGAAGCGAAGGTGCTGCGTATGCGTTTTGGTATTGATATGAATACCGACCACACTTTAGAAGAAGTGGGCAAGCAGTTTGATGTTACCCGTGAGCGGATTCGTCAAATTGAAGCCAAAGCCCTGCGGAAATTACGCCACCCAAGTCGTTCCGAGCTGCTACGTAGTTTTATGGATTTGAACTAAACACGTCAAGCTGACGCAAAGAAGCCCGGTTTTTACCGGGCTTTTTTGTGTCCATGAAGATTTATTATTACGGGTTGGTATTGATGTCTGATTTGGCACGCAGCAACTGCTTAAAGCGATTAATTTTTTTGTCTTCTAAGCTGCGCTGAATGCCGGCTTTAACCGCCTCAAAGCTGGGTGGTTCCGACTTGCGTTTATCTGCCAAATAAATCACATGGGCACCGAACTGAGAAATCACCGGTTGTTGATAATAGGAACCTGGCTGTAATTGTTGGAGAGGTTTGGCAAATGACTCTGGGACTTGTTTGATATTAACCCAGCCGATGTCGCCGACATTTGACATGTTACCGTGGCTTTCTAAATACTTTTCTTGTACATCTAAAAAGGCCGTACCCGAAGCCAACTCATCTAATGCAGATAAGGCATCGACCTCGTCCTTGTACAGTAAATGTTGGACATGGTATTCAGTGTCTTTAATTTCAGCAATCACCCGCTGATATTCGCTTTGTATCTCAGCATCCGTCACTGTTTTATCTGCTAAATATTGCTTTAACGCATACATCGCCATGGTTTGTTGCTGTAACTGCTGTAAGCTCAAAGCCTGCTCTAATGGTAATTGCAGATTTTCTTTTTGTGCATAATTAACCAGTAGCTGTTGTTCTGTTAATTGTTCAACAGCCTCATTGATCTGCGTTTCCTCGGGTTGCTGAATGCCTTTGTTCAGTAAATAAACCCGCACCATTTGTTCTGTTATGGGTTTTTCATCAACCGTTAACAATACCCGAGAACTATCCACCACTGTACTATCCATGGCTTCATCTTGTTGACACGCGGTCAACAGCAGAACTAAACCCAACATTGTCAGTATTTTCATTGTACTTCCTCCGGTGTAAAAGCTTCGACTTCTAAGGCATGAATGCGGCCATTGTCCCATAAGCCTTTTAACTGACCCTGTACCATTCGATGACGATTAATGCGATTTTGTCCTAAAAACTGAGATGAAATCACCTGTACCGCAAAATGCCCGCCGCCCGATTTTGCACCTTCATGGCCAATGTGCAAATGACAGTTATCGGTTACAGTTACAGATTCTGCGCCCCAATCTTTTAGGGCCTGTTCAATCATGTCACAGGTTTGTTGGTGTTTTTTCATTAAATTAATGCCTCAATGCTAAGCTGTGGTTATGCAAAGCGAAACATTATAACGTACAATGAGCGATTTTAAATATTCGGAGCCTTTCGTATTTATATGAACTCAGCCATTATTTATCATAACCCCCGTTGTTCAAAGTCACGTGCCGCTTTAGCTTTATTAGAAGACAATAATGTGAACACGCAAATCATTAGATATTTAGAGACACCCCCCTCACCGCAAACCTTAAAAAAAATCACAAAAATGCTGTCTTTATCTCCCCGTGATTTAATCCGCACCGGAGAAACTGAGTACAAAGAGTTCGGCATGGACAATCAAGACTTATCTGATGATCAATTATTACAATTGATGTCAGCCAACCCGAAAGTGATTGAACGGCCCATTGTTATTTATAATGACCGTGCAGTTATAGGCAGACCACCTGAGAATGTTCTGGAATTAATCCCATGACCGATACCACAACCATACTCATTCTGTACTACTCAAAACACGGCAACACCCAGAAAATGGCGCGGCTCATTGCCCGTGGCGTTCAGCAGGTCGATGACTGTGAAGCCATCATTAGAACCGTTGCCTCCGAAGGTGTGGAAGAAATGACGGCAGCTGATCCGTTTATCACTGAACAGGAGCTAGCCGACTGTGATGGTTTATTATTGGGCAGCCCAAGCCATTTTGGTAATATGGCCGCTCCTTTAAAGGCTTTTATCGACAGCACATCTCAACTCTGGCTCAATGGAAATTTGGAAGGCAAACCTGCGGGTGTTTTCGCCAATTCATCATCAATTCATGGTGGTCAAGAAACCACTTTAATCAATATGATGATTCCATTACTACATCATGGCATGATATTAGCCGGTTTACCCTACAGCGAAAAAGCTTTGTTATTCACTGAAACCGGCGGATCTCCCTATGGAGCCACCCACTGGGCGAAAAGTGGTCGCCAAAGTGGCTTAGATAATAACGAAAAACAACTGTGCTTGGCTCAAGGCAAACGCATTGCTGAGATTGCTAAAAAACTAAAATCAATTTAAAACCAAAACCCGACTCTGGCAGTACCCAATAAATTCGCCGGCATGGCCTGATAAAACAACAATGCCAACAGCGCATGAGAAACTGCATTGGCATACATATTTTTATAGCGCAACCAAGCATAGCTCCAAAACACACCGCCGACAAAAGTAGCGACCATCAGCATTTGATTGGGCAGATGCAGTAAAGCAAACAAAACACCGCATAATAAAGCCACAGCTATTTGAGACAAACCGGCTTTGTGGTGTAAATAATCACTCACCAATGGACCTAATATCACTTGTTGTGCCAGCGCCCATAAAACGTATAACGGCAGTGATTTGACAAAATCCCAACGAAAATCACTTACTATAAATAGTGTAATTGCCACGCATAAAGTCATCAACCAAATCGACCAAGCAGCTGTTTTTGGCAACAGCCAATCTTTAAACAAAAGCACCGTCGGACATATAAACAAAATAATCGGAATCCAAGAATAATTTTCGAACAAGGTGAATAATGTTTCTGTCTGCATGGACCAAGCAACCAACGCCACCAAAAACACAGTTATTAAAGCACCCTGTTTATTGACAGATGTTTGCTTTTCGCGATTCGGTTGATGATAGAAAATAATTGCCAACATAATGGCTATAATTGCCGCCACAAAAAGCACCCAAGGAGATATGTCAAGATAAGCACGCATAACCGGTGGAGAACTTACACTTCTTTGACCATTGAAGCGTTGCTTCTGCCACTGCAACCTTAATTGGTTGCTCAATAAGCCTGTTAACGGTGTTGTTTGTTTTATGCTGTCTAATGCTTTGGTTTGCAGTAACTCAACATCACGTATAATCGCCACAGCATTGCTGTCTTGTTCTTGTGAAAACCGCCATACCAATGTATTTAAAGCCGGTAATTGATGCCAAGAAATGATTTCACTTTTTTCTCCTTGCTTCGACATCCATTCTAACTGGCTTAAATTAATTTGATTGGGGCCGAGTTCAACTGATAATAATGGAGAATAATAAAAAATACCTGAATCAACTTGAGAAAATTCTAATTGTAACTTTGTATTTTCTGTCGTTACGTAACCACCAGTCCAGTAAAATCTTAATTCTTGATAGTAGTTCGGCACAATAAACTGATCTTTAAAGGCCAAAGAAATTTCAGCTTTTTGTGGATCAACCCCTAATCCTTTAGGCTGTATAACCCAACCGGAACCAAAACCGCCAACCAAATCAGAAGAGGCCTTTAAAGACCACGTTAGGTCATGGCTGCCCTGCCGAAGCTCATGAATAAGTAACTGCTGCTGATGATTAACTCGATCAACATAACTGTCATGAGCAGACAGCCAAAGTACACAGATGGCGAGCAACAACAACATGGTACTAACGGTTGTCCGCATTTTCATTTAATGACCAAAATCAAACAAGCCACGTCATTATTTAAATATCTATTATGGCAGCTCAACACCCAACTCCCGTAAAAAAGCACACAATTGTATCAAAGGCAGCCCCATTAAAGCAGACGGATCATCACTTTTTACCGACCTCATTAAACTCAAACCCAACTGCTCCATTTTAAATCCGCCGGCACAATCAAACGCCTGTTCTTTATCCACATAACGACTAATTTCTGATGCACTCAGCTGACGAAACTTAACCTGCGTCTCGTTGATGTATTCACGGCTCTGTGTATTTAACCCCATAACACAAACAGCGGTATAAAAAATTACGGTTCTGCCTGAAAATGCTGTTAAGTGTTTGATGTTATTATGACGATTTCCGGGCTTATGATACACCTGATTATCACAGGCACAGACTTGGTCTGAACCAATGACCACAGCCTCTGGAAATTGTTTCTTAATTGATTGTGCTTTTGCAATGGCTAACCGCAGCGCACGATTTTTCGGCGATTCATCCTCTACCAAAGATTCATCAATGGCCGCATCATAATGACTAAAATCAATGTGAAGCTGTTGTAGTTGATGCCGACGATAGACCGATGAAGACGCTAAAATCACCGGTGGCTTGTTGTTTTTTTGCGCATATTGGCTATTCATTAGCAATAATTTAGGTGATTTAAGGTTTATTTATGTGGCCGCACATAACGCAACCGCTTCTCATTCATCGTATGAAGAGCCGTGTTAAATAATCACAGCGAATTAAAACAAGTCGTCATAATCAACCGGTTCTTTATCATCTATAGCAGGCGGCAATCGCCCTACCATAAAGTATTCAAGACGACCTCCGGTGGTCTCAGGCGGTAGCATGAGTCCGGTATCAGGATCAATACGTACAGAAACCACACCGGCGGGAACCGGTCTTTCTTGTTCGGTTCGGTCTTGTAAAGCGACTTGCATGTAATCAATCCAAATGGGTAAGGCCACACGCCCGCCCACTTCGCCGCGACCCATAGGTTGCGGGGTATCAAAACCAACCCAAACATTGGTTACCACCTCAGGGTTATAACCATTAAACCAGGCATCCATTTGATCATTGGTGGTACCGGTTTTACCGGCCAAGTCATTGCGACCTAAACTTTTAGCCCGAACACCGGTGCCGCGTTGAACCACTTCTTGCATAAATGAATCGATGATAAAGGCATTTTCAGCACTGATTATTCTGGGGGCTTTAATGGCTTCAGGTTTGGTAACCACTTCGGCTTGCGGTTGCTGGCTAATTTCTTGATTAAGATCGCTGTCTTGATTTTGATTAATCACCACAGGCAATGTCGCCGGTGATTCATTTTCCCGGGCTTCAGGTTCGCTGTCCGCTGGATCTTTAGCACAACGATCACAAGCCAACTTATCCTGATGCAAAAATACCGGTAAATCTTGCTGGTTATAAATACCTTCTATAACATAGGGTTCAATTAAGAAACCACCATTGGCAAACACTCCAAATGCCCGATTCATGGACATTATCGGCACATTTGGGCTACCTAAAGAGATGGATAAATCACGGGGAACATCATCCGCATTAAAACCAAACTTCATGATGTGCTCTCGGCCTTTTTGTATGCCGATGTGACGTAATACCCGAATCGACACCAAGTTTCGAGACTTGACAATACCTTCTCGTAAACGCGTCGGACCAAATATTTTTTCACTGTAGTTTTCAGGTCGCCAGGCACGCTCCAACTTATCATCTTCAAACACAATGGGTGCATCGTTAATCATACTGGCCGCGTGTAGGCCATTTTCCAGCGCTGCTGAATAAATAATCGGTTTAAAACCCGAGCCGGGCTGGCGTTTGGCTTGAGTCACGCGATTAAATTTACTGATTTGATAATCATAACCGCCTATTAAGGCATAAATGGCGCCATTCTTTGGGTTGCTACTTATCAACGCACCTTGAACGTTCGGGATTTGACTTAAAGCGAACTCGCCCTCGGCATCTCGCGCCACCATCACCACATCACCAACCTCAACCACTTCAGTCATGTTGTTTGGACGATTACCAACCCGATAATTATCCACATAGGGCGCCGCCCAAGAACTACTTTCAAACGTCAAAATAATATCCTGACCATCGCCCAAACGGGCATGGGCCTCTTGTTCATCAACAGTAATAATAAGCGCTGCTTGTAAACCGGCGGGCTTAGAAAACTCATTTAATTGTTCAGTTAATGCCGATAAATCCTGCATCGCCTGTTGGTCAAAATGTTGAACCGGTCCGCGATAACCGTGGCGCTTATCATAAGCATGCAGACCCGCTTGAATGGCCTGTTGTGCAGCCATTTGTAATTCACTGTTGATGGTGGTCACCACATAATAACCATCCGTATAAGCGGCATCACCATAACGTTCTACCATGTCACTGCGTACCATTTCCGCCACCCACGGGGCAGATACCTCAACCTCTGGCTCATGAATGTAGGCCTCATCAGGCTCTGCCACAGCTTGGTCAAATTCGTCTTGGGTAATAAAATCAAGCTCCAGCATACGTGTCAAAACATAATTACGGCGTTGTAATGCCCGTTCAGGACTGGTCACGGGGTTAATCCGTGAAGGCGCTTTCGGCGGTGCGGCCAACATCGCCATTTGCGCTAAGCTTAGTTGATCAAGGGTCTTTCCATAATAAACATCAGCAGCGGCCGCCACACCATAAGCACGGTGACCAAGCAATATTTTATTCAAGTAAAGTTCTAAAATCTCATCCTTTGATATGGTTCTTTCCAATTTAACTGATAAAAACAGTTCCTTTATTTTCCGGCTCCAGGTTTGATCCAAAGACAAAAACACATTACGGGTTAATTGCTGGGTAATGGTACTACCCCCACTTTGTTTTTCACCGGTGGTAATGATTTGCCACACTGCGCGCATAATACCTTTGACATCAAAACCATGGTGATCATAAAAGTTGGCATCTTCAGCAGCGATATAAGCTTGTTTAAGGTGTTCAGGCACATCATTAATGTTCACCGGAATGCGGCGTTTGGTGCCGAACACGGCCATCAGTTTGTGATCTTGGCTATACACACGTAACGGTACTTGTAAGCGGTATTCTTTGATGGCTTCAACTGAGGGCAGTTCCGGCTCAAAATATTTATACATCCCATAAACTGTCACCACTGCCAACAGCAGACAGACCAATCCGAGTTTGGTCAAAAACCAGAAAATTTTTAAAGCTTTACGCATATTTTTTATCCTTAATACGAGATCATGGTTTGTAATTATGGTGGCACATTATACAATGAATAAATACCTGATAAGACTTTGACTGAAACTGAGGACTAAAATTTCATGAAATCCACAAAACATATTGTTATTGTTGAGGATGAGGCTGATTTACTGGCCAATTATAAAGCTGCCTTAAATCAGCACGGGTACCAAGTCACTGGCATACCTAATCGTGAACAAGCGGAGACATTTTTTAGCCGACAGTTACCGGATTTAGCTATTTTAGATATTGGCTTGGGTGATGAGCCGGATGCAGGGTTTGATTTATGCCGTAATTTGCGTCAGCAATCAGTGACTTTACCGATACTTATTTTAACCGCACGTGATCATGAAGTGGACGTGGTGTCCGGCTTACGATTAGGCGCAGATGACTACCTTAGCAAAGACATATCCATGCCACACTTATTGGCACGGGTTGCAAGCTTGTTTCGTCGCAGTGAACTGACCGGTAACAATCAACAACTGAAACAATGGCAACAAGGCCCTTTAACGGTATTAACCGATAATTTACAAATCAAATGGCATGACCAAAATGTACCCTTGACCGTAACAGAGTTTTGGATGGTACAATCTTTGGCTCGTTATCCCGGACAAGTCAAAACCCGCGAGCAGTTAATGCATGATGCGAATATATATGTTGATGAAGGCACCATTACCTCTCATGTTAAACGTATTCGTAAAAAATTTATGGCCATTGATCCACAATCTGATTGCATAGAAACTGTCCACGGCATGGGTTACCGCTGGCGACAATGAAACTCAAATGGCAAATTGGCACCATCGGCTTACTGAGTCTGAGTTTTCCGATATTAATGTGGCTCACCCTATCCCGCTTAAATCACAGCTACCAAGAAAACCTGTTAACTGCCGGTCAGCAACAAGCACAACTGATTGCCAATAGTATTGAACAATTTTCAACTGAACAAGACAGACATCTAAGCGGCTTGATAGCACAGCCCATCGAAACACCGGTACAACTTAATGGCTTGTCAGATGAATGGCAAACAGTACCAACTTATGATGTCGGCAAAAACCTACAGTTTCGTTTTGGCCAATCTAAGCAACACCTTTACTTATGGGTTTCCGTGATCGATTCATCTCATGAACCTATGAATCAAACAAACATTAATCAGCAAAAAGACCGTTTGACCATAGCTTACGGCAACGCGCATGGCACCACGGTCAAACACATTAATCGTCAACCTGAAGGCACTGTATCAGACCATCGAATACTGCCATTAAAAGCCTATTGGCATGAAACTGCCAGTGGTTATACAGTTGAAATCCAACTCCCACAAACCCAACTAACAGGTCTTGGTATCGTCGCCACCAACCACACTGTTGAGATTGAACATTATGGTCACTATGCGAACAATAACATTCAACTACAAGCAGTGTTTAACAGTGACCTGCAATGGCAACAAAAGCTGTCTAAAATCACCCCTGACAACAGCCGCCTGTTAATCACTGATCAACAACAACGCGTTTTCTACGATATCAACAAGATAACAGAACAACCTAAGAACGATGACTGGCTAACTAACGTATTGTACCCACTTATATTTGCCGTCAATAATCCCTCAGTGAGTCATAACTTAGATCACCAGGTGGTTAATCAAGACTTTAGCACGGGTCAGATAAGTTTAACCCTGGCACATCCGCCGGCACACCGTAGCCTGATTCGCACCTTTATCCAAACCATAGGTTGGTTATTCGGCATTGCCCTATTGCTGCTGTTAGTGTTTTTGGCCTACGCCGCATTACTGGCCTGGCGTATTCGCCGTTTAAGCCGACAATTGCGCCACGTTTTAGATGACTCGGGAACCATTCATAAACAATTACCCTTCATGAAAGCAGCTGATGAAGTGGGTGATTTATCACGCGATTTGCACCAACTACTGGCGCAAATCGATCAATACACCGATTACCTTAAACAATTAGGAAGTCGCTTATCACATGAAATGAAAACCCCCATCGGTATAATCCAATCATCATTGGATAACGTTAGCAGCAGTCAATTATCAAGGGAACAACAAGATTTTGTCAGACGTGCCGCCAAGGCCAATCACCGACTGATGTTTATTTTAAATCAACTCAGTTCATTAAGCCGATTACAACAAGCCATTAACGACAACGAACGGCATCCATTTGACTTAAATGCGTTACTGGACGATTTGATACCCGCCTACCAAAAACCCAACCATGTCATAAGATTCCAACGCGCTCAACAAGCCGTCTTTATTAATGGCAACGCTGACTTAATGGCACAACTCATTGATAAGGTCATCGAAAATGCTTATGATTTTAGCGTTGAACAACAACCCATATTGGTTCAGTTGAACATTGATACAAGCAATCAGACATATCAATTACATATTTCTAACCAAGGACCGACGCTAAGCCATGAAAAGCTGAGCACAGTGTTTGATTCCTTACACTCTTACCGCCAACAACAAAGCCAAACAGCTCATTTAGGCATTGGCCTTTATGTGGCAAAACTAATTGCTCGATTCCATCACGCTGAAATTACCATTAAAAATCAATACCAACCCGATGGCGTGGTGGTGATCTTAAGCGGAAATTATCAAATTGGAATCTAAGACTAACCAAAAAAGTAAAGCCAATCAGGGTAATGATTGGTAGAATAAGCGGGTTTTTTAACATTCCATCACTTTCACAAAACTGGACGCCATGACCAAGTACATTCCAAATTTTCTGACCATACTTCGGGTCCTACTGATTCCAGTGATGATTTTGTTCTTTTATTTACCTTATGAATGGTCACGATTCGTGGCATGCGGGGTATTTGTTTTAGCCGGTATTACTGACTTTTTTGATGGTTATATCGCACGAAAATATAACGTCTCATCAAAATTAGGTGCTTTTTTAGACCCGGTTGCTGATAAGCTCACTGTCACAACTGCCCTCATTGTGTTGCTTCAGGATCACCCAACCATTCTCATGATGATAGCCACCGCCGTTATCGTTGGCCGCGAAATAACCGTCAGTGCTTTACGCGAATGGATGGCAGAACTCGGGTCACGCAGCGCTGTTAATGTTGCCATGGTCGGCAAAATAAAAACTGTTTTCCAAATGATGGCAATTGGATTTTTACTCTATGAAGCTGATTTATGGTTTATACCGGTACAATTAATCGGACTGGGCTTACTTTATATCGCCGCCGCATTGACTCTTTATTCAATGGTGATTTACCTCAAAGCCGCCTGGCCAATGATGCGTCAATAAAAGTCATAAGTTTTAACACAATTTTCCAAAAATCGATTGACAATAAAATCATTACGGCTAAAATAGCCAACCTCAAAGCGGGAATAGCTCAGCGGTAGAGCACAACCTTGCCAAGGTTGGGGTCGGGAGTTCGATCCTCCTTTCCCGCTCCAAACACCCAAGGGCTGATTTAATCAGCCCTTTTTTGTTTTCAGTGTCAAGCACCTCGCCAAAACCCAAAACGAGACTTGCACTGACAACAAATAAAAGCGAGAATAACAACGCTTTTGAAGATAAGCGTAAAAAAGATTCGGCTGGATGGCAGAGTGGTGATGCAGCGGATTGCAAATCCGTGTACCCCGGTTCGATTCCGGGTTCAGCCTCCATCTTCAAAAAACAAAAAAAGGACCCAAAAAGTCCTTTACAGCTTCAATTTTTTAACTAAAATGAAGCACTTCGCCAAAACCGCGAAAACAAGTTTAAAAATAACAACCGATGATCTCGCAGCCAGAGACATCAAAAAGGATTTTTTGCTAGGCTCAGGATATCTGAGGTTAGCAGAAATAAGGAAGGCGATGTGAGTGTACGACTGTACTCAAACATCAACTGACGCAGAATATGCTGGTATCATGAATGATGAGTCAGCAAAAAGGAACTTTTGATAGTCTCTTTCACAGTGAGGCTGGCAAAGACAAGGAAAGAGTCGCGAGTGCACGCATGTGCTCTCTAAGTTAGAAACAAAGCTGATAGAATCAGCAACAAGGCATTTTTTGCTAGTCTTATGGTTTCATGAGGTTAGCAGAGACAAGATGATAACTTGCGAATGTACAACTGTACTTGAGCAAGTTTCGACGCAGTATATGCTGACCTCATGGAAGCATAAGACAGCTAAAGGATCTTTTGATAGTCTCTGACACAGTGAGATTATCAAGGACAAGGAGATAACTTGTGAATGCACGCATGTGCTTGAGCAAGTTTCGACGCAGTAATTGATGATCTCACGCAGTCAGAGACATCAAAAGGGCCCGGGTGGCGAAATTGGTAGACGCAGGGGACTTAAAATCCCCCGGTAGAAATACCGTGATGGTTCGATTCCATTCCCGGGCACCATTCCTTAGTTTTTTGGCGCTTCATAAAATCTCACAACCTCACACAAACCAAGACATATAACACTTTAACGCCTTATAAGGTATCATTAAAGTTCTTTACAGCGCACGCATTTTGTTGGCAACATTTTTGGTAACTATTATTAGCCATATAGCCGCCAAGGCCTAATTTTTAATTTTGAAAACAACCTTAAAAATATAAAAGGAACCAACCCATTGACAAGATGTCTCCTATAAAAGACATTAGTAAGGCTAAACAGATACTGAAAGAATTGGAGTAATGATATGAAAACTGAACCCTATAACGCATCAGAATATATTGACAGCCCCGAAATGGCGGCGGCTTATCTTGCTGTAGCGCTTGAAGAAAATGGTATAGATGGATTTCTCGTGGCTTTGGGTGAAGTGGCTAAAGCCAAAGGTATGACCCATGTCTCTAAAGAAGTGGGTACCGGCCGCCAAAGTTTGTATAAAAGTTTAAGTGAGAATGGCAACCCACAATTTGAAACCATTATGAAATTACTCGCCACTTTTGACCTTAAGTTTGAAGTTGTTCCACAATGTCGCCAGGCTTAATATCTCACTTTTTGGTATCACAATTAAAAATAAACGATTTTCGGATAGTTTCCAAACTAAAGAATATTGGAGAGAATCCAATGATCAAAACAAAACCCTATAAAACAAGCGACTACCTTAAAACGAATGAAGATCGTGCGGCCTATATTCAGGTGGTTATGGAAGAGCAAGATGACGAATTACTACTATTGGCCATTTGTGAAGTCATTGACTCTTTAGGCGGTATCGGCCAAATGTCTAAAAAAACAGGCTTGGCTCGTGAAAGTTTATACCGTTCATTGAGCGAACAAGGCAACCCACGTTACAGCACCCTCACCAAAGTACTTAATGAATTAGGTTTGAAATTAAATGTGGTTGCAAAATAAGAATTGGAACCAACCATGTAGTTACACCTCAAATACTTATTCATGATCAAAGACCGTAGCATCGCCAAAGAAATGCTCAGTGAGCTCAAAAAAGAAAAAACCTGCGGGGTGACTGATGCGCCGTTGTGCCCGCAAAATCGGTTTAAAGCACATAACACCACCCTGAACACACGCCAACAAATTCATTACACAAATTGCGACCAATACCTCAATTCAGTTAAATCATGAATTAATACAACCCAGTCAACTTTCCAATCAGCTACAATAAGATCATTCAATCAAAGAGAGAGACCGTATGAAAAAAATTATACTGACCAGTTTAATGTTAGGCACTTTATTTTTGCTTAATGGCTGTGGCCAATCGTGTTCTGAGGAAGTGCTTAAAGATAAGCTTGAAGAAGTCAGCGAAAAAATGCAGGAAATTATGCAATCCGGAGACATGGGTAAATTAATGTCCATTGCCGCTTACACGCAAAAGTTAAACAATCTACAAAATGTTGACCAGGATAACCTTGAACCGGCTTGTGAAGCGGTTGATGAGTTGTTGGCTGAATTAGACGACTTATAATTTTTATTTTTTGCCCGTCAAAGCGATTGAACTGATTCCAGTTAAATCGCTTTTTACGTTTCGGTATTTATAAGATTGGAAATCATGCAATAAATCAGCCATGGTTTTGTCTGTTTCACGCTGCTGACAAGCAGGCTTTAATTCTTTATGAGCCTTTAGCATGATTCCGAAAGCCGGTACCTTAAAAGACTTTTGACTGCGACATCGTCGACAAAAACCATGGCAGCTGTTGTTGCCGGATAAAGGACTGCCGCCGGCAGCGATGATATACACCCGATCACAACATACATTATCGGCCCGCCAATGGCCGTTCATATAATGCTGCAATAAAATGCCAATGTTATATCCTGGGGCGCCTAAATACGCGACACTGAGGTATATACCCGGAAAACTGATATTGGCATAACTCGCATCTCCAATGATCAATGCTCTGTGAGCCCAAATCTGATCAAAGTGCTGAATAAACAATGTCCTATCAGAAAACTTATCTCTCAGATACCGGGCTTGAACTTGTCTTATTTCATCAAAATCAATATTCAGGATTTCGCCAATTTTATGCAAATAGCTATCAGCAATTTCACCGGTTTGCTTAAAATCGCGTAAGTTTCGCATGGTTTTATTGATGTTTTTATAGCCTAACTTAGTTGCGAGCTGTACATTGCTTAATTGAGCCGCCTGTTGGTGGTTTTGAATTAAATTGATTAATTCAGAATTGATGTCAGTGCTTTGCGGTTGCGGTCTGCTTAGCGTGCTGACTGAAAAGTTTAGTCTCATCAGATTCTCCTGTTTAGTAGTGATTTAATTGAACGCCCTACAAGTCGGGTAAATGGCGTTTACAGCATTATTATAAGATGCGCGCTTGGTTAAAGCAGTAACATCTACTTGGCTCAGTCTCTTATGCGACACGCCTTGACGCATTCTCTGAGTTCAGGAATAACATCTGACTCAAACCACGGATTTTGCATGCGCCAATAGCGGTTGCGGGGTGATGGGTGCGGTAACGGAAAATACTTCGGTAAAAAATCGTGGCGATTGCGAACTGTTTCAGTCAGGGTTTTGGGTTTGTTTTTTAAATAATAATTTTGTGCGTACTGGCCGATTAATAAAGTAAGCTCTATTTTCGGCATGAGATTGAACAAAGGCCGATGCCACAAGGGTGCGCATTCAGGCCTGGGCGGCAAATCGCCGGATCGTCCGCGACCGGGATAACAAAAACCCATGGGGGCAATGGCAATGACTTCTGGGTTATAAAATAAATCCCGTCCAATATTTAGCCAGCGACGCAATTCATCACCACTTGGGTCATTCCATGGTATTCCTGTTTCATGGACTTTGGTGCCCGGTGCTTGGCCGATAATTAAAAGGCGACTACCACTGGAGGCTTGCACCACCGGACGGGGTTCCAATGGTAAATATTGTTCGCAGACGCGACATTGACGAATTTGATCTAATAAATTATCCATGATTAACTGGCTGCTTTCAAAACCCTGGCACGGCGGCGGTTTAACTGTGCTTCACGATGCGCAATATAAGCACCTGAAGCAAACACAATCGCAGCACCGATTAAGGTCCATCGATCAACCGACTCATCAAAAAATAGCCAAGCCAACACAATCACGAAGGGTAATCGGGCAAAATCAAACGGCATCACCAAAGACACTTCGCTACTGCGAATGGCATGGGTAAACAATAAATGCCCCAGACTGCCACTAAAGCCCAATAAAATGAGTAAAAACCAAGTCCAGGCATCCGGCCACTGCCAAACCGTCAGTGCCACCGGGAATGACAAGGGCGTCATTAACAAAACCATAAAAATAACAATGGTGTTAGGTCGCTCGGTCCGCGACAGGTTTTTAATAATCAACACGGAGATGGCCATGGTGACCGCGGATAAGATGACCACCAGTGAAGGCACTAAATCGCCATCAACTGTGGGCCTTAATATGATAAGGGTACCGATAAAGCCAATAATAACAGCCAGCCAGCGACGCATATGAACATCCTCTTTCAATACGAGCGCAGCACCAATGGTAACAAATAGCGGCACGGTAAAGCCCAAAGCCACAGCTTTTGCCAAAGGTAAAACAGTTAACCCCCAGAAAAAACACAGCATCGAAATCAAACCCAATACAGCCCGTATCATAAACAATGGCAACCGAGCCGTCTTGATCACCGTCAAACCATATTTCATAAACCAAGGCAGCATAAACAACAGCCCGAACAAGTTACGGAAGAAGGCGATTTCGAAGGCATGCAGTCGACTGGAAGCGGCTCGAATCAAAACATTCATGACACTAAACGCCAATGCTGCAGCCAACATCAGCAAAATACCACGTAATAAATGATGACTAACCTTATGTGGCTGCATGGATTTAATTGCTCAGAATCAAGTTAAAAAGGAAGCCTTTCATTGTAACAAAAGCACCTTCAGTTACCAGTTTTGATGTTATTTTGCATAATTACTATCATAGTCAAGTCACTATTTATGATTTTTATAGCGCCTAAATAACCATGCCACTAAAAGCCCTTAACGCCTGCTATAACTGGGTTTACACTTTAATTTCAACAACTTACAGACCCGCACAATAACCTGTTTTTAACATTTCGGTAACTTTGCGTTAACGGGGCATCCTTATAATTGGTACCATCATGTCATTCGGCATGTGGTTTAACTTAATTAATAATATGAGGATTACAATCATGAAAAATTATAAAACAAACAAGTTAAGAAATGCCATACGAACGACTATTTTAGCCGCATCATTGGCCGTCACCCCATTTGTCATGGCTGACAATTCAAAATACGATGCTGATGATAAATTAAGAGACGCGTGGTTAGATGGTAAAGTTGAAACTGCTTTATTGGTTAACCGTCACTTAAATAATTTTGAAATTGACACAGATGTTAAAGGTCGTACTGTTGTACTATCAGGAACTGTTAACTCAGAGATTGATAAAGACTTGGCTGGTGAAATAGCCAAAGGCATTGAAGGTGTTAATAAGGTTGAAAACAATTTAGTGGTAGAAAAGCCTGAAAACATCGATTATGACGATGAGATGGATGATGATGCCAATCGCTCTTTCAGCAACTGGTATTATGATTCAACCACCACAGCTGCCATTAAATCTAAACTGTTGTGGAATGGTGAAACATCCGGCTTAAAGGTTAATGTTGATACCATGTATGGCAAAGTTACTTTAAAAGGTAATGTTAGCAGCTCAGCCGAAAAAGATTTGGTTGAGAAAATTGCCGAAAACACTGACGGTGTTCGCAGCGTTGACAACCAACTTAAAGTCGTACAAGACTCATAAACTTAAACTAACCGGCATGTGGGGCAATATGCCTCACATGCGCATTTAACGAATACGAGGGATTTATTATGTTATATTATGCTTTAGTCTTTTTAATTATCGCACTGATTGCAGGTGTTTTAGGATTTGGTGGTATTGCCGGTGCTTCAGCCGGAATTGCTAAGATTATATTTTATATCTTCTTGGTGCTATTGTTACTGTCTGTACTGAGTCATCTCTTTAGATAGCCCTATTTAACTACCTAACAAAAAACCCCGCCAATAGCGGGGTTTTTTGTTGCTGTTAAGTAAATTTATTTCTTTAACAACAAAACAATCCCAACCACGGCAGAAACAGCACCACCAATCAAATAGTACATGGTCTGATCACTATAACGTCCGGTCACAGCTTCTGATACTTCTTCTAAAGGCGCTTCAGTTGCATTCAATCCAAAAAATACCAACACGGCGCCCAGAACCAATAACACTAAACCAATTATTTTATTTGTACTCATATCATTACTCTCTTTTTAGGTTAATAAAATATGTCAAATGCTCACCACTTAACATAACAAGACCCATTATTTGGGCTTGGTTTCTTGCTCATCTTCACAACCACCACTGTCTTTGACAATTTTTTTGGCGTTGTAACCAATCCGTAAAATCAAAAAATTAATAACCGCGATAATGATGGCTATTTCAAATCGTTGCCAGGCAACCGACATACCGATGGCTCCGGTGTTCCAGATACTGGCCGCATTGGCTAAGCCAGATACTTTAGAATCATCTTTCGATTTCAATATGGCACCACCACCGATAAAACCAATCCCGGTAACAATACCGGCCATAAATTTTCCAATGGCTTCTTCGTTTCCAATCACATCTAAACATAATAACGTGTAGGAACAGGTGGCCACGGCAACCAGCGGAAACGTTCGAACACCACCACCATGTGAATTGGCTTCACGGTTAATGGCCACCGGTATGGTTAAAACCAACGCAAAACCAATGAGAAATAAATGTCTAAGAATAACGCCCCAATCAATGTAATGCTCAACATTGATACCCAAAAAATCAAGCATAATCAGTCCTCGTTTCTACGGGCCTCTTTCATTGCACTTAAATACTGATCACCCAATTCGCTGGCTTGCTCGTCACTCAGTACTTTATCTGCTTTGGGGAAATAATCCTGCTCTTCCTCATCTAAATGATGCAATACTTTACCGGCTAAATTTTTAGCATGTTTTAGCCAAGCAGAAGAATCAAAATCAGCCTCTTCTACTTTTTCCACCAATTCTTCAATTTCATGGTGTTCAGCAATCCCATGACGCGCATCATCTTGGGTGGCATCAATCTTAATTAAGGGCACATAAAAGTAGCGTTCTTCGGCATCCGCATGAATTGCTAACTCATGTTTGACCTGCTCAAATAATTGACGCCGGTTATCTGAATCACCGCTGGTGTCGAGTAATTGTTTAAACAAATCTCTTTGAATGGCATGATCTAAAACAATGGCTTTTTCAATTTTCATGTGTTTTTGTCTGATTGAAGTGCTCAATAATTTTAAAACACTTAAGCCCGAAAAACCATCATTAATTCAAAGTCTTAACTGTTCATTCTAATGGCTTTTTTTCGACGCACAGAGGCCACATAAATACCTGCCATAACCGCCACAAAACCGATGATATCTAAAGTTGAGGTAGGACGACTAAAAAACACAATATCCCATAGCATTGATAAAGCGGGTTGTAACAACAAAATCAAACCCACCAGAGAAGTCGCCAACAAAGGCATGGAACGGGTAATAATGACCCACCCCAAAACTTGACAAAACACCCCTAAACTAATCATGGACAATAGGGTTTGGTTGTCATGTATTACAAATGAATCACCATCAAATAAAGCCACCACTGCCAATATAGCCGCACACATCAGTGACATAACGCCTAAATTTGACATCGGTGATAACGTACTTTTCATACCCTGTAATTGACGCATTACCAACATAAATCCGGTATAAGCCAAGGCTGTTGATAAGCCGTAAATAACACCGGTTCGATAATCGGCATCAAAATTAGACCAATCGACACCCACCAGTAAAAACAAACCCAAAAACGCCAAGCCTAAACCTGTCAAGAATCGCCATCCCACCCGCTCACTCAGAAACACCACACCAAATAAGGTCATAAAAAACACCTGAAAATTCCCTAAGACCGTGGCCAAACCCGGACCCACAAACAAGATACTGCGATGCCAAAGCCATAAGTCCACAGCAAAAAACAAAGCCGCCAAAAACAGCTTAAAGGCATAAGCACTACTGTGCCAAAGTGAACGTCCGGTCATGACACAGATAACAATCAGCAAACCACCGCCAATCGCCATGCGATAAAAACCACTCACTGTCGGTGCTAAATCGGCTAATTTGACCCAAACACTGGACGTACTGATTAATACGGCACCAAACAACAAGGCAAACCCGGCTGTTTGTCGTTGACTTAAGTGATTTAAACCCATGGGATTACGACCAATAAAAAACATCCATTATTGTTAGCTTTGCCAATGGATTCAATCATTTTTTTGACCCAAGTCAAAACACCGTTTTTTAACCGGTACTATAATGCAGTCATGAAAAACTTACAGTCTGATTTACCCCGTTCTCATTACGGTTTGTTTGCTTTGGGTTTTCGGTCATTGTTTTTATTGGCCGGATTGGGTGGTTTTGCGCTGATTTTGGCATGGCTTTTATATCAGCACCACGGTGTTATGTTTGCAGGCTTGTCCTATTACACCCCAAATCTATGGCATGCACATGAAATGGTGTTTGGCTACACCATGGCAGTTATCGGCGGTTTTTTACTGACGGCCATCGTGAACTGGACCCGGCGACCCACTTCCACACCCCTGACTTTGGCCCTATTAAGTTTTATCTGGATTATGGGCCGTTTAGTGGCTTTTATTCCAAGTATTCCCGGTTGGCTGGTGGCTTTTGTGGATAGTTTATATTTGATTATGTTAGCCGTTATGATTGCCATTCCGTTAATTCAAGCAGGCAATAAGCGTAATTATTTTATGATTGGTTTGGTGAGTTTATTTGCCATCATTAATATCACTGTCCATGGCGCCATCTTATCCGGTGAATATGGTTGGGCGCGGTCACTAACTAATTTTGTGTTTTATTGGGTGTTGTTATTAATTGTGGTTATGGCAGGTCGTGTTTTTCCGATGTTCAGTCAAAATGGTGTGCCCGAACGCTATGTGGCAAAACGTTACGCCAACATTGAACTAATGATACCGCCGATGATGATTGCCTGGATTCTTACCTTAAGCTTAGCACCACAAATGACTTGGTTATGGGGCGGATTTACCCTGATAAATATGGTGCTTCATGGTATCCGTTTATACGGCTGGTATAACCATCAAATTTGGTTAAAGCCCCTGGTCTGGGTGTTACATATTGGCTACTTAATGCTAATTATCGGTTTTGGGCTGATGTTCGCCATGATATTTAAACCGGGCTTTTATTATTTGGCCTTACATGTACTCACCATCGGTTGCTTAGGTATAATTACTGTTGGCATGATGACCCGTGTCAGTTACGGCCACAGTGGTCGTAACCTCCATAACCCGCCTAAATTACTGGGCCCTATTTTTGGACTATTGGTGTTATCGGTGATTGTCCGTTCAATTTTACCGTTACTGGGTGTATTGAGCCATTTTAACGGCATGTTGATTTCCGGTGGTCTGTGGGTTCTGGCTTTCTTATTGTTTGTTATTCGCTATATACCCGTATGGTTTAAACCCCGAGAGGATGGTCAACCAGGCTAATTCTTGCTCAAGATAAGTGCCGAAATCTGTATCACTTTGAGCTGGCTTTATCGACATTATTCACGGCTTTTTTAAGGGCTTGGAAATAATGCTGTAAGCGGCGTTGGTCCGCTGCTGTTGGATGTTCATTGCGATAACGAATGCGCAGATAGCTTTGTTTAAATTGCTCTATGGGCTCGCTTAATGAGGGATATCGTGTCATGATTTTCGGTGCCACAGCCTCGAAACCCAGGTGTCGCATCTGAAAAATCTCTGGATCTTTTTTGAATAAACGCATAAAACGAAGGTACCATTGTTGTATGTCTGTATAACGCGGTCTTAATCGCCACCAAAGCCAACTAAAAATAACGACACCGGTTAAGCCGAGAATGGTTAACAGCATAATAGCCAAATCTTTACCTTCTCGGTGCTTAATACCGATGGCGTCAAATAAAGCTTGTTGCTTGCTGACATTAAAATCACGTACCCACTTGTTCCAGCGAAACCGATATTTATCCATATTTTCTCTGGCTTGACGTAACCAAGGAAAATCCATGATGGTTCGTCGCTGTTCAATAATATTTCCAGAGCCTTGGAATAATCGCTCAGGAGAAACCACTGAAGTCGGATCAACTCTTTGCCAATAGCCGCCCAACTCGTGATCCGGCTCATCAATATAAACCTCCGCCCAAGCATGGGCATCGGATTGTTTCACTAATAAATAATCACCATTATCGACACCCCCTTGATATCCGGTTACCACCCGAGCAGGCAGACCAGCCATACGCATCATGACCACAAAACTGGAGGCAAAATGTTCGCAGAATCCCCGTTTTGAATCATAGATAAACTCATCAATCACATCATCACTGTCCAAAGGCGGTGGCGAGTAGGAATACAAAAAGCCTTCAGTTTGAAACCACGCTAAGGCTTTGTTGATTATGCCATAGGGCGAACTATCGATTGCTTGCCATTGGCTGATTAACAGCTGCGTCTGTACATTTTGATTGTCCGAAAAATCCAATAAGCGATTGCGTTGGTAGCTTGACATATTCTGATATAAGCGGTCACTCAGCACTGATTTGACTTGATAATGTTTAAGCTGGTTGATTACGGTCATCGAAGTTAACGACGATGCCGAAGACAAGGAAGCGCCGGTCGGCGATTGAACAATGTAATCCAACCCAAACATAAATCGACGGCCATTGGGTTCCATTTCAATTTGGTAGCTTATCTGTTTTGCTTGTTGATCAAAAGCCACCACACGGCGTTGTCGGTTAAAGTCAAACTGCGACCAAGTACGACCATCAAATTCAGTCAATACCGGCCCTCGCCAATAAAGCTGGTTATTATCAGGCTGTTCGCCGTCTTCAAATGTCACCCGAAAAGCCGGCGAATCATCCATAAACAGCTCAATGATGGAACCGGGACTCATTTCACCGGAAATACCGGTTTTACCTTCACCAAAAATATCAGGCGAACCCCAAATCGGAGAACCTAAACGCGGAAATGCCAAGAAAAACAACACCGCAAAGGGTAAAGCCAACAACAACCAGCCGACACTGGATTTAATATGACCGCTTTCAAACCAGGCATCACCATGTTGATAATTTACCACCGCCAGCGCATGGGTAGTCACCCAGGCTGATAACAATAAATAAGCCACCAAAACCAAATCCTGAGAATATAAAAACCGAGTCATAGCGACAAAATAACACAGCATAACCACCAATAGCGCGTCTCGCATTTTATAGGTTTCCAACAATTTCAACACGGTCATGGTGATTAAAATGGTGACACTGATTTCTCTCGATAAACCAAAACCCTGGCTATAAACTATCAACAACAATGCAGCCACTGCCACCATGATTAACACCAGGTTATAGGCTTTTTTTATGTGATTAACTTGAACATAAAATCGATACGCCACAACCACTGTCATCATCGGCACAAACCACAGTGGCAAACGATATACTTGAGGCAGCACCGCCACCACCACAGCCAAACTTACCCAGAAAACTTGTTTGGTGCTTAATTGAGATTGGATACGGGCTATGAGGCACCTCCTTGACCGAATAAAGCCAACGCACTTAAACAATCATGATAATGACGTTCACCATGACTCATCGCACTGGTGAAGTTGGGCAGTTTTAACTGATAATTAGTGTGTTGCTTTTCGGCGGCCACAACCCAGGCCGTTAACCGTGACAAACGAGCCTCAACATCAACTTGTGCCAGTTGTTGAAAATCAAACAAAAGCTCTTTACCTTGCTTTAAATGATATTTTTTAACAAATATACCCTGGCCTTGAGCGGATTTTTTCCATGCAATATCTCGAATCGGATCACCGCTTTGATATTGTTTTAAATCATCCATTTCATCACCCTGAATCACGGTTGAATCGGGACCGTCTATACCACCATGAATTGGAAATGGCGGGCACGGTTGCTCCGGTCGTGGATAAATCAACACCTGCGCTTGCGGTTGGCAATACGCCCATACAGTCACCAATCCCAAAGGGTAGCGCGTTAATAATTTTAAACGAGGTATTGATTGATAACCACGGTGTCTTGATTGCCCCTCTAATTGCCATTGCCCGGTCTGGGCAGTGATGTTGGTGATATCAGTGGAGTCTTCCATATCTACTTGAATCTGATAACGGTCGCTGGCAGCGGCTAATTGCAGCCGTATTTGATAACACTCACCCAAAAACACAGATTTAGCATGCACTTGTTCAACCACCACTGACTTGAGGTTAAAAAATGTTTTATACAAAATTACCTGCGCCATACCAAACAATAAAAACACCAGCATTAAACTCATGTTGTTATTAAAGTTTAAGCCGGCCAACATCATGGTAGAACCTATTAAAAAGAAGAACATACCCGGTTTAGACGGCAACACATAAAGCCGGCGCCAATGCAATGTCACCGGTAAAACCTCAGGCCCCCGGCGGTTGATAAAGTACTGTTTTATACGGTCAAACAAGATTGGCACTGTCCAACATGTCTTCAATATACTCATCAGCTAAACGGCCGTCATCCGTTAATAACCGATGGCGACAAACCGGATAAAACCCTTTGGTCACATCATCCGGTGTGATGAAATCCCGACCATCCATAAAAGCCAAGCTCTGTGCCATTCGGAACAAGCCCAAACCTGCCCGTGGCGATAAACCCTGTTGAATATGAGGATGTTTACGGCTTTGAGTAACCAACCACTGCAAATAGTCCAACACCTCGTCTGCGGCATGTACTTCTGTCACCGCTTGCTGCCATATTAATAATTGCTCAGCATTACTAAGTGCCGGTAAGGATTGCTTCATTGATTTTAAATAAGCGGCAGAATATATCTGCCGCTCACTGGCTTCATTGGGGTAACCTAAACTTAAACTGATTAAAAATCGATCCAATTGTGAATGCGGCAAAGCATAGGTTCCGGAATCATCAATCGGGTTTTGAGTGGCCATCACAAAAAATACGTCTTCCATGGGATAGGTTTTACCATCCATACTGACCTGACTTTCCGCCATTGCTTCCAACAAAGCACTCTGGGTTTTCGGTGTGGCTCGATTAAGTTCATCGGCCAATAAAAACTGTGTAAAAATCGGGCCTTTGTGATAACTGAATTGTTGTGTTTCAGTATTGTAAATACTGACCCCCAAAACATCACTGGGCATCATGTCAGAAGTCAGTTGAATGCGGTTATAGTCTAAACCAAATACCTGCGCTATGGACGCCGCTAAAGTGGTTTTACCCAATCCCGGACGATCTTCCAATAACACATGGCCGCCGGCCAATAGCGCAGCAATGACCTGTCTAATGGCTGTTTCTTTATCTAATATCCGTTCTCCAACGCAATCGACAATATCGCTAATTTGTTGTTTATGACGGCTTGTTTTCATCGACGCTTGTTGGTTTTTTTTCATGTACTTTCCTTAAATATTCAAGTGGATATTTTTCGACAGTTTATCTAAACCATCGTGAGAATCATGTCATTGTAGGTGTTTTTTCTTGTTCCGGTTTTTAGCATATTAAATCATTTTAGGTACATTTAGTTCATACCCTAAAATAATGGTCTTAAACCGGTCTCAACAACAATTGGCTCTTCACCAACTTTAATAACACTTAATAAGCCATCAAGGTGTTAAAGTTTCGACACGAATTAAATTGGTGGTTCCTGATTGACCAAAAGGCACCCCGGCTGTAATAACATAGGTGTTACCTAATTGGGCCATGTTTGATTCATTAATAACGGTGTTGGCCACTTTTACCATGGAATCTGCACTTTTTGCTTGATCATTGAGAACCGGATAAATACCCCATGACAGGGTTAACTGACGACAGGATTTTAAATGTGGCGATACGGCAATCACCGGAGTAACCATGCGATTTCTGGCCACCCTGAGTGCGGTGGCGCCTGAACTTGAAAAGCAACACATCACTTGGGCTTTTAAAATGGTGGCCACTTGACAGGCTGCTGAAGACACCGCATCAGGCGTGTTCTTTTGTACCGCCACTTTTTGTTGCTCAATATGACTTCGATAACTGTCATCTTGTTCTACCGTTTCAGCAATACGCGCCATGGTTTTGACCGCTTCTATCGGATACGCACCAGCGGCTGTTTCTGCCGAAAGCATCACCGCATCGGTACCGTCAAAAATGGCATTCGCCACATCATTGGCCTCTGCTCTGGTTGGGGTGGCATCTTCGATCATGCTTTCCAACATCTGCGTGGCAGTGACCACCGGCTTACCCTGCTCCCTGGCTTGGCGAATGAGTTTTTTCTGCAACAAAGGCACTTGCTCTGTGGACAGTTCAACACCTAAATCTCCGCGCGCCACCATAATTCCATCTGCTTGTTCTAAAATGGCCGTAAAGTTGTTTACCCCGCCGGGCTTTTCAATTTTAGCCATTAATTTAGCTGTTGATTGATGTTCATCCAGATACTGCCGAGCCAATATCAAATCATCGGCCGATCGCACAAAGCTCAGCGCCACCCAGTCCACATCTAACTCAGCACCTAAAGCTAAATCAGCGCGATCTTTTTCAGTCACAGCCGCAATCGATAAATCTGCTGATGGCACATTAATACCTTTGTGGTTACTTAAGACACCACCTAAAATAACTTCACAAACCAGAGCTGTGTCAACAATTTCTGCCACCCGTAAACTCAGCTTACCATCATCCAATAATAACGCATCACCAACAGTCACATCTTGATACAACTGCTCATAACTGATACCAATCCCGGCGTCATCACCGACTGTGTTCTTATCTGCGTAAAGTTTGAAGATTTGTCCAGGCACAAGGTGCACTGAACCTTCTTTAAAACGCCCAACTCGAATTTTTGGACCCTGCAAGTCTTGCAAAATCCCTACATGAACGTGCAACTCATCACTGATCTGTCGAATATCAGCCACTGCTTGACGATGATCTTCATGGCTGCCATGAGAAAAATTAAGACGAAATACATTAACCCCGGATTGAATAAGCTTTTTTATTTGCTCAGGTTTTCGACTGGCAGGTCCTAAGGTGGCGACGATTTTTGTTTTGCGATACATACTGTAGAAATTAGAGTCATGAGAACTGATATGATAGTCGTTTTTGATAAAGATTTCATGTCAGTGATGTATTTTAATGTGCTTAAAATACGACACCATCCTTGTTATAATAACCATACTTTTATCTCACACTTCTATTTATGGCTTTAGTTAAATGTCCTGTTTGTCGCACCAAAATGTCATCCTTGGCACCGGTCTGTCCAAAATGTGGCTTCAGCCATGACAGTGATGCCAAAATCGACCCTGAACAGGCCGAGTTGTACCGAAAAAGACGTTATGCTGAACGCAGCTATCAATTAACAATGCTGTCTTATGTCGCTATGGCCATTGCCATGATTGGCGCGGTACCTATGCTTTGGGATTATATTCAGGGCTTAGAGCAAGGAAAAAACGTGGTATTACTTGAACATTGGGGCAGTTATTTAGTGGCGGCAGGTTTTGTATTTTATATGGTAATTAGGGTTGTCATGATTCAGACCCGTAAAAACCATCGTTCAAAATAATCTACAGAAACCTGTTGCAATCAATGACCAGCCAAACCCAACAGCGGATGGTTGCGCGCGTAGTCTTCAACAGCTTCTAACAATGCCATTTTATCCGCATTATCTAAGCCTTCTTTTAAAGTTGCCATATGCGTAAACCAGCGGTGCCAATTATCACCGTGATGTTGCTGTAACCGTTGATAACATTCCTGAAGCCATTGTTGACGTTGTTTCTTATCTAAACTTTCCGGAAAGTTTCGACCACGGTAACGGCGCACCAACTCAGGACCACGTGCATCATTAAAAACAGTCATTTTATCGGTAGCCCAAGGTATGTCTTCTGCCTTCAGGTCACGAATTTGATTAAAGTACGCCCGCTCATCATAACTAAAAAAACCCTGATAAATATGACTATCCACATCGTCACTCTGAAGTTCGAATGGCTTTGAGAAAACTGCCTGTACTTTTTTTATCAGCGCTTGTTGATTGTCTTTGGCATACTCTTTTATATGGCTTAAATGCCGTGCGCACGACGCCTCATCTAAACCCAATCGCGCTTTATCAGTGTGCTTTAAAATACTCACCGGTGCCACAAAAGGAATTTTATTGATGTGGATGGTTTTTAAGTGAATACGCTGATGACCTTCAGCCAGTTGATGTTGCGGGGTGTAAAGACGTTCACCAATCTCTTCAGCAGTTAAATGAAGTAAATCATCCGGTGAATAATTCAAATCATAACAAATCACACCATTTTTATTGCGTGGATCAATCGCCAAAGGCACATACAAACTGACACAGCCTCGCTCAGCCGGAATCATGCCCGAAACATGAACCACCGGTTGTAACAAGTCCCAATTAAGCAAACCCTTCACATACTGCTTATCACGCATTTTTAAACCAAACTCGAATAAGCGGGGTTGTTTTTGTTTAATTAAAGCCGCCATTTGGATGGTCGCCTCGACATCCGATAACGCATCGTGCGCCGCTCGATGCGACAGACCATTTGCCTGGCTTAAATCTTCCAGCCTAAAACTTGGCTGACCATCTTCCCGTAATGGCCAATGAATGCCTTGGGGGCGGAGTGCATACGTGGCCCTCACTAAATCAATTAAATCCCAACGACTATTGCCATGGCTGTATTCTCGGGCATAAGGATCCATCAAATTACGATAAAATAGCGTGCGGACACACTCATCATCAAAACGCACCGAGTTATACCCGACAACACAGGTTTTGGGCTTCGAAAATATTTCATTGATACGATTGGCAAAGGCATGTTCGGGCAAACCTTTTTGCTGACATAATTGTGGGGTAATACCGGTTACCAGAACACTCTCACCGGTGGGCAAATAATCAAAGGTCGGCTGACAATAAAACATATCAGGCTCACCAATCATGTTCAACTCTGCGTCAGTCCGAATACCGGCAAACTGTGCTATGCGGTCATATTTGGTGTCAATCCCAAAGGTTTCCAAATCATACCAATAAAAACTGCCATCACATTTCACATTACACTCCTGAGAACCACGTCACAAAACCACACAAAACCATTGCCAAATAAAAACAACTTCACTAATATAGTTATGATTTTAATCTAACTAAAAAAGGGGAACCATGAAAAAACTAACTTTATTTTTACTCGTCACTTCTTTCAGTATTTCGGCGGCACCGGTGCGCTTCGACTTTGTGTTTGATGATCCTAATAGCACAGCACGTACTGTCGGCTATATTGTTTTTGAAGAATCATTATTATCAAACCCTGTTGATGAAATTATAAGTCTTCCGAGTCCAAAAGTACTTGATTTACAACTAACGGTTACTGGCTCCATTTATAGTGACGGCACTTATGATTTAAATGATTATGCCTCAGTAGACTTCTATAGTAATGGCGGTGTTCTTGATTTCAGCCAGCCACTGATTGGCCAGCCTACAGCCGATGCGCCTTGGGGCACCACATTCGATGGGGATTCAGGGGAATTTAACTTATTTACGCATGACATCGGTGGTCAAAACATATCGTCTGCTCGGCATGATAACAACCGGGGTAATGGTTCACCGCCTATATCCGACGCACCAACCAGTTGTTTTTGGTTTACACTCTGTGAAAGCTTTACAAATATGCCAACAGGTAATGCACTTAAAGGTATCGGTGGTCCATCACCCATGGAGCTACAATCCATGCAACCCAATCGTGGCACGCCGACTGCCCGACCGGTACCTAGTCTCAGCACATGGTCTGTGTTAACTTTAGCCACCATCTTTTTAGTGATGGCCGGTTTATTCCGTCGTCGCTTGAACTAAGAATCTTTTATGACCATTAAAACGCCGTTGATTTATTAAATAAACGGCGTTTTTTATGCCCGTCTGGTTTGTCGACCCCAATAAAACAAGCCGGTGACCACAATGACACCGGCAAAAATCATTAAGCCACTCATCAAATAGTGAGGCGTTGCATGTTGCCAGGGCCAAACATTGACCCCACTCACTGTTTTCCATGGCCAAACTTTAAACAAGGTTCCCAGCATTAAACCTGACAAAAAATAAATCATGGCGACATGATAATGTTTTAACAACCACTTTAAAACACGTGAAAATAACAACAAACCCAGTAAAGCACCGATAGCAAATACAATTAAAGTTAACCATTCACGTTGATCCGCAGCATGCAATAATACGGCATACTGACCTAACAGCACCAATATCAAGGATCCTGAAATCCCCGGTAAAATCATTGCACAAATGGCAATCATACCGGCTAAAAATATACCCAAATGGCCATCAGGTAGTGTCAATAAAGACTGTGTGGATAACACATATCCGACGACAATACCAAACAACAAACCTAACCAGTGTAACCACGACTTAGCATGCTCGGCGGCCACCAAAAGCACCGCAGCCGCCACAATTAAACCCAAGAAAAACGACCAGGTTAAAACCGGTTGTGTTACCAATAACTGACTTAACAAACCAGCGAACAGAAATATTGCCGATATTATGCCGACCAATAAAGCCAACAAAAACCAGCCATCCACATGTCGCCAGGCTTGTTTAATTTTTAGCTTAAACAGATAACCAAAAAAATCCCCATCGACACGTGCTATGGCACTAACCAGCCGCTCATAAACACCGGTAACCAAGGCCAAAGTGCCACCTGACACGCCCGGCACCACATCTGCCATCCCCATTAACATGCCTTTTAAATATACCCACAAATAAGTCATCTTTATCTCATTTTTGTTATTGTCTTTTTAAATTATGAGGGATATAACGTTCAATCGCCGTCATAAGTTGCAATTGATCAATTAAGTCATTCACATAATCCAGTTTATCAGTCTCTATGGTCAACACCTCACTCATGTCATAGCCGTCAATCCATTCTTGATAGAGACCTGACAACCGCTTTAAATATGCCAACGGCATGTGTTGTTCCATTTTGCGTCCACGTAACTTAATGCGCTTACGGGCGGTGCGAATCGAACAACTCAAATAAATCATTAAATCCGGTGGCTGAATGGTCTTCTTGATTGTTTCATACAATCCCATAAAGGTTTGCCAATCACGCTTATTTATTTTTCGCATCCGATGTAAAGCAGTGGCAAAAATTTCCACATCCTCAAATAACGTCCGATCTTGTAACACCACGCCCGAACATTGTTCTAACTGTTGCTGCATGGCAAACTTACTGCTTAAAAAATACAATTGCGAATGAAAAGCCCAACGTTTCATATCACGGTAAAAATCCACCAGATAAGGGTTGTCATCATTGGGTTCATAAAATGGTGTTATGTCATAACTTCTTTGCAAAAATTCCACCAAAGAAGTCTTACCGGCACCAATGTTACCGGCAATGGCAATAATGATTGGACGACTCAACGCTAAACCCGCTTATTCATACAAATTGTTAAACTCGATACCCGTCCAACTCGTAAAGGCCTGTTGTTGGCGTCGACTGGGTTTAGCCAAAGGCTCAATCGAAAATTCAGGATTTGGTTTAGCAATCGGGTATATACGTGTGGTTTGTATTTGATCGCCTCTAAAATAAGTCAGTTCATGGCTTTCATCAAGACCCAACATCTTTAAGCGCGCAGCCCAATCATTTATGCGCACACGATGGCCATCAACAGCCAATATCACATCACCACCGGTGACACCAGCCTGCCAGGCAGGACCATTTCTGTGAACCGCTTTAACCGCCACCCCGGCACTGTCGTCAGTGGTTTCCAAACCAAGCCACACGGTTTGTTCGCTGTCCTTATCAAACACCCTCTGCAACCCGTAGTAAGCCAATATCTCATCAAAATCAAGGGCTTTTGTACCATCAACAAAATCTTGCCAAAATTCAGTCATCGCAGAACCGGTTAAATCTTTTAATATAGCCTGCACATCAGATTCATCATAACCGATATCAGTATTGACATGCGCACCATATAACCGTCTTTGCACATCGTCATAACTGTACTTATCTGCTGTTTTTTCTCGAATGGCCTGATCCAAAGCCCAGGATTTTAACGCCCCTTCCAGATAAATGCTCACCCGATTATTTAAGGTAAAATGCGGATCATTATTCAACCATGTATCAAAACTACTCATCGCCACGGAATTCACTTCACGGCCCGGCTTTCCAAGATGACCATGAATATCACCTGCAAGCTTTTTTAAATATTCTTTGGGCTTGTAAATACCCGCTCGCAGCAAAAATAAATCATCATAATAACTGGTGCTACCCTCCACCATCCAAAACAATTTTGAGTAATTCTCATCACTGTAATCATAAGGCGCAATACCTGAAGGCCGATAAGACTTAACATTCCAGGTGTGAATAAACTCATGGGCCGTGGTAGCCAGAATTTTCAAATAATCAGAACGTGGATCAAACTGAAAACGATGACTCTGAATAACAGTGGAATTAACATGTTCGGTGGCACCGCGAATACCCTCAGCTACATGATAAATAAACACATATCGCTGAAACGGAAAGTCACCCCATAAATCAGCCGCCACCTGATCTATTTTCTCGATATTTTGCTTTAAATCACTGATATCATGGTTTCCTTCGCCCCAGATAATAATCTCATATTGACGGTTATTAACCGCAAAAGCCAAAAATTCATGAACCCCCGATTCAATTGGTGAATCCACCAATTGGTCATAATTATCAGCCACAAACACATGATTCGAAGGTGAAGACATTCCTGAGCGCGAACGCCAATGTGCCGGCACCTCTAAAGTAACTGTTAAGGGTGATTGCCGTAAATCGGGCGCAAACATAAATACCCCGCTGGCATCTAAAAAAGCGTGGGTTTCATCGATATGTGCCACCCGATACGACAGCATATTGGCATAAACCACATAACTCACAGTGACAACACCTAAGCCCGGGTTATTAATGACCCAAGTATTTTTATTAGATTTTGACCAGGTCAAATCATGACCCGATTCATCTTTGGCCGAAAAATCAGTGATGTTTTTACTCAGGTTTAAAACCTCATAACGACCGGATCGCCACACCGGCAGTTTCACTGTCACTTGCTGCGCCTCAGTGGCCGGTAAAACCATCTCCACACGACCTAAATGCTGTGCCGCATTGGTCACTGAAAAATTATATTTAACGGTATCATCAGCCATCACAGCACCCATCCACATTAAAAAGATTAAACAACGAAACATCATGTCTTATTACCTGAAAAATTTTGTCACAAATTCTACACGGATTATAAAATTTATAAAGCATAACCACCGATAAAGCACGTCTCAACCCCTAAAGCACTTGAATTTTAATGTTTCAGCGCAATATTTATTGACATAGGCCGCCATAAAACTAAACTACCCCAACAAATTTGATCCACTTAGAAAAAACCCATGAAATACCTGATTATACTGACCGCTTTAATGGTGACCACCATTAGCCACGCGCAAACTGAAACCGACACAAAACGACCGAGCTGGTCACAAGGACTACCGGAGCGTCAATCCACCGTGCAGCCGGGTAACCCAAGCCTCAAAACTGATGACAATCGCTCAGAACCCATTATCACGCCAGATATTTCTGAAGACCGTCCGATGGCACCTGTGATGGATATGAATATTGCCACACAACCTGATTTTGACTTTAAGATTGAGCCTGAAGCACCACAAACGCCTAATACTGAACCAGTAAGGCGTGCCGGCACATCTCATTTTCAAAAACGTGAAATGGTGAGCAAAGAAATAAACCCACTTCATGCCCAATACCCGTGGGCCATTGTAAAAACAACCCCCTTAGATATCCCATCGCGTTACGCCACCAAAGACACCCTTAAAGTCCGTATCTACATCAACCCCGAAGGCGAGGTGGTTCGAGTCGCCGCCGGCGCCCCCGATGTTCCGGCACTTATGCTAAAACAAGCCCAACAAAGCATCCAAAACTGGCGCTTTGAACCGCCCAAAAACCTCGGCATCACCGACACCCTGTCAAAAACATTTACCATTGAAATCAAAGCCAGCTAAAAGCACACTTGAAACAATATTGTGTTCAGCCACTTTTTAAATTATTTTGAAGGGTAACGCTGACTAATCTACTCAGCGTTACCATTATGTTAATTTGGACGGATAAAAAGATGGCAGTAGCATGTATTCAATAAATTTACTTTGAAAGCACCCTATCGTTTTATGGTGTGTTCACAGAGCATTTAGCATAGCAATAAGCAAAGTACGATTTTTAAGCAGTGACCAACCGTAGTGACTTTTAGCCAATAAAGGCTTTCGGCGTTTGTGCCATACGCATAGATTCAATTGACAAAACCGGACGCGTTATAAGAGACAATCAAAACCAATAAACGGTCGACTGGAATACACCTCAATCCAACTTTACAATAGCCTAAAATCAAAACTTATTCTCTATATTATTCACGTTCGTGAAGCCATCCCGCTCGGCCTAAAACAGAAAAAACCATAAAATTACAAAAACCGATCAAAATAAGAATTTTTCTAAAACCTGACGATGATTCCACAAAATTATCTCAAAATACACAAAAAAATAGACTGAAAACTAATCAAACAATCCAAAACAATTATCTAATGAGATGCCTGTCTATGATTACGTCTTTTTCTTTAGCGTAGTTACCAAATAATCTCTTTAATCACCCCTTTCCACTCAGTTTAATGCCTTCAATTGTGAGTCCAATTGAAAAATAGATAAATGAACTGACAAGTAAAATACTATGGATTGTCATAATAATATTATTAATCTTATTTATAAGTAAAAGGGGTCAGTACCCTTTACCCGTGTTATGTTAATCTTGGTTTACAACGTTCCAAGGCCTGCCTCGTTTTGAATAACCCACTTTAACTTTTAAATTCTTTTCGATTTGTTCAATAAACCGGCTGCTTCCCAAGGGTGTGCCGGTTTGGGCACAATTCCTGATATCTTTTAAAACCTTTTCATCCAAATGTTCATTAAATAAGTTTGTATAACTGCTTAATCTTTGCTTTTTGGTTCTCGCTAAACCTAAGTAGCTGTCATGAGATGTAATTAATCTGTCATGGTTATCCAAGGCATTTTTATGATAGCTTGACCACTTGTAGGCATGAGGTGATTCTACCATGTTGGCTCTGACAGGATTCATTTCAATATATCGCATACAAGCCAAAACATAGAAGTCACTATCAACTAAAGAACTTTTAAAACGTCCTTCCCATAAGGTGCCAGATCGCTCATATTTATAATTGATATAGGGCACATAGAAACGACCGGTCTTTTGCATCATTAAACTGATGCCGTCTGTTGTTTCGGCTGTGGCGAGAATATGAATGTGATTTGTCATCAAAACATAAGCATGAATCTTTACACCACTGCTTTCAGCAGCTTCATACAAGTAATTTTTATACGTTTGATAATCTTCTTCTTCAAAAAACACAGCCTGACGATTATTCCCTCTTTGAATAACATGGTTGGCAATATGTGGGACAAAGAACCTCGGTTTCCTTGGCATAAGATATCTTTCAAATTTGGTATGATAGCATAAATCTCTTTAAAGGGTACTGACCCCTTTATTTCCTGATGACGCCTTTGATACCAAGGATTTTCATCAATCTGGCAACTGTACAACGAGCCACTGTGATACCCTCTCTGAGCAATTGTTTCCAAACCTTACGAACACCATAAACACAGCGATTTTCATGCCAGACCCGACTGATTTGTGCCATCAGGATATCATCTTGTTTACTTCTGGCAGAACGCAACTGAGGGTTTATAATGAGTAGCTTGTGGCGATAATAGGTTGATGGTGCAATCGGCAATACCTCGCAGATTGGCTCGACACCATACAATCCCTTTTCTTGATCAATAAAATCAACCATCACTTGCGTTTGCGGTCGAGCTCCGCCTGGGCGAAAAAAGCCGCCGCCTTACGCAAAATTTCATTGGCACGTTTTAACTCACGGTTCTCACGCTCCAAATCTTTGATTTTCATAGTTTGGGTTGTGGTGGTACCGGGCTTGTCACCCTGATCAATTTCAAGTCGATTAACCCAGCTTCTCAGGGTCTCAGGTGTACAACCAATCTTGACAGCAATGGACTTGATGGTCGACCACCTGGAATTGTGTTCATGTTCGGTTTGCAAAACCAACCGAACGGCTCGCTCTTTCACCTCGGGGGCATATCGGATTTGTGTATTCATAGACTTATTCTCTCAAACTATTGAGTCTCCGACAAACCCGGGGCGGTTCACGTAAATGGTCCGTTGGTATTCGCCTAAAACCTGTTTTAGAATAGCGTGAACCCAACAAGCTTTTCATATTTCTTCGCATTCGTGAAATCATACCGCTCGGCTTAAATTAGGCAAAACACCTAAATCATCATTTCCAAAGCATCCATTAGCTTATCCAAACTTAATCACGCCAAAAGGACTCAATTATCGGTGCTAAATTGCGAAACAATATAGACTAATGAATCGATTGACAACCTTCATTTAATGACTGTCCTTGTTTATTATGAAGCTGTATTTGGCCTGCATGTAACCTCCAATATGAACACCGGCATAGCTGGTTACAGAACCGGCCCGATGATGGCAGCCGTTGATGATTTTGAACTTAAAGTGATTGGCAAACAAACCCATGGCTCAAGACCCTGGAACGGTATTGACCCGATTGTCACCTCGGCACAAATCATTAATTCTGTACAAACCATCGTTTCCCGTCGCACCGACGTCACCAAAGCACCGGCTGTGGTGACCTTTGGAGCCATCAAAGGCGGTATTCGCAATAACATCATTCCTGATGATGTGACCATGGTAGGTACGATTAGAAATTTTGACATGGGTATTCGTGACAACATACATCAACAACTGGGCCATATCGTCAACCATGTGGCACAAGCCAATGAAGCAGACATTGAGTTTAAAATCAACGAAGGTTACCCCGTAACTGTTAATGACCCTGAATTGGGTGAAAAAATGCTGCCTTCTTTGAAAAAGGTTTTTGGTGAGCCATTTGTGGTGGATACGGGTCTGATTACAGGAGCGGAAGATTTTTCATTTTTTGCCAATGAAGTCCCCGGCTTTTACTTTTTTATGGGGGTTACCCCCAAGAGCCAAGATGCAAAAACCGCAGCTTCCAACCACTCCCCACATTTTTATGTGGATGAAACGGCCTTATTAAATGGTGTCAGTGCTTTTGTACAACTGGTTCAGGACTACTGAAGCGGACACTCAGCCCTTTACAGCCGCTAAATACCTTTGGCAAATCTGATGAATTTATGTTACATTTGTTAATTCGTGTATTTTAATTTTCAGGGGAAAATAATGTATAAAAAGGTATTGTTTTTAAGTTCACTGTGGATCAGCAGCTCGGTTCTGGCATTTGATGAAGTAGAAGTCACACCGGCCAATCCACAAGGTTGGGAAGCGGTCAATGTGCGTGATGATGCCATGGTTGAAATCAACAAGGATCAACCACTTTTTGGTGATGGCTCACTGATGTTTTTTACTGATGTGCAAACCTCTGGTCAGGACAAGGCCGATTACCATTTACTGTGGCAACAATCTGATGTCGTTATTGACTATCCACAAAGAACCCTGGGCAATGTATCAGCACTGAACTATGCCTGGTATCGCGACTCAATCTCTACCACCACCGCCCACTTTAGTCCGGTTTTTCGGCTGTATTTTTATGATGACGCTGGTACAGCTGATCTGCTTGACGATACTGCCGGCTTTTTGATTTGGGAAGGTATATACAATAGTTATGCTTCACCGCTTGAAGACAGTTGGTATTTACTGGATCTCTACAATGATAATTTCTGGGTTTATGTGACGCTAAGTCCACAAGGTTCCGGCGCTGTTCAAAACTATAATTCCACGCTTAATGACTGGATCAATAACAACCCACAAGGTCAACCCGAAGACCCACAAGTCAACTTAACTGCAAACACTTACATCACGGGTGTCAATATCGGTGTAGGCTCTGGTTGGGGTAACTCGTTCCTGGGTTATGCAGATACCGTCAGAGTTGCCTTTGGAACCAATGATGACACACTTTTCAACTTTGAAGTCTGTCAAACTTTTGTACCCAACAACAACCCGGATGTACTTTTTGACAATTCATTTGAATGTTTCAAATAATTCATAGCAATGTTCTGAAATAAGCAGCAGATTTAGTTATTGTGTATCACAGCCTTCAACTCCTTTCAGTTCATGTTACTCAAGTGGGGTATCGGCTTTAGCCGACTTGTTTGAGGACATCTGTGATTGTTTTTGATAAAAAAGCCAGGTCATGAATGTGGTTGCTGTGTGATTGATTCTAAGTTTGTCGACTGAAGTCGACACCCCGAAAAGCGCAAAAGGTATGCTATGGGGCATACGCTTCAGATCCGGATAATCGAGGACAGTCACTTCATTATAGTCATTTTCGTACAAGCCATCAGAATATTGCTACAGATTTTTGAGTTATTACGCTGCAAAATGGTGTTTTTAGAATTAAAGGAATTAAAGGGGTCAGTACCCTTTATCTACTTTAATCTAATTGCTGGCTTTACCCGGTCTGCCACGTTTTGAATATCCAACTTTAACTTTTAATTGCGCTTCAATTTGTTCTATAAATTGACTGCTTCCTAATGGCGTTCCGGTTTGGGCACAGTTCCTGATGTCTTTTAAAACCTTTTCATCCAGGTGTTCATTAAATAAGTTAGTATAACTGTTTATCCTTTGTTTTTTGGTTCTCGCTAAACCTAAGTAGCTGTCATGAGGTGTAATTAATCTGTCATGATTATCAAGTGCATTTTTATGGTAGCTTGACCACTTATACGCTTGAGGTGATTCTACCATGTTGGCTCTGACAGGATTCATTTCAATATATCGCATACAAGCCAAAACATAGAAATCACTATCAACTAAAGAACTTTTAAAACGACCTTCCCATAAGGTGCCTGATCGCTCATATTTATAATTGATATAGGGCACATAGAAACGACCGGTCTTTTGCATCATTAAACTGATGCCGTCTGTTGTTTCGGCTGTGGCGAGAATATGAATATGATTGGTCATCAAGACATAAGTATGAATCTTTACACCACTACTTTCAGCAGCTTCATACAAGTAATTTTTATACGTTTGATAATCTTCTTCTTCAAAAAACACAGCCTGACGGTTATTCCCTCTTTGAATAACATGGTTGGCAATATGTGGAACAAAGAACCTCGGTTTCCTTGGCATAAGTAGCCCCTTAAATTTACTATGATAGCATAAATCTCTTTAAAGGGTACTGACCCCTTTATTCGTATTGATTTAGTTGATGAAACCGGGCGTGTTATAAGAGACGATAAAGCTGGTTATATTTCTCACAAATTAGGCTCTGCGTTGACAGAGTTAGAACTCAACCCTGACACATGGATAGTAAGTAAAAGGGGTCAGTACCCTTTACCCGTGTTATGTTAATCTTGGTTTACAACGTTCCAAGGCCTGCCTCGTTTTGAATAACCCACTTTATCTTTTAAATTCTTTTCGATTTGTTCAATAAACCGGCTGCTTCCCAAGGGTGTGCCGGTTTGGGCACAATTCCTGATGTTTTTTAAAACCTTATCATCTAAGTGCTCATTAAATAAATCTTATCAATTAGTATGGACTTTAAGAATAATAAAGTTAATAAAACACAACGAAAGGCAACATATTCAGGTTGTTATTTAAAAATTGGTTATAACTTTACTACATCTACTTTATAGCACTCTGTTTTCGGTTGTGCGTGATATGGTTTATAATCATTTTTTTATTCAAAGAGACATTGTGATGATGCGTTTAATATTAACAGTAAGTATGTTCCTGTTTTTAGCTGCTTGCCAACAAGCGGCGGTTAAAGATTCAACACCTGTTACAGATGATTTCAGAGTCTATGATACTGAAGTCTTCTTTGACACCACCAGTCTATTTGGTTCGTCCCTTAATTCAGACGGTTCAGCGGTGTTGGTCAGTAGTAATGAAACCGGTATTTATAATGCGTTTCGGGTGCCTGTGGACGGCTCACCCAAAACCCAATTAACAAACTCAACAACAGATTCTATATATGCCATTAGCTGGTTTCCACAAGATGACCGTATTTTATACAGTGCCGATGAAGGTGGTAATGAGCTGAATCACCTGTATGTGCGCGAAATGGACGGCACCATTAAAGACTTAACACCGGGCGATGAACTAAAAGCCAATTTCTTGTCATGGCATGATAACGATCAACAGTTCTATGTGGCCAGCAATGAACGTGATCCCAAATTTTTCGATGTGTATTTATATGATACGGATCATTACACCCGCCAGATGGTGTTTAAAAATGAGGGTGGTTATGATGTTTCTGCCATCAGTCCGGATGGTCGCTGGTTAGTGGTCGGCAGAACCAACAGTAATGCCGATTCTGATTTATATTTATATGATTTAGAACATGCCAAACAGGTGGCTCAACATATCACCAAACATGATGGTGATGTTCAATATAGGGCCTATAGTTTCACCCCTGACAGCACGCAATTGATCTACGGCACAAATGCACACGGCGAGTTTAATCAAGCCTGGCGTTATGACCTGAAAAGCCAAAACCACAGACCCTATTACAGCGCTGACTGGGATGTTTCAGGCGTCGGTTTTTCTGACAATGGTCAATACCGGGTGGTGGCTGTTAATGAAGATGCCCTGACAAAATTATACATCACTGACCTGGAAACCGGTCAGCCCTTACAGCTTCCGGGTTTACCCCAAGGCAATCTGAGAGGTGTTAACTTCAATGAAAATGCAGACACCATGGTGTTTTATCTGGCACCGGATACCTCACCGGCGAATTTATATGTGCACCAAGTCAATACCAATCGAGTAACACGCCTCACTCAGACCGGTAATCCCGCCATTGATGAGAACCATCTGGTCAGTGGTGAAGTGCGCCGCTTTGAGAGTTTTGACGGGTTACAAATTCCCGGGATTTTATACAAACCCAAACAGGCAGAACAGCAGAAAGTACCGGCTTTGATTTTTATTCATGGCGGCCCCGGCGGTCAATCACGGATCGGTTATTCACCCCTGATTCAAAATTTAGTGAATCACGGTTATGCCATTTTTATGATTAATAACCGTGGCTCAAGCGGCTACGGTAAAACCTTCTTTCACTTAGATGACCGCAAACATGGCGATCATGATTTAAAGGATGTGGTGTATAACAAATATTATTTACAATCTCTGGATTGGGTTGATGATGATAAAATTGGTGTTATCGGCGGCAGTTACGGTGGTTATCTGACCATGGCTGCCATGGCTTTTACCGATGAATTTAAAGTCGGCATTAATATCTTTGGCGTCACCAATTGGGTACGCACCTTAAAAAGTATTCCACCCTATTGGGAATCATTCCGCAAATCCCTGTACGATGAGCTTGGCGATCCGGCCACCGATGAAGAACGCCTGCACGCCATCTCACCGGTATTTTTTGGTCACCAAGTGAAAAGCCCGGTACTGATTGTGCAGGGTGCCAATGATCCACGGGTTTTGAAAATTGAAAGTGACGACATGGTCGAAGCGATTCGTTCCGGTGGCACCTATGTTGACTACCTGGTGTTCGATGATGAAGGCCACGGCTTCAGTAAAAAGAACAATCAAATCGCCGCGGCTAAAAAATACCTGGCTTTTTTGGATGAATACTTAAAATAAATTCTATCTTAAAGACAAAAAAGCCGAAGACTGTTCTTCGGCTTTTTTATCGGCCGGTATTAGAGCTATTTTATTCCGCTAACAACAACCAGGCTAATTCTTCTGCCTTCACCCCTCTCAGGCCATCGGGCAGTTCCCGAACAGTCAGTTTTGTGATGCTGTTATATGATTTGTAATAGTGACGAATGGCTTGTTCACTCACTGAAAAAGGCGGTCCTGCCATTTGGCTTTGCTCATAATTAAAAACGATAAGCAATTGCGGTGTGTGCGGACATAAATGAAGTAGATGCCGGCTGTATTGCTGTCTCAAAGCTTCAGGTAAAGCCACCAAGGCAGCACGATCATAGACCGCGTCCACCACACCCAGATCCTGAGCTGTCAGCTTAAAAATATCCCCTTGATAAATACAGATATTGGGCGCTTGATAACAAGTCAGATGCTTATTGATAACTGTTTTATCGGGAATTAAGTTTAACCGCTTAAACAGTTGTTCTACCGCAGACTGATTCAGCTCAATACCCACCACCTGATGATCTTGCGCCAACAGCCAATCTATATCCAGTGTTTTTCCACACAAAGGCAGAAAAATCCGGCTGTCAGTTTTCAACGGTAGCTGATCGAAATAGTTAACCAGTAAATCATTGGGCTTGGGCTCATGAAAGCCTATCTCGTTCTTTGCCCAACGGCGGTGCCAAAAGTCCTGTTCCATTTTCAATTGAAGTTTTGAATACAATACACAATAGCACATAACGACATAATCGCAATGCGTTTTAAACTTCGGTATTTATTAAATCTGTGGTGGAAGTTGGCGCGCCCGGAGAGATTTGAACTCCCGACCAACCGGTTCGAAGCCGGTTACTCTATCCAGCTGAGCTACGGGCGCATTGCTCTTTTGCGTATTATATTTTATTTTTCAAAGTAAAATTAACACTTTTAAGTCTCATCTACAAACAAGTCGTCGTTCCGACGAGCCCGGAGAGATTACTCAGTGCATCCATGCACTTCGCCCTTCGGGCCGCACTAAAGTGCGTTCAAATCGGCAGTCCTGCCGATTTAGTTGAACTCCCGACCAACCGGTTCGAAGCCGGTTACTCTATCCAGCTGAGCTACGGGCGCATTGCTCTTTTGCGTATTATATTTTATTTTTCAAAGTAAAATTAACACTTTTAAGTCTCATCTTCAAACAAGTCGTCGTTCCGACGAGCCCGGAGAGATTACTCAGTGCATCCATGCACTTCGCCCTTCGGGCCGCACTAAAGTGCGTTCAAATCGGCAGTCCTGCCGATTTAGTTGAACTCCCGACCAACCGGTTCTAAGCAATAAAGTCGAATGGTGAGCCGAGGCGAACCTGAGACTTCCAACAACAATCATTCGTTTGGCGGTTTTGGCTTTAGCCAAAGAAGACAAACGAATCAACTTTGCCATCCAGCTGAGCTACGGGCGCATTGATTGAGGTGCGTATTGTACTTAATTTAATGACTTATGTGAAAATAAACTTGGGATAAATATGGTCTTTGAATTAGAGATAACTTCTTATTAACATGCTCTTCTCATCAGTACTGCGATGAAGTTCATTCAAATCGACAAAACTGTCATAAACTCACGTCTTAATATGTCCCGCTTCGGGACGTCATAAAAAACATTTCAATCACTAAAAAAGTACCTTTGTGACTTTTTTGTATCCGGAAATTTAGTTTGACTATTGACGCAAATACTGTTGGCTAAAAATAACCAATAACAATAACAACACCAATATTCCCCAAAAGTTTAAACTTGGCACTGACGTTGCTGTAGCACCGGATGATTGTCCATATATAATAAATGGTAAGCCTTGTGGTGTTAAAGTACCGCTGTCTTCAATGGGTTCATAAGTAACACCGTTATCCGACGAACGTACGGCATTCCCGGTGGTGGTATTGCCGGTCATTGTGATTGGTGGCGCCCAGAGACCCGAATTACCGGACCCTTCACTTTGCCAATCCAGCCAGTATGTACCTGCCGGTAAATTTATATTAACATCAACAACACTAACCGCTATTTGGCGACTATTGTCTGCTCCACTATCGGTTTCAGTAACACGCAAGATATTGGCTGGTGCGGTTTGACTCATTATATTGGTGACGGTATCGCCGAAAACAACTTGACTACCAGATTGTCCGGGTGGGCCATCCCAAATTTGTAAGTTGACTAAAGTAATGGTAGACGCTGTTTCTCCTGTTTCATAAGCAAAAAACTCTATTTGACCTATATTCCATCCCGCAGCTGGTACCACAAAATCATCTGCAACACGATAGCCGGTACTGACCTGGTGCCCAAAACCTAAGGTATCCATGCCTAAACTGGTTTTTTGTAGAACACTTTCATCCATTCCACCCACACCGGTACCCGGGCTGTTTACCAACGGACCATTATCATAAATGATTATTCCGCTGGCCAACTTAAGACTATGTTGGATTTCCGGCAAAGGCGTGAGGTGTTTGGTTGTTACAATTTGACTGGCATTGTCCTGGCTCTGAGCGGCTAATATGCCGGAAAAAAACAATACGATAGCGATTAAAAATATTTTAAATTTCACAGATTCCCCCCTGTTATAACTTTTCATTATTATAACCAGTTATTTTTTCAATCACAATCAATTTGGCTAACTTGATCAAAAGCTTTGCGCAACAGGTTTTAACAAAAATAAATGTATGGTTACTTAATTACTATAAGAGACCTTTGAATTAATCGTGAATCGAGTTAAACCCAAAAGCAGGGCCTTTGGAAGGTCGTCTAAATCCCACCATTCGGCGTTAGAAAGCTTGCTAATAACGGCGTATTAGACTGCGTTTTCTGCGTCGCCTCGAGGTGCCTACTATTGGTGATTAGTGGAATTTTAGCTGCTTTAGAAAACCCTACTGTTGGCTTTTTTCCACCGACCAAGATTAATTCAAAGGTCTTTATAAAAATAGATTTGCTCGCCCGGTCTGACTTGAGCCAATTGGTTCAGTGCCTGCTGGTTAAGTATGATGGGTCGCGGATAACCTCCGGTGGTTTGGCTATCGCGATGGGTAACAATGTACTCTCCACCGGGCGTAACTTGTAAACTGCCCGGCACCAAACCTGTACTGTGAACGTCAGTTTTTGTTTTAATGTCCAATTTTACACCGGTTATTTTCATACCTTGGCGACTGATATGTTCAGTCATAGTAAACGCGGTTTGAAAAATTTGGCGTTGCGCTGCTTTTGTAAATAGGTCAAATTCCGGCCCGGCAGTAGCCGCTAAACAGTGAATGGTATTATGTGGTGGTCTTTTATACATTGGTTTTTTTTGCCCGTGAATGTGCCTGGGTGCCTGTAAAATAATTCGGTCGTTATTGTACAAACGTCTTCCTTCATATCCACCTAATTTTGCCACAGTTAAGGTTGAACAACTTCCCAGAACTGATTCACAACATAAGCCACCGGCAAATGCCAAATAAGTCCACATACCTTGTGTTAAGGGCTTAATTTCGAGCTGATCACCTTGCTTTAAATGAATCGGCTGCGTGGTATCGTTGGGTTCCTGATTAATGTGCACAATCGCCTTAGCACCTGCTATGGCCACCGAACAATCGACCTCTGTTGTTAATATGATACCGACCACATCCACTTCCAATAATGCTGCATTCGGATCATTCTCAAGCATTTTATTTGCCACATGTGCCGCCAAACGGTCCATAAAACCTGACTTTGGGATACCAATGTGCGCATAACCGGTTCGCCCACCATCTTGAATAGTGGTGAGAAACCCGGCTTTATTTATGACGATACTCATATAAAGGCATCATAACTCATGGCTTTAAAACGAATTTGATCCAGTGGTTGATAAATTATATTGTGTGCCGTTTGCCAATCAATCAATTTAATCGGCGTGCGGCCAATCACATGCCAACCACCCGGGCTATCCAGTGCATAAATACCGGTTTGTCGATTAGCAATGGCTATGCTACCCGCCGGTGTGTTTTGACTCGTTTTTGATTTTCTTGGGATATTGAGTTGCGTCGGCAAACCATCAATATAGGCAAAACCGGGTAAAAAACCTAAAAAATCAACTGTGTATGTTGGCTCTGAGTGTACAGTTATTAATTGCTCTAACGTTAAGCCAGTTTGCTTTAAAACAGTCTCTAAATCAGCGGCTAAATCCGGATGATAACAAACCGGAATTTCATGTAGCTGAGGCTTCACATTAATACCAAGACTTTGCACACAGGCTTCTTTAACCGACACCATTAGCTTATCATCAACACCGCTGGGCTGATTAAATACCAACATTAAACTATCAAAAGCCGGTACCACTTCAACAACACCAAATATGTGTTGTGCCCGAATATATTTTGCCAAAGCGTGTAACCTAAGCTTGAACTGAGGGTGCCGTTTAAAATATATGAGTATCGCGCAATCACCATTGGCTTGCACATAATTGACTTGTAAAGGCTTCATTGAGGTTTGGATTTCCTCACATCCAACTGTTTTAATAACTCATCCATGGCCTTGGCTGTGTCTAAAGCATTAGGTTGATCACCGTGTAAACACAAACTTTGACAATCTACGGACAACCATTGACCATCATGCCCATAAAGTCCCTTTTGTGTGATTAAATACCGGGCTTGTTTGATTTGCTCACTAACCGTTTCAATCAGTGCGTCTCGATGGATACGAGGCACCAAACGATGCTGGCTTAAATAACGGCGATCAATAAAAGCTTCCGGCACAAAACAAATGTCAAGCAGTTTAGCCGCTTCCGCCATGGCAGAATGCGCTTGACCATAGAACTTCAGTCTTTTATCAACATCGGCAATCACTTGAGCAATCACTTGAGCGATTCTCAAATCATCAGCAGCATCATTATAAAGTGCGCCGTGGGGCTTCACATGATGTAACAACATGCCTTGTTGCTTAGCGATGCTCTTTAACACATGAATTTGCTCTGATAATATTTCATATAACTGCTGATGTCGTAAGTCCATACTTTGGCGTCCGAAATTAACCGGATCCGGATAACTGGGGTGAGCACCAATGGCCACGTCATATTGTTTGGCCAATAATACAGTGTGTTGCATGGTGATTTCATTACCCGCGTGACCACCGCAGGCAATATTGCACGTACTGATAAACGGCATTATAAGACTGTCCATGTTCGACTCTGAAAGTCGCTCATATTCACCTAAGTCACAGTTAATATCCATAATCGCCTCATCGGTTGGTTCTCTATCATTGATTTTATCACAACCTCTGAAAGTGTTTAAATATACCAACAACTATCCATTTAACAAAGCTGATAAAAATCACTTCTTATTTTGTTTGAAAATCATTACTATAAAACTTTTGACACAGATACTCGTCATGACTCAAGATTCAACCCTGGTATCAACTGAACAAGTCATTCATGCAGCCCAACAGCGTTTGCAGCAACAGGATACGCAAGGTGCCATCAGTCTATTGGCCGCTTGTAAAGACAAACATATAGAACAATATTCTGAGTACTGGCAGATAAATGGTTTAGCACGCTTACTCAACAATGATATTGAAGATAGTTTATTTTTTCTGGCCAAATCTGCAGCCATGAAACCCAATGATGCGCGCTATCACAGTAACTATGGTGAAGCCCTGCGACGCCATGGTGATACTAAAAAGGCATATCAACATTTACTAAAAGCTGTGAAAAAGCAACCTAATTACTCTCCTGCCATTTATAACCTCGCATGCACTGAACTCTCTCTTAAACGTTTTAAAACAGCCATTAAACGCCTATATAAGCTACTTAAAGATTACCCCAAACAAGCCCACCTGCATCTGGGGTTGGCAGATGCCTTCCGTCAAAGCGGGCAAACTCAAAAAGCCATTCATCATTATCAGAAAACACTTGAACTTAACCCCGAATACACAGCAGCGCTCAGTAACTTAGGCTGGTTATTATTGACAATTGGCCGCTTAGATGAGGCCCTTGAGCACAGCCGCCGCGCGGTAGAAATCAACCCTAAAGATGTTGATGCCCTATTTCACTTAGGTCGCTGTTTAACCGAATTAGAGCATTTTGATGAGGCCATGGATGCCTTTGCTGATGCTTATGAGCTTAACCCAAAGCATGTGGATTTACTGAACGGCATCGCCGGTAATTGGTTGAAAGTCAGTGACATTAAGCAGGCAGACCATTGGTATCATTTGGCTCTACAACAAGACCCGGCCAATATTAAAGCTCAATGTGGACACGCCCAGGTATTACTGGAAGCCGGCCTGCAAGACGATGCCTTAACGGCCATCAACCAAGTCATCGACAAGGATCCTGAAAACAATGAAGCGCTGTTAACCCGCGCTAAAATCTATATGGAACAGGTGAATATGTCTGCCTGTTTTGCTGATTATGAAACAATTATCACATCGAATGATGGGGCGGCTCGAATTCATGCAGCTTATGGCCATGCTTTAGAAGCCGGTGGCAATTTAGAGGTCGCTCGAGAGCAGTTTGAAATCGCCATTGAAAAAAACGCTCGTTGCATCCCCGCGCTCAGTGGTCTGGCCGTAACCCAGAAAAAGAAACTCAAACCACAGCATGCCGAAACCATGCAGTCATTGTTACAACAAAGCAGCATTCGAGAAGGTGCTCAAGCCCAATTGCACACTGGTCTGGGTTATTTTTACGATGGCATGGGTGACTATGTCAAAGCTGCCCAACACATTCAATCAGCCAACCAATACAAACTAAGCTATAACGAAAAAACCCAGAAAGCCTATGATCCTAACAAATACCGACAATACATAGACCGTGTTATCGAGACCTTTGATGGCGATTACTTTAAACGTCTTACCGCCACTGGCAGTGACAGCGAACAACCGGTTTTTATTATTGGTATGCCGAGAAGCGGCACCACGCTAACCGAACAGATTTTCAATGCCCATCCACATATCATTGGTATCGGCGAACAGCCACTTATCGGCCAAAGTTTTAATCAACTTCCCGCTGCTGCTAATCACCCCGGTGGCTCTCCTTTTGATTTGGTGCAACATATTACGAAAAATGGTTTAAAAAATATGGCCAAGGGGCATTTACAACAAATAAAAAAACTCATCGGCGATGCTAAAAATATCCTTCGCGTGGTCGATAAAATGCCCGATAACTACAGCAAAATTGGTTGGATTTTAACGCTCTTCCCAAATGCCAAAATCATCCATGCCAAACGCGACTTGCGGGATGTCGCCGTGTCATGCTGGATGACTCAATTTTCCAAAATTAACTGGGCCTTTGATTTAAATCATATTGCTGAGCGTATGATTCAATACGACCGAGTGATGCAACATTGGTACCAGGTGGTTCCTGACAGAATCATCGTCACTGAATACGAACAGTTAGTGGCTGACCCTGAATTTCACAGTAGACGACTGATTGCTGCATTGGGTTTGGACTGGCATGCTGACTGTCTTGACTTTCACCGCCAAAAGAATGTTGTGCGGACAGCCAGTGTCACTCAGGTCAGGCAGCCCATTTATCAGAAATCAGTGAACCGTTGGCAGCGCTATGAAAAACCCTTAGCACCTATTTTTAATCGACTTGAACAAGCCGGATTATTAAATAAAACTTAGGAATATGTTGCAGTAATTAATTTAGCACGTTTATAATGTCTTTAAATTGACTATCTTAGGGGGAATTTAAATGTCAACAAAACCATCTGGTTTTTCACGCTTAAAACAAGCCGCTTCTATCACTGCAACTGGTACATTAGGCTTAATGGGAATTGGCAGCGGCCGCGCAGGTATAACCACCACAGCTTGCTATACCATTTCAGTCACTAGTGCCGTAACAAGTTTAACCACTAACGCCTATTATTTTTGCCAAAGTACCATTTATGCCAGCTCCATGTTAAATGGCACAGCAACTGTCTCTCATAACAGCGCCACTGCAGCAATGGGAATCAGTGACTACAGTGTATATGGACTTAACATCAGCTGGAGTGGCAGTAATAACACCGGTTCTTTTGGTAGCGGATATACCACTTCTTTGTATGATGCCTTTGATGGTTACGGTGGTATTTTTGTTGATGGCGCCCCTTATAACGACACCGATGGCGTGGTCGATATTACCGGCACCACACTCACCACTGACCCTGATGTCATGCCTAACGGTCTGGAAGTCAGTAGCCAATATTATGCCTACACAGATAAACGACTGATTCGCATTATTCATACTTTACACAATCCAACTGCCTCAATGATTACCACACGGGCTGCAGTGGGCGGTAATTTGGGTTCCGATAATGAAACTTACACACTGAATACGTCCAATGGTAATAGTGTATTTGATAGTGGTGATTACTGGGTGATTACTTCTGACAACAATGTATATGGCGGAGTCGCCACAAGTGATCCGATTATTACCCATGTTTTTGGTGGTCCCCAAGGTATTCAGCCCGTACCTTTATTGATCCCCAGCTTCGGTGGCGGTGGAGGGCCTCAAGGTATTACAGCAAATAAAGAAAAAGGTGAGAAAGGCTCTCGGGGTTTTGGTGGCTCTGACAATATTTCTTTTGGCTATGATGTTCCAGTTAACCCCGGTGAAACCCGCTACTTAACGTTCTTCGCTGCTTTTAGCTTGACCGAAAATGAAGCCAACACAAGCACGACTGATTTCGCCGATCCAACCAGTTTAAGTGCTGCCGGTTTATTGAACAATTTACCACCAGGCATGACAGATGCCGGTGCAAATTGGGTTGGTCGAGGTACACCCGGTGGTTCGGCACAACCAGTACCATTTTTATCGCCGATGGGGATTGTTACCTTAACCGGAATATTGGCGTTAATGACAGTTCGTCGCAGCCGTAAAAAGGTCTTGTAAGCAATATCTTTAATAAGATTCATGGGCGTCCATCCGGACGCCTTTTTTATTGGATTTCATAAATTCTCAACGCCTGTTAAAATACCTTATTTTGCAACGCGTTATTCATGGGTCAAAAACTACTGGCATATTTATTCTACGGCTTTCTTGTGTTAATGGTGATTGCTGCCTTGATTTTATTAAAATATCAGTTAGATCAAAAAGACGTCAAACAACAGCAAATTGACAGCCGGGCCAATGTGGTTAGTCGGGTAGACACTGAATCCACACAAACTGAGCACCAAAAGTCGACGATAGAACAACCTGATAAAAAACTTATTTCCACCACTGAAGAAACCAAAAAAGCCAGTCAAAACGATATCGAGCAACTCAGTTACCTCGATATTTATTACCAACTCAAAGATGCCAAAACCTGCCAGCCCATTTTTTATCAATGGCAAACAAAGGGCATGCAGGCTGATTTAACCACTCTTGTCGGCAGTTCTTATCGTTATTATGACAGTCCGGATTATGGTGATAACGAAAAGCCAGCCATCACCGCTGAACAACAAACACTTCTCAAACAATGGCATGATAAGTGTTTAGCTTTATGGCAGACCTATGGTGACTTTGATGTTAAAAACAAAGACCAACCGACTTTAATAAGTGGTATCACTGAATCCATTGAGCACCGATTAAATAACACAGCCACTCAAACACCTCACGAAATTGAACTTAAAAATGTCATTAAAATAAGCCTGCAATGGCAACAAAGCTACAAAGCGCTGGAACAGGTGCTTGAGGGCGAAGACAGCTTAAGTGAACTAGAGATGACAGATATTAATAACCAAATTAATCAGCTCGAATCACAACAAAACCAATTATTATTTGATTTACCCGATCCGGCTGAGACCGATGAGTCTATTGACCAGGCAACCATCACAGAAATATCGCACATTAATAAAGAATTAAGACGCTTACAAAATTTACGCCAAGAACAAAAAGTTATTAATCCCGAATTAGCTCAACAACACAGAAATACCTTTGCTGCCATTGACCAACAACTTTTCAGCTACTTTAATACATCATACGGTGAAGTGTTTTATGAAGCGCTGATTACGGTCGTCGGCTTTGAAAACGGGCGTTACATAGGCAGTGGCTACAGCCGTGGCGGTGAAGCCAAAAACCAACGCATTACGCCGGTGGATATGGTGCTGGAAGCCAATAATATCAGTGCTACCAGGTGGTACTCGGAACCTCTCAATGCCGCCACCCATCTGTATTTATGTGATTTAGGCATGCGCTGTGGTAGCGACAGCCCCTTAATGATTGATTACTGTTTAAAAGATTATCGCGTATTTCCTGACGCTTGTGGCCTGAGTATCCACGATTTCTACAAAAATCACTTTATCAGCCCCAATCAATGGCAGGATGTTCAAACCTTCAAAAACAGCTACGAGGATTTATTTCATGGATAAACGCGGATTTAACAAAATGTTCCTGATTGTCATTGCCGTTGCTATTGTGGTGGTGTTGATAATATACATAACGGTTACCCCAAGAAATGCCGCCTCCTTAGCACAGCTAAACCAACAGCAAACCAATCAATCCGGCCAACAAAATAAAACGGACCCAATTCTGACCACAGAAAAAGTAAGCCAGGATGATTCAAAGCCTGAAACACAACAAAGCGAGCCATTAAGCGAAGACATCATCATGCAACTTAAAGAAGAACTAAAACCCCATAAATACCACAGCGATCCTTATATTGAAGCCCATTCCATTATGTCGGAAAATGCCACTTGCTTTGCTGTGTCCAATTCTAATGAGGGTGAAACACATATCAAGAAAAATTATATTGCTAATAATAAATTAGCAGAATTTGAAGCCATGATGAACAATTGTCAGGCGGTACTTCAGTCATATCCAACCTTAGCTGATAATGTGGAAAACATCTATTGGAACTTGCCACCCAATAGTCAGGTTGGTCATAATTTACAAAATATGTTCCAGCAACAGCTAAAAGGCGCTTCCAGCAAAGACACAAATAGCCAGACCTTAATCGCTGTCTTAAAAAGCAAAAACGGCCCCTTAATTGCTGAACAATCCAGCATGGGATTTATGTATTTTTCCGACGGGGAATTTATGCCATTTTCAGCCTGGTTAAAAAGTCGGAATTTTCACAGTATTGAACAGATTTTCCAATTGTCACTGGCGAAAATAGCCTGCCACTATCAAGCCGGCATCGCCTGTGAACCTCAAGGCATGACGATGTTAACCCTGTGTAGCCTCGACAATGCCGCATGCGGACTTGATTTTAAAAGCTATTACCAACAAAACATCCTGCCCGGCATGCAAAAAGATGTCGATATTCTGGTTGAAAAATTTGAGGCGATGGCAGAGTCAGACTAACAGACGCCATCACCTCAAAATCTCAGTTTTTAAGCCGTGCGCTGGGAGGCGATGCGCAGCACATCACCCAACACACCGCGAGCGGTGACTTGCGCACCGGCACCGGCGCCCTGGATAATCATCGGTTGTTGGCCATAAGATTCGGTGAATATTTCAAACAATGAATCACTGCCGCGCACCCGGCCCAGGGGTCCGTTACTATCAACGGCTTGTAAGGAAACCGTCAGTTGAGCGGTATTGGTGTGCATTAAATCACCGCTTAATTCACCCACATAGCGCAGCACCTGCCCCGGTTTCAACGCCGCTTTTTTGTGTGCAAAAACCGCATCTAATTCACGTAAACGCTGTTTAAAATCCGCTAAAGTCAGTTTGATTAGATCATTTGGAATCAGGTTTTCAATCACCACATCCACCATCGACACCGCCAGATCCAGTTCACGCGCTAAAATCAGTAGCTTTCTGGCCACATCTTGACCATTGAGATCCTGACGTGGATCAGGTTCAGTAAAACCATGACCGACCGCTGCTTTGACCACTTCGCTAAAAGCCACGTCTTCTTCACCAAAACGATTAAAAATATAACTCAAAGAACCTGAAAAAATACCACGAATGGCAGTGATATTTTCGCCCGATTGATGCAAAGTTCTGATGGTGTCGATGAGTGGCAAACCGGCACCCACATTGGTTTCATAGAGATACACTTTATCATGTCTTTTTAATGTCTCATGTAAGCGACTGTAGGCGTCATAATCAAAAGTATTGGCAATTTTATTGGACGACACCAAATCAAATCCGGCGGTAATCAATTCACCGTACTGACCACATAAAGACAGGCTGGCGGTATTATCCACAGCGATAACATTCTCTAAATGATGCTGCCTAACGTAATCAACAATGGTTTGTAGTTGTGATGACTGATGACTGCTTTCTAACCGTGAAGACCAATCCGCGCTAATACCATCTTTATCCAGTAGAACTTGTCTGGAGTTGGCGATGGCAATGATTTTTAAGTCAATGTTTTTACCTTGCTTAATGGTTTCTTGGGCCGCTAAAATTTGCGCTATCAAAGCACCACCCACCACACCATGACCGAATAACACCAGGTGAACCCGCTTCAATGCGCCAAATATGGCACTGTGAATGACGTTCACAGCTTTAATAAGATCTGCTTGCTTAACCACTAAACTAACACTGTGACCACTCAAGGCATTGTTCATAATGAGCGGTGTTATCTGATTATTCACCAAAGCGGTTAACGGCCGACTAAAATCTGACAGTGATAAGCCCACAGCCGTAATCACTGAAACTTGTTCATCAAGGCAAATATCGCTGACATCCTGGCGTTTAATATCGTCGCTAAACTCATCCCGCAGCACCCGCCATGCCAACTGCGCATCATCACGGTTAACCACCAAGCCAACACCGCGCTCAGCACCGCTTTGGGCGATGATATTTACGCTGATGCTATGCCGCGCCAAGGCATTAAAAATACGACTGTCTACGCCCACCTTGCCGAGCAGTCCGCGCCCGCTTAAATTAATGAGTGCCCGATCAGTCTCGGCACTGATACACTTTATACCGGTTTGATTTGATTGCGCAGAAATTAAGGTGCCCTCATCAGTCGGGTTAAAGGTATTTAATAAACGCAGAGGAATGTTCTTTTCCAATAATGGAATCATGGTCTTGGCATGCAATACTGACGTACCCAGTTGCGCCAGTTCATTGGCCTCAGCAAAACTCAGTTGTTCAATTTTATGGGCTTGTTCCACCCATTGCGGATTGGCGGTAAAAATGCCATCCACATGGGTGTAATTTTCAAGTTCATCGGCATCCAAAAAATTAGCCAGCAACGCCGCCGTATAATTACTGCCATTGAGTCCCAAAGTGGTGGTGTCACCCTGTTCTGTGGAAGCCACAAATCCGGCCGCCAAGATCACGTCATAATCTGTTAAAGCCACCACTGCATGACAAACAGCAGTTTTCGATAGCTGCGACAAGGGCGAGGCACGGCTGTAATTATCATCGCTCTTAATCAACGACCGGGTGTCCAATAACGCCACCCGAACACCCCGGCCAGTCAGTGCAGCGGCCATGGCTTTGACCGACATTAATTCACCTTGTGCGAGAACTTTATCCAAGGTTTTTAAGCTGTAATCACCCACCATGGCGATGCCTTTGAGCAATCGGTTGATTAAGTCCACATTTTCCTGCCAGTCGATACTTAAACCGGGCGGTGTTTGTTGCGCGATTAAGGTGGTTAAAGCACGCTCATAATCTTCACCGGACACGGCCTGATGAACTAAATCATGTAACCGCTGTGTGGTATCGCCTCGGGCTGACAACACCACCACTGTTCGCTGCAGTTTGGATAAGCGGCTTTGGATAATTTTTATTACACGATTAAAGCCACCGTTACCATCGGTCAATGATTGACCGCCAAATTTCAACACACGACTGGTTTGATGGCGTTGTTTGCTGTTTAAAATTAAATTCATAATGTGCGAAGTTTGCTGTTTTTCGATTAAAAAAGCATCATGGCCATGGGGTGAATTAATTTCGTGGTATTCAACTTGTCTCGGACCTAAATGTTGTTTTAACCATTGAAATAATTCCCGGGTATCAGTCGCCGGATAAAATAAATCCGAATCAATCGCCACCAGATGAATTTGCGCGCTTATTTGTGCTGCTCGTTTTGGGTTATCGCGGATGCCTGAGTCCACTGTTTTTAACAGCTGATTCATAAGCAGATAGGCCTGTAAGGAAAACCGTTTATCTAGACTGTCACCATGGTGATTTAACCAGCTTTCGACCTGAAACAACGGCTGATTAGCCTGTTTTTTTCGCTGAAATCGCCGGCTAAAAGATTGAGGCGTGCGATAACACATCATGGCATGTTTTCGCGCATCAGGAACCGGCTGCTTAGAATTTAATAAAATTTGTTCCTGTAAATGACAATTGGCAATCAGCCAATCGGATGACTCGCAATCTGTCGCCACCGGAATAAAGTGGCGACATAATTTTGGTGCCAGGGCAATCATTTCCCAGGCAATACCGCCACCCAATGAAGCACCGATTAAAGCATGTAATTCATTCACACCTAATTGTGCTAAAGCCACCAACAATAACCGCGCCATGTCTTTGGCGGTAAAATCCTGATAGTTTTCTATGACAAAACCATTGGCGCCATTTCCCGGTATATCAAAAGCCAGCACAGTGAAACATTGGGTATCTATGGCTTTATCCGGCCCCACCAAATCCCGCCACCATCCGGTTTCTCCACTGACATTGGCATTACCGGTCAAGGCATGGTTAATACAAATAATTGGGGCCTGATGTAAATCCGGACCAAACACCCGGTAACTCACCGGTAGCTGTTCATATTCAGCGCCTGATAAAGTCGTGAACTGATCAATGACTAATGTTTTTACCATGATATTGCCTCAGTCCTTGAGTGTCGCGAAAGCTTGCTGCAAATCAGCCACTAAATCTTCAATGGCCTCAATGCCTACCGACAAACGAATCAAGTCCGGACTGACCCCGGCCGCATGTTGAGCCTGCTCATCTAATTGCTGATGGGTGGTACTGGCCGGGTGAATAATCAGTGATTTGGTGTCGCCAATATTGGCCAATAATGAAAATAATTTGGCTTCATTGACCACTTGTTTTGCCGCTTCAAAACCGCCTTTCAAACCAAAGGTTAAAATACCACTCTGACCTTTAGGCAGGTATTTTTGAGCCAATTCATAGTAGGGACTTTGGTTTAAACCGGGATAATTAACCCAGGCCACTTGAGGTTGCGCCTCAAGCCATTGCGCTAACGCCAGGGCATTCTCACTGTGCTGTTTAATTCGTAAAGCCAGGGTTTCTAATCCCTGCAAGGTACCAAAAGCGTTAAAAGGGCTCATTGCCGCACCCAAATCACGCAAGCCCTCAATCCGTAACCGCGCCACATAAGCCAGGTTACCCAAAGCCTCGTGATAAACCAGTCCATGATAGCCAGGTGCGGGCTCGGTAAATTCCGGAAATTTGCCATTGGCCCAGTTGAAATTTCCGGCATCAATGATGGCACCACCCATACCGGTGCCATTTCCGGTGATGTACTTGGTGAGTGAATGAATCACAATATCCGCACCATATTCAATCGGTCTCAGTAAAGCCGGCGTGGCGATGGTGTTATCCACAATGAAAGGAATGTCATGTTGATGCGCAACTTCTGCAAGTACTTCGAGATCCAACACATCCAGTTTGGGGTTACCCAGAGATTCAATAAAGAATGCGCGGGTATTCTCCTGAATCGCTGCCGCCACATCATCAGGATTATCGGCATTGACAAAACTCGTGGTAATGCCAAACCGTGGCAAAGTCACATGGAGTAAATTAAAGGTACCACCATACAAACTGCCCGAGGCGACAATATGATCACCGGCTTTAAGCAACGTCAATAAAGCGGTGCTAATGGCCGCGGTTCCTGAGGCGGTGACCACCGCGCCGACACCCCCTTCCAGGGCGGCTAAACGCTGTTCCAAAATATCATTGGTGGGATTATTCAGGCGGGTATAAATGTAACCCGGCTCTGATAGATTAAATAAATTGGCCGCATGATCGGCATTTTTAAAGACATAGCTGGATGTGTGGTAAATTGGTACTGCGCGGGTTCCGCCATGTTGTGTGACATCGTGACCTGCATGCAGCGCCTGGGTTTGTAATTGTGTAGATTGAGTCATTTTTCATACCTTTTTAAAAAATAAAAGTTCGCACAATCCGAAGACTGTGTCCAAATGAAAAATGTTAAAAAGAAATTCTGAAAAACCACAGAACAGTGGTTTTATTTCAGTTATCTATCTTCATTGCCGGATAACAAGAAGTAGAATGTAGCACCTTCTTTCTCGTTTAGTAACGGGGAAAGGGTTGCTAAGGCGTCGTCGGGTCTAATCCCTCGGCCTTTCTTGATAACATTTTCTCAGTTCAATGAATGTATCGGCTGAACTGATGACTCAATGGTACACAAAACCAATCCTAAAACTCAAGCCTTTTTTAAAAGGCTTAAGCGCATGAACATAATTTGCTAAAAATGTTTTGCAAATTCAGCATAAATATCCATAAAATAATGACAACAGATTCGGACACCTCAACCCGTTTAGAGATCCGGCTTTTCAATAACCAATAAGTCTCGGCTTAAAAGCCGGGTTAAAACCATGAAGAAAAACGAAAAAATTATTCTCCAATGTGCCGATTGTGGGCACAAACACAAAAAAACCATTAAATGGCTTGAAAATGCCAGTCATCTGGAATGTGATGATTGCGATACGGAATTGGATGTTGAAGAGATTATGGATGATATCGAAGCCGATCCAAGCCAGCCTGTCTATAAAGCTTATCCACGATAACCATCGGATGAGTCTCTGCATACCATTGAAAAATGCAGAATAAACCCCGATATTGTTGTTTATCTATGCGTGTCTTTAAGCACCTCAAACAATAATTAACAATATGCAATATAAAGATTATTACAAAGTATTGGGCGTCAACAAATCAGCCAGCAAAGCTGACATTAAAAAAGCCTATAAAAAGCTGGCCCGTAAATACCATCCCGATGTCAATCCCAATGACAAGGATGCCGAAGCCCGTTTTAAAGAAATCAACGAAGCTTACCAAGTGCTGGGTAAAGAGGAAAACCGAAAGAAATACGACCAATTTGGAGAGGACTGGAAGCATGCTGATCAATACGGTCAAGGCGCCGGTTCTGCAGGTGGCCAACACGGTTATCAACAACATCACTACACCGGCAGCCCCGGCGGCGAGGCCGATTTTGCCGACTTTTTTGAATCAATATTTGGTAGCCAAGCCCGCGGCAGCAGCGGTTTTGGCGGACGCCAGGCACATTTCAAAGGCGAAGACATGCAAGCAGAATTAACCCTGCAACTGACCGATGTCCTCACCACCGAAAAACGCACCCTAACCCTAAACGGTAAAAATATTCGTATCACCGTGCCAGCCGGTGTCGAAAATGGTCAGCGAATCCGCTTAAAAGGCCACGGTGGCAAAGGTGTCAACGGCGGCCCTGACGGTGATTTATACATCCGTTTTAATATCCAGAACAACACAAAATTTCGTCGCGAAAAAGCCAACCTGTATAAAACCATTGATTTGGATTTATACACCGCCGTGCTTGGTGGTGATGTATTGATTGACACCTTGGACGGTCAAGTAAAATTAAAAGTCAAAGCCGGCACCCAGGGTAACAGCCAGGTCAGACTCAAAGGCAAAGGCTTTCCTAAATACAAAAAAGATAATGACAAAGGTGATTTGATACTCACCTATCAAATTAAGATACCGACCCAATTATCCGAAAAAGAACGTCAACTATTCACTGAATTGCAAGAACTTCAATCATGAGTAACGACCGCCAAAACACCATAGAAATCACCACGCTCTGCCGACATTACCAGGTGGAACGTACCTTTTTTACCCACTTACATGACATCGGTTTAATTGAAACCATCACCATCCACGACAGCTTATATGTGGATGAAGCCAATATTCGCCAAATAGACAAAATTATCCGACTATACCGCGAGCTGGACATCAACCCCGAAGGCATCGACGTCATACTCAATCTATTAGAAAAAATTGACGATTTAGAACAACGATTAATGGCCACCAAAAATCGCTTGGGTTTGTACGAGCACGATTAAGCCTTTAAAAATTCTCAAACCCCATCGAACATTTTGTTTTCATTTCCGCTATTATCGACCTCGTTCCGCACGCTCCGGCGAGGGAATGCATACCTCAATATAACCATTGACCTTAAACTAACCTGGGCTATTTCATACTGGTTCATTAGAATATTCACAAAACCTAAAAACCCTACACATTCCCACGCAGAGCATGGGAACGAGCGATAAAACCTACTGTTTATTGTTTGGCTAAACAGACTGTTAAGCCAACTAGCCTTGTAAGTCATCATTCCTCAATATCTGAGTCGTTTTACGGCCAAATACCCTCCAAAAACGTCCATGCCATGTCGCCATAGTACACCTGGATTGTTCACCCATGTTCTGTAAATATGCTTTAACACAATAACGGCCGCGATAGTATTCTATAACACCAAGTTCACCGGACATAAAACCAGTCACCGCTTTCACAAAAAGATCGACATTGTTCCGGTTTGTACAAGGGTAAAAGCTAACATAAAAATTATCAGAGACAGCAAAAAATAACTCATCTGAATTTTGCAAGCCAAGCCAAATCTTGTACTTCAAACCCGATTGTACGGGCACGTTAACATTTAACTCAACCGGATCTTCTGTATTTTTAACCATTGTTAAATTTGGAAATTGCTTGGCTATTTCTGCAATGGCAGCTTGGGCTATTTGTATCGTGTTTAATTCCACAAGCTAATTAACAAGTTTGTCATAATCTGTATGACACTCAATCCAGCGTCTGTACACCACCGCCATTAACAAACAAAGTCTGGCCGCTGACCCATTCGGAGACCGGGGCGGCGAAATACAGCATGGCGCCGGCGATATCATCGGCTTCACCCAAACGTTTAATGGGCGTGTTCGCCAGCATTTTGGCTTCAATTTCAGGTGTCAGGACACTGGCTAAGGCCGCTGTGCGGGTGGCGCCAGGACCGACCGCATTAATACGGACTTCCGGTCCAAAGTCATGGGCCAAATTCGACACCATGTGATTAACCGCGGCTTTTGAAGCACCGTAACCACTCATATTGGGGCTGCTGTTAATACTCGACATGGAGGTGCTGAATACAATGGATCCATAACCGGCTTTTTTCATATGTGGCACACATAATTGGCAAAGACGCCAGCCACTGTGGACGTTGAGTTCAAAATCTCGGCGAAAATCATCCACCGAAATTTTAAAGGGATTTTCGCGTCCGCCACCGCCGCCACCGGCATTATTAATCAACACATGAATACCGCCAAATTTTTTTAAAGCGGCATCCACTAAATTCACTAAATTGTCGTCTTTTAAGATATTGCATTCAACCGCCAATGCTTTCGCACCTTGTTGTTCAATTTCTTTGACGGCTTGCTCGGCATCGTTTAAATTCAAATCGGCAATCACAATATTGGCACCGGCTTGTGCCAGGCGCAGCGCAGTGGCTCTGCCAATACCATTGGCACCACCGGTGACAATGGCGGTTTTACCACTAAGATCAAAGAGTTCGTTAAAGGCTTTCATTGGGCAGACTCCAGTAATTGATAAATAGTTTGTCCTTGTTTGATGGTTTCTACCACTTTAATGTCCTTTATGGACATGGGACCGACTGTTAACGGGTTTTGATTCAAAATCACAAAATCGGCTAACTTGCCTACTGCCAAAGTACCTTTTAGCTCCTCATCAAATAGTTCATAAGCGGCATGGCTGGTGATGGCTTTTAAAGCCTGAAAGGGTGTCGCACGCTGTTGCTCACCAATCACCTGGCCGCTGCGTGAAACACGATTAACCGCAGTCCACACCGAAAACATCGGATCAAGTGGTGTGACGGTGTCATCAGAATGGTCGGTGTATTTCAGTCCAAGTTCCTCAGCGGCGGCGATCGGGCTCAAGAAATAGGCCCGTTGTTTACCTAAGTTCTGGACATGGACATCACCCCAAAAGTAAGCATGATTGGTAAAGAATGACGGCTCCATATTGTATTCTTGAAAAGTCTTTAGCTGATCGGGCCTTACAAATTGGGCATGAATCACAATCGTTCTGCGGTCTTTGTCCAAGGGTTGATTCAGTTGCTCAGCGGCATATTCATGGGCGGCAATCACCATATCGATGGTGGCATCGCCGTTGGCGTGAATAAATAACTGATTGTCCTGGGCGTACGCTGTAACAAACAGGTCATTCAACGTCCCTTGGGAAAGACTCGGTAAGCCCTTGCAATCATGATCACAACTGGCTACTTTGGTTAAATAAGGATTGGTAAAATATGCGGTTTTACCTTGCGGCGAGCCATCCGCGATGATTTTTGTGCCCTGAACTTTAAACCCGTTTTGATAGGTTTTCCATTTTAATTCAGCATCCTTTAGATTTTCATCAAGGTCACTGAAGCCTGCCAAAGCCACCAAATCTATTTTAAGTTTGCCGGCATCGGCTTGTGATTGAAAAAACGCCAGCGCATTGCGATCGGTCATGCCATCCTGAGCAGTGGTCACACCATTTTTGGCGTAGTAATCCTGGGTTTGCTCAAAATATTGTGCCTGGTGGCTGGCCAAAATTTGCAACATATTCCCGACAAAAGGATACATGGCCGTTTCTTGCACTAAACCATTGGGTTCATTTGAACCGCTAATTCGATCAATATTGCCGCCTTCGGGATTGGGTGTATCAGCTGTCACCTGCATGCGCTCTAAGGCCATCGAATTGGCGACACCCATATGACCACTGGTGTGCTGTAAATACACCGGATTATTGGGTAGCACTTGATCAATCTCACGCTTATTCGGATGCCGCTGTTCCTGCAGCTGACTTTCATCATAACCCCAGCCAAAAATCCATTCACCATCGGCTATGTCATTGTTTATTTTATAGGCTTTAATGGCACTAAGAATATCCTCAATACCGGTCACAGAACCCACCGGCGGCGAATTTAAGTTCACTTGCCCCATGGTATTGGAAACCATGCCAAAGTGACTGTGCGGGTCGATAAAACCCGGCAATAAGGTTCGGCCTTGCAAATCAACCCTATGGGCTTGGCTAAACTGCTTCTCGGCGGTTTTTAAGTCACCCACAAAGGTAATTTTGCCCCGTTTTTCAACGATAACTTCAACCATTTGCGGCGCATCACCCTGCATGGTGACAATGTCGCCGTTGTAATACAGGGTGGTGTCAGATTGTTTTATGGTGCGGTGATGGCAGGCCGTTAAAAACATAAGGGCAACCCACAAAATCAGACATTTATTAATTTTCATAAGCGTTCCTTATTTGTCATCGTAATGACTTTAGTATAACTAACTCACCACTTAATTATTGTTAAATCAGATGCAGGGAACCATCGAAGTCTTTTAAGGCGTCTTAATATCACCACAAATTACACAGTTTCGGCCTTTGTCTTTGGCCCGATACAGCGCCTTGTCAGCCGTTGTCAGCGCTTCATGCCAGGCTTTTTTATCGGTACCTTTCATTTGACTGACACCCACAGAGGCGGTCACCGAAATAATTTTATCCATGTAGTTAATTTCGGTTTGGGCGATGGCTGAAAGTAAATGGTCACAAAAATCAGACATAACATGTTTTGAGATATCATCCGTAATCAGCATAAACTCTTCGCCACCCCAACGCCCCACAAAACGCTGATCATTGGTGCACCCAAGCAAGGTTTGGGCCAATGCAATTAAAACCTCATCACCGGCTTCATGACCATATTGATCATTGATATGTTTAAACATATCCAAATCAATCAACCACATCAACCGAATTTTAGGCGGTTGTGGGAATTTTCGATTGGCCATCCATTCTCGTATCGCACGTCGATTACCCAATTGTGTTAAGGAGTCACGTATCGATATGGCATGAAGGCGTTTATTAACACGACGTTGCCAGAATAAAAAAGCCAGCACTAAAATTGATCCGAACACCACCAACATTAAAGTCAATTGTCGATTATGTTGTGCGGCGATAAGTTCTATTTTGTCTTTAGCTTGTTGCGCTTTTAATTCAGCCAATTCCTTGCGCTGCTGACTGTCACTTAATCGGGCCTGCATTTGTGCCATGGCTTCTTTATTAAAGCTGTCCTGAAATTCCGCGTCAATCTCTGCGGCCAATTTACGAACAGCCAGGGCTTTAAGCGGTCTTTGGACATCTTCATAGACATTGGCCAAAGCATATAAGGGATTATTAACACTCAGCAATTGCTCCCGATTTTCGTCTAATTGATAATATTGCCAGGCGGTATCAGCCTGTTGTAAAGCGCTTTGTGCTTGATCAAGTGCAATCAAAACCTCCGCATAAGCCACCAGCGTCCCATAATATTCAATGGATTGAATGGACTCTTTGGATAACAACGCCAACGCTTTTTCAATATACGCTAACGCCAGATTATGTGAATCCAAGGCATTATGCGCAACCGCCAATCCCGAATACACTTGCGCCACGCGACTGTCAGGCCATTGGTCGGTTATCATGGCTTCCACTTTTTCTAATAGCGGTAAGCTTTCTTTATAACGACCTTCACCATTTAAAGTAATCGCCAAATTAAACAGCACCGGGGCCTGATAACTGTTATCACCCAATTCCGCCATCAGTTTCAGTGCCAGATAATAATTAGCAATGGCCAGTTCATGCTCCCTGATCTGGGAATTAAGAACACCTAAATTACTCAAAATAGCAATTTGAGGCTTTTTCAAATTCAAAGACTCAGCCATATCCATGGCTTTTTGGTAATTATCAACGGCCGCAATGCGATTGCCGGTGCGATGAAAAATACTGCCGGTTCGGCGAAGTAAATCGACTTTATCCTCGCTGGCATCTAATTGAGTCGATAATGCTTCTAACTCTGTGGCTTTATTTTGTGCTTCATTTATTTCATTATTGTTGGCGTAAGCCCAGGCTGCACAGCCTAAAAACTGCCCATAGATAACCGCATTTTCTTCTTTTGACATATGAGACAGGATTGATTCTGCCAAAGTAATGGCTTGTTGCGGTTGGTCATCCTCCAATGATTTGCATTCAGTCAAAGATTGTTCTAATTCAGTTTCGGCAAACGCATAGCTACCAAAGCAAACAAATACAACAAAAAATAATGATAGAAAATTCAGATTATTATTTTTCACTTAACATGGGGCAAGACCCTAACAAAGAGTATTTAATTAAACCACAGATATCAACCACCCACAAAAAAACCATAACGAAGTGATTAAATTTTAAGCGATTAAACGCATTTATTTGTTAAGCAAGCTAACTTTTGACATTTATTTAAAAATATTTCAAATATTTGTCACTGAATCACACAAAAATATACGCCATTCATCAGCAAACTTTTGTTCAAAAAATTAGTTATAAAGTTGAAGTAATCATTAATATGCCCTTGCTGTTTAAAGATTGATTGACAACAATTACAACGTTCTATTTTTGCGAACAGTTCAATCTAATCATTCAATTTTACAAATCATTCGCCTGCGCTTATCATACACCCATCGAAACAATATTCTTTTTCTAAACTAAAAACCAAGGAGTTCATTATGATTAGTGTTGGTGAAAAATTTCCAGAATTTAAATTAACCGCTGTTGACGGTAAACCATTAGATGAAATCAATATCGATAACGTTTTTACCGAAATAACAGACCAAACCTATGCCGGAAAATGGCAAGTGATTTTCTTTTATCCAAAAGATTTTACTTTTGTCTGTCCCACTGAAATTGCCGCCTTTGGTGATTTGTACGAAGATTTTGCTGACCGGGATGCCCAGTTGCTGACCGCCAGTACCGATACAGAGTTCACCCATTGGGCGTGGCGTAAACACCAGGAAGAATTGCGTGATTTACCGATTCCGATGTTGGCAGATGTGAAACGAGAACTGACCGAAGCTTTGGGTATTTTAGATAAAAACGAAGGTGTGGCTCAACGTGCTGTGTTTATCGTAGATCCGGACGGTATTATTCGCTTCTCCATGACCACAGATTTAAACGTCGGTCGTAACCCGAAAGAAGTGATGCGTGTTCTCGATGCTTTACAAACCGATGAGTTATGCCCCTGTAACTGGAGCAAAGGCGACGAAACCATCGATTTAAAACAAGCCACTGCTTAAATATTACCCAAATCCATCCCGTGATCGCTTGGTCACGGGATGATTTTGACCCAACTATTTTCAGGAGTTTTCTATGTCTATTCAAGATTTAAAATCAGCCCTGCCTGATTATGCCAAAGACATTAAATTAAATTTGACCAGTGTCCTGACGGAAGAAGGCGCTACCGGTTTATCGGCTTCACAAATCGCCATGATTGCTCTGGGCTCAGCCTATGCCACCAAAGACAAGGTGGTTATCCAAAGTATTGCCGGTGAAGTCGCGGATGTTCTCAGCGAAACTGATGTGGAAGCCGTTAAAGCCGCCACCACCATTATGGCGATGAATAATATTTACTACCGTTTTACCCATTTGTGTAGTGATGACAGCTACGCCACATTACCGGCGAAATTGCGCATGAACGTGATGGCGCGACCGGGTATTGAAAAAGTCGATTTTGAACTGATTAGTTTAGCGGTTTCAGCCATTGAAGGTTGCGGCATGTGTATTGATTCCCATGTCAGCGCGATTGCCAAACACGGCATCAGCAAAGAAGGCATTCAATCCTCAATCCGCATCGCCGCCACCGTCAACGCTGTGGCACAAGCTTTGGCGATAAAAAACGCAAGCGAATAATAAATAAAATAGCGACACTAATCCAGCACCCCTTTTGTTCATCAAGTGTCTGAATTCATGTTTAGCAGAATAATAAAAGGCAATACTAATCGAACTTAAAAGGGTGCTGGACTTACCCACGAAACCCGTCTTATGCAGACGGGTTTTTTTGTGGCCACGAAATGTCTCTGCTATAATCCAAATTTATTATCTATAAGATAACAACATTTAGAAATCCCTATATTAATATTCCATATATATGAGTAAAATAACTTTCAGGTATTTTAGAGATCCAGACAATTTCTCTTTTAAACTTGATAAAACTTCAGCGTGTTCAATCTGTGGAAATAACGGGATATGGTTTGATGCTGGTGGTTTCTATGGCGAAAAAGAAATTGATTGCATCTGTGATGAATGCTTGATCGCAGGTAAGCTTGAGAATCTCGGAATTGAAACCAATGAAGCATTTGGTGATGATGAAAATAAAACGAATATCATTATCTACAATACACCCGCTTTACCAACATGGCAAAATAGAGTTTGGCCTTATGTTAATGGTGATTATTGCGTGTTTGAAAGATTAGCGTCAAAAGCAGATTTCATAAACAAAAACGAATTTATAAATTCATTCTCCGCCGAAGATGAAGAACAAACCGATTTAGACTGGTTATGGCAAACTCTACCAAACAACCGCATTACCAATCATCTTGAAGGGAATTTTAATGTCTCGGTTTACTTGTTTACTTGTCAAGACCGGAAATATTGTACATGGGACGTAAGTTAATTAGTCCCAGTGAACTCATCTAATAAATGGCGCCCGCAAGGGGCGCAGCTACGATAAAACCCTCCGTAGCTGCTGGGCTGACCTAAGGCGCTCTAATGTTGATGCCCTGCCTTGTCCAGCAACACTGTAAAAATACTACCTTTCATTCAAATACAAGATAATGATTGTTTTGCAACAAAATTAAAATAATAATCAAAATTGTCTTAAATAAATTTATAATAAATTCTAAGCTTAAAGTCTTGATCTAATATGTTTAAAAAACGCAAAGGGAAAGAAAAAAATTGAAAGAAAAAGAGGTTAAAATTGAGCTTCCAGAAGAAATTTATACGCTAATTAATTGGCATGAGGATGGCTTACCCGGTGTTGGTGTACTTAATTCCTCTTTAAAAGACTTTGAGCATCAATATATTTTTAGTTGGCACTTAACTGTAGTAATTTATTTTGAGGAATTGATCGAAAATGGTATGCCTTCAATAGAAGAAAGAGAGATTGTTGACCCATTTGGAGATAAATTAGAAAAGGATATTAAGGCGGGAGGTAATGCGCTTTTCCTTATTAGAGAAACGTGGAATGGTACGAGAAGCTTAATCTGGCGAGTCTATGACCCTGAAATAGCCGATCAACACCTCAAAAACATAAATAAGTACAATCAATATCCGCGCCAATTTAATTGGCATATGAGCCAAGATTTGAATTGGGAAAAAGCGCAATGGCACTTCGACCAATTAGAAAACAATAATCAAGATAAAGTTCATTAACGGCCTGAATGGATATTTAGCGCCTTGCCCGAAACAGACGTTTCATCTGTGAAAATTATAGTCCGAAGCATCACCATTCAAGTAAATAGAAGCCAATCGCGTCGTCCTCGGGCACCGACCCGGGGACCCATCTTCAATAATGATGTACAGGTGAATTTCTGTATGTCGTTCAATAATCACGATTAAAAGCTACGCTTTTGTATGCTTCGCATACTGGGTCCCCGTGTCAAGCACGAGGACGACGCGGATAGTGGTTTTCATCACTTTGGAGAATCTCTAACGAAAAAATAGATAATTTAATTAACCCCGTTGAGATTCTCGAACGTATATAGGGGTACTTAACAAACGAGAATCGCTATGAAACACCTTTTATTTATTTTATTTTTTGCTTTACTCACTGCCTGTGCCGGGCAACAGCCTGAACCTTCTGAAAAAAACAAACCGATCGCACCGGAAGTCGATACCGGTCAACCGGTTGTGGTTGAGAAAAAGGAACAGGAAGCGCAGGTCAGTCTTTACGAACAAGGTGAAATTACCGTCACCGGATCTCGCATAAGTCGAACATCAAATTTGGCCGCCGATAGCATTGGTATGCCGATGCCCTCACCGCTGCAAATACCGTCGCAAGATCGAGAGAATTACAAGCAGTTTGATGATATGAGTGTGCAATCGGTGTTGAAGCAGCCGGTGTCTACTTTTTCCATCGATGTCGATACCGGCAGTTATGCCAATATGCGTCGGTTTTTAAACAGCGGGCAATTGCCACGCAAAGATGCCATTCGCACCGAAGAGCTGATTAACTATTTCAGTTATGATTATGATGCACCGGATAATCTAAATACACCCTTTGCTTCGCACATCGAACTCGCACCTTCACCGTGGAATAAAGACGCGCATTTATTGCACATCGGTTTAAAAGGTTATGAAGTCCCGGTTAAAAACCGTCCCGCTGCCAATCTGGTGTTTTTATTGGATGTCTCCGGTTCCATGAACAGTCCCGATAAAATCGGTCTTTTAAAGTCGGCTTTAAAACTGTTATCCAGGCAACTGAATGCCGATGATCGCGTATCAATCGCCGTGTATGCCGGTGCTGCGGGAACTGTGTTAGAACCAACACCGGGTAATAACCAGGCCAAAATTGCGGCGGCATTAGATCAACTGTCCGCCGGTGGTTCCACCCATGGCTCAGCCGGTATTCATCTGGCCTATCAACTGGCGGAACAGAGCTTTATTAAAGACGGTATTAACCGAATATTAATTGCCACCGATGGTGACTTTAATGTCGGCACAACCAACTTTGAAGCACTCAAAGAACTGGTGGAGAAAAAACGTGAACAAGGTGTGTCTTTAACCACCCTGGGTTTTGGTACCGGCAATTACAACGACCATCTGATGGAACAACTGGCCGATGTCGGCAATGGTAATTACGCTTACATTGACACCATTAAAGAAGCCAATAAAGTGCTGGTGGAACAAATGAACGGTACTTTATTCACCATTGCCAAAGACGTTAAAATTCAAATTGAATTTAATCCCAATACCGTGTCCGAATACCGTTTAATCGGATATGAAAACCGGCAGTTAAATGAAGAAGATTTTGACAATGACAAGGTTGATGCGGGCGACATTGGTGCCGGTCATACAGTCACCGCCATTTATGAAATTGTTTTGACCGGCAATAAAGGCTGGTTACCTGAATCACGTTACCAGAATGCCGATAATTCAAAACAACATGGCAAAGAGCTGGCTTTTTTGAAAATCCGCTATAAAAAACCCGACAGTGATACCAGCCAGCTATTGACCTGGCCGATTGAGAAAAATCAGATGAAAGATTTAAACAAGGTCAGTGATGCTTTTGGATTTTCTGCCGCGGTGGCCGCCTTTGGTCAACAATTACGCGGTGGCACGTATCTCAAAGATTTTGATTACGACGCCATTCGATCATTGGCCAATCAAAACAAAGGCCACGATGCCTTCGGTTATCGTGGTGAGTTTGTGCAGCTGGTGTCTTTGGCGCAATCTCTGTCGAAACAATAAAGTATTCGCGCCACGTTGGTTTCGTTTTACAATAACACCATGCTTAAGCGTGTTCATGGGAAAACAATCAGCCAACAAAGTGATGAACAATTGATGGTTATGTACGCCAATAACACACATCACGCCCAGCGGGCCTTTGCCGTTCTTTATGAACGCCACAAAGGCCCGCTGTATCGCTTTGTCTTAAAATCAATTAATAACGAGACGCAAGCGGATGAACTGTTTCAGGACCTGTGGTTTCGGATTATCCAACATAAAGACAACTTTAATGCCAAGCAGACATTTACCACCTGGGCCTACACCATCGCCCGACGCTTATTGATTGATTATTACCGTAAACAGGGTAAACGCTATGAACAGGCGTTTGATGAATCGATATCGGAACATCATCATGAAACAACAGGGCATTACCAGTTACCCGAACAGGCTCTACAACAAAAGCGTCATGCCAAAGCCCTGCATAAAGCGGTCACTGAATTACCGCCGGATCAGCGGGAAGTGTTCCTGCTGTTTCACGAGGGTGATTTAACCTTGCAACAAATCGCCGAAATCACCCATCAACCCAAAGAGCGCATCAAAAGCCGCTACCGTTATGCGCTGAAGAAACTTAAAAACACCTTACAGGTGCTGTTATGAACCACAAAGACCCACACATCGATCAGCTTTATCAAAAAGGTGACAAAACCCAACCACCAAAATCCATTGATGACGCCATTTTAGCGCATGCGGAGCAAGCCCATCAATCGACACGATTGGGCCGTTTACGACCGTGGCTGGCGGCGGCTTCGGTTTTATTCGCCCTACCCATTCTGTGGCTGATGCTGGAACAACCTGAACTACAACAAGTCCGACAAGAATCTTTACAACCGGAACCCATTCCCAGCGCACCTGTTTCTAACCACAGCCCCAAACCAGATGTCAAATCCAAACCCGCCACATCCGCAGAGGATAGGAACGCACAAGACAAAATCACCGTCACCGGCTCACGTATAAAACGTCAAGAATCGGAATCAGATATGGCCGGTCTGGAAGCACCGATCACAGCAGCAAAAAGTCGCGCAGCAACAAAAGAAGCTCATCAAGAATTTTCAGAATTAAAAGCTGAACAAGAACCCTTGGCTGAAGACAGTCTGCAATCTGCGCCGGCAATCTTACCGGTTAACAATCAAATGCAGCAGATACCAAAATCGATAACCGATTTAATCGAACGCATAAAACCAGAAAAACTGACCGAAACTGAACAAACTTTGTGGCAGGATTTAGAACAGCAGATTGCCCATCAACAATGGCAAAAAAGCCAAAAAACACTGCAACAGTTGAAAGAAACCCACCCTGAGATTAACTTCGACCCACTGCAATTAAAGCTGAAGCAATTATCCTCAGATTGACTAACTTCACATTTTTGTCAATGCTGAGACATTACAATAAAAACATGACTTTGAAGATAAAAACACAGCTTAAACACATCGTAACCATTCTGTTGGTTTTGATCACAAGTCTGTCTTTTGCACAAACGCCTGCGACACCCGGCACTTGTCTCAGTAACGATGAATGGAACTTACTAAATCTGGTCAATCAATACCGCACTGATAATGGCAAAACTGCTGTTGCCTATTCAAATGTTCTCAATACTGTGGGGCAATGGCATGCCGAGGATGCACTTATTAATGGTGGCAGCTTATTTACCCCAAGTTGTAACCTACACAGTTGGTCGAATGATATGCCCCATCTCTGGTCTGGGATGTGTTACACCGAAGATCACGCCCAAGCCCAGAAAATGTGGGATAAACCCCGCGAAATCAGTGCTGGCAGCTACACCGGTAACGGTTATGAAAATGCCGCTTGGGGCTACCCGACTCCGGCTGCTGCACTGAATGGTTGGAAAAATAGTCCCGGCCATAATGACGTTATCTTAAACCAGGGCATCTGGAGCAGCCCCACCTGGCGCGCCATGGGTGTCGGTATTCGTGGGTCTTATTATTATCTGTGGTTTAGTGACACCACCGACAATTCTACACCGTTGTCGCTTTGTGATGACGTTATATTTAGCCATGGTTTTGAGTAAATGTAATGGACTGAACTTGTCTCAATACAACCTTCAATTAGGATCATGATCAAACAAAAAACCTTTAAAAATGTGTCAATTTTTATAACTTTTTTTGAAATACGTCACATTCTTTATATGAAAACTCATTGTTTTTATCAAAATACCCAACTAAAACCCGCTTTTATGTGACGGAATTCACGTTTTACAGTAAAGTAGATTCACGAGACCATCCCCCAGAGAACCTTATGAAAAAACGAATTTATGTATTCTCCGTCTTATGGACATTAAGCCATTTCGCCATGGCCGGCTCACCGGTTAATTGCTCACCCAATACCAGCACATCTTTCCAGAATTATTTAAACCGCGCCTATACAGTGTCCAATGATAATCTAGGCAATATGGCCTTAGCCAGCCAGTGCACTAACTTAACGGACAAACATAATTTAGGCAACTTATCGGCTTGTGGTGCCATAATGAACCCGATTAACGGTCTGGGTCTAAATCCGATGGATCAATTACTCTATGGCTTGATGCCCACCGACAGTCGCGGTATAGGCACCCATTTGGAAATGCCTCCTACTTTTCCAATGCCACAAAAGCTTGGTGATTTTATGAAAGCGGATCCTGTGGACGTTTTCCGCATTGGTAATGATGGCGGCTATGAAAACATCGGGTTCATTCAGCCGCCATCAGAAACCGCTACTTCTGGCGATATTCACCAAGTGGTACCAATTGTTCATTCAGCGGCCACTTTTAATGAATCCGGTGATTATTTTTTACTGGCTTACCGCACCAATTATGAATCATCAGGTTCTTTACTTGCCGGCACTGCCAAGGTCGAATACCAAATGCCACAAATTGTCATTGGCCAGGTCAGCCATGCCAGTTTAGCCACCGCATCAGGCGGCAATCTACCCACTGTCTGGCTAGATGTGGATGTAAGCAGTGACCAAGCATGCACCGATGTAATGACAGAATTCCAAAACCAAACGAATATTTTTTCTACTTGTGTGGTCAACAACTTTAGAAATAACGGTAATTATAATCAGGCGGTAGATACTTGCCTGACACAAACAAACATTATGGATAAAGGTATTCACGATTTTGCTGTCAGTCCTTATGGCGATAACCATTTTTATGCTTATGACTCACAAACTTACAGCGACAAAGATGTCTTGATAGATGTCGACCCGAACACCATGACCGCTGCTTGCAGCGAATTTACTGATGTTGGTAATCTGACAGGCCGACTCACCAGCCTGATGTTTTCTCAACAAAATAAATTAGTGGCCTTATTTGCCGATGAAAGTAACGGTATTTGGATTGATGTCACAGCAGGTACCAGCTATGGTGATTTTAATTTAATCGCTACACCGGTAACACCCTTCCCTCACGGTGATGGCAGTAGCTTGCCTTTTAATCCTCTTAAAAGTTTACGCGGCGCCTTAGCCGATTTGATTTTCAAAAATGGTTTTGAAGATTTTATTTTTGCCAATGGCTTTGAAGGGGATGAACCACCACCTCCAACTTGCCCAGTATTCTGATTAGGAAATGCGCGATCATATTACAGCCTGAAGATGGTCGCTTTTTCTCTCCCATCTAAGTCCTTAATTAGCTCAAACAAAAATATATGATGACAACCTGGCTTTTTTGCTATAATCATTAGCAAGGGCAGACGATAACTCGTCAAAAGCAGGGGAAAGATCATGAATATTTTAGTAATACCAGAGTTGCTTGGCGACAACTCAGCGCGACATCTCAAGCTATGCCGCAGCCACTTTCAAAAACAACACCTAATAAATCTCAGCAACACTCAGCAACCCGAGTCAAACCATGAATGACTCAGATCCTATTGGTTTCATTTGTATTCTATTAGTGATACTACTGGTGGCCATTTCTCTGGCTAACTGGCTGAAACGTAACTTACAACTTTCCTTAGCAGCTTGCTTTGTGCTTGTCGGTTTTATTGCTATCAACGGTTTGAGTCTGTTTATTTCAATTCCGACTTTGAGTTATGATCAAATTCATAACCTAACGACATATCTTTTATTGCCGATTATTCTGGCTGATGCCGCCTATCGCTTTAATCTCCATCATTTACGTCACCAACGCTGGCGCCCAATGATGTTACTACTACCGACCTTTGTATTGTCTTTTGGATTCGCTGCTTTATTTATTTTTTGGGGTTTAAACAATTATTTAGAGACGCCTATAATCATCATAATAGCGACGGCTTTGCTGTTATTTATCACAGATTTTTCACCCCCTCGTAAAACTTTATCCATGGTGAAATCCATGCATGAAATATATCCTGAAAAGGCACGACAACATCTTGGTCTGGTACAAATTGAACCTCTCGTTATCAGCGTACTGGCTTTAATACTGTTTTTGGCTGTGGCTTCCTTAACTGCAATGGATACTGCCGAAGAGTTTATTTGGCCAAACCTTACATGGTATTGGCTTTATTGGCTATGGGCCTTGTTGGGCGGTGTGGTATTTGGCTTTGTTTGGGGTATTATTGGCGGCTTAATCAGTACTAATATTCAAAATTATCGAATTAATATTCTGCTACTGATCACCATTAGCTGGTTATCCTATCTCAGCAGTCAGCATTATTTCGGGGTCTCCGGCATCATGTCTATGTTAACCAGCGTCCTTATTATGAACAAAGCCCACAGCCAATTTTTATCACCACGAGAAATACTGTATGTGCGCGGCATATCACGCAACCTTCGTTATTTTGCCAGTATCGTTATTTACGGAATTGTGATATATCAATTAGATTTTGATTTATTGAAAAATCATTGGTTTGCTATGCTGTTATCGGTGGCCGTTTTTATCATCAGCCGTGGTATCGGGTTATACGGTTTCTTACCTCTGATGTCTCAGTTAACTGGCAGCCAAATGAGTCTTTTAACACGCCATTTATTATTCCTAAGCACCACCCACAGCAGTCTTATCTTATTAGCCGTTTGGCTGTTACCGGCAGACGTTCCGGCCAGAGACAGCTATCAAGCCATGGCCATTGCCTTAGTGCTGTTCAGCATATTTGTACAACGACCCAACCTTCCAACGCTATTTAAAAATTTAACACTAACGAAACCTGTACGACGTATTAATTTACTTAAATCCTAACAGAGAACTTATCGCTGCTCATTTAATACCTTTTACGGCGATGCTCTTGCTCCATATAATCCAACTGAACAAGGGCTTGGTTTAATTTTTCAATTAAAAACTGACGCTCTCCAACCATGTTTTCATTGTCTCGCTTAACAACATCCAAGCGGTCAACCAACTGCCTACGCTCATTACTGCTTAAGCGATCATTCAATAAATCGGCCCGCAGATTTTCCCACTCATGATCTAAGTCCGCCATATTCTGCTCAATGCCTTTAATATCCGATTCAATTTGAGCCACCAATTGACGCTGCTGATACAGCTCATTGCCCCGCTGGTATGCTTGCTGAAACTCACGCCCCTCACGACCGGCGCAGACACCATGGTATTTATTATTCAGCAAACCTTCTTCATAACCTTTTTCGGCGGTACAGTAACGACGTAATCCGGCTTCCCGCCCCGTTAACCATTCCGACAAATCAGTTCTAACCCCATGCTTGGAACAGGCTTTTCGGTGCTTCTCCAAATAAGTTTCCGGCTCACCTTTGACACCATCACTAAATCCAATCTGATACCAATCCGCACTCAAGCATTCGTTTTCATTTAAAGTTGCACAGCCGGACATAATCCCTGCCAGCAGCATAACCATTACCATCACTTTAACTTGTCTCAACATATCCGCCCTTTATTTATAAAATTTAAAATCAACATTATCCCTGCTCAAGCTAACATTAGCAAACAGCTAACCTAAAAACGGTGCAATCAGTCACAAATTAAAGCAATCAAAATACCTTTAACACAGACATCCCTAGAGTAAAATCACACTAAACGAACTATTATTTAAATTCTGACTTATAAAATAACCAGGCAGCCATTAACCACATTAAAGTAAAGAATATTGATAAAAACCATACATCCCACGGCCAAACAGGTCCAGAGACACCCCAGTCCAGCAGCCAGGCAAGTACCGCAATTAATACCTGTAAAAAGCCCAAAATCAACATCAAATATACCATTGGCAAAGGTCGGAACCGCTGCCATAAAGCACCCATCACACCCAATCCAAGTGACGCGCTATACAGCATATTGACATCATTATTTGAGTCCCCAATAATGCCCACCGCCCCATTCACCCAAAACAGCAAAAAAGAACTCAGCATGACCAGCACCCAAGCCCAATAATAAAACCGATCCCCCGGTCGTTTAGCCACCACCCAACGAACAAACAAAGCCATTAAAACAAGCAAAACAATTAACGGTAAAAAGACCATAACATTTCCCCAAAAAGAGAATCTATTGTAACGCCAAATAATGACAAACAAGCGATGGTTTATGCCCCTAAAATGACACAGCCAATAAAATGATTGACTGAAAATCCAAACAAGGATGTTGCCAAGTAATCACACAATCAAATATTAATTATTGCATGACGCCTCAACAGATTGTGCTGACTTTTATTGTATTCCCGCTCTGCGGATTTTAAACAATATCCGCCGAAAGCCCCTTGTTCCAATCGTAAGGTATAAACCAATCCCAAACTCAATAAACGTCGTTAATAAATCAATAACATACTCAGACAATAAATGTGTGTTCATTTCTGCACTATAAATATGCCAGATCCACGCACAATTATAAAAAATATCCGGAATTGACCTGGCCAATAACACCACCCCAATAATCACAAAAGCAGATATGATTAGATTTGAAATATGGATATTTTCGCTATCATCTTCATTTACTTTCCTCGGCACAAACCACTGAGCTAAAGTAACCGGGAATACAAGCATTATCATTATCACAACAAGGTATATAACACCCCATGTCAATGTCACCCAATTTAAAAGTTGCCCGGCATCAGCACCGTATTCGTCAACAAATGAATAGGCATAAAAATACTGCAAAGACATGATTATAAATTTAATTAAAAAATAGGCACCCAAAATTCTAATGCCCGTGGCCAATAGACGTATGACACTCATTTTATACTCTTTTTTTTATTATTCTCGTTCCAAGCTGCAGAGACTGAGAGCGAGGAAACATCAGTTTTGTTGTCACAACATATTAAGTTCATAGGTGTTTTCTTTAAAATTAATAATTAACATCCTATTGTTAGAACCTGAAACTGATTTTTTATTTCCACTGTTCGCATATGTAGATATATTGGGTATATTACAAACCCAAACAAAATGCCCATCTGCAACACTTTTATCAATCTCACAGCTTGTATTAGTATGATTTATAGAGCCACTTAAATCTGACAAAACTGACTGCGCCATACGCTCAATATAAACTTTTTTAATGACACCTCCATGATTTTGCGCATTGTGCACCCATGATTTTCTTAATTGATATGTATTTTCTTTAAAGTTGAGATTAAGCATCCACTCACCCGTATCTGGTGGTGTTGTTAGAAATTTACCTTTAATTTCTACAGGTTTCGGTTTTAGAAAACAAACCCAAATATAGCTACCATCTTCTGTCCTAGGGTCACTTGCACATTCTGAGTCCATTGCTTCACCCAGTTCTTTAACATCAGCGAAAATGGTTTCAGCTATCTGTCCAATATACGATCTTTTTATCACAAATACTTTTTGTTGAGAACCTATCCCTTCTATGTGATTTTCGTGCTTGCTATTAACCAAAGCGCATGAAGGCAACATGACAACTGTTAGCAAAATATAATTTAATTTCATGGTTTTAACTGATGATATCATAATGTGAATCTGGGATAGCCACTTTATTCTCGTTCCCACGCTCCGGAGACTGTGAAACAACTAAATCTTAAATAAATAACTTTATAGAAGTTAAAATAAATATATTGTATATTGGAGTTATGAGTAATGTTATTAAAAAATCTATTACCGATCCACTAATAAGGAATAACTCGACTTGGCAAGACAGGTGGGAAGATCATGATATGGGCTTAATTACCTGCTGGGAACAAGGTCGATTATTAGCCCAAAACAATCCATTGATTTCAGAAAAAGCTAAAAACAACGAACTTCCGATTTTACCGTGGAAGGGTGGTTATTCTATAAAAGTACAAAAAGCCGATCGAAATTTTCAATTTTAGCAAGAAGGTATGCACCCACAATTAATTGAAACGGAAACTGTATTAAAACAAAAAATTGCCTATATTCATCAAAACCCAGTCAAAAGAGGTTATGTTGACAAAGCCGAACATTGGAGCTATTCCAGCGCCCGAAACTACGCCGGCCAATCCGGTCTTATTGAAATCCACCAGAACTGGTAGCTATGCATTCCCACGCCGGAGCATGGGAACGAGATGAAAAGTACTGAAATAAGCACTATTTTGGTTTTTTAATGTTTCTATATGCTGTGCAAACATGTTTAGGTAAGAATATATATTTCTCAATTTCTTCAAGTAAATCTGGGTTAAGAGATAAAGGAGGGTTTTCAGCTATAAAATGTATTTTTTGCTTTACAACATTTCTGTTTTTTAATCCAAAGAAGGCGTTTTGCCATATCAAAGCTTTTCTAGAAAAGTACTCTTTATTAGCAACAATTTCCTCAAGCTTCCCATTAACATTTGGAATTTTTTTTGAATTTTTAAAATTATTATGACTTGTTCTTATTAAATTGACATTATTGTTTAATTGAGAGCGATATTCTCCATCTAAAAAAATACTGTAGTTCATTTGATAACAATAATGTCGAATTTCCCAAACGCATTTATCAAGCAACACCAGTTTTGGTCCATCTACATAATAAGAGTAATTAAAATACCGGTTTGTGCCAAATTTATCAAGGTGTTCAATTAATTTATCACTTGATGGGCTTAAAAATAATTCAAAAGGTAATTGGACTGATAAGTCGTATAAATTTTTTAAGCTATGTGTCCGTTCAGTACATTTTATTCTATTAAGTAAAAGTATTGTTTTGAAATACTTTTCTATACACTGTAATGATTGCCAGTGAAACTGTGGAATTAATCCCGAACGATAACAAAGCCTCGCAGCTATATAATCCAAATCAGCCGTATCTCTAAAAGTTCTAATTGCAAAACCATCAATTTCAGGATTTTCAAATTCTAATGGGCCCAATGTTTATACTCGTATTTTTTATAATGATATTTATGGCTTATAAGTATAAACCAAAATGGTAAATAGTCGAACCTGAAGAATTCACTTCAGCACCAATGAACTTGGTGAATAAATTAGACATTGGCGGGTATTTGTAGTGAATTTATTCAAGGCCCAATAAAAAGCCTTCAACAACTTAGCAAAGTTGAAGGCAGCGGCT
>NZ_JAPMLN010000007.1 GCF_026410405.1 Marinicella gelatinilytica | reverse complement strand
CAAATAGAACACGTAATGGATTGCCTGAATAACAGACCACGGAAAACAAGAGGCGGGAAATCTCCGAATGAATTATTTATGGGGCAGCAAGTCGATTTACTTGCTGCATGATTAAATTGCACTTATTACTTGAATTCAAGAAACACAATATCGAGCAAATCCTTAGCTATCACACCTTATCACCAAGGTTTTGAAACAGACGCCAGTGGCTGGTATTATTCAACCGCAGGTATTGACCGCTATCAATCAGGCAGCGGTCCACTGGCATTAACCGCACCGGATGGCTCTTATTATGCCCAGGTCAATAACGATGATGCGGATTACTCACAAAATAATTACGGTGGCGGTGGCGCTTCGGTTTTTGGTGGACTATCACCCTATCCAGGCAATGATTTCTTTCAATCTGTTGATGTTTATTTAGATACCAGCTGGCCAGCTGTCGCCAGTGGTCGGGTGTCTGTTGACTTTGTTGCATCAAATTCAGACGGAACAAATTATGATTGGAACACTGAAAGTCGATTTGGCATATTAGCGCCCAATCCAAGCGCTGGATTTTCAGTCCGTGCCAGAGGGGTACAACTTGTCACTTTAACCACCACCGGTTGGTATACTTTTAGGGTCGATTATTTTAAAGGCAGCAACCCAACAGATAATAGCACGGTTTTAATGTCTGTCTTGGATGATAACGGAGCAGTTATTGCCTCACAATCATTTGATAACTGTGACAATCCGACCACTTGTACCAGTAACGCCGACTTAGGTGGTACCGGCTTTGTCAATTTCCTTGCGTGGCGGCTTGGCTTTGCAGATGACATGATTGGTATAGACAATGTCCGCTCGGGCTTTATTGCAGGTGACCCTGAGGTTTCATTGTCTACAGCATCCATAGACTTTGGTGATATTGAGGTTGGAACAACCAGCAGTATACAGAATTTTATCATCGAAAATACCGGTGGCACTGATTTGAATTTAGGCACATTGGTTTTAACAGGCAGCCATAATGGTGACTTTACCATGGTTACAGATGGTTGTTCTAACCTGACAATAGCACCAACAAACACCTGCTCGGTTGTTGTTGTCATGACACCTTCGGCGTTAGGCGCTCGCACAGCTCAAATTGATATTCCCTCAAATGACTTAAGTAATCCCGATTCGGTTGATTTACTGGCCAATGGCGTACAAGCCGGACTAACAATGTCCTCGTCATCCATTGATTTTGCTGATGTAGAAATCGGCACCACCAGCAATACCCAGAGCTTCATCATTGAAAGCACCGGTGGTAGTGATTTAACTGTTGGTACTTTAGCTCTAACAGGCAGTCACAGTGGTGACTTTACCATGGTTACAGATGGTTGTTCTAACCAGACAATAGCACCAGCAAATACCTGTCAGGTCGATGTTGTCGTTACGCCATCAGCATTAGGTGCTCGTATAGCTCAAATTGATATTCCCTCAAACGCCTTAAGTAATCCCGATTCGGTTGATTTACTGGCCAATGGTGTCCGGGCTGATATTATATTGTCCACAAATGATCTGGATTTTGGATTTGTGGCTATGAATAACTCAGATAATTCAGCGGTAACAATAACCAATAGCGGCTCAGGCAATTTGATAATTAATTCTATTTCTTCACCAAATGCACCCTTTTCAATTATTGGCGGTACTTGTTTAGCCCTACCTGTTACTTTATCACCCAATCAGAGCTGTGATTTATTGATCGAGTTTTTACCACAGTCATTAGCAGGTAATTTTACTGACAGCATCGAGATTGTCAGTAACGCAATATCCAGCCCGAATAATTTGACAATTCGAGGTAGCAGTAATCAACAGGCTGTTCAGGTTCCCATCATTAATAACTTTGGAATTGGCTTGCTAATACTGATGATGGCGGGTTTAGGACTATTTTCAAGACGACGAATAACCAACTAATTACACGGAAAGGATCTAAAATAGTTTAAGCATATTAATAAAATTTTCTCACAAAAAACCCGCCATTTGGCGGGTTTTTTTAACCTTATAAACGGCTATATTTATTCTGGTTTGTCTTCCAGAGCCTTCATGGACAAGCGTACTCGGCCTTGTTTATCGACTTCTAAGACTTTTACCCGAACAACGTCACCTTCTGACATTTTATCGGTAACCTTAGCGACTCGCTCGTGACAGATTTCAGAAATATGCACCATGCCGTCTTGACCGGGCAATAAGTTTACAAAAGCACCAAAATCCATAATTTTCACGACTTTACCTTCGTAAACAGCACCCACTTCAACTTCGGCGGTTAAATCTTCAATGCGTTTTTTCGCCAAATCACCGTCTTCTTGATTGATAGAGGCGATGGTCACGGTGCCGTTATCATCAATATCAATGGTGGTATTGGTTTCTTCAGTCAAAGCGCGTATGGTGGCGCCACCTTTGCCGATAATATCACGGATTTTATCCGGATTGACTTGAATGGTCTCAAGTCGGGGTGCATAAGCCGACATTTCTTCACGTGGTGATGAAATGACTTTATTCATTTCGCCCAAAATAAATTGACGGCCGGCAGTGGCTTGATGCAAAGCAATTTCCATGATTTCCGCGGTAATGCCTTCGATTTTAATATCCATTTGCAAAGCGGTAATACCATCTTCAGTACCGGCCACTTTAAAGTCCATATCACCCAAGTGATCTTCATCACCAAGGATATCAGATAAAACGGCAAAATCATCGCCTTCCTTAATCAAGCCCATGGCAATGCCGGCCACCGGTGCTTTTAAAGGAATACCGGCATCCATCATAGATAATGATGAACCACAGACTGAAGCCATTGAACTGGAGCCATTTGATTCAGTGATTTCAGAAACAATGCGTTTCACATAAGGGAAATCATCTTCATTAGGAACCACAGCCATTAAGCCACGTTTCGCCAGACGACCATGACCAATTTCTCGTCGTTTTGGACCACCCATAAAACCGGCTTCACCCACACAAAATGGCGGGAAGTTGTAATGCAACATAAAGCTGTCTTTAGTTTCACCTTCAATGCCGTCAATTAATTGGGCATCACGACCGGTACCTAACGTGGTGGTGACGATGGCTTGAGTTTCACCGCGTGTGAATAAAGCAGACCCATGGGCGCGCGGTAAGAAACCAACTTCAACGCTAATCGGACGAACTTGGTCTTTATCACGTCCGTCAATACGCTTGGCACCGGAAATGATTTTACCACGTACATGTTTTTTCTCTAATTGACCCAAGGCTTCGGCAACTTCCTTAGCAGCGTATTTGGGCTCTTCTTCAGCCTCTGGACAAAAGTGATTAATCACATTATCACGCAATTGCGCTAAGGCATTATAACGCGCTTCTTTTTCTTGGTTCGCAAATGCCGCTTCAATGTCACTGCCAAACTCAGTCGAAATAGCATTTAGTAAACCTTCATCAGCAGCCGGCGCTTGCCAGTCCCAACTGGGTTTACCCACTTCGTCTTGAAGTTCTTTAATGGCGTCGATGGCCACTTGCATTTGTTCATGGCCATAACTAACAGCACCTAACATTTGTTTTTCAGTCAATAAATCAGCTTCTGATTCAACCATCAAAACAGCTTTGTCTGTGCCTGCAACCACTAAGTCCAATTGTGATGATTCTAATTGTTCTAATGATGGGTTCAATAAATACTCACCATCCTGGAAGCCAATTCTGGCAGCACCAATTGGGCCGTTAAATGGAATACCGGAAATGGCTATAGCGGCAGAAGCACCCAATAACGCCGGAATATCAGAATCAATGTCCTTGTCAAAAGACATAACCTGCGCAATGACTTGCACTTCGTTTTTAAAACCATTTGGAAATAATGGTCTAATCGGTCGGTCAATCAAGCGACAAATCAGGGTTTCTTTTTCAGTTGGACGGCCTTCACGTTTGAAGAAACCACCCGGGATGGCGCCGGCAGCGTAAAATTTCTCTTGGTAATTGACCGTTAACGGGAAAAAACCTTGGTTTGGATCAGCTTCTTTTTTTCCGACCACGGTGACCAATAAGACGGTGTCTCCCATGCTGATTTTAACGGCACCGGTGGCTTGACGTGCAATCTCACCGGTTTCAATGGTTACGGTATGGCGACCATACTGAAATTGTTTAATATGTTTATTCACTTTTTCTCTTCCTGACCTACTTAAATTGGCCTGTTAATTTTCTCATCTCTTACGTTGCGGGTTCCCTTGAACCCACAAAAAACCCCCTTACGGGGGTTTGTGCCAATCTTATCGACGTAAGCCAAGACGCTGAATCAGATTTTGGTATCTGTCGGCATCTTTACGCTTGGTATAAGCCAGCAATTTTCGACGTTGGTTAATGAGTTTCAACAACCCGCGTCTTGAATGAATGTCCTTTTTATGGGACTTAAAGTGAGTTGCTAAGTTATTAATGCGGGCAGTTAACAGCGCCACTTGAACTTCCGGTGAACCGGTATCATTCTCACTTGTTTTGTATTCTTTGATAATATCTTGTCTTTGTTCAACTGTAATCATGTGTTGTCTCGTTGAAGGGGAGTATTCTCCCATGAATAAAACCGAGTGGCCGTCAGACTGTTCGTACCGCTCAGATAAGTCGCGTATTCTAATGGCTAAAGCTGTTAAAAACAAGCTTTTGTGGTGATTTTGCTTCGCCTTGAATATGTGGTTTTTATTGACGCTGAGCGAGGCTTTGTTGATAAGATTTCATAAACAACTTATGCACCCGTAAATGATTATTAAAGACTTTGCCCATACCCATAAATAACTCGGCATCATCATATAATCGGTGCATACCGGTGTCTTGATTGACCGCTGTTTGTTTACCATGGATTAAGTCTGTGGCTTGTTGTTTATTTAATTGTATCGCAGGGTATTCGGTCAGCGCAGCATCCGCAGGCAATAAATATTGATGTGGATTTTGACTTGATTCAAGCTGCGCAAGGGTTTGCATTTGGTCGGCTTTGAATATTCCGCTTTGGGTTCTTCGTAAGGCATTCAGGTGAGCCAATGTATTTAACTTGATCGCCCAATCTTCTATTAATGTCCGAATATAAGTACCTTTTGAACAATGCACATTAAAAGTCACTGTTTGTAGCTGCTTGTCTTTATGGCTGCTAACATACTCGAATTTATAGATGGTTACCTTTCTCGCCGGGCGATCGACTTCAATGCCTTGTCGAGCCAGATCATATAAACGCTGACCTTTGTGGTGAAGTGCTGAATACATCGGTGGTATTTGTTGAATGTCACCCATCAATTGATTACAGGCGAACTGAATCTTTTGCGCATCCAAAACCGGTACCGGTTTTTGCAATTGTATTGACCCGGTGGCATCACCGGAATCAGTTTGCGCGCCCAGCACGGCTGTGGCTTGATATGCTTTATCAGCATTAATCATTAAGTCAGCGACTTTAGTGGCATCCCCAAAACAACAAGGCAGTAGTCCGGTGGCCATCGGGTCTAAATTACCGGTGTGACCGGCTTTGTTGGCTTTGAGTAAATGGCGAACTTTTTGTAGGGTTTGATTTGAGGTGATACCCGCTGGTTTATCAACCAATAAAATACCGTGCACATCGGTGAAGTTTTTGTGACGACTGCCGCGGCGACTCATAAAGATGCTAACCTAATTAATCGTCTTGTTCAGGATCACTGGCACGTGCCTGTTTAATCAAATCTTCCATTTTACGGCCATATTCTAATGAGGCGTCATATTTGAATCGCAATTCAGGTATTTTTCGACTGTGCAACTCTGATGCCATTACTTTACGCAGCGCCGGTATATTGTCCTTTAGCGTATCTAATGCCAATTTTTTCTGTTCCGGATGTAGGGTGTTAATGTAAACAGTGGCGACTGACAAATCACGTGTCACTTCAACATCTGAAATGGTGATAAATGAGGTGTCCTCATCAGGTAAATTTTGATGTATGGCAGTGCTCAAGGTGCGGCGCAATTGCGCCGCCACTCGATCGCTTCTGGTAAATTCTCTGTGTCCCATAATAATGCCTTAATCTAAGGTTTTTTGAACTTCATAACGTTCATAACATTCAATTTGGTCACCGGGCTGAACATCTTTGTATTGTTTCACACCAATACCACATTCAGTCCCAGATTGAACTTCTTTAACATCATCTTTATGACGACGCAATGATTCTAATTCACCCTCAAAAATAACCACATTATCGCGCAAAACTCGGATTGGGTTATCACGTTTAACAACGCCTTCTGATACCAAACATCCGGCAATGGTGCCAAACTTCGATGATCTAAAGACATCACGCACTTCAGCTGTACCCAGAATTTTCTCTTTAGTTTCAGTACCCAACACACCGGTTACAGCGGATTTGACTTCGTCGATGGCTTCGTAAATAATACTGAAATAGTGTAAATCTAAATCATTTTCTTTAATGGTTTCACGAGAAGCTTTATCAGCGCGTACATTAAAACCGATGATAATGGCATTGGAAGCGGCTGCCAATTGAGCATCGGCATTGTTAATTCCACCTACACCTGAGGCAATCACTCTGACATCCACTTCATCATTGGAAATACTTTCTAAAGAATCTTTTAGCGCTTCAACTGAGCCTTGAACGTCAGCTTTAACCACAATATTAACAATCAGCCGCTCTTCTTTGCCCATTTGAGACATCAAGTTTTCTAACTTGGCTGCTTGCTGTCGGTTCAATCGGGTTTCTCGTTCTTTTTCTCGGTTCTCTTGGGCGGCATCTCGGGCTTCTTTTTTGTTTTTTACCACTAAAAATTCGTCACCGGCCAGAGGTACACCTGAAAGACCTAAAACCACTGCCGGAATCGAAGGACCGGCAGATTCTATTTCTTGACCATTTTCATCAATTAAACTTCTGATTCGGCCAAACTCTTCACCGCATAAAATCATATCACCTTTTTTCAAGGTGCCGCCTTTAACCAACACTGTGGCCACCGGACCACGGCCTTTATCCAAGGATGATTCCACCACTATACCTGTGGCTGAGGTGTTTTTAACTGCGGTAAGTTCCATCAGTTCCGCTTGCAGAGAGATGGCTTCCAAAAGTTCGTCAATACCCTGACCGGTATGCGCTGACACTTCTATAAACTGTGTGTCTCCGCCCCAATCCTCCGGCACCACTTCATGGCCGGCCAAATCTTGTTTAACCCGATCCACATTGGCTTCGGCTAAATCCATTTTAGTGATTGCCACAATCAATGGTACACCGGCCGCTTTGGCATGTTCTATGGCTTCTTTGGTTTGCGGCATAACACTGTCATTAGCGGCCACCACCAAAATAACCAAATCCGTTACTTGAGCTCCACGCGCACGCATGGCGGTAAAAGCCGCGTGACCCGGTGTATCAATAAACGAAACAACACCTTTAGGTGTCTTCACATGATAAGCACCAATATGCTGGGTAATACCACCGGCCTCATCACCGGTTACTTTGGTTTTTCGAATGTAGTCAAGTAACGATGTTTTACCATGATCCACATGTCCCATGACGGTAACCACAGGTGGTCTGGTTTCTGCCTCAGACTCATCAACATCCTTTTCAGTTTCTTCTTTTAACTTTTCAGTTTTACTTTGGACAACCGCTTCTTCCGCTTTATGACCTAATTCTTCCACCACTAAAATCGCTGTGTCTTGGTCTAAAGGTTGATTAATGGTCACCATCATACCCATGTTCATGAGCACTTTAATAATATCACTGGCTTTAATAGACAATTCTTTCGCTAAGTCCGCCACAGTAATGTGCTCAGGTATCGCCACTGTTTTAACCATCGGTGCCGCCGGTCTCTGGAATCCGTGGGATTCACTGGCTGAAGTGGTCACTTTTTTATTGATCCGACCTTTCTGTCCTTTTTGACCTTTAACGTGTAATTGTTTACGCCCGTAACGTGTGTCTTCCGTATCTGCGCCTCGACCTTTACCTTTACGGCCTTTTGAGGCAGGTTTTTCTGCTTCTTTGCGTTTACGATTAGCGCGTTCAGTGACTGCTTTTTGAACTTGCATATTAACCATTTGTTCGCGGCGTTGTTTTTCTTTTTCCGCTTCAGTTAATTGTTCTTTTTCCTCATCATCGTCAGCAACTTCTGCAGAGGAATCAGACTCCTCCTGAGATTCTTCCGGTTCAGCCGAATCTTCATCAACCACATCTGAATCTGTGTCGTTTTCTGAGGCTTGTTCCGCGGCTTCTTGTTTAGCACGTTCTTCAGCTTCACGTTTTTCGGCTTCTTCTGCTTCTCGCTTTTCTTGTTCGGCTTTGTTTTTAGCCTCTTCTTCGGCTTTTAATTGCTGACGTCGTTCTTCAAGTGCCCGTCGAGCCGCATCACGTTCCTGCTCAATTTCCGCCATTTCTGATTGGCTTGGTGCGGTGCTTCGCTTTTTCTTTTTGACTTCAATGTTGACATTTTTGGTCTTAGAAATACCTGAACCACTGGCCACCGTTAGTACTTCCTTTGACTTTCTCTTAAGCACCACTTTTTTACGCGGAGACAGGCTTTTCTTGTCTTTACCGTGAGAACCACGTAAGAACTCCAATAATTTAACTTTGGATTCATTATCAATGGTATCGGTTTCTGATTTCGCAGGAATATCGGCCGCTTTAAGCTGTTCCATTAGCTTTTCAGCGGTAATTCCTAAGACTTCAGCAAGTTGTTTAACTGTTACATCTGACATATATGTGTCTCCTGTTGTTTATTTGAGATAGTGAAAATATCAGCAATCTCACTTATTCGAACCAGTGCTCTCTGGCTTCCATAATTAATTTTGATGCGGCATCTTCATCCAATTCAGAAATCGCCATCAATTCATCAGTGGCCAAATCGGCTAAATCATCCCGGGTTCTAATGCCTTTATCAGCCAAATCATAACCCAGCTTGTCAGTCATTAGTGATAAGCCCAATAAATCATCAGCCGGTTTGTTGTCTTCTAATTGCTCTTCTCTGGCAATTAACTGCGTTAATAAGGCATCACGGGCTCGGCCGCGCAACTCATCAACCAAATCATCTTCAAAGCCATCAATATTTAATAACTCAGAACGATCCACATAGGCGATTTCTTCGACGCTGGTGAAACCTTCTTGCACCAACAAAATCCCCATGTCTTCATCCACATCCAGTTTATCTTCAAATTCTTTGACGTAAGACATGGCTTCAGCTTCATTCTTTTCTTCCGCTTCACCGGTGGTTAATACATTTATTTCCCAGCCTGTTAGCTCACTGGCAAGTCGAACATTTTGTCCACCTCGGCCAATGGCCTGTGATAATTGACTTTCATCAACAGCCACATCAATGGTGTTTTTTTCTTCATCTACGACAATCGATTCGATTTCAGCCGGGGCCATGGCGTTGATGATAAATTGAGCCGGATTCTCATCCCATAAAATGATATCAATGCGCTCACCGCCTAATTCATTGGCCACTGACATAACGCGTGATCCACGCATACCAACACAGGCACCAATCGGGTCTAGTTTTCTATCGTGGGAAAAGACCGCAATTTTAGCACGTTGACCCGGATCTCGGGCTGCGCCTTTAATTTCTAAAAACCCCTGTGAGATTTCAGGAACTTCAATTTTAAACAATTCAATCATAAACCGCGGATCACGACGTGACAGGGTTAATATCGGTCCTCGATTTAAGGTGTTTACTTCAACCAACAGTCCTTTAAGACGGTCTCCATTTTTAATGTTTTCTCGGGGAATACCGTGTTCACGTGGCACGATGGCTTCTACACCGCCGCCCACATCAATAAATACATGGCCGCGTTCTACCCGTTTAACAATACCTGATAACACCTCACCAATGCGATCTTCATAGGTTTCAACAACTTTTGACCGCTCAGCCTCTCTGACTTTTTGAATGATCACCTGTTTCGCGGTTTGTGCAGAGATCCGGCCAAAAGACACTGACTCCAATTGCTCTTCAATGGTATCACCCACGGCTAAGTCCGGGTCCGTTTTATGGGCTTCTTCTAGTGTAATTTCGCGTGCCGGCTCTTCTAAATCCTCATCTTCTACAACCGTCCACACGCGAAAGCTGTCATATTCACCGGTATCACGATTAATGGACACACGCACATCAATGTCTTCGTCATGGTCTTTACGGGTTGCCATGGCAAGGGCGGCTTCTAAGGCACCAAATATAACACCCCGATCGACATCCTTCTCATTCGAAACACTGTCGACAACATATAAAATTTCTTTGCTCATTTTTGTACTCCGTCATACTGCGGTTGTAAGCGTGCTTTCATCACATTACTCATTATAAACGTGTATTCACCGGCTTCATTCACTAATGTGATTTCATCTTGATTGACTGATTTAATATAACCGGTTATTTTACGCGAACCATTTACTGGTTGTGCTAACTTAACTTTTGCCTGATCACCCAAATATTGACTGAACTGTTCAGCATCGAATAAAACCCTGTCTAAACCTGGTGAAGAAACCTCTAACACATAAGCACTACTGATGGGATCTTCCACTTCCATGACCGCCGATATTTCTCGGCTACAATCCGCACAATCATCCACGGAAATGCCCTGTTCATGATCGATATATACACGCAACAAAGCACCGGATTTTTGTGGCATATAGTCGATACCCCACAGCACAAAGCCTAAGTCTTCAACCACCGGTTGAATAATTTCTGTTAATTGTTTCTGTTTCATATTTGAATAACACCAATGGCGCAAATAATTTCATGAATTAATTACTCAGCCATGCATACATAATTTCTGGTGATTGTCTGTCGATATGTAACTTAATAAAGGCACACCACCAGCGCCACATTGCAGCTGCTGATAAGTTGATGGATGCTGATAAATCAGCAGATGCAAGGGTTGCGGGAATATAAATGGCATTGCATTGAATCAGCCATCACGTTAACCCACGATAAGCAATAAAAAAGGCTCCACTTGGAGCCTGATTTTTTGCTAAATCAATTTGGTTGCGGGGGTAGGATTCGAACCTACGACCTTCGGGTTATGAGCCCGACGAGCTGCCAGACTGCTCCACCCCGCATCATCAAGACGAGCTATTCTACTATAAAAATCTTCATTTGCAACTGTAAAACTGAATTTATATTTATTTAGTCACTAGCATAAAAAAGGGCAGTCACTGACCGCCCTTTATAGTGCGTTATTAAACAGGGGTTACCAATCTAAACGGAAACCCAATTGAGCACGCCATTGAGAATCAGGACGGTTACTCAAAGAGTAAGGACGTCTCCAATCAACGACATAAGTACCATCATCCAATATGCTGTCTAATTCATAAGCGGCTTCACCTTTATAGTAACCGGTGTAGATTTGACCCCAGTCACTGTTTAGCAAATTACCTAAATTTTTAATGTTAAAGAACAACGATGCACGAACCGGTCCCCATGCAGGTAACTCTTGTGAAACATTCAGGTCCCAAGTGTTGATACGTGGTGCTTTAAAGCCATTTTTCGGAGCGATTTGACCACGGTAACGATCTAATCCGGTGGCCGCTAAGTGTGCTTCAAAAGCCGCTTGATCAGCAGGATCAGTCATCATGTACTCACCCGGCATTGGCACATAAACCAAATCGTTGGTATCACGACCGTCTCCATTCACGTCATTTCTAAAACGATAAGAGAAGTTTTCACCATCTTGCGAAATCCACACTAAACCAATATTGGTAATGTTGTCACCAAAGAACATATTTTGGTAATTCACGTAAGCGGTGAAAGCATTTTCTATCTCGTAAGAAGATGTACCAATCAACGGCTGATTAGGATTAATGGTTGGATTGTAACCCCAGTTAGAACCAGCGGTACTGGATGAACCGTTTGAAACAGCTGTGGCATCTGTAAATGTATAAGATGCTTTGGCATGCCAGTGTTCATTTTGTGGCAACTCTAAACTAAAGGTTGCGCTTTTGGTTGATCCGCCATCCGCGTTGGTCAAATAATGAATGTCATTAAAGTCAGAATTTGAATTAGCTCGACGACCACTCAATTGGTAAGGGTCCGCATAATAAGACAATCGACCATCTGGTAAAACACCAGTTGGCTCACCTAAGTTCAAATGCATATAATGAATTTCATCTTGGTATTTGGTGTATTCCAATTCAGCCGAAGCGATTAAACCATACCAGGGTAATTCAACATCAACTGCGATATTAGATTTCAGTACCGTAGGTAATTTAAAGTCCGGATCTAACACATCGACATTTTGTCGGGCATAACCGGCAAATGTAGGTTGGTTATCAGGATCTGGAGAGAAAATAACACCATTGCCATCACCGGCTTCACTGGTGTAGTTAACGGTATCACCACCGGTATTGGTGTATGAGTTAGATAACCAAACATTCGGCATGCCGCCCGAGAAAATACCGACGCCACCACGCAATTGCATATATCGCTCATCGGACATATCATAATTGAAGCCGATACGTGGCTGCCATACACCTTCATTTAAAACGTTATTATTGGCAAAACCATAGGCATCATAAAAATCTTGGTTATAACGCGGTTTATCATCCACATCGGGGGTGTCATAACGCAAACCATACTGCAAAGTTAAACGATCAGTGGCGGCCCAGTTGTCTTGAACGAAAAACGCCGTGTTCGACCATTTCCAATCAGCTGCTGGGAATGGGTTACTTGGATCAACACCTAAATTCACTTGGTAATAGTCATGTATACCATTCGCAAAATCATCAATGCTAGCAAATTCATACGTACCTAAAGCATGACGAATATAAATGTTATGGATGTCTTGCTTTCTCCAATCAACCCCAAAAGTAAAGGTGTGATTCCCTCTGAAATAATTACCTGCCGCATAAAAGTTGTCTGTTTTAACATTTAATTCATTGGCATGACGGCTTTGCTCAGTACCTAAGTACACATTACCAGAAGGTACTGTTACGCGTACTTCAGGTAATCTGGCATTGACGCCCGGTGCTTTATCAAACTCAGAAGTAGAATATCTAATTTCAGTAGAAAAGTTTGCTGTCCAGTCAGAATATAAGTTTAAGTTATAAGATGTATTTTCATAGGTATTTCTATACCAGTGAGAACTGAAAGAAATTTCATTGCCACCAAAATCAGCATAATTAGGTAATACGTCTTCATTTTGTTGGTATTTAAAAGAGGCACGGTGGTAATCATTAATATTCCAGTCCAATTTCAATAACACAGACTCTTCTTCAGTCACCAAATCACCGGGTGCAGATAAAACACCAGGATTCATGTTCCATCTTGAACTGGCAATACTTGCCACTTCTTGTGCTTCAGCGATATTTACACCTGAATCTCTCGCATCACGCGTATATTCTTCTTTTTCATAGGCCAAGAAGAAGAATAATTTATCTTTTATGATTGGACCACCGGTTGCTAACGAATAGATTTCATTGGTAAAAGGGTCATCTTCTCTTTGCAAATCTTCATTACCATAAAAAAGTGAAACGCGGCCGGTGAATTCATTGGTACCGGATTTGGTTACGGCATTAATGTTGGCGCCGGTAAAATTACCCAATGTCACGTTATAAGGTGATAATTGAACATTCAATTGCTCAATGGTATCCAATGAGAAAGGCTGTGACAAACCGGGTGAGCCACCGGCTTCCAGGCCAAATGGATCGCCGATACCAACACCATCAATAGAGATGTTATTGAAGCGATTGTTAGCGCCGGAAACAGAAATACCACGGGCATTGTCCAAAATATTAATTCTTGAATCTAACCGTAAAAACGATTGTATATCGCGCTCAACGGTCGGTAAATTAGTGAGCTGTTCTTGTGTAAAGCTTGAACCGGAGCCCATATTATCAGGGTTGAAGGTCGCTGATTGTGCAGCCACACCGACGGCTTTTACGCTGTCTAAAGCAATGGCATCTTCTACCAATACCGCATTAATGGCACGATCTTCACCCAATTTAATGTAGATGTTGCCTTCTTCAGCAGTAGAAAAACCGCTTTTACTGACTTCAATCACATATGGTCCACCCACTCGTAAACCGCGGAATGAATAGCGCCCGCCATCTGACGTTGTGATGGTTTTTACTTGACCGGTTGGCTCATGCTTAACAACCACTTCAGCACCGGCCAGTGGATTACCATCAGAATCAACGATGGTACCATTCATGGATGCCGCTGTTTCCTGGGCCATGGTCGCACCAAAGGGAACCATCAGCATCACCAATGCTGCCAATACCCATTTATTTAGTTTCAAATTTCTCATTGCAAAACCCTATTTAAATTAACATAATGACTCAATTAAGCGCCAATCTAATAATAAACATAACAGAAGTTAGTTTTTAAATCACGCTATAATTTTGTCGCTTTTAGAAAAAACCTCGCGGTATTTTCTCACATGCGCCGCTATGGTAAAAGGTTTTTGTGAAGATTCCGTTAAAATAACAGAGAAAAAGAATATGCTCAGATTAATTACATTACTTATCACGCTATTATTAACAGCCCCCACGTTTGCCGCAAAATTACCTGCAGGACCGATGTTGGGGCACGTTGCACTTCGCGCAGCAAATATCTGGGCACAAGCGCCTGACGCTGGCACACTGGGTATTGAATACTGGGTTCATAATGATCGTGACAACAGTCAAAAAATTTCTGCACAAGTGGATAATAACTATGGTCAAAGCCATATATTCAAACTATCCAGTTTAGAACCCGGTACAAGCTATCGTTATCAATTATTGTTTAATGGTGAAGTGGTCAATGATGGTGCAATTTATCAACTCACCACCCAAACACTGTGGCAATGGCGCACTGATCCACCTGACTTTGAGATTATTACCGGATCATGCAATTTCGAAAACGAAGGCATCTATGACCGATCCGGCGAGCCTTATGGCGGTCAATATGAAATTTTTGACCAAATCGCCACAGAAGAGGCAGATATGATGTTGTGGCTTGGTGATAACTGGTATTACCGTGAAGTGGATTTTGATGCTGAACAAAGCATGCTTTATCGGGTGTTAAGGCACAAAAGCTTCCCTTATTTACAACCTATTTTTCAAAAATTCGCCAATTACGCAACCTGGGATGACCATGACTACGGCCCTGACAATTCAACCAAGAGTTTCGTATTTAAAGAACAGGCTCTGGCTATTTTTAAACATTTTTGGGCGAACCCAAGTTACGGCATGCCCGATAACCCGGGTGTTTATACTAAGGTCAGCTTTAATGATGTTGATTTCTTTTTATTAGACAACCGCTATTACCGAGATCACGAGAATAAAATAGATGGCGCAGACAAAGCCTATTACGGCACAAAACAACTCAACTGGCTGAAAAATCAATTACTAACCAGCAAAGCACCTTTTAAATTTATCGTCGGCGGTGGACAAATGCTGAATAATTACCATAAATATGACGGTTGGGACAAATACCGATATGAACGTGAACCATTTTTACAATGGTTAAATGATCAAAAAATTTCCGGCGTCATGATGCTCAGTGGAGACAAACACCACACCGAATTATTAAGAGCAAATCGTGATGGCGCTTACCCGTTATACGAGCTAACCTGCTCACCACTGACTGCCGGCACCCACATTGATGCCTTGGATAGTATCAGTAAAAATCCACGATTGGTTGACGACACGCTGGTCGGAGAACGTAACTATTGCAAAATTAGTTTCTCAGGCCCTCGTAAAGACCGACGTTTAGAGATCAAAGTATTGGGTGTCAATGGCCAGGAGTATTGGCGTAAGCAAATTAAGAGTAGTGTATTAAGTTACTCTCAGGTAAATACTGACGCTGAATGACGAAAGCAAAGGACATTGAAAAAATAGCGCAGATAGAACGCAAAAATCTGCGCTACCTTAATTTATTCAGACTATTCGCCGGCTTATTTTTTTACATGCTGGTGAATGATCATTGGGTGGATAATTTTTATCAAGTAGACTACTTTCATCCGAGCGTTTTCTGGGTGGTCAATACCTATTTAGGTTTATCAATATGGGTGATGCTATCCACCTTCTTAATGCCACAAAAGGTGGTTATTATTATCAGCAAAATCATGCTGTTTGTGGATTTACTGTTTTTAATCTACATGGCTTATGGCAGTAACGGTTTTGCGCAAGGCTTGGCCATTTTGGCGGTTTTACCCATTGGCTCGGCCGCCATGTTATACCGTAAACCGATGAACATACTAATGGCTCCGTTTACAGCCACCGCTTTACTGTGGTTTATGCCCGAAGTCATTGACTTTTCATCCCAGGCCACTGTCAGCCAATCCAGCTTATTGCTACATGCATTGGCATATTTTTTAATTGCCTTACTCGGCATTCGACAATCTGTATCCTATGCCAGCACGGTTCATTTGTATAAAAGCCAACGCAAAACCATCAGTGGTCTGGAAAATATGAACCAAGTCATTATTGAAAAGATGTCTCAAGGTGTAATTGTCTATCAACATGATTATGTTGTCTTACATGCCAATCAAGCTGCGAAAAATTTATTGAATGACGATGAATTGTTTTTTATTCCGGATGCCATCATTGAACACATTGAACAAAAACAAGACAGTCAGATCTATCACAGCGACCAAGGTCTGGACTTGTACATTCGTAAAACAAAGCTGAACACGGTTAAAAATTTTGGGGTGTTATTTATTGAAGATTCCAGTTTTTTAAAAAAGGCCGCTCAACAGTTAAATTTAGCCTCTTTGGGGAAACTTTCCAGTTCTATAGCCCACGAAATCCGCAATCCTCTGGCAGCCATCAGTACCGCCTCAGAGCTGTTGGCTCAATCTGAACACTTATATGATGAAGACCGGCAAATTGCCAACATCATCACCAATCAAACAGAACGCGCTAACCACATTATTGAAGATATTTTGGCCATGTCGCGGCGCAGTACGGCAAAACCTGAGGAGCAACCCTTGTTCCCCGCCCTGAAAAAACTCAAACAAGAGCTTATTGTTCAAGGCTTGGGTGAAGCCAAATCCATACATATCATCTGCCCTCAGGACAAAACCATACATTTTGACTCCAAACATCTACAACAAGTACTCTGGAATTTAGGCAGTAATGCCCTTCGACACGGGAAAAGTGGTGGTGTTACCATCAGCGTTCATAACAACCGCATCGACTTTAAAAATTCTGGGGAACCTTTAAAAACCAGCACCCAAAAAAATCTGTTTGAACCTTTCTTCACCACCCATAACCGCGGCACCGGACTCGGTCTTCACATCTGCCGTCAACTCTGCCACGATAATCATGCGCGACTCACATACCACCACATCAACGGCAACCACGTTTTTAGGATTGATTTTAATCTAGATCAAGACTAATTCAGGTTCATCATAGTGCTTTCAATCCCTGAATCAAGCGACTGATCGCATCCTGAGCATCGCCATACAACATTCGGTTGTTGTCGGCAAAGAACAGCGCGTTTTGGATGCCGGCGAAGCCGGTGCCTTTGCCGCGTTTAATAACGATGGAATTTTTGGCTTCATCAACGTGCAGGATGGGCATGCCGTAAATCGGGCTTTGCGGGTCGGTTTTCGCGACCGGATTCACCACGTCATTGGCACCAATCACCAAGGCCACATCGGTTTGATGGAATTGCGAATTAATGTCTTCCATGTCCTCGATTAAATCATAGGGCACGCCGGCTTCGGCCAGCAATACATTCATGTGCCCGGGCATACGACCGGCCACCGGATGAATGGCGAACTTCACATCGACGCCACGATCGAGCAGTATTTCAGTCATTTCCCAGAGCTTGTGCTGCGCTTGTGCCACGGCCATGCCGTAACCGGGCACAATAATCACCCGATCGGCGAAGGCCATTTGAATGGCGGCATCCTGGGCTTCGATTTCTTTCATATCACCGTCAATGGCATCACCACTGCCGGCGCCCATGGTTTTAAACAGCACTGCACTGAGTTTACGGTTCATGGCTTTGGCCATGAGTTTGGTCAACAGGGTACCGGCGGCACCCACCAACATACCGGCGATAATCATGGCTTCATTTTGCAACACAAAGCCCTCAAACGACACCGCCAAACCGGTCATGGCATTGTACAAAGAAATCACCACCGGCATATCGGCACCGCCAATGGGTAAGGTCATCAAAAAGCCCAATAATAAGGACAAAGCGAAAAACAGCCAAATCACTGTGGGATTCATATCGATGGTCAGATAGATACCCAAAGCAACCGTAACCACAGCCACGATGGCATTAAAAATTTGTTGCCCGGGGAAGGCATAGCGTTTATCGATCCAACCCTGTAATTTGCCAAAAGCAATCATGGAACCGGTTAATGACACACCGCCAATTAACACCCCGGCCAGTGCAAACCATAACGTCACACCGGACATGCAATCATGGGGATTCATCGCCAAACCGGCTTCACACGCCACCACATGATCCATGCCATTGAACAGCGCAATCATACCGATAAAGGCCGCCGAACCACCACCCATACCGTTGTACAAGGCCACCATCTGTGGGATATCGGTCATCGGTACTTTTTTACCAATCACCCAGGCAATCAGGGTCGAAGAGATCAGCGCTGCCAACATCAGCACCATATTGTGCATATCCGGTAATAAAAAGGTCACCACGGTGGCCAGCAACATACCGACACCGGCCCACACAATGCCACCGCGTGCAGTGGCCGGTTTACTCATGCGCCGTAAGCCGGTGATAAATAAAATGGCGGCCACAAAATAGGCCAATTTAATGACCACAGGCAGATAATCGTGAATGAAATCCATCATGATTGATCTCCTTCATTATTGTCATTGGTGGTATCGGTCTTTTTAACCCGCGGTTTAAACATTTCCAACATCCGTTCAGTCACCACATAGCCACCGGCGGCGTTGCCGGCCCCTAAAAAAACGGCGATAAAACCAAAGGTTTTTTCTAAGGTGGTGTCGGCATGACCCAACGCAATCATGGCACCGACCAAAACAATGCCGTGAATAAAGTTAGATCCGGACATTAAAGGCGTGTGTAACACCACCGGAACTTTTGAAATTATTTCAAAACCTAAAATTGCGGCCAATGTAAAAATATATAAAGCAATAAAGCCATCAATCATGATTGTTCTCCCAAACCTTGTTTAACAGTGGCATGCACCACCTGCCCGTCACGCGTGACCACCGCACCGGCCAAAATTTCATCTTCCCAATTAAGACTAAATTCGCCTTCCTGATGCATTATGTTCAACAAATTCCATATATTTCGCGCATACATCTCACTGGCATGTAACGGCACTGTCGCCGGTAAATTAACCGGGCCAATCACCTTAACCTGTCCCACCATCACCGTTTCACCGGCTTTGGTCGGCGCGCAATTACCGCCGCCTTCGGCACCCAAATCAACAATAACACTGCCCGGCTTCATATTGTCCACCATGACTTGACTGACGATTTCCGGGGCCGGTCGTCCCGGCACGGCGGCTGTGGTAATCAGGACATCGACTGTTCTCAGATGCTCAGCCAGATTATCCTGTTGCGTTTGCTTTTCTTCTGCGGTCAGTTCCCGGGCATAACCACCTTCACCCACGGCCTTAACACCCAAGTCTAAAAACTTAGCGCCCAGGGATTTAATCTGTTCCACGGTTTCAGGACGGACATCATAACCGGTGATGTTGGCGCCCAACCGCTTGGCCGTGGCAATGGCTTGTAATCCGGCGACCCCGGCACCAATCACCAACACCTGAGCCGGACGAATAGTGCCGGCGGCGGTGGTGAGCATGGGGAAAAAACGTGGCGCTTCACCGGCCGCTAACAAGACTGCTTTATAACCGGCTACGGCGGCTTGCGATGATAAGACATCCATCGCTTGTGCGCGGGTAATACGCGGAATCAATTCCATTGAAAATACAGTGAGCTTATTTTCTGCTGCTTGAACAAAACGTTGTTGTTCCGAATAGGGTGATACCATACCAACGACCACGGCACCTTGTTTGATATGGGGTAAATCGGTTTCATTTAAGCCATTCACCGACACCAGAATATCGGCAGCCGCCAGCACCTCGTGACGATTTTTAGCGATTTGGCAGGTTTCGGGATAATGGTCATCCGGGAATCCGGCGGCCAAACCGGCATCAGGTTCAAACAAAACCTGCCAGCCCAGGGCCAGCATTTTGGTCGCCGTTTCCGGTACCACCGCCACCCGCGATTCATTAACTGCATTTTCTTTTACAAATCCAACCGTAATGGTCATAATGGTGTTCACCTGTTCAGCCTGTAACGGTTCAACAGTATAGCAAAAAATCCTTAACTACTTTTTAACTTTTTATTGATGCCACAATTTATTTTAATATTCACTTTACTGGTTTGTATTGGCAGCTGTCTCATCACAATACCAGCCACTGCTAAGAAGTTCTACAAGCATGTGGATGAAGACGGGATTATCCATTATAGCGACAAAAAACCCAGCACAGATAAGGATTATGATAGCTGGCAAGTTCGCGTAGAGGACAGCCGCCCCAAAGCCACGGTGGTTAACCGTGGCACCGACCGCATGCCCCTGTTATATGCGGTCAACCCTTATCACGGCCCGATATCTCTGCACATTGAAATGACCAAAGCAGTGAACGCGCACAGTGATCCGCCGTGGCCGAAAACCTATGATGTGCCCGCCACCACCGATTACTATTTGGGCACCATTGAACCCGTACAAGACAATAAAAGCTGGTCCTATGCTTATCAATATTCTTATCGCTTGGGTCAAAATAATCCCGCTTATGATGCCGATTATGCCTACCGCTTACCCTATCGCGCCGTTGGTGATGCCTTTATTTCACAAGGCTTTGCCGGCACCTTCAGTCATTTCGACGATCAAAACAAATACGCCATTGATATCCCGTTGGCCGAAGGCATCGAGGTGGTGGCTGCCCGTGATGGTGTGGTCATGGATTATGCCGAAGACTTTATTAAAGGCGGAACCGAAGAGAAGAATTTATTTCGTAATAATTTTGTGCGCATTGCCCATGACGATGGCAGCATGGCGCTATACGCCCATTTAAAATTAGAATCGGTGGTGGTCGGTAACGGTCAACGGGTGAAAGCCGGTCAAAAACTGGCCGAGTCCGGAGACACCGGTTTTTCCACCGGCCCGCATCTACATTTTGCCATTCAAATTAACCAAAACCATCATCTCATTGCAGTACCGTTCAAACTACAATACCCCAACGGCGAGATCAAACAACCGATGCCGGGTTGGCTGGATTAACATACCACTCAAAGACGCTGGCTACCGGCCTGCGCCGATAAGGGCTAAGAACATAACTTATTTGCCGTCGCGGAACGGCATCCAGTGTCATTGAGAACAGACTTACACAATCAAAACTAACCAATATAGTTACTTAAAATCATCATCACTAATCGGCAGGTGCGAGGTTCTTTTTTTCTGCTGCATGGAAAAGCTGGTATTGACGGAGCGAATCGACGGCAAGGTTAAAATCTTGTCATAAATCAGATGATTATAAGAATTCATATCACGGGTCACGATTTTAAGTAAGTAATCATATTCGCCACTGGTGGCATGGCATTCTAAAATTTCAGGCCACTGCTGAATACCCTGATCAAAATGTTGCACCGTTTCCGGGTGATGGTTATCCAGTGTGATTTGTGCAAAGGCGGTGATATTTAAGCCAACTTTTTCCTGATCAACAATGGCCGTATAACCTTTAATTAAACCCGACTTTTGCAGGGCATTGACACGCCGCCAACAGGGTGCTTGTGATAAGGCCACCTGCTTTGCCAGGTCTTTATTTGAAATGCGGCCTTCAGACTGCAAAACCTTTAGAATTTCTCTGTCGTATTTATCCATAGCTTGAAATTATATTGCTACAAAAGCAAAGTTTCAGAATTTATTATCCTTATTTAATCGTATTAGCGCAAAATGAGCAAACATATTTGCCAACAATTAAGAGATAATAGTTTACCCTTTTTCACTTATTTACCCTATGCAAGCCCAACAATCCAATACCTTTTCTCATGTCGACTGGCATCACACCGCCAGAACCTTGCTCACATCTCGCGCTTTAGATGATCTGGAAGAATATGATCTGGTGAAACAAAAAAAGGTCTTGTATCAATTCTCTGCGCGCGGCCATGACATGGCGCAGATATTACTGGCACAAATTCTGACTGCAAAAAAAGACGCAGTTTCCGGTTACTACCGCTCACGCCCCTTATTACTGTCGATGGGCATCGAAGTGGAGCAATGCCTGCAGGCCAGTATGATGCGTCAGGGTGGTTTTTCCGATGGTCGGGACATTGGCGTGGTGTTTAACCAACCCAATCATGATGGCGCTTGCGTGTTACCCATGTCTGGCGGGGTCGGCGCGCAATACACACCCATCGCCGGCTGGGCGCAAGCGGTTGAATACCACCGTAATCACTTGAAAAACAATGAATGGAATGATGCCATCGGCCTGGTATTGGGTGGTGACGGTTCGGTGGCCACCAATGGTTTTTGGTCGGCTTTAACCATGGCCACCACCTTGTCCTTACCGATGTTTTTCTACATTGAAGATAACGGCTACGGGATTTCTGTGCCATCGAGCTTTCAAACACCCGGTGGTAACATCGTCAGCAATTTAGAAAGTTTTAAGGGCATTAAACTATTTTCCGGTGACGGCACCCAGCCGCAAGTGGCGGCAGACTTAATTCAACAGGCCAATGATTATGTTCGCCGGGAGCGAAAGCCGGTCCTGTTGCGTCTCACTGTGCCGCGACTCAACGGCCATTCCGCGCAAGACACCCAAGGCTACAAAAGCGAAGAACGAATTAAATTTGAACAACAGCATGATCCTTTACCTAAACTCAAAGCCTATTTACACAAACAAAATATCCTCACCGCAGAATCATGGGACAACCTGGAACAAGAAACTAAAGAGGCCGTTTATAAAGTTTATCAACAAGTGGATGAGCAACCTTACGGTGACACCAAAACCATCACCCGCCATGCATTCAGTGAACAGGACCACCAGGGCAATAAAGAACTGCAACAACAAGGTGGCATCCATCTTAATAAACCGACATTCCCACCGGCCAGTGAAGAAATCATTGCCGAACCAGGTCGTATCAATATGGTCACTGCAATTCGCCGAACCCTTGACTTTGAATTAAGCCATAACGACAAAATGCTGGTATTTGGCGAAGATGTCGGGGCCAAAGGCGGCGTTCATGCCGTAACCTTAGGTCTGCAAGATAAGCACAGCGAACAACGGGTGTTTGATACCTCTTTATCGGAAGAAGGTATAATCGGTCGTTCCGTGGGCATGGCTTTAGCCGGTTTATTACCCGTACCTGAAATTCAATTCAGAAAATATGCCGATCCCGCCGAAGAACAACTCAATGACACCGGCACCATGCGATGGCGCACCAATAACCGCTTTGCCGCGCCGATGGTTGTGCGCATGGCCGGTGGTTATTTTGGTTGTGGCGACCCCTGGCATTCGCAATGCGCAGAAGTCAAATGGGTGCATGCCATCGGTTGGCAAGTGGCAATGCCATCCAACGCCGAAGATGCCGTGGGATTATTGCGCTATGCCTTGCGCAATAATAACCCGACGATTTTCTTTGAACACCGTAAAATGCTCGATCACAGCTGGGCACGAAGACCTTATCCCGGTGATCAGTTTATTATTCCGTTCGGCAAAGCCAAGACCATCACATCAGGTGACCGAATAACCGTTGTCAGTTGGGGTGGTATGGTGCATATGTGCCAAAGCGCCATCGAGCAAACCGGCATCAATGCCGAGCTCATTGATTTGCGCACCTTGCGTCCCTGGGATAAACAGGCGGTGTTAGACTCGGTCAAAAAGACCGGCCGCTGCCTGATTGTTCATGAGGATAATATTTCTGCCGGTTTTGGCGCAGAAATTGCGGCCGTGCTTGCCAATGAGGCTTTTTTCTATTTAGATGCGCCGATAGAACGACTGGCCACGGCCGATATCGGCAACCCCCATGACCCACAACTGATGGCCGCTGCCTTACCGAATACCGACACCATTGCTGAAAAAATCACTGAATTGGACCAAATATGAGCAAAACAATTGACATCACATTAGACGAAGCGCAGACCGAAGGCACCACGGCAACAGTGGCTGAATGGCTCAAAGCGGTGGGTGACCGAGTTCAAAAAGATGAGCCCATTATTGAGCTGGAAACCGATAAGGTAATGATGGAAATCACCGCCCCTGCAACAGGTATTTTAACCACAATTCATGTCGAATTGGGTGAAACGGCTTCTGACAATAAAATTCTGGGAACTATTAACACTGAGGTTGGGTCAAACCCTGAGAACGAAGTCCTTACAGACTTAAAAAAATCTGCTCCAAAAGAAACTAAAACAGATTTTCCTCAAAAGAACACGCCGGCTGCGGGGCCCTTAGATCATCCCCCCTCTAAGTTCAAGAGCCCCGCAGTTCGGCGTCTTTTGTCTCAACACGACATTAACCCAAATCTAATCTCAGGTAGCGGTAAAAACAACCGCCTCACCAGTCGTGACATTAAAGCTTATCTCGAACAAACCGAATCAGATACCGCACAAAGTAACGCCAGCGAATTAATTAAACACACAGCCATGCGTCGCAAAATTGCGGAGCATATGCAACACAGTGTGCAAACTGCACCGCATGTGACCGCTGTTTTTGATGTTGATCTCAGCCGTATTATGGCGCACCGAAAAAAACACAAAAAAGCCTTTGAACAACGCGGTATTAAACTAACCTACACCGCATACTTTATGGTTGCCACAGCGGCGGCCATTCAGCACCAACCCAAAATCAACGCCCGTTTTCACGAACACGGTTTAGAAGTGTTTAAACACATTAACATCGGTATCGGCACCGCTTTGGGTGATGACGGCTTGATTGTGCCGGTGTTAAAGCATTGCGAAAGCAAAAATTTAGAACACATCGCTCAAGGTCTCACCGAGATGACCGACAAAGCCCGCACCGGCGCGCTCCAGCAATCGGACGTCCAGGGCGGCACCTTCACCATCTCTAACCACGGCGTCTCAGGCTCTTTGGTGGCCACACCCATTATCATCAACCAACCGCAAGTGGCGATTTTAGGTTTAGGAAAAATTGAAAAAAGACCGGTGGTAAAAACAATCGACGGTGAAGATGCCCTGGCGATTAAACCCATGGGCTACGTCAGCCTCACCATCGACCACCGCGCCCTCGATGCTTACCACACCAATGACTTTTTAAGTTTCTTTAAGGACTATATTGAAAATTGGGAAGCCTAATCAGGCTTCCCAAAATAGTTTGCTGTTGTGAATAATTAAAAAATTCGTTAATTAAAACACATACATCAACAAATCAACCACACCCAACACAATGGCAGCGATGCCCAAAGGCTCTTTGATTGGCGCCAATTTATCCACGACTTTATTAATATTATCGTTGATTGAGGCATTGTCTTTGCTCCAGCCACGTAAGACGTTTTGCGCATATAAAAAACCCAAAGCAATCATTACCAAAGCTGATAACAAGCCTAAGAACAAGTAAAGATTAAAATATTTTATCCAACGCAATACCCGGAATAACCAAATAATACCCAGGACAATGGATACAATGCCAATCCAGCCTTCGGACTGTCTCAAGAAACTAATTAAGTCTTTGGTTCCCGGTGCCATGGCCTGAATACGCTCCGCCGCCGCCAAAAAGCCCAGCACCAACAATGTAATAATTAAGAAAAATGTCATATCTGCCTCTTAAAATGAATGCATATTATTTTAGCAGAACTCCGCTACTTTTTTGTAAATAGCTATTAACAAGCAAGTATTTTGTGAACTTGGTTACTCTGCGCGCTTACAAGGAGGCTTTCTTCAATCAAACCATTTATTCGCTCTTCCAAAGCCACAACTAAGGCTCAATCTAATTTCATGATATAAAATGTTTTAAGAGCGACAATTAATTTCGAGACACGAAACATAATACCTTTATCAAAAGATATGGCAAAGCCTACAAAAAATCCTGAGAGTTTGTACAATAGGTCAGTCATTTTCGCCGGAAAAACGGCATTTAATTAGCGCAAATTCACCACACTGAAAAACTCAATTACCGTGTAACCACTTTAAAAGACGATGACAAAAACCAAAAGACGCAGTTTATTTTCAACCATCAGGCGCTGGTTTGTCAGGCTGGTATTGCTTTGGTTATTAATCACCATATCATTGGTGCTGGTATTGCGCTGGTTTAACCCGCCCACCACCGCTTTTATGCTACAACGCATGTACAATCAAGAATACGACGCCATCGAGCTGCAACATGAGTGGCGAAATATATCACGCATTGCACCCGCGCTAGCCATATCAGTCATCGCCTCCGAAGATCAAAAGTTTGCCGATCATTGGGGCTTTGATCTGGCGGCCATTGAACAAGTTCTTGAAGACCGCCAAGCCGGCAAACAAATGCGCGGTGCCAGCACCATCAGTCAACAATTGGCGAAAAACCTGTATTTATGGCCGGGTCGCAGCTGGATTCGTAAAGGCCTAGAAGCGTATTTCACCGCCGCCATCGAAATTATGATTCCCAAACAACGCATTCTTGAACTCTATTTAAATGTGGCTGAATTCGGCGATGGCATTTATGGCGCCGAAGCCGCCGCCCAATCCATTTTCGGCATCTCGGCTGATTCTTTGAGCCCCCATCAATCCGCTTTGTTGGCCGCCCGTTTACCGGCACCGAAAAAATATGAAATCCAACCCGCATCCGATTACATGAAACAACGCGCCCACTGGATAGAACAACAGGTTAAACAACTGGGTGGCGAAAATTATCTGGATGGCTTGTAGGCATCTAAGCCTTTTCTATAAGTTTTTTTAGTGTTATTAAGTCCCCATAATTGTTTCAGAACATTAAATTGACTATAAACTAATCTTCAAACCCATCTTTGAATATTAAATCAGGATTATTTGGTCTATAAATTCCAAGATCCGCCTCTGGTTTACCACCCCAAATAATCATTTCTCGTCCCGTCCAAACAGCTGTATGCTTATCTCTACTTTCGGGAGCATTTAATAAAGTCGTTTCAGTCCAAGTGTCAGTAATTGGATTATATTTACCACCTGTATTTAAATAGTTACCATCAAATCCACCCCAAACAAGCATCTCACGACCAGTCCATACTGACGAATGATCATATCGCCCACTCGGCGCATCAATATTAGTCATTGAAATCCAAGAATTATTTATTGGATCAAATTTACCACCGGATTGATAAAGACCATTACCTGTGCCACCCCAAACAAGCATTTGATTGCCAGTCCAAACCGCATTATGAGTTGCGCGTGCTTCTGGTACACCTGCAGTTGAAGTTTCAGTCCATTCTCCATTAAAGGGATCATACGTAGCACCTGTGTCAAAAAATGTATAATTACCATCAAAAAACTCCCCACCCCAGACAATCATTTTCTCACCGGTCCAAATAGCAGTATGACGCGCTCTAGGGGCAAGAGTAAAACCTGAATTTATTTGGGTCCATGTGTCTTCAGTAGGATTATATTTGAAACCTAAATTATAATATTGCCATTGTCCACTAAAACGCTGTCCTCCCCATACAATCATTTCTCGTCCCGTCCAAATTGCAGTGTGATGTATAAGCCCGAAATGTGCATATAAATCATTACCCCATGTATTTGATATAGGATCATATTTACCAACCGAATTTAAATAGTTATTGTTATTTTGACCGCCCCAAACTATCATTTCACGCCCGGTCCAAACAGCGGTATGATCTTTTCTTGCTTCCGGAATATTTATCATAGAAACAGGTTTCCAACTATGGGTTAATGGATCGTATCGACCACCAGAATTAAGATACTGCCCAAAAGCCTCACCACCCCAAATTATCATTTCACTACCAGTCCAAATAGCTGTATGGTTTGATCGGTTGATAGGTTCTAAATTGTTAACAACTGTTGACATTTCTGACCAATTATCACTAATTGGGTTGTAGCGGGCACCTCTATCATCATATTCCCCAGAACCTCTGCCTCCCCAAATAATCATTTCTTCTCCTGTCCAAACACTTGTTGCTCCATATAAGCGTAAAGAAGGTTCTCCATTCGTATTCATGGTTGTCCACTGGTCACTCACTGGGTTATAACGACCACCGCCTCCAAGATCAATTGACTGCCAAACAATCATTTCTGTACCTGTCCAGACAATATTTTCTTCAAACGCATCCAAAGGAGCATTTGTACTATTGATATCTAACCAATAATCAGATACTGGGTTATATTTTTTTCCTCCTCCAGAAGCAGGAACGATCATTTCGTTGCCTGTCCAGATTGCGCTATCAGAAAAACCGTTGCCACTACTCAATGGTGCATTAGTTAGTGAAGTTGCAACCCAACTATTACTCAAAGGGTTGTAGCGACCGCCTGTTTCAGTGCCTTGAACACCACCATTAATTGAATCATATATTTGACCACCCCACACTATCATCTCATTCCCAGTCCAAACTACAGAATGTTGTGCTCTACCTATGGGGGCATTGTTAGTACTTATATTTTGCCATGTGTCATTAAATATATCGTATCGAGCACCTGTATTAACAAGCCCATTGTTGTCAGAACCTCCCCAAACAATCATTTCATTATTAGCTATAATAGCTGTATGGCTCGCTCTTGCGGTCGGTGAAGAGATAGTATTAATGTCACTCCAACTATCAGTATTAGGATTGTACTTAGCTCCATTATTATAAACTTTATCAAATTTACGCCCCCCCCACACAATCATTTCGTTACCATTCCAAACAGCAGTATGCAATTTTCTTTCCGATGGGGCATTTACTTTACTCATTACGGCCCAAGTATCAGTTATTGGATCGTATCGATATCCTGAGCTAAGATAAATAGCAATACCTTCATAATAGTTTCCACCCCAAATAATCATTTCATTACCTGTCCAAATAGCAGTATGCCATCTTCGGCCTTGTAATACATAATCTGCATCTTCCCAGAACCCACTATCTGAATTATTTTTAGAAAAGTTTTGCGTTTGACCACTGATTTCATTGAGTTTTAGATTATGGTAAATATTGGGACTAATAACTTTATCAATGTTTTGATTTGCCAACCACTTTTCGGAGGGTTCTTTCTTCCATGTCAACGTTTCTAATACAATGGACTCTATATTTTGACTTACTACTCTTTGATATATGAAATAATCAGACTTTTCTACCAATTGATTGCTTTTATCCAACGTACCCAAAAGGTCATCCCATTGGTCTTGATTCAAATCTAATTCATTAAGTTTATTGGGGCTTTTAGATTTTGATTTATAGTCGTTTAATTTAAGACGGTAAACTGTATTATTAATTTCAGCGTATAAAACGTCAACTTTAAAATCCTTTTGATAATCAGCTATCTCTTTTTCAGCTTTTTTTCTTAAATCATTATGTAATTTGTAGTTTGAATGGTACTGATATTTAAATGCTTTATTGACTAAACTGGGTCGAATGAGGCACTCAGCAATGGTGGTCGTATTATTATCAAAAGTTCTAAAAATTTCTTTTAAACGTTCCGGCGCTTTGGTTTGTTGAACTATTCTATTAAGTTCTGTTTGAATTTGATGCGCTGTAAAAGTTATCCCAAAATGCTCTTGCAGAACAGTTTCCTTTTTCAGGTTTGATAGAACAATTTTTTTAATATTTTCTTGATCAGCAATTTCTGTGAAGGCAGGCTTAGGAGAATCATTTTCTACTGGCCAATGACTATTAGCCCATTTTTCTTCTTGAATTTTATACTCACAGGCAATTCGACTGTCATAATATTGGCTACTATCGAGCCAATTGATTTCAGACAACTTGTTTTTTGCACCTATAGAAAAAGATAAGCCTAAAATAACAAGAATTACCACTGACTTTTGAAATTGACTTAGTACAATCATTTTTAATCCTTTTAAACTACAAAACACTAACTTAGTCAAACTGAATGTAATTGGCAATAATTAACTCATCAATTGCATCTTGATGCGGCATAAATTAGGTTAATAGAATTTAATTATGTGAATACTTTTAACTGGTGACAATTTCTGACAGCTTTTTAATTTACTTTACGCTTAAATTCAGAGCGGCGGGTGCATAGACTTTGCTATGCTCACTGCGGTATCAATCTCTAATCCTATTTTGACTCTATCAACGCCATCCATGACGCCGGCTTTCACTTTTACCACACAGTAATCACGATGGCAAAAGTAGTCACTTCCGCGTCCTGCTCGCGTTACACATCTACACACATATAGGCGAATGAAGAGCCAAGAACTTTCATAAGTGTTAAAATGACACTCTTTTTTTAAATATATTATTTATGCGTCCATCCAAACGAAGCAACGATGAACTACGGCCGATCCGTATTGAGCGGAATTACACCATGCATGCGGAGGGGTCTGTGATGATTTCTTGTGGTAACACCAAAGTGTTGTGTAATGCCAGTGTTGAAGACCGGGTGCCGCCTTGGTTGCGGGGTAAGGGTCAGGGTTGGGTGACGGCTGAGTACGGTATGTTGCCTCGGGCCACCAATACCCGTAATGGTCGGGAAGCGGCGCGCGGGAAGCAAGGTGGTCGCACTTTAGAAATTCAGCGTTTAATCGGTCGTTCTTTGCGGGCCATTGTCGATTTGTCGGCGCTGGGTGAACGGGTCATTACCGTGGATTGCGATGTCATTCAAGCCGATGGCGGCACCCGCACTGCGGCCATTACCGGGGCTTATGTGGCGCTGTATGATGCGGTTGAAACGTTATTAAAAAACAACACCATTAAAAAGAATCCCTTATATGGTTCGGTGGCGGCGGTGTCGGTGGGGATATATAACCAACAACCGGTGTTGGATTTAGATTACCCTGAAGATTCTCAGGCAGAAACCGATATGAATGTGGTGATGAACGATGGTGGGCATTTTATCGAGGTACAAGGCACCGCGGAAGGTCACGCCTTTCGGCGTGATGAGCTAAATCAATTACTGGATTTGGCTGAAAGCGGCATTCGTCAACTGTTACATGCGCAACAACAAGCCATACTCAAATAATCATGAAACAATTACTGTTAGCCAGTGGCAACGCCGGTAAACTCAAGGAACTGACTTTGGCTTTGGCTGATTTCGACTATTCGTTACAGCCACAACCCAAAGACAGCGCCTATCATGTCGCCGAAACCGGCACCACTTTTGTTGAAAATGCCATCATTAAAGCTCGTCATGCCGCCGGGTTAAGCGGTTTACCGACTCTGGCTGATGACTCGGGTCTGATTGTGCCGTCACTGAATGGTGAACCCGGGGTTTATTCTGCACGCTACGCCGGTGATGATGCCAATGACAAAGACAACAATGCAAAACTGTTAAAAGCCTTGCACAATAGCCAGCAGCGTCAGGCTTATTTCTATTGTTGCCTGGTATTGATGCAACAAGCCGACGATCCGGCACCTGTGATTGCCGAAGGTCGCTGGTATGGCGAAATTTGTTTACAGCCAAGCGGTGACGGTGGTTTTGGTTATGATCCACTCTTTTATTTACCTGATCTTAAATGCACCGCAGCCCAGTTACCAGCCGACGAAAAATCCCGTCTTTCTCATCGCGGTCAGGCCGTGCAGAACTTAAAACAACTGCTGGCTCATAATAAGCAATCTTGATGCTGACTCCACCAAAACTCAGTTTATACATTCACTTCCCCTGGTGCGTGCAAAAATGCCCCTATTGTGATTTTAATTCCCATCAGTTAAAAACCAACTTAAACGAGACCGAATATGTGGATGCCTTATTGGCGGATTTAGAACAGGATTTGCCGTTGATTTGGGGTCGTACCATCAACACCATTTTCATGGGTGGCGGTACGCCGAGTTTATTTTCAGCCCAGGCCATGCAGAGACTGCTCAGTGGTATCCGTGCTTTGCTAGCAATCCGTCCGGATGCAGAAATCACCATGGAAGTGAATCCCGGCAGTCAGGAATTTGATCATTTAGCGGCTTATCGACAAGCCGGCATTAACCGTTTGTCCTTTGGTGTGCAATCTTTGGACAATAACAAACTCAAGGTGTTGGGACGTATTCATAATGCCGCGCAAGCAATCAACGCCATCAAAAAAGCCCAACAAGCGGACTTTACTAATTTTAATACCGATTTGATGTTTGCCTTACCTGAACAAACCCTCTCCGGCGCACGGGATGACTTAAATGCGCTGTTAGATTTACAACCACCACATGTGTCTTATTACCAGCTGACTTTAGAAGCCAATACGTTGTTTGCAGTCAAACCGCCGCCGGGTATTCCCGATGAAGGCGTGCAACAAGACATGTATTTTCAAGGCCGGGACATACTTTCCGCAGCCGGTTACGGGCAATATGAAGTGTCTGCCTATGCCGGTGACAATAACCCGTCCGAACATAACCTTAATTATTGGCGCTTTGGTGATTATTTAGGCATTGGTGCCGGCGCCCACAGTAAAATTACCCGGGGACACAACGGCGAAATTATCCGATTGATGAAACAAAAGCATCCGCAAACGTATTTAAACACGGTGCGTCAGGATAAACGTATTATCGAACAAAAAACACTGACTCCGGATGATTTATTGTTTGAATTTTTGTTGAATCATCTGCGCTTAAAAGAACCGATGCCCTTGACTCGTTTTCGCGAGCGAACCGGTTTACCGGTAACCCGCTTAATAACCTTGTTCAAAGAATCAGTGCCTGAAAACTGGTACCGACTCAATGAACAATCAATCACCTTAACCGAAACCGGTTTTTTGAACAGTGATTCAATCTTACAACAGCTTGTGTAATTGTTATTGGTCGTAAAATTCGACCACACCGGTGGAAATATTATAACAGGCACCGACAATTTCCAGTTTTCCCGAACCCAATGCGTCTTCCAAAATATCTGAAGAGGCCAATAACTGATCCACGGACTTGAGGACATTGGCTTTCACAGCCTGAGAAACGGTGACATTTTCCACACCGGCCAAATCAGTTAAGGGGGTTACCGCCGGTTTAATACGACGAACAATGGATTGGATATGATGTGAAACCGCGCCGGGTTGCCTGATGTCATTCAAAGTGGCGGTGACCGCACCACATTCAGTATGACCCATGACCACCACCAGCGGTGTGCCAAATTCAGCCACCGCGAACTCAATACTGCCAATTAAAGAAGGCGCGACAATATTACCGGCCACCCGAATCACGAATAAATCACCCAAACCCTGATCAAACACCAACTCCGCCGGTGCCCGTGAATCGGAACAACCTAAAATCACCGCAAAAGGTTTCTGTCCCAGAGTCAACTCCATGCGTTTTTGGCCACTAATCTCACCACTGGGACTTTGGTGCTCATCAATAAAACGTTGGTTGCCGGCTTTCAGTTTAGCCAGGGCTTCTTGGGCTCTTTTCATAGACTGGAATTGATGTGAAAGCCGTCATTATAAATGTGTTTGCGGTAAAACCGAAGTGTTAACCACAAGGTCATTTGAATCAATCAATCAATCATCTACCACGGCATAGGTGTTCAATGACCAATCAGAAAAAGGTGTTTGTTTTATCACCGCCCGGATCGTTTCTGATTGCGCTGTTCGCAGTTTAACTTCAACCGTTTTAAACAGCATCAAATTTTGATAGCTGCCTGACACCATTTGCAACTGATTAACAGGTGCATCATGATTTTTTGCCACTAAATTCATGGCCGTTTCGTAATAGTTATCTTTTTCCGGCATGACACTGAACAATGCCATTAATGACGACGTCACTGCTAACAGTAAAATTGTTGATTTTTTCATGGTTCTATTCAGGAGTTTCAACAAAAGTATACATAATATTGCAAGCAACAGCGTTTCTACAATTATTTTTCATTAAAATCCGGAATCTATAAAAATCGCAAATCAGCTGTCCGCCCATATCAAATCATCATTAAACACCTGATTTCTTTATTTTTTTTATTAAAAGTGCTAAAATGTGTCGCTTGTTAATCGCAGTAGCTTCAGATTAACACTTATTTACCCTTCCTTTTATTCAATCAAAAACAAACTATTTATGGAAATTAGACCTTTTAAGCGCGAACAAGATTTACAAAATTTACTCAAACTTAATGAGAAGTTTGTCGAGTTGCTCAGCCCCATGTCGGCCAGTCAATTTGATAACATCAACGAGGATAACAGCTATGTCTTAGTGGCTGAAGTCGATGGTCAATTTGCCGGTTTTTTTATGTTGGTTAAATCCAATGCCGATTATGAAAGCGAAAATTTTCGCTGGTTTCAAAAACGCTACGATAATTTTATCTACGTGGATCGGGTGGCTGTGGATAATGATTTTTGCGGTCGCGGTATCGGTAGTGAATTTTATCAGCGCGCTTTTCGCTATGCTGAGAAAAACAACATTGACTATATGTTTGCTGAAATTCACATGGATCCGCCCAATGAAAAGTCGTTGGCTTTTCATGATAGTTTGGGTTTTGTCGAAGAAGGCACGGCCACACTCAAAGGCGATCACCATTATTCATTACAAAAAAAGGTTTTTAACCAGGCCGCTGAAAAGTCTGCTTAGGCCGACAATGATTTAGCCATGGCTTCAATGCCTGACAATGTCATGGGGTACATGCGCCCATCCACCACTTTTTTTAAAATCTGGGTTGAATGGGTGTAATCCCAATAGTCTTGTCGAATGGGGTTCAGCCAGGCATGCTTCGGCCATTTGTCCAATAACCGCTGCAGCCAAATCAATCCCGCTTCCTGATTCATATGTTCCACCGAGCCACCGGCATGGGTCAGCTCGTACGGTGACATGGCGGCATCGCCAACAAAAATCACACGATAGTCCTCACCATATGTGTTTAATACATCATAGGTATTCAGCGGTTGGTCCCAGCGTCGGCTGTTATCGCGCCACAAATGTTCATAGACACAATTATGGAAATAATAGTATTCCAGGTGTTTAAATTCACTGCGCGCCGCCGAGAACAATTGCTCCACCTGTTCAATGTGGTAATCCATGGAACCACCCACATCAAAGAACATCAACAATTTTACGGCGTTATGTTTTTCAGGGCGCATTTTCAAATCCAATAAGCCGGCATTTTTAGCGGTTGAGCGAATGGTGTCATCTAAATCCAACTCTTCAGCGGCACCGGTGCGGGCAAACTGGCGTAAATGACGCAGCGCCATCTTGATCGAACGGGTACCGATCTCCACTTCGTCACTTAAATTCTTAAACTGGCGTTTTTCCCAGACTTTAGTCGCTCTTTGGTGCCGTCCCGGCCCGCCAATTCTGACGCCTTCGGGATTATAGCCGCCATGACCAAAAGGCGAGGTACCACCGGTGCCAATCCATTTATTACCGCCCTGATGTTTACCCTGCTGTTCTTCCAGTCGTTTTTTCAAAGTTTCCATGAGCTTATCAAAACCACCCAAGGCTTCAATCTGTGCTTTTTCTTCATCCGTCAGGTTATTCACCCATTCAGGATTGAGCCAGTCATGGGGAATCAAAAACTCCTCTAAACCTTGCACCATCTCCAGGTTATGAAAATAATGCCCAAAGGCCTGATCAAAACGATCAAAATGTTGCTCATCTTTAACCATACACAGTCGGCTTAGCAGGTAAAAATCATCAATCGAAGCAAACACCACCTGCTTATCCAGGGCTTCCAACAGCGTCAACAATTCTTTTACAGTCACCGGTAAGCCGGCCTTTTTTAATGTATAAAAAAAATCTATCAGCATAAATTTACGCTTCGCGACGCATCATAAAAGCCAGTTTCTGCAACATTTCCACATCTTGCTCGTTTTTTAACAAGGCACCATATAAAGGCGGAATGGCTTCTTTAATGCTTTTATTGCGCAAGGTTTCCAGTGGAATATCATCGGCCACCAATAATTTTATCCAATCAATCAGCTCAGAGGTTGATGGCCGTTTCTTTAAACCGGGAATATCACGCACTTCAAAAAAGGTTTCCAAGGCGGCATTCAGTAAGTCCTTTTTTAAATTCGGAAAGTGAACCTGAATAATGGCCTGCATGGTTTTCTTATCGGGGAAACGGATGTAATGGAAAAAACAGCGGCGCAAGAAGGCATCGGGCAATTCCTTTTCATTGTTACTGGTGATAATAATAATCGGGCGTTGCTTAGCAGTGATGGTTTCACCGGTTTCGTAGACACTGAACTGCATTTTATCGAGCTCCACCAATAAATCATTGGGAAATTCAATATCGGCCTTGTCAATCTCATCAATCAGTAACACCACTTGTTCATCACTGGTAAACGCTTCCCAGAGTTTTCCGGGTTTAATGTAATTTTTGATGTCATGGACTTTATCATCACCCAATTGCGAATCGCGTAAACGCGAGACTGCATCGTATTCATATAAGCCTTGTTGTGCTTTGGTGGTGGATTTTATGTGCCAGCTGAGTAATTGTTTGCCCATGGCCGCCGCCACTTCTTCAGCCAACATTGTTTTGCCGGTGCCCGGCTCGCCTTTGATGAGTAAAGGTCGCTGTAAAGTCACGGCCGCATTCACGGCCAATTGCAAATCATCCGTGGCCACATAATTGTCACTGCCGGTAAATTTTGTCATGTATTTAATTGTTGTTTTAAAAGCTGACCATTTTAACAAGAATCAACCAAGCTTGTTAAAAGGGTTAAAAAAGGGTTATTTTTCACTGAAACCTACTTTTACGGCTTAAAAATGTGCGTTTATTCTCAATTTATTAACAGCAACAGACGTTAAATAGAAGCATCCATTGAGGAAAAAGCCATGCCCATTGATTATACGCCCAAGCGAAAAAAACCGAATAAAGACATTGCCGGTTACCGTCAACAGAAGAAATTAAGCCGCCGTCCCAAGCAACCGGTTATAAAAACCCATGCTTTTATCAGCAGCACCAACAAAGCAGCAGCCAATCCGCCTAATTTAATTCACCGCGTGTTGAGTAAAATGGCCTATGGACCTAACAGCAGCGACGTTGCACACATTAAGCAATTACCTGGCGTCAGCGATGAGACCAAAGTGATGGCTTATATTGACGAACAACTTAACCCGCACACCATTAATGACACGGCCTGTGAACAACGCTTAACAGGCGCCAATGGCTTTACCACACTGAACAAAACCCGCCAACAGCTGTATCAACAACATTTCAGAAAAGCAAATGGTGACACCTATGAATGGTCACATTTGGTTCGACCTTCGCGGGAGGTCTCTTTGGCAACCATCCTTCGCGGTATACATTCTAAGCGTCAATTAAAGGAAATGATGGCGGATTTTTGGCACAACCATTTCAATATTTCCAATGATGCCTATGGTGTGCAGCCGATGTTTGTGCATTATGATCGCGATGTGATTCGGCCGAATGTGCTGGGCAATTTCAGAGAAATGCTATACCAAGTCACCCGCTCAACGTGCATGCTCATCTATCTCAATAATGGTTCTAACAGAGCTTCAGCACCCAATGAGAATTTTGCCCGCGAGGTGATGGAACTACATACCCTGGGGGCGGATAACTACTTCGGGCACATGGACTGGCAAGACGTACCGCTTGATAATGACGGCTATCGCACAGGTTATGTGGAAGCTGACGTCTTAGAAATGGCACGGGCATTAACCGGCTGGTCTTTTAGTGGTGCCAGTTGGTGGGATTTTCAGGACGGGAAAGTCGCCACCGGCTTATTTTTATACCGCAATGATTGGCATGACACCGGTACCAAACGGGTACTGGGTGAAGATTTTTATTACACCAGCGCCAACCCACAACAAGATCTTAATCAGATTTTAGATTTATTGGCTCAACATCCGGGTACCAATCGTTTTTTGGCAGAAAAATTGTGTCGTCGCTTCATTTCTGATGAACCGAATACTGCGATTATTGATGCTGTCGCCAATACCTTACAACAAAACTGGCAAGCACCCGATCAGATTAAATTGGCGATGGAAACTTTACTTAAATCCAATGACTTCTTGACCACTTGGGGTGAAAAAGTCAAACGGCCTTTTGAGCGTATCATCGGCGCCATGCGACAGCTACAGTATAAATTCAGATTTAATCCTGAAGTCGAGCATACAGGGTGGCATTATTGGACACTGTTTGATACCGGCCAGCAACCTTTCTTCTGGGCATCACCCAACGGCTATCCAGATGTGACATCTCACTGGCTGGGTACATTAAGCATGGTGGCCACATGGAAATTCATACAATGGATTAGCCATTTTGACAGAGATGGCGGCGAACCGAACGATCGGTTTCTTCTCAACAAAGTACTGGAAGACACCTTGATTGGCCTACCCAACGCCAATGATCACACTGCCGCGAAGTTGGTTGATTTTTGGTATGAAAAAATTATAGGCGCTTTGCCGGATAGCACCACCCACAATCACCTGGCTGATTTAATGGCCAGTGATGATCACCGCAATGCCATTGGCGGTGATCACAATTCAGCCATGGATTTAACTGTAAACAACTGGCCCGCTTATAATCAAGATAAACTGTACGCCATGGTGGCCACCATTTTTTTTACCCCTGAATTTCTTTACCGGTAACTGTTATGAAAAAAATCAATCGCAGACAATTTATCCAAGGCAGCGGTGTTATCACCTTATCGGGTTTGGGAGGCTTACAGTTGGGCATGGCCCGTAATTTACTGGGCACAAATGATGGCCCGGCAAGGGATTTACTGGTGTACGTATTTCTGAACGGCGCCATGGATGGTTTACACATGGTACCGCCAAGAAGCGGCAATGACTATAATTATTACCGTAACGACCTGCGACCTAATTTACATATTGCCAACACGGAATCACTGGCCTTAAACGGTCAAAACGCCTTTGGCATGCATCCGGCAGCGGCGGGAATGGCGGACTTATTCAACCGCAATAAAATGGCGATTGTCCATGCCACCGGCTTAAGCCAATCTAACCGCAGTCACTTTGAGGCCACTAAATACATGGAATTGGGCGCTCAGGATTTAGGTGCCACGGCAGGTACCGGCTGGCTGACCCGTTATTTTCAATCATCCTTGCATACGCCCGAGAATGCACTGATACCTTCGGTGATACCGGGCGATGCCAATTCGGCGGCTTTTTTAGGTGACCCGACTGCCTTAGCGGTTAATGATCCCGAAGATTTCACCATGTCAAAAGGCCATTGGGCCTGGGGTGCATCACAAGCCGAAACTTTAAACAGACTGTATGAAAACCCAAACAGCCCCGAAGCCACTGTGGGCCACCAGGCACTATACACTTCACAAGTCATTCAAAGTATTGATTGGGATAATTATCAAGCGGGCAATAATGCAGTGTATCCTGACAGTCAATTGGGTGATCAGCTCAAAACCGTGGCACAATTATACCGTTCAGATATCGGTTTGGAAGTGGCTTATGTGCCCACCGGCGGCTGGGATACCCATGACGGGCAAAGCTACCGATTTAATAATTTAGCCGCTGAATTATCCGCGGGCTTGTCGGCCTTCTATGAAGATTTGCACGCCCACCACCCGGGGCGTTTTACCATTGTTGTGCAATCCGAATTTGGTCGCCGCGCTTATCAAAACAGCGCCAACAGCACTGATCACGGTTATGGCAATCCGATGTTTGTTATTGGTGATACTGTTAACCCTGGTTTTCACGGTCAATTCCCGGGTCTTGCAGCCAATGAATTGTTTGAAGGCGGTGATGTCAATGTCACCACCGACTATCGCGATGTCATCAGTGAAATCCTGATGAAACGCATGCGCAACCGATTTTTAGGCTACATCTTCCCTGACTACAACAATTACAACCCCTTGAATATCGTCCAGGGTGACGACATGACCCCCATTTTCGACGCCAACTACGACCCTATTTTTGCATCGGGTTTTGATTAAGTTTAACTTGGATAGTTGTTAACAGTCGATTATTGCAAGTTCCAGGCGTCCAGCCATTCAATTGAAGTTGGCACCAGATCGAAGTCTTTGATTAAACGTTGTTGGAAATCTTGCATATGGGCGGCACCATAGAAAATCGCCACGGATTGAGGCTTTTTATCCACTAAGGTGCGCTTTAGCACATTTAATGCTTTTTGATTTCTGGCGGCCACCAGGGTGGAGCCCTCAGGGCCTTCAAAGGCGGTCATTATAGATTCAGCATCAGCCAATTCCTGAGCCACCATGCGTTTTAACGCATGCTGCTTGTCATCTGCCATCAGCAGGGTAAATAAACTGAGCTGACTGGCGGCACCGGCAGTCAAGTCTCGGGCCAGACCTGCACGCCACATTTGCAAAATCATGCCGGTGATGGTTTCGCCCCTATTGGCCATACTTTTTTTAAATTCATCCGGGCTAAAGTCGGCGTGAACAAAATGCTTTGGACTGTAATCGACACCATCCATTTGATAGGTCAATCCCAGTATATCGGTCATTTTAAGCTGAATGTTCGTCAACAGATTATTTTTACCGGCCGAGGCTTTGTCTCCGGATTCATTGTGTTGTCTGGGTGTTATTTTAGTCCCTTCAGGGGCCACCATTTCATAAAGAACCGTATCATATTCAGCAAAGCGACTATTTAAATCCGCAAAATATCTTGCATCAGCCACATGCACCGCACTCACCAAATCAAGATACCAATCTTGCTGACCTGTGCGTGGCTTAAAGCGCACCAAAGCCACTTGCAAGGCATTACCGTCTTCTGCCATACGAATATATTGCTCAGGCAGTTTCTCTGACACAGTCAGTTCAGCTGAAGTCGTGGGCGCTATAAGAAAAATTAAAATTGAGCACAGTACAATGCTCAGCAAACCAGTTTTATGTTTCATGATATTCCATTTGTTAGTTTGTTTGTTTGTTTTAGAGTGACTAAAGCATAAATGGTTCAGGCGTCCATGTCCGGAATCAACATATCTTCGTAATGTTTGATATCATCTTTCAAACTTAACTTTTCCTTTTTCACCCGTTTTATATCAAGCTCATTGGCTTCAGGTGCGGACTCTAAACCAATTAAACGAGATTCCAATGCATCATGTTTTTCTTTGAGTTGTTCTAAGCGTTGTTTAATTTGATGTTCTTTTAATGCCATGTCGACTCCACTATATGTTGCTATATCAGTTCAGTTCATCCAACTATGCTGCCAGTAATTTTACTGACACTATGTATTTCTTTAGTATAAAATCTATCGGCAAAGTTCACCACCATTATTGTCATTATTGTCATTTATGAATAAAACCAAGAACCCGATAGCACATATCAAAAAGAAATTACGCGGTCAAATGACTTCAGCATCTGCTGACTATGGACTGGTAGAAGCCGGTGATCGGCTGATGGTATGTTTATCCGGCGGTAAAGATTCCTACACCATGCTCGCATTACTACAAGACATTCAACGCAAAGCACCCTTTTCTTTTGATTTAATCGCAGTCAACTTAGACCAAAAACAACCCGGATTTCCTGAGCATATTTTGCCCAATTATTTAGCGGCACAAGGTGTCCAGTACCACATCATTGAAGAAGACACCTACAGCATTGTTCAAGACAAGATACCGAACGGTAAAACCACATGTGGTTTGTGTTCACGGCTGCGGCGTGGCATTCTCTACCGCGTAGCCGGCGAATTAGGCTGCAATAAAATCGCTTTGGGTCATCACCAGGATGATGTAGTGGAAACGCTGTTTTTAAATATGTTTTTTGGCGGTACACTTAAGGCCATGCCGCCCAAACTTATCAGTGATGATGGCCGCAATACGGTTATAAGGCCACTTTATTACTGTCGGGAAAAGGACATTGCAGATTATGCTGAAATGATGGATTTCCCGATTATCCCCTGTAACCTATGTGGCTCACAAGACAATCTGCAACGTCAGGCCATTAAACAAATGCTCAAACAATGGGATCATATTCAACCCGGTCGTGTTGACAACATTGCCCGCGCCATTAAGAACATTGCACCAACTCAGTTGGGTGATGGTGAGCTGGTTGATTTTAAATCACTAAGCAGTCGTGCAGCAGGATTACCGCAGTTTGTTTAACCGGCTTTTTTTAAATAAACTAACAGCAAGGAAATGGCTGCCGGAGTCATACCTTGCATACGTGAAGCCTGACCAATGGTGGCAGGCTTAACCTGATTAAGCTTTTCTATCAACTCAGAACTCAAACCATTCACCTGGCTATAATCAAAATCAAGTGGCAACGGCTTGCCCTCTTGGGATTTGGCTTTGTCAATTTCCTGTTGTTGACGTGCCAGATAGCCGGCATACTGGGTGTGAATTTCCACCTGATCTAAAACATCTTTGCTGCGATTCGGCAGGCTGATTTCTTCAAAACCCATAAACATCGAAACATTCACTTCCGGACGACGCAGTAAATCATAGGCACTGGTTTCTTTACTAATTTGGATACCGGATTGGGTCATGAATTTCTGACCTAATTCATTGTGCGGAGACAACCACACTGATTTTAGACTTGCTAAGGATGCTTCGACATGCTGTTTTTTATCCATAAATGTTCGATAGCGATGGTCATCAACCAGTCCTAATTCATAACCCTTTTCGGTTAAACGAAAATCGGCATTATCTTCGCGCAACATGAGCCGGTATTCGGCCCGAGAAGTAAACATACGATAGGGTTCACTGGCACCTTGGGTGATTAAGTCATCAATTAAGACCCCGATATAAGCCTCATTCCGTGCCGGTGTCCAACTTGGTTTACCGGCCACTTTACGGGCCGCATTTAAGCCGGCAATTAAACCTTGAGCCGCGGCTTCTTCATAACCGGTGGTGCCATTTATCTGACCGGCAAAGAATAAGTTCTCCACATACTTAGTCTCTAAGGACGGCAATAAGCCGCGGGGATCGAAAAAGTCATACTCTATGGCATAGCCGGGGCGCGTGATATGCGCTTTCTCAAATCCTTTAATGGAGCGCACCAATTGAATCTGAACATCAAATGGTAAAGATGTAGAAATCCCATTGGGGTACAATTCCTGGGTATTTAAACCTTCCGGCTCAACAAAAATCTGATGCGAATCCTTATCGGCAAAACGCATGATTTTATCTTCTATCGACGGACAGTAACGCGGGCCTTTGCCTTCAATGCGGCCTGAGTACATGGGTGATCGATCTAAACCACCGCGAATAAAATCATGGGTTTTTAGGTTGGTGTGGGTTATATAACAACTGACTTGCTCAGGGTGATCAGACACATCGCCTAAATAAGAGAATACCGGCATCGGTAAATCCCCGGGTTGTTCTTCCATCACTGAAAAATCAACGGTTTTACCATCGATGCGTGGCGGAGTACCGGTTTTTAAACGTGCCACAGCAAAGGGCAAAGCCCGGAGCTTTTGTGCCAACACAGTCGCTGGCGGATCTCCGGCCCGTCCACCTTGATATTGACTGGTGCCGATATGAATTTGCCCGCCCAAAAAAGTACCAACGGTCATCACCACAGTTTTTGCTCTAAAGGTGACACCCATTTGCGTGATGCAGCCTTTGACCACATCATTTTCAATAATCAGGTCTTCCACCGCTTGTTGAAATATATGCAGATTTTCTTGGTGTTCAATAACCTTCCGAATCGCAGCACGGTATAAATTTCGATCACATTGCGCCCGGGTGGCACGTACGGCCGCACCTTTTCGGGCGTTTAAGGTTCGCCATTGAATGCCTGCTTGATCGGTGGCTTGCGCCATAACACCGCCCAAAGCATCAATTTCCTTCACCAAATGACCTTTACCAATACCGCCAATGGCGGGATTACAGCTCATCTGGCCGATGGTTTCGATGTTATGTGTCAACAGCAAGGTGCTGGCACCGGTGCGCGCCGCGGCTAAGGCCGCATCGGTACCGGCATGGCCTCCGCCCACCACGATAACATCAAAAATTTGTGGATACTGCATAACAGATTAAATTTAAAGCAACCCCTTATTGTATAGGTAAAACTGGCTAATCACAAATTATAATGATGAATCTATTTTTTAATGTCTTGGAAATAATTATTGGCTTGGTAAAAATGCATTAATCGTGAGTAAAATAATACCGGTTTGAGTTGTTGGTATAATCTTGCTGAATGCTTTTTTAGCGCTTTATGTTTAACACCCTGATAAATCTTGGGCTGATATTGTTGCAAGTGAACTGATTGAATTTTTTCGCCATCCTCAAATATTCCCCAACTTTCAGGGCTGATCCATGGCGCATAAATACTAAAAGTGGCTAAGTTAAGTGATTTGCCCATATTAATGGCGCCGCCTTCATTCCCAATGATGGCTTGACAGCGATTAAGCAATGCCAAAAATTGCCGTAAATCTCGACCAATTACACTCCGATGAATATGTTGTCTTGTTTCAACCTGGCATAATTCATAGAGCTCTTGGGCTTGCTGTTGCTGATGAGGTAGATAGTTAAAGAGCAACTCAACAGCATTATGCTTAACCACATGATCGATCACTAACGCCATTGACGACAGCGGTAAGGTTTTTTCTTGGCTGCTACCCAATGCACTAATCATGACGAGCTTCTTGTGCCGTAAGCCAGCTGCTGCCAATAGCTGATCAGCTTCTGCCTGTTCCTCCTTGTGCAGGTAAATCTTCGGTATACTCACTTTTTCAGTCCAATCACGATCTCGATAAATCAGACGCAAACGATTTTCAATGGCTAAACCTGCCGCCGTTTTAGCGTGTTGATCGCGTCTAATGGTTTGTGTATAGCACCAAAATGAATACCATTTATAATAAGACACACGCGTCTTAGCACCTGAAAATAAGCTGATTAAGTTACTCTGGGTTTTGCCGTAGGCATCATAGATACGGTCATAGGATTGCTTCCTGATTTTTCTGACAAAATTATAAAAACCGCGAAAGGTATCATCATCACCAGGTTTAAACACCAATAGCCTATCGACAGCCGGGTGGTTGCTCACAATGGCTTGGGTATTGTCATTCACTAAATAATGAACTGTTGCTTCAGGCCATTGTGACTTTATGGCTTCACAAACCAAGGTGCTAACAAGCACATCACCGATCATTTTCATTTGGATAACCAACACCTTCATAGATACTGTCATTCAGCCCTAAAACCCGGGTTATTATACAAATGCTTATTCCGATGTCGCAATGCGGAAATGACTTGGTTTTTTAATCATTGATTGGACGACTTTTGTTTTGATTACTTACAGTGTCTAAGTTCGGGGCTTGTAGCCAATAGCCTCCACTAAAAACAACCAGTAATGAAAATATCACGGCATCTCGCCAATTCAACCGTAATGGATCTTTTTTACGGTTTTGTGATTGTTTATTGTGGTTATAATTTGTTTTAACCTGAAGGTTTCGTTGTGCCTGTTGTTCTAGCTCAGTTCTTATGGAATGCTGTTTTGTCATTTGGAATCTCCTGATAAAAACAGTCATTTTGCCCACTGAATATGTCAACAGGAGGGCCAAATAATGATTATTTCTGGCCGCATATGAAATTTAAATGAATCGATTGAACAAAATTATAATGACTGATATGCTAAATTAAATTTATTTAAGGAGAACAGATATATGGGCTTTTTTGATTTTATCAGTGATGCAGGCGCCAAAGTTTTCGGTAAAGACAAACCTGAAAAAGATGTCACCATGCCTATCATTAAGCACATTGAGAACAGTGGCGTTAGCACCGAATATGTTAACACCGATTTCAAAGCCGGGGTTGTTACATTATCAGGTTATGTGCCAAATAATGAACAAAAAGAAAAAGCTGTATTGACAGCAGGTAATATTGCCGGTGTTTCTCGGGTACAGGATAATTTATTGATAGGAACACCACCGGACGATGCCACTGAAGCTGTTAAGGAAATGCAGGAGCATGCAGTAAAAGAAATGAAAGTGGAAGGTGATAGCAATTGGGAATCACGTACTTATACGGTTAAATCAGGTGACACTTTGGGAAAAATTGCGAAACAATTTTATGGTGACGCGATGAAATACCCGAAAATTTTTGAAGCCAATCAACCTATGCTTGAAAACCCCGATAAAATTTATCCCGGCCAGGTATTACGTATTCCTAAGTAAATCGCTGAACAGCCAATAACGGTGCGTAATTGCACCGTTATTGCTTTATTAAACCTTGGATAACGAAATCAGCCGCCATGATACCGAAGCCACTGATGACTGTGGGCGTTGTTCCATAACCAGAATCACAATCTAAGCGGTAAGAACGCTGTTCCGAGGCTTCACAGAACGGAGACGTCATCTGTTCATCGGAAAAAATAGCCGCTATACCAAACTTCTTTAATCCATTAAAGTCATTATATCGGCGCAGTTCATAACGCACTTTCTTAAGCAATCGATCGCCATAGGTTTGATTCAAGTCAGCCACTTGTAAATTATTAGGTTGTTTTTTACCACCGGCACCACCTGTGGTAACCACCGGAATTGTCTTTTTGTGGCATAACGTCAACAACAACACTTTGTGCTTAATGGAATCGACGGCATCAATGAGAAAATCGAAATCAGTGTCTAACAGTGTATTGGCAGTGGTGTCCATAAAAAATTGCTCATGGGCATGGACCATACATTCGGGATTAATATCAAGAATCCGCGACTTCATTGCCGACACTTTTGATTGCCCTACGGTACTATTTAACGCATGTATCTGACGATTAATGTTGGTTACACAGACTTCATCAGCATCCATCAGCGTTATTTCACCAACGCCACAACGGGCCAACATTTCTGCCGCCCAACAACCCACACCACCTACACCAACCACCGCCACGTGTGCTTGCTGTAAGCGCTGAAAACCGGCTTCACCGTAAAGTCGTTCAATACCGCTAAAGCGCTCTTTCATACATTAAAAATCTGTCGACAGTTTTGATTTGTTTGCTTTACTAACTCAGTGACTGAGGTATTTTTAAGTTGCGCAATGCCTTCCGCCACTTCCACTAAATCAGCCGGCAAATTACGTTCTTTGCTTTTATGGTATAACGGCTGATCTGGCGCATCAGTTTCAATCACCACATGCTTTAAAGACACTGATTTGACCACTTCATGCAATCTGTGAGATTTGGGATTAACCACTGCAGTGCCAAAACCCAACAACACGCCGGCTTCAGTGATTTGTCTTGCCTGCTCCACTGAGCCATTAAAACTGTGCATGACAGCCCGATAATAATCATGCTTTTTCAAACCCTCAAAAACAGCTTGCACTGCACCATTAACATGCAAAATAAGCGGTAGATTTAGATTCTTAGCCATTTTAATCTGTTGCTCGAAATAATACTGCTGGTCATCGCGGTCTAAATCATCACGGTAATAATCCAAACCACATTCACCTAAAGCCACCGCCTGATTATTTTGTAAAAACTCAGCCAAGATATCTAAATCTTGCTGTTGGTGCTGATCAACAAAATACGGATGCAAACCATAAGCCGGAAAAACATCGTCATTTTCAGCGGCAATGGATTTTATTTTGGAAAAGCCTTTAGCCACAGTGGCCGGCAAAACAAAACCTGTTACCCCTGACTGTCGAGCATCCGATAACAGTTGTTGACGATCATCGTCAAAACGGGCGTCATCAATATGGATATGTGAATCAATCAAACCACCGGCTCTGAAAACAAGCGTGGCATGACATCACCCCAAATTATGTAATGATCTACCAACAAAAATGCAAACAACAACATTAAATACCATATAGAGTATTTAAAGGTATTCCATGCCAACAGCGGCGATTGGGTGCGTTTTAATTCAAATGTCATCCACAGAAAACGCCCGCCTAAAATCACTGCTCCGGCCAAATAAATAACTCCACTCATGCCGGTTAAAAAAGGAAATAATGTAACGATAAATAATAATATGGTGTAAAAAATTATGTGTAATTCTGTAAATTTCACCCCATGGGTTACCGGCAACATGGGGATATGGGCTTTTTTATAGTCTTCTTTGCGAAAAATGGCCAATGCCCAAAAGTGTGGCGGCGTCCAGACATAGATTATTGCCAACAATAACAGCGCATCCGGCGTCACTTGCCCGGTTACCGTGGTCCAGCCCAATACCGGTGGTGTGGCACCCGCCAAACCTCCAATCACGATATTTTGTGGCGTTACCCGTTTTAGGAACATGGTATAGACAAAGGCATAACCGATTAAAGAAATAAAGGTGAGCACCGCCGTTAAAACATTAACGAAATAGACCAGTATCAGGGTGCCAAGAATGGACAAAATACCGGCAAAAACCAAGACATTGACAGTTTTCAATCCACCGCTTGGTAAGGGACGATGTTGCGTTCGCAACATCACCTTATCGGCTTTTTGATCGGCCCAATGATTAATGGCCGCCGCGCCGCCGGCACTCAAAGCAATGCCCAATAACCCCCAGAGAATAACAATCCACTCCGATTGTGGAAAATTACGCATAGACAGTAGCATTCCCACAAACGCCGTGAACAAAATTAATAGCACCACGCCGGGTTTGGTCAATGCAAAGTATTGTTTGATTCGAGTCATAAACTAATTATAGGAAGCTTTACGGGTTTTATAAAGCAGATACACCAAACTGACGAGTAATAATGCCGCCACACCGTTATGCAAGACCGCCACAACCAAAGGCAACATAAAGGTTACATTGATTATTCCCAAGGAAATTTGTAGTGCCAATAACAAGCCAATAATAACAGCCATCGGTAATAATTCTCGATTTTTAGTGAGGCGATAAATCAACCATGATAAATACAAAGTCACCACCACAAAACCCAAGCGATGCGTCATTTGAATCGCCACTCGAGCAGGACCGTCTTTCACCCCAAACTCATAATTGACACCGAATTCCCGAAACAAATTAAACCCCTGAACAAAATCCATGGTTGGCCACCATTGTCCGTTACATTGCGGAAAGCCGGTACACGCCAAAGCCGCGTAATTGGCGCTGGTCCAGCCACCTAAGGCAATTTGTAAAACCACCAAAAACAAACCAACAGCAACCATCTTTGTGGTCACATGACCGGCATAACGATAACCTGAAATACCCGGTGTTTCACGGCAAGCCAACCACGTTAAAAGTGACAGTGTTAACAAACCACCCAACAAATGGCTCATAACGATACTCGGATGCAGTTTTAAAGTCACGGTCCACATACCCAATGCCGCTTGAAACGTAATCACTAAACCGATAATAAAAGGTAATTTAGGTGACATCAGGTGGCGTTTTCGAAAAGCCCAGATGAATAAGCCCAAAACCAGCAAACCTAAAACACCGGCCAAAATTCGATGCACCACTTCTTTCCAAGCTTTATGCACTTCCACTGCTCGCTCAGGGAAGTTTTGATTGGCAATTTCAATGTCACTTGCCTGTGTGGGCCACGTTAAGTGGCCATAACAACCGGGCCAATCAGGACAACCTAACCCCGCATCTGATAAACGCACGAAAGCACCCAGAACAACCACACAAAGTGCCAACCAAACAGCGAACCAAGCTAAATGTTTATATTTCATTATTAACCTTTTCTTTTAACCAGCAGTTTGAGATCTTTTATTATATCTTCAGGCTTATTGTCCCGAGTAAATGCCATCATTAAATAACCTTCCGGAGCCACCACATACAAGCCACTACCGGAACCCAAAGACTGTGTTGATAAGTCATTGAACATATCATTTAAGACTTTTTCACCCTTGGTGGTTACTTTTGTAATGTGTTGGTAGGGATCTTCTTCACGGTTGTTAAATTCTTCTGCTAATACCATTAACTCTAACTTATCAGCATTTTGTGCCAGGGTCAGGTTGTACCGGTGCAGCTTATTTTCCCAATTCAAACATGCTTCATCACAAACCTCTGCAGTGCGATAAATTAAGGTCCAGTGATCTGTTAATTCATTCACCCAATCAGCCTCTGTATAGTCTGCCACCTTAATGGGCGGAGATATAAACAAACCATGATTTTTTGTTGATGAAGGCTCAAAATCAACCAGGCCTGATCCCAGTAGATACGCCACCAGTACCGGTATGGCGAACAATAAAAAGATAATTAAAATAATCAGTTTGTTTTTACTTTTTTGGTGCATGGCTTTTTCGTAAAAAATAAATATAAATAAAACATAATGCCAATGACATAATAAACCACTGAAATGCATAGGCACGGTGCCTGGCTGCAGTCATCATTGGCGCTTGCCAATCTCTCACAAAACCATATTCGGCAGCCGCATCCAGTTTGATCACGCGATCCAATACATGACATTCGTCACGTTGACATAACTGTTGTGTCATAAACACTCGGGTTTGTGCCGGTGGTAAATATGTGACTTGTTGCTGTGCAACGTCTTTTAAAATTTGCTCACCTAATTGCACACCCGGACGTGGCCAAGCCGCTAACATACCTGAAAGTTCGGTATCCTGTTGCTCGATTGTTAAGTCGATAGTGGGTGAAGCTGTCCAACCGCGATTGACCAAAAGCCAGATATTGTCATTTGTTAAAAACGCAGTTAAAACATTAAAACCAACTTGCCCTTCGTGGAATTGATTGGCCAGTAAAAAATGGGTGTTGTGATATTGACCGCGTACCTGAATGGACTGGTAATCTTTAACTGATTGCCAATCAGATAATTGTTTGGGTGATTGCACTTTTCCATTCTGCATTTGTTGGCGAATTTGGTCTTTTTCCTGAGCTCGACCCAGCTGCCAAAAGCCGGCCCAAATCATCAGCAACAAAATGGCTAACCATAACAAGGTAAATACCCAAGGAAATTTGGAATCGTGTTCCACTGGTTTAACCGGTTGGGCTTAACTGCAACCCATGTGGAACAATCCATCCCATTTTCATGGCCAATAAAATAAACAGAAATAAAGCCACTGACATGATGATGCGAACGGTTAAAAATCGCACCGTGTTATTACTTCGGCCTTTATCACGTGACAGATAGAATAATGCAGAACCCATGCTGTAAATAATAAATAAGAAAACAATAACGATGAGGTATTTCATAACAGCATTTTAAGCGCCGAAACCTTTCGTTTCGGCGCAACTTGTGAATAAAGTCCTAAAGAACGTAAACAAAGATAAATAAGCCCAACCAGACCACATCAACAAAGTGCCAGTACCAAGCGACAGCTTCGAAACCAAAATGGTCATCTGCTTTAAAATGACCTTTTATCAATCGAACCGTAATAACGGCAAGCATAATAGTACCTAACGTTACATGAATCCCATGAAACCCGGTTAACATAAAGAACGTTGCACCATAAATGCCGGACTTCAAGGTTAAATTCAAATGTTGGTATGCCTCTATGTACTCTTCCACTTGATAAAACAAGAAGGTTGCACCCAACAACACTGTCGCAATCATCCAGATAATGGTTTTTTTACGATCACCGGCACGTAAAGCATGGTGTGCAATGGTAATGGTAATGGAACTGGTCAACAGCAACAATGTGTTTACCAAAGGCAAAGAAAAGGCGCTGATGGTTTCAAAACGACCATTTAAGTCACCAGGGCCGTTGGTTGGCCACACAGATTCATAACCGGACCAGAGTTGAACATTGGTGGCTAAATTAGTGCCCTCGCCGCCTAACCAAGGCACTGCAAAAGTTCTGGCATAAAATAAAGCACCAAAGAAAGAAGCAAAAAACATCACTTCTGAAAAAATAAACCAGATCATGCCGGCTCGAAATGAAGCATCCACCTGTTTGTTATAGAGATTATCTTCACTTTCTTTAATGACTTCTCCAAACCAACCGAAGAACATCACAATCAAAATTGCAAAGCCCAAATACATCAACCACGGCGTTGTCGGCTCCAGATCAAGGTTGTTGAATTTAATACTGGCACCGATTACGGTGATGAATAAACCCACGCACGCGACAATTGGCCACTTGGCTTTATGGGGAACATAGTATTGATTTTCACTTATTTCTGTCATGGCTCACTACCCGATAAATTTTAACTATTATTGTGAGACTTATGTAGAGGTCTCATTGTTTTGACTATCTGTGATCGATGCTGCAGTATCAAGCACTTGATATTTATTAAAAAAAGTATACGACAAAGTCACTAATTTGACATCTTTAGGCAAATCGCTACTGATGATAAAAGTCAGTGGCATTTGCATTTCTTCACCAGCCTGTAATAACTGCTCGGTAAAACAAAAACACTCTGTTTTATTAAAGTATTTTGAGGCTTTAGCCGGCGCAACACTGGGAACCGCTTGACCAATAATTTCAACAGCCGCGGTATTTTTTGCATAATATTCAGTGTGGTAAAGCTTTCCCAATTGAACTTCCATAGAAAACTCAGTGGGGCGAAAAGACCAGGGCAAATCACTTTTTACGTTACCGTCGAACTGCACGGTTACGGTACGGTTATCATCAACTGCTGGTTGATTTCTCTCAACTTCAGCGTTGGTGGTGACACCGGTTTTACCATTTAATCCGGTAATATCACAAACCACATCATATAAAGGCACCAACACAAAAGCAAAACCGGCCATTAATACAGCTATGGCTAATAAGGCTTTTAAGGTATTTGTAACACTATCAAACATTGGCTTGGCTTAACACTAAATATACAGACCATAAAAATAAAGCAACAGTCACCACCCCTAAGATGGCGACTGTTTTTTTAATACCTCTGCGTTGTTGAGGTGTTTTTTGCTTTTTTGACGACATTAGTGGGTATCACCATGTGCCATTTTACTTAAATCAACCGGCTTATATTCTTCAAAAGTATGGTGTGGCGCCGGAGATGGTACAGTCCACTCCAAACCTTTGGCATCATCCCAAACTTGATCAGTGGCTTTTACGCCACCGCGAACGGTTTTAATAACAATATAAACAAAGAACACTTGCGCCAAACCAAAGGCGAAACCGCCGATACTTGACCACATATTAAATTCCGCAAACTGTGTGGAGTAATCAGGGATCCGTCGTGGCATACCCGCTAAGCCTAAGAAATGTTGCGGGAAGAACAATACGTTCACAGAAATTGCTGACCACCAAAAGTGAATTTTACCTAAGCGCTCGTCATACATGTGGCCGGTCCATTTAGGTAACCAGTAGTAAGCTGCCGCAATAATAGCAAACACTGATCCAGGAACCAGAACATAATGGAAATGCGCCACAATAAAGTAGGTGTCATGGTATTGTAAATCCACCGGAGCCAGCGCCATCATCACACCCGAAAAACCACCAATTGAAAACAATGCCACAAAAGCAATGGAAAACAACATCGGCGTTTCAAAGGTCATGGCGCCACGCCACATAGTCGCTAACCAGTTGAAAATCTTGACCCCCGTGGGTACCGCAATCAACATCGTGGCATACATAAAATAGAGCTGACCACCCAAAGGCATACCCACTGAGAACATGTGATGCGCCCAAACAATAAAGGATAAAAAGGCAATCGCCGCCGTGGCATACACCATCGACACGTAACCGAACAAACGTTTACGCGCAAAGGTCGGAATAATTTCAGAGACAATACCAAATGACGGTAAAATCATAATATAGACCTCAGGGTGACCGAAGAACCAGAAAATATGTTGGAACATCACTGGATCACCACCACCTGCGGCATTAAAGAAACTGGTACCAAAATATCGGTCAGTTAGCAGCATGGTTACGGCACCTGCCAGTACCGGCATCACCAAAATCAATAAAAAAGCGGTAATCAACCAGGTCCAGACAAACATCGGCATATTCAAGTAACCCACATTAGGGGCTCGCATATTAACAATGGTGGCAATAATATTAATGGCGCCTAAAATTGATGAGATACCCATCAAATGCACGGCAAACACTAAAAATGCCACATTTTGACCGCCCTGAAGAACCAAAGGTGGATACATGGTCCAGCCACCGGCCGGGGCACCGCCACCCATAAAGAAGGTAGATGCTAAAACCACAAATGCAAATGGCAATAACCAGAATGAAAAATTATTTAACCGAGGCAAAGCCATATCCGGCGCACCAATCATCATCGGCACCATCCAGTTAGCTAAACCCACAAATGCCGGCATCACTGCACCAAAAATCATAAACAGTGCGTGCATGGTGGTCATCTGGTTAAAGAAGAATGGCTCCACAAACTGTAGACCAGGCTGGAACAATTCTGCGCGGATGACCATTGCCATGGCACCGCCAAGAATAAACATCGCTAAAGCGAACACCAGGTACATGGTGCCAATGTCTTTGTGATTGGTGGTCAATAACCAACGATTAACAAATCCTTTGGGTTTATGATCGTGGGTCAAACCATCGTGTGTAATTTCGTGACTCATAATTTAATCCTCGAGTTTATTGTTTGGCGGCTTCGACGTCGGCCGGTTGTACCCGGTCCCCGGCATCATTACCAAAAGAGTTACGGGTATAGGTAATGGTGGCCGCGATGTCTTCAGCGGGCAACATATTACCAAACGGCATCATGCCGGTTCCCGGCACACCGTTAACAACCGTATCAATCTGTTTCGCGATATCACCGGTTACCACAGCACTGTTTGCCAATGCCGGAAATGCCGGCGGCATACCGGAACCATCAATTTTATGACAGGCCAAACATTGGGTGTTATAAACTTCTTCACCGCGTGCCATTAAACGTTCCATCGACCACTCGCCATCAGCTTGTTGCGCTTCATCAGCCGCATTTTCACCATCAACTTCTTCAGTTTCAGCTTGTTCAGCGTCATCATCGGCAACCAATTCTTGTGCTGCTGATTGAACCATAGCCTCTGCCGTTTCAGACGCTGAACTTTGTTCAATCATATTGACAACGGCATCAGTGGCTTGTGGCGTGTCCACCGAAGCAGGCTGATTTGTCACGGTATCGCCCGTTTGCTCAGCCAGCCAATTGGCGTAATCAGATTTGCTTAAAACCTCAACCACGATCGGCATATAACCATGATCTTTACCACATAACTCAGCACATTGTCCGCGATAAGTACCGGGTTCTTTGACATTGGTCCATGCTTCATTAATGTAGCCGGGAATGGCGTCACGCTTCCAACCGAAATCAGGCACCCACCAAGAGTGAATGACATCATCGGAAGTTAACAAAAAGCGAATATTGGTATTAGCCGGAATAACCAATGGCTTATCAACCTCTAACAGATAGTTATCAACGGTACTGACATCAACGCCGGAGCCTTTTTGGCGGGCGATATTACTGTCAGCAGCTAAGGTACTTAAAAAGCCAAAACCATCCTCTAAATAATCATAGCGCCACTTCCATTGGTAACCGGTAATTTTAACCGTCATATCCATGGTAACTGGCTCACCTTTGTCATCCTTAGGGCTATCCATTTGAATCATGCCTTTGGTGGCAGGCAAAGCAATGGCAATCAAAATAAGGACAGGAATTGCGGTCCAAATAATTTCGATGGTGGTACTGTGCGAAAACTTAGCCGGTTCAACACCTTTGGATTTCCGATGCGCAATAATGGAATAAAACATCGCACCGAAGACACCGAGACAAATTACTACACAGATCCAAAGCACCAGCATGTGCATATCGTAAACTTGAGCACTGTAGTCGGAGACGCCTTTGGTTAAATTCAACTTATATTCAGCAGATGCTGCTGTCGACGCCAGTAGACTGCCGACCAATAAGCCTTTTTTAGTCTTTTTGTTCATCATACAATTGATACCCTAATTTTTTAATAAAAACCAATAACCCAGCTTGTTGAAACAAAGGTCCCTACAAATCAATTCCGTAAGTTAAGTCGATTAAGTCTTTAAATATGTAAAAATCTAAAAACTCAATCCGCTTTGGTAAGCGAAAAATGCTGTCTTGGTCGGTTAATGACGGAATTTTAACACTCCTCTACAAAAATATCCGCATCTCAATCTAATTATTTGCTCATTTAGTCACTCACCGAGGCAATTATAATAAAAAATTCCACATCAATCCTGATGTTTTTTTGTGCCACTCAGTAAATATACGCGCTTATCAACATTCATGCCAAAAACACTTAAATCGCTTCTTTCTAGTCACAAAATAACCACAATAACAAAAGTGAATGAAGTCACAGAGACATTCCACTATAATCTGCCCTGAACTATTCAACAGCAGATTGCCCATGACTTTCGATACCTCTCCTCTCAGTGAATCCTATTTAGCGGATGAAGAAATTGTTGTTGCAGAACTGTTATCGTTAACGGACTCAATACAAAGCAAACAACATAAAATTAAACAACTGGCCACAGATTTGGTCACAGAAGTGCGCGACCACATTGATGATATGGACGGCATTGACGCCTTTATGAAAGAGTATGATTTATCTTCAAAAGAAGGTATTTTACTGATGTGTCTGGCGGAAGCTTTACTGCGCATTCCCGATAAATCAACCGCCGACAAACTCATTAAAGATAAAATCTTGGATGCTGACTGGAAATCTCACTTAGGACGCAGTGATTCCTTATTTGTGAATGCATCTACCTGGGGGTTAATGCTGACCGGTCGCATCATAGATATTGATGTCTCTAAGAAAGGCATGTCCAAAGCCATGGATAAGTTTATTAACAAAACCGGCGAGCCGGTCATTCGTACCGGCTTATTACGCGGCATGGAAATGATGGGTAAGCAGTTTGTTATGGGTCGAACCATCAAAGAAGCACTAAAGCGCGGCAGAAGCAAAGGTTTTAAGGCCTATCGATTTTCTTACGATATGCTCGGCGAAGCTGCGCTGACACAAGAGGACGCTGATCGCTATTATAAGGCCTACGCCGATTCCATTGACGCCATTGCCGAGGCCAATAAAAAACGCCATATTAACGATGCCTCCAGTATTTCAATTAAATTATCTGCGCTGCATCCGCGCTATGAGGTGGCGAACACCGAGCGTGTCATGGCAGAACTGGCACCCAGAGTACTGAGTTTAGTGAAACAAGCCAAAGCACAAAATGTAGCCGTCACGGTCGATGCCGAAGAAGCTGACCGACTTGAATTGTCACTCAAAGTTTTTGCGGATGTTTATGCCCAGCTAAATGATTACAATGGCTTTGGCATTGTGGTTCAAGCCTATCAAAAAAGGTCTTTAGACGTGCTTAAACTCTTGTCCCAACTCTATGACAAGCACCAACGGCTAATTCCGCTGCGATTAGTTAAAGGCGCTTATTGGGACACCGAAATCAAACGAGCACAAGAACAAGGTTTAAGCCATTATCCGGTATTTACCCGTAAACCCAATACCGATTTGTCTTACTTAGCCTGTGCGCTTTATTTACTGGACAACCGCGATAAATTTTATCCGCAATTTGCCACCCATAATGCCAATACAGTGGCCGCCATTTATACCATGGCCGGCGACAAAGGCGGTTACGAATTTCAGCGCTTACATGGTATGGGTCAGCCATTACACAAACAAACCATTGCCAGCGACGGATTGAACCGTCCTTGTCGAATTTATGCACCCGTTGGTACGCATCAAGACTTACTGCCATATTTGGTTAGAAGATTACTGGAAAATGGTGCCAACACCTCATTTGTGAATCGTTTAACTGATTTAAAAGTCAGTATTGATGTCATCACCCAAGATCCGATAGAAAAAATAGCCAAACAAACCATCCACAAACACCCTCAATTACCTTTGCCCAAAGATATTTTTGGTGAACAACGCATCAATTCATCCGGCATCAATGTTTATGACATTAATACCTTAGAAGAGCTACAGAACGACATTGAAGCACAACAAGAAATGACATTCAGTGCATGTTCTATTATCAATGGCGAAGAGAACCCCAACAGTAATCAGTTGCCAGTATTTTCTCCTGCTGATTTGCACAAAGAAGTGGGACACTATTATCACACCGATGAATCAGGGTTAGAGGCTGCAGTCACTACTGCCCAAACGTTCTTTCCTGCTTGGCGTGACAGCAGCACCCTTGACAGGTGTCAAGCGGCACTCAAAACCGCTGACTTACTGGAGGCGAATCGGGATAAATTGCTTTATTTATTGCGCCATGAAGCCGGCAAAACTTTAATGGATGCCATTTCTGAATTGCGAGAAGCCGTGGACTTCTGTCGTTATTATGGCCAACAAGCTTTATCTCTGTGCGGACAAGGCATAAAAATGCCGGGACCCACAGGCGAGAGTAATTATTTACTACACCAGGGCAAAGGCGTGTTTGTTTGCATCAGCCCCTGGAATTTTCCGTTGGCTATTTTTACCGGCCAAGTGATTGCCGCTTTGGTCACAGGCAACTGCGTTATCACCAAACCGGCTGAACAAACTAATCTAATTGCTTATCAAGTTGTGCGGCTAATGCATGAAGCCGGTTTCCCCTTTGAGGCCTTACAGTTAACTTTGGGTTCCGGCAAATTAGTGGGTAATTATCTGTGTCAACATCCGGCCATTCACGGTGCCGTATTTACTGGCTCAACAGCCACCGCACAAATTATCAATCGCAATCTGGTTAACCGAGACAGCCGAGAAATCGCCACTTTTATTGCCGAAACCGGTGGCCAAAACTGCATGATTGCTGACTCATCGACCTTACCTGAACAACTGGTTAAAGATGTCATCAGCTCCGCTTTTTTAAGCGCCGGCCAACGCTGTTCAGCGCTGCGAGTACTTTACATACAAGCTGATGTGGCGGATAAAGTTATTACCATGCTGCAAGGGGCCATGAATCAATTAAAAGTTGGTCACCCTAAACACTTTACGACCGATGTCGGACCACTGATTGATGAGTCTGCGCTCAATACATTAGAAGCGCATCGTACGCGAATGGCACAACTCGGAAAACCATTAAATAGTCCTGATTTGCCGAATATAAATGGTTTTTATTTCAGTCCTCAAGCAGTCGAAATTGAAAACATTAACCAGCTGAAAGAAGAAATATTCGGTCCTTTTTTACACATTATTCGCTATCAATCCAAAGATCTCGACAAAGTGATTGATGACATTAACAGCACCGGCTACGGATTGACCACCGGTGTGCATTCACGCATAGACGATACCATTGAGTATGTGGCCGCTAAAGTACAAGCCGGCAACTGCTATATAAATCGCAATATGACCGGAGCGGTTGTTGGTGTTCACCCATTTGGCGGCATGGGTCTTTCCGGCACCGGTCCAAAAGCCGGCGGCCCCGGTTATCTACACCGCTTTGTTCACGAAAAAACCATCACCAACAACATAGCTGCCGTTGGCGGTAATGCCGATTTGTTGGCTTTAAGTGACGAATAAATAGCCCACATGTATCTGGACTTTTTTAATTTAAACAAACCTCCTTTCGCCATTACGCCGGATCCCGCGTTTGTTTATTTAAGTGAAAAACACAATGAGTCCTTAGCACATTTGGTTTATGGCGTAACTCGGGGTGGCGGTGCCGGCTTCGTTCAGCTAACCGGCGAAGTCGGCACCGGCAAAACCACCCTATCGCGGCTTTTTCTGCAACAACTTCCAAAAGATACCCATGCCGCACTCATACTTAATCCCAACCAGTCCGCACAAGAACTGTTGGTGGCTATTTTCCGTGAGTTTGGTCTCTCTACCCATGGCACAGGTAAACAATTAGATGCCATGATAAATCGGCTTAACGAGCAACTATTACAATGGTGGGAACAAGGTGAAAACGCCTTGATAATCATTGACGAGGCTCAAAATTTGCCACAACCGACTTTAGAGCAATTGCGCTTACTGACCAACTTAGAAACCGCTGAACAAAAGTTATTACAAATCATTTTAATTGGTCAACCGGAATTAAAAGACACCATGGCCCGTAAAGATTTACGGCAATTGGCGCAACGCATAACCACCCGATTTCACTTACAACCACTTAACCGGCCAGAAACCCACGCATACATTCGCCATCGCATGGCCGTCAGCAGCTTGCCTGACAACAACAAAAACACCACCGCCCGACAACCACTTGTTCATCACCGGGAAATTTTTACGCAACCGGCTTTAAATGCTGTTTATAGGCACAGCCAAGGCATTCCACGCTTGATTAACATATTATGCGATCGCGCATTACTGGTGGCCTATACCCAAGAAAGTCCGCGGGTGCGTTTTCGACATATACAACAAGCTCAGCGAGAATTACATAATCACACGAACAGCCATTGGTACCTTCGGTTTTTGGGACTCACTCTATTTATCGGTTTAGCAGTACTTTCAGGTTGGTATTTATACCCATCAGAGCAGACCGCACAAACCAAGCCCGAAACAAAACCCGATGCAACAACACAAGTGACAACCATTGATGCACCGCCGGTGAATGTGAGTTGGCAACGTTATTTTAAATTATGGCAACTAGAAACGGGACTGTTTTGGCCGCAATTGGATTGTCCGGATATAACCTTAACCGGCATGGCTTGTTATCACAAACAAGGTAATCTCAGCCAAATTGCAGCCCTTAACACGCCGGTCATATTACAACTCAATAACCAATCAGCCGTGCTATTGACAGGCTTGACAGATCATCACGTCACCATAAGCACACGTCAGGGGCCACAAACACTCAGCCAACGAGATTTGAATGCGCACTGGCTCGGTCACTATCGCGTTCTTTGGCCCATCGCGCCGGCACTCATTGATGGTACAATATCCGAACAACAACAATGGGCTTTGTCAGTGGCGCAGATACTGGGCAATCAACCGGATCTTAGTGAAGCAAACTTAACGCCTTGGATAAAAAACTTTCAACAACAAAACGGCTTACATGCCGACGGCATTATTGGCAGTGAAACCCAGATGGCATTGGCGTTAAAAGCCTATGACGGTCCCCAATTAAACCAACAGACCGCAGCGGTCTCAGATAAAAACGAGTAGTGACATGTCGTCGATTATTGATGCCTTAAAAAAATCAGATGCCAATCGTCCCAGAAAAAACCACGGACATAAGATTCGCATGGATTTGAAAAACCATGACAACAAAAAAAACAGCCGTCTTGGCTTTTATATCATCCTTGTGATATTGATCATGTTAGTGGCTGCAGTTTATCTGCAAAAACCCACCAGCTTCTGGCAGTATTTTGGCAACACACAACAAAACAACCAACAAACAAAGCAATCAACGACCACCATTGTCGATTCAGGCAACCAAAAACCGGCCGATGAACAGCCTAAAAAATTAAACAAGCCGGCACCTAAACAGGTGCTAACAGCCGCTAAAAATCAACAAACAAAAGCCACACAAATTGCCGCAAAATCACCCGCAACGACCGACACCCAGACCGAACAGAAAACAGCTCTTAGCAATGAACCAAACGCACCATCAACTGCAGCCAACAAACCGCCGCAGACAGAAACCATCGAACTAAAAATTGACAGTGCAGCTGCCAACAACGAAAAAGTCCAGGAACAAATCGACCAGCAACTTGATGCCACCCCGATGAAAAACAAACAAGCCATCAACCAACCTGAAGTCAAAAAAGACAACAGCAAAGCAGCCGATAGCATGCCGCAATTATTCGAATTACCCTTTGCCATTCGCAAAGATCTACCGAAACTAACACTCAGCGTGCATATTTATGACCCTGTGGTTGAAAACAGAATGGCCATCATTAATGGTATTCCGGTACATGTGGGTGACACCTTCGAAGAACTGTTAAGTATTCAAGACATCACCCAATCAGGTGTTGTGTTTCGCATCCAAAACCGAGATTTTATCGTGCTCAAGTGATTAACTTTTCCAATCTAAAACCCCGTTATGTTCCGTATATATCTGCGCTGATGTTTGCGGTTCTTGTGCTATTTTTAGTGATGATGGAAGCCACTGAGCTCAAGCAAACTTTGATTAATTATTATGCCATTCACACCAATGAATTCTGGCCGGACATTCAACGTCAACCATTGGAACTACTGCGATTGTTTACCGCTCTTTTTCTCCACGGTAACTGGTTACACTGGCTGATCAATGTATCGGCATTCGTGTTATTGGCTTTCGCCATTGAACGCGTCATCGGCGCCCAAAAATTTTTATTTATTTTCTTGGCTTCGGGCATTGTCGGTAACATCGCTGCGGCCTTGGTCATGCAAAATCAGGACCACATTCTTTTAGGTGCCAGTGGTGCTGTTTCAGGTTTAATTGGTTTGTGGCTGGTGCTATTCCCGCGCAAAAAAATCAACTTTGTGATACCCATTGGTTTATACTTAGAAAAGACCTCTATGCCGTTATCGGTTATCATTTTCTTTTGGCTGTGTTTTCAACTGCTTTTACACTTTCAGCCTAATATTCACTATAACATTGCATGGATGAGCCACCTCAGCGGCTTTACAGCTGGTTTTTTGTTGGCATGGTTTGTAAAATAGAAGCACCGCTTACTTGAGAGACTAATGAGCACAAAGCAACCTTTATTCAGAGTCAGTTTTCATCACCGAGATAAATTATTCGAACTGTATGCTAAATACATCAACAGTGAAGATCTGTTCGGTTTTATTTCGCTCAGTGATTTGGTGTTTGATGTGGCTGCCGGAGTGGTCATTGACCCGGTGGAGGAACAACTAAAAGCTGAGTTTAAAGATGTCGAGGTGTTACACATCCCGCAACATCACGTGGTGCGAATAGAGCAGGTTAAACAGAAAAAAACCTGTCGCATTAAACGCCTACACAACAATGAAATGATGAGTGCCGTTCCATTTGGTAAAGGTTCACCGAAATGACTCAAGCCAATATACTGATTGTCGATGATGAGCCTGATATTCGGGAATTAATTTCTGACATATTAGCAGATGAGGATTACCGCGTAACCACGGCAACCAATGGTCACGATGCCCTAAAAAAAATCAAAGCCAGCACCCCTGATCTGGTGTTACTGGATATTTGGATGCCGGAAATGGATGGCATCACCTTATTAAAAAAATGGCATGAAAGCGGTGCCATGCCTTTTGCCGTTGTCATGATGTCAGGCCACGGTACCATTGAAACAGCCATTGAAGCCACAAAAATGGGGGCCGCTGACTTTGTTGAAAAACCCATTTCACTGGCCAAACTATTACAGACCATCGAAACCACACTCAAGCAACACCAGCAAGTTAAAAACCTGCAATCACAACAACCTCAATGGCAAATGATGGATCCGGTGGGTAACTCAAAAGCCGCTGTGGCATTACGGGAAACCCTTAAAAAATTAGCCAAAACTCAACACAACGTTTTGCTTTACGGCGATGCCGGCACCGGCAAATCCACCACAGCTTTATTAATACACCATCACCGTCATCACAATAAATCTGTCACGCTGTTAGATAGCTTAAGCTTAGATGAGGACAACATGGATGCCGCCTTAGCACAACACAGACCGGACTCGGCCAGCAGTTGTGTCATTGCCAATATTGATTGTTTAACCGGTCCTTTACAACAAAAGCTATTAAGCCGATTAAAACAATGGCAAAAGACCCACCAACACAATCGAACGCAGGTTTTAACCACCAGCCAACAAGACTTAACCTTACTGATTGAACAAGGTGATTTTAGCCGTGATTTATACGATTGCTTGGCTGAGTTTGTCATCTATTTACCACCGCTACAGCAACGCTCAGAAGATGTGCCGGAACTATTAAATTTTTATGTTAATCATCTACCCGACATCGAGCAAACCCCTTACCGTAAATTATCGGTGGCCGCACAAAACTACTTGCGTCACTATGAATGGCCGGGTAACTTAAGAGAATTAAAAAACCTGGTCAGACAACTGCAATTAGCCGGTGGAGAAACCGAAATCCAACAATCAGAGGTGGAATCCTTTATTGAGCAGAATCAACAATTACTCAACAGCAGTTCCCACCAAACCCGATATGATTTAGAATTGCGCGAAGCCCGAGAAGAATTTGAACGCGATTATTTACTCTATCACTTACAGAAAGTCGACGGTAAAGTGGGCGATTTAGCCAAAATATCCGGCATGGAGCGCACCAATCTATACCGCAAATTACGCGCTTTAGACATTAATCCTAAGAACATCAGTTCATCATGAAAATTATCATACTCGGTGCCGGCCAGGTCGGTTCATCGATTGCTAAGCATTTAGAAAAAGAAAACAATGACATCTCCGTGGTTGATGTTGATATTAATTTGCTCAATGAATTGCAACAGGATATGGATATCAGAACAGTGCATGGTTTCGCTTCCCATCCTTCGGTATTAATCCGCGCCGGTGCCGCTGATGCAGATATGGTGGTGGCTTTAACCAGTTCCGATGAAGTCAATATGGTGGCTTGTCAGGTTTGTTACAGCTTATTTAATACACCCACAAAAATTGCCCGTATCCGCGAAGCCGAATATGCCAATCACCCGGAAATGTTCGAACATGAACATGTACCCATTGATTTTCACATTTCTCCGGAACAACTCGTCACAAAACACATATATGGCCTGATTGAATATGAAGGCGCTTTACAAGTCATGGAGTTTGCTCAAGGCCGAGCCAAATTGGTGACCATTGAAGTGGTCAAAAATGGCCCTTTACTTGATCAACAACTGCGCGAATTTCATACACTGCTGCCGGAAGGTGCGGATGCCCGGGTGGCGGCATTGTTTCGAGACGGTAAAGCCATTGAACCGGTGGGTGATACTGTTTTACGCCTGGGTGATTTGGTGTTCATTCTGGCCGCCAAAAAACACATCCGTAAAATCATGGAGGCCTGGCATAAAACCACCCGACCAAATTATAAAATTATGATTGCCGGAGGCGGCCATGTGGGTTTCAATTTAGCCAAAGCTTTAGAACAAGAACATTCTGTCAAAGTCATTGAATACGGCAAAGAACGTTCCGCCCATATTGCCGAAGAATTGAATAAAGCCCTGGTGATTCGCGGTGACTGTACTTCTGAAAGTCTTTTGCGAGAGGAGAACATTGCCGGTACCGATATTTTTTGTGCTTTGACCAATGATGACCATTCAAATTTATTATCAGCTTTATTGGCTAAAAAAATGGGTGCCAAAAAAGTCATTACCCTAATAAATAAAAGTAATTATTCTGAGCTGATTGAAAAAGATACCATTGATATCGTTATTTCTCCACAACACATCACCATTGGCGGCATTCTCGCCCATGTACGGGGTGATTTTACCGCACGAGTTCATTCATTGCTCGATGGTGCAGCCGAAGCATTGGAAATCAAAGTCGCCGGTGACAGCGCCACATCGAATGTCATCGGCCATAAAATCAAAAACCTCATGTTACCCGCCGGCTGCGCCATTGGCGGCATTATTCGTGACGGAGAGGTGCTGATGGCGCACCAGCAAGAAGTGATTAAAAATGCCGACCACCTGATTATTTTTGTGACCAACACCAAGAATATTAATGATCTAAAAATTCTTTTTGAAGTGGATGCCTCTTACTTATAAATTATGAACGCTGCCATCGTACAAAAGATAATCGGCATTCTATTACTGATGTGCAGTTTAATGATGTTGCCACCGGTTTTGGTGGGCTTGATATATCAAGATGGTGATATCTGGCCCTTTATTGAGGGTTTTGCCGCATTAGTTGTGATTGGTGGTGTGTTGTTTTTACCCAACCGCAAATATACGGCTAATTTAAGTATTCGCAGTGGCTTTCTGGTGGCAGCGGCTTCATGGATTATTGTCGGTTTGGCCGGTGCTTTACCCTTGTATTTATCGCACAATCCGGAGTTGTCGTTAACCGATTCGGTGTTTGAGTCCATTTCCGGCTTAACCACCACCGGCGCCACCATACTGACTGACATCAATAACTTGCCCCATGCCCTAAAGTTTTATCGGCAACAATTACAGTGGTTTGGCGGTATGGGTATTATTGTATTAGCGGTGGCGGTACTGCCGATGTTACGCATTGGTGGTATGCAAATCTTTAAGGCTGAAATTCCGGGGCCGATGAAAGATCAAAAGTTAACACCACGGATTACCGAAACAGCCAAAGCCTTGTGGTACATTTATTTAGGCATTACAGTCATGTGTATCATTAGTTACTACATGGCAGGCATGAATATGTTTGATGCCATTTGTCATGCTTTTAGCACCATATCCATTGGCGGATTTTCCCCTTATGATGCCTCATTTGGTCATTTTAACAATGCCTTATTGGAAATGTTGGCGGTCTTCTTTATGGCAATTGCGGGTATTAATTTTGCTTCGCATTTTGTGGCCTGGAAAAGTGCATCCATTAAAACCTATATGACCAATACCGAAGTCAAAGTGTTTTTGGCTTTTTTAGCCGGTGCTTCCTTATTAACAGCAGTACAACTCTACATGACCGGCACCACAACAACCTTATTTGAGTCGTTGCGGGAGGGTACTTTTCAAGCAGTCTCCATTGGTACCACCACTGGATTTACAACTGAAAGCTTTTACTTGTGGCCGGCGGCTTTACCGATTATGTTGATGATGTTCGCCAGTGTCGGCGGTTGTGCCGGTTCCACTGCCGGTGGCATTAAAGTAATTCGTATTATTCTTCTGTTTAAAATGAGTATGCGTGAGCTGTATCGTTTGATTCATCCTCATGGCAAATTCCTGATTAAGGTTAATGGCAAAACGGTTAATTACCGAGTACTTGACTCAATTTCAGCCTTTTTTGTCCAGTTTTTATTTTTGCTGATTGTTTTTACCTTATTACTTTCTATGTTTGGCGAGGACATCGTGACATCCTTTTCTGCTTCATTATCTGCACTCACCAATCTGGGTCCGGCATTGGGTGATGCCGGACCCCATTATGCTGAAGTACATGATGGTGCAAAATGGGTACTGTCTTTGGCCATGGTATTTGGCCGGCTGGAATTGTTTACCTTATTTATCTTAATGATTCCAAGCTATTGGGAATATTAAACACAGCCTAACCGGCCGATCGCAAAAACACCACGCCATAGACCTGATCGACGCCCGCTTTTTTCAAACTGGCCGCGGCTGCGGATAAAGTTTGACCGGTGGTCAATACATCATCCACTAACAAAACAGATTGTGGTAAATCATTGTGTTTTACAGTAAAAGCATCGCGAACATTTGCACGTCGTTGTTTTTCAGGTAAGGTCGCCTGCATGGCGGTGTATTTGTTACGCTCAAGGACATTTGTTAAGACTTGACGGCCACTAAAACCAGCCAATAATCGAGTCATTTCAAAGGCTTGGTTGTATCCCCGTGTTCGTAAGCGACGGCGATGTAATGGCATCGCCATTAACGGCCAATCAACCGCAATGTCTTTTATCACCGGCTGTAATAATTCCGCCATGGCACGGGCCCAATGCAAATGACCGGAAAATTTCAAAGCCATCACCCAGTCACTACCCGGTGGCTGATAAATTCCCGCACACTTAATATGATTAAAAGCCGGTGGTGCTTTACGACAATCTGGGCAGCGTAAAGTGCCATGATGATTGGCTTTGGGCATTGGTTTAGCACATTGTTGACAGCCATATTCCGGTGGCTTAATCAACGTCTGACATTCCTTACATAACAGGGTTTGAGTATGGCAATGACAGACAACACAGCGACTCATGACATGGCTGCCAGGTTAATCCTCAACCAACTCAGAGGCCGTGGCTAAATCAACACTCACTAACCGCGATACCCCGGCTTCTCGCATGGTAACACCCATCAATTGATTGGCAATCTCCATGGTCACTTTATTATGGGTCACGAATAAAAATTGCACCTTTTCTGACATGTCTTTCACCATTTCTGAGAATCGGGTGACATTGGCATCATCCAAAGGCGCATCCACCTCATCCAACAAACAAAAAGGTGCGGGATTTAAATTAAATATAGCGAACACCAAAGACACCGCCGTTAACGCTTTTTCTCCACCTGATAGCAACTGAATACTGGATACCCGCTTACCCGGAGGACGCGCCATTATGGCCACGCCGGTGGTCAATAAATCATGGCCGGTTAATTCCAAATAGGCATGGCCGCCGCCAAACAAACGTGGAAATAATTGTTTAATGTGGCTATTAACAGCTTCAAAAGTTTCTTTAAATAAAGTTCGGGTGTCCTTATCGATACGGGCAATGGCTTGTTCCAGGGTATCCAATGCTTGGCGTAAATCCTCATCCTGCTCATCTAAATATTGCTTCCGTTTTGATTCTTCTTGGTACTCATCAATGGCAGCCAGATTGACCGGTTCCAAGCGCACAATATGGCGATGAAGCTGCTCCATTTGTGTTTCTTTTTGTTGCACCAAATCAGCCACCGCATTGTCTGCCACCGCCATGTCTGCCACCACAGACTTTGGTTCATAACCCAGATCTTCTAATTGTTCAGCAAAACCGTCGGCCTTCAGCTGATTGGATTGACGTTCTAATTTAGCATTTTCCAAAGCAGAACGAGCGGTTTCAATGTGTTGCTGATGACTGGCCCGTGACTGCTCCATGGCTGTCAATTCAGTTTGTAAATCAAGTACCTTTTGGGCTTGGTCATTGCGCTGCTGTTCAACCAAAATGCGTTGTTTAATTAAATTATCCAAAGACGTTTGTTGGTTGTCAGCAGGGTTTGATTGCTTGTTTAATTGTGACAGCAGTTCATCTCTGCGTTTCTGTAAATGACGAATGTTATCGGCTGCCCGCTGCAAACTTTGATTAAGGGCTTGCACTTTATTATCCGCCGCAGAATGACTTAAGCGGCATTGATAAAATTGTTCAGAAATATCATTTAATTGCGTTTTTACTTGGTCATAGTCTGCGTTTAATTGCTCCTGCTGTTCAGCCAAGACAGTTTTTTCAGCCTGTAATTTTTTCATGGCATTAAGCGCGGTTTGTAACTGACCTCGAGAAGCATGTAAGGCTTTTTCATCCTCAGCCATTTGCTGTTTTAGCGCCTGTACTTCTTGGTTTTTTTGATCAGCTTGTTGTTGTTCACGTTCAATTAAATGTTGTTTCTGTTTGACTTGACTGTCAAGTTCCGACAACTTCCGGTGCGCCATGTTGACGTCTAATTGTAGTTGTTCAATTTGTTGATTAATGGTTTGTCGAGTTTCTTGCCGTTGTTGTAATGTTGCTTCTTGTTCAGCAATAACCTGTTGTTGAGTTTCAATATCCTCAATTAACTGTTCAATTTGTTTTTGTCTCAATAAAAAGTTTTCTTGGGTACTGCCACGGTGTACCGTTAGCCAATCACGGCCAAACCAATCACCTGTTTGAGTGATTATCGATTCACCATCTTTTAGTTTTTGGCGCTGGTTATTTAGCTGCGACAAATCACTGCAAATTTGTACATTATTTAACCAGTCAATCACCACATCCGGTCCTTTTACATGCTGTGCTAAACGGCCACCAAGGGCCTCGCTGCCCTGTGTGCTGGCATGCACGGCGGTCATCGTTCCAAATCGCCAATCAGCTAATAATTGGGTTAGATCATGATGGTCAGTCACCAGCGCTTGTAAACGTTCATTGAGCACCGTTTCTACGGCATTCTCCCAGCCGCTGTCAACTTTAATTGCTTGCGCCAAACGGGTTTGAATTTGGCTTTGCTTTTGCTGTAACCAATCATTTAAGTCGGCATTGTCTTCAGAAATGGCCGCCTTTTGTAAGGCTTCTAATGAACCTTTTTGGCCTTTGATTTGATGAAGTTGTGTTTTATTGTTGTCAATGCTTTGACGTAAATCTGAGAGTGCTTGTTCATTGTCTTGTTTCTGCGCCTTTAAATCATCCAATGTTGCTGAATAGTGACTTAACTTGTCCTGTTGTTTTAGTTGCAAATCAGACAACTCAGTTAATTGCTGCTGCCAGGTTGATATTTCTTCAGCAGAATCAGTTTGGCTCCTATTATTAAGTCGCTCCACCTGCCTAACCATAGCGGCTTCCAGAGAGGCTATTTTGGTTTTCTCAATATCGGCCTGTCTTTGTTGTTCGTTGATGTCATGTAATAAGGCATCCCATTTTGACCGCCATTGCTGAAGCGTCATTTCATGATCTTCGGTGGTTTCTTTCGCTGCATCCAACTGTGCTTGTAACATTTCCATGCGCGGTTGCTCAGCCTGTAATATTTTTTGTTGCGAGGCAATGGCCGCTTGATCATCCTTTTGCTGGCGCTGTTGTTGCTCAATGTCATATTCGGTGGCCGCTAAATCCTGCTGGTTTTTTTCAGACAGGTTTTTAGCGTGGCTGATGGCTTGTTCGATTTTGCCAATTTCGGCATTAATTTGATATAACTGCTCTTGGAAACGATTTTGTGCATCACTGCTTTGCTGATAGGCGTCTCGTTGTTGGGTGATGTTTTTTTCACTGTCCGTTAAGCCCCGTTTGGTTTTTTCATAAGCGGTTTGTAACTGGGTAATATTTTGTTGGCCTAATTCCGCTTGTTGCTGCCACTGCTGCCACCTCAGAGCCAATACTTCAGCTTTTAATTGTTTGGATTGCTTTTTTATGTCCGTATATTTTTCAGCATTTTTGGCTTGTCGTTTTAAATGCTGAATGTGTTTACCCACTTCAGTACGCAAATCATCAAGTCGTTCCAGATTTTCACGGGTACGCAGTATTCGACGCTCCGTTTCGCGGCGACGTTCGCGGTATTTAGAAACACCGGCGGCTTCCTCAATATAGCCACGTAAATCCTCAGGTTTGGACTCCACGATATTGGAAATCATGCCCTGTTCAATGATTGAATAACTACGTGGACCCAGGCCCGTGCCTAAAAATAAATCGACAATGTCTTTTTTCCGACATTTACTGCCATTGAGAAAATAATTAGATTGCGCGTCGCGATTTACTTGGCGTTTAACGGATATTTCATTGTAACCACCATACTCCCCTTGAATTTGACCATCACTGTTGTCAAACACAAGCTCAACGGTCGCCATGCCCACCGGTTTACGGGTGGCGGAACCGGAAAAAATCACATCGGTCATGGCACTGCCACGTAACATTTTGGCAGAGGTTTCACCCATCACCCAGCGAACCGCATCAATGATGTTGGATTTACCACAACCATTGGGGCCGACAACACCAGTTAAATTAGTGGGTAACACCACTTCAGTGCTATCAACAAATGATTTAAAACCGGCTAATTTTATCTTTGAAAGTCTCATGAAATGTTTTTTGCTTGCTTTCTTTTTTATTTTTCGGTATGGTCAGCGCCCTTTATTGTAATGGAAGTTTATCATGACCACCCAACCTTCAGATCGATTAGAAACGTTCCCAAATCCTAATCCAAACCGGGATTATACCATCATTATGGATATCCCTGAATTCACCTGTTTATGCCCTAAAACCGGTCAGCCTGATTTTGCCACATTAAAGATTGAGTACACACCTGATGATTTGTGTATTGAACTGAAGTCACTGAAGTTATACATGTGGACTTTCCGTGAGCGCGGCGCTTTTCACGAAGCCGTGACCAATGAAATTCTGGACCATTTGGTCAATGCCATTGACCCGCGCTGGATGAAATTAACCATGAAATTTAATGTCCGTGGCGGCATATACACCGACGTGGTGATTGAGCACAGCAAATAAAAAAAGGGCTATCAAAGCCCTTTTCTCTGTATTGAAGTCTGCTTATACTTGAGATTGTAAGTAGTTTTGTTCACCTATTTTCTCAATAAGCCCAAGCTGGGTTTCGAGCCAATCCACATGCTCTTCTTCGGAATCTAAAATTTCCTGGAACAAGTCGCGCGAAATATAATCACGGATTGATTCTGCGTACTCAACACCATCCCGTAAATCCGGTATGGCATCTAATTCCATGGCTAAATCACAGCGCAACATTTCTTCAACGGTTTCACCGATGCGTAACTTTCCTAAATCCTGTAAGTTGGGTAAGCCTTCCAAAAACAAGATACGATCCATGAGGATATCCGCATGCTTCATTTCATCGATGGATTCCTCACGTTCTTTAGCAGCCAATTTACTAAAACCCATGTCTTCCAACATCTTCGAATGCATGAAATATTGGTTAATGGCGGTTAACTCGTTGTAAAGAGCCTTATTAAGCATCTGAATAACTTTTTTATCACCTTTCACGTCGATAAACTCCTGAAATTAAAAACATGTTTAGTTTATCATTTTCATGCTGCGAATGCTGTGAATACAGCGAAATTTATAGGAATTGGGTGGTTAAGCGAATTGGGTTTTCTGTGGGGATAAAACTTGTAGAAAATCATGTTGCAGCGTTTGTTGGCGCAAAATATCTTCGGCCATATCCGCACAACTACCGCATCCAGTGGTGGCACCGGTTTCAGCGGCTAATTTAGAGATGGTATTGACACCTGAACGGGCCGCTTTTTGAATGTCTTTTTCGGTAATACCGTGGCAAATACAAACGTACATAATCATTGTGTTTCTGAATCAATGGCTATTTTAATCGCCAATGATAATGATTGTCAACGTCTAAATGCGAATCGTTTACACTATTAGATTAAACCATTATTCCAGCATTTCTTCACCGGCATTGGGGTCATTGTAAACATCTTCATCAAATTTACCGATTGACTTAGCCACAATACAAGTCACAGTGGCATCACCGGTGACATTAACGGCGGTTCGGGTCATATCCAATAAGCGATCGACACCTAAAATGATACCAATGCCTTCTATGGGCAACCCCACCTGTAACAACACCCCTTGCAACATCACCAAACCCGCACTGGGCACACCGGCGGTACCAATCGATGCCATGGTCGCCATAAGCACCACGGTGACCAATTGCCCCCCGGTCAAATCCAGGCCATAGGCATTGGCAATAAAGACCGTTGCCACACCCTGCATAATGGATGTGCCATCCATGTTAATGGTGGCACCAAAAGGCACGGAGAACGAAGCCACAGAATTTTCCACACCCAGCCGTTCCGTGACGGTTTTATAGGTCACCGGAATGGTGGCATTGGAACTGGAGGTGCCAAAAGCAAATGACAGGGTACTGCGCATTTTACTGAAAAAGATACGTGGGCTTAAACCTGACAATACTTTTAACAAGGTTGGGTAAACCACCAGAGCATGGACAAATAGAACAATCAAAACTGTAAAGAAATAACCACCCAAAGCCAACACCGCATCAAAGCCCAGTTCAGCGAATACTTTGGCCAAAATAGCCAACACCGCAATCGGTGCAAATTCCATAATCACCATCACCAATTTCATAATAACTTCGTTAAAGTCTTTAAAGAAACTGATGACTTTTTGTCCGGCATCACCGGCCTTACCGGCGCTGTAACCCAATAAAATGGCAAAGATAATAATCGCCAACATATTACCGTCTGCCATCGCTTGTACCGGATTATCCAAGATGCTTAAAATAACTTCTGTAAAGCTACGGCCTTCAGCTGCCACATAATTCACATCTGTGGGAATTTCAGCACCACTGCCAACGCCAAATGTGATGGCTAAGGTCAGCGCAATGGTGATGGCGGTGGCGGTGGTAAACAGGTAGAAAGCCAATGTACGACCTCCCAAAGAACCCAGCATCGCCGGTTCACGTAAGGCGGTTGTGCCACAAAACAGGGACACAAACACCAACGGCACAACCATCATTTTCAAGGACAGTATAAATAATTGACCGACAATATAAAATAATCCATTAATAACATAGTCATCAATAAAGCCAACTGATTTTAAATTGGTGACATTGAGTGCAATGCCGATAACGGCACCAATGATCATGTAGATAATTATTTTTCTGGTTAAATTCATATTTTTATGTGTTTAAAGAGGGTTATGCCAACGGTGGGCATCGGCTTGTCGCCAATCCGCTTCCCACATAGCAGGTCGGTTTTCATCATCCAATAAAATTCCGGCTTCCAGAGTCGGATATAGTTCTTCATAGTTTCTCACCAAAGAACCTTGTACCCGCTGAATAATATGATGCGGCTTTAGTTCATCGAAGGACCGCAATCCCGCTGCGGCCAGTAAATCAATCATATTTTCCAGCATTTTACAGTGATAGCGGGCCACGCGCTCAGCCTTATTCTCAACCACCAGGCCTTTATTTCGCGCCGGATCTTGGGTGGTGATACCGGTGGGACAAAACCCTGTATCGCACACACGTGCTTGGATACAGCCTAAGGCAAACATCATACCACGCGCTGAATTAACGGTATCAGCACCCAGTGCCAGCGCTTTAATCATATGAAAAGCAGAGATAATTTTACCGGCAACAATGATTTTCAGGTGAGGTCTTAATCCGGTACCGATTAAAGCATTATTAATGTAAACCAAAGCATCTCGCAGCGGTGTGCCCACTGAATTGGTGAGCTCGATGGGCGCCGCCCCGGTACCACCTTCACTGCCGTCTATGGTAATAAAATCCGGCAAAATACCGGTTTCAACCATGGCTTTACACAAAGCTAAAAATTCATACTTTTTACCTAAACATAATTTAAAGCCCACCGGTTTGCCGCCAGATAGGTCGCGCACTTTGGCAACAAATTGCAATAACTCAACGGGCGTGCTAAAGGCACTGTGACTGGCCGGAGACTCCACCGTTTTGTAGGGCTCAACATGACGAATGGCAGCAATTTCAGGCGTGACCTTACTCCCTGGTAACACGCCGCCATGACCGGGCTTGGCACCTTGTGATAATTTTATTTCAATCATTTTCACTTGATCCCGGGTGGCTTTTTCAGCAAACAGCTCAGGATCAAAATGACCATCTTTATCACGACAACCAAAATAACCGGAGCCGAATTGCATGGTTAAATCGCCACCATGTTTCATGTGATAGGGACTAATACCACCTTCACCAGTGTTATGCGCAAACCCGCCTCGCTTGGCACCTAAATTCAAGGCCTCAATGGCATTATGCCCCAAAGAACCGTAACTCATGGCCGAAATATTTAGCAAAGAGGACTGATAAGGCTGTTTACAATCTTTTCCACCGATGGTCACCCGTGGATGGTAATATTTTATCTTCGCCGGTGATACCGAGTGGTTAATCCACTCATAACCATTGGCATTGATATCGATAATGGTACCAAAAGGCCGGGTATCACGCTGCCCTTTAGCACGCTGATAGACCAAAGAACGATGCTCACGGTTAATTGGGGTTCCGCTCAAGTCATCTTCAATAAAATACTGCTGAATTTCTGTGCGAAAAGACTCCAATAAATAGCGAAAATGTCCCAGCACCGGATACAAACGGCGAATGGTTTGTTTGGTTTGGAACATATCGATCAGACCCAAAACACCCAAAGGCGCCCAAACAATAAAAAACCACCATGCCCCCGGCCAAAATTGTGCCCAGACAACAGTTAACGTTGGTATCACCAGCAGTAATACCAGAAATTTTTGTCTAACAGTCATGTTTAAAACCTTTTAATAACCCAATACACCGGCTCGACACCGCTGTTGATTAAATCGCTGTGCGCGCCGGTACGTTTGTTCCTAACTTGTGGGTCGATGTAATACGGCACCCCTTCAGCGGGAATAACTTTCACCATAATAAGTTCACCTTTGTGACGATATTCTTCGACGATCTGGTCTTTTTTGATAATGACACTAACCTGGTTATCCTTAGGCTTGTCAGCCTTAACATGATCCAAAAGAATATTTGAATCGGCTTTCTCGGCATTGTGGTGTAACGTATTTTCAGGTTGATTCTGCGGTGATTGTGCCACAGCATGTCCGCTTAAAACCAGAATCATTATCAGCACATGTAAACGCATGGGGTTCTCCAAATACGAGGTTAAGATGATTGCAGCTCATGATACAATGGACCTCATCAATTTTAAATCAATTTTATGGTCAAGTTCGCAGCCAAATATCTCAACAGCTTATTTTTAATCTTAATATCACTAATACTGGTCAGTTGTGGCGGTGACCAGGTCAACAAAAATGATCAGATCATTGCACATATAAAAGCCATGGAAACCGCTGTTGAAGATAAGCATGTGGATAATTTTATGACACATGTTGCTGATAACATTCAAACCGAACGTGGCTGGGGTAAAAAAGACATTGAACGCATGCTTCGCTTACGTTTGATGCGCCGTACTTCTGTACACATTCACCCGCAACTTAAAAATATCGAATGGCTGAATAATGGTAATCAATCGGCACAAGTTGAAGTGGTTGTGGCCATGGCTGCCACAGCCTTTAATGTCGCGGATTTGGCAAAAATTAATGCTGATTTAATGAAATTTCAGGTGACTTTTGAGCGACATAATGATGACTACCGAATCACACATGCGCGCTGGCAACCTGCAAGGCCTTTGGATTTCTTATAACTGTCTGGTCTCAACACTGATCAACGCCGCAATCATATCCTGATTTGACGGGCTATCCGCAATAACCACCTTATGAAAACCCAAATCTTTGGCTATATTACTAATACGCTCGGCACCACTGATCAGTGGCAATTCACAGATTTTTGTTTTTAGATTATCGGGGCATTGTTGCCAAAAATGTTGCAAAATCAGACCACTGGTGGCTGTTAGCACCACAGATTTTTTTTCATCTAATGATTGTTTCAGTGGTTCAAAATCAAGACTTAACGGCACCCGTTGATAGGTGTTGATTTGCTGATAGTGTATTTGCTTATCAATACAATAACGTCTCACTAAATCCAAGCCACCGGCAGCTGTAAGAATCACTAAATTCTCCGGCCGATGGTGATCCAATAATGCCATCATGCCGGCGGAATCCTGAGATGCTGGTGTTAAAATCGGCTGATCAAAGTGTGCTTGCCAGTAATCTGCCACACCTTCACCCACGCCCATCACGGTGGTGTTTTGGGACAAGGTAAAATCCGGTTTCAATAACAGCAAATGCTTAATGGCGTTACTGTTAAAAATAAGCAACAGCGGCGCCCGTTCTGCCTGCGCCAGTTGCTCCGGGGTTACTTCAGTGTTTGTTTGAACCGCAAAACAAGGCATCGACAATGTTTTATAACCGGCTTGTTGATAATCATGTTGAGCCGCTGGAATACGATGCTGAGGACGAGAAAGTACAACGGTGGTCATGCCTGCTCACTCAATGCCAAAACTTCTTTTGCGCCTTGTGACAACAGGTCTTCAGCCACCACCCGCCCCAGGGACTCAGGATCATAACCTTGTTGTTGCGCAGTCAACACCTGTTCACCATCGGGGCTGAATACCGCTGCTTTTAAATGTATGCTGTGATCGGCCAAAGCTTCCGCATAAGCGCCAATGGCCACAGAACAAGAACCTTCCAGGGTTAAATTTAAAGCCCGCTCAGCACGAATACACAGCCATGTGTCCGCATGATTTAACACCGACAACGCCGCAGCGAGTTCAGTGTTACTGGCTAAACACTCCACACCAATGGCACCCTGCGATACCGCCGGCAGCCACTGAGGTGCCATTAGTCGTGACGCAATGCGATCTTCAAATCCCAAACGAATTAATCCGGCTGACGCTAATACAATGGCGGCATACTGACCGTCATCGAGTTTCTGTAAGCGGGAATTGACATTGCCACGCAGCGGTTTAACTTGCAAATCCGGTCGCACAGACAATAACTGGGCCTGTCTGCGCAAACTGGAAGTTCCCACCACAGCGCCTTCCGGCAAGTCCTTTAAATCTCGATAGTGATTGGACACAAAAGCATCACTGGGATCCGCCCGCTCAAATACCGCACACAACTGAAACTCAGCAGGCATTTTCGCCGGCACATCTTTCATTGAATGTACTGCAATATCTGCATCACCGGCTAACATGGCCTGTTCCAGCTCTTTTAAAAACAATCCTTTACCGCCTAATTTACTCAAAGTCACTTCCAAACGGCGATCCCCTTCAGTGGTCATCGGCAACAACTTTGTCTGAAAATCAGTTTGAGATTCTATGGCAGCCGCCACATGCTTGGTTTGCCATAAAGCCAATGCCGAATCACGGGTGGCTAATGTAAGGGTCTTTTTATTCATAACTATATATGTTTTTTTACTTCTGTAAGTTGTCGTCGACTAATCGGCGGCCTAATATCAATGTGTTTTAATAACGCTACGGCAGAATGATTGTTATCCATGTCTACACCTCGTAAATAATGAATATTCACCAGCCAGCTGCGGTGTATTCTAATGAATTGTCGATAACAATTCGCTATTTCAATCAAACTTTGATCCAATAAATAATGGCGATCACTTAAATAGGCTGTGACATACTTATCTTCTGCCTGTAAACAAATTATATTGTCCACCGGTACCCGTAACAGTCGACCACCCTGTTTAACACTGAGATAAGCCTGTTCACTGACTTCAACCCGTTGCAACGCTTCTTGCAAACGGTCACTGGCAACCGGTTTTAATAAATAATCCACAGCCTTAACATCAAAAGCCGGTAACGCAAATTGCTCATGAGCGGTTAAAAAAATGATGGCTGTTTGTGGAAAATCTCGGCTGATAATTTGAGCCGCTTCCATACCATCCATTACCGGCATTTCAATATCCAGAAAAACCACGTCAGGGTGTTGCTCCGCGACCAAAGACAACGCCTGCTCGCCATTATTAGCGGTTATTATTTCGTGTGAACCCAAATGCGCTAACAAGCCCGCCAATCTTCGCCGTGCCAAAGGTTCATCATCTACAATTAGAATGTTCATAACGGTATCATCACCAGAACCTGAAAACAACCGTCATTGTGGTCGGTTGTTAAACTCGCTTGATTGCCATAATGCAGAGCTAATCGGGCTTTAATGTTGGCCAATGCGGTGCCACTGCCACTTTTGACCCGATCAGGTGTAAACGGATTGCGAACCGATATCCGCATTGAATCATTCTGTTTTGTAATGTCCAAATTGATACAACCACCTTCCGCTAAATGGGCAATACCATGAATAACCGCATTTTCAATTAACGGCTGAATGGTCAACAAAGGTATTGATTGCTTTAATAAACGTCCATCCACTTGCTGCTGATACTGTAAACGTTCTGCCAAACGCAACCTTTCTATGGCTAAATATTGATTCACCCATGCCAACTCTTTTTCTAAGCTGGTCATATTCTGACTTCTTTGCGTAAACGCTTTTCTAAATAAACCGGATAAATCCATCACCGCTTGCTCCGCCGCCGGCGGATCAATGGCAATTAAACCTGCAATTGAATTCAAAGAATTATATAGAAAATGGGGCTTAATGCGAGCTTGAAAAGCACTCATTTGCGCCTCCGCCAACGCTTTAATTTGTTGTTGCCATTGGTTTTGAACATAAAAATAACGCAGTAATAACACCATGGTCAAAACAGTGGCCACCACCACCTTAACAATGGTCAGCAAGCCATCAGTCACATAGTGGAACATTAAAACCCGATCAACCCACAACAAAAACGCCGTGAAAAAAGTGGTAACGACAATGGTCAGTATTAAAACCAGTACCACACCGGACATCGCTGGTAATTGATTGAGTCGCTCTCGGAATAATACCAATAACAGAACCAAGCTTATTGCTAATAATTGTGCCACAAAACTTAACACCGCCAGTTGATTGAGATAACTAAAACTCAAATTGAGAAAACTCAGTGAGTAAACCAGCACCACCATTTGGGTGATCACCACCACCGTAAAAACCGCTAAAGGCTGTGACAAATCCATAAGCCACTTATGGTTGCGGATTTTTGATGGTCTGTTTTCAGGCTTAACTGTTGGCATAATGCCTATGGACTCCGAAAATCATGAAAAAACTGATCAGATTGTTTGCAATTTCAGCTATTTTATAGAAAAATGACCACGATTAGTAATTTGTTCCTCGGTAAACACCATGACAACTCGATTTATCATATTTTTACTGGCACTGATGTGGTCGGCCTTCGCCGCTGCCGGTGAAGTTATAAACGAGCCTGAACAAAGCAATCAATGGCTACCTGTTAGCAGTTCCATCAGCGCTGACGATACCCAAGAGAAAAAATCCGTTAATAAACAGTCCTCGGCTAACGCCAAAAAAGAATCCGCCACCAAATCTAAGCGCTCACGCTTAGGTGGCATGTTTGATTTGCTGCTTCCCTCAGGCCTCAGAGATAATCAATAACCATGTCCGACCGCAACGTAGCGGCTTTTAATAATTTTCTGCACCAAAACATTCCACTGGTTCGCTTTATGCAACTGCAGTTAATCAGTTGCTCAGAAAACAAACTTACCGCTAAAGCACCCACTACCCCCAACCTCAATGACAAACAAACCATCTTCGGTGGCAGCAGCAGTGCGCTTATGACTGTCTGCGGTTGGTCACTAATTAAATTTAATTTAGAACAAAGAGGTTTTAACAACGATGTGGTGATTGCCAACGCCCAAACCCGTTGGCACAAAGCGCAAAATGACGACCTAATAATCAGCGCACAGGGTCAGGTTCATTGGCCCGATATAATCGCTGCCATAAACAACCGACAGCAGCCCAAAATAACGGCAGACGCGCAGGTCATAAACCAACGCAAGCAAATCTGCACCAACATGTCTGCCAGCTATGTGATTCTCAATCAAGTCAAGGGATGATTAATTTCATTCAAAACCATTGTTGCCATTGCCGTTGATTGTTATGTTTGATTTAATGGTTGCTTGAGCAGAGACATTAATCACCGGTGAAGTCAGCTCAATGGTATTATCACCCGATCCCGCAGAACATCCGCCGGTGGCGACATTATTATTGGCTGCCACCACCGCATCTGCAAATGTACAGGTGGTACCATCAACGTTAATGGTGGCTGCCTGGAGACCCGTTAATTCCAACAGCAAAGCCGTAACCAACGCTGTTTGTTTAATACAGTGATTTGTTGAGCGGTTGTTTGCCATGTTGTACCTCTTTTTTAAACAAATGAAATAATCTCAACCATCATTATGAAATAGCGAAGACCATTTATCAGGACAACTGCAGGACATCACATGTCGTTTAAGGACAACTGTGTTACGAAGTGAAAACAATGAAAAAATATATTTCCGATGCTTTTAAATTCAAAAATCTTTTTTAAGTTCAGTTAGGCGTTTTTTGAGCACATTGAGAGGCTCATGCCAGTCACCGGCATTTTCTTGTCTCAATAGCTTAGCGGTTGGATACCATTCGCTGATATCACCTGACTCATGCCAGCGCCAATCGGCGTTTTTACACAGTAAAATCCAGGTTTTTTTACCCAAGGCCGCTGCCAGATGGGCGATGGCGGTATCCACTGAAATCACCAGATCCAGCTGATCAACCAACGCCGCTGTGCGGGCATAGCCGGGCAATTCCGGCTCTAAATCAATGATATTGTGTTGTTTAAGTAAATCACGCTCATCATTACTTAACGGCATTTGTAAGGAATAAAACTGGGCATCTATGTCTTCTGTTAAGGCCAGCAAATCTGCCAATGGTATGGCTCGATTTGACTCGTTAACATGGGAGGCTGCTCCAGACCAAGCCAAACCAATTTTACGCTGACCTTTGAGTTCACTGACCACCGCCTGTTTCGGGATCTCAATATAACGTTCCGGTGCCGGCAAATTCTCCAAAGTAATACCTAAATACTGCGGTAAACTCATGAGTGGACAATAGACATCAAATAAATCTTTATCCAAAGCGCCGGGGATACGGCTTTGACCCACACCGGGAATCTCAGCCACCAAGGGAGCCAGGTTTTCCGGTCCAAAATAAATTATCTCTTTACAACGCTCGGCCAGTAACGGCAAAAAGCGCCAGAACATAATGTGATCACCATTACCTTGTTCTGAATGCACTAAAATGGTTTTATCGCTGATGTCTTCACCTTGCCATTGCGGCTTATCGGATTTAAAAGGCACGAACTGCGGGGTCTGCCACCGCCATTCATATTCCGGCCAACCTACCGTATAATTTCTTTGTTTCAGGAGTAATTTACCGCGGTTGTAATGGGCTAAGGCAAACTGTTGATCGGTGGCGATGGCCTGATCAAAATATTGCATCGCTTGATCATCTTCCCCCAATTCTTGATAAGCATAACCCAATGAATTCATGGCTTCGGCATTATCGGGATGCTGTCGCAGAAGCTTTTCTAATTGCTCAATGGCCTCATGCCACTTTTTGGCATCCAGTAAACAAACACCGTATTGCTGATTGGTGACTTGGTGATTGGGGTGCTGTTTTAGTACCTCTCGGTATAAGTTTAACGCGTTCTCTAAATCGCCGTTTACATGCGCCCGAGAAGCCGCTTCTAACGGGGCTTGAACCGGATCGACCGGTGCCAGGTTTTTGAGCACTTTGTCCGGTAACTCATAAGAATTCGCCAAAAACGGGCTTTGGCCATCTTCAATCGCGGCAAACTGATGTGGCAACACTTTAATCTCAAAGACCTCTTGCACATTACCTGTAAACACTAAAAATGCCACGATTTGACCCGATTGTGTATCCACCACCCAGACACCACTTTGTCGTTCCTCTACACGCTTGGTTAACGGTAAACCGGCAAAGGTCGAGCTTTCGCGAATTTGTGACAAACCAATAATGGCATAACGCTCAATAAAGTCGAGACCTCTGGTAAAGCCGGGTAATTCAGCCACCACTTCCGGCGCTTTGCCTTTTTCCATGCGCATTAACTGCCCGGAACCGGATGATAAAAACCACAAGGCATTTTTATACCATCGGGGTGAATGGGGCATACACAACCCATCGACCAGCACGTCATCGGTGATGATATCCATAATCTGGCCACCGGAAATTTTATTTTTCCGCCAACCACCGGGTTCATCGGATGCCCCCAGCATACTGACATAGCGCGGAATACCATCACGAAAACCCAAACCATTTAAGTGACAGCGATCGGTTAAATCATAGGCTGAAATAAACGGCGGTCGCCATTCAGGTTTAAAACTGTGGTCATTATCCAAGGTTGCCAAGCAAGACATTTTGGTATTAATAAACCACAACTTATCATACTTGTCGTAACCCATTTCGTGAATATCTATGGCGCCTGTGACATGATTTTTACGTGGTAAATAACAGGCATCGACTTGATCACCCTGTCCCACTTTGGGACCCACGGCAGCTAAATTACGGAAGGTGGTAATGGAGGCGGCACCACCCACAGCAAATTCATTGTCACGCTTAGCTATACCCATAGGCCGATCAAAAGCCATAAAGTGGGTGTTAATACCCTGGCCTTGGGGCCGAATCATTACTAATTGGCCGGCTTGATAAGTGGATACCAAAAGGTTACATCGGCCTAAAGTCAGTAATTCACGAAAGGAATCGGTGGATTGGCTGGAAAAAATTTCAGACATAAGAATCCCATATTAATTATGCTGTTCATTATGCCATTGACCTACACTTTATTTAAAGAATTAATACGGGCTGGGGTATTATGGCTAATCCTGCTTGGTGTGTATAAAATTTAGTGGCACAATGTGTAAGCTTCCATGGAGTTTTTGCGGATATGAGGACCCTAAAAATCGGGTGAGAATATGATAAACATCGAGATTAAAGCCATCGGATTGGATGGGATTGCTTGCCGCAACAGGACCCACACCATTAACATATTGAGCTTCCAAGAAATAACCGTAATCTGTCACTTCATCGACAGCGGTTAACGCTGCCACATATATCCAGCGATCAATCAAATGTAACCAAGTCATATCCGAATCCTGCGGGTCTTGTTCTATTATGAGCACCGCCGATGACCAGGGCCAGTCTCTTATTTGGGTATCAGTTAACGCTTTTTGCAACCGCTGGTTATGTTGTTGAATAGATTCCCGGCCACAACAGGCACCGGCACAGCGTTTCAGTTGAAAACGAAAACATGGGGTTTGACGTCCGCGTGTGCTGCTTTCAAAACCAAGAACACGGTGACATAGCTGATGCTTATCGGCCATTTGCCTTAAATATTCACTGGCATGACGCACCGTTCTGAATAAACCGAATTGATGATTGTCATTATCGGGTAATTGATCTCCAGCAACCGGTTTAATATGAATCTTGCCATATTTTTTCTCATCATCTTGTAGGCAAATTTGAAACATTCGCTTGACCCGCCGTAAACGAATATTATGAACCGGCAAATGTTTTTTTATTTCTTGGTTTTCTAATAAACAAGCACCTAAGTCACTGGGCGTTCGCTGATAATCAATGTGGGCAATTTGATTATGTAATTTAAAATCTTTTCGTTGACTGTGGTCTTGAGAAAAATGATTTAACACCCGATTTTTTAGGTTAACGCTTTTGCCGATATACAACAACCGATCTTTGTTATCATAAAAATAATAAACACCCGGTGCACTCGGTATATCAGCCACTTGCTCCGGTGGTAACTGAATAGGCAGTGTCGTGGCTTGAATAAGGTCACGGCATGCTTGCTTCACTGTATTTTTATCATGCAATAAACTGATTTGCACAAAAAACCGATAAATCATCAAAGCATCATCCAAGGCCCGATGACGGTTTTCGATGGTTAAATCAAAACGTTTAATAATGTAATCCAAACCATGGCGTTTGCATTCAGGAAATAAGCGACGACTCAATTTCACCGAGCACAACGGTTTACTGCGAAAATCACGACCAATTCGCCTAAACTCATTTTTCAAAAAGCCATAATCAAAACGGGCATAATGGGCCACCAACACCCGATCTTGTAACCACTGCCACAATTCATCCGCAACATCTGCAAAAGTCGGCGCATCAATTAAATCATGACGCGTAATCCCGGTCAGTTCTGTGATTTTCAGTGGTAAACTGCGTTCCGGATTAATAAAAGTCTGCCAACTATCCACCAACTGACCCTGCTCAACCACCCACAATCCGATTTCGATGATTCGATGATATCCCGCTTTACCACCGGTGGTTTCAACATCCAATATAACCATTCTCTCCGGAAAACCCGGTGACAGGGTCGTTTGGTTATCAGCAGTCAGCCAGGATGATTGAGACATATAAATAAAATACCTACAAAGGCCTAAATTCTACAATAAAAAACATCAAGAAAAGGTCAAAAAAATGCCCTGAAATTTTAACCTGCATTTAAGGGTCAATGCGGTACCATAAGTGGTGATTCACAAAAACATAATAACCATGAGTCATATAACCACAAAAAACCCATACAACCACACAACCCTTGAAAATTACACTTTACTGAGTCGTGAGGAGATGATGTCCGCATTACAGCGCGCCGATGACAGCTTTAACCGCTGGCGCCACAGCGACTTTGACGCACGTGCTGATTTAATGCACAAGCTCTCCGGATTGTTGAAAAAACAAAAACAATCACTGGCAGAATTGATTACCTTGGAAATGGGCAAACCCATTAAAGAGGCCATTAAAGAAATAGAGAAATGTGCCTGGGTCTGTGACTACTACGCTGAACATGCTGAAGACTTTTTAAAAGACCGTATCATTAGCACCGATGCCCATGTCAGCTTTATTCGCCATGAGCCGATTGGTGCTGTATTGGCTGTCATGCCATGGAATTATCCTTTTTGGCAAGTGTTTCGATTTGCCGCACCGGCATTGATGGCCGGCAATGTCGGCTTACTGAAGCACGCATCGAATGTTACCGGTTGTGGCCTTAAAATTGCTGAATTGATTCAGCAGGCCGGCTTTGATAAAGGCTGTTTTCAAACCTTAATTATCGATCATGAGCAAACTGCAGAATTGATTCAACAACCCAAATTAAAAGCTGTGACAGTTACGGGAAGCGAAGCCGCCGGACGAAAAATTGCCGCCCAGGCAGGTCAATCCCTTAAAAAGACTGTACTAGAATTAGGTGGCTCCAATGCCTTTGTGGTGCTGGCAGATGCTAATTTAGACAGTATTTTAGACACCGCAGTCACCGCCCGCTTTCAAAACACCGGCCAAAGCTGCATTGCCGCCAAACGATTTATTGTTGAAGCCTCGGTTTATGATGAATTTTTAAGGCGTTTTCAAGATAAGGTAAAAGAATTAACTTACGGTGATCCCATGGACAAAAACACCACCCTCGGCCCCATGGCGCGGGCTGATTTAGCCGAAGAATTGGCCGATCAGCTTCAGCGATCGGTACAACAAGGTGCTAAAATTCTTACCGGTGGCGAACAATCCAAAACCCGTTTTGAGCCCACCATTGTCACCGATGTCACGGTTAATATGCCATTGATGCAGGAAGAAACTTTTGGCCCAGTGGCACCCATATTTAAAGCCAACGATGATGAACATGCCCTCAACGTTGCTGCCGCCAATCATTTTGGTTTGGGTGTGACTATTTGTACCCGAAACCCCGAAGCCATTTTAAAACAACTTCATCGCTTCCCCGATGGCGCGGTGTTTATTAACGAACTGGTCAAATCAGATCCGCGACTGCCTTTTGGTGGCACCGGTCTGTCCGGTTACGGTCGCGAATTATCCCGGGCCGGCATCAAAGAATTCATTAACCAGAAAACCGTGTTTGTCAAAACCAGTCAAAAGCTAAGAAATGACAATTTTATGGTTTAAACGGAAAATTTTTAAAAAATTGCCGTGTGGCATCATTGCTTAAGCGACTGAGATCACCGTTGCGTTGATTTTTCCACACAACGCGGCCATTTCCGTTGTCAAACAACACCGCGGTGGTCAGCGATTTATTGCCGGAGGTTAATGGCAGGCCGATGCCCACATGGCTTCCCCGAACACTGCCGGTACTAATACCCACGGAAACCGAACCTGAACCAAGGGTTTTTAAAAATGACGTGCGCGGTGCCAGAACCCGAACATGTAAAATGCCCGCTGGGTTGGCGATGTTTGGAGCTGACATCGACTGTCTCAAATCGATGGTTTTTAGACGCAGTCTTTGTAAGTAGTGTTGGTTGTTTTTTGACGCCGATGTCAAAGCAACGCGTTGCGCATCCATAAAGGAAGCCATTAATTGATCTTGAACATCGAAAGGATAGTGACTGTCAATATAAAATGGCGGATAAATAATATCAACCTGTCGTTCACCGTCTTGATAATGGGCGAACGGCATATCCGGATGTAAGCCGACACCGCTGGTGACCAATGCCCATTCAACAGCAAAATTTTTGGCTTTCAACATGTGCTCAATGTCTTCTTTCAGGCGTCTGATTTGTGTTTGATTCTTATTGGCATCGTAATCCATAACATGATCAACACCATCGACAAAATAAACATAATCAAGCACCACGGCGATGCGGTTAAAACCGGGTTTTTCAATATCCGGATTGAGGTAACTGCTTTTAGGACCGCAGGCAGACAGCATAACCATCATCGTCAAACCAATAATTATTCTCACCATAAGATATCTTTCAAGCAGAAAATAGCTTTAGTCTACCACAGCTTTCGCTGACATTTTTTGACCCAGTGAGTAAACTAACATTTAGATTTATGGCTGTTTTTATGGCATACTATTATTTCATTCAATCGGCTCAAAACAATGAAAAAACTATTGATTATGCTGCTTATTTTGGCTGTGTTACAGGCTTGTGGCGGACGCATGGGCAAAAAACAAAATTTAGATCACACCTTATATCAATATGCGAAAGTCATGCGTTGGGCTGATTATGACCAAGCCGCAAATTTCATCAACCCCAAAGCTGAAGAAAACGTCAAGCCAACAGAATTAGAACTTAACCGTTTTAAACAATTCGGGGTCAGCTCCTATGTTCCTCGCCCAATTTTACCGGGTCCGGATGAAAACAGTGTGGTTCAGACAGTTGAATTAAAACTCTATAACATCCACACCAAACGAGAAAAAGTCGTGGTCGATCGCCAATTATGGCGTTATGACGATGAGCAAAAACGCTGGTTCTTGGAATCCGGCCTACCAAAAATTACCCAATGACATCGGATGTGATAACCATTGAACATTTTCAAGTGGACACCACCGTGGGTGTCCATGATTGGGAACAACAACAAAAACAGCCTGTCATTATTGATCTGAAGCTATATACCGATTGCCAACAAGCGGCTGACAGCGATGATTTAAAGTGCGCTTTGGATTATTTTGAGTTAACAGAACGTCTTAGAAAATACCTGACAACCAGCCGCTGTGCCTTGATTGAAACTTTAGCACACAATCTCATCACAGAAATATTTAAACATTATCCCAATGTCAGTGCGGTTGATATACATCTGAAAAAACCGGAAGCGGTCAATGGCGCTTTGGTGGGCGTCAAACTAACACGTCAACGTTAACGCGATTCGCTGCGTTGTCGCACCGCCTCAAACAAAACCACACCGGTGGCCACCGCCACATTTAAAGAGTCCCAGTCAGCCGACATCGGAATGTGCACCAAATAATCGCACTTTTCTTTCACTAAGCGGCGTAAACCGCTGCCTTCATTACCCATGACCAGCGCTGTGGAACCAGTCAGTGGTTGCTGATAAATGGGTGTACTGGTTTCAGTGCAGTCAGTACCGTAAACCCAGACCCCGGCGGCTTTAATAATGTCCAAAGCCCGTGCCATATTACTGACTTGATAGATTTCTAAATGGGCAATGGCGCCGGCAGCGGTTTTATGGGTGGTGGCAGTAATCGGTGCGGACTGGTTTTTACTGACAATCACTGCCGTGACACCGGCGGCCGCGGCACTGCGTAAACAAGCACCCAGATTACGGGGATCTTCCAAACCGTCCAAAACCAGAATCAGCGGTTCCTGCCAATCATTCACATCGGCTTTGAGTTGTCGTTCCGTCAACATTTTAACATCCGTCAGTTGTGCAACCACGCCTTGATGCTTTTCATCACACAATTGTTTGAGTTGATTGCTCGAAACCGGCTCAAAACTAATGTCTTTTTGTTGCATGAGCTGCTGCAGCTTTTGCAGGCGTTTATTGTTACTATCGCCCTGAAGCCAGACTTGATTTAGCGGCTCACCAGCTTTCACCGCCTGTTCCACCGCATGAATACCAAAAATAATCCGACTCATGCCTTAAGCTTTACCAACATATTCAAAATCAATTTTGCGATCATCCACATCCACATGTGCAACCTTAATATTCAGCTTATCGGTTAAGCGATAACGCTCACCACCACGCTCACCCACCAATTGATGCTTAACCGGATCATATTGATAGTAATCATTGGGCAATGAAGTGACATGAATTAAACCATCCACCTGATACTGTTCCAGCTGTACAAATAACCCAAACCGAGTCACTCCAGAGACTTTACCCACCATGGTTTCTCCAACAAATTGCTGCATAAATAAACATTTCAATCGGGCATCCACTTCGCGCGAAGCACTTTCAGCGCGACGCTCAGTCATAGAACAGCGCTCACAGCGTTCTGCGGCTTGTTCATGGGTGTAAATATAAGGTTTATTTTTATGATAGAGAATGTGATTAATGGCACGGTGCACCATCAAATCAGGATACCGCCGTATCGGCGAGGTAAAGTGCGCATAATGACTTAACGCCAAACCAAAGTGCCCGCAATTTTCAGCTTCGTAAGTGGCCATCGATTGACTTCTGAGCATCACTTGTTCAATCAAATCCAAATCTTCACGGTGCTGGATTTTATCCAACAACCGGGTGAAATCCTTCGGTGAGGGGTCTTCCTTGAAATCAGGCCGAATTCCCAAACCTTTTAAAAACGCCAGTAAATCTTTGACCTTGGCTTCAGGTGGCGGATTATGACAGCGGAAAGCTGCCGGTATTTTATGTTTTTCTAAAAATCGAGCGGCACAGACATTGGCCGCAATCATAAAGTTTTCAATTAATTTATGGGCATCATTGCGCTCATATTGCTGAATATCATCCACCATACCATCTTGACCGATGTGAATGCTGACATCAGTGGAATTAAACTCAATACCACCGCGTTTGTGTTTCTCCTGTTGCAAAATATGGTAAAGACGGTATTGATGGGTGAGTGATTCAGTGACCTTTTGGGACCACTGGTTGGGGTTTTTGCCGGTGTCCAAAAATTGCCATACATCATCATAAGTACAACGGGCATGAGATGTCATTAAACCCCGATAAAATTCATAACTTTGAATCTCACCGGCACCGTCAATGTGCATTTCACAAACCATTGACAGCCGTTCTTGGTCAGGATTTAACGAACAAATACCGTTCGATAATTCCAGCGGCAACATCGGAATCACTTTACCGGGAAAATACACTGAAGTACCGCGATTATAAGCTTCTTTGTCCAAAGGACTTTCCGGTGTCACATAATGCGAGACATCAGCTATCGCAACCAGTAATTTATAACCTTTGGCTGTCGGCTCCACATACACCGCATCATCAAAATCCCTGGAATCCTCACCATCAATAGTAATCAGTGGCAATTGCCGAATATCTTTATACGGGCCCGCGGCTTTGTGATCCACTTGTTGAGGAATTTTGTCGCGCATTTTTTCCACATCAGCCGGCCACTCGTGGGGTAAGTTTTCGCTGACAATGGTTAATTGCATCGATAATTCGTGGTTTAATTGCTGACCCAACACCGCAATGACTTCACCAAAAGCCGGCCGGTGTTGGTACGGATATTTCTTAATATTAACAATCACATAATCATTATGTTGCGCACCGTGTAATGATTCATTCGGAATCATGATATTATCGATGCTGTTATTATCGGCACTCAGATACGCTAAACCTTCTTCATGAATCAGCTTTCCGGCGACAGTGGCATGTGCGCGCTTAATCACTTCCACAATAAAGGCCTCACTTTTACCGGCTTTACTGTCACTGACTTTAACGTCTGCCACCACTTCATCACCATCCATCACCATACGCATTTGTCGCGGCGTGATAAAGGCATCGTTGTCAAGCTCATCAGAAATTAAAAAGCCAAAACCATCACTGTGGGCATTGACCCGTCCCTGGATAAGTTGTAATTTTTTACGCACCCCAAAACCGCCACGGCGATTAACAATCAATTGACCATCACGCACCATACTGTTGAGCCGCGCCTCAAGACCTGCCAATTGCTCGTAATTGCTTATGCCAATTTGATCAGCGATGGCACCTTTTTTTAGAAATTTTTTCTCACTATCCAAAAAAGCCATCAGCGCAGACCGGCTGGGAATCGGGTTTTCGTATTTTTCTGCCTGAGCAGCAAACTCAGGATCGTCTATATTAAATGGATTTTTCATGTCGCTATTATAACAACCATTAACAAATACAATGGCTTTCATTCGTTAAATAGCGCTTAAAAATGTTAAAATACAACTTTTCACAGTTCCCAAAATCATGATTAAAGCCGAAGTTGTTGAAGACATTGTTAATAAAGTGGACCAATTCATTCCTGAAGACTTAAAAACCATGCGGCAAGAATTCAAACAAAACATGAAAGCGGTACTGACAGCCAGTCTCCAAAAAGCCGATTTGGTCACCCGAGAAGAATTTGACGTGCAAAAAGCCGTACTGGCTAAAACCCGTGCTAAATTAGAAGCGCTGGAAAAACAACTCAGTGACTTAAATCAGTCCAAATAGCCAATATTTGCCTTATATACGGTCATTAACGCAAATAAAGATAGCGATTTAAACGTTTTTCCGTTACAGTACGCCCTCATTTTTTTAAAATGGCGAACTCTCGCCGTTTCTTATCCAGCATGAATTTTGACCAACTTGATTTGCCCACGGCAATTTTAGACGCTGTGCGCGAACAAGGCTACAGCACCCCATCACCCATCCAAGCACAAGCCATCCCCTTGGTACTACAAGGCCATGATGTCATGGCGGCCGCTCAAACCGGTACCGGTAAAACCGCAGGCTTTACCTTACCTTTACTGACGAGATTATCCCAGGGAAATCGTGTCGGCTTTAATCAGGCGCGGGCATTGATACTGACACCAACCCGTGAATTAGCCGCCCAAGTGGCGGAAAGTGTCCGTACTTACGGCAAAAACTTACCGCTGCGATCAGCGGTTGTATTTGGTGGTGTTAAAATTAATCCACAGATGCAAAAATTACGTCGAGGTGTTGATATACTTATTGCCACACCCGGCCGTTTATTGGATTTATACAGCCAGAATGCCGTTCGTTTTGATGAACTGGAAGTTTTAATATTGGATGAAGCCGACCGCATGTTAGACATGGGTTTTATCCATGACCTAAAGCGTATCGTCAAACTATTACCCAAGGACAGACAGACTTTAATGTTTTCAGCCACTTTTTCCGGCGAAATTCGACAATTGGCGAAAACTTTTACCAAACACCCCAAGGAAATTTCCGTGAGTCCTGAAGTGACTTCTGCTGAAAGTGTCAAACAAACCGTTTACCCGGTGGATAAAAAGCGCAAATCGGATTTATTATTGCATTTAATCGGTCAAAACAATTGGCAACAAGTGCTGGTTTTTTGTCGTACTAAACACGGCGCCAACCGATTATCGGATTACCTCACTAAATTTGGTGTGCGATCCACCGCCATTCACGGCAACAAAACCCAAGCCGCCAGAACCAAAGCCCTGGCCGACTTTAAACGTGGCAAAGCTTCGGTTTTAGTCGCCACCGACATCGCCGCTCGCGGTATTGATATTGATACCTTGCCGCATGTCATTAACTTTGACTTACCACAAGTTCCTGAAGATTATGTACATCGCATTGGCCGTACCGGCCGGGCCGGTGCTGAAGGTGAGGCCATTTCTCTGGTCAGTGCCGATGAAGCCAAGCAATTATTTGCCATTGAACGACAATTAAGAACCAAACTTGACCGACAATTTATTGAAGGCTTTGAACCCAATCACGAAGTTCCCGAAACGAGTCGTGGCGGCGTCCAAGCCAGAACCACTAAACCATCTACTTCACGCAGTAAAAGTTTTAAGAAAAAACGTCTTAGCGGTGATAAAAAAACCAGTCACCGTAAAGGTAAACCGGCTTTTCGTGATGAGCAAGATGGTGAGCGTAAAGGTCCGAAGAAACCACGTAAAAGCTTTGCTAAAGACAGCCGCAATAATGACGACGGTTCTGCCAAACCATCTCGTCCAAAACGAAAAAGCACTGCTTTTGGTGATACAGCTAAATCCGGGGCTAATAGAACCGGCGGTAAAAAATTAGGGCCCAAAAAACCCCGTAAATTTTCCGGTGGTGACAAGCAAAGCGGGCCATCTAAAGGCCAGCTTTCCAGCAGGCGTCAGCAGAAATCATCCAAATGAACAAAGCCGGCCCAAAAACCGGCTTATTTGTCGATGTTCAAAACATTTATTACACCACCAAGTCGGTGTATGGCCGGTCGTTTGATTACCGCCGATTGTGGCAAAAGCTCAGCGAATCATATCAACTTGAAGTCGCTTATGCCTATGCCACAGACCGTGGACTCGACTCTCAAATTAAATTTCAGGACGCGTTACGCCATTTAGGCTTCACCGTTAAGCTCAAAAACTTTATTCAGCGCCAGGACGGCTCTGCCAAAGGTGACTGGGATGTGGGCATCACCATTGATATACTGCATCATGCCCCAGCGCTGGATACCGTTATACTGCTTTCCGGTGACGGTGATTTCAGTTTATTATTAGACGAAGTCAAAAACCAACACCACTGTAACACCCTTGTTTACGGTGTCCGCGAGCTCACCGCCGATAAGCTGATTGAATCTGCCGACGATTACCACCCCATTAAAGAAGCTGATTTACAATAGAAATTCTTTGATTTCAGCCGCTTGTGCGTGGGCATCGGCGTAACCTAAATCAATTAAGGCACCGGTGTATTCAGGTTCAAATAACAGATAACTGGGCATGCGCCAATCTTTGCCCCAGCCTCCGATCATTTTCAACAGCGTTCGTACAGGCCTTGGAATTTCACCAGCATACTCTGCCGTTATATCGCGGACATCACGACTGGGTTTAATCACCAAGGTATTTATTGGTCGTAGGCTGTATTCCTCGCGTTTATCAGGCGCAATCAGCTTCAGTGTGCGGTTTATACGTTGTAATCGAGACAAATCCGCCATCAACATATCCATAAAAATGGTATCCAGCATAAAACCACCCAGATGACCCATACTTGGATATTCAGTCACTTCATGAGGCGTTTCAATCGGCGTTTCATCGCGGGTGCCAATCACTAAAATTCGCTCTGCACCCAAATGAATGGCCGGCGATAACGGTGCAGTCATACGCAAGCCGCCATCACCGTAATGTTCAAAACCAATACGTTGTGCCGGAAACAAAAAGGGTAACGCTGTGGAGGCCATGACATGTGCCACCGATATTTGTTCTCGAACCCCTACTCGTCGCGTGCGCTGCCAGGGATGAATTCCCTCATGGCCCTGGAAAAAACATTTAGCCATGGCGGTGTCATAAGATGAAGCCGTGATTGATAAACCAATCAAAAAATCCGCATCAATCGCCTCTTGGATTTGCGATAATTTAAGTTCACGACTGAGCAATTCCTGCAAGGGTGTATTGTCCAATAAAGACTTTGGCGGCTCTAAACCCAAGCGTCCGAAAAACAATGAACCGACCACCCGTGCCATGGTTTTTATGACACAACGTGCATCGGTGCGGTAAACATCATCACAATGGATATTACGCCAGAAATACTCCAAACGTTTGGCACCGTATTTCTGCCGTTGCGCGTGGGACGCCATCACCGTGGCGTTGATGGCACCGGCTGATGTGCCATTAATGATGGGGAACCGAAACCCCTTGGGCATCATTTCCATAATGGCTTTTAACACACCCACTTGATAGGCACCACGGGCACCACCACCGGGCAGCATTAAGGCTGTTGCGGGCACTGATTGGGGTTGTTGATCAATGGACGACAAGGCTTATATCTCATTAAATTAGAATCATTATTATAACCAACATACGGTTTTATTTAAACGCAGTGCGCTTTGTAAACACCGCTTAAATTGTGTATTCTTGAAGACATGAATGATTTAACCATAAGCCTGATTCAAACGAGCCTACATTGGCATAACCCCAAAGACAATCGGTCTCGTTTCGAACAACTGATTAAAGAGCCTGGTGTTGATACAGACGTCATCATCTTACCTGAAATGTTCACCACCGGCTTTACCATGAAGGCGTCTGACAACGCAGAACCGCAACCCGGTGATACATTGCGCTGGATGCAGCAACAAGCCCAAAAAAGCCAAGCGGTCATCACCGGCAGTATAATTATTAAGCAACAGGACAATTTTTTTAACCGTCTTTACTGGGTTAAACCCGATGGTAATTATCAATATTACGACAAGAAACATTTATTTAGCTACGCTGATGAAAATCAGCACTTTACCGCCGGTAGCAAGCGATTAATTGTTGACCATAAAGGTTGGCGTATTTGTCCCTTGATATGTTATGACCTGCGCTTTCCGGTGTGGTCACGCAACGATGTGGATTATGATTTGTTGATTTATGTGGCCAACTGGCCGGCACCGCGACAAAATGCCTGGCACAGTTTGCTCAAGGCCCGCGCCATTGAAAACATGAGCTATGTGGCCGGTGTTAATCGCATCGGTACAGACGGTAACGACCACAACTACCTCGGCGGCTCGGTTGTTTATGATGTGTTGGGAGATGAATTGTTTACAGCAAAAAGCCAAGAAATCAACCAAACCATTACTTTAAATTATGAAGCACTACAACAACAACGCAAACGCTTTGGATTTTTGAAAGATCGTGACCCATTTACCCTTAAATAAGTTATTTTTAACGCTTTCTTCAGGCTCCTTCTGTTATCCTATTTCTTTATCAAATCAGGAGTACACCATGAGTCAAGTCAAATTTAAAAACAACCCCGTTCATCTCAACGCCGAACAACCCCAGGTCGGCCAAAAAGCCCCGGACTTTCAACTCACCGGTGCCGATTTATCAGAAGTCAGTTTAGAAAACTTTAAAGGTCAGCGCGTGGTGCTCAATGTGGCACCCAGTGTCGATACCGATGTTTGTGCACAACAACTCAGAACCTTTAATCAAAAAGCCGCCGATTTAGACAACACGGCCGTGGTGTTTACTTCCATGGACTTACCTTTCGCCTATAAACGCTTCTGTGCCGCTGAAGGCATTAAAAACGCGGTCACGGCATCAGATTTTAAAAACCGCAGTATGGCTCAAAACTATGGCCTGGAAATGCGCGACGGCCCTTTAGCCGGTCTCACCGCCCGAGCCGTATTCGTACTTGATGAAAACCACAACATCATCCACCGCGAAGTGGTCGATGAAATCACCAACGAACCCAATTACGAGGCGGCCCTACAAGCACTGCAAAAGTAGCAAAAACATTTCATAAAACCCAAAAAGCGGAGCCCTTAGTAGGCTCCGTTTTTTTTGGTTAGCACTTCTACACCTGCAGTCCAAATAAGTCATTTAACGGTTACCAAAAGATTTGGTTAATTTAATCAATTCCTAACAGCCCAACCGTCATAATATTTAATCCAAACAGGGAACTGCTGATATGAAAAAAACGTACGTGTTGTTAACGCTGCTTTTATTGACGGCTTGTAGCAACGTGCCTTGGTCGACGATGTTTAAGCTACGAGGTTTTGATTTGCAAGATTTTGTGGCTTTGAATCCGGATCAGCTGAAGATGCAGGTGATCAGTCATGATGCGGTGGCGTTGGATTTTAAGCGGGTGATGATGGATTTTAAACTGACGACTGAAGACAACAAGTATGAGCAGTCGATTGATTTAGCTTTGGTTTCAGAAAATCACAAACAGAGCCGTATCATTTATGAGCTGGCTTTGACAGAAGCCGCTAAAGACGTTCTGCGTGAAACCCAAAGTTTTATGGCTCAGCATGAGAATGCCAGAGTGGGTTTTAGTATAAAAACTCCGATGCCGGTCGATAAAAACGTGGACACCATGACACTGACAATAAATATGTATCTATCAAACGAATATCTGACACTGTTGGATGAGCTGGTATTGGATGCATCTCAGTTTCAATGATTAATGTTATAATAATTACTCAATCATCAATACAGGAGAGTTATGACAAAATTTAAAAGCACAACTTCAAAATTAGTGATCGCGGTTACTTCACTTGCAGCACTGACTGCTTGTCAAAATAACAATCAAAACAATGATATATCTGCAAAAGACATTTCAGTCGTCATGCAAGCAAAAAGTGACAGTACGGCAAAAGGACAAGTCAATTTTAAAGAAGAAAATAACTTGGTCAGTATGCAAGCCCATTTCACCGGATTAAATAAAGGCCCCCATGCCATTCATATCCACGCACAGGCAAATTGCAATGCCAGTGATGCCAAATCGGCCGGCGGGCATTGGAACCCGACAAACGAACAGCATGGCCAATGGGGCGATAAAGCTGGTTATCATAAAGGTGACATTGGCAATTTCGAAGTCGATGCCGATGGCACAGGTCAAATCACATTTCAAACCAATGAATGGTGTATTGATTGTGGTGATAATAACAAAAACATTCTCGGCAAATCAGTTATTGTTCATCAAGGCAGTGATGATTTTGTCTCTCAACCCAGTGGCAATGCCGGGGTCAGAGTCGCCTGTGGAGAAATCATAAAATAAAGCCATAAAGCGTGGCTTTAGTCGATGCGGATTAAGGTATATTTTAAATATCAATATCTTTAAATACTGGTCTTTTTAACATGTAATCAGGTGGCTATTATTACGTAAATATGTTATATTAGTTATTGAATATTAAAGAGTTTTTTAACCCCATTTGAATAGGTGAAAATATGGATCTTACATTAAAAAAAATAAAAAACATCACCGCTGATCATTGCATCACCATCATTATGAACAGCCATCGAACCGGGCCTGATTATTTAAAGGATGAAGTGGCCCTTAAAAATCATATCAAGACAGTTGAACAAAGATTAAGCGCTGATACTGACAAAAAAACCCGGACAAAATTGATGGATCGGTTGCAACACCTGGCTGAGAAAATTGATCACAGCCATAACTTGGATAGTTTGATTCTTTTTGTCAATGAAGACATGGCTGAATTCACGCGTTTACGGATTCCGGTAGAAGACCGCGTGGTGATTGATGATAACTTTGCCACCCGTGATTTGATCAGGGCCTTGCACTTACAAACCAGCTACTATGTCTTGGTTTTAAGTCAGGAAAAAGCCCGCTTAATTGAAGCCATGAATGGTGAAGTGGTTCGCGAATTGGGTGATGACTTTCCCATGGAAACCACCTTATCTCACGCGCGCTATAGTGGCGATTATGACAGCGATTCGCACCAGACAAACCTGGTTGATGAGTTTTTCAATCGGGTGGATAAGCAGTTCCAAAAAGTCAGAAACAGTCACCCCTTGCCTCTGTTAATTTGTAGCGTTCATGAAAATTACCACCGCTATTTAAATGTCGCCGATGATAAACGTGGGATTTTCGATACCCACCTGAATAGCCAACGCATTGGTGAAAAAGCCGGTAATATTGTGTCAGAAGCCTGGAAAATAGTTAAGGACTACACCATTGAGCGTAATAATGAGCGCAAAGCAGAGCTCAAAAAGGCGGTGAGTGCCAATCGCTTTCTCAGTGACAGTAATGACATTTGGCGCGCCATTCATGCCGGTCGTGTCAGAACCCTGTTTATCGAACAAGACTTATTCCAACCGGCGGTGCTCAAAGATAACAGCATTACCTATGTATCTGAGGAGCAGCGCAGTGACACCGACATCATTGATGACATTTACGATGAGATGATTGAAGCCAATTTGTCCTATGGTGGCGATGTGGTTTTCTTGCCCAAAGGTGAGTTAACAAAATTCAACGGTTTGGCTGCCATCACCCGTTATTAGAACCAATAAACACCTCATCAAAGTCTGTTGCCATGTATCGCATGGCAACAGGCTTTTCTTGTCTCATTTTGATTTTTATAATTCGGCCACAAAAGCAACAAATGCAGTGGCTTTGTCATTAAGTTCTTCGTCAGAATTAACACGATGCTGCTCACTGTAAATCACCAGCGCGGTGCGGGCATCGACCAGTTGTAGTGTTAACTCATTATTCTCGACACGACTTTCAATAAACCAGCGAACACCAAACTCATGGCTGAAATAAGGATACGGATTGCCCTGATGCTTTTTAAAGGCGTGCTCTGATAAATAATTCAATCCCTTCGTTGCCAATAGCGCTTGTTTTAAAAGCGCATCAACGGCCACATGCGTTGTCGTCATCTCCGTCGGCAAAACCACCAGAGCCACCGGTTCTGATTTAAGTTGCCAACTTAAAAAGCCATAAAGCAAAGCCACCGCCAAAACAAAAAGCCCGCCGTAACGTAATAACACCTGGCCTATTTTTTTCTTTGCCGTACTTTCATCTAAAGTCTTTTCTGCTGAAATCTGTTTTACCGGTGGTTGCCAGCTGTAACCGACTTTCGGCCGGGTTTTAATTAATGTGGTTTCAGACGACAGTGGCTTTAACTGCGCACGTAAATCGGCAATGGCTCGGGTCAAGGCATCATCACTAATCACCTGATTCGGCCAGACTTGCTCAAATAAGTGCTGTCGTGTCACTGTTTCACCGGCTTGTTTGATCAGCACCACCAAGACCCGCATATTCACAGGACTCAGACGAATATTTTGCTTGCCCTGACGGACTTCGCCTGAATTCGAGCAAATCAATAAATCGGCAGATAGGTACTGAACTGGTTTATTCATAACGCTCAGTTTAGCATTTTATTTTATTCATTTAACATGCTCTCAGACATTGCTCAGACTTTACTCAGGCGGTTAATATAACCACAAACCATAATAAAAAGTCTTACAAACAAGGAACAACCATGAAAAAACTTTTCAAAGCCCTGCTTATCTTAATCGGCATGATGGCCGTGCTGTTTGTGGTCGCTGTTATTGTCAACCTGTCAGTATTTGATGAAGAACTTCTGCCCGAGGTACAGGCGATTAAAGACCTCCAAGCCAAACCCTATCAAGCCGATAATGCCTATCCGGCTTTAATCGCCATGAGTTATTATCCGGATGAACCCTATCAATCAGCCACTAAAAAAATTCGAGAGCGATTAAATCAAAATATCTCAACAAATGGTCAAGATTTTCTCACCACTCATGATCAAGAGTCCCTTAAATCGCTTGAAGTTGATGACTCTCAGTTAACTGACATTTCTCGCTGCAATACGCGTAAAGAAAAAAACTGTGTTATTAAATACCTGAGTAACTTAAATAAACAGCATACACTTAATAAAGCCACACAAACACTTGTTAATCGATATGAGCAACTCATAGACTATTCACATTTTTCTGAAGCCACCCAAATGGAATTTGACACCGTATTACCACCATTAAGCACACCATTGCGTACACAAAGGGTGTTTTTATTAACTCAATGGCTTAAAAACAAAACAAACTTTGTTCCTTTAATTATTAAGGATTTGAATTTTTGGCGCATGATGCTAAAAAATAATAGTCTTTTAATCACCAAAATGATTTCTAATGCCGCCATTCATAACGATATTCAGATTCTGGCTTATGCTATACATTCTGGCGGCCTAAACGATAGTGAATTAATAGAACTTAACAATCAAATAACAGGTTTATCTCAAAAAGAAAAAGGTCTTTACCCAACATTACAATCTGAAATGAAGGGCTCAATGGGTTTTCTTGATGCATATAAAAATGAAAATCAAGATTTGATAGGTAAACTGCTTTATCAACCTCAAGCCACACTGAATTTACATTACATAGCAAATATAAAACCTTTGAATAGCATAGACGATTTAGACAGTAAAAAAATTTACGATTCTCTATTATCAAATACTTGGCCAGAAAAACCCAATTTAAAGTCCGCTGTAAGCCTTTATAACCCCACTGGAAAACTATTTTTAAATACTTATTTTGGCCCCCCAATGTATCACGATTATTTTGCCCGTATGCATGATCTAAACGCCATGCTGGTTTTATTAAAGCTGCGCATCGAACTGGCCTTAAACAACGACCAAAATATTGCCACATTGATTAAAAACTCAAACCACAAAAACCCTTATACGGAAAAGTCTTTTGATTATGATGCCGAAGCCCAAACCATCGGCTTTGCGTGTTTAGACAAAACTTCGGTGTGTGAGATTTCATTATAAAAACCCACACCCCAATCGATAATTTCTTACAAAGTGAATCGATAATTGCGACAGATTTTTTGACTTTTATTGATTAGACTGGGGTTTTCCATAAAACAATTGTGGGTATGAAGAAATTAGCGGTGGTGTTATCAAGGGCTGAATTTGGGGTGGCGGCACCACAGGTTCGGGTTGAGGTGCATATTTCGCCGGGATTACCGAGTTTGTCGATTGTTGGGATGCCGGAAACGGCGGTCAAGGAATCCAAGGATCGGGTACGGGCGGCGATTATGAACAGTGGTTTTGATTTTCCGGCCCATCGTATTACCGTAAATTTATCACCGGCAGATATTCCCAAAGGCGGCGGGCGCTATGATTTACCCATTGCTATAGGCGTTTTGGTGGCGTCTGAACAATTAAATCCAGACCGTTTGCGTCGCACAGAGTTTGTCGGTGAATTGGCACTGGGCGGTGAATTACGTGGCATTCGCGGTATTTTACCGGTGGTCAGCGCAGTGTCCGAAGCGGGCCGGCGCTTGGTGGTTCCGGCCAGTAATGCCGGTGAAGCGGCTTTGGTGGAATCCTGTGAGTGCTTCAGTGCAGAATCTTTATTACAGGTGTGTGAATGGTTAGCCGCTGAGCAAGAGTTACCCCTGGCCCGGCCGACAGAAACGACAAATGTTAAACAAAATCAGCGCCGTCTCAGTCAGGATTTAAGCGAAGTCAAAGGTCAGGAACAAGCCAAACGGGCACTGATTATCGCCGCTGCCGGTGGTCATAATTTATTGTTTTACGGCCCACCCGGCACCGGTAAAACCATGTTGGCCAGCCGCTTACCCGGCATTTTACCGACCTTAACCGAAGCCCAAAGCCTGGAAACCGCCAAGGTGGCTTCCATCAGCAACAGCGGCTTTGATCCCGACTGTTGGGGGCAGCCACCTTTTCGGTCTCCTCATCACACCGCTTCGGCCGCAGCCTTGGTCGGTGGTGGTTCGCAACCGATGCCCGGTGAAATTTCCATGGCTCAAAATGGCGTATTATTTTTGGATGAACTGCCGGAGTTTTCTCGGCATGTTTTGGAAGTTTTACGGGAGCCATTGGAATCGGGGAAAATTATCATTTCGAGGGCCGCCAGAAGCGCCGAGTTTCCTGCACGTTTTCAATTATTGGCCAGTTTAAATCCTTGCCCTTGTGGCTATTTAGGGGATGAAGAAAGGCCTTGTCAATGTAGTATTGGTCAAATTCAACATTACCGCACTAAAATCTCCGGACCTTTATTGGATCGCATCGATTTACAGGTTGAGGTGCCGCGTGTGCCGCATAAGGTGTTGCGAGACACCAACAATTCAGGTTTAACCTCGCAACAAGCACGATCCTTGGTGATGAAAGCCCGAACACGACAGTTGACACGCAATGGAGGCCTGACCAATGCGCAATTGCAAGGTCGACAAATTCAGGAATTGATTCCTTTATCTGCACCATTATTGGATTTTCTGGAGCATGTGGTGGAACGCTTACGCTTATCGGCACGTGCTTATCATCGCATTATCAAAGTCAGTCGCACCATTGCTGACTTAAAACAATGTGATGAAGTGAATCAAAGTCACTTATCTGAAGCGGTCGCTTATCGCGGCTTTGATCGCGCAGATTTATAAGATGGGCTTTATTTTATAGATTGTCACTGGCTTTCATGCTGCAAACCGTTATAATACGCGCCTTTCAGTCTCAGGAATACACAATGACCTTAAAAGATCTACCAGTTGGCTCCGATGTGCCACATGACATCAACGTTGTGATTGAAATCCCACGAAACAGTGATGCCATTAAATATGAAGTTGATAAAGACTCCGGCATGTTAACTGTTGATCGGGTACTCAACACCGCCATGCATTACCCATGTAATTATGGTTTTGTACCACATACCTTATGCGGCGATGGCGATCCGGTTGATGTAATGGTGGTGATGCCATTACCTTTATTACCCGGCTCCGTTATTCGTTGTCGACCTGTGGGTGTCTTAAAAATGACTGACGAAAGTGGTGATGACGCCAAAATTATTGCGGTCCCTACTTCAAAAATTAGCGGGTTATACCGCCACGTGGCTGATGTGCGCGACATCAATGAAGTAACCTTAGACACCATTGCTCATTTCTTTGAACATTATAAAGACCTGGAAAGAGGCAAATGGGTGAAAATTGAGGGTTGGGGTGGCGTAGAAGAAGCTAAGCAAGAAATTCTTGATGCCGTTGAAAACTTCAATAACCTTAAAGATAAACCTAATTTCTAAATAATTCATGAAACCGCCCAATTTAGCATTGGGCGGTTTTTATGATCAGAGGTTCTGAGATTGTGCCGTAGGTTGTTGTTTAATGGCCTCAGCGAGGCGACGCGGTGCATTTTCAAAACCACCATTGCTCATACATATCACCTCATCACCCGGCTCAACCAAAGCGCTGACTTGCTTAATTAAGAGCTCCACCGAATCAATAATCGTGGCTTTTTGCTTGAGTTTTTCCAACACCAATTCATCCCATTGCATATCGGGATAAACCATCATAAAGGCATGATCAGCTGCTTGCACAGATTTGGGTAATTGACGGGCATGAACGCCTGCTCGCATGGAGTTACTGCGTGGCTCAACCACAGCAATCAAACGCCCTTCTACATGTGGGCGGCGTCCCAGCAACGTGGTTTCAATGGCGGTGGGGTGGTGCGCAAAATCATCAAAGACACGAACACCATTGGCTTCACCCACCAGTTCCATGCGTCTTTTGACATTTTCATAACGACACAAAGAATCAGCCGCTGATGATATGGAAACCCCGGCCTGCGTGGCAGCCAAAATAGCAGCCAGGGCGTTTAATTGGTTGTGTTTGCCGGACACATCCCAACGTACTTCTGCCAATTGATCGGTGCTGTTTTGAATACTAAAATGGCTTGGGTTATCACCCAAAGGCATCACCCAAAAGTCGGCATGTGGGCCGGTACCAAAACTCACCAGTTCGGTCCAGCACCCCATATCCAAAACCGTCTTAAGATGTGGATCGTCTGCATTAACGATGATTTCGCCGTTACCGGGCACGGTTCTAACCAGATGATGAAATTGTTTTTGGATAGCGGTTAAGTCAGGGTAAATATCCGCGTGATCGTATTCAAGATTATTTAAAATCAAGACATCACTGTGATAGTGCACAAACTTGGCCCGCTTATCAAAAAAAGCACTGTCATATTCATCGGCCTCAATAACAAAATGCGCACTGTCAGTGAGCTTTGCCGAAGTCTCAAAATGCGGGCTGACACCGCCGATTAAAAATCCGGGATCAATGCCTTGATCGGTTAATATCCACGCCAACATGGATGCTGTTGTGGTTTTACCGTGGGTACCGGACACCGAGTACACTTTTTTATGACGCAGAATCTCTTCACCCAACCATTGTGGTCCTGACAAATAACGAAGTTCGCTATTTAGTAGAAACTCAATGGGTTCCATGCCACGACTCATGACATTGCCAACCAGCACCAAGTCAGGGTTATTTTGCAATGCCGTCATTTCATAGCCTTCATGTACAGGTATTCCCAGTTTATCCAACTGCGTGCTCATGGGCGGATACATTTTTTCATCGCTACCGGAAACCTCATGTCCTAACTGTCGAGCGATGGCTGCCAAGCCGCCCATAAAGGTTCCACCTATACCCAAGATATGTATTTTCATAGAATTACGGCACAAAAGTGAGCATTTTAACAGAAAGCCAAGGCAAGTGGTTTACCCACAAAAAAACCGGCTGTTGTCTCAACAGCCGGTTTAGTTTTTAGTTCTTTAATTGACTTATTATTCTTCAATATCTTCCGGCTCAATATCCGGTAGAATGATTTCTACACGACGATTTCGCTGACGACCACTGGCATCATCATTGCTGGCCACCGGAAAATCAAAACCTAAACCTTTCGTTTGAATACGATCACCATTAAGACCTTGGTTGACCAGGTAAGATTTGACTGATTTTGCACGTTCTTCTGATAATTTTTGATTAACGGCTCTTGAACCCACATTATCGGTGTGACCTTCAACAATCACCTGTTGATTCGGATTATCTTTAAGTGCTTTCACCAAGGGTTCTAAGTTACGCGCGGAACCCGGCTTAAGATCTGATTTATTAAACTCAAACAACACATCACCTAAAGTAATGACTAAGCCACGTTCAGTTTGTTTGGCTTGTAATTCAGACAGTTGATTTTGCAAACTATTCATGGCAGCTTTAGCAGCAGCGGCTTCAGCTTGTGCCGCTTCTGCCCGTAATTTAGCTTGTTCTGCTTCACTCATGGCTGATTGTGCCGCTGCCTGGGCTTCTTTTTTCAAGCGATCGGCTTCGGCTTTGGCTTGAATCGCCGCATCACGCATTTGTTGGGCTTCTTGGGCTTCTGCCAAGGCTTGAGCGCGTTGCTGTTCCGCCATCATGGCACTACTTTTTGCGCGCTCTGCGCGTTGTTGTGCTAAATCAGCTTCTAAGGTGCGTGACTCTAACACCAATCGGCTTTGCTCTTCTGCGAGATCTCTGCGTTGATCGTTATAATAACGTCCTTCAGCACTGTACTTAGCCAGCTCAATCAGGCGGTCAGTGGCATAAATGGCATACTCATAGGCTTCATCATCCATTTTTTTAGGACGGTTTTGCACTGTTTTTAAAGCATCTTGAGCGCGGTTTAATTCTTCACCACCGCGAGAGGCCAGTTCGGGATTAGCCATGAGGTCATTTAATTGATTTTTCAAAGCCGCCACACGTGGATCAGGCTCAGGTGTTGAGGCACAAGAGGCCAGTAATGCCACCAATGACAGCATCAAAGAAAATTTCAAAATTTGATTTAATGATTGTTTCATTGTCCGCTCCGTTTACGTTGTAGTTCGTTTCGTAACAAATCCACGGATTTACGCAAATCTGTGTACGCTTTCTCTGCTTTCATGGCGTCCGCTTTAGCTGCCGCCACTTCAGCGTCACGTTGTGATTTTTTAGCTGCAATTTCAGTTTTAGTCCAATTACGCTTATCCAAATCAACTTTGGCTTGATTCAAATTATCGCGGGCAGACTTCATCAGATAGGCCGCATGTGCCATTCCATCTGAACGCTGTGCAGATTCAATAAGCACTTCAGCCTGACTGATGGCTTTATTGGCTGAATTTCTATCCGCCATAACGGGTGTTGCCAATAACAACAATAAAATACTGATTGTGTATATTTTTGTTTTCATAATTCCTCTCTTTGAGAATGATTAAAAAAACCCCATCCGATTTCAGTAGGGAGTGAATTGCATTATTAATGCATAAATCGAACGGGGGTTAAGTCGAAACATGAACATTAAACCCATGTTTCGCTACTTACTGCTAATTGTTAACTTTTGATTGCCACTCTTCAACGGCTTTCTCTGCTCTGTCTTTATTATAACCGTAACGTTCCTGTAAACGGCCAACTAATTTTTGTTGTTTTCCGGCAATCACATCTAAATCGTCATCGGTGAGTTTGCCCCATTGTGATTGAGCCTCACCTTTAAACTGATTCCATTTACCTTCAATAATATCCCAATTCATCATTATTTTCTCCATTGTTTAAAACATCTTTATTGTAACGATAAACAGATAAATAAAGCGTAAAGCGAATGTTAAAAGAATGCTAAAACAATAACTTGTGGGGACACTCAATGATTATTCAGACAGCTTTGGGGTTTTTGTCTTTATCCAGATTTTTGAGTTTTTTAAGCGTTTCTTGATAGCCTAAATCAAAAATTTCCTGAGACGAGTCTTTTTTCAGAAAGCTATACTTGCGTAGGGCTGTGGGCGCGATAATGACATCACAATCTGAGAATTTTCTGATGGATGCTTGGGCTCTTAAAATTGTGAAAGCACGTTGCGTGACCGCCATGGTTGATTTTAAGCTGTCGTAATCGGCCGATTCCAAAGGACTTACAAAAACACCGACAGACTGTTCACAATAAATGGATAATGGTTCGGTGGGGAAGTTATTGGTAATACCACCGTCGCTGTAGAGAACACCATCGATTTCAACCGGTGTCATAATGCCCGGGAAGGCCCCGGAGGCCAGTAAGGGTTTAATCAACGGCCCTTCATAAAAAATCCGTGCCTGACCGGTAATCATGTTGGTGGCAACGATGAACAACCTTTTTTTCAGGGCCGAAAAGTTATCCTCCGGAAAATATTTTTTAAACTCATCATGGAATTTATCGGTATCAATTAGACCCGGTTTAAGTAAAGTGAATTTATTAAATGAAAAGGAAAACAAATCCAAATTATCAAAAAAATCCAGCATTTCCTGCCAGGAGTAGCCTGCCGCGTATAAAGAGGCCACCAACGCACCGGCGCTGGTACCGGAGACAGTGGTTGGGTGAATGTCCATTTCTTCTAAGGCCTTGATGGCACCGATATGGGCCACTCCTAAGTAGCCGCCACCGGATAAAACCAAACCTACGGGTGCTTTTAAGGGCATTGTGATCTCCTTTGCGTTAACAATTTATATTTTGCTATAGCCATTATTTCCACATCCGTGCGAGCACATCTTTTTTCGGTGTGGCTTTCTGGTGTACATAGGTCATGATGGTGTGTCCTGCGATTAATGCCAACAATATCCAACCAAGTTCACCATGGAAATCACTGCCTAAATCGAGCATCCACTGAATTTTCTCACCTTCAAATCCTTCAAATATTGGCAAACCCAAGACATCAAAGGTACGCCCGGATCCGTATTGTCTTAACAAGGCCAGAATCGGAATAACAATCACCAAAAGGTACATGACCCAATGCCCTGTTTTAGATAATAGACTGACCGAAGGCGGTCGGTTGGATCGGTTAATTAATGCCCACACCAAACGGAGGAACATGAGTACCAGCAGTATCACACCTAAGGTCTTGTGGGTTGGCCAAAAAAAGGCTTCAATGGCCGTGTCTTCAAAAAAATAACGGGATGCCGCGCTTAAAAATTGCCACAGTATTAAAAGGGCCATCCCCCAATGCAATACCTTACTCACTATTCCGTAACCTTCAGTGCTGTCTTTTAATGCCATTCATTGTCTCCAGAGATATATTATTTATGATGAGAGCCTTTAAGATTTGAATAATATAGCATATCTTGATGTCATCTTTTGATTAAATTTTCTAAGCTATAAAGCTTGGTCCCAGTAAGGCTCATCACCAAAACGTTTCGCCAGAAAATCAATTAAATGCCGACAGCGTTGCGATAAAAAACGATTTTTTGGATAGATGGCATAGGCATTTAAGGTGGGTAATTGATAATCCTGAAGCACACACTGCAATTCGCCACTGGCTAACTTTTGGTGGGCGATAAAGGTTGGAATATAAACCAACCCATGGTCTTTTGCTGCCATGTTGACCAAAAAATCACCATTGGTGGCTTTTATTTTCGCGTTGATTGCGATTTTGTGCTTTTGCCCTTGTGCATCCGTTAAATGAAGCTGACTTTCTTTATTAAGGCCATATTGCAAAAATGCATGATCCTTTAAATCCTCCGGTTTCTCAGGTGTGCCCTTTTGGCTTAAATACGCAGGGCTGGCGCACAACACAAAACGAATCAGCGCCAATCGCCTGGCTTGGTAACTGGAATCCTGTAATTCGCGGATTCGAATGGCCAGCTCATAGCCTTCCTCAACCAGATCAACATGCCGATCTGAAAAATCCAGCTCAAAATTCAAATCAGGGTGTTCGCCGGCAAACTCATGAATCGCTTCACTTAAATGCAATAAACCAAAGGACAAAGGCGCGGTCATTTTGAGTGTTCCGCCAATGTGGGTCGGTGAGCCACTAATGTGCTCATTTAAGGCATCCACTTTATTGATAATACTGTTGGCACGTTGATAATACAGCTCGCCTGCTTCGGTGAGATTGGATTGGCGCGTGGTGCGGCTGATTAACTGACTGCCCAGGCGGGTTTCTAACTCTTTTAGACGCCGACTGACTGCTGATTTGGCGGTATTGAGTTGTTCCGCTGCTTTGGTGATACTGCCGGCATCCACAATGCGCACAAACATCGCCATATCTTCTAATTGTCCCATGTTATTAACTCCAGTGATTGTTCCGAATAAAAGAACTGTATTTTGTAATTATTGCCGTTTATCCTTCTCCGGTCAACAACTATAATGGCGTCATCAATTAACTATTTGGAGGAAACCATGAACAAATTACAAGATTTGAGTGCACCAATTGGCCGCATCTTTTTAGCTGCAATTTTTATTATGTCGGGATTGGGTAAAATAACCAATTATGCAGGAACCCAGGGATATATGGACGCCATGGGCGTGCCCGGGGTTATGTTGCCACTGGTTATTATCCTTGAAGTGCTTGGCGGGATCGCCATCGTGGTTGGCTTTAAAGCACGTTTTGTGGCTTTTTTAATGGCCGGTTTCAGCGTCGTTTCGGCGATTTTATTTCATGCTGATTTTGGCGATCAAACACAACTGAACATGTTTATGAAAAACATCGCCATCGCCGGTGGATTTTTGCTGATTGTGGCGCACGGTGCCGGTGCTTACTCACTGGATAACCGTCAGACTAAAATCAGTCAATAATAACAGGAGTTCCTATGAAAACCATTTATCATGCAGCCGATTCCCGTGGTCATGCCGATCACGGTTGGCTGAAGAGTAAACACACATTTAGCTTTGCCAATTATTACAACCCTGAGCGCATGGGCTTTGGTGCCCTGCGCGTCATCAACGATGATTTTGTCATCGGTGGTCAGGGCTTTGGCAAGCACCCACACCGTGATATGGAAATTATCAGTATCCCATTATCCGGAAAGCTCCGTCATGGTGATGATATGGGCAACCAGGGCATTATCGAAGCCGGTGAAATCCAGGTGATGTCAGCCGGCACCGGTATTACCCACAGTGAGATGAATGGCGATGCCAAAGAAGCGGTGAAATTTTTACAAATCTGGTTGATCCCCAATAAAATGAGCGTTAAACCGCGCTACCAACAATTACGTCTGGCTGATATGATGCAGCCCAATGAATTTAATCAGGTGCTGTCACCCAATCCGGATGATGCCGGTGTATGGATTCATCAAAACGCCTGGTTTAGTTTGGGTGATTTTGATCAAGGCGTCAGCAAAACCTATCAGCTAAATGATGCGAATAACGGCGTTTATGTGTTTGTTATCAAAGGCCAGGTCGATATTAATGGCCAAACCCTGAATACCCGTGATGGTTTAGGTATTCAAGACACCGAAGAAATCACCATGAACGTGGCTAAAGATGCCCGTGTGTTACTGATGGAAGTGCCCATGCATTTGTAAGCAAAGGTTGAGCCAGAACCAAGTAGCTACAATTAAGCAATTTTAAATTTAAGAGAGGTTAATGATGACAATTAAAACCCTAAAGCCACGAATGGCTGATGTCGGCGGTATTCCCATCGCCCGGTTATTACCCAATTTAGGTAAACAACCGATTGGCGCCTGGTGCTTTTTAGACCATGCCGGCCCGGCTAATTTTGATGATCAAGACCCGGGCATGCAGGTGGGCAGACACCCGCACACTAACTTGCAAACCTTCTCCTGGATGATATCCGGTGAAGTGTTGCACAAAGACAGTTTGGGTAACGAACAAGTGATCACCAAAAACCAGGTTAACTTAATGACCGCCGGCACCGGATTAGAACAAGGCATCAGTCACACTGAACAAAGTGTGTTTGCCGATACCGGCGGTTCTGCCGATGCTGAACGTAATATCAATTTGGTGCAGCTCTGGATTGCGCTGCCTAAGGACCAAAAGATCGAACGCAGCTTTCATCATTACCCTAAAGTGCCCAATTGGACAGAAAAAAATGTTGAACTGTACTTAACCACAGGCAGCTATACGACTGCAGCCGGTGAAAGCCATACCGCACCGACGCTACAGTATTCAAAGCTGGTGGGTATTGATGTCCATTTTTTACAAGACGACAAGCTCACATTAAACCTTGAGTCCGGCTTTGAATATGGCCTTTTGGTGGTGGAAGGTGCTTTTAAATATGACGGACAACAATTGAATCAAAACGAATTACTGCGTTTTGATGAAAGCGATATCAGCGATCCAGAAGGCATCACAATCAGCGCTGAAAAAGGCACCCGATTAATGTTTATTGGCGGCGAGCCACTGAAGCAAAAAGTGCTGCTGTGGTGGAATTTCGTTGACGATAATAAGGCCGATATCGAACAATCCATCAGTGACTGGAATGCGGGACATGCGCGCTTTGGCGATGTTGATTCTGACCTGAAAAGACTGAGCGCACCACCGCTACCACAAGGATTTAAAGAATAGCAGCACCCGTGGTGCATTTAGGACAGAACCCAACAAGTATTGTCATATCGACCGAGCGAAGGCCAGGCAATGTAAATTAAGCAGTTTGTGTGAAGCACAAGAAGCTTAATTGGAATGCCGTAGGCCGTGAGTGGAGATATCTCCTGATGATGGAGATTTGCGATAAAATTGGGGAGATTCCTCCATGCGCTACGCTTAGTCGGAATGACATGGCTTATTTGGATTATGTGAAAACAACCTTAAGAATTATTTATCATTCCAATGCACCACAGATATTTTAATTAACAGACATTACTATTTAGGAGAATGACATTGTCAAAATTACAACACTTACAACAACTGGCCGAAACCCGGCGATCAATTTATGCCTTAAGCAAGCAGTTACCTGTGGCTAAGGAAGAAATTGTTAACCTGGTTGAACATACGCTGTTACACACACCATCTGCTTTTAATTCACAATCAACGCGTATCATCGTTTTGTTTGGTGATGACCATGAAAAACTGTGGCAAATCACCGAAGACACCTTGCGCGGTATCGTCAATGATGATGAGAAATTCAAACCCACTCAACAAAAAATTGAGGGTTTTAAAGCCGGTGCCGGCAGCATTCTATTCTTTGAAGACCACAGCGTGGTGAAAGGCTTACAAGAAAACTTTGCCCTGTATGCCGATAAATTCCCCGACTGGTCACACCACACCAGCGGCATGCACCAATATGTCATCTGGACGAAGTTAGCCGCCTTGAATATTGGCGCCAACTTGCAGCACTATAACCCGGTCATCGATGACCAGGTGGCAAAAACCTGGAACGTCGATAAAGACTGGCATCTGATTGCGCAAATGGTCTTCGGCGGCATCGAGCAACCCGCCGGCGATAAATCATTCGAACCGATTGAAAAACGCTTAAAAGTGCATGGTTAAATACAGCATAAGCAGAGAACCCACCGGCTCTCTGCTTTTATCGCGTTTGAAATGATGTCATTCAATTGACTGATAACGCATCGATAAATTCAATTTAAGAAGTGGTATTAGCGTTGAATTTACCACACTAAATTTCTGAAAGTACCTTAAAATTTAATCTCAGCTTGTTGGCAGTTTGGGGATATGATGTAATAACAGAGGGTTTTGCATTAGTTATCAGTCAAGTTATATCAAAATGAAATCGACAACAACCGTGCCTTATATCAGTGAAAAAGAACACGTCATTCTGTTTGATGGGGTGTGTAAACTGTGTCATGGTTGGAGTCGATTTATTATCAAACATGACCGCAAGCATATTTTTAAGTTAGCCACGGTTCAGTCAGTCCAGGGTCAGGCGATTCTTCAGCACTTTGGTTTGCCGGCAGATCATTTTGATACCATGTTATATATTGAAAACCATCAGGCTTACGAAAAAAGTACCGCTTTTTTAAAAGTGATACAAAAACTGCCTTATCCAATTAAATTGCTACAGGTGTGTTATATCGTTCCGCGCTTTATTCGTGATTGGTTTTACGACCGAATTGCCTTGAATCGCTATCGCTTATTTGGCAAGTACAGCGAATGTTTGTTGCCAACGGCTGATCACAACAGTCGGTTTCTTTAACCCGAATATTTCATGCAAGAATGGAATTTAGGGATAAAATGGCAAAATAGATCGTATAAATATCGCATCAAGCATAGTCACTCATATGTTGTAGGCGATTTTATGCGAGATATGAAGCCATTTTTTTCATAAAGCCATTCAGGTACAATCTGATATTTATTGCTATTCTCATAACTGCATGACACATAAAAAAATATGCCTGTTTTGTACCGATTGTATGAAATATTCGGGTTAAGATGCAGAAAGAACCTTACACAAAACGATTAAAGACGGTTAATTTAGTGGCACGCAGCGCTTTGGCTTTTGTGTTTTTTTATCACGGCTTGGTCCCTAAGTTACTTTTCCCAAGCGAAGTGGAATTGATGTTGGTACAACTTCATGGCTTGCCGATTGATGCCATCGTGATATCCAGAGTCGGTGGTGTTTTAGAAATTATCCTGGCCGGCTTACTTATATTTGTGCGTCGCTCTTTAATACCTGTTTATATGGCTGCCATTTTATTACTGGTGTTATTAATCGATGTTGCAGTTATCAAGCCTGAGCTGTTGGTTGATGCTTTCAATCCGGTGAGTATCAATATGGTCTCTTTGGCACTATGTTGGATTGTGGCGATTTCTCAGCGAAAATAGATTACAACAACTGAAGCTACTAAGCATCATCATAAAAATTTATTTTGGCTCTCCACTTTAATCTTGTTCCACCATCCTCATTAGTAAAATTTAAAGCAACAATCTTAGGTATAAAGCATGGAGTATAAGCAACATCATACCGAAAGACGTTGGATGTCGGCCTGCGCCGACAAGGCTTTCGGTGTCTATAATGCTTTAAACCTGGACCGAGTCAAAATTTCCAATCCAGCATAATTGTCTCTTAAAATCAAACGTTTGAAGCTATATGAGTTTCAAACAGTCAAGTTTCGGAGCGGCATTAGAATTATTACTCAACAGTTACAGATTTGGCTAAATTGCGCGGTTGATCGACGTCGGTGCCGCGTAGTACGGCGACATGATAGCTGAGCAACTGTAAGGGTACATTAAAGACAATCGGTGAGGTGAAAGAGCCGCTGGCTTCCAGTTCAATCAGGTATTGAACCCGGTCTTTTAAACCGTGTTGGCTTTTGTGATCGACAAAGACATACAGTTCACCACCGCGGGCGCGGACTTCTTCAATGTTGGATTCCAGCTTTTCTAACAACTCATCATTAGGACACACTGCAATCACCGGCATTTTATCATCCACCAACGCCAGGGGACCGTGTTTAAGCTCACCGGCGGGATAACCTTCGGCATGAATATAGGATATCTCTTTCAGTTTTAACGCCCCTTCTAAAGCGATTGGATAATGCACGCCCCGGCCTAAAAACAGGGCATGATCGCGTTGTACAATTTGTTCAGCAAACACCTTAATCTGATCATTGAGCAATAACGATTGGTTAATAATGCCCGGCAGGGTGCGTAATTGCTTGGCTAAGTTCTTGCGTACTTTGATATCCACATCGCGAAGTTCTGCCAATTTTAAGGTTAACAAAGCCATCACGGCCAATTGTGTGGTCAGGGCTTTGGTTGAGGCCACCCCAATTTCCGGACCGGCATGGGTTAAAATACATTCATCACTTTCCCGGTCCAGAGTCGAATTGGCGACATTGCACACCGCAAAGGTGGCCAGATAACCGGCTTTTTTAGCAAACCGCAACGCCGCCAAAGAATCCGCGGTTTCACCGGATTGCGAAATGGTCAAAAACAAGGTGTTCGCCGGAATCACCGGTTTGCGATAACGGTATTCGCTGGCAATCTCGACTTGCGTTGGGATTTGGGTAATGGCTTCCAGCCAATAACGCGCCACCATACCGGCATGATACGAGGTACCGCAGGCAACAATATGAATCTGTTGGGTTTTTGCCAGTATCGCCTCGCCTTGTTGAGAAACAAAGCCATCCGCAATGGCATCATTAAACAAGCGATCGGCAATGGTGTTGGCCACCGCGATGGGTTGTTCATGTATTTCTTTTAGCATGTAATGGGCGTAGCCGTCTTTGGTTAAGGCCTCTGAAGACAAGGTCACGGTTTTTAATGCCCGTTCCACTGCCTGACCAGACTCATCATAGATGTCACAGCTTTCGGCGGTAATTTCCACCACGTCGCCTTCTTCCAGATAATAAAACTGATCGGTTTGACTGACCAAAGCCTGGACATCACTGGCCACATAATTGGCCTGCTCACCAACACCCACCACCAGCGGACTGCCTTTGCGGGCTGCAATCACACGGCCGGGATCCGACATACATACAATGGCCACCGCGTAGGCGCCTTCTAATTCGCGCAAGGCTTTATGACTGGCGGCAGAAAAACTCATGTCTTGCGCCTGATAATAATGAATCAGATGCACCAATGTTTCGGTGTCTGTTTCAGACTTAAACTGATAGCCGGCCGCGGTTAATTTTTCCCGTAACGGGCGATAATTTTCAATAATACCGTTATGCACCACGGCAATGGCATTGTCTGAGTCATGGGGATGGGCGTTGGCTGACGTGGGCTCGCCATGGGTGGCCCATCGGGTGTGACCAATACCAACCTCACCATTAATCGGATTGGCTTCCAGATCGGCTTCTAAATGCTTGAGTTTACCGGCTTGTTTGCGAATGGCGATGCCCGAATCGGTAATGACTGCGATGCCGGCAGAATCATAGCCCCGGTATTCCAGGGTTTTCAGGCCATTCATAATAACATCAACAATCGGCCTTTTGGCACTCACTGCAACAATTCCACACATATTATTTCTTACTCGGTTTTTGCCAGTCAGCCACAGATCTTTGACGGCTTCTGGAGAGGGTTAATTGACCATCCGGGGTATCTCTGGTGATGGTCGAACCGGCACCGATGGTGGCACCGGTGCCAATGGTGACCGGCGCCACCAGTTGACTGTCTGAACCAATAAAGGCCCCGTCTTTAATGACCGTGGTGAATTTATTAACACCATCATAATTACAGGTGATGGTACCGGCACCAATATTGACATTGTGACCAATAACGGCATCGCCCAAATAACTTAAATGACTGGCTTTTGAATTTTCACCGACCTTGGTTTTTTTCATTTCCACAAAGTTACCGACCTTAGCGCCTTGCGCCAGTTCTGTTCCGGGTCGCAAACGGGCAAACGGGCCAATGGTACAGTCACCGGTGGTTTTCACGCCGGCTAACATGGAATGGGGTTCCACCACGGTACCGGCGGCCAAATCACAATCCTCAAGCACCGAAAAGGCACCAATTTGAACACCCTCGGCCAAACGATTCTCGCCCACAAATAAAGTGTTTTTATCGACCACCACATCACGACCGCACTGTAATTGACCACGAATATCAACAGTCTCCGGTCGCGGCATCCGCACCCCTTGCTGCAGTAACTTCTGCACCAGGCGTCGCTGGAAAATCGCTTCCAGTTCGGCCAGTTGCTGCATGTCATTGGCACCTTTTACAATGTCGGCTTGTTCGGCTTGCACCGCCTGAAAAGGTCGACCCTCATCAGCCGCCATGGCAATCACATCGGTCAGGTAATACTCATTCTGACTGTTGCCATTATTGAGTTGTTGTAACCAGCGGTTTAAATCAGCCGCCGGGGCTTTGATAATACCTGAATTCACTTCTCGAATTTTCAGTTGCTCTTGACTGGCATCCTTTTGTTCCACAATCGCCGCAATCAAACCATCCTGATTGATAATCCGACCATAGCCGGCGGGATTATCCAATTGCGCAGTTAAAACACAGGCATCTTCCTGCATGTGATTTAAATCTTCGGCTTCCACCAGCGGCGCATCGCCATAGAGAACCAAAACAGATTCAGTGGCTTTAACAAACGGCATGGCCTGCTTAACGGCATGACCGGTGCCCAATTGTTCGCTTTGCTCAGCCCAATTAAGCGACTCACTCGCCAGTGCTTTTTTCAGGCTGTCCTTTTGATGACCACAAACCACAGTTATTTGTGCCGGGTTTAACGCTTGCGCGGTTTTCAGGATATGCACAATCATCGGTTGCCCGGCCAATTCGTGCAACACCTTAAGTTTGTCCGAATGCATCCGGGTACCGGCACCGGCCGCCAGAATTATGATATGAAGATTAGAATCGGTCATGAAAGCCTATAAAGCCCACAGGGTTAATACCTGAATTGATAATCGAGCTATTATAAGGCATTTACAACAGAAATAAAAAAGGCACATTGCTCAATAGATATTAGTAAATGATAGAACCAAGATGATTTCAGCTTACTTCTATTTAAAGCTTCTATGCCTACGTAATCTGTTCCAAGCCATTGATGATGACAAAAAAATTAGACTGCTGATGACCAAAAGCAGCAGAAAAAATAAACTAAAACGAATTTCATAACGTGGCATGAATAGATTTAGGTGCAATAAAACCACAATAACACCAGTGGTTATGATCCAAAAGTAATAACTGCCAGGCCCCTTTTTATATAAAATCTGGCTCAAAATGCTCCCAATACCAATTGCAAGACCATAAATAAAATGAACAAATAATGACACAAGCCAAACACCGGAGTCACCAACGTCTGCAGATAAAGCCTCCCATGAAGGTAATAACCTGTTAACCATCATACCTATAATAATGGTTGCAAAGAAACTACAAAGAGACGCATCTAAAATCTTGTTTATCATAATCTAATTATTTTAATGCTATTATCTGTATATGACACAAAATAATTTCTTAAAATCAGCATGATTAAAAGACTAACAATAAAAAAGCCGAACCACGTTAGTGATTCGGCTTTAAATTGCTTATGTTATTGGTTAGTCAAAAACCTGATCGATGTTAATCACTTCGACCTGATCCAGATCTAACGGATAATCCTGAATCACGCTGTCTTCTTCCAGCAAGTCGTTGGGTTTTTCCGAGTTGTATTCCATCGGTGATGACTGCTCGCTGACCAGACGTTTTTTGAGGTCTTTGGCATCGCTGGTGATAAAGACAAACTGGATGTTGTCGGTTTGCAGGTGGTTTTTGATGATGCTATTCACATCGGCCAGCGTTAGCTCAGCCAAACCGTTTTTAACCATCTCTACAAAATCATCGGTGCCGTAAAATTGGCTGTCCATATGATAGCCCAGCACACGATCCTGGCCTTTTAATAACAGGCCGGCGTATTTACTTAAGAATGACCGGGTGGCCTCGAATTGTTCTTGGGTCAGGCCGTTATCAATCAGATTTTGCAGCTCATACATGGCCACGCGGGTGGCGAAATGGGCGTCTTGGTTCGAACGCAAAGGTCGTATCCAGACCTGGAAAATTTGCTCGGAACGACCTAAGTTGGCATTCGGCTGGGTTAAATACATGCCACGCGGGAAATACTCGATATAGGCATAGTCACCATAGTTCATTCCACGGGCTTCGCGAATACGCTGGTACAGGAAACTGTTGGAATTTCGGTGTTCGCCTAAGAATGAACGCACCAGCCACAAGCCCACCCAGTCGTCATGAGCACGATTGACGTCAATCGGAAAGCCAAAGGAAACCGCTGTTGGCATGGTTTGTTTTTCCACAATAATGGCTTGTCGGCCGCTGAGTTTCGGTGCCGGCGGGATGGCGACTTGTTCGGCGCCGGATTGTGGCAATTCTTTGGTCACCGCAGTCAACATTCGCTCTTTTAAGGCTTCATCCAAATGTCCGGCAATACCGATGTTTAAGTTTTCCTGGGTGAATTGGGCCCGGTAAAAAGCTTTCACATCGTCAAGGGTGATGCCTTCAATATCACTGACATGGCCTAAATTCAGACTGCCGTAAGGATGACCTTCGTATAAAGCTTCATACAGGACTTCTTTACCCAGTTCTTCATCGTTGTTCTGTTTCAGGTCGGTCTGAATGGCATTAATCTGTTGGGTTTTTAAGCGATTAAAATCATCTTCTCTAAAACCCGGATTTAATAAATTATCCAGCACGATATTCAGCCATTGATCGGCTTTTTCACGGTGTACACGGCCTCTCAGGGACACCATTTCTTTATCCACTTGCGAGGAAAAATAAGCCGCCATCGGGCGCATGGCTTTCTGGATGTCTTTTAAGGTGCGACTTTCGGAGCCGGCATCGGTCAGCATCGAGGCGGTTAAATAAGCCAGACCTTTTTTACCCTCAGGGTCTTGTGCCGCACCGGTGTTGAATAAAAAGTTGACATCAACAATATCACTGTCACTGCTTAAATCAGTAACCTGAAAGGCCGGATCAACAGGCTGATTGGCCGCAGCCACCTGCTCGGCTAAACTGAAATCAGTGTTTATGCCGGCAACTTGTTCGCCTTCGGCCAGGGTCACCATAATGCGGCCGTCATCCACCAGGTAATGATTGGCGGCCCACTGCACATCCTCAGGTGTGATTTCATCTAAACGCGCATACTGCTGATTAATGGTTTCGGGGTTGCGATCATATTGCACCACCGATGCCAGCATATCGGCAATGGCTTCTGAATTATCCAGGCTGTTGGCAAAGCCATAGCGAGCTGCAGATTTAATGTCATCGAGCTCACTTTTATCAACCAGTTCGGTTCGAGCTGTGACAATGGTATCGACAATGGCTTGTTGCACTGCCGGGTAATTGGCGGGATCAGTTAATCGCGCTAAAATATAAATCAAACCCGGATCCTTACTGTCAGGGCTGTAAAAGAATAAGGCATCAACCAATTGCTTGTTGACCACCAACTCCTGGTAAATATCAGAGTTTTGACCAAAATAAACCTCTCCCAACATATCGATGGCGGCTTTGTCTTTTTGACTCGGGTCGGCATCGGTGCCACGGAAGGTTAGGCCAAACATGGGTAAGGTTTGTGACGGCCAGGCGATGTGATGGTATTGACTGCCTTGAGCCGGTGGTTCCACCGGAATATCGGCCTGGTAATTGCCACGTTGCCAATCACCAAAATACTGCTGAATCAAGTCATGAGTTTCATCCACATCTACATCACCGACCACAATCACGGCGGCTTTTTCAGGGCGGTACCAACGATCAAAGAATTCTAAAGCATAATCCATTTGATCGGGCATGGCTTCAATGTCTTCTAAAAAGCCCATGGTGGTGTGGCGGTAGGTGTGCTCTTGGTAGGCATTTTTGCGTACCGTTTCAAATAATTTGCTGAACGGATTGGCACTGTTTTTCAGGTATTCACCTTTGACCGCCAGGGCTTCGGTGCGGAATTGGGCCTCTGAAAATTTCAGATTCTTAAAGCGATCGGCTTCCAGTTCCAGCATTTTTTCCAAATCATCTTTAACAAAGGTGACGTGGTAATTAGTGTAATCATCGGTGGTGTAGGCGTTTTGATCGGCGCCCATTTCCTTGAGCATGGCACCGTACTCTTCCTGTGAATAGTTTTCGGTACCACGAAACATCATGTGCTCAAAAAAGTGTGCAAAACCGGATTTACCGGGTTCCACTTCATTGCGTGAACCGGTCTGTACCGGAATCTGTAATGACACCACTTCCGGGTAATCGGTTTTAACGACTATGGCTTTTAAGCCGTTATCCAGGGTGCGCATATCATAATCCTGGTTAAAAACCCGATTATCTGGCTCACTTGCGGTTTCTGAGTTGACCGATTTATTAACTGGCTGACTGGCACAACCGACCATGAGAGCGGTCAATAAGAACAGTCCTATTTTATGTAAATTGTGTTGCATGCAAATACCTCACTGATTGAGCAGCTGTGATTAGCCGCAGATTTTAGAATGCTTAGATTGTAAATAATTTGATCTTAATTGAACTGTGTCAAAAGTACTTTTTTAATCTGACTGAGTCAGCTGAGCGGTTATTTCACTACAGTTTTTATTTTTAGGCTGAAGGTCTTCCATTAACCTATTCACAGGAAAATAACTCCATATGGCTAACCCCAGCAGAATCAAGACAGATAGTAACAAACCCAAAGGTCGTAACAACGCCCGATTTCCGTAACGGTAGCGGGTAGGCACCATCACCTTTTCATCGGGCAAAGGTGTTTGCTTGAGTTGATAAACCCGCCAACTTTTACGCCCTTCGGTGAACAACAATACCAATGCCAAGAGTAAAGGTGCGCCAACTAACATCAACAGCATGGTCGCTGTTAAACCATCCATGTTCAAAATAGTTCGGCAGTGCGCTGTGCGTATAAATGTATTAAACCACGGGAAAAACCAAAATTGTGCCCAAAGAGCCAATGGAGCAACAATCAACAAAGCCTTTAATAAAATTCGCCAGCGCTCACGCCGACTATACAGCGGCGCAAATTCAGGTCTTGATTCGTTTATGTCCGACATGGCGCTAAAACACCCAGGCAATCATCAACCAGAAAATCAAATAAAACAGAAAGAACCCGGCCAACATATATTGCAGTTCACCCAAAAGCCCATCGCCGGCAGCCACGGCAAATATAATCAATAAGATGGCGGTGACAAAAAAGGCAATAATGGCGGCATCTTTAAGCCCTAAACCCGGCGCAAACACTGTTCCTAAGGCAGGCAGCATAAAAAAGCCCGCGATAAGCACCAACAAAACAATGGCCATCATTCCCAGCATAATTTTGCGGGATTCATTTTTCTGTTTTTGATCAATTTCACCCATTTTATTGCGTTTCCGTCGATCTGTGCTTAACTAATTCCCGCACCCGATTCGGTTCCGGCATACCGGTGGCCACCAATTCGGGATTATCACCGGCGGTAAATATTTCAATTTTACCAACCCCAAACATGCGATTAAAGAAGCTTTGCGACACCCGAATGGTGCGAATACTGTCGATGTTAATTTCAGAATGCTCCTTACTGAGCAGGCCTTTTTCCAGGACAATGTCTCGATCAGTCACGGTCAGCTTGAGGGATTTGGTCTTTAAAAACCAGATTAATAATATAATAATTCCCAAACCAAAAGCCGCAATTAATATCACCGAAGCGATAAAGCCCAGGGGGTTATTTTTGAACATCACCGGATTTTCTGAATAGAGTACGCTCATTGAATATTGTTAAGTACTAAAGCAATCAGTTTAACATTATCAGCCCCAATACTTAAGTGCCGTTGGTCACAATGAACACTATCGCCGCGGCACATAGGCTAAATTTTTATGCCAGAAATCGATAACGTAGTTTATCCGTGGTCGCATCAGCTCCCGATACGTCGGCAGCTCACTTAAATGCACCCAACGGCACTCGATAATACCTTCTTCGATTTGTGGTGATAAATCATCATCCCGTCCCTGATAATGCATGCTGTACCAATGGGTTTTCTTTAAATATTCCACGTTCTGGTGAGTGGTGGTGTGCCAGGTGCTGACCAGTTTACCTCTGATCATCAGCTTATCCAGTAATAAACCGGTTTCTTCACTGACTTCACGACGGGCACAAAATTCGGTGGACTGATCTGTTTCCAAACGACCTTTGGCCATATCCCATTTACCGCGTTTGAACATCAGTAAAATATGCTGATCATCATTACAGACCAGGCCGCCGGCGGATTCAATAATCGGTTTGTTGATGGTATCGGCTAAGTTATGTGGCATTGTTTTCATCCTCAATTTTCTGTTGTCTTTTACGGGCTTTAAGCACCGCGTATTGGCGGAAGGTCAGGTTAGAAAACTTAACCCCGTCCAATTTAACAGAATAGGTTTTTTTGTTCTCTTCACCACTCAGCGGCACAAAACTGCCATCGCCCAATAATTGCACTAGGTATAGCATGGCAGTTAATCGCGTGGCTCTTTTTTCATCGGCATTGATAACCACCCAGGGCGAACGGCGTGAGGAGGTGTGATTAAACATCTGTTCTTTAAAATGGGTAAAGGTTTCCCATCGTTCTCTGGCATGTAAATCATTTTCGGAAAATTTCCAGAACGTGAGCGGATCGCTTAAGCGATCCTCAAAACGATACAACTGGCTGTCACTGGTGATGGATAAATAGAATTTAACCAGAATCAAACCATTTTCCTGTTGTTTATGCTCCCAGTCGAGCACCTTATTCATAAAATATTTGTATTGCGCCTCATTACAATAACCCATGGTTGGCTCAATCAAAGCCCGGTTGTACCAGGAGCGGTCAAAAAAAGCGATCTCTCCGGGTTTCGGCAGTTCGCGTTCATAGCGACGAAACCAGTATTTTTTGTCCACATCATTGGGAATCCCGAGGGCAACAATTTTATAATGCCGCGGCATCAGATTTTCCACAAAGCGCTTAATGGTGGAGCCTTTTCCGGCGGCATCCCGCCCCTCAAAGACAACCGCCATGCGTTGTTCGTTTTTGACCACGTCTTGCTGAATTTTTAATAACTCAACCTGTAAGCGGCGTTTTTCAACATGGTAGCTTTCTTTGTCGATGCCCGCATAGGGCGTCTCAATTTTTTTGACGTCTTTCATGAAGTATTGTTAATGACTGTGCGGCGTATCTTGAGACAAACTTTGGACTAATTGCTTCACCATTTTCTCGGTGGTGATAAAGCCCCAGTTCCAATCATTGTGATAATCTACCAGCGGATTTTCAGCCACAATAGCAGTTTCATCTAAACCCTGATCAAGCAACACTTGAATCTTATCGCGACTATCCTCAAGCATATCAATAACTGCTTTTAAGTCTTTTTTATCGGCGAGATCACCGTGACCCGGAATAATCTGAGTGTTGTTATCGGCCATCGAATCTATTTTTTTCAACGCTGCAATCATACCGTCCAGCGAACCACCGGAACTTAAATCAATATAAGGAAATCGACCATTAAAAAACACATCACCGGCATGGATGACATTGGCATCGCTAAAGTATATCACCGCATCTCCATCGGTATGGGCATGCGGCACATGGAAAACCCGCATCGGTTGTTCATTAAAATAAAGGTGAATGGCTTCCTGAAAAGTTATCACCGGCAAGGTGTTTTTCGGTGCCGGCTGCATCACATCTTCTGTTTTAATGCCTTTTTTAATGAGACGCTTGCGGACATTATCATGGGCAATAATGTGGGCGCCGGCATCGCTGACCGCAGCATTATTACCGGTGTGGTCACCATGTAAATGGGTGTTTAAAACATAATTAATGGGACGCTCAGTGACCGCTTTTATTGAGTCTTGCATCTTGTCTAAAAATTGCGGCATCGAGTCATCAATTAAAATAACCGCTTCATCACCCACCAATAGACCTAAATTGCCACCGGTAAAACCGTTTTCACCGGATAACATATAAATGCCTTTCGCCACTTCGGTGGTTTTAAAATCAATGACCGGTTCACTTTCGGGTTCTTGTGCTAACGCCAAACCACCGGTCAACACAAATACAAATACAGCTAATTTAAATGTTTTCATGGGCTATTATCTTCTCTAAAATTGTTCTTGATTATAATATAGACGTGTGAAATAAACCTAAATTTACGGTGTGCCTGAGCCCGAAACCAACTTTAGCCCGACGATTCCGGTGATAATGAGCATCAGACTTATGAGACGTAATAACTCCCGGGATTCATCAAACAAAAGCATACCCACCACAGCCACACCCACTGCGCCAATTCCGGTCCATACCGCATAGGCAGTACCAATTGGAATGTCCTTCATGGCCAAAGCCAATAACCAGACACTGGCGACCATGGCCATCACTGTAATCACCGAAGGCATCGGTTTTGAAAAACCTTCGGTGTATTTCAGACCCACGGCCCAAACACACTCAAATAATCCAGCCACCAATAGATAGAACCAAGCCATATATAATCTCAACCAAACAATAAAATTCCAATAAATGATACTGTATTTTTTTAGATTTTATCCATCGTGTTTAGAATATTTTTTCATGAGGATGACATGATATAATCACTGAAAGCTTTCAAAGAACTTTTACCATGTCCGAAACAGTCATACTGGCCTGTCCACAATGTGGTGCCAAAAATCGATTGCCAACAAGCAAACTCAATAACAAACCCAAATGCGGTAACTGTCATAAGTCACTGGGCGTGGGAGAAGCCAGTGAACTCAACAACAAATCTCTGTCCAAGTTTATAAGTAATAATGAGCCATTGGTGGTTATCGACTTTTGGGCTGCGAGGTGTCAGCCGTGCCTGATGATGGCACCCAATTTTTATCACGCTGCTAAAAAATTACCCACGGTGCGTTTTGCTAAAATCCAAACCGATCGCCATGAACAAGCCGGTGCGGAGTTTGGCATTCGCAGTTTACCAATGCTGGTGGCCTTGAAAAATGGTCATGAAATGGATCGCTTAAGTGGCTTAAGAACCGCCTCTGATATTATGCATTGGGTGAAATCGTTGAGTTAAGTGTTCTATTTTATGTGCAGCACATATTTATTCATAAAACTATCCATATTTTTTTAATTGTGCTATTATCTTACTGAAATTCATGTATTTTATATGAATTTTATTTATTCACTAATCTATACAACACTTTGAAATCCATTGATGCAATCACACAAGTCTTAAAAAGTGGCTTCGTGACCCAAAAAGACATTCAGGCCATTACTAAGCTATCTCAGGCCACAGTTTCCCGATGCTTAAAAAAACTGGATGATTCGCTACTGGTTTTACCGTTTTCGTCACCCAATAAATACGCTTTGCCTGCTGAAGATAAAGGTTATTCAGTTCAATTTAAAGAAGTCGATGAACAGGGCAATGAGTCAAAACTCGGAACTGTGTATAGACTGGCCAATGACCAGTACTTTGTTGATTTAGCTGAAGGGGCTTCAAAGTTATATTTAGGCGAAAAAGGTAATGGCTTGTTTGATGGCTTGCCCTTTTTCTTAGATGATCTCAGGCCGCAAGGATTTTTAGGGAATCTATTTGTTAAACAACTTGCTGACATGTCAGATCGTTATCCTAAAAAACTGAGTTCATGGCAAGCAAAACATATTTTCCAATATCTCGAAGAATATGGCGATGATTTACCGGGCAATTTAAAGTTCGGTGTGGGTACATGCCATTTGCCAAGACAACCTGTTTACCCTGTGCCTTATGACAAATATGATTTTATGTGTGAGCAAATCAAAGCAGGTGTTTCCCAAGAATCATCTCTGGGTGGTGAGCAACAAAAATTCACTGTTTTTAGCTCAGAATTAAATGCAGATGTTTTGGTTAAATACACTTCAAATAAAAATGATGCAGTAACCAGACGGTGGAAAGATATACTGGTCACAGAATATCATGCCTTAAAAATATTGGCTGCATTTAAAATACCGGCAGCTGAAATTGATTTAATTGATCGAGATAATCGTTTCTATCTGGTGGTTAAAAGATTTGACAGGATAGGTTTTTTTGGCCGTTCTTCGATGTTTTCATTGCTTTCAATCGATATGGAATACGTCGGTTTAGGTGAAAATTGGCAAAATATCGCCAATGAAATGTTAAAATTAAATTTATTATCTAAATCTGATAATAACTCTATTTCTATACTTTGGGCTTTTAGTCAACTAATTGCTAACACCGATACGCATTTAGGCAACATCAGCTTAGGCATTAAAGGAGATTCATTTAATTTACTCCCCATTTATGACATGTGTACCATGGCGATCGCGCCAAAACCAAACAGCTTAGACCCGATTGATTTCACTTTACCAGATTTGGATACCTTAAATATCAATCAGGACAACAAATCACTTGTCTTAGAAATGGCTTTTTTGTTTTGGCAGCGTATAGAGAAAGATACGCGGATTTCTGGTGAGTTTAGAAATTATTTGAAAACCCACAAACCTTATAAAAAGCTGGAATTTCAATCATAATCAAAATGATTCACAGACTTTAAATAAAGTCGATTATTCAGCAAGCAAAGTTCTGATTTCTTCCAAAGTTGTTGGCTTTGGTGAGTGCGTGCGCTCAAATCCTGAGCCATTAATTATTTTCACTTTATCAGGGTTTCGATAAATCCTTCCGTCATCTGATAAAAAATACGCCGTATAGCCCTTTCGGGTGGATCGATAATATGGTCTGTCAGCTCTTTCTTTTAGAAAAATAAAAACACGGTCACCCACTTCATAATAATAATCGGCACTGCTTGTTGCACATATACCATCATAGCAACCACCTGATTCTTCTATGTCAATAATATCCACCTTAATTAAACCCTTAAAAACCTCATCCACATGTAATTCGTAGTCAGTGAATACGCCCATTTTTATTTTTGATTTAGACTCCATTTGGCCCATTAAATGATTACGTACAGACCAGTTGTTCAATGTTTCTTTTTTCACATACGATTTGTGAATTATTTCACCCGTTACAATCAGCTCAGCTTCAGCCAGCAGCTGATCGAACGGCACATAGAAAAAACTTGCCTGCGCAGGAACAGTGAGTAGGCTGAAACCTAATAAACCAAGTATTTGTGATATTTTAATTTTCACAATGTCAATATTTTATGACTCATTGTTAATACTAAAATAATCTTCAAAAGTTGCTTTGTCACTCAGGGTTTCCTTATATATTTTGTTTTCTTCAATCAAAGGAATTATTTTGTTTACATCTTTAACAAAGAAATCCATTAGATCAGTTGCCGAAGGATATAAAACCAATACATTAGTTTTATTGGTTATCTTCTTATAAAGATCTGCATTCCTTTTGCTACCAGCGTAATATTTAATTACAACTTTATTATCAATTATAAAGTCAAAATCAGATCGATTTGCATTAAATGAAAACTCTGGATGATGACATAATAGAAATGCTTTGGGGTGTTTTATAAAATTAGCCCATTTATGAATTAAGTTAAATCCTTTGTAATTCTGACTTCGATATTGCTGTGGTAGTGAAATCATCTTAAATAGCTCATAACTTCTCTCCACGAATAAATATAGTCTAAATACGTAATCTAAAAAAATTTCTTGTTCATCTGTATATGAGCTTATTCTATTAAAAAACATATTAATTAAATCAATGGAGTTAGCGAGGTTGCATGCAATGCAGTTATGATTAAATGAAATTTCGCTATGAAACAAATCATGCAACTTACATATTTCTGGCTCACTAGTTTCATCATTTATTAAATTTTTTCAAAATTTAATTTTGCTTTATGAAAATCATAATTCATAAGCACTACCTCAGTTTTTACCAATAATCTTGACAATATTGTATATTGTGTACTGAATATAAGTTAAAAAATCTCATTTAAAATTAAAAAACAAATAAACTAAGATATTATGGACAAAAATAAACAGTTAGTTCCTAAAACAAGTTCAATAATAGCTCTAAAAAAGAGTAAAAGCTTAATCAATCTTGCAAATTCAATTTTGTCTGGGAGTTCTGTTGAGTTGGCGAGTCATGAAGAATGGATTGAAAAACTTTATCGTTGGGCAGATGAACACAATATCAACGATACAACTATTCCAAGAAATAAGAATGCACTATTACAGTTAAAAAGTCTAAAACTAGATCATCACAATATAGATAATTTTCCTTATTTTCTTGGTAACTTAACTAACATCATAGATCTAAGTTTGCTTAATGTTAGACTTACAAAGGTGCCTGAATTTATCGGCAAACTTTTTAAGCTTAAAAAGCTTAATCTAAGCCACAATTACTTTACTGAAATTCCTGAATTTATAGGCAATTTAGATAAATTAACAAGTCTTGATTTAACGTGTAGCCATAATTTAAAAGAGCTACCTGCTTTTATTGAAAATATGACGGGCTTGACCAATCTTGAACTTTATAAAGTTAACTTGTCTCAGATTCCAGAATTCATTGGACATATGAAACAACTAAGAAGTCTAAATATAGGTCATTACTTTATGAATTCAGTACCTGATTTTATCGGAAATTTAACCGAATTAACTGAATTGAAATTGTGTTTTAATGCATTAAATAAAGTTCCTGATTTTATTGGTGAAATGTCGCATTTAAAGAAATTAGATTTGAGTCACAACAATATTGAAATCATACCTGAATATATTACAAGACTTACTAAATTAAAAACACTTAGTTTTGGCGGCAACCCTTTAAAGAAAATTCCAGATTACATTAGTTCAATGACTCAGCTTGTTAGCTTAGACATTAGCGATTGCGAATTAACTGAAATACCTGATATATTGAGTGAATTAAATTATTTAGTATCACTAAAAATGGGGTATAACGAAATACGACAAATTCCTGATTTTTTGAAAAGAATGACACAATTAAAAACATTGGACTTAAGCAGTTTTAATGAAAACTCTTTTCAAAATAAAGATTCATTGATTGTTCCTGATTTTATTGGTAATTTTAATAACTTACAAGAACTTCATTTATCAAATAATGAGTTGAAGAATCTTGAAATTGTTGGTCACTTAGGTCAATTAAAAGAATTGTTTTTAGACTCTTGCTATTTATCAACTCTGCCTGATTCAATAGGAAACTTAAAATCATTGACAACCCTTGATATATTTGAAGGCAATCTCAAAGAATTCCCCAAGTGTATTACTAAGCTATCAAAATTAAAACATCTCAACATTGGAGCGAATGAATTGTCATGTATCCCTGATTCTATTATTAATTTAACATTTTTAAACGAACTGATATTACATAATAACAAACTCATAACTATTCCTGAGTCTATTGGAAACCTCAAGAACCTGAAAAAGCTTAATCTGAGTAATAATGAATTAACAATCCTTCCTAACTCAATTGGTAATTTAAAAAATTTGTATGAACTAGATTTAGGTAATAATAAGCTAACCTCTGTTCCTGAGTCTATTGCAAACTTAAAATACCTTAAAAGGCTAATTTTAAATAATAACGCTTTATCAGAAGTCCCAGAGTGGTTTGCTGATTTTAATCAAGCGACCATTATTCACCTCGACAGTAGTTTAAAAACAAAACTACCTTCTTCACTAGCTAATTTAAACATTTATTGGGATTAACATTTATGAGTAATGATATTCTTAAACGTTTTGAAATAATTAAAAATGCTTGAATTCAAGTAATAAGTGCAATTTAATCATGCAGCAAGTAAATCGACTTGCTGCCCCATAAATAATTCATTCGGAGATTTCCCGCCTCTTGTTTTCCGTGGTCTGTTATTCAGGCAATCCATTACGTGTTCTATT
>NZ_JAPMLN010000006.1 GCF_026410405.1 Marinicella gelatinilytica | reverse complement strand
TTCTGACTAAGTGGTCTTGAGGCACTAAATCCTCAAGGCTGACAAACTCATAGCTTGTTTGGATGGGGGGATGATTTTTTAGCATATTGCTATTATAAAAAATCCCCACGCAAAAGTGGGGACTTTGTCAGCAGTCTGAGGCCGGTATAACCGGGCTTTTTTATGCAGTCTCTAAGTCAACGCATTATCTCAATTATTGCGGCCATTCCTGCCGGCAAAGTGGCCACCTATGGGCAAATTGCGGCCATGGCCGGTCGGCCACGAGCTGCCCGTCAGGTGGCGCGTCTATTACACAGCAGCAGTGAAAAATACAACTTGCCCTGGCATCGAATTATTAATGCGCGCGGGTGCATTTCACTGACCGGATTGGCGGCCGACAAGCAGCGACAAAAATTACGCATCGAAGGCATTGAAATCTCTCCAAGTGATAGAATAGACTTAACTCTTTATCAATGGAAGCCCGATTGGGATGATTAAAACCGAAGAATTTAAAAAAAGACGCCAACAATTGATGAAAAGGGTTGGTGAAGACGCCGTTATAATACTCAAAAGCCGTGACGATATGCTTAGGAATGGAGATGCTCAGTATCGATATCGTCAAGACAGTGATTTTTATTATTTAACCGGATTTAATGAGCCGGACGCATTGTTGGTTCTGTTGACTGGTGACAAAAGTCATTCGGAAATACTATTTTGTCGTGAAAAAGACCCGGATAAAATGATTTGGGATGGACCCATGGTGGGTACTGAAGATGCCATGAGTGCGTTTGGTTTTGATCAGGCTTTTGATGTTAAAGAAGCGGATCAGCGCATACCTTTGCTTATGCAGGATCGTGAACGCTTGGTGTTTAAGCTGGGTGAGCATGAGCAATTTGACCATAAAATCAGTGGTTGGGTGCGAAATATAGAGCAGCGTAAAGGCCAGAAATCTCGGGCACCTGAGGAGTTTGTTTCAATAAACCCAATGCTGCATGACATGCGGGTGTATAAAAGCCCCGCGGAAATACAATGTCTAAAAAAATCTGTGGATATTGCGGTCAAAGCACATGAGCGGATGATGCGGTTTTGCCAACCGGGTCTTTGTGAATATGATTTACAGGCTGAGTACATGCATGAGTTAACACGGCAACAATCAGAACCCAGTTATTTGCCGATTATCGGTGGTGGCGCCAATGCCTGTATATTGCACTATATTAACAATAATCAACAGCTTAAAGACGGTGATTTGGTACTTATAGATGCAGGTGCGGAATATGATTATTATGCTTCGGACATTACCCGTACCTTTCCGGTGAATGGTCGCTTTAGTGCTCGGCAAAGGGATTTATATGAAGTGGTGCTTCAGGCTCAGAAAGATGCCATCGCCACTGTTAAACCAGGCAACCCTTGGAACCAACCCCATGAAGCCGCTGTGAAGACCTTAAGCCAAGGTCTATTGGATTTAGGGATATTAAGAGGCACGTTGCAACAGGTCTTAGAGGAAAAGCTATATCGTCAGTACTACATGCATATGACTGGCCATTGGCTGGGACTGGATGTTCATGATTGTGGTGATTATCAGGTGGATGACTTGTGGATTGAGCTTGAAAAAGATATGGTATTAACCATTGAACCGGCGCTCTATATTGGACCGGACAGTGATGCACCTGAAGTATGGCGTGGCATGGGCATCCGTATTGAAGATGATATTCTGGTGACTGCCAAAGGTCATCAGGTATTGTCATCAGGTATCGTCAAAGAAATTGATGACATTGAACACATAATGAGACCTTTACATTAATCATGAATCGAGTTAAAAAGTCTAAAATTCCACCACTCTGCGTTAGAAAACTTGTCAATAGAACCACTATTAACTACGTTTCCTGCCTTGATTGGTGGAATTTTAGCTCTTTTTTCCATCGACCCAGATTAATGTAAAGGTCTCAATGAGAGATAAATGATGAAAAACTTAATAGTGGTTGTTTTATTGGCCATCAGCAGCTCCGGTTTTACTTTAACGGTTTCTTGTGGACATTTATTTGACAGCGAGCAAGGTCAGTTTGTGGAAAATCAAGTTATTGAAATAGATCAAGGCGAGGTGGTTAGCGTAGCTGATATAAATGATCAAACTATAGATTTAAACATGAGTGATGGTTATTGTTTGCCAGGCTTAATTGATACCCATACCCATTTATCTTCACAGATGGGACCCGATAGTTATATCAAAAAATTTACGCTGAATGCCGCTGATGTTACTTTAAATGCGGTGCGGTATGCTGATCGCACCTTGCAAGCCGGTTTTACCACGGTGCGTGATTTGGGTGATTCATTTGGTGTGACCGTGGCTTTACGTGACGCCATAAAAGCAGGAAAGGTCAGTGGTCCAAGAATCTTCACTTCCGGTAAATCCTTGGCCACCACCGGCGGTCATGCTGATCCCAGTAATGGTTACCGTGATGGCTTGCATCCCCCAACCACGCCCGGAGATGGTGTGATTAACGGTGTTGATGAGGCCCGCCGGGCAGTTAGACTGCATTATCAAGACGGTGCGGATTTAATCAAAATCACCGCCACCGGTGGTGTTTTGAGTCAGGCATCCAGCGGTGACAACAGTCAGTTTGCAGAGGATGAACTTGAGGCCATTATTGACATTGCTCAGGATTATGGTTTTAAAGTGGCGGCTCATGCCCATGGTCAAGCCGGCATGAAGCGGGCCATTGAAGCCGGTGTCGATAGTATTGAACATGGCAGCTATCTGGATGATGAGATTGTTAAACTCATGAAGAAGCACGATACCTATTTGGTTCCGACTTTAATGGCCGGTGCATTTGTTACCGAAAAAGCCAAAGAAGATGGTTATTTTCCACCGATGGTCGCTCAAAAAGCCGCCACCATTGGACCGATTATGGGCGCAGCGTTTAAGCGCGCTTATGACGGCGGCGTGAAGATTGCTTTTGGTACCGATAGCGGGGTTTCTGAGCACGGTCGCAATGCCGATGAATTTGCCTTAATGGTGGCGCAAGGGATGTCACCGACTGAAGCCATTATGGCGGCCACCCGAACAGCAGCTGAGTTAATTGGTGATGATAAAATCGGTGTCATCAAAAGAGGAAGTTATGCCGATATGGTGGTGGTCAAAAATAATCCCTTAGATGATATTCAGATACTTACCGATATTCCGGTGGTTATTAAAGGAGGTCAAATCGTTAAAAATGAATACTAGAGTAAAAACCAAAATTTTAAACTATTCATCAGGCGAGGTTGAGGCGCACAGCTTATTGGCACAGCCTGAGAATCCGGATAAACATGCACCGGCAATACTATTGGTGCCGATGTGGAAAGGTCGGGTGGAATTTATCGATCAAAAAGCCGAAGAAATGGCGGGTCGTGGCATGACGGCTTTGGCTGTGGACTTATATGGCAAGGGCAAAATTGCCGCAGATAATGACGAAGCAGCGGCTTTGATGCAACCCCTGATGGATGACCGTGCTGAGTTGCATAAACGCATCAATGCCGGTTTTGAGGCCTTGTGTAATTGTCCCGATGTTGTCGCTGATAAGGTGGTGGCCATTGGCTATTGCTTTGGTGGTTTGGTGGTGCAGGATTTGGCGCGAATTAACAAAGACGTGGCCGGCATTATTTCTGTCCATGGATTATTCAATAAACCCGATGTCAGCACGCCGGAGCATTGGCAAGCTAAGGTGTTATTGTTACATGGTGTCAAAGATCCCATGGTCAGTGATGAAGATTGGTTACAATTACGAGAAGAACTGATGCAGGCTGACTGTGATTGGCAAAAGCATGATTTTGGTTTGGCTTATCATGCCTTTACCACGCCCGGTGCCAATGACCTTGATTTTGGTACGGTTTATGATGCTGATGCGCACCGTCGCAGTGAACAGCTTATCACTGACTTTATCGCTGAAATAGCCGGTCGCGTGTAAAAAAAGGTGTGATTCCGGCCCAACCGGCTCGGGTTGCTTTAAAGGTTTACGTGCCGCAGAAGGTTCGATAACCGGCATCAAAATCCGGTGCCGGTTGTTGAAACTGAGTGGTGTTCTGAGTCATCTCATAAGGCGATTGTAAAACCTGAAGCAGTGTTTTGAAAGGTTGTAAATCGTGGTCCTCAATAGCAGCTGACAATACATTTTCCACATCATGATTTCGGGCAATAACCAGCGGGTTAGTTTGCGTCATGGTTTGTTGCACGTTTTTAAAATTTGAATCTGTAACCTGCTGACGCCACTGCTGATAATAATCACCCAATTGTTTGCCTAACTCAGGATTTGGGCTTTCATCGTTGAGGTCATTGCGTAAAGCCGTGAAGGTTTGTGTGTAATCCAATTGTTGATTTTGCAGGCGTTGTAATAAACCATCAATCCATTGTTGCGAGAATACATGTTCCAGGAACCCCAGTTTTCTGTTCATCATGGTCACAAAATCAGCTGACTGTTGTTTGGGGATGGCCATAATAATGGCTTCAGCCTGTTGCAGCGCTTGATTTTCATCACCATTAAACAGCGGAATCAGGCATTCAGCCAAGCGCGCCATATTCCATTGCATAATTGCGGCCTGTTGGCCATAGGCATATCGTCCTCGACGATCTATAGAGCTATAAACGGTGGCAAGATGATAAACACCCAGCATGGCACAGGGACCATAATCAATGGTCTCGCCACTGAGTAAAGTATTGTCGGTGTTCATGACGCCGTGAATAAAGCCAACCCGCAGCCAATGGTTAATCAACCGTATTTGTTTTTGGATAATGGCCTTAAGCAAATCAAAGTATTTATTGTAACTGTTTGTTAAGTTAGGATAATGACGAGCAATCACAAAGTCTGCCAATTTTTTAACCACATCCATTTGACCGCGCGCGGCAAAGTACTCAAAAGTACCGACTCGGACATGGGATGTGGCCACCCGTGTAGCAATGGCACCGGGTAGTGATTTTTCCCGAAACACATCATCACCAGTGCTGACCACCGCCAAACATCGGGTGGTTGGTACACCCAGATAAAACATGGCTTCACTCATTAAATACTCGCGTAATGCCGGGGCTAAAGTGCATAAGCCATCACCATTGCGTGAAAAAGGTGTCTGTCCTGAACCTTTCAGTTGTAATTCAAATACACTGTTGCCATCACTGATTTCACCCAATAAATGAGCCCGACCGTCTCCCAATTGGGGGTTAAAGTGACCAAATTGGTGACCGGCATAGGCACAAGCCACAGGTTGTGAACCGGGTAAAGTTATTTGACCACTAAAGTAATCGGCGCGTTTGTCTTTGGGCAATTGATTCAAATGCAGTTGTTCCGCTAAATCACTGTTCCACAGTAATAAAGTAGGTTCGCTCACCATATAAGGTTGTGATGTCTGACACAACTGTGGGTCTAATTCAGCGTACTGGTTAGTTAGTTTCATGGATAATGGATTGTCTGTTGTCTTTAATTAATAATTGATACATGGCGGGTATGACCAATAAAGACAAGGCCGTGGATACCGTTAACCCGGAAATAATGGACCAGGCCAGCGGCGGCCACAAGGTTGATTTTGTCATAACCAGAGGTAACAGGCCGGCAATGGTTGTTAAGGTGGTTAAGATAATCGGTCGGGTGCGGCGTGCCACCGCTTGCTCAATGGCTTCAGCCAAGGGCATACCTTCATTTTGATTGCGCTGAATTAAATCCAACAAGACGATGGCATTATTGACAACTATGCCGACCAAAGCCAACACCCCCAAAGTGGCGGTGAATCCAAAAGGTGTGCCGGTCAATAATAAACCAATAGGTACACCGGAAAAAGCCAAAGGTACCGTGATTAAGATAATCAGTACCTTTTTAAAAGAATTAAATTCAATCAACAAAAACACCAGCAATAAAATAACACCAATCGGCAGGGCATTTCCCAGTGATTTATTGGCTTCACTCGATTCTTTGGCTGCGCCGGCAATCTGATAGGTGACGCCACGTGGGAAGTCCATGTCCTTTAATGTTGGCATTAGTTTTGTTAAAACGTCATTATAGGTATAACCATCTTTGGTTTCGGCATAAATACTGGCGGTTCGTTGTAAATCTAAATGATGGATGGCGGCCGGTAAATAAGAAATACTTTCCTCACTAATGGTGCTTAAGGACAGTTTATCTTGGCCGTGATAAATGGCAATATTCGATAATTGCTCAATCGGAAAATTAACGTGTTGAGAGGATTGCATGACAATATTCATCGGATCTTGATCACCACGATACTGACCGATGACTTGCCCGGATGTGCGTAAGGCCAGACCCGATGCCAGTTGCTGTCGGGTGATGTTATTGATGTTGAGTAAAACATCATCCGGACTGAGTGTAAGTTTAGCCATGCCGAGCCCGATGGTGTTGCGTACCATGCGTGCACCTTCGGTTTGTTGTAATTGTGTTTGGATGGTTTGTACTGCGTCACGCAATTGCAAACGATTATGAGCAATCACCTTTAACTCAATTGGCGCTTCCGCCGGCGGTCCTTGACCCAAACGATGCGCCACCACTTCAGCTTGCGGATACAGCGGATTAATGGATTCGCCAATCCATTTGATGAGCTCATGGCTGTTGTTGACATCATCTAAAATAGCCACAATTCTGGCAACATGCGGAGATTGTGGTTTTTCCACCAAATTATAGTAAAACACCGGGCCTGAGTTACCCACAAAAGTGACTGTTTTTTGGACGTGCTCACGGGCCGCAATGCGTTGTGCAATGTCTCGACTAATCTCCGTGTTCTCTCGAATGTGATAATTTTCCGGGTATTTAATATCAATGATCAACTGGTTGCGATCCGTGTCGGGAAAAAAGTCCTTTTGCACATGTGTGAATAAATAGCCGGAAACCGCAATAAATAGAACTGCAGCCAGTATGATGTAAGTGCCTTTACTGACCGCGATACCGCCTAATTGTTGTCCAAGCTTTTCAAGTGATGATTGTTGACGTTCTTTATTGGGTTTTAAAAATAGATGGCTAAAAGCCGGTGTCACCATAATGGCATAAATGTAACTGACAGAAATCGAGAGAATAATCATTACCGGGATGGCACGGGTAAAGTCTGACGCATTGCCCTGTGACAGTAGCATCGGCATAAACGCGGCAATGGTGGTGCCGGTGGCAGAGCCCAAAGACATGGCCAGTTGTCTCACTGAAATCACCGACGCTTCACCGCCCCGTTTTCCCTGGTCAATATAATATTGAATATTTTCTACCATCACGATGGCATTATCCACCAGCATACCAAGCGCGATAACCATACCGGCAATGGCAATTTGATGTAAGACACCACCACCTAAATTAAATATCGCCAAAGCAGAAAACGTCACCAAAGGTATAATGGTCGCCACCACCAAACCGGGCCTGAATCCAAGGAATAGTGCTAAAATAATGGTGACAAAAGCCATGCCTGTTAGTAAAGAGTAACCCAATTCACGTAAACGGTCGGTGACTCGGTCCGGTTGGAAAAACACCTCTTCGATGGTCATGTCAGGGTACTCTTCGGCCAATTCGGCCACATAGTCTCGAAGTTGCTCACCAAAATCGACCACATTGAGGCGGTTATTGGGCACATAAAGTGCCAAAGCCACCGCCCGTTCACCATGGTGCCAAAAGCCGGTTTGACCAACAGTTTCAGACTCAATGCGAACATCGGCCAGTGCCGATAAGGGCAGTTGTTCACCATTAAACAGTTGGATTGCGGTGTCTTTTATTTCTGCCAATGACTTAAATTCTGTGTGGGCATCTAAACTCACCCGTTGCCGACCCACATGTAATGGTTTTATCGGCCTCGCTGTGGTTCTGGCAGCAATTTGGTCGGCAATGGATTCGTGATTTATGGCTTGGCTGGTGACAAAAGCTTCATTTATGGTGATGGTAACCTGTTCTTCGGGCATACCGTAAAGTCTGACTTTACCGACACCTTTTAAGCCAAACATACGGTTTTTGATGTCTTTGGCGGCTTTGCGCAGTTGCATGACGTCAGGATTGCCGGCAATGGCATACACTGCCAGAGCCGTATCCAATAAGCGGTCTTCCACGGTGGCTTCTAAGACACCTTCAGGGAATTTTCTTTCAGCGCGGTTGACGGCACGGCGAACCTTATCCCAGACCAGATAAGTGTCATCAATGTGCTCCAGCATTTGTACCACAACTTGAGCAAAACCATCTCTGACTGTTGATCGGATTTCTTCCAGTTCTTCGATTTGAGCCAGTTCTTCTTCTAAAGGTTTAAGCACCTGTTGCTCAACTTTGTGAACATCAGCGCCAGGGTATTGCACCAAAACAAAACCATGACGATAGGGAAAAAACGGATCTTCTTGCCGGTTCATATTTGACCAAGACATGATGCCGAATAAGGCCAATAAAATGGACGTGGTAAAAATCAGCCTTTTTTGATTAACCAGTAGACGAACTATGCTCATACGCTTGGTACAGTTTGTTGTGGTGTCAGGGTGCTTTGTCCATCAGTGACAATGGTGACATCACCTTTGTGCTGATCAATGGTTACCCAAACTTGGTTTTGATAAAAGTCCACAACGCCAACCGTTAATTTTTTAACCACATTGTTTTCAAGGCTATAAATATAAGGCTCATTAATGCCGTCATCAATCACGGCATTGACCGGCAATTGATAGATATGATCTATCGGTTCTTTGATGATAAGTTCAATTTTTTCTCCCGCAAGAAGTCTGATTTTTGGGTCTATGCTTACCAGAACTTTAAACAGTTGAGAAGCGGGATTGGCTGCGCGGCTGATTTCTTTCACTGTCACGGTAAATGTTTGTTGACCGATAAACGCATTGAGTTGCTGTTTAACGGTTAGGTGCTTTAATAAATCATGACTGATATAAAGCGGGGCTTCAAATACCTCGGAACCACTCAGGGTTATCACCGGTTGTCCGGCTTGCACCATGGTGCCGGGTTTTACCAGTATATCTGCCACTTCGCCAGAGAACGGGGCTTTTAAAGTGGTTTCTTGAAAGTTATTTTGCGCTTCCTGTAATTGTGCCGATAACGTGGCATGTTGTGCCTGTAACTGCTTAACTTGACTGGCTAAGCGATCCAGTTGATTTTGACTGATGGCTTGAATACTGGATAAGGATTGATTTCTTTCTAACTCTGCCTGGGTTTGTGTCAATTCAGCTTGATTGGCTTTAATTTGTGCATTTAACCGGTCAATTTGAGGCGCCAAAGCGGGGTTGTATAAACTGAGTAAATCATCACCTTGGTTCACCGCTTGTCCTATCTCAACCCATTGATCAGATAATCTGCCAGGCACTTGGAAACCCAACTGAGCCTGATCAAGTGCCTGAACGAAGGCACTAATTTGATGCTGCTTTTGTTGGGTTTGTGGTGAAAACGCCGCATAAATAATTTGACTGTCCGATGGGTCTTCTGAGTGGTTGAGGTTATCTTTGCAGCCGGTTAACAAAACCACAATGATGATGAGATAGCCGATAGTTTTTTGTGTGTTCATGGTGTAATTCCTGCCATCAGTAATTCAATAAAGCCATTAATAAATGTGTCATTATCCTGGTATAAATCGGCATCCCACTGCTGAAAACGACAGCGGGCCACAAAGTATTGATTAATACCGGTGATAAAAGTCATAATTAACACAGTTGGGTTTATGCTGGAACGGATTAGACCTTGATTTTGCGCACTTCTTATCAATAAATTCGCCTGATCAATTAAGGGACGATCAAGATCACCGCAGCTGTCATCATTGTCTAAATGCGCATAACTAAAAAACCTCGCCACCAGAGGGTTTTGTTGAATAAAGTCAAAATAATTACGCACAGACTTCTCAATCAGTGCCAAGGGATTTTTTTCTTGTTCAAAGAGAACTTCCTGGGTTTTGGCGTATTGCGTAAAGTAGTGCTGTTTAACTTCATCCCATAATTGTTCTTTGTTCCCAAAATGATGAAATATTAAGCTCTTGGTGACTTTTGATTGATCCGCAATCATGGCAATCGACACATGGGCAAAGCCATGCTCGGCAAATAAGGTGAGGGCGGTCGCCAGGATGGCTTCTTTTTTAGTGGTTGTTGGATTCATAACAACGGATTATATAGCTGACTGACCGGTCGGTCAATCTTGAATTCAAAAATATAATGAAGACAATCAATAATAAATTTATACTGTGTTTATTTGTGGCGAGCTCATCGATGAAGAACTACAGTTTATTAAATCAACGGGTTGTTATGGTGTTGTTATTGATTGTTATGTGTGCAGGTCATTCGTTAGCAGCCACCATTTATCTGATACGACATGCCGAAAAACAATTGGGTGATGATCCTTCATTAACACAGCAGGGCGAGCAAAGAGCCCAACGCATCGCTCATTTGTTATCCACAGCTGAAATTGAAGTGATATATTCAACAAACTATCTGCGAACTAAAGCAACCGCCAAGCCCATTGCTGAAATTAAAAATTTACCGATTATTACCTATGACGCCGGCGATTTAGAGAATTTTGCGCAGCAACTGCTTAAAGAAAATAAAAATGCCGTGATTGTCGGTCACAGTAACACCACCCCTGACTTGGTGCGGTTAATGTCTCAACAGGTCGTGCCGGATATGGATGAGGCCACCTATCATTTGATTTATCAGGTGGTGGTGATTCCAGAAGCAACAGGTCAGCCGGCCGTGGTCAATGTATTGAATAGTGATTAAAGTGGCTTCCCGATTGAGAATTTTCATCTAAATACCTTAATAACGACAAGGCATGTCTTGCTGCTATGTTAAGCTGGATAAGCTTGCAAAGGGCTTTTTAAAATTTTTTCTTAAATTTTTGAATTTCACGCCGGTCTTTTTTAGAAGGACGGCCGTCAGGTTTGGGTGTTGAGTGGTATTCCAGTTTGTTAAGCAATTGCTGGTCTTCGCGTTCCTTTTGGCTTGCGGCGGTCTCTTGGTAAAGTGTTTGTGCCACTTTAGCAGGACCGCGCTGTTCAGATAATTCAAGCACATCAACCACCCACTTGGCTTGACTCTTCTTAATACTAATTTGATCACCTATGTCAACGGTTCTCGCTGGTTTACAGCGTTGGCCATTGACTTTTATTTTGCCTTGCTCAACATTTTTTTTTGCCAGGGAACGGGTCTTGAAAAACCGCGCTGCCCATAACCATTTATCGATTCTAACCATTACAAATCCTTTTTCGGTGGAACAAACAGATTGCCGGCGAGTAGACCAACAGAGATGGCGACGGCAACCAGGGCGGCGCTGAAGGCGGCTTGAACGCCGGTGATGGTGTCTTGGGTGTACATGGCGGTTAAGGAATTAAAACCCATGCTGCCAGGAACCAATAGAATAATGCCGGGAATTTGCATCAATGAGGCTGGATTATCAGTAATACGTGAATAAATGTTGCCGGCAGTGGCAATTAAGACCGCTGTGGCTAATGATATAAAAGGTTGATCGAGCCATAGTTTAAACAGCTGAGAGCCAGTATAGGCTAAAGCAATGGATAAGAAAATCCAAAACACATCAGTTAATCGCGCTTTAAAAATTACTGAAAAAGCCAAAGAAGTGATGACAATAGCTAAATAGCGAAACCAGTCAGGGGTTGGTGGAGATAGGGTAAAGGCTTCATCGCCGAAGAGTTTATGACCAATCATATAACCCAAAGCCAGGCCAAAAGATAATAAAAACAAAACCGTAATGGCGCCTGCTAATCGACCACTGCCAGAAACCAGGTGGTCAGTGGATAATTCCCGCATGGCAATGGTGATGCCTAACCCCGGAATCAATACGATTAATCCTGAGAGCGCGACTAAGACATAATTAATGCCACTGGTGTAGTGATGAATCATAATGGCCAGAAATCCGACCACCATGGCTGCAAAAGGCACCACCACATGGGATAAGTGGAAAAATTTATCGCCGGTTCTGGCAATCCCACCGGTGACCAGCCCCAAGCAAAAAGCCGCTAACACATCCAACCAGCCACCAGCGAATAGGGTTGAAAAGCCGGCTCCAACAATGCCGTAAGCGAGAATATAAAGCCAGCCTGAAAATTCAGACTCTTGATGTTTGATGTGGCGAATTGTTTCTAAAGCTGTGTCTATATTAATGACATTGTTTTCCAAATCATTAATGACGCTGTTAATTCTTTGCAAAGTGCCTAAGTTAATGTCGCCTAATTTAGTTTTAACCATGTAAGTGCGTTGGTGGCCGCCTTCACTTTCACCGATACTGGCAATAATGGCTGTTGGGAATGCCACAAATTGTCCACTGAAATTGAATTTTTCAAGCATCACTTGCATATAAGTTTCTAAACGATGTGACGGGGTGCCTGCTTCGGCAATGGCCTTGCTGATATCCAATAGCATGGTGGCTTGTTTTTGGCGAATTTTCCTTTTTTCTGAAACCATGACAGACGATATAAATTAAAGGGTTATATTATCGCAGAAATGTGACAACACCAATAACACTGTTTTAAAGATTGCGGTTATTACTTGGATTTTGCTTAAAAACCGCTACAATCCAAGCTTTAATATAATCTAGCGGTGTATGTCAATTTACAACTTTTCAGCCGGTCCGGCTGCTTTGCCTCCCGGTGTCAAAAAACAACTGAAAAATGAATTGGATGATTGGCGGGGTACAGGTACTTCTGTGATGGAAGTGTCGCACCGCAGTCCTGAGTTTAAAGCCTTAATGGCTGATAATGAGTCATTGTTACGTTCATTGTTAAATATCAGCGATGATTATGCGATTTTATTGGTTCCCGGTGGCGCTCGATTACAATATGCCATGCTGCCGATGAATTTGTCGGCGCCTAATCGTTCTACGGTTTATCATGTGAATGGTTACTGGGGCTTTTTAGCCTATCAAGAAGCCCAAAAGTTTTCGCAGGTTAAAACCACCAATAAACCACCAACTGCACCTTATCAACCACAGCATAGCTTAGGTGATTACCGTGTTAAGGACATTGATTCCTCAGCTGATTATTTTCACTACACCAGCAATGAAACTTTGGAAGGGATTCAATGGCACCACTTGCCGGACAGTAACGGTTTGCCACTGTGTTGTGATATGACATCAGATATTATGACTCGCGAAATAAAAGTGGATGATTTTGCCATGATTTATGCCAGTGCTCAGAAAAATTTAGGGATTGCCGGTTTAACCTTGGTGATTATTCGTAAAGATATGCTTGGCAAGCATCAAAACAATATACCGACATTAATGGATTATGCCACTTTTGAGCAACACGGCTCGGCTTATAACACACCACCCACTTTTGTTTGGTATATGATGTATTTGGTGTTGCAATGGTATCAACAGCAGGGGGGTGTTAAAACGATGCAGCAGTTAAATCAAGCTAAAGCCAATAAACTGTATGATTTTATTGATAACAGTGATTTTTATAGCAATCGTGTTGATTCCGCCATTCGTTCGGAAGTTAATGTACCGTTTTGGTTGGCCGATGATAAGCTGAATGAACAGTTTTTAGCTGATAGCAATGATGCAGGCTTAAAAGCTTTAAAAGGACATAAAGCAGTCGGCGGTATGCGTGCCAGTATTTATAATGCGGTTCCCATGGCAGCCATCGATGCCTTGATTGAATTTATGGAAACCTTTGAGAAACAACATGCTTAAAATAGGCCAAACCAATCGTTTAACCATTCAAGACAAACTCACCAATGGTGCGCAACTGGTGAGTGAACAAGGTAAAACGGTTTTTTTACCGGCAAAATTTGTCACCGATGCGATGCAGCAAGGTGACGCAATTTCGGTGTTTATTTACCTGGACACCGATGACCAGCCGATTGCGACCACTGAAAAACCATTGGTTCAAGTAGGTGATTGTGCTTTTTTAACGGTTGTCGATGTCAATAAAATGGGTGCTTTCTTAGATTGGGGCTTGCCCAAGGATTTGTTATTACCCTTTGGCGAACAAAAACGACGATTACAACCGGGTCACAAACAATGTGTTTATGTTTATATAGATAAAGCGTCAAAACGCATCACAGCCAGCAGTCGGCTAAATAAGTTTTTGCCGGAGATTAACAGTCCGTTTAAGGGTGGTGAGCAGGTTGAATTATTTTTTTGGGGAAAAAGTGATTTGGGTTTTAAAGCAGTTATTAATAATCAGTATTTAGGTTTATTGCATCAGGAAGATGCCTATGAAACAGTGCGTGTTGGTGAGCGACGCAAAGGTTTTGTTAAATCAATTAGTCCAGAAGGTAAAATCAATCTGGCCCTTCATTTGCCCAATAAGGAACAGTTGGGGGATTTGGCAGAGCAGGTTTATGCGGATTTAAAAACACAGGGCGGGAAATCCACGTTAACTGATAAAAGTAGCCCGGAAGCCATTAAAGCCAAGTGGCATGTCAGTAAAGGCAGTTACAAAAAAGCTTTGGGTAAACTGTATAAACAAAGAAAAATTGTTATTACTGATGACATGATTAAGTTGGTTGAATAGCTGTGATCCTGGTTCTAATCCATTGTATTAAAATCCACGAATACGCCAGAGACCATGCACTGACTGATAAAACCAACCAATGGGTTCTGGCCGTGCTGTAATCAGCGAGTAGACGCGTGATTACGGCTGTTAAAATCAATATCATCGGCGGGTAAAAAACAAGTGCCGGAAAGTGGCGTTTTGGCATCAGGTATTTGAGTATGACCATGGCAGACAGGGTGCCAATGGCACCCACTGTTATGACATGAATAAATCCTGGATGGTAACCCCCAAAAGCCAAAGAATAGGCCAATAGTAAACTTCCGCTCATTAACCAAAAATAACCCAAAGTTAAACCCATTAAATCACTGCGTCGCCAACAACGCCAAAACTGCCAGCGCAACACACGAACCATTAATAGGCCGGCTAACATCACCAACAACAGTGCAGATACAGTCTGAGTCATTGACTGAAATAACAGCATCGATGCCAGTGGTGGAATTATAAGTATCCCGGCTTCAATCCGTGGTTGCACCCGGGCTTTGAGGATATAATTTTGTTGCTGTAAATCTCCAGCAAAAGCGGGTGCTAACATACGTCCAGAAATAAATGACATTAACATTATCAATAAAATCAGTAAGCTTTGCATAAACGCTTGCGGCGTAAGAGGCCAGTTTAATAAACTTAATAAAAACCACCCCAAAGGAAAACAAAATAACGCCACCAACAAGGGTGCAATTATCTTATTACGCCACTTTTTAGCCACCAAATATCGGGGTGCAATGTGACGCACCACCCACAATGCGAATACAATATTGAAACCTTCAGCAATGACAGAGCCAGGCCAAATTAGAAAAGCAATTCTGGCAGCCAGCCAAACAAGTACCATCAGCCACATTTTAATAAACGGTATTTTGCCTAAGGTATATCCACAAATAAGTGCCAGCACAAAACCAAATAGCAGTTCATGGGCGTGGCCGAGTCCAATTAAGCCTTCTGCCCAAGGGGTTAGTCCCATGCGTGCTGTTTGTGACAACAATGATAAGCCGATGGCAGCCAGACAGGCGGTCGGGAAAAATACATCCTGGGATTTGATGGTGGTTTTCATGGCGAGCGGCTTTTTCGGCATGGGTTCATGGGCAGTGTGACATTAATTTCGTATAATAGTCCGCTCATCAATCATTTTCCATTGTTGTCAGACCTGAATTATGAATATAACTCAAAAACTTGATACCCATCAAATGGTTAACTCGGAATTCTTCTAAAAAAGTATGAAACTTTTACCTCAGGCAAAATGGTTTTATTGGCTGATTGCAGTGCTTGCATTGGTGTTGGGATTGATTGGTGTGGTGTTGCCATTATTACCCACAACGCCGTTTTTAATTGTGGCGTTATGGGCAGCCAGCCGATGTTCTCCGCGGTTGGCAAATTGGTTAGAAAACCATCCGCGTTTAGGGCCTGTTTTACGAAATTGGCGTGATCACCGGGCGATTCCGACAACAGCAAAGGTGTTGGCCTGTGTGATGATGTCATTGAGTTTTGGGGTTGTTTGGTATCGAGGGGCTTCTACCACAGTATTAGTGATTGTATTTATGGTAATTATCAGCTTGATGGCTTACATTCTTAGTAAGCCATCAAAATAGTCATTGCTGAAGACGGGTTACTTCGGCTCTAAGCGAATGGCACCGTCTAAACGAATGACTGAACCGTTCAGATACGTGTTTTCAATGATATGTGCGGCGGTATGTGCAAACTCTGCCGGTGTTCCTAAACGCTTAGGGAAGGGTACCGACTCGCCTAAGGCTTTCTTAATCTCATCAGGCATACCGGCCACCATCGGGGTTAAAAACACGCCTGGTGCAATGGTCATGACGCGAATGCCAAAACGGGTAAATTCTCTTGCTAAAGGCAATGTCATACCAACAATGCCGCCTTTTGATGCAGAGTAAGCGGCTTGACCAATTTGGCCTTCATAGGCAGCCACAGATGCGGTATTAATAATGACGCCACGTTGGTTATCGTCATCACCTTTGTTATTTTGCATTAGTTGGGCAGCGGCTTTAGTGACGTTAAAACTCCCGACTAAGTTAATTTGAATGGCTTTATTAAAATAATCGAGCGCCATGGGTGCTTCACGTCCCAATACCCGACCTGCAGCCAGAACACCGGCACAATTAATCACCACGTTTAAGCCATCCATATAATCATGGGCTTGTTGGCAGGCTTGTTCAATGGCACTTTCGTTACTGACATCAGCAGCCACAAAAAAGGCGCGTTCTGCATGAAGTTGTTGTTGCTGTGATTGGCCGATATCTTCGTTGATATCAATTAAGGTGGCTTGACCACCGGCGTTAATAATATGTTGAGCGCAGGCCAGTCCGAGACCAGAAGCGCCACCGGTTATCAATGCTTTAACTTGGTTTAATTTCATAATTGCTGTTATTTGTTTAAAGTTTGTTTTAAAGGACGCATCAGATAACACAAGCAATCAAGACGAATGGCTTGAATGCTTAAGGTAATCATCGCCGGCACCACAGATTTGCGCAGCACCAACTTTTGTGACTCTATGCTGAAATATTGATCAGTGATGTCATGTCCCATGGGATCTGTTACTTGTACTGGTAAGACAGTAGAGGTTTCTTTTAAATGTCCAAATACAGTGCCCACATCCAGTTGATGGAAATTATGATAATCCAAATCATCAAGAATTTCAAAGTCTGCGTCTTGTTGTTCGCCGACGATGGCGATGCTGACTTCTGGGCGCACTTTGACAACGGCAAAGATATTCATGACCTGTTGTTGTTCGCTGATACCGGGCATTTGGTTTAAGTCAGACAGCTGGCATAAGTTCTGTAAAAAAGTGAGGGTTTGTTCAATACCGTCAGCGGTTCCGCTCATACCACACTCAATGGTGATGGCGGGACTAAATTCCGCCAACGCAGCTGACTGGATGCCGTCCGGACTGGTGATATGAATAATGGTTTGTGAAAACAAAGATGCCAGATTAATGTGTTCTTTTTTTACGGCATTAATACCGGCGTAATGCGGGTTCCGTCCGGTGTTATTATGTATGTCGACACAGGCCAAAGGCTGTTGTTGTCGAATAAAATGGGTTATGTCCGCCATTTTTTTGGCCACCGGATGATGATTGGGCCGAACACCTGGCCAACATCGGTTGAAATCGACACCTTCTGCTAATTGACGTAGGTTGTGTTTAGCCGCTTGTATATTGCCGAACAAAATAATGAGGGTTCTGGGTAATTTAGACAGGTGTTGCTTTAGATAAGTGCGCAAGGCTTGCCAGCCGGTAATTTCATTGCCGTGTTGTAAAATTGAAATAAAAATGGGCCGTTTAATTCGACCTTCTAATTGTACCAGTGTCAGATCATCGACAAATTGATATAACTGATCGGCCTCAACGTCCAAAATCCCAGCGGGTAATTGTGACAACATCGGTGGCATGAACCCTCGTCTAAAATAAAATAAAGCGGATAAGGTACAACTTCAATGAAAAAAATGGAACCCCCGTCTTGATTTATTTTATCGGGGCGTTGAAAATCTAAACCCTTTGTGACGATAAAGCATAATCATGATTGAATGTTCTCATTTAAGTAAACACTTTGGTCCGGTTAAAGCTGTTGATGATTTAAGCTTCACAGCACAGCAAGGCCAAGTGTTGGGATTTTTGGGGCCTAATGGCGCCGGAAAATCGACAACCATGAAAATGATCACCGGTTATTTACCTGCCACTAGTGGTCAAATCAAAGTGTGTGGTATCGATTTAGCAGAAGACCCCTTAGCCGTCAAAAATAAAATAGGCTATTTACCTGAAGGTGCTCCCAGCTACCAGGAAATGAATGTGGGTTCATTTTTACAATTCATTGCCCGAATGCGTAATATTCCAGCGTCTAGTCAACAAAGTGCTGTTGATTCTGTGGTTGCCCGATTAAATTTAAATCATGTTTATTATCAAAAAATTGATACCTTATCAAAAGGTTTCAAACGTCGTGTGGGATTGGCTCAGGCCATTATTCACGATCCTGAGGTGTTAATTATGGATGAACCCACAGATGGATTAGACCCTAATCAGAAACACCAGGTACGAGAACTCATCACCACCATGTCGAAAAATAAAACCATTGTGTTATCAACCCATATTCTGGAAGAAGTGCATGCCGTCTGTGATCGTGCCATCATAATTGCCAATGGTGTAATTGTTGCTGACAGTACACCCAATGAAATGGAAGTCATGTCCCGTTATCACCATGCAGTCAGCTTTGTGGCTGATTTGGATACTATTTTACTGAATAAAATCAAGAATATGGATTGTGTTCGTGATGTTACTTATAGTGCCAGATTAAAAGAGACCACAGTGTTTCCAACCCAGGGTTTATTTATATTTGATGAAATTAGCAGCTTGTTAAAGCAAGAAGGCATACAGGTTACCAGTTTAAAAATGGAAGCAGGTCGCTTGGATGAAGTGTTTAGAAACATTACCAAGCCGGTACAAAACAAGGAGGTTCATCGATGAATCACATCAGTGCCATTGTCAGAAGAGAATTACACAGTTACTTTGCCACCCCGATTGCGTATGTTTTTATCGTTATTTTCTTAGTCATGAGTGGGGTGTTTGCTTTCTATTTTGGTCACTTATATGAACGCGGCCAAGCAGATCTTTTGCCTTTTTTTAATTATCATCCCTGGCTTTATTTATTCTTGGTGCCGGCAGTGGCGATGCGGCTTTGGTCAGAAGAGCGCAATCAGGGTAACATTGAGTTGTTAATGACTTTACCGGTTAAGCGTTTAGCGTGGGTAATAGGTAAGTTTTTAGCGGCTTGGTTATTTGTTGGTATAGCGCTTGTGTTGACTTTTCCTGTGGTGGTATCCATTAACTATTTAGGTGACCCTGATAATGGTGTCATCGTCGCCAGTTATTTAGGTTCATTCTTATTGGCAGGTGGTTTTTTGGCCATTGGTAGTTGTTTGTCAGCGGCCACAAAAAATCAAGTGATTGCTTTTATCTTAACGGTTGTTATCTGTTTCTTGTTTTTATTGTCTGGATTTCCTATGGTTCTGGCATTCTTCAATTTGTTCTTACCGCAATTTATGGTGGATGTTATTGCTTCAACCAGTTTTCTAACCCATTATGCTTCCATTACAAAAGGTGTGCTTGATTTGGGTGATTTCAGTTATTTTGCCTTGACCATTGGTGTTTGGTTATACGCCACTGCTGTGGTACTAGAAATGAAAAAAGGAGATTAAGCATGAAAAAAGCCGGTCATCGTTTACAACTATTTATCTTAGCCGTTATTTTTTTGCTGTCTTCAGTTATTATCAGCGAAAGCGGTTGGTTTTCTAGGTTACGCCTTGATTTGACAGAGAACAATGTTTTTACCATAAATCAAGGCAGTAAAAATATTTTGAACAATATCGACGAACAAGTCCATGTGAGATTATTCTTTTCAGATCAGGCAACACAGGACTTACCGATGTTGCGCACTTATTTTCAACGGGTTAAAGATTTTCTGGAGGAGCTGGCACGATTTGGTGGTCAAAAATTGAAGTTAACCATTATTGACCCGGTCTCTTTTTCAGAGGAAGAAGATCTGGCTTCACAATTTGGTTTACAGGCATTGCCGGTCGGAGAGGGTGGTGAAAATGTGTTTTTTGGTATTGCTGCCACCAATGCTCTGGATGATGTTGAGGTGATTCCATTCCTACAACCTGAGCGAGAACCCTATTTAGAATATGATTTAGCAGAACTGATTTATAATCTCAATAATCCGAAAAAGCCGGTGATTGGGGTGATGACAAATGAGCTGATGATTGCTGGCGTTGCTGAAAATGCAGCAGCCCCGACTCAGGAACAAATTATCTTTACACAACTAAAAGACATGTACACTGTGAAAGCCGTTGCCATCGAACAACCGCTGTTAACCGACATTGATTTGTTGGTGGTCATACATCCACAAAATTTGTCGGACAGTGCTTTGTTTGCGATTGATCAGCATGTGATGAAGGGTGGACGGTTATTGGTTTTTGTTGACCCCATGAATCAAACACAAGAGGTCGCTTCAGACCCTCAAAATCCGATGGCGCAGTTTCAAGCAGATCGTTCATCAAATATGGAGAAACTGTTTAATGCGTGGGCGGTTGAATACGATCCGACAAAAGTGGTTTTGGATAACAAGTCTGCACTAAGTATACAGTCTTCGCAAGGACAAACCATACGTCACTTAGGCATTAATGCCTGGAATGACAGTAATTTAAGTGATGACATTGTTAATTTTGATTTGTCTAAGATTCATACGGCTTTAGCAGGCTATTTTACGGCTGAAGAAGGCCGCTTATTACCTTTGATTACCAGTAATCCTGATTCTACAATCACCCAAGTAGACGCAATTAATATGTTGTTTAATCCTGCGGCCTTGTTCCAGCAGTTTAAAGCCGATGAGCAAACCTATGTGATTGCCGCACGGATAAACGGCATCGTTGAGAGTGCTTTTACTGATGGATATGAAAACACGTCAACTGATGAGATCATTAAGCAACAAGCAGAGCCGCGTATCATATTGGTGGCAGATGTGGATATGTTGTATGATCGATTATGGGTACAATCCCAGAATTTTTTTGGACGAAGTGTGTTTTCGCCTTTTGCCGATAACGGCTATTTTGTGAATAATTTAGCGGATAATTTATCCGGTAGTGAAGATTTAATTAAGGTGCGTTCCCGCGGTACCTCGCACCGACCCTTCGATAAAGTCTTGTCTATACAACGGGCCAGTGAGAAAAAATACCGTGAAACCGAGAATAAGCTTCGCCAACAGTTAAGGGAAACTGAAGCTAAACTTAATGAATTGCAACAGGCCAAAGGCACAGAAAGCCAGCTCATCATAAGCGATGCGCAACAACAAGAGATAGACCGTTTTAAACAACGAAAACTTGAAGTGCGTAAAAGTTTACGAGAGGTTAAAAGAAACTTAAATAAAGACATCGAAGCGTTGGGTAATCGCATAAAATTCATAAATATTGCCTTAATTCCAATGCTCATTACATTTGTGGTGGTATTGTTTTCTGTTTTTCGCCGTCACCGAAAGGAGTATAAATAATGGCAGCAAGTAAAACATTGTTGGGTTTATTGATTGTGGTGGCTGGTTTGGTTTATTATCTTTATCATAATGAAGGCAATGGCACTGAAAATAATGTGTTTATTCAGTCTTTAAATACCAGTGAATCTGACTTGAGTCATCTGACTCGGGTTTTGGTTAGTCAGGGTGAAAAACAATTTGATATGCGGAAAGTTGAAGAGAGCTGGTATCTAAATGGTGGATTTTATGCCCGTATGGATTCTTTGTTTAAATGGGTACAGGCATTAAAAGCTGCCAGGCTCATAGAATCTAAAACCGCCAATCCCGCAAATTTTAGTGATTTATCTTTAACAGAAGATGACTTGCGAGTTAGGCTCTTTCAAAATAATCAACTTTTATCAGATGTGATTTTAGGCCAAAACGGCGCCATGGTCGGCACGCGATTTGTACGTTATTTTGATAACAACCAATCCTGGTTGGCTTCTGGTCTTGTTGATTTACAGTCAAGCGAAGATGTTTGGCTATTAACGTTGGTTTTTGATATTCCCGAAAATCAGGTTCAAGCCATAGAATTAATCGCTGATGATGGCTTGCGCCTCATTAAAAACGCCGAAACCGGTCAGTGGCAGCGTGCAGAAAATGACTTAAATAATAATGAAGAACTTAATCAAGACAACATACAAAAGTTAGCAGCTGCGTTGTCGGGTTTCAGAATTGAACAGGCGATTAAAAACAAAAATTTGACAGAACAGCCCATGCAAAAGTTGGTATTTGGTTTAGAACAAGGCCGCCAGGTTACGATTACAGTTTATCAGGAAGCCGGCAATACTTTTATTAAATTGAGTGATACCCAACAACCGGGTGCCTATGATGATTGGCAATTTACTGTGCCAAATTATAAATTAGCAACATTGCAAATGAATAGAGCCGCATTGTTAAAGACACAGACTGATGACGCTGAATCAATCACGCCAACACCACCAGATGGTGTCGTGAAGTCCATGGAGACGAAACCGGCGGCATGACTAAAATCACTTCAAGATATATTATTTTGGCGGCATTTTATGGGCTGACTGCCGTGGTATTCGGTGCTTTGGGTCAACATGCGTTAGGACTTAATAGCGGCAGCAATTCTTATGCTTTATTTCAGCATGCTTTCATTTATCAGCTAATTCATGCTTTATTATTAATTTGGGTGGCGACTCAACTTCACCATGGTTTCTGGCTCCGTGCAGCTGCACTGGCCATTAGTTTGGGCATCCTTTTATTTTGTGGCGGATTATATCTGCTGATTTTTGTCGGTAAGACTTGGTTTTCCTGGATAACACCGTTTGGTGGCAGTTTACTGATTCTTGGCTGGCTAAACGTGGTTATTCATGGCTTTAGACAGTTGTTTAAACCAGAGTAATCATTAAATATTTTGCTGTGGAACCTCAAAATAACTAAATATACCTCATCATTTGGGTGCTTGGTCACATTTCTTAAACGATCCCGGGCTAAACTATAACGATGCCATGAGAGAAAATAACCATGAAAGACCATCGTTCAAGTCGTCGTCGTTTAGTGACAGGATTGTCAACAGCCGGTTTATTAACAGCCCTGCCATTTACACCACTGACAGCGGCTAAGACTTATACTCCTTTAAAGCCCCCAAAAAAACCATCAGCCACCTTAAAAGCAGCGCCTTTACCGGCACAGACTTTTGCCGGTATGGTGTTAAATCGTTTAGGTTATGGCATTACTCCGGGATTTATGGATGAAAACTTCTTTCAAGGATTGGGTAGCAATGATGCCAATCGCTTAAGTCAGTTCGTGAATCAACAATTAGCCGGTGGTAATGATGTCGAAGTTAATCAACGAATCAATCAAGCCGGTACCTATGAAACCTTAAATAAAACATTGAACCAGTTGTGGGTTGATTATCATATTGATATCAATGATCAGACCAGTTCCAGCCGACCTATTTATGAGCATATGCGGTTAAAGTTTTTACGCTCAACTTATTCATTATTTCCTTTGCGTGAGCGGATTGCAGAATTTTGGCATGATCATTTTAATATTTATGGCTATGATTATTATGCCCGTTCGGTATGGAGCAGTTGGGACCGAGATGTGATTAGGACCCATATGCTCGGTAATTTTAAGGATTTTCTCATTGCCACTGCGCGGCATCCGGCGATGTTGTATTACTTAGATAATCATAATAATTTCGATGGTGATTCGAATGAGAATTATGGTCGGGAAATGATTGAACTGCATACCCTTGGTGTAGAGAATTATTATGGGTTGGCACAGCCCGGCGATGTGCCAAAGATATTTGTCGATGAATCTGGTGGTGCCTGGCCGGGTGATGGCATGATTCAAAAATTTTATGTTGATAATGATGTCTATGAAACGGCTCGGTGTTTAACCGGTTGGCGGGTCAATGATTCCAGCTCTCTTGGTGACACCGGTGAGTTTTACTATGACAATGGCCGACATGACAATTTTGCCAAAGCTGTATTAAGTGGAGGCTATCAGAATTTTCCAGCCAATAAAGGAGAAGATGATGGCCTTAAAGTTATGGAAATGTTGGCTTATCATCCCGGCACTGGTAAACACATTGCCGGCAAATTGGCGCGTGCATTTATCAGTGATAACCCGCCACAGCAGGTCATCGATGATGTGGCAGCCGTGTTTCATGACAATCGCGCCGCAGCCAATCAATTGGAACTGGTGTTTAAAGCCTTGTTTAATCATGCTGCGTTTAGTGATCCGCAGTATTGGCAAAGCAAAGTGAAGCGGCCTTTTGATGTTGTGGTCTCGGCGATGCGGGCTTGTGATGCTGATTTCACCATTCAACCGGATGATGGCGACAGCAACAGCTTTGGTTATCGTATGGATGATACGGGACATTTTCCTTATGATTGGCGGCCACCGGATGGATACCCGACGGATTCAGCTTTTTGGATGAACTCGACGGCTTTGGTGCAAACCTGGAAGACCGTGGACTGGTTGATTGATCATGACAGTTCCGGCAACACACCGGATCCTTTGTTGCCCATATTGCCTTATGTTATTCAACATTTTCAAAATCTACCTCAAACTCAATTATTACCTGATAATATCTTGTCTTTTTGGATGTCGCGGATATTCGATCAGACACCCACAGGTGGCTGGACCGGTGACCCGGTGTTTGAATCCATTATGACGTTCTTTTTAAGTCGACCGTCAGATCTGGCCTATCCGCAATGGCCGCGTAGTAATTTTATTGAAAAGGATCAGTTATTTGAGAATAAATGGCCCTATTATTGGGGCACCAGGCTACGTGGTGCGGTGAAGTTAATGATTGCCTCACCTTATTTTATGCAACGATAGGAGATTGACCATGAGTTCTATGAATCGACGAAAATTTTTACAATCTTCTGCTTTGCTGGCCGGCTTATCAGGCGTCAAAATTAGCCGAGCCAATGGCTTAAGGTCATCAAGCCAACCCATCGTGATAGATTTATTTATGCGTGGTGGACTGGATGGTCTTAATTTGGTGCCGCCATATTCCGGTAATAATTGGATTGAATATGACATTCTGCGGCCTGATTTACAAGTACCTAAAACAGGCAGCAATAAAATGTTGGATTTGGGCGAGGCTTTTGGCTTTCATCCGGCGGCCACCGGTTTTCGGGATATGTATCTGGATGGTGATTTGGCCATTATTCACGGCACTGGTTTACCAAAACCATTGGTTACCCGCAGTCATTTTGATGCCACAAAAGCCACAGAGCTCGGCACTCCGGGGAACACCTTCACAGCGGATGGCTGGTTGACTCGGCATTTACAAAGTTCGCCGCAAATCACCGGTGCTGAAGTTATTCCGGTGTTGGTCTCCAGTGGTTCTAAACCTTTGAGCTTGCAAGATTATTTTAATGCCTTAACGGTCGATCAAGTCAGTGGCTACCATCCGAATCCAGGCAGTTATGAAGATCAGCATGTAGCGGCCATCAGCGGTATGTACGCAGGCACATCAGCCATGGATCAGGCGGTGAACGGTGCCATGGATACGTTACAAATATTACATCAGCTGGATTTAAATAATTACCAACCTGGTGGTGGTGTCATTTATCCGGATAACAGTTTTGGCGATCAGTTACAGCTGATTGCCCAGTTGATCAAAGAAGATCTTAATGTCAATGTCGCCACCGCTGAATTGGGTGGTTGGGACACCCATGACCGTCAAGGTGATGGTGGTGTCGGTACGTTTGCTGATCGGGTCGGTTATTTATCCAATGCCGTGACCGCCTTATGGCAAGATTTAAAAGGCTCCGGTCTGGGTCAACAGGTCACCATTGTTATCCACAGCGAATTTGGTCGTCGTGCCAAGCAAAATGGTGGTTCTAACAGTGGCACAGACCATGGTTCGGGTAATGTGATGATAGTCATTGGAGGTCGCGTGAACGGCGGTCAAATGTATGGCCAATTTGTAGGCTTAGAACAGTCGGAATTATTTCAGGGTGAGGATGTTTCGCCGGAAGTGGACTATCGACAGGTGTTGGGTACAATTGTTAAAGAAGTTTTGGGGAATCCGCATTTAGACCAGGTTTTTCCGGGGTATTCAGGTCATCAATCGATGAATTTTGTGTCCAGTGACCTTATTTTTGCTAATGGCTTTGACACATAAAAAACGGTGAATAAATAAGCCGAGATGTTAAGTTGATCCCGGCTTATTAAAATAAAGACTTAATCCAGAAATTCTTTTTTAACCGTCGCAAACGCGTTTAAGGCTAAATCCAAATCATTTTGTGAGTGGTCTGCTGAGATTTGTAATCGAATACGCGCCTCACCTTTGGGCACCACTGGAAAACTAAAGCCAATGCAGTAAACACCAAGCTCTAATAACCGATCAGCCATCTCAGAAGCTAAGCGGGCATCACCGAGCATGATGGGTACTATGGGGTGGTTGTCTCCGGCCACTGTAAAGCCCAGTTCGGCTACCTTGTTACGGAAATACTCGGTATTTGTTTTTAACTTGTCAATCAATTCGCGGGAATTGTTAATTAAATCAAGTACCTCAATACTTGCAGCTACCAGGGTTGGCGGCAAAGAGTTTGAAAATAAATAAGGTCGCGAGCGTTGTCTGAGTAGTTCAACCACTTCTTTTTTACCGGTGGTAAAACCACCGGCGGCACCACCTAAGGCTTTACCCAAAGTTGACGTAAATATATCGACTTTATCCATGACACCTTCTAACTCTGCTGAGCCACGGCCGGTTTTACCAACAAAACCGGTGGCATGGGAATCATCCACCACCAGCATGGCGTTATATTTTTCAGCTAAATCTGTGATGGCTTTTAAAGGTGCAATGGTACCATCCATGGAAAATACACCGTCTGTGACAATCATGCGACGTTCACAATCCTGGGTCTGTTTAAGAATATCTTCTAAAGCGACCAAGTCGCGATTTGGATAACGGTGACGTTGCGCTTTGCATAGACGGATGCCATCTATAATTGAAGCATGATTAAGCTGGTCACTGATAACGGCATCATTGGCATCTAAAATGGTTTCAAATAAACCACCATTGGCAGCAAAGCATGATGAGTAAAGAATGGTGTCTTCAGTGCCAAAAAATTCACTTATTTTGTGTTCTAATTCTTTGTGTAAGTCTTGGGTTCCGCAGATAAATCGTACTGATGCTAAGCCAAAACCATGGGTGTCCAAAGCTCTTTTAGCGGCTTGAATAACTGCCGGATGGTCGGCTAAACCTAAGTAATTATTAGCACAAAAATTGAGGACTTTTTGACCGTCCGGTAATTCAATGTGTGCTGATTGTGGGCTGACAATAACGCGTTCTTTTTTATAAAGACCGTCAGCCTTAATTTGATCGATAACTTTTTGATATTCTTTCATATTAACTCCAGCTGCAGACGACTTTGCCACATTGACCCGAGGCCATTAAATCAAAACCATGTTGAAAGTCGTCAATTGATATTTCATGAGTGAGAACGTTCTTTAAGGGAAATCCAGAGAGAAGCATTTGTGTCATTTTGTACCAGGTTTCGTACATTTTTCGACCGGTTACACCTTTCACAGATAAACCTTTAAAAATAATGTTATCCCAATTAATTTGCGTTTCATCCGGTAACATGCCGAGCAGGGTGACTTTACCGCCGTTATACATGTTTTCAAGCATGTCATTAAAAGCATTGGGGTTGCCGGACATTTCCATACCTAAATCAAAACCGGTAATTCTTGCTTCACGCATCACGTCGCTTAATTTTTCGCGACTGACATTAACAGTTCTGGTGGCGCCCATTTTTTTAGCTAAATCAAGTCGGTAATCATTGACGTCAGTAACAATAACATTGCGGGCACCGACATGGTTGCAAATGCCGGTGGCGATAATACCGATGGGACCTGCACCAGTGATGAGCACATCTTCGCCCACCATATCATATTCCAAGGCACAATGAGCAGCATTACCAAATGGATCAAAAAAAGCGGCTAAATTGGAAGGAATGGCATCGGGTACCGGCCACAAGTTTTGTGCGGGTATAGATACATATTCAGCAAAGGCACCATCCCGATTTACGCCAATACCTTGGGTGTTTGGGCATAAATGTTGGGTTCCCGCTCGACAGTTTCGACACACGCCACATACAATATGGCCTTCGGCACTGACACGTTGGCCGATTTCATAACCATTTACCTCAACCCCCATCTCGACAATATGCCCAACAAATTCGTGACCAATGACTAAGGGTGTTTTAATGTTTTTTGCGGACCATTTGTCCCAATTATAAATATGTAAATCGGTACCACAAATCGCAGTTTTTTCAACTTTAATGAGTACGTCATTATGACCGATTTCTGGTTTAGCCACATCCTGCATCCAAATACCTTTTTCGGGAGATTTTTTAACCAATGCTTTCATAAATGTCACCGTGCGTGAAAATGTGTGAGTTTAAATAATGCCTTGAATTAAGGCGGCTCTATTATAAACTAAATTGAGAATAATTTTTGAATGTAACCAACATCAAAACGACCTTATGAAGGTCGTTTTGATGGGTTTGAATTAACTGTTTTCTTGTGCAGAGAGTTCAGCTTGACGTAAATCTTTACGTAAGATTTTACCGACATTGGTTTTTGGTAATTCATCCCTAAATTCAATTATTTTTGGTATTTTATAGCCGGTTAAGTTCTCACGACAATGGGCAATAACATCCTCTGCGGTGAGGGCTTTATTATTGCTAACGACAAATAGTTTTATTTTTTCACCGGAACGTTTGTCGGGAATGCCAATGGCTGCGGCTTCGACAATATTAGGGTGCAAAGTGGCAGCATCTTCAATCTCATTTGGGTAAACATTAAAGCCAGAGACCAGTATCATGTCTTTCTTACGGTCAACAATTTTAAAATAACCCTGTTCAGTCATAATCGCAATATCACCGGTTTTTAACCAGCCATCAATAAATGTCTCGGCTGTTTCTTTGGGCCTATTTAAATAGCCTTGTGAAACCTGAGGGCCTTTAATGCATAGTTCGCCCGGCTCTCCAACCGGTAAAGGCTGGTTATCGTCATCTCGAATTTGACAGAGTGTTGATGGAATAGGTAAACCAATGGTGCCGTTATAAGCATCCAGTGGAATCGGGTTGATACATGCGGCCGGCGATGTTTCCGTTAAGCCATAGGCTTCAGCTAAGGTAATCCCGGTCACCTTTTTCCATTGTTCCGCGGTGCCTCTTTGCACAGCCATACCGCCGCCTAAAGCAAATTTAAACTTTGAAAAATCTAAATCCTCAAATCCGGGCGTGTTTAGTAGGCCGTTAAACAAAGTATTCACACCGGTCATTACGGTGAATTTATGTTGGCCAAGCTCTTTCACAAAGCCCTTCATATCTCGCGGATTAGTAATGAGAATATTTTTTGCACCATAATAAGAAAATGTCAGCATATTCGCAGTTAATGCAAAAATATGGTAGAGCGGTAGAGCGGTAATGGCCACTTCTTGATTGTTTTCATCCAGTTCGCTGCCTATCCACAATTTAACCTGCATAACATTAGCCACCATGTTTCGGTTGGTTAGAATTGCACCTTTTGAAACACCCGTGGTGCCACCGGTGTATTGTAAAAAAGCGATGTCATCTAAATTCCGTTTAACTTTTTTTAATTTAAGCTTGTTCCCGGCTTGTAAAACCTCTTTAAATTGTTTGGCCTCAGGTAAATTAAATTTAGGCACCATTTTTTTGACGTATTTGATAACAAAATCCATGATTTTGCCTTTTAAACCACCAACCATTTCGCCGATACTGGTGGTGATAATCTGTTGGACCTGAGTGTCTTCAACAATTTCTGCTAAACAAGCAGCGGTGTTTTCAATGACCAGAATACCTTTGGCTTCAGAGTCATTAAGTTGGTGTTTGAGTTCACGGGGGGTATATAGTGGATTAATATTGGTGACAATCATACCCGCTCTCAGTATCCCTAAGACAGCAATCGGGTATTGCAACACGTTGGGCATCATAATGGCTATCACGTCGCCGGTTTTAAAATGTTGTTGCAGATAAGCCGCATATTGTTGCGAATATCGGTCTAATTCGGCGTAAGTTATGCCTTGACCAAAATTAACAAAAGAAGTTTGTTGAGCATATTTTTGACATGAAGAGACCATCATTTCAGCAACGTTTTGATAGAGGTATTCACCAATTTCTGCAGGTATGCCTGGTTTATAATGATCCAGCCAAGGTTTATCTATTTTCATATTGTCCCAATGAGTTATCTAATACCATTTCTGCGAATGGTTTATGAATAAAAGGTTCTTGACTGTTTAAAGAATCAGTAAATTGAACCGCTTTTAATAGAGATCCTTACATTAACTGTTAATCAATATCATGGTTTAACGCCAACCACATTGGGTTAAGAAACTGACCTCAGTGGCACCATTAACAAGTTGTTTGACTTGTGTTTCTTGTCAGGATTGCTGGGGTTTTAGTTTCTGTTTGCACCGACAAAAATTAATTTAAAGGTCTCAAAAGTATTTAATCATAAGAAATCTTAACAACAGATCATACTTATGTATGAATCAGTGAAGATAATCTTAAAAAATGATCATATCAATGTTAAATGTTTTTATGACAATTTTCTACTTATTTGATAGACTTTAAGTTTACCTTTCACGTACTGCTATATGCCGACAGATTTGTTGATTCACGCACCTCAACCCCACACCATTGGTGTTTTGGTGTTGACCTTGGTGGCTTTGGTGTTGTTCACCCGGGAAAACATTAGCTTAGAGACCTCCAGTTTCTTCGTGTTATGCATGTTAGTTATTGGGTTTCAGATTTTTCCCTATCAACAAAGTGATGGCGGCTTCTTTCCGGTCAGTTCTTTCTTTTTGGGGTTTGGTAACGAAGCGCTGGTGGCAGTTTGTGCTTTAATGATAGCTGGGCAGGCTTTGGTACGTACCGGTGCCACTGAGCCGGTGGGAAGGTTTCTGGCTAAAATGTGGGGAATAAGTCCATCTTTATCACTTTTAATCACATTAATTGTCGGTGCTGTGCTGAGTTCTTTTATAAATAACACGCCAATCGTGGTGTTGTTATTGCCGGTTCTGATTAATGTATCTCTTAAAACCGGACAATCCCCTTCTGGTACCCTGATGCCTATGGGTTTGGCTACTCTTTTAGGTGGTATGTCAACCACCATCGGTACTTCAACAAACTTGCTGGTTGTTAAAGTGGCAGAAGGTTTGGGGGTTCCTGAGTTTGGTATGTTTGATTTTGCTTTGCCGGTGATCATGGCCAGTGTTTTAGCCATCCTTTATTTGTGGTTGGTGGTGCCACGAATTATTCCTGAACGGTTACCACCTTTGCGTGATACCTCGCCGCGGGTGTTTACCGCTGAGTTAAAAATTAATGAAGGTAGTTTTGCAGACAATAAAACATTAGCAGATATTCGTGATAAGTTGGATGGCAAAATTTCCATATCACGGATAGTGCGTGGTGATAACTTATCTATTGCGACGTTGCCGGATGTGGTTATTCATGCCGGTGATCGATTGGTGGTGACAGATACGCCTGATAATTTACGCGAATATGAAGTTGAACTTGGTGCTTCTTTGTACACCGGAAGAAAGCAGGTCGGTGAAAGCAACCCTTTATCGGCAGGTGATCAATCAATTGCTGAATTGGTGATTACTTCTGGGTCTTTATTAGACCGGGTGCGGGTTGGAGATGCCCGTTTAGAAACCAAGTTCGGATTAACTTTACTCGCCATTCATTCCCATGGAAAAGAAACCTCAGCAATGTCAAAAGGGGTGAATGACCGGGTTATTCATCAAGGTGATGTGTTGTTGGTACAAGGCAGCAATGAGGCCATCAAAGCAGTTAAAAAGTCCGGTTCTTTGTTACTTTTAGATGGTGGAGAAGAGTTGCCACATACTGAAAAAGCACCGATTGCATTGGCAGTAATGGCAGCGGTCGTGGCTTTAGCGGCTTTTAACATCATGCCGATTGCAGTGAGCGCCACAGTTGGTTGTTTTGTGCTTATTGCCACCGGTTGTCTTCGTTGGCATGACGCCACCCGTGCATTAAGTACCCAAGTGGTGTTAATTATTGTTGCTTCTTTGGCATTAGGGTCAGCCTTAATGGCCACCGGTGGTGCAGATTTCTTAGCCAATGTGTTTGTGGTTACCACCCATGCTTTGGCGCCGGGTATGGTTTTGGGTATTTTGATGTTAGTGATGGCCATTTTAACCAATGTGGTTTCTAATAATGCCACCGCTGTGATTGGTACACCAATTGCAGTCAGTATTGCACAACGTATGGGCATGCCGGTGGAGCCATTCGTGTTGGCGGTGCTGTTTGGTGCCAATTTAAGTTATGCCACACCAATGGCCTATAAAACCAATCTGCTGGTCATGAATGCGGGTGGTTATAAGTTCAATGATTTTGTGCGAGTGGGTATCCCCTTGGCGTTAATCATGTGGTTGTCATTAACAGGATTATTAACGTGGATTTATCAACTTTATTGATTGGAAAATAGATGGGTGAACAAAATATAACGCGGGGTGATAACCATGAGGCCAAACGCTTATTTACGCGAGCGGTTCTAAATGATTTGCGTGCTTTGGAATTAATGATTGATCAGGGGTTAATTGAGTCAGGCGCACGCCGCATTGGTGCCGAACAGGAAATGTTTATTACAGATCAAAATTACAGCCCGAAATTAACGGCGTTAAAAATTCTAAACGACATTGATGACCCGCGTTTTACCAATGAAATTGCGCTATTTAACTTAGAAGCCAACTTAACACCCCGTCGATTTAAGGGAAGCTGTCTGCGTGAAATGGAAGCTGAGATGAATGAAGTCATGGCGTTAGCTAAGCAAGTGGCGGCCAAACATGATTCAAAAATTATTTTAGCCGGTATTTTGCCCACATTACGGCAGTTGGACTTGACCATGGAGAGCATCACACCGGTTGACCGTTATTATGAGCTCAATGATCGCTTAAAAGAAATTCGTGGTGATGATTTTCGCATGGAAATCAGAGGCATCGATGAGTTGTCTGTGACACACGATAACTTTTTATTGGAAGCGATGAATACCAGTTTCCAAATTCACTTTCAAGTCAGTGGTCATGAATTTGTCGATATGTATAACTTATCGCAAGCCGTGACCGGGCCTTTGATGGCTGTGTCCGTCAATTCCGGCTTGATACATCATTATCGATTGTGGCATGAGTCACGGATTGCTGTGTTTCAGAATTCCATTGACACCCGTTCAACCGCTCACCAGAAACGTGGTACCCAAGCGCGGGTGCATTTCGGTAACGAATGGATAGAAAGCATCGTAGATGTTTTTCGGGATGATATTTCGCGCTTTCCGGTGGTGCTGACTACTGATTTTGAAAAAGATCCGGTGGCCATGGTAAAAGCCGGTGTGATACCAAAATTAAAGGCTTTGATGCTGCATAATGGCAGTGTTTACCGTTGGAATCGGCCTTGTTATGGTGTCAAAGATAACATACCGCATCTGCGCATAGAAAACCGAGTTTTACCTTCCGGCCCCACCACTGCTGATGAAATTGCCAATGCCGCTTTTTATTTTGGCATGATGTCAGGATTAATGAATGACGCAGATAAAATCCCCGGTAAGTTGCGTTTTTCAGATGCTAAAAACAATTTCTTACAAGCCTGCCGCAGTGGTTTGGAGTGTCATTTTAATTGGTTTGGCGGGGATACCATGCCTGCCGCAGAATTAATTCTGAAAGAACTGCTACCCATTGCTGCAGAGGGGCTAAAAAGTTCAGGTATTGATGATGAAGACATTAACCGTTATTTAGGTATTATTGAAAAGCGGGCAGAAACAAAGCAAACCGGTGCTAAATGGGCCATTAAATCCATCACTGAAATGGACAAAGAGGTGCATTCAGACGAAAAAGTGCGTGCCATAGTAGCAGCCATGGATCGCAATGAGTCAGCACAAAAGCCCGTCCACGAATGGCCTTTGGCTGAATTGGAAAAAGACATTGATTGGCGGGCATCCTATCATCGATTGGGACAGTTTATGACCACCAAATTAATCACCGTCAGGCCTGATGATTCCATGGATTTGGCAGCCAGCATCATGGATTGGAAACGGGTTCGTCATGTACCTGTGGAAAATGATAAGGGTGAGTTGGTGGGTTTGATTTCTCATCGCTCGATTATCAAAAAAATTGTTGCCGGCGAACGAGAGGAAAGTGTTGCCATTCGAGACATTATGAATCCGAACCCGATTTATGCTTACCCACAAACCAGCACCGTAGAAGCTTTGCAAACAATGCGCACTGAACGCATTAGTTGTTTGCCGATTGTCGATGAGGACAATACCTTGGTTGGGGTAGTGACTGAATATGATTTTATTAAATTAGCCACTAAAATTTTAGAAAATGATTTGCAAGATTATCACGATGACAGTCAGCAGCAAATGGATTAAATAAAACCAACAGGAGCACACATAAAATGAGTATATGGGATAAATTATTTGGTGAATTGATTGACGTTATTGATTGGACTGACGACAGTCGCCATACATTGGTTTACCGTTTTCCGCGGCATGGTAATGAAATTAAAAATGGTGCCATGTTAACGGTTAGAGAAGGGCAAATAGCGGCCTTAGTCAATGAAGGCGAATTAGCGGATATTTTCACCCCAGGACTTTACCAACTAGAAACTGCCAATATGCCAATTTTGTCCACTTTACAAGGCTGGAAGCATGGCTTTGAAAGTCCCTTTAAGGCAGAGGTTTACTTTTTTAATACCCGTACATTTACTGATATGAAGTGGGGGCTACGCAATCCTTTGATCTTGCGAGATCAAGAATTTGGAGTGATCCGAGTCAGGGCTTTTGGCAGTTATACTTTTAAGATTAGTGATCCGGCGGTATTGTTGCGTGAAATTGTTGGTACCGATGGTCACTTTGTATTGGAAGAAATCATTGGGCAATTAAAAAACCTGGTGGTCAGTGGTTTTGCTCAAGTCATTAGCCAGTCTGGTGTGCCGGTATTGGATTTGGCTGCTAATTATGATGATTTAGGTCGTTTCCTTACCCAAGAGTTATTACCGCAATTTTCTGCCTATGGTTTGTCATTAGAGCAATTATTGGTTGAAAATGTGTCGGTACCACCGGCTGTGGAAAAAGCTTTGGACGAACGTGCCGGATCCATTGCCGTGGGAGATCTTAACCGCTTTACCCGTTACCAACAAGCTCAAGCCATGCGTGATGCCGCTAACCAGCCGGGTGCCGCCGGTGGCGCCATGGGCATGGGCATGGGGTTTGGTATGGCGCAATCTTTCGGCCAAGCATTGGCTAAGGGTGATGACACTGATCCTTTGCAGCCACCTCCCATGCCAGATAATGTTAAGGAAGTGAAGCACTACTATGTGATTATAGATGGCGATCGTATTGGGCCTTTTAATTTAATGGCCATCAAAGAGCTCGTCGATAAAGATCAACTGAATGCAGACACGTTAGTGTGGACAGCCGGTTTGGATGACTGGACTGGGGCGGATCAAGTCAAAGAAATAAAAGCACTGTTACAGCAACAGCCGCCACCAATGCCCAAATAACGGCAATTTAATGATTCAATATGCACACTTTAAATGTCAGCAGTGTGGATCAGACATGGATTATGCCATTGGTCAACATTCGCTGCAATGTGTCAGCTGCGGTGCCGTAAACCCAATAGAATCTGTTCGTGATTATGAAGATAGTCCGCATGATTATGAACTGACCAAGCAGCAAATCAGCTTGCTCAAGCCGCAATCCAGTCAATTGGAATTACATTGCAGTAATTGTGGTGCCACTTTTTTAATGGCAGTTGATCAGCATGCCGGAGATTGTCCTTATTGTGATCTGAACATCGTGGTGCCGGCTGTTAACCACCGTCAATTGGCACCTGATGCTATTTTACCCTTTGCTGTGGATGATAAAACGGCGAATCAGTCATTTAAAAAATGGCTTAGAAAGTTATGGTTTGCACCTTCTAAGTTAAAGTTAAAAGCATTTAAATCACAACCGGTTACGGCTGTTTATATTCCAATGTGGAGTTTTGATGCAGAGGTGAATAGTGATTATAGAGGCCGGCGAGGTGACTATTACACCACCTATCGAACGGTCACCCGACGGATAAACGGTCGAACCCAAACAACACAACAGCCTGTACAGGAAATTCGATGGCGTTCGGTGAGTGGTCATGTCTTTAATGTTTTTAAATATGTGTATACATTCGCGTCAAAAGCATTACCTGATAAGTTTTTAAACTTTCTCAGCACCTGGGATTTGCAGCAAGCTCAAGATTATAATCCGGCGTATATCAGTGGTTTTCAGTCACAGCTTTATCAAGTTGGCATCGATGTCGGTTATGATCAGGCAAAATCAATTATGGCGATAATCATTAGAGCGTCTGTGCGCCGAGATATTGGTGGTGATCAACAACAAATCCAGCAGCTTAACTCGTACTATGACAAGGTTAAATTTCGCTTAATTTTGGTACCGATTTATATGGCCGCTTTTAGCTATAAAAAGAAAGTTTATCGCTATGTGGTTCATGGCCAATCAGGTCAGACTTATGGTGAACGGCCATGGAGTTGGTTAAAGATTGCCAGTGCAGTGCTATTTTTGGCATTAATTATCGCGCTGGTTATTGGCTATAATCAGTAAACTGACGTAAATTGTCAAAAAAATTGTGAGGCTCGTCACAGTAATTGCATGAAATCACTGGTTTTGATTTTTTAATTGTTTTATTAATAAAATTAAACATTCGTTGAAAATTCACTTGTTTTTAACGGACCCATCAATATAATGCCCGACTTAATTTAGAAATTCCAGATATTGCTTTAGCTTCATTTATAGGGTATCAGTAGTGCATAAAAAACTGGCATTTATTGGATCGGTTGGATCTGGTAAATCAACAATTATAAAAAATTTAAGTACCATCCCTGTTTTGGATACAGATGTAGATTCTTCCCAGGATATTGGTAAAGTTCAAACCACGGTAGGGATTGATTATGGTCATATTCCTTTGGATACTGATAACTCTCTAGGTCTTTATGGGGTGCCTGGTCAACGTCGTTTTTCATTGATATGGGATTTTGTTAAGGATGGTTTATGGTCAGTGGTTATTTTGGTTAAAAATAGAGACCAACAATCCATTGATGAGCTACGGTATTTGTTGGAATATTTTGAAATAAATTCTGAAATTCCGTTTATTGTTGCCATTACCCATTTAGATGGGCGAGCAGGTCAGAAGACCAGCGAAAAAATAAAACATATTTTACTGGATTATGGATTAAATCCGCCCATTTACAAAATAGATCCCAGAGAAAAAAATAACGCACAATTAATTATGGACACCTTGCTGGCAATAAGTGAGGTTATTGAGGGAACTCATGTTAGAAAGAATATTTAAAAAAACCGCTGAAAAAATAGAATATCTTAAGCTGATTAATTTAAGTACAGCCGATGGGTTTGAAATCTTAACCCACAATCTGAAAGCTGAACAAACGGCTTCTGACAAATTGGCGGCGACAGTCAGTTCCTTGGCATCACTCAGTAATGTGGCTTCCAATCAGTTGGTTGGTGACAATCTGGTTATAACCAATATAGAAACAGCAAAAGGTCAAATGTTGATTGTAAACACACACTACCAAGCAAAGCCTTGTGTCTTATGTTTGTTAACAGGGGATAAGCAAAATATCGGCCATGCCAGATATTATGCGCTGAAAGTTGCGAAACACATATCAGAAATTTAAATTTTAATAGGAATAATTAATGTCCAATATAAATAAAGTATTAAATGAATTAATGGAAATTGATGGTGCCAAATGTGCTTCGATTGTTGATTATGAATCAGGCAAGATGTTGGCTGAATCATGTTCGGGCTTTAACATGGAGTTGGCTGCAGCGGGTAACACTGAGGTTGTGAGAGCCAAGATAATCACCTTGGATAGCCTTGGCTTAGCAGAAGATATTAAGGATATTTTAATCACACTAAACAATCAATACCATATCATTAATCCCCCCAATCAAATTGCTGGTATTTTTTTATATTTGGTGCTTGATATTGAGAATTCAAATTTGGCACTGGCCCGACGAAGGGTGGATCAATTATCTAATATCATTAAGACATGAGTGTAAAAACTAATCCTTGATCTTCAATAAGAGAACCGGATTAATCTGCAGGTCTAAACAATAGGGCTTTATTATGACTACATTGAACAGCACCTTATGGGGGCGCATTGAAAGCGCTCCTTTAAAGCACAGTATTCGAGGTTATTTATACTCAATCTCTGAATGGCCGACTTTCAATGTCCTTGAGTATCAATATGAATTTATTTTAATCAGTGCTCATTTGGCTTATCAACCGCTTTCAAGAAGTGAGCTTACCGAGGTAACCGGTTATCAAGATTATGTCGTTGATTACTATTTAAATACGGCTTACTTATTAGACATACTAAAATTAGTGGATAAAAGTATTGAAAAATCGACCTTTAAAACAGGTTTTATCAGTTCTTTCACCGAAAAATTAAAATCGGTTTTTGATAATTAGAGACCTGTGAATTAATATTTTGTGACATAGTTATTGCTAACAATATACTTTTTTAATTAAAAAGTTTAAACTTGGCAGGTGTTCAACAACGTGGGGCTTATCCTTACTTTAATGACTGACGACCAGAGTAATAAAGACACGGACGAAGATAGTTCGCAACGAACGTGGTTATCAAAATTAACCAACCTTTTTAATGATCAACCCCAAAGTCATGATGATATTTTGGAAATCCTCAATATCGCTCATGAGGATGGCTTAGTTGATGCGTATGCGCTTAGTATGATGAAAGGGGCGTTAAGCGTCTCTGAGTTACAAGTAAGGCAAGTGATGGTGCCCCGCTCACAGATGGTGGTGGTTCCGATTGACGCCACCATTGAGCAGGTCTTACCCATTATTGTGGAATCAGGTCATTCACGGTTTCCGGTGGTGGGGGAGGATAAAGATGAATTAGAAGGCATTTTATTGGCCAAAGATGTTTTGCGGACATTTGTCAAAGAGGAAAAAGATTTTAACCTGAAGGAATTGACGCGACCTGCCGTCGTTATTCCCGAATCAAAACCCATCAATATCCTCTTGCAAGAATTCAGGACATCTCGAAATCACATGGCGCTGGTTATTGATGAATATGGCGGTGTCGCTGGGTTGGTGACCATTGAAGATATTTTGGAGGAAATCGTCGGAGAAATTGATGATGAGTATGATAGCCAAAATGATCCGTTTATTCTCAAGTTATCCGACAAAAAATACCGAATCAATGCCTTAACAACCATCACTGAATTCAATGAATATTTTGAATTAGATATTGATGACAGCGAATTCGATACTGTCGGGGGTATGGTGGCTAATAAAGCCGGGCGCTTACTTGATGAGGGCGAAACTATTGTTATTGATCACATGATTTTTACCGTTACTCAGTCTGATAAAAGGCGTATCTTATTCTTAGATGTGGAATGGGCTTAATTCGGTCAATTGGCACATATAGTCTGTTTGTGTTTTTATTTTTTTCGGCACAGGTTCACAGCCAGACGGTGCGTTTAATCACCGTTGGTCCGGGTGATGCTTTTTGGTCTGTTTACGGACACACGGCCTTAGCCATCGATAATCAGGTATATGCATTTGGTTACTTCGATTTTGCAGAAGATAATTTGGTTAAGGCGTTTATTTTAAATGACATGCGTTATGCCATGGGTGTCAGTAATCTATCAGATGAACTGTATCAAGCTGAATATGAGCATCGGCAATTTAGTGAACAAATTTTAGATATTTCACCGTTAGCAACATCCCAACTCAAACAGCAACTGAAGCAACATTATTTACCTGAGAATCGACACTATCAGTATGACTATTTTTATAATAACTGCGCCACAAAAATTCGTGATTTAATCAATCAGGTCACTGACGGTAAATTATATCAACGTTCTCAGACCTTGAGTCCATATAGTTATGCAGACTTGACCTTACCGGCTTATCATCAATCCACCATGCGCTTTGGTTTGGCGCTTGGATACGGTTATCAAGCCTATCAAAATATAAGTTATTGGCAGACCATGGCGTTTCCTATGGCTATGGATCAATTTATCAGTCAACAAATGGCTGATTTGGTAACTAATGAGTCCATTATTTACCAACCGCCGGAAGAGTCATGGCGAATTATTAGGGATCATGCATTTTTTCTGATGCTTCTCACTGGATTGCTCATCGGTTTCTGCATTAAGCCACTGCGTGGTAAAGTTATAATTGTTTGGTTTTATCTGGCCAGTTTAATCGGTGTCGTCATATTGCTGTTATGGTGGGTGTTGCCACATCCCATTGCCGATGGTAATTTTAATGTGTTATTGACCAATCCATTGTTATTTTTAGCTGTAAAACGTCGTCCGGCCAAACTTACTGTGCCAATACTTATGGTTAGTCACATTTTGTGGTTGGGCTTTGCTTGCTATTGGCAGGCTTGGTATTTGGTGCCTCTGGCGGCGGTACATATGTTGTTTTTGTGGATACTACAGCAAAAATCTGTACAGGCTAAGAGTCAGAACTTTGCGGAAAATTAATTTGTCCTTTACTGGTATTTTGCATACTTTCTTTAAATTCTTGGATGTGCTGATCGGGAAGAGTGACTCGCATATCAGCACCTTGTGTGTTAAATGATTCTTGTTTGACATGACCATTAAACTGTTCGCAAAAAGCGTGGACGCTTTGTGTGTAGGCAAATGGAACCTGAAGATTAATAGTTGATTTGGGAACGTGCCATTTAAAAGACGCTGATTGTAAGCTTTTAGCAATCACACCACCATAAGCGCGGGCTAATCCACCTGTACCTAACTTTATACCGCCATAATGGCGGATGACCAGAGCGCCGACAGCGTCAAACCCGGCGCCATCAATGGCTGCCAACATGGGTTTACCGGCCGTGCCGGACGGCTCACCGTCATCATTAAAACGATATAGTTGACCCAAACGGTAAGCCCAACAGTTGTGAGTAGCTTGGGGGTCACAATAGCGACTTAAGCGTTGTTCAAAAGTCGCTATACTGTCAATTGGAAAGCATATACCGATAAAGGTTGATTTTTTTATATCTTCCTCAAATCGGTGGGCTTTTGTCAGGTTTTTAAAGGTCTGCAAACTCGTCAGGAATTTTCGTGTCGGGGAATTGTGTTTCAATAAATTGGACTAAGTATTTTGCCTCATCAAATTTGTTTTTATCAATTAATTCAGGCAAACGATTGACGGCTTCTTCTCCTGTCTTAAATTTCATTGCAAATTGCATAAAATAAGGTGAGCGTTTTCTAATTTTTTCGTGTTCTTCTGTATGCATATTTTCTGTCATATCTAGTCTTTTCTTGTCATAAGAGACCACTTTAATTTCTGGCTCTTTTTCTTCTTGAACCACTGGTTCAGGTGTGTTGACCGGCTCATCACTTTGGGTCATTTTATAGCCCAAGGCCACTGCAAAGATAATGGCAGCGATAATAACAAAACCAAAGACCATAGATTTAGATTGGTTGGCCATAATTTAAAAATCCTCTTAATTTAAATGCTGGGTTAGAGCGTCTATTTATCTAAACGTTCCACAATTTTGCTGAGAATTTTACCTGATTTCAGCTTGGTTTCAATCAATTCATTGGCTTTCACTTGTTGTTGGTCAACAATAACTTCTCCGTTAAGCTTTGTGGTGTAACTGTAACCGCGAGTTAATACAGACAGCGGGCTCAATGAAGCTAATTGACTTATTTGATTGTGTAAAGCGTACTGACTTTTTTGTTGCTTGCTTTTTAATAAATGCTGCATGAATTGTAAGTTTTGTTTAACCTTGCTTTGTAAACGCTCTAAATCGGGGCGTTGACTCTGCAAGTTTATTTTGTATTGGTTTAATTGTGATTTGGCTTTGTCGCGGTGTTGCATCGCAGCTCGGTTTAATAGATGAGTTAAATGATTAAGCTGGTGGTGTTGTTGTGAAATATGTGTGCTGGGGTGACGCTTTTGTAAGCGATATGAAAAAACATCAATTTTCTGCTGATTGTTTCTTAGGGTATTTTGCATGAGCAAATTGAGGTATTCTGCTTGATTTCTTAACAACTGATTGTTTTCTAAAAACTGTCCACTGAGGCGCTCCCCGGCGGCAGTTGGTGTGATGGCAACCTCATCAGCTGTTAAATCAGCAATACTGATGTCGCGTTCATGGCCAATGGCTGTTAAAACAGGTGTTTTTAAGGCAGCCATTAATCGTGCTAAACGTTCATCATTAAAACACCATAAATCTTCTTGCGAACCACCACCACGGGTTAATAGTAATGTCTGATGATTCGCCTGATCTGCTCGATTGAGCGCATGCACCATGTCATCAACAGCGGTATGGCCTTGTACGGCTGTTGGGTAAATGGTGATATTGATAAGTGGGTTTTTTCGTTTAATAACTTCTAGAATATCTTTAATCGCCGCTCCATTGGGTGAGGTAATGATTCCAATATCATCGATTAGCTTTGGTAACGGTTTCTTGTTGGTCTGGTCAAATAAACCTGACAGTTCTAATTTTTGCTTTAATTGTAGAAATTGTTGTTGCAGAAGACCACTACCGGCATCCAGTGCTTTAAGCACATTAATTTGTACAGTGCCGCGAGGGGCGTACATGGATAAGTAACCAAATAAGATGATTTGTTGTCCATTTTCAACAGTCATCGTTGCTTGTTGTTTAAATAAAACACAACGAATACTGGCATCATTGTCTTTTACACTAAAATAACTGTGTCCAGCATTTGAACAAAAGAGATCACTCACTTCACCGGTTAGCCAAAAACTATTTAATTCTGATTTTAAAAGTTTGGCAAGGGCTTGGTTTAATTGTGATGGTGACAACGGGTTTTGCGCGTTGTTGGTGGAGTTTATATACATATGTTCAAAAGACCTCTTGATAAGTCATGAATTAAGTAAAAATGTTAGAAAAACTAAACTTCTGTGTTAGAAAAACTCGTCTGGAACGAATTTTCACGTAGCCCCAAAGGGGTGAAGCGCAGGGATGCGTTGCATAAAACTTGCTTCGGTTCGCTTACACCAAGGACCTATTCGCTTTTTATTCGCAGGCTTCTTGCCATCGGTAAATCGTCTGCGAAATAATTGGGTCTATTAATCGCGTTTCCTGCCTTGAACTTCAGATTTTCAAATCATTTTTTTCAATAACCCAGACTTATGCAGAGGTCTATTTATTGTTTTATGGTAGAATACGCCGCTAATTTTCTAATCCAGGTGACCGCCATGAGAATTGCTTACGATGCCTTAACCTTTGATGATGTCCTGTTGATTCCCGACTATTCTGATATCTTACCAAAGGACGTTAATTTGTCCACTCAATTGACCCGTAATATACGGCTTAACTTACCCATTGTTTCTGCGGCTATGGATACTGTTACTGAGTCTCGTTTAGCCATTGCTATGGCGCAACTGGGCGGTATCGGCGTTATTCATAAAAATATGAGTGTAGAACAACAAGCCGCTCATGTGGCATTAGTGAAAAAATTTGAATCCGGTGTGATTAAAAACCCGATTACTGTTGATCCTTACACCACCATTCGAGAAGTTTTGGCGTTAACCAAAAAACACCGTATTTCCGGTGTGCCAGTTGTTGATAAGGATGAGCTGGTGGGTATTGTTACCAGCCGAGATATGCGATTTGAGACAGAATTGGATGATCCTGTGCGTAATATTATGACCCGAAAAGATCGTTTAATTACAGTGGGAGAAAATGCCAAAGAAGATGAAATTCTTGGGTTGTTGCACCAATACCGCATTGAAAAGGTACTGGTGGTTAATGATCAGTTTGAATTGAAAGGTCTCATCACGGTTAAAGACATTCAAAAATCACAAGATTTTCCCTATGCTGTTAAGGATAAGGAGGAGCAGCTGCGTGTGGCCGCTGCGGTGGGAGCCGGTGGTGACACTGAGCAACGGGTCGCGGCACTGGTCGAAGCCGGGGTTGATGTCATCGTTGTAGATACTGCCCATGGTCATTCAAAAGGTGTGATTGATCGGGTTAGACATATAAAACAACAATATCCATCGGTTGACATCATCGCTGGTAACATCACCACCGGTGAAGCAGCTAAGGCTTTGGTTGAAGCCGGTGCAGACGCTGTCAAAGTGGGTGTTGGTCCTGGTTCTATATGCACAACACGTATTATTGCCGGTGTGGGTGTGCCTCAGATATCTGCCATTGATGACGTCGCCAAAGCTTTGCGTGGTACCGGAATCCCATTAATTGCCGACGGTGGCGTTAGGTACTCAGGCGATTTGGCTAAAGCCATTGTGGCTGGTGCTTCCACGGTAATGATGGGCGGTATGTTTGCCGGTACTGAAGAAGCGCCTGGTGAGGTGGAGTTATACCAGGGACGTACCTTTAAATCTTATCGCGGTATGGGTTCTTTGGGCGCCATGGATAAAGGCTCTAAGGATCGCTATTTTCAAGATGAAGTAGATACTGAGAAATTAGTCCCCGAAGGCATTGAAGGTCGAGTCCCCTTCAAAGGCCCTTTGGCGCCGGTTGTGCATCAGTTAATGGGTGGTCTGCGCGCCAGTATGGGCTATGTGGGGTGTCATAATATTTCTGATATGCAAAGTAAACCTAAAATGGTTCGTATTACAAGTTCTGGGGTGCAGGAATCACATGTGCATGATGTGCACATTACCAAAGAATCTCCCAACTACGGCGCCAGAAATTAAGAGAGCAGCATGGACATCAAACAAAGTAAAATCTTAATCATTGATTACGGATCACAATATACCCAGCTGATTGCGCGTCGGGTTCGGGAATTGGACGTTTATTGTGAAATATATGCATGGGATGCAAGCGCAAAGGATATTCGCGCCTATAATCCTTCGGGCGTCATTTTATCAGGCGGACCTGAGTCGGTACATTTACCCGACGCGCCGCCATTAAATACAGATATTCTTGATCTTAAAGTACCCATATTGGGTATTTGTTACGGCATGCAGTTATTGAATGTTCATTTTGGTGGTCAGGTTGAAGCCTCTGATTTTAAGGAGTTTGGATATGCCGCCGTTGAACTCATGGATGCTTCACAATTAATGGCACAAGTGTCCGGTCATCAGATTGATGTCTGGATGAGTCATGGCGATCAAATTAAAACTTTGGCACCAGGTTTCAAAGTCGTGGCGAAAACCAATACCACCGATGTGGCTGCTTTTGAGCATCCAGAAAAGCAATTGTTTGGTTTGCAGTTTCATCCAGAAGTAGAACACACTGATGGTGGTCGCGATATGCTGAGTCAATTTGTTCACGGTATTTGTGGTTGTGAAAAATTATGGAAAACTGACAATATCATTGCTACTCACGTGGACAATATTCGTGCACAAGTGGGTCAGGATCACGTTTTATTGGGTTTATCCGGTGGTGTTGATTCGTCTGTGGTGGCGGCACTATTGCATGAAGCCATAGGCGAGCAATTGGTGTGCGTGTTTGTGGATACTGGATTATTGCGATTTCAAGAAGGTGATCAGGTCATGAAAACCATGGCTGACAAGATGGACATTAATGTTATTCGTGTTAATGCCCAGGAGCAATTTTTCAACGCCTTGGCCGGTGTCAATGATCCTGAGCAAAAGAGAAAAGTGATTGGTGAGCAATTTATCCGAATTTTTGAACGGGAAGCGAAACAACTGAATGATATAAAATGGTTGGCACAAGGGACGATTTACCCCGATGTCATAGAATCAGCGGCTTCCAGCACCGGCAAAGCGCATGTTATTAAGTCTCACCATAATGTCGGAGGACTACCGGCTGATTTAGCCTTAGATTTAATCGAACCTTTGCGTGATTTGTTTAAAGATGAAGTCAGAAAACTAGGCGTTTCTTTGGGTCTGCCGCCTGAAATGGTCTATCGGCATCCGTTTCCTGGACCTGGTTTAGGCGTCCGCATTTTGGGTGAGGTTAAACCTCAATATGCTGAAATTCTAGCCAGAGCAGATCATATATTTATCGAGGAATTACGACGACATGATTTGTATGACAAAACCAGTCAGGCATTTGCGGTATTTTTGCCCATTAAATCAGTAGGTGTGGTTGGTGATCAGCGGCGTTATGAATATGTTATTGCCTTACGGGCCGTTGAAACCATCGATTTTATGACCGCCCGTTGGGCACATCTGCCATATGACTTTATCGATTTGGTTTCTCGTCGAATTATCAATGAAATAGACAGTGTTTCTCGTGTGGTTTATGATATTTCAAGCAAGCCTCCTGCCACCATTGAATGGGAATAGGATGAATGTTCTTGGGCCTTACGCTTCCGCTCCAGACTCACGCAGCACACCTCCATCCATGGAGGCGTCATTCACCCTTAAATGAGTAACAATAGTTTCATAGAACAAGATCGACACTTTATGGCACTGGCACTGGCTGAGGCCAGACGCGCTGCAGAGCTTGATGAAGTGCCGGTCGGCGCGGTCATCGTGTCAGCGGGTGAAGTCATTGCATCAGCCCATAATAGTCAGATTCATTTACAAAATCCCACAGCCCATGCTGAAATTATGGCACTTGAGAAAGCTGCACAATCATTAAAAAATTATCGTTTACCGGGCTGCACTTTATATGTTACTTTAGAACCTTGTCTGATGTGTGTGGGTGCCATGATTCATGCGCGTATTGATCGACTTGTCTATGGTGCCGCTGACCCTAAAACCGGCATGGCAGCAACAGTGGATAATCATTTTGAACGACCCTATCATAACCATCTGGTGCAAGTAACCGGTGATATTATGGCAACTGCATGTGGTCAAATATTGCAGGATTTTTTTCGGTCTAAACGATTAGCGAAAAAACAAAAAAACTGAGTAATCTCGTGAGTTCGTTAATAAAGGTGCTGATTGGTTCAATGCTTATGGGGTTGCGTTTGCAGATACACCGGTGGTCAGAACACGACTGTTATTTATGGCATTCAGCCGTTGTTGGTTTTGTTTGTAGCGACCATATAAAATCTTGACACGACGAACATACTCTTTTGTTTCAGGGAAAGGTGGGATTTGTCGACCATACCGTTCAACCGCAGTTTCACCGGAATTATAGGCAGCCAAATAGATATCCATGTTTTTGTAATTGTTTTTTAAATGCTTTAGATAAGCCGCGCCGCCTAAGATATTCTGTTGGGCATCGAAGGGATTATTCACTGCGTAGGTTTTTTGAGTTAAAGGCATTAATTGCATTAAACCTTGAGCGCCGGCTGAGGAGACAGCGGCCACTTTGTAAGCGGATTCTGCATGGATGACGGCTTGTATCAACGCTTTATCAAGTCCATGAAAGGTGGCGGCATGGTCTATCTCAGCTTGATAGCGATCAGTAATTAGTGGGGTATTTTTCCAATCAACACTGTTTCGCCACACGGAACACTCAGGGCAGCGAATGTTTAAAATCTTGAAAGATTTGCCCGTCGGTTTTTTTGAAGAGTAGTGTATAATTCCTTGCGCATCCACGTGCTTGTACACTTTCATATTACTGGCATGCAATGTTGGTACACTGAAAAAAATGAAAAACATAAAAATGCCGGCTTGTGACCATTTAAACAATAACGGACACGAAAAAGATTGGATTGTGGATGGTGTTAATGTCATGTTAACGGCTTGTTTTTTAATGTGTGACTGATTATCATGGCCTGATTATAATTTATTTCAACGGCATTTAACAAACTGATGAAGCAAAATATGACTCCAAAAGCGTTTAAAAGCACACTGTTAGTCCTGATTTTATTAATTATGACATTTTTAGTTGGTTGTGCGCCACCCACTGTCATTGAAATCACTGACAATACATTTTATCAGTTACAACAAGAAGTTGAGGATGTGAAGAACTCTCAAGTGGCCAATGCAGCGCCTTTAGAAATGAAGTTTATCACTGAAAAATTACAAAATGCTAAACGCGCTAAGGCCAACGGCGATGTTCGCGAAGAAGCGCGCCTCACGCAGCAAATTCGTGCGGATATTGAAATTGCTCGGTTACGTGCTGAAGTTAACCGTTTAAACCAATCGCTGTTGGAAAAACGTGATGAATTGTCAGCCGCGCGGGTATATCTGCAGCAATTGGAGTCACAATTACCATGATAAAAAGAACATTGACCCTTATTTTGTTATTGTTTGCTCATGGCCTGCTTGCCAAAGACAATCTGGAATTAGAATCATTGCGTATTGAATTTGATAATTTTATCAGCCAACAAAAATACAGACCTTACGCCAAAGAAGAAAAAACACAAGCAAAATCAGCCATAGAAGCTTTATATAATCAGCGTGGAGAAGTGAAGAATCATGCTGTTTACATGGCACGTCATTATTTGACCAAAGCCAAAATGATGGCTGAATCTGAGTATCTGGAAAATGAATTACGAGAGACAGATGCGCAATTACAGACAATAAATATGCAAACCCTTAAAGCCGAAGCAAAGCTGGCGCGTATGGAAGCTGACCGGGCACAATTACTCATTAAGTTGCATGCGGAAGAAGCCGAACGGGCCCGCCGAGAAAAACAAAATGCGCTGGCTTTAGCTGACCAAAAAACCAGTGAAGCTGAGCTTAGTCAGGCAGAAATGCAAGCGGCACAAGCTTATGCCAAAGCCCAGGAAAAAGTGGCCACGTTGGCCAAACAGGAAGCTGACTTGGCATTTGCAGAAATAGAAGCCTTGCGGATGCAGTTAGAATCCCTGGTGGCGAAAGAAACCAGCGCCGGTTTAATGATGACACTGGGTGATTTTGTGTTCGACTCTGCTTCCGCCAACTTAAAACAAGCAGCGATTGATAACTTCGATCGTGTCATGCAATTTATCAGTGGTTATCCAGACCGTAAAATTCGTATAGAAGGTCACACTGATTCATCCGGTAGCGAAGCCTTTAATTTAGATTTGTCACAGCGTCGTGCTGATGCGGTTAAACAATTGCTGGTTCAAAACGGTATTGCCGATGATCGCATTGAATCAGTTGGTAAAGGCGAAGCGCATCCTGTGGCCAGCAACGCCAATGAAGCCGGTAAAGCCAAAAATCGTCGCGTTGACATTATTCTCCTCAAATAACAGGATCTCACATGCAAGTTGTTAATTCTGTGGTCGATTTAATCGGCCGCACACCCATGGTTAAAGTCAATCATTTAGATACCGGTTCCTGCGAACTGTATTTGAAATTAGAAAACATGAATCCCGGTGGGTCTATTAAAGACCGCATTGGTTTAACCATGATTGAAGAGGCTGAAAAAGCCGGCAAAATAAAACCTGGTGATACCTTAGTAGAAGGTACTGCGGGAAATACTGGCATAGGCTTGGCTCTGGTGGCCGCACAAAAAGGTTATAAACTTATTTTGGTTATACCCGATAAAATGAGCAAAGAGAAAATCTTTAATCTCAAAGCCATGGGCGCGAAAATCGTTCTTACTCGTTCTGATGTAGCTAAAGGTCATCCGCAATATTATCAAGATCTGGCGCAAACCATTGCAGATGAAACACCAGGTGCTTATTTTATTAATCAGTTTTCTAATCCCGATAACCCCAAAGCGCATTACCAAACCACTGCACCAGAGATTTTTGAACAGTTAGATCAGCAAGTGGATGCCATTGTTTTTGGTGTTGGTTCCAGTGGTACAGTCACCGGTTTAAGTCAATATGTCCATGAACATCACCCCAAAACAGAACTTATCTTGGCAGATCCTGTAGGCAGTATTCTCGCGGAATATATTAATGAGGGTACTTTAAGTGACAAAAGTGGCAGTTGGAAAGTGGAGGGTATTGGTGAAGATTTTTTACCCAGTATCAGTGATTTCAGTCATGTTACAAAAGCCTACGCCGTCAGTGATAAAGATAGTTTTCATTATGGTCGTGAGTTGTTATCAAAAGAAGGTGTTTTGGGTGGTTCGTCAACTGGCACCATTTTGAAAGCCGCACTTGAATATTGCCAGTCAGCCACTGAACCAAAAAAAGTGGTGGCCATAGTTTGTGATACCGGTAATAAATACCTGTCTAAGATGTACAATGATTACTGGATGATAGATAACGGTTATATGGAAACACCTGTCTATGGTGATTTACGTGATTTGATTTCACGGCCTTATCAGAATAATGACACCATCGTCATGCGTCCAGATGAAACTTTGGCGGATGTCTATCAGCGTATGAAACTCTATGATGTCTCACAATTACCGGTGATGTCTGACAATGAAATTGTTGGAATTATTGACGAATCTGACGTACTGTTAACTGTGTTTAATCACCCTGAAGCGTTTAAAAATACGGTGTCATCTGCCATGACTGACCAATTAGAGTTTTTGGATGCAAAATCAGACATCAATGAGCTGTTACCGGTGTTTGAAGCCGGCCGTGTGGCCATTGTTAAAAAAGGTGACGCATTTTTGGGTTTAATTACCCGCATAGACCTACTCAATTATTTACGACGATCTGATCAAAATCAATAAGGTGCTATGTCCCATCACAACTAAAGATTGCCACACCGTCAGATTTTTAGAGATTAAATAATGAAGTACCGCAACCTAGGCCCATTTTCAGTTTCTGAACTGGGTTTAGGCTGCGCCAGTTACTGGGGAAAAAAACATTTTTCTGAACAACAAGCCATACGGGTTGTGTCTGCCGCAATTGACCAAGGGGTTAATTATTTTGATACCGGTGCCAGTTATTCCGGAGGCCATGCTGAACAACGTTTAGGTCGGATTTTAAAACATCACGTGACAGATAGTGAATTGTTTATCAGCAGTAAAGTGGGCACTGAAGTGGGTCATTTCGGCCGTTTGTATAAGAACTTTAGCTATCAAGGTATATTAAGTTCCTGCGAACGGAGCCTGCGTCGTTTAGGCGTAAATCAATTATCCGTGCTTTTTTTGCATGGCCCCAATCCGGAAGATTTTAATGACCACACTTATCAGGCACTGTCTGATCTAAAACAATCGGGCAAAGTGGCACTGGTTGGTGTTAATACCTTTAATCCACATATTATAAAGCTCACACAACAAAGCCAACGCTTTGATGTATTGATGACTGACTTTAATGTCTTTAAACCACAGCAAATTGAAACCATCAACCAGACTCGGCAAATGGGTATGGATGTTGTTATTGCCGGTGCCTTGGGTGGTGCTTTATACAGTCGCCAATGGCGCCGAATCAGCGGCGTTAAAAGTCTTTGGTATTGGCTTCGGGCTTATAAAAACAACCGAAAACAATTACAAGCAGCCCATTATTTTGATTTTTTAAATAAATACCCAAATTGGCATGCAACTCAATTAGCATTGGCCTATGTACTCAATGACCCTCATTTTTCATCGGCTTTAGTTGGTAGTACATCTGAGCACCATATTCAACAATTGGCCGATGTCAGCGGTCGCATGGTGCCGAATGAAGTTATGATAAAAATCAAACAAGCCCAGCAACAAGTCAATTGCACTTGATAAAATAACAAAACCAACATATAATAAAGTTCTTATATATTGGATTATTAGTTTCATGCATATTGAATCATTTTATCATCAAGACACATCTACTTGGACCTATGTGGTGGTGGATGAAAGTTCTCAAAAATGTGCAGTGATTGATCCGGTTTTGGATTATGACCAAGATGCTGCCTGTTACAGCACTGAATCAGCCGATCAGGTCATTGCTTACGTCCAATCGCAAAAATTGACTGTCGAATATTTATTGGAAACCCATATACATGCTGATCATATCAGTGCAAGTCACTATTTAAAACAGCAACTGGGCGGTGAAACAGGTATTGGATCAGGTATTTTAACGGTGTTAAAACACTGGGTACCTATTTTCGAAACGGCACAGGATACAGCCATAGATGGTTCTCAATTTGATCATATTTTTGCAGACGGCGATACCTTTCATGTAGGCGGTTTAAATGGCCGGGTTATGCATACCCCTGGACATACTCCCGCTTGTGTTAGTTACCACATTGGTTCTGCGGTGTTTGTCGGTGATAGTTTGTTTGCACCCGATGGCGGAACCGCACGTGTTGATTTTCCAGGTGGCAGTGCTGAGCAGATGTACGAATCTATTCAAAAACTATATGCCTTACCGGATGATACGGTGATGTATTTATGCCACGATTATCCTGATGCAGGTGAGGAACCGCGTAAATCTGTTACTGTGGCTGAACAAAAAAAACACAATAGAATGATTAAAGCGAACACCAGCTTAGAAGAATTTAAAAAAGTCCGTCAACAACGGGATTCCACTTTAGCGGTGCCGAGGTTGATACTGCCATCGATTCAAACCAATATGCGATTAGGTGCTTTTGGGGCGATATCAGCGCAGGGCACCCAATTTATTAAAATCCCCATTAACAAACTGTGAGAAATTTATGAAAACCATTGTGTCAGTGTTATTTATGTTTGTTTTAGTTGCCTGTCAACCAAATGCTTCAGAACAAGAGAATGTTCAACAACCCCAAATTAAAAATGAAAAAGCACAATCAAGCCAGGCTGACAACATCGATTATTTGTTGCTGGGTCAGCAACACGCTCAAAAAGCCCAAAAAATACTGGGCAGCAATTTAAAAAAAACCATGCAAGAGCAGGGGCCCATGGGCGCGTTAAATTTTTGCCATGAACAAGCCATTCCGTTAACAGACTCTACAGTGTCCGGTAATTTACTGGACTTAAAACGGGTGTCTGATAAAAATCGTAACCCCAATAATACCCCCAATGCATCTCAATTAGCTTACATAAGCGAAGCCAAACAACAACTGGCAGCCGGTCAAAGCCCAAAGGGTATGGTCAGCGAAGTGAGTGGTGAGATGGTGGCCTATTATCCAATTGTCACTCAGCCAGGTTGCTTGAATTGTCACGGCTCTCCTGAAACCGACATTGCACCTGATACCCTGGCTGTTTTGAACAAACTATATCCCAACGATCAAGCCACCGGCTTTGATGTTGACCAATTGCGCGGCATTTGGGTGGTAACCATGGCTAAGCAAGCTGAATAAATTAAGCCAAAAAACCACCATCAACCGGTAAATTAACGCCGGTGATATAGGCGGCCTGGTCGCTGGCTAAGAATAGATAGGCCGGGGCAATTTCGTCAGGTTGCGCCATCCGGCCCATGGGTATTTGTGGCAAAATCATTTTCAGCATGGCTTCGTTTTGGGTTAATGCCGAAGCAAATTTGGTGTCAGTTAAACCGGGTAAAACGGCATTCACACGAATGCCAAATTGAGCACATTCTTTAGCAAAGCTGCGCGTCATGGCCATAATCGCGGTTTTGGTGACAGAGTAAATACCTTGCATAGCCGCGGGGTCGGAACCGTTGACGGAGGCGGTATTGATAATCACACCTTTGCCTTGCTTTTTCATAATTTGACCGGCCAACTGGCTTAAATGAAAATAACCTTCAATATTGACTTCGATGGTTTTTTGCATGGCTTCATAACCGGTATTTAAAACCGGACCAAAATAGGGGTTGGCCGCGGCATTATTAATTAAAACATCAATACGACCACATAGTTGCATTACGGCATCTATGAGTTTTTGTCGTGATTCTTTATCGCCATTATGACAGCTGATGGCATGGGCCTGGCCACCATGTTTGCGAATGTTGTCAGCCACTTGATCAATGGTATCTTGATGACGAGAGCTGACCACCACTGTGGCGCCGGCTTTTGCAAATTGTTGGGCGATGGCTGCGCCAATACCACGACTGGCACCGGTAATCACCACCACTTGTTCATTAAAATCATACATTTATATCACCTATTTGTTGCAGACTATGGTTAATAAGAATATCGCGAATATCACCAAAAGGTTTAAAACGTTGATCGTTCGTTTGACCTTGTTGGTAGCGATAATAAATTTGTTGCACGATGACTGTTAATCGAAATAAACCATAGACGTAATAAAAGTCATAATTGTCTAATTGTATTCCACTTAACCGACAGTACTCATGAACATATTCATCACGTGTCAGCATGCCGTTTTCGGTCGTTGGTTGGGTGCGAATGGCTTGGGTACTGGGGTGGTCATTGGCTTGAATCCAATAAGCCAGGGAGCAACCCAAATCCATCAGTGGATCGCCTACGGTGGCCATTTCCCAATCTAAAACCCCTATGATTTGAGTGGGGTTTTGAGTATCAAATATCAGGTTATCAAACTTAAAATCATTGTGGATAAGGGCATAAGGTTTATTGTCGGTTGGCAGATTTTTTTGTAACCAATGTATCAACATATCCGCCCGATTATGGTTGGGTTGGACGTTTTTGTAACGTTTAACCCAGCCACTAATTTGTCGTTTAATGTAGCCACGACCCATGTTATAGACTTGTAAGGTTTCATTTAAAGGTACTTGATGTAATTGCAATTGTGCATTAATTAGTGCGTGGCATAATTTCTTTTGATCTGTTGTTTGGTAGATATCAGGGAGTTTACGATGAACCTCAATGCCTTCAATGGCTTCCATGACATACACCGGTCGTGGAAAAATGTCCAAATCATCAATTAAGAAGTATACCTTCGGACTTAAGACATAATATTCTGATAAAGACTTCAATAGATTGTATTCGCGAACCATATCATGGGCACCTTTGGCTTTAGTGCCACTGGGAGAGGTGCGCACAATCCATTGCTGCTCACCATCTGATAATCGATACGTTAAGTTTGAAACCCCACCGGTGAGTGCTGTTAATGTTAATTCACCTGTACATACTAAGCGGTTTTTTAAGTACTTTATTAAAGATTTTTTTTGATCTGAGTTCATGGTTTAAGTGTCGGAAGCAATTGTCTTCTTAAGTTTAGTAAGTGTTGCTTGAAATCTTCTAATGAAATTTTATAGGCGTGGTATTTATAGGTTTTTAAATACCATTCTTGTAATGCCGACTTAAACACGGTGGCCGTTAAAAAGGGTGATTCACATTGGCATAAATTTAATTCACACGCTTTGACAATATGAGTCATTAAAGCTTGTTCCATTAAATTTTCTGATTGTACAAATTGATTCAGCAAAGATTTATCCAAGTGTTTGGCTTCCATAAATACAAAATAAAACCAGCGTTTTAGTCGCTCACTGATGTACAAATGATAGATCAACATATTATCAATACTGGTTAATGGGTTGTCATCTTCCACTGATAATAATATTTGTTCTGTCATGTCCACCAGTGCCTGATGGATCATGACAATTAAATCATCCTTATGGGCAAAATATTTATATAAGCCTCCCATGCTGAAACCGGTTGCTTGGCATAAATCTCTGACTGTCATACCCTGGAACCCTTGAGATTTTGAGATACTAAAAACAGCCGGGATAATGGTGGCTAATTTACGGGTGGCAATGCGTTCATTTTTGAGTGCTAAACGGTTTTTATTTTGTTGGTAAATAAACTGCCACTCATCTCCGAAGTACTCTTTGAATCTGGCTTGAAACGCAGTGTAATCCATGATTTATTGATAATTGGCCAATATCTGTTTCGCCAAAGACAGTTGATGGACCTCATCGGGACCGTCATAAATCCGTGCCGCACGTTCTTCACGGTAGAAAAATGACAGCACCGTGTCATCGGTAACGCCGAGCCCGCCTAAACCTTGAATGGCATGGTTCATAACCAGTTGTAGCATTTGGGCTGTGTGAAATTTAATCATGGAGATATCATGTTTGGCCGCTTTGTAGCCAACATCATCAATGCGTTGAGCGGTGGCCTGTACTAAGTGTTGTGCAGCTTCAATGGCAGCATAGCATTCGGCAATTTTGACTTGCATCACCGGTTGTTGTGCCAGTGTTTGGTTATCAGTAATTTGGCGACTATTAACATAGCGACATAAAATATCAAAACAGCGACGAGCAATACCAATCCAGCGCATACAGTGTTGAATGCGACCAGGGCCTAAACGTTGTTGCGCCATTAAAAAACCATGCCCGGGTTCTCCCAACAAATAATGTTCGGGTACTTTGACATCGTTAAAAAGCACTTCTCCATGGGAGAAGTAACCATGACCAGAGCTGCCCATGATGGGGATATTACGTTTTAATTGAAAGCCTTCAGTGTCATTCGGGACAATAATCATACTGGCTTTTTGATGTTTAGCCGCCTGTGGTTCAGTAACCGCCATCACAATGGCAAAATCCGCACCATCTGCACCAGTGGTAAACCACTTATGACCATTTATATGCCATTGACCATTTTTTAATTCGGCAGTACAGGCCAGTCGAGTGGGGTTAGAGCCTGCCATGGCCGGTTCGGTCATGGCAAAACAACTGCGTATATCTCCGCCGGCTAAAGGCAGTAAGAATTGCTTTTTAATGCGTTCATCGGCATACAGGTGTAACAGTTCGGCGTTGCCGGCATCCGGCGCTTGGCAGCCAAAACAAACATGGCCCAGTGGTGATTGGCCTAATACCGCAGATAATTTGCCTAATTGATTGACGGTTAAACCTTGGCCACCAATGTCAATCGGTAAATGGGGTGCCCACAGTCCGTCTCTTTTAACCTGGGTTCTTATTTTATCAATGGCACTTTCTAATTCCGGCCATTGGTGATTAAGCAAAAATGGCTCGGCTTCGAAAACAGATGATTGCACAATATCTTGTGCACGGGATTTGAATGCTGTGAATTGAGTGGCTTGCATCGGGCAACTTGATGATGAATTGATAAAGTATAGCAAAATGCGAACAGTTGTTCGAAAAATTTGTTAAAATCTATCTATGAAGAAAACAATGGTTATAACCGGTGCCGCCAGTGGTTTAGGGTTGGCTTTAGCCCGTCACGCAGCACATCAATATAATATCGCCGTAATCGATGTTCAACAAGCGGCCGGCGAAGCGGCGGTTCATGAATTAACTGCCAAAGGTTATCAGGCAAAATTCTTTGACTGTAACATGACCGATGCCCAAACAGTGCAGAAAACTGCTGAACATGTGGTAAATTATTTTGGTCAGGTAGATGTATTGATTAACAATGCCGGAATTGCTTCAGAGGGTGGGGTTGAAACCAGCTCTTTGGAACAGTGGCAGCGGGTGATTAATATTAATTTAATGGGTGTGGTTCACGGTTGTCGCAGTTTTTTACCTTATTTAAAACAGCAACCGGAATCAGCCATCGTTAATGTGGCTTCATTTGCAGCGCTGGCACTGGCGCCCTATATGGCTTCATATAATGTCTCGAAAGCCGGGGTGGTGGCGTTAAGCGAAACCCTGCGTTGTGAGTTAGCCAACAGTCATGTCCATGTGGCGGTGGCCTGTCCGGCGTTTTTTAAAACCGCACTCACCGATTCCATGATTGACAGTAACGATAAAATGAAAAAACGTATTGAGAAATGGATGCAAAATTCGTCTTTTAATGCCGATGATGTGGCCCAACAGATTTTGGCGGCCATTGAGCATAAAGAGTTTATGGTATTCAGTGACAAAAAAACCAAAAATCAATGGCGCTTATCGCGCTGGATGCCCAACCTCTTTTTTCGCCAAAAAATTAAATTTATTAAACGGTTAAATCAATGACACAAAAACAACAATGGTTACTGTATGGCGCCTATGGATACACCGGTGAGCTGATTGCCAGGCAGGCAGTTAAAGATGGATTGCAGCCGATTTTAGCCGGTCGTGATTCTGATAAAACGGCTGATTTGGCACAACAGTTGGGCTTATCGCATGTGGTGTTTTCGGTATCAGATTTAGCAGGCAACAATGATTTGCTGAAGTCCTATGACTTGGTACTTAATTGTGCCGGACCTTTTTCACAAACGGCGGACATATTTATGGATGCCTGTATTGAGGCACAATGTCATTATTTTGATATCACCGGTGAGATTGGGGTGTTTGAGGCGGCGGCTGAACGTCATCAACCGGCGACCTTGGCAGATATTATTTTATGTCCCGGCGTTGGTTTTGATGTGATTCCCACGGATTGTATGGCTGCCATGTTAAAACAGGCCATGCCCGATGCCACACACCTGAATTTAGGTTTTGATTCACGGTCGGGTTTTAGCCCGGGTACAGCTAAAACCTCGGTTGAAGCCTTACCGGAAGGCGGTCGCATTCGAGAAGACGGGTTAATTAAGGAAGTGCCATTGGCTTATAAAACCCGGCGCATCGATTTTGGTGGTGGTCAGAAATTGGCGATGACCATTCCCTGGGGTGATGTTGCCACGGCCTATTATTCCACTGAGATACAGAATATTGAGGTTTACATACCTGCTTCACCTCGTCTAGTTAAACGTTTGAAAAAGCTCAACTGGATCCGTCCGATATTGGCTTGGTCATGGGTTCAGAATAGACTTAAAAAACGCATCGAAAAAACCGTAAAAGGCCCCGATGAACAAGCTCGCCAAGAGTTAACAACTTTTATTTGGGGTGAAGTCAGTAATGCCACAGGCGAACGATTACAAAAACGTATGCAGGTGGCCAACGGTTATCAATTAACTGTGGATGGTTCTTTGCACGTGGTGAAAGCGGTGCTATCGAGTCAAAAATTGACACCGGGATATCAGACCCCCTCACGCCTGTTTGGTGCCGATTTAATTAAGCAATTACCGGGTACTCAAGCAGTAATGCTTAATGATACCTGAACGGTATTTTGATTATCAATTTTAGTTGTCATACAATATTATTTTGTTTTCATAAAACCCTGCCATGAAAAAACTTAGCTTTATTACTCTATCAGTCGGCTTACTATTGTTTTCATCGGCTTTGTCCGCCAAAGTTATTCCCAGTGATGGCCATTGGCGGACTTATGATGATCCGGCGATTGGCAGCGGTATCAATATTCGCACCCAAGGTGACATCACCATGGTCATAGTTTTCACCTACCGTGAAGACGGTTCGCCGGTGTGGTATTACGCCACCGGTGAAATTGATGACAACGGTGTGTTTGATGTACCGTTAATGGAAACTAAAAATGGTGAAAATATATTTAATAATTCACCACAAACCGCCGAAGTGTTCGATCCTGAAAAACGCATTAGATTAAATTTTAATGCCACCGAAACCGGTACCTTATCTATTAATGACAGTGAACCAAAGCCGATTCATACTTATCGCTTTGATATTGATGGCATTGAGACCGAGCAATTAACCACGCCTTTAGGTGACTTTTACCAGTTTCCGGATATTACTGGGCAGTGGGCTATGGGCAGTGCCAATGACAACATCAGTTTTAATTTTGACTTCGTGACAAATTACGGTGCGCTGGCCGATCCGCCCAGTCCAAACTTTCACTTTCACTTTACAGATGAACTCAGAGAGCCTGAAGGCATTTTCTATTTTTTGAGTTGCCCAACTCGACGTGCAACGGAGGCGCCTTATTGTCGTTTTTATGTTAACCAAAACGATGTGGAAACCAACGAAAGAGCGGCGGTATTAAACCGTTTGTATGTGTTTTTGGATGATATTGGTATGAACACCATGACCTTCCATTTACAACCGGAAGGCGATGAAACCTATAGCCGTGAGCATCCGACGTATCAAGCTTTTCGGTTAAACACGGGTTTTGATGAGCCGAACGACATTGATACCCGATTATTCCCAAACGAAGGTCACTGGCGCACGCTTGATGATCCTGAGATTGGTAGTGGTATTAATTTTCACAGCCAGGGTGATGTGGTGATGATGACGGTGTTTACATATAACGAAGCGGGTGAACCAATTTGGTATATGGCCACAGGTGAATTAACGTCAGAAAGCATACCAGACAACGATTTCAATGCCAATAGTTGGGCAAACTTAGAAATGTTCACCACCAAAGGTGGTACACCGATAGATTCTGTGGAACCAGTTAGTGCTGACTTGGATCAATTCTATGATGTAACACTGTTATTATCTGCTCAACAAATGGCTCATTTAAATATCAATGGCGGTGCGTTTAAGGAGATTAAGAGTTACCAGTTTGGTTTTCCAGAATTTATCGCAAATCATTATTACCCGGAAACTGGTGATCCACTGAAATTCGCCAGTCCTGAAGGTTGGTGGCTGATGGCCGAAGAAAATGGTTCAGAGTCGGCTTTGGTACATTTGGTTAAAGATACCAGCAAATTAACGCCACCACCGCCAACTGATTGGACAGAATTTATTAATGTTGCGGCTTCATCATCTTGGATAAGTGGTATGCGATGTCCTGAGAATGCCGCTTATATTTGGATGAGGTGTCAGGTTTATATGACCGATTTTGATAATAGTATATCAACCTATTTATCTTTAACTAACATTGGTGTTGACACCATGCGTATTTATTATCGAGACGGTAATCGGCCTGATATAGGTGATTACCCATCGCATTATTTCTATTATAATTTTTACCGAATCAATCCACCTTTGCAACCTTAAATAGTATTGTGTGATTATCTGTACTCATTATGAAGTTTGTCGAGATTGATATTATGCGTTGGCTTTTAAAAAGTTTTGCGAATCGTTTATATGGAGAGAAATATGAAAAATTATAAGTTTATTGTACTAACACTTGGCTTAATGCTGCTGTCCTCAGCTTTGTCCGCCAAAGTCATTCCCAGTGATGGCCATTGGCGGACTTATGATGATCCGGCGATTGGCAGCGGTATCAATATTCGCACTCAGGGTGATATCACCATGGTCATTGTTTTCACCTATCGTGAAGATGGTTCTCCGGTGTGGTACTACGCCACCGGCGAAATTGATGACAACGGTGTGTTTGATGTGCCGTTAATGGAAACTAAAAAGGGCGAATTTATCTTTAACAGAAATCCGCAAACTGCAGAGGTGTTTGACCCTGAAAAACGCATCAAATTAACCTTTAATGCCACCGAAACCGGTACCTTATCCATTAATGACAGTGAGCCTAAGCCGATTCATACTTATCGCTTTGGTATTGATGGCATTGAGACCGAGCAATTAACCACGCCGTTAGGTGAATTTTACCAGTTTCCAGATTTAACTGGTCAGTGGTCGATAGGTAATGCCACCGATGAAATGAGTTTAACGATTGATTTTTTTGATGGTGAGGTTTCGGCAAATGATCCTGACAGTCAAAATGCGTCAATTTATTTTGATGATGGCTTTTATTTGAATAATTCATTGGGGTATTATTTGTCCTGTCCAGTGGAAAATGAATCACCGCAAGCTTACTGTCAATTTAATGCCAGGATAAAAAATTCAAACTTGAATGATAAGGCAGATCTGTTGAGTCGATTGTATGTGTTTATAGACGATATCGGCATGAATACCATGACACTGCGTTTGCAACCAGAGGGTGATGACAGTCATAGTCGTGAACATCCGGTTTATCAAGCATTTCGCTTAGATGCGGATTATGAGGAAAATGCAGCGATTGATTACCGTACGTTTCCGGTGGAAGGGCATTGGCGAACCACAGATGATCCTGAAATTGGCAGTGGTATAAATTTTCATAGCCAGGGTGATATCGTCATGATGACGGTGTTTACTTACGATGATAATGGTCTGCCAATATGGTATATGGCCACAGGTGAGTTGGGTGATGAAGGTGGTGTTCAAATGGATATGTTCAATACCCGAGGTGGTAGTCCCATTGAATCCATGGAACCGACAACAGCCAAAATAAACGATGTTGAGGATGTTAAGTTAGGCATCTTAGGTAATCAGGTGGTTGGTTTAACGCTGAATGATGATGTTTACAAAGAAGTTTTTAATTATAACTTTGGTTATGCAGAATTTCAGACCAGCGAACGACAACAAAATTCCAGCGATCCATTGAAGATTGCCACACCCGAAGGTTGGTGGTTGATGGCCGAAGAAAATGCCGCCAATAGTCTATTACTTCATTTGGTTAAGAATACAGAGAAATTAACGCCACCGATACCAACGGATTGGGTGTTTTTTGAAAATAAAGCAGCGTCTTCTGACTTTATAAAAGGTGTTGAGTGTCCAACAGACTATGTTTATCAGTGGGCTTATTGCGGAGTCTTACTGGCCGAAGATTATGACAGTGAGCGCTGGAGTTTGTCCATGAATCATATGGGTGCCACCACCTGGAAAGTTTATTTTCCAGTTGAGATGCCTCAGGCCAATGGTTATTCATATTATATGATGCACCGCATAAATTCACCCATGCAACCTTAAGAATTGAATTAATGTGCTGAATGTAAGCCGCGTACTATTTATTGGCATTGCTGTTATTTGCCTGACCGGTTGGATAAACAGCGCCGCGGCTTTATTGCTGGGTGTGGTTCTGGCGTTAACCTTAGGTAATCCATTTGCGGCACAAAGCAAAGTCGGTGTTAAGCATTTATTAAAAATTGCCGTGATTGGTTTGGGTTTTGGTATTCAAGCTGGCGAAGCCCTAGCCACCAGTGTCGATACGTTAGGTATCACGGCAATGACCATTGTAACCACTGTTTTATTGGGTTGGCTACTGGCTAAGTCCTTAAATATGGACCGTCATTTGGGCCACCTGATATCTTCGGGAACCGCCATTTGTGGCGGTAGTGCCATTGCTGCTGTGGCGCCTGTAATCAATGCCCATAATAAACACATCACCGTGGCCATTGCTGTGGTGTTTTTATTAAATGCCGTGGCTTTACTTATTTTCCCTGCCATTGGCACCTATTTAGATTTGACTCAGTATCAATTTGGTGTGTGGTCAGCCATTGCTATTCATGACACCAGTTCGGTTGTGGGTGCGGCTTTAGCCTACGGTGATGAAGCTTTAAAAACCGCCACCACGGTTAAACTGGCACGAACTTTGTGGATTATTCCTTTGGCTTTGGTGTCGATGGTAATGTTTAAAAGTCAAGACAGCACAATCAAAATCCCTTGGTTTATTGCTGGTTTTATTATTGCCATGTTGATTAATAGTGCCGGTTGGTTGCCGGAATCAGTAACCGGCGGTATAACGCTCGTGGCTAAGCGATTGTTGATTTTGACCTTGTTTTTGGTGGGTAGTAGCTTATCACTGGCAGACATCAAAGAAACAGGCTGGCGGCCGATGTTAATGGCAGTCATCCTATGGTTGTTTATATCAATCTTGTCCTGGTTTATGGTGGTCAACTGGACGTGATGTCCATCACAATTAATGTACAGTCTGGTTAATTATCAATTCATGGGTGTTTTATAAAATGGACATTATTTGCTTGAGGTCTTAAAGATGAATAAATTATTTGTGCTGAGTTTATTGTTATTGGGTCAAAACGCAGTGATGGCTCAAACGGATACAGCGGATGTCTATCGAGAAACCTTGACTTGTGGTGAGTCAGGTTGTGCTGTCACTTGTTTTCAGGCCGGAAATCGCTGGCAAAGTTTCTTACAAACAGCCGGTGATATTGAATTGACTTATTTTTTAACCACCGGTGCTCGCCAATTAAAGGCGCCTGTGGCAGATGGTACAATCACAGTTTTGGATATCAACGAGACCTGTAAAATTACCGGCGTAAAAGCCACTCAACCTTAAAATTACTATGAAATGTACTGTTTACCGTTCCAATAAAAAAACGGGTGCTTATGTGTATTGTGCCGATGGTTTTCACGTGTCTGATTTGCCTGATGATTTACAGAAAATACTTGGGGCATGTGAGGCTGTTATGAATCTTGATTTAGACGAACGGAAAAAATTAGGAAGTGAAGACATTCAGGCGGTCAGAGAGAATCTCAAGCAACAAAGTTACCATTTACAAATGCCCCCCAAAGACACCATTGGGGTTACTCAGTTTGGTTAGTGGCTTCAATGGTTTCCGACAATAAAGTCAATTCATCGTCGGTCATTGGAGCCAGTCCAGGTCGTTGAAAACCCATCTTTTTTAATTGTTTGACCATAATCGTGGCCACCAGTTGACGCATCATGTTTTTATCAGTGGCAGGAATAACATACCAGGGCGCATATTCTGTGGAAGTTTTGTCGAGCATATCATCAAAAGCCAACTGGTATTCATCCCAAAACTGACGCTCCTTTAAGTCATTGATGTTAAATGTCCAGTTTTTATCACTGCGGGCATAACGTCTGACGAGTCGTTGTTGTTGCGTGTCTTTATCCACGTCTAACATGAATTTGATAACCCGAGTACGATTAGTTGTGAAGTGTTTTTCAACCTGATTGATAAAGTCAAAACGTTGTTGCCAAAATGATTTTTTGACGGGAATATCGATGTGTTGATTTTGTAGAAAATGTGGGTGCACCCGAACCACTAAAGTCTCTTCATAATAGCTGCGGTTGAAAATCTGGACTTTGCCATTTGCAGGAAAGTGTGGGTAACAGCGCCACATAAAATCATGACTGGATTCTTTGGCTGACGGGGTTTTGAAGCTTTGGCTGCTTATCATGCTTGGATCACAGTAACGGAATACATTGCGAATGGTGCTGTCCTTACCGGCTGCGTCTAAGGCTTGGAATATCACCAATACAGACTGTTTCTTCTCTGCTTGTAAATCCACGGTTAATTCAGCCAATTCCTTACTCATGTCTTTCAAAGAAGTCGTTTGTTTTTCAACCCATTGATGCAGTTGACTAAAACTCGGTCGGGCTTTCCCGGGTTGATGGCGAAACATTTTGACAGATGGCATACAATACCCGCATATAAAAAACAATCATCATAGCTAAGCCGGATATTTCATGCAAGAAATGGAATATTTGTATTCATTCTTTAATGAGGTAATTTAATGAGAAAAAATAAAATACTGTTTATCTGTATGGGTAATATCTGTCGCTCGCCATCCGCAGAAGCGGTTTTTGCAGCGCAATTAGCAAAAGCGGGTTTGCAAGATGAATTTATTATTGATTCTGCCGGTACCCATGCCTATCACATTGGTCATTCACCTGACAAACGTTCGGTAGCGGCAGCTTTAAAGCGAGGTATTGATATGCAACATTTAAGGGCGCGTCAAGTTGAAGCGGCAGATTTTGAGAAATTTGATCGATTAATTGTCATGGATCGAGCCAATTTAATGGAAATTAAAAGTCGTTTTCCTGATGCCAATCATCAAAAGATGAGCCTTATGATGTCTTATGCTTATGACAGGGTTGAAACGGAAGTTCCAGATCCTTACTACGGTGACGGCGATGGTTTTGAGCTGGTGTTGGATTTATTGGCGGATGCCAGTATTGGGTTACTTTCTGAATACAAGGATTCGTCAGATTATAGTTAACACCGGCAATACGTTATAATGCGCGGTTTTTAACGAGAACATGGCAGTGAAATTTAAAAAGATAAAGCAAGACCAGCAAGCCAGACGCGGCCAATTAATTTTTTCACGCGGTACTGTGGAAACGCCTTGTTTTATGCCGGTGGGTACTTATGGTACTGTTAAAGCCATGGCACCTTATGAAATAAAGGACATTGGTGCTGAAATCATATTGGGCAATACCTTTCATCTGATGTTGCGTCCGGGCACCGATGTCATCAGTGAGCATGGCGACTTGCATGATTTTATGGCTTGGGATAAGCCGATATTAACTGATTCCGGTGGTTTCCAGGTTTTTTCATTGGCCAAACGGCGTAAAATTACCGAACAGGGTGTTGAGTTTGCTTCACCGGTCGATGGTTCTCGGGTGTTTATGGGGCCTGAGGAATCGATGGCGGTACAGCGCCAACTGGGTTCGGATATTGTGATGATTTTCGATGAGTGTACGCCGTATCCTGCCAGTGAAAAGCAGGCCGCTGATTCGATGGAGCTATCTTTACGTTGGGCCGAGCGCAGTTTGCGTGCTTTTCAAGGTAACCCCAATGCTTTATTCGGTATTGTTCAAGGTGGCATGTATGATCATTTACGTGAACGTTCGGCCGCTGCTTTGACAGAAATGAATTTCCATGGCTATGCCATTGGTGGCTTGTCAGTGGGTGAGCCCAAAGACTTGCGAGAACAGGTTTTAGCCGTTACCACGCCTCTTTTGCCCGATGATAAACCTCGTTATTTAATGGGCGTCGGTAAACCTGAAGATATATTGGCGGCTGTGCTAATGGGTGTTGATATGTTTGATTGTGTGATGCCAACCCGTAATGCCCGTAATGGTCATTTATTTACCTGGGATGGTGTGGTGAAAATCCGAAATGCACAACATCAGTTTGATACCGGACCGATTGATAAGGATTGTGGCTGCTATACCTGCCAGAACTTTTCCAAATCTTATTTACGACATTTAGATCGTTGTGGCGAAATGCTTGGTTCGAGATTAAATACCATTCACAATTTGTATTTCTATCAAGATTTTATGAAAGCCATTCGCAGCGCCATTGAACAAGATAATGTGACTGAGTTCGCCCAGCATACATTTAAGCGTTTAGGTGCTGTTAAGTAACTTTTGCCTAATTATTGGTGAGTGGTTTTAAATGGCATAGTGCGTTGTACAGGTTATTTTCAATGATGTTATTATGAGTTAATTTCAGTGATATTTAGGCACCTGATATGGTGTCTAATTGTGTTACAATGATGCGTTTAATTTTTACCTTAGGAATGCTGGTTTATGGCAGAGAATTCGACTGATATTATCAAAATAAATATCGAAGACGAAATGAAGAAATCATACCTCGATTATTCGATGAGTGTGATTGTGGGACGTGCTTTGCCGGACGTTAGAGACGGTTTGAAACCGGTTCATCGTCGGGTGTTGTATGCCATGAATGTATTGGGTGTTAGTTGGAATAAAGCCCATAAAAAATCAGCCCGGGTGGTGGGTGATGTGATTGGTAAATACCACCCTCATGGTGATTCTGCAGTTTACGACACCATCGTGCGTATGGCACAGCCTTTTTCAATGCGTTACATGTTGGTTGATGGTCAGGGTAACTTCGGTTCCGTGGATGGTGATTCGCCGGCGGCCATGCGATACACAGAAGTGCGTATGGCAAAAATTTCTCATCAAATGCTGGCAGATATCGATAAAGATACGGTCGATTTTGTGGCGAATTATGATGAGACAGACAGTGAACCTTCGGTTCTGCCGACACGGATTCCAGCCCTCTTGGTAAACGGTTCATCGGGTATTGCTGTAGGAATGGCCACCAACATACCGCCGCATAATCTTAATGAAGTGATTGATGCGGTGATAGCCTTAATCGAAAAACCTGATATCAGTCTTGATGAGATTATGACCTATTTGCCGGGCCCTGATTTCCCGACAGCGGCCTTTATTAATGGTGCCGAAGGTATTCGCGATGCCTATGAAACCGGTCGTGGTAAAATTTACATGCGCGCGCGCTCAGATATCGAGGTGGATGAAGCCAGTGGCAAACAGACCATTATCATTGATGAGATTCCTTACCAGGTTAATAAGGCTCGATTGATTGAAAAAATTGCGGAATTGGTTAAGCATAAAAAACTTGAAGGTATTACAGCTTTGCGTGATGAGTCTGATAAAGACGGTATGCGCATTGTTATCGAATTAAGACGTGGTGAAGTCGGTGAGGTCATACTAAATCAGCTGTTTAAGTTGACTCAGCTGCAAACCGTGTTTGGTATAAATATGGTGGCACTGGTCAATGGTCAGCCGCGAACCTTGTCTTTAATGGAGGTGTTAAACGAGTTTGTTAAGCATCGCCGTGAAGTGGTTGTTCGACGAACCATTTTCGAATTGGGCAAAGCCAGAGATCGGGCGCATATATTGGAAGGTTTATCTGTTGCCTTGGCTAATATTGAGGAAATTATTGAGTTAATTAAAACCTCTAAAAATCCCGCCGAAGCCAGGGATCGCTTGCTGGCTAAAAAATGGGATGCTGATTTAATTAAATCCTTGTTGGATGACAATGGAGATTTATGTCGTCCGGAAGATTTAGACGATGCCTATGGTTTTTTTCCTGAAGGTTATCAATTATCTCCGATTCAGGCCAAAGCCATTTTGGATTTGCAATTACATCGCTTAACCGGCCTTGAACAGAATAAAATCAGTGATGAGTTTAAAGAAATCATCGTTGCTATTAAGGAATACTTAAATATTTTGACAAATCCGGATCGTTTATTAGAAGTCATTCGCGAAGAGTTGTTGGAAATTAAAGATCAGTTCGGGGATGATCGTCGTACCATCATATTAAACCGTCAACGGGAGTTGACTATGCGCGATTTGGTTCCTGAAGAAGATGTGGTGGTAACCTTATCGCATGCCGGTTATGCGAAAATGCAACAGCTGGACGTTTATCGCGCACAAGCCCGTGGCGGAAAAGGTAAATCGGCCACCAATATGAAGGACGATGATTTTATTGAAAAATTATGGGTTGCAAACACCCATGACACCTTATTGTGTTTTAGTAACCAAGGTCAGGTGTATTGGTTAAAAGTTTATGAGTTGCCGATGGCATCTCGAACAGCGCGTGGCAAACCTTTGGTTAATTTGCTGCCTTTGGATAAAGAAGAAAAAATTACCGCCATCTTGCCGGTGCGTGATTATGATCCGGATAGTTATGTGTTTTTTGCCACAGCTAAAGGTGTTGTTAAGAAAACTTCTTTAGAGAATTTTTCTCGACCTCGGGCTAATGGTATTATTGGTTTAGGTCTTTTGGATGATGATTACCTGGTTAATGTAGAGATCACCAATGGTGACCAGGATGTCTTTTTATTCACCAGTGCCGGTAAGAGTATTCGCTTTCACGAGAGTGATGTGCGATCCATGGGTCGTACTGCCCGAGGTGTAAAAGGCATCAGCATGAAACCGGGACAATCTGTGGTTTCGATGTTTGTGGCTGAAGAGGGTCAAGTGCTAACCTGTACTGAGCACGGTTTTGGTAAGCAAACTAAATTAGAAGAGTTTTCGCGTATTCGCCGCGGTGGTCAGGGTGTCATTGCCATCCAAACTTCCGAACGTAATGGTCGCTTAGTTGGTGCTTGTCAGGTGCTGCCGGATGACCAGGTTATGTTAATCAGTGATGGCGGTACTTTGGTGAGAACTTCTGTCAGCGGAATCTCTACTGTTGGACGTAATACCCAAGGCGTGACATTGATTCGCTTGTCAAAAGGTGAGTCTTTAGTGGGATTGGCTAAAATCATCAACATGGATGATGAAGGCGGTGAAGACGATGAGCTGACAGATCTACAAGGTGCTGAAAGTAATCAAGACGCAGAAGGTGAAGATGATGCGTAAATTCATGGTTGCCGGGAATTGGAAGTTGCATGGCAGTGAATCTATGTTGAAAAATTGGATGGCAGATTTTGTCACAAATGATCAATCTGCCAAAGGCATCGATGTGGCTTTGTGTGTGCCTTTTCTTTATGTGCCGCAGTTAAGTGACTCTGCGCCTCGTTCTTTAATTGTCGGCGCTCAAGATGTCAGTGCCCACGCGTCTGGTGCACATACCGGTGAAATTAGTGCCGCAATGCTCAAAGATGTGGGTGCTCAGTTGGTGTTAATTGGTCATTCTGAACGGCGACAACATCATGGTGAGGATGACGCTTTGGTGCGCGCTAAATTCAAACAAGCTCTGGCGCAGGGATTAATGCCAATTATTTGTGTGGGTGAAAGCCAGCAACAACGTGAAAATAATGAGACTTTTGCTGTGATTGAGCGTCAGCTTGCCGCTGTGATTGACTTACTAGATGCGGATAATGCCGGCCAATGTCTTTTGGCGTATGAGCCCATATGGGCAATTGGTACGGGGTTGACGGCTTCAGCCGAACAGGCACAAGAAGTTCATCAATTTATCCGTTCTCAATTGGCATCTAAAGATGTTACAATGGCGCGCCAAATTCGGCTGCTTTATGGCGGTAGTTGCAAAGGTAGTAATGCTTTTGAGTTGTTTTCCATGCCGGATGTTGATGGCGGACTCATTGGCGGTGCTTCTTTAGCCGCGGAAGATTTTGTGGCCATTTGCCGGCAGGCAAATAAGCTATTGGACAAAAAACAGTCAAACTAAACGAATGAAATAGATTTGACTAAGACGGCGGTATTTACCAAAGTCAGGAGACAATTAAATGACGATTAATTTTTTAAACATAATACAAGTGCTGGTAACCATTGCCCTGATTGGTTTTATTTTGGTGCAAAGAGGGCCTGGAGCCACCGCCGGTTCAGCTTTTGGAAGTGGCGCATCTGGTACAGTTTTTGGTGCCAAGGGATCCAGTTCATTTCTCTCAAAAAGCACAGCCGTGCTGGCCACCTTGTTTTTTATAATTACCATGGCCATTAGCATGGATTTTCAAAACACCCATGGCGTAACTGATAAAGCAGAAGGCCAGGATTTAGGGGTTATGGGAACCTTAGACAGTGGGCAACGTACCGATGCTTTAATCCCTGGTGAAGGTGATATGGCGAATGATAATTTGCCACAGCAACAAACACAATCAGCTGAGCAAGCTGAACAAAACACAGTTGAACCTGTGGAGCCGACAAATGAAGATGCCTCTGAGGTTCAGCCACAACCGATTGATGAAGATCAAGGCGGTAACCAGTAAGTGGAGCGTATCATGTCGGGTTCGTTTTGAGTGTCATAATTTTGCATAAAGAGTATGACTTATTATGTGCCGAAGTGGTGGAATTGGTAGACACGCTATCTTGAGGGGGTAGTGGCTTAACAGTCGTGCCGGTTCAAGTCCGGCCTTCGGCACCAATATTGATAAATAAAATAAGGATGGATGTATGATTGCCGCATATTTTCCGGTGTTATTGTTTTTGGCCGTTTCTGTCGGCCTTGGCGTGGTGTTAATTTCGCTTGGGATGTTATTCGGAACCCGAAAAACCACCGACGAGAAAGTTTCACCCTACGAGTGTGGTTTTGAAGCATTCGATGATGCTCACATGAAATTTGATGTGCGATTCTATTTGGTGGCCATCTTATTTATTATTTTTGATTTAGAAATTGCCTTTTTATTTCCTTGGGCAGTTGTGTTAACTGAATTAGGTGCTTTTGGCCTGGTTTCTATGTTCTTGTTTTTGTTACTGTTGGTCATAGGTTTTATTTATGAGTGGAAAAAAGGAGCACTGGAATGGGAATAGTCGATAATATTTTACAGCCGGTGGTTGACCAGGGCATGCAAGACAAAGGTTTTGTTACGGCTCGGGTTGATGATTTATTACACTGGGCAAGGACAGGTTCATTGTGGCCGATGACCTTTGGTTTGGCCTGTTGTGCCGTTGAAATGATGCATGCCGGTGCGGCACGTTATGATTTAGACCGCTTCGGTGTTATTTTTAGACCCTCGCCAAGACAATCTGATGTCATGATTGTGGCCGGCACCTTGGTTAACAAAATGGCGCCGGCGTTACGCAAGGTCTATGATCAAATGCCTGAGCCAAAATTTGTGATATCGATGGGTTCTTGCGCCAACGGGGGTGGCTACTACCATTATTCATATTCGGTGGTGCGGGGATGTGATCGCGTGGTACCGGTGGATATTTACGTGCCCGGTTGTCCACCAACTGCAGAGGCGCTTATTTATGGTATTTTGCAGTTACAGAAAAAAATCAAACGTACCAACACCATTGCAAGAACATCATGAGTATTTATAAAAGACAGCTAAGTAAGAGTTTGCACACTCATTTTAGTGACATCGATATACACATTAAAGAGACAGTTAATGGTGTTATCTGTACCGTGCCCGTTGAATCTTGGTTGGAAGTCGCGAAAACCTTGCGAGATGATCGAGATTTTGATTTTGATCAATGCATTGACTTATGTGGTGTTGATTACCTCAGCTATGGCGAGCCTGAATGGCCGACTGACGAAGTAACCTCTACCGGATTTAGTCGCGGTATCCGAGGTAAAGGTCCGGGTCGATTCACATGGAGTGAGCGACGCAAGGAAACCATTACCAATCGTTTTGCTGTTGTTGTGCAGTTGTTGTCACTTAACAAAAACCAACGGTTAACATTAAAATGCTTTGCGCCAGATGAAGGCATGCTGGTGGTGCCATCATTGGTTGATATCTGGGCCGGCGTCAATTGGTTTGAGCGTGAAGCTTTTGATTTATACGGCATTATTTTTCAAGGACACCCTGACTTACGTCGTATATTGACTGATTATGGTTTTATTGGTCATCCTTTCCGTAAAGATTTCCCGTTAATTGGAAATGTTGAAGTTAAATATGACGAAGATAAGAAACGAGTGGTTTATCAACCGGTGTCAATTGAGCCCCGGGTATTGGTTCCAAAAACCATTCGTCGCGATTCGCGATACGTCGATAATGCGGCCAATCAGGAGAATTCATAATGGCTGAAATTAAAAACTATACAATGAACTTTGGGCCGCAACATCCGGCGGCGCATGGTGTTTTGCGGCTTATTCTGGAAATGGATGGAGAAGTGATTACCCATGCCGATCCGCATGTGGGTTTATTGCACCGTGCCACAGAAAAGTTAGCTGAAACCAAACCCTTTAATCAATCAATTGGTTACATGGATCGCCTCGATTATGTATCTATGATGTGTAATGAGCATGCCTATGTGCGTGCCATTGAAAAATTACTGCATCTGGAGGCACCGATTCGTGCTCAATACATCCGCACCATGTTCGACGAAATTACCCGTATTAGAAATCATCTGATGTGGATAGGTACCCATGGTCTTGATTTGGGTTCAATGGCATTGTTTTTGTATGCTTTTCGTGAACGCGAAATGTGTATGGATATGTATGAGGCGGTCTCCGGTGCACGTATGCATGCCACTTATTATCGACCAGGTGGTGTATACCGGGACTTACCGGAAAAAATGCCGAAACACAAAGAAAGTCAATGGACCAAAGGCAATGATCTAAAACAGGCCAATGAGTGGCGTGAAGGTTCTTTGCTGGACTTTATAGAAGCTTTTATTGACGATTTTCCTAATAAATTAAATGAATACCGTACTTTATTAGAGGAAAACCGTATTTGGAAACAACGAACTGTCGGTGTTGGTGTGGTCTCTCCGGAACAAGCGAAGGCTTGGGGATTCACGGGTCCAATGCTGCGGGGAAGTGGCGTGGCGTGGGATTTACGTAAAAAACAAACCTATGCAGCTTACGATAAAGTTGATTTTGATGTTCCAGTGGGTGTTAACGGCGATTGCTATGATCGTTATTTGGTGCGTATGGAAGAAATGGCACAATCAGGAAAAATTATTAAGCAGTGCGTGGCGTGGCTTAGAAATAATCCTGGGCCGGTGATGGCTGATAACTACAAGGTTGTACCGCCAAAACGCGCCACCATGAAAGAAGACATGGAATCATTAATCATGCACTTTAAGTTATTTACGGAAGGTTATTCAGTACCGGCCGGTGAAGTCTATAGTGCAGTAGAAGCGCCTAAAGGCGAATTTGGTGTTTACATGATCTCTGATGATTCAAATAAACCGTTTCGGGTTAAATTAAGAGCGCCCGGTTTTGCTCACCTGTCAGCCATGAACGACATGGTGAAAGGCCACATGTTATCGGATGTTGTGGCCGTTATCGGAACTATGGACATTGTTTTCGGGGAGATAGATCGCTGATGTTTCAGATTGTCAATCCACAAAATAAAGAAAAATCTCATCTGCATTTATTGACGGATGAGACTAAAGCGACCATTGATTATTGGTTAAATAAATATCCACATGAACAAAGACGTTCCGCGGTATTGGGTGCTTTGCATGCAGTACAGGACCAGAATATTGGATGGATAAGTACAGAGCTTATGTCTGCTGTATCGGAATATCTTGATATTCCTCTGGTTTGGGTGCGTGAAGCTGCTGAGTTTTATTCCATGTTTCATACCCAACCGGTTGGGCGGCATAAAATTTCAATTTGTACCAATATTTCATGTATGTTGCGCGGTTCCGAAAAAATTGTTCAGTATGCTGAAAATAAACTTGGTATTAAACTGGGTGAAACCACTGAAGACGGCCGCATTACTTTAGTTAAAGAAGAAGAATGTGTGGCAGCTTGTACTGGTGCTCCGATGATGATTGTAGATGGTCATTACCATGAAAATTTAACCGAACAAAGTATCGATGAGATACTCGGAGGTTTGGATTAATGGAACAAGTTCATGTTTGTTTGAATCCTGATAAGGATCATTCGTTACAAAACTATTTAGATAAGGGTGGTTATCAAGCCTGGAAAAAAATTCTGGCAGAAAAAACTGACCGCGACGAAATTATTAATACCATTAAGGCTTCAGCATTAAGAGGTCGCGGTGGGGCTGGATTTCCGACCGGTTTAAAATGGAGTTTTATGCCTAAAGATGCACCTGGGCAAAAGTATCTACTGTGTAACTCAGATGAATCTGAGCCGGGAACTTGTCATGATCGCGATATTCTTCGTTATAACCCACACGCCTTGATTGAAGGTATGGCCATTGGTTGTTATGCCATGGGTGCCACAGTGGGTTATAACTATTTGCGTGGTGAATTCCACCATGAGCCTTACGAAAATTTTGAGGCAGCCGTAAAAGAAGCTTATGACGCCGGACTGTTAGGTAAAAACATTCAAGACACTGGTATTGATGTGGATATTATAGGTACTTATGGTGCCGGGGCTTACATTTGTGGCGAAGAAACTGCTTTAATGGAATCTTTAGAAGGTAAAAAAGGTTTACCTCGTTACAAGCCCCCGTTTCCTGCTAATTACGGTATTTACGGTAGACCAACCACAATTAACAATACTGAGTCACTGGCTTCTGTGCCTGCGATAATGCGCAAAGGTGCAGATTGGTTCTTGGAATTAGGTAAGCCAAATAACGGTGGTGTCAAAATATTTTCAGTATCCGGTCATGTCAATAAACCCGGCAACTATGAAATCCCACTTGGTACACCATTTAAAGATTTACTGGAATTAGCCGGTGGTGTGCTAGATGGAAAAAAACTGAAAGCAGTCATCCCCGGAGGTTCATCCATGAAAGTATTACCTGCAGAGGTAATGATGGGTTTAACCATGGATTATGATTCCATTGGCGAAGCCGGCTCCGGATTAGGGTCGGGTGCTGTTATCGTCATGGCTGAAGGTACTTGTATGGTGGAAGTGTGTCAACGCATATCACGTTTTTACTATATGGAGTCTTGTGGCCAGTGTACACCGTGCCGTGAAGGTACCGGATGGATGTATCGCATGTTGGATCGTATTTTAGCCGGTGGTGGTGAACAAAAAGACATTGAACTGTTGCGTCAAGCTGCAGGGCAAATTGAAGGTCATACCATTTGTGCCTTCGGTGAAGCGGCAGCTTGGCCGGTACAAGGTATTTTAAAATACTATTGGGATGAGTTTGAATATATTGTCAAACACAAAAAATCAATGAATGAGAGGTTAACTTCATGACCGAGACAAGCAATCAGGTACCTGACGATAAGGTTACCATTGAAATTGATGGTCAAACCGTATTAGCCGATAAAGGCAGCATGATTATTCATGCCACCGACCGTCATGGCATCAACGTTCCCCGGTTTTGCTATCACGAAAAACTATCGATTGCGGCCAACTGTCGCATGTGTATGGTGGATGTCGAAAAAGCGCCTAAACCCTTACCGGCATGCGCCACTCCGGTTGCTGAAGGTATGAAGATCTATACCCGATCAAAAAGAGCCACCAGTGGTCAGAAAAATGCCATGGAGTTCTTATTAATCAACCACCCATTGGATTGTCCGATTTGTGATCAGGGTGGCGAATGTGAGTTACAAGATGTGGCCATGGGATATGGTCGTGATGTCTCGCGTTTTGTGGAAGGTAAACGTTCTGTTGCAGATGAAGATTTAGGCAGCTTAGTGGCATCCGATATGACTCGCTGTATTCATTGTACACGTTGTGTTCGGTTTTTAAATGAAATTGCCGGTACCGATGAATTGGGCGGCATAGGGCGCGGTGATCGCACCTATATAGCCACAGCCATTGGTCAGGGTCTGGATTCTGAAATGTCCGGTAACATCATTGATTTATGTCCGGTGGGCGCATTGACCAACAAACCATTTCGTTTTAAAGCCCGAGCTTGGGAGCTTATGGCCACTGCCGGTTTATCGATGCACGATGGTCTTGGCTCTAATATTTACTACCACACGCGACACGGAAAAATTTTGCGTGCTGTACCACAAAAAAACGAAAGCATTAATGAAGCCTGGTTGTCGGATAGAGATCGTTACGGTATTCACGGATTGAATAATGACAAAGACCGCATTACCCAGCCAATGGTTAAAAAAAGTGGTCAGTGGAATGTGATTTCCTGGGATGATGCTTTGCGTATATTGGCTGACAAATTAAAGAATACAGCACCGCAAGAAATTGCACTATATGCCGGACAACATGCCACCAGCGAAGAATACTATTTGTTAAAAAAATTATTTAAACAATTAGGCAGTGATCAACATGAACACAGGTTAACCCACGTTGACTTCAGTGGTCCTTATCGCGCACCACGAACCGACGTGGCCCTGACTGATGTGGCTAAGCAGAAAAATATTATCATGGTTGGAACCTATGCCCGTCATGAGCAACCCATATTAAACCATAAAATACGACAAGCCTGGCTACATGGCGCACAGATTAATGCCTTTGGCCCTTGCCATTTTGAACAAAATTTTGATTTGAATTTAGACATCACCGGGCATCAATTGGCTTGGGTAGAGAAATTAGGTTCATTGGCGGTTAGTTTATCTGAAATCAGCGGTCAAAAACCAGATGGTGCTTTAGGTGAATGGCTTAGTCAACAGCATGCTGATGAAGACATCAACTCGCTGGCGAAAAAACTATTGAAGAAGGAAGAGGGTGCGTTATTTGTTGTTGGACAAATTGCGAATCGACATCCTCAGGCTAATTTAATTAACGCTTTGGTTCACTGGATGGCCGCATTGATTAATGCCTCTGTAAATGAGGTGGTCGATGGTGCGAACACCATGGGCGCTGCTTTAAATGGTCTCTACAATGATCAGGACATTAAAAACAATGATCACACTGTAAACATCATTTATCAAGCAGAAATTCAGGACTTCGCTGAACCAGCTAAAATTAAAGAGTGCTTAATTAACAGTGAGATGACTGTTGTATTTAATGCATTTTGTGATGATGCACTTAAAGCCCGTGCTGATCTGATTTTGCCAACCACATTATTGCCTGAATCAAGTGGTAGCTTAGTTAATAACTACGGCCAACGTCAAACCGCACTGGTGGCACATAAAGCACCGGGTGAAAGCAAGCCAGGTTGGCGTGTGCTTCGGGTGTTAGGAAATGTGATGGGCTTTGATGGCTTTGATTACGAAGATGTCTACGAGCTGATGCAAGAAACAGAAAAGCTGAAAACCTTGACATCTGAAAATCCGGTATTAGCTAAAGTTAACCAATTAAAGGTTAAGGGTTTGGTGTTATTCCCGCATCATGGTATTTATGACGGAGATATGCTGGTTCGCCGTTCTGCACCATTACAGGAATCTAAGTTGGCGACAGCTGACACTGTTTATGTCAATCCGGGTGATTTGGTTTCCATCGGCTTTGCAGTTGGAGATTTGGTATCTGTTGAACAAAATGGTCGCTATGCTGAATTAACACTGGCCACTGACGATGCGGTTCCAGCAAGTTCCGCCGTCATCAATATGGGGCGAGACAGTAGCTTGAATATTAATGCCGGTGAGTTATCGGTGAGTATCATAGGAGCCCAATCATGATGGAGACTCTGATTTATTTAGCGTGGACAATGGCAAAAATATTAGCCATTGTTTTATCCGTTATCTTAGTGGTTGCCTACCTGACGTATTTTGAGCGTAAAGTCATTGGTTTTATGCATTCCAGGATTGGTCCTAATCGAGTCGGGTTTTTAGGTTTTAAGTTACGTGGAATTGGCCAACCTTTTGCTGATGTACTGAAATTATTAACAAAAGAAATTATTTTTCCACAAAAAGCCCATAAGTTTTTATTTGTTATAGCACCGATGATAACTTTGGCCACAGCCTTTGCGGCTTGGGCGGTGATTCCTTTCTCAGAAGGTTTGGTATTGGCGGATATTAATGCCGGGCTCATTTACGTTTTGGCCATGACTTCGTTGGGTGTTTATGGCGTTATTATTGCCGGTTGGGCCTCCAACTCAAAATATGCGTTATTGGGTGCATTACGTTCAGCTGCACAAATTATTTCTTATGAAATTGCCATGGGTTTTGCTTTAGTTGGTGTTTTGGTGGCTGCCGGTACTTTAAATCTAACCGGTATCGTCGAAGGCCAACAAGGTGGTATTTTTAACTGGTACTTCATTCCCTTATTTCCGCTATTTATTGTTTATTACATCTCGGGTGTTGCTGAAACTAATCGGTTGCCTTTTGATGTGGCGGAAGGTGAGTCTGAAATCGTTGCCGGGTTTCATGTGGAATATTCTGGCGCGGCCTTTGCTTTATTCTTTTTAGGGGAATATGCCAATATGATTCTTATATCTGCATTGGCAACAATTATGTTTTTAGGTGGCTGGTATTCGCCGATATGGGGTGACAGTTGGTTAGCCCAACCAAGTATTCTGTGGTTTATCGGAAAAACTGCCATCTTTTTGTATATCTATTTCTGGTTGCGGGCAACCTTGCCACGTTATCGTTATGATCAAATCATGCGTTTGGGTTGGAAAGTATTCATTCCGATTACCATTGTATGGATTATGGTTGCGGCTGTTTTAAAAGTTTACCAAATTGGCCCTTGGTTTTAACCATCAGGAGTAAATGATGTCTAAAATCGTCAAATATTTAAAAAGTTTAACGCTTAAAGAAATTCGCCAGGGCATGTTTCTGACGCAAAAATATTTCTTTAAACGTAAATTTACGGTGCGCTATCCGGAAGAAAAAACCCCTAAATCACCGCGATTTCGTGGATTGCATGCTTTACGACGTTACCCAAATGGTGAAGAACGTTGTATTGCTTGTAAATTATGTGAGGCGGTTTGCCCGGCAGCGGCCATTACCATTGACTCTGAAGAGCGTGAAGATGGTACCCGTCGAACCACCCGTTATGAAATTGATTTATTTAAATGTATTTATTGTGGTTTTTGTGAGGAATCATGTCCGGTTGATTCCATTGTAGAAACAGATATCCATGAATACCACATGGAAACGAGCAATAAGAAAGTCATAACAAAAGAGCAATTATTAGCCATTGGTGATATGTATGAAGAGCAAATTGCTGATGCCCGTGAACAAGATAAGAAGTATAGATAATGACTCCTGAATTATTACAACAAGTATTATTTTACCTGTTTGGTGCCATTGCCATCGGGTCGGGGATGGCTGTGGTCAGTGTTAAAAACACGGTGTACTCAGCCTTATTTTTGGTACTGTGCTTTTTTAATGTGGCTATTTTATGGCTATTAATTGAAGCTGAATTTTTGGCCATTATTTTGGTGTTGGTGTATGTTGGCGCCGTGATGGTCTTATTCTTATTCGTTATTATGATGTTAGACGTTAAAAAAGTGACGAGAAGCCAATTAAAAAGTGGTTACACCAAAGCTGCTCTGTTAATAGCTGCAGCCATGCTGGTTCAACTTATCATGTTATTTGCTTATCGTCTGAAAAGCCAACTACCTGCAGATGACCTGATAAGACAAGGTGCTGATTACAGCAATGTCACAGAAATTGGACGATCCATATTTATAGACTATGTTTATCCATTTGAAATAGCGGCTGTCATATTGTTGGTTGCCATTATTGCGGCCATTATGCTGACCATACGTAAACGCCCTGAAAACAAACAAATCGATGCCTCTAAACAGATTCATGTTAATCCGGCTGACCGACTGCGGATGGTCTCAATGGATGCTGAAAAAGGCGATGGAGAAGAGTCATGAGTTTAACGTTAACCCATTATTTAATCTTTTCAACCTTGTTATTTATGGTGAGTTTAACGGGTATTTTTGCTAACCGCCGTAATATCTTGGTGGTGCTTATGTCACTTGAATTATTGTTGTTATCCGTGAACACCAATTTCATTGCTTTCTCTAAGTTTTTAGGAAATGTCGATGGACAAGTTTTTGTTTTTTTTATTCTCACTGTGGCAGCTGCTGAAGCCGCCATCGGTCTGGCCATATTAGTGATGCTTTTTAGAAACAAGAAAAGCCTTGAGGTCGATGACATTAACGAATTAGAGGGCTAATCATGGAAATGAAAACAAGTTTAATGTTGATTGCTTTTGCACCATTAGTGGCAGCCGCCATCGCCGGTTTATTCGGGCGTCAAGTTGGACGTATCGGTGCACACAGCGTTACTATTTTAGCAGTGGGTTTATCCTGTATATTGTCACTCAAAGTTTTATGGCAATTTATCAGCGGTGGTGAAGCGCCATTTAATGAAAATTTATATACCTGGGCTGTTGCCGGTGATGTCTCCATAAATGTTGGATTTTTAGTGGATTCACTCACCGCGATAATGATGTCGGTTGTCACTTTTGTGTCATTAATGGTACACATTTATACCGTTGGCTATATGAAGGATGATCCCGGTTACCAACGGTTTTTCTCGTACATTTCTTTATTTACCTTCTCGATGTTAATGCTGGTTATGAGTAACAACTTTATGCAGTTGTTCTTTGGTTGGGAAGCGGTAGGTTTGGTGTCTTATCTGTTAATCGGTTTTTGGTATAAAAAAGAATCGGCGGTATTCGCTAACTTAAAGGCGTTTATGGTTAATCGTGTTGGTGACTTTGGTTTTTTAATTGGTATTGCCGGCGTTTTATATGCCTTTGGTAGTTTGGATTATGCAGAAGTATTTGAACGGGCACCACAAGTTGCCGGTAAAACCATCGCCTTGTTCGGGTCGGCAGAATGGTCTTTGATTACAGTTATTTGTATTGCTTTATTTATCGGTGCCATGGGTAAATCAGCACAGGCGCCTTTGCACGTCTGGTTACCGGATTCCATGGAAGGCCCGACGCCGATTTCGGCATTAATTCATGCCGCAACCATGGTGACAGCCGGTATATTTATGGTCACCCGAATGTCGCCATTATTTGAAATGTCTGATGTGGCGTTAAGTTTTGTTATGTTGATTGGTGCATTTACAGCCTTTTTTATGGGTTTAATCGGCATTGTTCAGAATGACATTAAACGTGTTATTGCTTATTCCACTTTATCTCAACTGGGTTATATGACAGTGGCGTTAGGTGTGTCTGCTTATTCTGCTGCCATCTTCCATTTAATGACGCATGCCTTCTTTAAAGCCCTGTTGTTCTTGGGCGCAGGTTCCGTGATTATTGCCATGCATCATAAACAAGATATGAAAGAGATGGGAGGTTTGCGTAAATACATGCCCATCACTTTTGTGGTAATGTGGATTGGAAGCCTGGCATTGGCTGGTTTCCCGGGAAGTTCTGGCTTCTTTTCTAAGGACGTCATTATTGAAGCCACTCACTTATCCAATCGTTGGGGATCCGGCGTTGCATATTGGGCAGTTTTATTGGGTGTTTTCGTGACAGCTTTGTATAGCTTTAGATTGCTGTACTTGACCTTCCACGGTAAAGAACGCATGGATAATCACACTAAAGAACAGTTAAAAGAATCACCATGGGTGGTTACTTTGCCGTTAATTTTATTGGCCATTCCGTCTATATTTATCGGTTGGATGACCATTGAACCGTTACTGTTTGGTGGCTTTATGAATGACGCCATAGTTGTTAATGCCGGTAATGATGTGGTTAAAGAATTGGGTTTATACCATTTTGAAGGACCGGTCAGCTTTACCTTGCATGGCATGATGGCGATGCCGTTCTTCTTGTCTTTATTGGGATTTGCAGTGGCGACTTGGGTTTATCTGAAAAAGCCTGGCTTATCAACCAAAATCAAAAAACGAGTGGGGCCGATACATCGTATCTTAATCAACAAATATGGGTTTGATACATTTAATCAAAAATACATTGTTGGCGGCACTCTGAAATTGGGTGAAGCGTTGTGGAAATGGTCAGATAGTCGATTCATCGATGGACTGATTGTCAATGGCAGTGCCAAATTCGTCAATGGTGTGTCTAAACTGATACGGCCATTTCAATCAGGCTATGTCTTCCATTATGCTTTGGTGATGGTGGTTGGAGTCATCGTTTTCATCAGTTTCTACCTCTTTTAATAGGCAGTCTTAACTATGTTTGAACAATCATTATTGAGTTTACTTATTTGGCTGCCTATCATTGGTGGCTTATTGGTGCTGGCGTTAGGGCAGCAACGGGCCGGAATGGTGAAGTTATTGACATTTGCTTTGGCCATGGCTACCTTTCTATTGAGCTTACCTTTATGGATACAGTTTGATGGCAGTTCAGCCTCCATGCAGTTTGTCGAAAATCTGGTGTGGATTGGCGCTTTGGATATTCATTATCATATTGGTGTTAATGGTATTTCCATGCCATTGGTTATCTTAACCACACTCATAACGGTGCTTATTATTTTATCCGCTTGGCGGGTGATTGATAAACATGTACACCAGTATATGGCGGCTATGCTCATTTTAGAGGGCTTGCTGATAGGTGTTTTTGTGGCGCATGACGCGTTATTGTTCTATCTGTTTTTCGAAGCCATGTTAATTCCGATGTTTATTATCATCGGTGTCTGGGGTGGACCGAATCGGGTTTACGCCACCATTAAGTTCTTTTTATATACATTTTTAGGTTCGGTTTTAATGTTAATTGGCTTGATTTACTTGTATATGAAAGGAGGTACATGGAATTTAACAGAACTGGCGGCTTTGCCTTTAAGTTTACAGGAACAAACCTGGTTGTTTTTTGCTTTCCTAGCTGCATTTGCAGTGAAAATACCCATGTTTCCGGTTCATACTTGGTTACCTGATGCCCACGTTGAGGCACCAACTGGTGGTTCTGTGATTCTGGCAGCCATCATGTTAAAAGTGGGTGGTTATGGTTTTATTCGCTTATCGTTACCGATTCTGCCGGATGCCAGTCTTGAATATGCTTGGTTGCTTATCACACTGTCATTAATTGCCATTATTTATATTGGTTTAGTTGCCATTGTGCAAAAAGACATGAAAAAACTGATTGCCTATTCATCAATTTCTCACATGGGTTTTGTGACATTAGGTATCTTCTTGGTGTTTTTGTTGATGAAAGTTGATGGAAACTCTGAAATGGCTTTAACAGGTGCAGTGGTACAAATGATTTCTCATGGTTTCATTTCTGCTGCCATGTTCCTTTGTGTGGGCGTTTTATATGATCGCTTGCACACTCGTATGATTCGCGACTATGGTGGTGTTCTTAGTACCATGCCATGGTTTGGTGGATTTTTTGTGTTCTTTGCTATGGCTAATTCAGGTTTACCCGGCACCTCCGGTTTTGTCGGTGAGTTTATGGTGATTTTGGCCAGTTTTAAAGCAAATTTCTGGATTGCATTTAGCGCCGCGTTAACATTAATTTTAGGTGCGTCCTATTCTTTGTGGATGGTTAAGCGAGTGGTTTTTGGCCCCATCACCAATGAGGCTGTTGAATCATTGCAAGATGTAAGTTCCAGAGAGTTTTTTATTTTGGCCGTATTGGCTATCTTGGTTTTGGTTCTTGGAGTTTGGCCCGAGCCGTTGGTTGACGTCATGCGTGTTTCTGTTCAACAAGTGATTGAACACGTGTCAGTGAGTAAGGTGATTTAATATGTTTGGATGGTCTGAATTAATTCCCGCGCTACCGGAACTATTGGTTTTGGCGATGGCTTGTGTGGTCCTGGTTGTTGGTTTGTATTCAACAAATAAAAGTGGTGGTGGCTTTATCGTATTTTTATCGGTATTGACCATGCTGTTTGCCATTATTATTACTGCCAAAGACCATGTGGCTACAGTTGAGTTTAGTCGACAATTACTATTTAACGGCACCTTTATTCGAGATGGTTTTGGTGATATGTTAAAGATTGTGGTCTATATTTTGATGATAGCCGTATTCTTTTATGCTAAGCAATCATTGCGAACCAATCAAAATGTACGTGGCGAGTATTTTGCCTTATTACTGTTTGCCACTCTTGGCTGTATGGTGATGATCTCAGGTTATAACTTTATCAGCTTATATTTGGGTTTGGAATTGGTGGCGTTAAGTTCTTATGCATTGGTGGCTTACTCTAGAACAGACATAAAAGGTAATGAAGCGGCCATGAAATATTTTATTTTAGGGGCCATGGCTTCTGGCTTGTTCTTATACGGCGTGTCGTTGTTATATGGCGCCACAGGAACCTTGCAAATAGACGAAATGGCTTCTGCCATTGCTAGACAAGATAATGACATGCTGATGGTGTTAGGTCTTATTTTTGTATTGGTTGGGATTGCTTTTAAATTAGGAGCCGTGCCATTTCATATGTGGTTACCGGATGTTTATCAAGGGGCTCCAATTGCCACCACCACATTTCTTTCTTCAGCGCCAAAGATTGCCGCTTTTGCTCTAGCGGTACGTATTTTGAGCGAAGGTATGGAGAATATTTTTGATTATTGGCAACCCATGGTGGCGTCTCTCGCCATTTTGTCTATTATCATTGGCAACATTTTTGCGTTACAGCAAGAAAACTTGAAGCGTATGTTTGCCTATTCAACCATTTCTCACATTGGCTTTATGTTACTGGGCTTTGTTGGTGGTGCTGATGGCGTTGCGGCGTCGATGTTTTACATGATTGTTTATCTGATTATGGCTGTCGGTGGTTTTGGTCTGATTATGTTGTTGTCAACAAAAGGCATTGAAGCTGAAAATATCAGTGACTTTAAAGGGTTGAATCAACGCAATGGTTGGTATGCTTTTTTAATGTTGCTGATTCTTTTTTCAATGGCCGGGATACCGCCGCTTGTCGGTTTCTTCGCTAAGTTATATGTACTTCAGGCCATCATAGCCCAAGGTTATATTTGGTTAGCTGTTACCGCTGTTATCTTTGCCGTCATCGGAGCGTTCTATTACTTACGGGTTGTTAAAGTTATGTACTTTGATGAATCTGAAACCGATCAAGCCATTGATGTCAGTTTTGACGTTAAGGCCATATTAAGTGTCAATGCGTTGGCGCAATTGGGTCTGTTGGTTATTTTGCCGGTTCTGTTTCAATATTGTATTTATGTCACTCAATCGTTGTAATTAATGAACAGTCAAGCTGTACAAGTAGGTCTTATTATGGGTTCGCAGTCTGATTGGCAAACCATGCATGAGACTGCGAAATTAATGGATGAATTGGGTGTTAATTACGAGCAAGAAGTTGTCTCTGCACACCGCACACCGGATAAATTAATGGATTATGCTGCTGCCGCAGCCGGTCGTGGTCTAAAAGTTATTATTGCCGCTGCCGGTGGCGCCGCCCATTTACCGGGTATGGTCGCAGCGAAAACAGCGTTGCCGGTTATTGGTGTACCGATTCAATCTAAAACCCTCAATGGCATTGATTCTTTGTTGTCAATTGTACAAATGCCTGCAGGTATTCCGGTCATGACCATGAGTATTGGTGTTGCCGGTGCTAAAAATGCAGCCCTGGCGGCTGCATCCATTTTGGCATTACAGGACTCAGAGATTGCACAGGCACTTAACAGTTATCGACAACAACAAACTGAGAAAGTGCTGAATAACCCAAATCCGGCACAACCCTCATGACCCCAACCATTGGCATACTGGGGGGAGGGCAATTGGCTCGGATGATGGCTTTGGCCGGTTATCCCTTGGGCTTTAATTTTGTCTTTTTTGATCCGAAGGAAACGGCATGTGCCGGTCAAGTGGGGCGATTAATCAGTGCGGATTATGACAATGAAATTGCTATTGAAGAGTTTTGTCAGCAAGTTGACTTGGTGACCTTGGATTTTGAAAATGTACCGGTTGACACATTACGCAATATTGCAAAAAAGAAACCGGTTTTTCCCTCGCCTGATATCTTAGCAATCGCGCAAGATCGGTTACTTGAAAAACAATTTTGTCACTCAATTAATGTACCTACAGCCGAATTCGAACCAATCAATGGTTTATCCGAATTGAAATTCGCGGCTAAGAAATTTGGTTTTTCTGCTATCTTAAAAACCAGACGCATGGGCTACGATGGTAAGGGCCAATATTTAATCAAAAATGAACAGGATCTAACCCAAATTCCCGGCAATCTGTTTGAAAAAGATTTAATTCTTGAGCAATTGGTGCCCTTTGAACGTGAAGTTTCTGTGATTGTTGCCCGTTCTCAATCCGGCGATATTAAAACATGGCCACTGTGTGAAAATAAACACAAAGAAGGTATTTTAACCACCACCATGGTTCCCGCTAAACCAAACGATCTAGATGCCACCGCATTTGAATATGCCATTAAAATGGCTGAGTCTCTGCAATATGTCGGTGTTATGGTGATTGAGTTTTTTCAAACCAAGGATCAGGTTTTGGTCAACGAGTTTGCTCCACGAGTACATAATTCCGGTCATTGGACCATCGAAGGTGCTCATACCTCTCAGTTTGAGAATCATCTCCGCGCCGGGCTTGATTTACCTTTAGGTGATACCGGTATGGATGGTATGGCAGCCATGCTAAATTGGATAGGCGCTTTTCCTGATCAATTACACCATTTAACAGATGTTGGCTTATATTGGCATGTTTATGGAAAACAACCTAAACCCGGTCGTAAAATTGGCCATGCCACGTTAACAGCGCCAGATCCGCAACAATTACATGATAAGATATTGCAATTAGTTAATCGACTTGGTGTTCAGTTGTAACCACCTTATCAACACCCGACCATCAATCACATGAGTATTTGTCTTTTCGGAGTGAATCATAAAACCGCTGATATTGCCATCCGCGAGCGATTTACGGTTGCCGAAACAGATTATCAAGAGCGCATTAAACTTGTTTTGGATCATCCATCGATTGAGGCTGTCGTTATTTTAAGCACCTGTAATCGCACAGAGTATTATTTATCAGTGAGCTCAACCTCAGATTTTGAGGAATACTATTCGTCTTTATTCGGCCAACAAGACAACCATCAAGTTATTTATAAATTGACTAACCAACAGGCGGTTAATCATTTATTTGCGGTCACTGCCGGGATAGATTCCCTGGTGGTGGGTGAGACCCAAATTCAAGGACAGGTAAAAACCGCTTTTGAAGCGGCTAAACAGGTTCGCATAGACAGCTCACTTGATAAGCTGTTTCAAATGGCCTTTAAAGCTGCAAAATTGGTTCGTTCTGAAACTGAGATTGGTCGTAACCCAGTGTCTGTTGCGCATTGTGCGGTCCAATTAGGGCGTCAAATATTCGGTGATTTACAAAAGCAAAAAATACTGGTGGTGGGTGCGGGTGAAACCTCTGAATTGGTTATTCGGTATTTAATTAATCACCAAGCCGGCCACATGACCCTCACCAACCGGACCCGCAGTAAAGCGGAAAAAATGGCGCGAATTTTTGATACCGGGGTTATGCCGTTAAATGATATGGAATCGCGTTTGTCTGAGTTTGATTTGATATTTACCGCCACCGCAAGTCCACTGCCGTTAATCAGTCATCAAGCTGTTAAAAAGGCGCTGCTATCGAGAAAACATCGGCCGATGGTAATGATTGATTTGTCAGTGCCACGCGATATTGAAGACTCCATTAGATCATTTGATGACGTTTTTTTGTATGCAGTGGATGATCTTCAGAAAGTAATCACCGAAAACATGAGTCGACGTCAGAATACCGTGGTTGAAGCACGCCGAATCATTGAAGCAGAAGCTGCGCTGTATATGCAATGGTTACAACGCAAAAAATACCATAATTTACTGCAACAGTATCAAAATAAGGTGGACAAAGAAAAAAACCGAATATTAGCCAAAAAGCTGTCCGAAAATGATGACGAAGTCATGCAAAAAATGGAAATTTTGGCTCATCAAGTCAGCAAAAAAATTGCCCACCCGGTTATTAGTGGTCTTAGAAAAGTGATAGAATCAGGTAATGAGGAACACATTAAAATGATTGCTGAATTACTTGAATTAGAAATAGAAAATGACACCTGAAGTCAACCAGAAATTAGCCATAGCAGAAGATCGCTTTGAAGAAATTACGCATTTATTGGCTGACCCTGAGGTCATGTCAAATCAAGATAAATTTCGTGATTTATCCAAAGAATATGCTCATTTAGAACCCCTTGTTCAAACCTATCGTCAGTACCGGTTAGCTCAGCAAGAGCTGGTTGATGCCAAAGAGATGTTGGCCGATAAAGAACTTAAGGATTTAGCGCAAGAAAGTGTTCGTGAAAATGAAGCAAAGCTAAGTCGTTTGGATGACGCGCTTAAAGTATTGTTGGTGCCTAAAGATCCCAATGATGACAAAAATATTTATTTAGAAGTGCGGGCCGGAACCGGGGGAGATGAAGCAGCCATTTTTGCCGGTGATTTGTTTCGTATGTATATGCGATACGCTGAAAAACGGGGCTGGTCTACTGAATTGGTGAGCATGAATGAAGGCGAACATGGCGGTTACAAAGAAGTCATTGCTTTGATCAAAGGGGCGGGTTGTTATGGTGATTTAAAGTTTGAATCCGGCACCCATCGGGTGCAAAGGGTGCCCGAAACTGAATCGCAGGGCCGGGTACACACCTCAGCTTGTACGGTGGCGATTTTACCTGAAGTCAATCAAACCACTTCAATTGATATTAATCCTGCTGATTTACGGATCGATACGTTTCGTTCATCAGGTGCGGGCGGCCAGCATGTGAATACCACGGATTCAGCTGTGCGTATTACCCATATACCAACCAATACCGTTGTAGAATGTCAGGATGAACGATCACAACACAAAAATAAAGCCAAAGCCATGTCATTATTGGCCTCTCGCATACTGGCTGCAGAGCAACAAGCCATTCATTCTGAACAATCTGAACAAAGAAAACTACAAGTAGGCAGTGGTGATCGATCTCAAAGAATCCGAACTTATAATTATCCACAGGGTCGAATAACTGATCATCGAATCAATTTGACCTTATATCAGTTAAGTGAGATCGTAGAAGGTCATTTAGAAGCCATCATTAATCCGCTCAAGCAAGCGCATCAAGCTGACTTGCTGGCACAACTTGGTCAATAATATGCATTTCAAACATTGTATTCTGTTACTTTTAGTTGTTGTGATGACAGCATGTCAAAGCCCATCACCCAAAACAACCCAAAATGGATTTGTCGCCATTGAACAATCGGTTTGGGAAAAATCTCAAAAACAAGTGATTGATAACATTCGAGATAGACAATTTGAATTAGCAGCCTCTCAGTTAGAGGCCATGATTTCCGGAGCCGGTGATGAGGATAGCCATTGGCAGTATATTCGTATGATTTTGGCGGTATTACCCGCTGAGTATGCAACACCACTCATCACACAAGCCAGCCAACAACCTCAGGTTCAGCAATCTTCAGATCATCTGTTGGGTTTCAGTCGACTATTTATGCGTCATAATGAAGTTGATAAGGCGATTACCATAGCCCAACAAGCTGTTGCATTAGATAAATCCGAAACAACCGTGCATTGGCAAGCTCGATTATTATCAGTTAATCAAAATTTTTTGGCGGCTGAACAGGACTACCAATGGTTGTTATCACAATCCCCAGCAAATGTGGATTATATCAGTCAATATGCCGCCTTGAAAATGCAACAAAATCAATTACAAGCCGCTGAAGACTTATTAAAGAATCACAGCGATGAGCCCCGTTTGCTATATCAATACATCTTGATATTACTGCAACAGGAAAAGATGGATTCAGCTAAGGATCAATACAAGACATTAAAAAGCCTGATAACTGACCAAGCACTCACTGCAGAGGAAAAGCTAGATTACGGTGAAGTGGCCATGTGGTTAGATGATTATGATACTGCGTTAACGCTTTTAAATGAGATTAAAGATGCAGAACATATCTATCCGGCTAAATTATTGTTAGGGCGAGTTTATATGGCTCAGAAAAATCCTGAACGAGCCATGGTGTTATTCAAGCAAGTACAAAACGCACCGCAACAACATGCAATTCCGGCATTCCAAATGGTTGCAGAATTTCACCACAGCCAGGGTGACTTAGAAAAAGCCATTACCGAGATATCCGAAGGTTTACGTTTTTTTAAAGAACAACCGGATTTACTGTATTTTCGAGCTTTAATCTATGCAGAGCAAAATAATGTGACAGATGCAGAACGGGATTTAAGAACCATTATTGAACAGGATCCCGAGCATGCAGATGCTTTAAATGCCCTCGGTTATACCTGGGCTGATAATGACATGAATTTGGATTTAGCGTTAGATTATATTAGTCAAGCCAACGAATTGAAACCTAATAATTCAGCGATTTTGGATTCCATGGGTTGGGTGCATTTTAAGCGCGGTGATTTGTTGAAAGCCGAGCATTATCTGCGTGAAGCACTTGCGCAGAGCAATTACAGTGAAGAAACCTATGAGCACTTAATCGAGGTGCTGGAGGCCCAAAACAAATCTCAAGAAGCAGATTTTATACGCCAAAAACAACAACAGCGACAGTCGGATAAGCCATAAAACCTGCGAAAACATGTTGTCGCTTAGATAACCCTGGAAAACTGTTGTTTAGAGGCGGGTTTTAAGTACGCATCAAACACCATACAAACATTGCGAATCAGTAAACGGCCTTTAGCGCTGACTTGAATGTTATCCTGAGTCATATCGATTAAACCGTCTTCTGCCATCGATTGTAAAGTGTTTAATTCATTTGCAAAATAATTATCAAAATTGATACCAAAGCGCTGTTCTAAATTATTTTTGTTTATAAGGAAATGACAAGATAAATCCTGAATCACCTGACGGCGAATAAGATCATCGTCGGAAAGACGATAGCCTTTCATAATGGGAATATGACCGTCATTTAACTGTTGATAGTATTTGTCTGAAGTTTTGATGTTCTGACTAAAGCTATTATTGAAAAGACTGATGGCGCTGACACCCATGGCCAATAAATCACAATCGGCATGGGTGGTGTAACCTTGAAAATTACGTTGCAAAGTACCATTTTGTTGTGCCAAAGCCAGTTCATCGGTGGGTTTGGCAAAATGATCCATACCAATGTAAACATAACCTGCGTCGGCTAACTTTTGGATGGTCATTTGCAGAATGTCTAATTTTTCGTCTGCTGAAGGTAAGTCCGCTTCAGAAATACGTTTTTGCGGCATAAATAAATGCGGCATGTGGGCATAGTTAAATACCGATAGCCGATCCGGTGATAATTCAACAATCTGTTCCAGGGTGTCTTCAAAAGATTGCAAGGTCTGAAATGGCAAGCCATAAATAAGATCCACGTTAATGGATTTGGCGTTGTGTGCGCGACATGCTTCAATAACGGTACGGGTCATGCTGATCGGTTGAATGCGATTGACGGCTTTTTGTACCTTTTCCTGAACATCCTGAACCCCCATTGAAAATCGATTGAAACCGGTATCGACTAGACGTTGAATGGTCGCCTCATCAGCTTCACGGGGATCAATCTCAATGGAATAATCACGGCGGTCATCATTTAATAAAGTAAAATGCTGATCAATTAAAGCCATTAATCGGTGGTGTTGCGGAGCTGTCAAGAAGGTGGGTGTTCCGCCGCCAAAATGCAACTGCTCGACGACGCGGGTGTCTGGAATATGGGCTGATTGAAGCTTAATTTCCTGCTCTAAAAAGTCTATGTAAGTATCAGCTTTGTCACGTTTTTTTGTGGTTATTTTATTACAGGCGCAAAAGAAGCACAGGGTATCGCAAAACGGAATATGAAAGTATAAAGACAGTGGTTGTTGAGCCGCAGTTTGGTATTGACTTTTCAAGTTATCTAAATGGGCTTGTTCGTCGTAACTGTCATTAAAGACAACGGCTGTCGGGTAAGATGTATAGCGGGGACCGGTTAAGTTATATTTCTTAATCAGATCCTTATCAAATTTTACAGTTAAAGGTTGTTGCAAGCTCATAATCCACGACTAAATTCACAAAAACGTCATTATAGGTGATTACAGTTTTGATATCATGATATGAGTCAATTTTAGGGCAAACGAGGCTTTGTTTTGCGGTTATTTTATCCCTGATTAGCCAGTAGCTGACTTGCTTTATTGGGGTAACATCGGCACAATAGCAAGCTTTCCTAAATGAGCAATTTGATGTCTGATTTTAAAGCCCTGGCAGTCCCCGGTGTGCAAAAATTAAAGCCCTATATTCCCGGTAAGCCCATCAGCGAGTTGGAACGTGAATTGGGTATTGATAACATTATTAAATTGGCTTCCAATGAAAACCCCTTAGGCCCGAGCCCTCAAGGTATGGCTGCCATAGAAAAACTGTTGCCCGAGTTGGCGTTATATCCAGATGGAAATGGCTTTGACTTAAAAAAAGCCTTGGCAGAAAAACATGGTGTCGGCATGGAGCAGATTACTTTAGGCAATGGTTCTAATGATGTTTTGGTGTTACTGGCAGAAGCATTTTTATCAGCGGCTCATAATGCCATTTATTCTCAATATAGTTTTGCGGTTTATCCGATTGCCATTCAGGCCATTGGTGCAACTCATAAAATGATTCCGGCTCTGGGTTGGGATAGTGAGTCACCTCTGGGATGTGATTTAGATGCCATGGTGGCAGCCATCGATGAGCAAACACGATTAATATTTATCGCTAATCCGAATAATCCCACCGGATCATTTTTATCAAAACAAGCTTTGTATCAATTTATCAGACAAGTACCTGAAGATGTGATTGTGGTTCTCGATGAGGCTTATTTAGAGTATTCACCAGAAGCAGAACGTGTTGATGGTAGTTTGTGGTTAAAAGAATTCCCTAATTTAGTGGTGACTCGAACTTTTTCAAAAGCTTATGGATTGGCAGGGCTTCGCGTTGGTTACAGTTTAAGCCATCCCGATATAGCCAATGTCCTCAATCGCATTCGACAACCCTTTAATGTCAATTCTTTGGCGCTTAAAGCAGCAGAAGCCGCCATCAATGATAATGATTTTATTCGTCAATCAATGGCTGTTAACAGTCACGGATTGACACTTTTGACGGATTGTTGTGATGATTTGAATTTGCGATATGTGCCATCAAAAGGTAATTTTTTGTTGATTGACTTTCAGCAGGATGCCATGCCCATTTATGAGCATCTTTTGCACAATGGTATCATCACAAGACCTGTGGCTAACTATGGCTTGTCTGACAGTTTACGCATAACCATTGGAACTGAAGCTCAGATGCAACGGTTAACTAAGCTATTACCAGCAGCTTGTCGTTAGTCCGATGCCTGATATAAATCCTCAAGATACGTTTCGGTTACAGTCTCCTTTACAGCTCAGAGGTGAAATAAGGGTTCCGGGTGATAAATCCATTTCTCACCGTTCTATGATTTTAGCAGCCATCAGTGAAGGTCAAAGCCATGTCTCGGGTTTTTTAGAATCTGAAGACTGCATCGCAACCATGCAAATTATGCAGGCATTGGGTGTTCATATTGAGGCACTTGAGGACGGCTATTTGGTGCATGGTGTGGGTTTACATGGATTAAAAGAACCTGATAAAGATTTGGATTGCGGTAACGCCGGTACCGGTATGCGTTTATTGTCGGGGTTATTGGCGGCTCAATCTTTTGCCAGTACCCTGGTGGGCGATGAGTCTTTGAGTGTCAGGCCCATGAAACGCATCATTGAGCCTTTATCACAAATGGGTGCAATGATAGCTTCAAACGATCATACTGCACCATTAAGATTTACCCCGGCAGTTGCTTTAAAGGGGATAAACTATATAAGCCCGGTTGCCAGTGCTCAGGTGAAAAGTGCCATATTATTAGCCGGTATATATGCCAACGGTAAGACCTCAGTAACGGAGCCTCTGTTATCACGAGACCATACTGAAACCATGCTACAAGGATTTGGTTGTGATGTTAAACGGGATGGTTTGACCGTGACCATTACGCCTCCTGATAAACTGGTCGCTCAAAACATCCAGGTGCCGGGTGATATTTCTTCAGCTGCATTTTTTATGGTATTGGGATTATTGCACCCACAAGCTGATTTTGTCATTGAACAAGTCAGCATAAATCCCACCCGATCAGCCGTCGTTGAGATTTTACAGCGCATGGGTGGTGATATTGAGGTATTTAATCAAAGTGAGCAGGGCGGTGAGCCGGTGGCTTGTTTACGGATTAAAAGCAGCGCATTACGGGGCATTGATATCCCGAGAGAATTAATTCCTTCTGCCATTGATGAGTTTCCCATATTATTTATTGCTGCAGCTTTAGCCAAAGGCACCACCCGATTGTCCGGTGCTGAAGAATTGCGTCATAAGGAAAGCGACCGCATTCATGTCATGTGTCAGGGCTTACAAATATTGGGTATAAACTGTCAAGAACAGGCCGATGGTGTCATCATTCACGGTGGTGAATTAACCTCCGGAATTGTCGATGGTGAAGGTGATCATCGATGTGCCATGAGTTTTCTGGTGGCCTCAGCGTTATCAAATAAAGCCATATCAGTACGCGGTTGTCAAAATATCAACACCTCATTTCCAAATTTTTTCCAGGTACTGAGGGATTTAGATGTGTCTGTGCAGCGGCCGCTCCCTGTGATTGCGGTGGATGGCCCCTCAGGGGTTGGCAAAGGCACATTATGTAGTCAATTGGCTCAATCACTTGGTTGGCATTTGTTGGACTCAGGTGCCATTTATCGCGCGCTGGCTCTGCAAGTGATTAATGATGATTTGGTTGACGCCGATGAAACAACCTGGGTTAATGCAGCCAACCAATTAGATTTGCGATTTGTGGTGACCGATAATGGCAACACCGAAATCTATTTAGCTGATAACAATGTAACAGCCCAATTACGCAGCGAACAGTGTGCCAAAGTGGCCTCACTGGTGGCGCCTGTGGCAGCCGTTAGACAAGCGCTTTTACACCGTCAACAAGCTTTTTTGAAACCGCCGGGGTTAGTGGCCGATGGGCGCGACATGGGTACGGTGGTGTTTAAAAATGCGCCCTTGAAATTATTTTTAACAGCATCTCCGACAATTCGTGCAGAAAGAAGGCATAAACAATTGCAAAACTCCGGCGTCAATGTTAAAATCCGCGACCTTTTAAAGGACATCGAAGCGCGTGATGCACGGGATTCAAGCCGCCGCGTGGCACCTTTGGTACCGGCTCTAGATGCCATTACCATTGATACCGGTGAGATGAGCATTGAACAAGTGTTTGAGTACGTGATGTCATTGGTTAATAAAACCATTAGCCAGTGACTTAGCAAGGCATTATTTCTAAACGATGTTGTCCTATTTTGAGCGGTTACTTTAGTAGCCACAACTAACGAGCATTGGTGCAAACTGATGCAGAAGACAAGGTAAACCTCAAGTCATAAGTTTACCGGAAAATTATATGAGCGAAAATTTTGAAACACTCCTCGACCAAGACCTGGCCGAAAAAAACATTGTCCCCGGATCCATTGTAAAAGGCACCGTTGTTGATATTGAAAACGGTTTTGCTGTTGTTGATGCCGGCTTAAAATCTGAAGGTGTTATTCCTTTAGAAGAGTTTGGTGGTGATGATGATTCCGTCAGTATCGGCGATATTGTCGAAGTGGCATTGGAAAAATATGAAAATGGTTTCGGTGAGACTGTCTTATCCCGTGAAAAAGCCAAACGTATGTTGGTATGGGATCAGCTACGAATTGCCATGGAAACAGATCAAATTGTTATTGGCCAAATCACCTCTAAAGTCCGTGGTGGCTTTACAGTTGAATTGAAAGACATCAGAGCGTTCTTACCCGGTTCGTTGGTGGATGTCCGTCCGGTACGCGATCCTGGCTATTTAGAAGGCAAAGACCTGGAATTTAAAGTCATTAAATTAGACCAAAAACGCAATAACGTGGTTGTTTCACGACGTGCAGTGGTCGAATCTGAATACTCTGAAGAACGCGAGAAATTGCTGGAGTCGTTGGAAGATGGCGCCATTGTTAAAGGTATTGTTAAGAACTTAACCGATTATGGTGCGTTCTTAGATTTAGGCGGTATTGATGGTTTATTGCACATCACTGATATGTCTTGGAAACGCGTTAATCACCCATCAGAAGTGGTTGAGATTGGACAAGAGTTAGAAGTGCGTGTCTTGAAATTCGATAAAGAAAGTCAACGTGTATCCTTAGGCCTGAAACAGCTTGGTGAAGATCCATGGAAAGATTTGTCACGCCGTCATCCTGTTGGTTCGCGCCACTTTGGTCGGGTTACTAACATCACGGATTATGGTTGTTTCGTTGAAATTGAAGATGGTATCGAAGGTTTGGTACACGTTTCAGAAATAGACTGGACCAACAAAAACATTAATCCGGCGAAAGTTGTACAACCGGGCGATGAAGTTGAAGTTTGTATTCTGGATATCGAAGAAGGCAAGCGTCGTATCTCTTTGGGCATGAAACAATGTAAGCCGAATCCTTGGGTTATCTTCTCTGAAAATGCACAAAAAGGTGATGTTATTGAGGGTAAAATCAAATCCATTACTGACTTTGGTATCTTTATCGGCTTAGAAGGCGGTATTGACGGATTGGTTCATTTATCTGATATTTCATGGTCTGATGCCGGTGAACAAGCCATTCGCAATTATAAGAAAGGCGACTTGGTGAAAGCCGTTGTCCTGATTATTGATGCAGAAAGAGAGCGTGTTTCATTAGGAATTAAGCAGTTAGAACAAGATCCGTTTGGTTCTTTTGTTGCCAACAATCCCAAAGGTTCTTTGGTAACAGGTGAAGTCATCGAAGTGGATGAAAAACAAGCGGTATTAGAACTTGAAGATGGTGTTAACGGTATCATTAAAGCTTTTGATGTAGCAAAAGAACGTACAGAAGATGTGAGTGAAGTTTACTCTGTCGGAGATAAAGTAGAAGCTAAATTTGTTTCTATGGATCGTCGTAAGAAAATGTTGGTCTTATCCGTTAAGGCCAAGGAAAATGACGAGTTAAAAGACGTTTTGGATGAATACAAAAAAGGCGCTTCAGGTACCACCAGCTTAGGTGACTTACTGAAAGAAAAAATGGACGATTAAAACGTTTATTATTAAGTTCTTAAAGGCGACTCTTCGGGGTCGCCTTTTTTATTTCTTTTTAAATTAGTCTTTATATTATTCTCAGTTTAGTTATAATTAACAAACAATGAAAGATTCCATAACCCGTTCAGAATTAATAGAGATTTTATCAGAGAAATTCGCGCAAAGTGAATTGTCGAAATCTGATGTCAGCCTGTCTGTCAAAGAGCTTATACAATATATGAGCACATCAATCTCGCAAGGCCAACGTATTGAAATACGCGGTTTTGGCAGTTTTACTTTGCGAGAAAGAAAGCCTCGTATGGGTCGAAATCCTAAGACTGGTGAGCCGGTTCCATTAGGTGCTAAATACGCGCCTCACTTTAAGCCTGGAAAAGATTTAAAAGAACGTGTTAAAGATCAAGTGGGGAAATGAGCTTAAGCCTATCTTGATTGAGCGTCATAGTCTAAAATATCCTGAGCCGCATCTGTTAATTCCGTTAAATAGACATCTAATTGATCAAAACAACCAGCTGCTAAATGTTGGCGGTAGTTATCAATTTTTTCAGCCAATGTAACAGCAGCACATACCCGTGTTGAGCCTAATAAATGATGAAGCTGATTATCCAATTCAAGCCATGAAGCTGATTGATGTAGATGTTCTATGGCAATAATTTCAGAGGGTAATTCTTCGATAAACAGTGTCCGTAATCTCCTAACGATTTTACTGTCCTCATGAGAAATGGACAAAGCCTTTGATTCATCAAATAAAGTTTTTTGCTTTTTATTGGTTTGATTGGAGACCTCTGTAATAAGCTGTTGTAAAGCGTCTTTGTTGATAGGTTTAATTAAGCTGCCATCAAACTGAGAATGGTCCGTATATTGAAATGTTTCTGCAGAAACCGCAATAATGGGTGTTTGTTTATAAGTGCTTAATTTTTTGATGTTGGCAGCTGCTGTGACGCCATCCATGGGTTGCATGCGAATATCCATTAAGATGAGGTCAAATTCCTGTTGTCGACAAGCAGATAAAGCATCAGCACCACTGTCGACTGCAGTGACATGGTGATGCCATTGGGTTAAAATAGTTTTTAAATATAAACGGTTAATGTGGTTATCATCCACCACTAAAATGTGTATTTGATTCATTTTTACAATTCCTTGTGTTGTTCTGAATAGTTAGAAGATTACCGATGAAATTAAAAAAAAGCAAGCAGGTTAATGATCAATAAACAACGATTAAAGCGATTCACCATGGAAGTTTTGTGTTTGCTATTAATATGTACTTCATATACTTTGTGGGCAGAAAATCCACAATTTCGTTTATCCGGATTAGATATTAAAAACCAGTCAGAACAGACTGTTATTACTGTCGATAAACTATTTATGGCACCGGACATTATTGTGGATAATATAAATTATCAGTGCCAAGGCAGCATAGCGGTTTATCCTTCCCACCATTGTCAACAGGCTAATCTGGCTTTTGATTTACAACAAAATAGACTGCAGTTAACCGGCCAAGTTCACTATGATGTGGTTAATCAAATACTTAATATAGATGCCGTTGACTCTGATAATACCATGGTTTTAAGTTATGACAGTGCTCGACAAAGACAAAACATAACGCTTAACAATTTACCGATAAAAAAATGGTTGCCACCCTTATTCACAGCCATTAAAAATAACCTGTCGGCAAATGCCAATGGTGATGTTTCTGTAAACTTAGACCAAGGAATTGTGGAAAGCATTAATGGTATTGAGTTTATGGGTTTGGATTATGAGCACAGTGATGATTTAATTGCTTTAGGGCTTAATGGTACAATGAATTTTATCTGGGATATGTCACAGCAGAATCTGACTGCTGAGTTAGTGATTGCTGAAGGTGAAGCACTGCTTAAACAGGTTTATATTAACTTCTCTGAATTCCCGTTAATTCTGACACTCAACATCGATATGAGTCATGATCAGTATCTTATTAACTGGGGACTTGCTCATCAAACAGCCTTTCAGGCATCTGGAGAGTTCAATCTTAACAGCAACTTTGATTTTGGGTTATGGCAGTTGCGTCTGGAAATTAATGACAGTGCCATGGTGAATAAGCACATAGCCAATAGTGTATTGGAAATTTATGGATTTAGTAAAAACCAGGCCAATGGCGGGTTTATACTATCTGTTACCGGTGAACACAGTCGAATTGACCATATAGTCACAGATTTTAAAGATTTTTCTTTTATCAATGAAAAGCGAAAATTAGCCATTATAGGATTACAAGGAAAGGTGGACTGGCAATGGCATCAGGTCAGCCAACCGTCCAATGTCAGTTGGCAATCACTTAGCCTATCAGGTTTGCCGATGTCTGCCGCAACCATGAATTTCAATCTCAGTGAAGATGTTTTTAGCTTATACGGGCGTCATCAATTTCCAATTTTCGACGGTGCGCTGGTGATTGATAGGTTAATTGTCAGTGATTTTATGGCTGAGACGCCGGCGTCTGTCAAAATGGATGCTGAAATAGAACCCATATCTCTGTTACCCATTTCTGAGGCTTTGAATTGGCCCGAATTAGCGGGACAGATTAGCGGTCAATTACCAGGTATGGTTAAATCCGGTAATGTCATTGAGTTTGCCGGTACCTTGCATTTATCCGTGTTTGATGGCTCCATTCGATTTGAAAACCTATCTATGGAACGTTTATTTGGCGTGGCACCGGTGGTTGCTGCTGATGTGGATATTGATATGCTGGATTTGGCATTATTGACAAAAACTTATGATTTTGGATTAATAACCGGTCGCTTATCGGGCAACATAAATCATTTGCGAATAACCAATTGGAAAGTGGATCGCATGGATGCCACCATCTACAGTGTTGCCGCTCCATCAACCAAACAAACCATTAGTCAACGCGCCATCGAAAATATTTCTGCCATTGGTGGCATTAAAGGTGCTTTATCCAGGACTTTTTTAAGGTTCTTTGAACAGTTTAAATATAAAAAAATCATGTTGAGCTGTAGACTTCATAATTCAGTATGCCAAATTGGTGGATTGGATAATCAAGATGGTCGTTTCACCATCATTGAAGGTGGTGGTCTGCCAAAAATTAATATTGTGGGTTATGCGCGTGAAATTGATTGGGATGTCTTTATCAGTCGATTGTTAAATGCCAGCTATGATTCGTAACAATGTTCAGATAAAGGTTTTTTTAATTCAGTCACCGTTAACCCCTTTTCGTTATAATAAGCTTTTTTAGAGGAGAGTTCCTATGAATAAATGGTATCGATCAACTGTTTTATTTAGTTTTTTAGTGGTGGCAGCTTGTGTCACCATCAATGTGTATTTTCCGGCTGCTGAGATGGAGTCAGCTGCAGAAAAAATTGTGCGTGATGTGTTACAAGAAGAACAGCAAAATAGTGACCCTCAGGATAACCCGCAAGGCTTTTATAACAATAAATCGAAAACTTCATTTTTAGCGGCCATTAATCCAATCAACTTTATTATAGGCAGTGCCCACGCTCAGCCGAGTGCTGACATTACATTATCGTCACCGGCCATTGATGCCATTACTGCTCGTATGAAGCAGCGCGTGAGTGATTATTTGCGTGAATATTTAAATAAAAATGTGGTGGGGTTCAGCAATGATGGTTTGGTTGAAATTGTTAATATTGATCAGTTAGATTTAAAAGACCGCCAAGCAGTCAAAAAAGTGGTGGCCGATGAAAATCGTGATCGCATTGCTTTATACCGTGAAATGGCAATTGCCAATGACCACCCTGAATGGGAAGATCAAGTGCGACAAGCTTTCGTCAAGCAGTGGATTGCGCAGGCACAATCCGGCTGGTTGTACCAAGATAATTCCGGTCGATGGGTGAGTAAATAAGTTATGACACGAAGACGTCAACGTTTACCGCAAGAACCAATCGAGCTGGACATCACTGATTTAAGCCATGATGGGCGCGGTATTGCTCGGCATCATGATAAAGTGGTATTTGTCCAAAATGCCTTACCCGGTGAAAAAGTCACGGCAAAATTGAATCGGCGGACTAGGCATTTTGATGAAGCCACTGCAGAAACCATTGAAAACCACTCACCTGATCGTGTTGATCCGCTGTGTGAGTTTTATGATCGTTGTAATGGTTGTACCATGATGCATGTCAGTGACGATAAGCAAATTGAATTTAAATTCAACACCTTAAAATCGAATTTAGAGAAAATGGCCGAGGTGCAACCCAACACATGGTTACCGCATTTGAGTGATCGACATTGGTATTATCGGCGTCGCGCACGATTGAGTGTTAAATGGGTTCCGGGTAAAGATAAAGTTCTAGTGGGTTTTCGTGAAAAAAATGGTCGGTTTGTGGCTGATATGGACAATTGTCTGGTGTTAGAAAAGCCTTTAGCAAATCTCATTAAACCACTACAAGAGTTGGTTTTAAAGATGTCAATCAAAACCCATATTCCCCAAGTTGAGTGTGCCCTAAGTGAGCAACAGCCGGCCTTGATAATGCGTCATATGCGGGCATTGTCTGATGATGACGTGGGCTTATTAAAACAATTTGCTAAAGACCATAACATTCAGCTTTTTCTGCAGTCAAAAGGGCCAGATACCGTTATTCCGCTACAAAGTGATTATCAGGCATTGTCATTTATGTTGCCGCAAGAAAATCTGCGTTACGAATTTCTGCCCAATGATTTTATTCAAGTCAATCAGGCCATGAACGAAAAAATGATCGCTCGGGTATTATCAACCATGGAATTAAACAGTGACGCCAAAGTGCTTGATTTGTTTTGTGGTTTAGGTAATTTTACTTTGCCGCTGGCACGACATAGTCATCAAGTAACAGGCGTTGAGGGTGATCAGCAGTTGGTGGAACGGGCGCGTCACAATGCAACATTGAATGGATTAAATAATGTTGAATTTTTCACCGCAGATTTAACCAAAGATCATAGCCAAAGCTCGTGGCTCCAACAAGATTACAGTCATGTGTTAATTGACCCACCTCGCAGTGGTGCATGGGATATTTTACCGCTTATTGCTCAGTCTTCTGCAGATACACTGGTATACGTTTCATGTCATCCGGCGAGCTTAGCGAGAGACAGTAAACGCCTGGTACATGAGTTTGGGTTTAATATGCAAGCAGCCGGTGTCATGGACATGTTTCCTCATACCTCTCATGTAGAATCCATGGCTGTGTTTAAACGACATTAAATCATGAAACTATTGGCTATATTAATTGCCTTTGGATTATTCCACTGGATAAGAAAGCCCAAAACCCTACAGTCTTTTGCTTGGTGGGTGACAATCGTTGCCTACTTTAAAAAGCACGATTGGCTTAAACCAATGTGGCTTAATAGGCTTATTGTATTGCTATTGCCGGTGGTTATTGTGGCGTTGCTTGCACGTTTTTTTCTGATTCAACATGAACACCAATTATGGTATTTGGTGTTTAATAGTCTTATTTTGTATTATTGCTTAGGCCCTGAACAGCTTGAGGTAGGCGCCAAAGAAATTAAACTGCCGGAAGATACTGATTCAGAGAACAGCATGCAATGGCTCATAAGCAAGCTCACCAATGAAGCCATTCATCGCTGGTTTGCCGTTATTTTTTGGTTTGTTGTAATGGGCGCTGCCGGTGCCTTGTTGTATCGGCTAATAGAGCAAATGCTTGCCCATGAGGAAACAACGTCAGATGGCTTGATAGGTCGTTTATATGCGTTGTTGTCTTATCCGGTTATCTGGTTAATGACATTGTCATTATTGATTGCCAGTGACTTTGACCGAATTTGGCACCATTGCCAGCGATACTTAAAACGTCAAGATTGGTATCGTCAGCATTTACCTTTGCTGTATGAAGCCATGGATTTTGCCGTAGAAAATTGTGAAATTGAAGATTTTAAATCAGATGATTTCTTAACAGTCCGCAACACCACTTTAGCGGTATTAAAACGCATGTTGATGGTTTGGTTGGTGTTGGTGGCTTTTATAGTCTTAATTAATATAGGATAGCGAAATGAAAAATATGAAGACACACTTATTATTAATTTTAACACTTGTTCTGTTTCAGGAACCATTGTTAGCAAAGCTTTATAAATGGGTCGATGAGGACGGAAAAGTTCACTACAGTGATAAAGTACCGCCTGAATACAATGACCAAGCTCGTCAGGAATTGAACAAAACAGGAGTCGTTAAAGACACAGTGGATCGCGCATTGACACCCGAAGAGCGCCAACAAAAAGCAGAAGAGATGGCACGCCTAAAAGCAGAGGAAAAACGCCAAGCTGAACTTAAAAAACAACAGCAAGAAGAGAGAAATAAACTCATTAAATCCTACAGTAATGCCAATCAAATCGTTCGCTTAAAGGAAGAGCGTATAAACGCCTTAAAACGTAATATTGAGTTAGCGGAAGAAAATTTGATTATTCAGAAACGAAATTTAGATGATTTATTAAAACGGGCCGCCGACACCGAGCGAAGTGGCGGTGTGGTATCTGAAGCTTTTACCACTCAAATAGAAAAAAGCCGAGAACAAATTATAAATCAGCAAACCTACATCGTTGATAAAACCGAAGAAATTAAGGAAACCAAAGAAAAATACAACGATGAATTGGCTAAATATCGATATTACACTGGTGAAACTGATTCCATCGAGCCCATAACTGAAGAAATTGAAGACACAGATAATTCGGAGGAAACGAAAAAATCTACACTTTAATTTGTTGAAGTACAGTTAATGTTTTTTTGTTCTAATACCAGACTAATAGCTAAGTAGTATGTGAATAAGCTTATAAAAAATTGGCATATAAAAAGTTAGTTATGAAAAATATCACATGCTTTTCACGGTCATGTGAATAAACTCAATTATTTATAATAAAAGGAGGATAGTATGCGAAATTTTACATGGCTTTTTATATTTTTGATGTTTGCAAGTACATTGCAGGCAGGCAGCCGTCAGTTAGGCACCGGTGCAGTGATGCAAGTCGAAGGTTCATCAGGAAGCGGTATTGTACCTTGGGCAACGATTGCCGGCTATGGTGAATCTGATGAAACTGACTTCACTGGAGCTTATACATTTTTAGGAACAGATGATTATGAATTTGAGGCACATGGTGTTGCTGTGGGCTGGCATAATCGGCTGGAATTTTCTTTGGCACGCCAATCTTTTGATTTAGACACGTTAGGGCCAGCCATCGGTTTACCCGGTGCCACTTTACGCCAAGACGTTTTTGGTTTGAAAGTCAGATTAGCCGGAAATCTTGTCTATACAAAGATGCCTCAAATCGCTTTTGGGGTGCAATATAAAAAGAATAAAAATTTTCTCATTCCCGGCTTAGTGGGCGCCAGAGATGACAGCGGTGTTGATTATTACATCAGTGCCAGTAAGCTGTTTTTGGCAAAGCCCTTTGGTTTTAACGGTTTTGCCACAGTTACTTTACGCTCCACTGAAGCCAATGAAATCGGTTTGTTGGGTTTTGGTGGTGATTTAGGTTCGCGTCATATTAACGTTGAAACTTCATTGGGTTTGTTTCTGAACAGTTCTTGGGCTGTGGGATTTGATTTTCGAGAAAAAAATTCAAATCTAAGTTTCGCAACTGAAAGTCATTGGCGGGACGTATTTTTGGCATGGATACCAAATCGGCATGTTTCAGTGGTGGCGGCTTATGCCGATATCGGCGATGTGGCCACTTTAACCGATCAAAAAGGGTTTTATTTGTCAATTAACGGGAGCTTCTAATGAAAAACTTAACCATAAAATCTATTCTATTCGTAATCACGTTGTCTTGTTCATTAAATCAAGCACACGCTTCAGATGACAATTTATACCAAGCCTTAGGTGGAGAACCCGTGATTAATACCATCACCAAGGAATTGTTAGATCGTATTTTAAACAATGAAAAAATCGCCTTTTTATTTGAAGATACCGTGCGAGATGAATTGCATGAAAAAATTGTCAGTCAAATTTGTATGGAAACCGGCGGTCCTTGTGTTTATGAAGGTTTAGATATGATTGAAACCCATAGTGGCATGGACATCAAGTATTCTGAATTTGATGTCTTTGTCAGTGATTTTATTGATGCCATGGAAGCGGCTGAGGTGCCTTATCGCTTACAAAATAAAGTACTGGCCATATTTGCATCGATGCGAGAAGACATTACTTACGAATAATTTATTGTTAAAACCCACTTCATTTAAACTTTATGACGAAGTGGGTTTTATAAATGTGTTTTAAAAACGGATGGATTTTAATTGTTTTAAAACCTCATTCACAGATTGTGGACGGTCTGTTGGCTTTTTTGCTAAACAGGCCATGATTAGTGTATTAAGTTCAGCCGGTGCATCGGCCCAGAAATCTGTTATCGGTCTTGGTTTTTCAGATGTGTGTTTCAGCATGAGTTGTTCGATGTCTTTATCATAAAATGGTCTTTTACCGACAAACATTTCCATCAACATTATTCCCAAAGAGTATATATCTGAACGTTCATCGACGCCATGACCTTGTGCTTGTTCCGGTGAAATATATGCCATTGTACCACCAATTTCTTGGTCTTTATTGACACGACCAATGACGTTATCAACCGAAGCAATACCAAAGTCCATTAGCTTAACAGAGGTATCTAATTCAATAATAATGTTGTCAGGCTTTAAATCACGGTGGATAACACCTGCTTCATGAGCAGCGGATAAACCGCGACAGATATGAATGGCGGCATGTCGTGCTGCAAAAGCGCGCATCTTGCCGGCATGTTTTATGATTTGATGCAAGGTGAAACCCTGGACGTATTCCATGGAAATAAACACCTTGTCACCGATTTGACCAAAATCGTGGATCCGTACCACATTGGGGTGACTGATGCGCCGCGCCATTCTGATTTCATCCTTAAGTTGGTCGACTGCTTGGTTAGTTTGTTGTTTTGACTTAAGAACTTTCAGTGCCACCACTTCATTAAGTTCCTGGTCTACGGCTTTAAATACCGCGCCCATACCGCCAACCCCAATACTTTGCAAAATTTTAAATCGATCACCAATGACTTTTCCGGGTGTTATTAAGTCTTTTTTGAGCTGTGGAGCAATGCTGTGTTGTGACTGTTTGCTAAGCTGTACCATGTGTTTGGCTAAGCTTTCTCGCCCCCTAATGTCGTTGGCTAATGAGTTAACCGATTGATTTAATTCAGCCAAATCAGCACCCACCTTCGTTGGAAAATCTGTGCGGTATTCACCGGCTGCCATTTGTTTGGTGGCATGACTGATTTTGCGAAGGGGTAGTAAGGCGGTTTTTACCACCCAAGCAGCCATTAAAAATGCGGCAATAATCATAATAATGCCCACTATAATCAGGGTATTTCGGGTTTTGATAAAGGGCGCTAAAATAACATCTGATGGAATTGCATTAAGATAATACAGGCCATGTTGTGGTGCCATTAAAGATAATCGACTTTGAAACTCACGCCCCTCAATTCTAAATTTATGAATCTGTTGTTCTGCTGATGCCCAGCCATTGTCTAATTGCGTTTTAATGGATTGGTTTTGGTTTAAATTAAATGTACCGGCGAGTACGTTGGTTTGGTCAGCTCGGTGTAAAAAAGACACATCGGTACCGGTTAATTGCTTAATATCTGCTGCCATTATGTTGTTGATTCTGGTGCCGGTCATTAAAAAGCCCACTAAATTGCTGCCACGTGCCAAGGGCACAGCCGCTGCTTGATAATATTGATCACCATCTTGCCAATAACCACTCACCGGAATAAGGTTGTCCATAACTTTTTTGATTAATGGCTTATCTGTGAGATTCCGGCTTGGCGCTGTGGGTTGATCAGACCTTGCCACTTGTTGGCCGTCCGACGTGATAATAATGGCGACATCAAATCCGAACTGTTGTTGTCGCTCTCTCAGCAAATCTGCAATCGAAGAAGTATCAATTTGATTGTTTTCATTGTTAAGTTGAAATAATGATTGAGCAATATACGCAACAAAAGCCGGATCAGATGCCACTAATAAGGTAACCAATTCCAGTTGACGGGTTTTTTGGGTAATAAACTCATCTTGTATAAGCTGGCTGTTATGTAGCTTTTCATCGATGCTTTGATCGGCCATGTTCTGCCCAAAATACAGGGTAACTAATATAGAAATAATGACAGTGAGGGTAATTAAAACAATCACTGTCCAGGTTAGTTTGGTGCTTAGTTTTAAACCTTGTTTCATGCGTATTTAATTCCTGGTGGGTCGATATGATTTTCCAAACTTATTGGTGTGTTTGGGAACTTTGGGTCGGGTGATTATCAGCGTTTTATCGAGTGTGTCGATTGTTGATGGTTGTTCAATATCGACAGATAATTGTTGGCCGCGTGGGTGCCAAAAATGCAGTGTTCCAGAGACATTTGGCAAGTCAGTTAAGATATATTGACCGGAATCATCGGCATAGGTGAAATAGGGGGTATTTAAAACAATAATGTCGGCTTGCATGGCGTGGTGGACATTGCAATGGACATAAACTATACCGGTTTGATTAAAAGTGTGACTCTTGGTGGTGCCTTCCGAATACAGTCCTAAATCAAAATTGTTACCCGGAGTGACTGAAAACACATTGTGTAAAATAGGGTCTTTTACCGGAAACTGCACCGTACTGCCATTGGTAATGGCCAGAACATCGGGTGCAAAACGTTTGTTTTCTGTGATGATTTCATGGCTTTCGGGCTTAAGCTTAATGTCGCTGATGTCGTCTGGTTGAAAATAAATGACAGTTTTATCGACCTGGGCATTTTCTCTTCGAATTTGGTTTTGGTTAAGTTCAATTTGTCCTGTTATGGAAACCTGTAAAGATTGGCTTGGTTTAATGCGTTCAGTTTCAACCGCCTCAGGTTCAATCGCTTCAGGTTCAGGCACTTCATGTTCAGGCACTTCAGGCTCAGGCACTTCAGGCTCAGGAACTTCAGGCTCAGGAACTTCAGGCTCAGGAACTTCAGGCTCAGGAACTTCAGGCTCAGGAACTTCAGGCTCAGGAACTTCAGGCTCAGGAACTTCAGGCTCAGGAACTTCAGGTTCAGTCGCTTCAGGTTGGATTTTTTTATGTGGGGGTTCTACGGCTACTTTGTCTTTGGTTGTGGTGGGATGTTGGCTACATGCACTTATCAACAAATACAGTAAACACAATAAAAAACCTCGGGTTAATAAGTTTTGAAATCTCATGGGGCGCTGATGTTTTGTGAAAATATTATAGTGGCATACTCATACTTCTATTACCACTAAATTTTTAGTGCGGTGCTGAATTAATCAGATATCAATACATTAAACTATCACTCTCCGGACAGCTCTTGTAAAATGGTTGATTTTTTAATGGGATAAAGTCAGTTATGTCCAAAGAACTCGATAAACTTGATTTGTTTAATGTCAATGCCATGCTTAATGATGAACAACGTATGGTGAAAGAATCCATTGGCCGTTGGGTTGATGAACGTTTTTTGCCCCTGGTGGCAGAGCACTTTGAGGCTCATACCTTTCCCATGGAATTGGTGCCGGAAATGGCGGATTTGGGCTTATTTGGCAGCACCATTCAGGGTTATGACTGTGCCGGTTTGGATTACATGTCCTATGGTTTAATCTGTCAGGAATTAGAACGTGGTGACAGTGGCTTGAGGAGTTTTGCCTCGGTGCAAAGTTCGCTGTGTATGTACCCCATTGATGCCTTTGGTTCTGACGAACAAAAACAACGCTGGTTACCGCCGATGGCACGTGGCGAGGTTATCGGTTGTTTTGGTCTTACCGAAGCCCACGCCGGATCTGATCCCGCTTCGATGAAAACCCGGGCTAAAAAAGACGGTGATGACTGGATTATTAACGGCTCAAAAATGTGGATTACAAACGGGTCTGTTGCGGATATCGCCATTGTCTGGGCGCAAACTGACGACGGTATTCAAGGTTTTATCATTGAAAAAGACATGCCTGGATTTGATACCGAGTTAATTACCCGTAAAATGTCATTACGGGCGTCAGTGACATCGGCCTTGTTTTTTGATGATGTGCGGGTTCCGGACAGCAACCGCTTACCGAAAGTCAAAGGTTTAAAAGGCCCTTTGAGTTGCTTATCCAATGCCCGTTTTGGGATTTCTTTTGGCCCGATTGGTGCTGCGCAAGCCTGTTTACAGGAGGTTCTGGATTACACCGCTGAGCGTGTTTTGTTCGATCGGACTTTGGACTGTAATCAAATTATTCAGCAAAAATTAGCCGATATGTCTCGACGTATCAGTACTGCACAGCTATTGGCTTACCGCTTGGGTCAGTTGAAGGATCGCGATGAGTTACAACCCACTCAAATATCCATGGCGAAATGGAATAATGTTCGTATGGCCTTGGATATTGCCCGAGAATGCCGAGATATGCTGGGTGGTGCCGGTATTACCACCGAACATGTGGCCATTCGACATATGCTTAATCTGGAAAGTGTGATTACCTATGAAGGCACTGAAACCATTCACCAATTGGTGGTGGGTCGTGAATTGACCGGTAAAAACGCGTTTTAATCATGCAACAAGTTACCAGCAAAAAGATTAACCGGGCTGAAGTGGTTAATCAGAATTTTCTTGATTTTGTTGCAAACTACCAGCCACAAACACCCAAAAATGATCTATCCGTCAACGGTTTAGATGCCCACAGTCTATGGGAATTATTTGAGTCGCAAGTCCGTTCACGACAATTGGATCTAATGGCACGGGTGTTAAAGCTGGATAATAAAGTTTTTTATACCATTGGTTCATCGGGACATGAAGGCAACGCCATGGTGGGACGTCTGTTACGACATACGGACCCGGCTTTTTTGCACTATCGCAGTGGTGGCTTGATGATGGAACGGTCTCGCCATGTGCCCGGCATTGATCCAATTTGGGATACTTGCCTATCGTTTGCCGCTGCCGCTGATGACCCGGCATCCGGTGGCCGGCATAAAGTCTGGGGCTCTAAACCTCTATGGGTTTTACCGCAAACCAGCACCATCGCCAGTCATTTACCGAAAGCGGTGGGGTGTGCGTTAGGTGTTGAGTTAACGCAGCGGTTAAAAGCGCAGATGCCGATTCCTGATGATGCCATTGTGTTGTGCAATTTTGGTGATGCCAGTGCCAACCATTCCACCGCCCAAGGTGCTTTTAACGCCGCGTCCTGGGCCGCTTTTCAAGGACTCAAAACGCCCATCTTATTTGTTTGCGAAGATAACGGCATTGGTATATCGGTGAAAACACCGGAAAACTGGATTGCCGAAAGTTTTAAATTTAGACCGGGCATGCAGTATTTTGCCGCCGATGGTCTGGATATAGAAACCGGATATTTACAAGTGAAAAGGGCCGTTGATTTTTGTCGTCAAGAACGTAAACCGGTGTTTTTGCATTTAAAAACCACCCGTCTGATGGGTCATGCCGGCACTGATTTTGAAGTGGATTACCGTAAAATGACAGATTTATTGGCTGATGAGGCCAAAGATCCGCTTATAAGAACAGCTGCCAGTTTAATCAACCATGGAATTAAAGAACCAAGTGAACTTATTGATTTCTATCATAAAGTTTATGATGAGTGTATGGCAAAAGCGGAACAAGCTCATGTCCGAAAGAAATTAATCTCCATAGAGGAGGTATCTGCACCTTTGGCGCCCATTGATAAAACTGATGTCTATCAACAGGCTGCTCAGTTAGATTCGGATAAACGTTTGCGTTATTTTGGCAGTGATAAACAGCTACCGGAAAATCAAGCTCCCAAACACATGGCCATTCAAATTAACCGTGGTTTGCAGGATTTGATGTTAAAACATCCAAATATGATTATATTCGGTGAGGACGTGGCTCAAAAAGGCGGTGTTTATACGGTCACTAAAAATTTATTTAAACAGTTTTCTGCAAAACGCGTGTTTAATACCTTATTAGATGAGCAAACCATATTAGGTCTGGCTCAGGGCTATGCCACTTTAGGGTTATTGCCGGTACCTGAAATCCAGTATTTGGCTTATTTTCACAATGCCTGTGATCAAATTCGCGGTGAGGCAGCCAGTTTACAATTCTTTTCCAACGGTCAATTTTCTAACCCGATGGTCATCAGAATACCAGGTTTAGGTTATCAAAAAGGCTTTGGCGGTCATTTCCATAATGATAATTCCATCACCGCCTTGCGTGATATTCCAGGTCTTATTGTCGCGTGTCCCTCGCGTGGAGATGATGCGGTCAGTATGATGCGCACTTTAACGGCTTTATCTCATGTTAATAAACGTGTTTCCGTTTTTATTGAACCGATTGCTTTATATATGCAAAAGGATTTATACCATGAAGGGGATGGTTTATGGAACACCCAATACCCTGAACCGGGTGCTTATACGCCCCTGGGACAACCACGGGTTTATCACAGTCAAGCCAAAGATGTCCTCATAATAACATACGGAAACGGCGTTTTATTGAGTTTAAAAGCCGCTAAAAAGTTAGCCGATAACCACCATAAACGGGTTCAGGTTATGGATTTGAGGTGGTTGCAACCGTTAAATGAAAAAGCAATCAAGCAAATGGCTGAAAAATTTGATAAAATTTTAGTGGTGGATGAAGGTAGACGCTCGGGTTGTGTTGGTGAAGGGGTGATCACCGTCTTAACGACAACAACGACTGAGAGCAAACAGATTCATCTGTTAACCGGCAGTGATTGTTACACACCTTTGGCGGATGCTGCGGCTTTGGTGTTGCCGAATGTTGATTCAATTTATCAACAGTTACTTCGTATAGAGGAGATTCATTGACTGAATTATGTATTTTATTTGCTGATGTGGCTGATAGCACCGCCTTGTTTGATCAATACGGTGATGATGTGGCACGGACATGCATAGCCAGCGTACTCAATGAATTATTACAAGATGTTCATCACTGCTCCGGTCATTTAGTGAAAACCATTGGCGATGAAATTATGTGCACCTTTAGCCGTGCAGATGATGCCATCACAGCTGCAAGCTTAATGCAAAACAGATTATTGAATCAACAACCTGAGCAGAATAAGCCACAGATACAAATTCGTATCGGCATGCATTGTGGCGAGGTGATTGTAGAACAAAATGATGTTTTTGGTGATGCCGTGAATGTAGCTGCTCGAATGGCTTCCTTTGCTAAAAAAAATCAAATCATAACCAATCAATCAACCCTAAAACAATGTCGGACAGATCAATTACCGATGTTCCGCTCTTTAGGCGCGATCGATGTTAAAGGCAAGTCTCAAGCCATAGAGATGGTAGAAATTTTATGGCAACAAGATAAAAGTAAACTTACTCGAGTCACTTCAACATTAGATATTAAGTTGCCTTTTGAGCAAGGTGAAGTGCGCATGAGCATTAACGATAAGCAATACCGTCTCAATATCAATACGCCGCATTTATCGATTGGCCGAGCCGATGATTGTGATATCCAGGTAAAATTATTACGTACTTCTCGTTATCATGGTGAGTTTGATTTTAAAGGGGGCAATTTTAAATATACCGATAACAGCACCAATGGCAGCTGGGTACAGCAAAAAGGAACAACCCCGATACGCATACACCGAGATAGTTTTTTATTACAAGGTGAAGGATGGATTGCATTTGGGCAAATGGATTTTTCCGAACAACATAAATTACTCCATTATAAGGTGAATAAATAATGCTTGAATTTATCAAGAAATTGGCCGGCTTCGGTCTATTAACATTAAGCCTGTTTTACTTGGCTTTGAGGATGTTTTAATGACGAACAATAAACGACCGGTCAAATACCGTGAACGTGCCAAGAAGACAATAATTGAGTTTCAATCCACAGCTTGGTTATTGTATTTATATAGCGTGCCTTTTTTGTTTGTCTCATTGTGGCAATTAATCACTGGTCATTTATGGCTTTTTTTAATGTCATTTGGCGTGTTTTTTGGGGTTTTGCTCAGCGCAGTTTGGATGAGTAAAGGGCGTAAAAATAAGTATCATTTTCAGCAAAGAAAATATACCTTAAAACAACCTTTTCCATTGATGTTTTTGGCGTCTTTGTCCTTAGGTGTTGCCTCTTTCGCCGGATCATTATTAGTGGCTGGTTTGGGTTTAATGTCAGCCCTTGGTCACGGTGTAGCTGCCACGATAGGCAGTTGGTTATGGTACGGTCTGGATGCGGTCGGTGGCAGTGCTTTTAAGGAGGTTAAAGACAAAGACAGTCAAACCATTTTAGCGGTCAGTGAACAATCAATTGTAAATATTGAACAGGCTGAAAAAAACATCGATAATTTGGCGCTTAAAGGTTATTTACATGATATTGTACGATTGGCGCGGAATGTGATTGAAACCTTGGTAGACAAACCGGAAAAAATCCCCCAAGCCAGACGATTCTTACATTCCTATTTGCATGCCACGGAAAGCGTTATTGAACGTTATGCAAAAACCCATAAACAAATAGAAAATGATACATTGGATACGAACTTTAAAGCTGTTTTACAGAACATTGTTAATGTGTTTTCTGAGCAACAACAAAAACTCATTGAAAATGAAGTATTCGATTTAGATGTGGATATTGAAGTACTCAATACCCTATTAGAAAAACAAGGCATTAGCTGAGACCTATGAATTAATCGTACATCATGTTAAAAAGTTTTTAATTGCCTTAACAGGCCCTAAATTTGGCTTTTTTCCAAAGACGTAGATCAATACATAGGTCTCTATTTTAAAAAACGAGGCAATTATGACAAAAGAAACAAAAACAGAAGTTAAATCAACCCTTACGGATGAAATCGTACCCGGCGTAACCAATGAAATGGTGTCTTATCAGGATGCCGACAGTGAGGAACAACAGCGCATTGATGCGTTGATGGCGGAAATTAATATCGCTGATGCCAATTCCATTATTTTCTTCGGTACCAAAGCCCAGGAGAAAGTCACGGATATTTCAGATAAAATGCTGGAGGGAGTCAAAAATAAGGATTTAGGTCAATCCGGTGAAGCCTTGAATGAAATGGTTGCCACCATTCGTGGTTTTGATGTGGACGAACTGGATCCCAATAAAAAGCCCGGTTTTTTTGCCAGATTGTTCGGCAAGTCAAAGCCTTTGGTTAAATTTTTGCAAAAGTATGAAGATGTTAAAAGTCAAATTGAAAAAATCACCATTAAGTTAGAAGGGCATAAAACCACTCTGTTAAAGGACATCACCAGTTTAGATCGCTTATATGTGGCTAATTTGGAGTATTTTCATAATCTCGAAGACTACATTAAAGCCGGTGAGGAAAAGCTGCGTCAGTTACATGATGAGGTGATTCCTCAAATGGAAAAAGAAGCCAGCAATACCGATGATATGCTGGCCGCACAAAAACTCAGAGACATCCGTTCTGCCACCGCCGATTTAGAACGCCGGGTGCATGATTTAAGATTAACCCGTCAGGTGACTTTACAGAGTTTGCCGAGTATTCGATTGGTTCAAGAAAATGATAAGGGCTTGATCAATAAAATCAATTCAACCATCGCCAACACCATTCCCTTATGGCGTCAGCAGTTGGCGCAAACCGTGACCATCTGGCGTTCAGAGCAAGCTGCAGACACGTTAAAAGATGCCACTGACTTAACCAACGAAATGTTGGCAGCGAATGCTGAAAATTTACAAATTGCTAACCGTAAAGTGCGTGAGCAAATGGAGCGGGGTGTGTTTGATATTGAAGTCATCAAAGAGGCCAACCAAAAATTGATAGCCACCATTGATGACAGCTTAAGAATTGCCGAAGAAGGTAAAGCCAAGCGTGAAGCAGCGGTGATTGAATTGCAACAAACTGAAAGTCAGTTACGTGAAGCTTTGCTGACTTCAAAAGCGCAGTACAGCCAAGTTGAACATGACGCCAAGAAGTAACCTTAGCTTTGATATCGCGGAGACAGTGATGAACTGTCTCCGCATAACTTAAAGTGAATAATCGATGGTCACCGGTGCATGATCAGAGAATCGTTCATCCTTATAGATATTTGCCTGTTGTACCGTGTCTTTAAAATCAGCGGAAGTTAAGTGATAATCCAAACGCCAACCAGTGTTGTTTTGCCAAGCCTGACCACGGTTAGACCACCAAGAGTACTGATGCTCTTTTTGATTGACTTGTCGAAACGCATCAACCAACTGATGCTCATCTAATAGTTTTGATATCCATTCCCGTTCTTCAGGTAAAAAGCCGGAATTCTTTTGATTTCCACGCCAGTTTTTAATATCAATTTTTTTGTGTGCAATGTTCCAATCCGCACAAATAATAAAAGGCTTTGATTGTGCTTTTAGGGTCAGGATTTTTTGTTCAATATGATCCATACAGATGTATTTAAAATCTTGACGGCTGTCTTTAGAAGAACCTGAAGGCATGTACAAGGAAGCCACAATTAATTCAGGCATTTCAACTGCTACCCAGCGGCCTTCATAATCAAATGAATCGAAACCAATTCCGTACTCAACATTAATGGGTTGTTGTTTAGTGAGTAAAGCCACGCCGGAATAACCTTTCTTTTGGGCATCAGCTTGGTAGTAATGATAGCCTTGCGGTATAAATTGTGCCGGAGGTAACTGATGTAATTGTGCTTTGGTTTCCTGGATACAGACAAAATCAGCCTGTTGTTGCTGAAGCCAGGGGAAAAAGCCTTTTCGTTGGGCAGCGCGAATGCCGTTGGCGTTGAGTGTAATGATTCTCATATTAGAAGCAAAAAGCGAATGATTATAACATTGTGACAAGAGGTAACAAAAATAACGCGATTAAATTTGTTGAAATGACTTATGCAAAAAACTTGCAATTCCAGACGTCTTTTTAGAAGATGTCTGTTTTTATTTAATAACACGCACATGTCCATTGCCCAACAGTTTTTACAATTGGCATTAGAAAAAAACGTTCTTAAATTAGGCGAATTTACGCTGAAATCAGGACGTGTGAGTCCTTATTTTTTTAACGCAGGCTTGTTTGATGATGGCCGTTCTTTACAGTTATTGGGTGACTATTTCGCCCAAACAATTGTTGCCAGCGGTATTGAATTTGATGGTCTATTTGGACCTGCTTACAAAGGTATTCCTTTGGCCACCAGTATCGCAGTGGCCTATCAACAACGCTATCAACGTAATATCCCAGTAACTTTTAATCGCAAAGAAGTCAAAGACCATGGCGAGGGCGGTCAGTTAATGGGCGCTCCGTTACAGGGGCGTATATTGATTGTTGATGATGTGGTCTCTGCCGGCACTTCAGTTAGACAGTCCATTGATTTAATTAACCAATCAGGTGCTCGACCGGTGGCAGTTGCAGTGGCTTTAGATCGTCAAGAAAAAGGCGTTGATGACATTTCAGCGATGCAGGAATTACAACAAAATCATGGGCTACAAACCACAGCCATTGCCTGTCTTGATGATTTAATGGCTATGTTGCCTGATGACAGTGACGAAGCCGGTCGCGTGGCAGCGTATCGACGTCGTTACGGATGTCAGCAAAATGGCTGATTATGTTATCGGGGACGTGCAAGGTTGCTATGATGCACTTATGGCCTTGCGAAAAAAAATCAATTTTAACATTGATCGAGATCGGTTGTACTTTTTAGGTGATTTGGTTAATAGAGGTGGCCAATCATTAGCCGTGCTGCGATGGGTGTATGCGCGTCAAGCAAACTGCCAATCGGTTCTTGGAAACCATGATTTAAGTTTGTTGTACCGTTACCATTTGCCTAAAAAACGCAGCAAAAATGCAGAGTTTAAAGCCATCTTTGAAGCCCCTGATCATACTTTATTAATGAACTGGCTACTGCATTGTCCGTTAATCATTGATTTACCAAATGCCTTATTAAGCCATGCTGGATTGTATCCTTTTTGGGATTTTGATACTTTTAAACAGCGGGCTGCTTGGGCGGCACAAAAGTTACATCGGAAACCGATTAAATATCTTCGTAATATGTACGGGGATTACCCTGAAGCTTGGCAAGATGACTTAAATAAAGTCGAACAATGGCGGTTTATTATTAACAGCCTCACACGAATGCGATTTTTGGACACAGCCGGTGGGCTTAATTTTACAGAAAAAATGGCGACCACAAAAAAACCAGGGTTAAAACCTTGGTTTGAGTATTTACCGGAAAACCACATAAACAAACCATTATACTTCGGACACTGGTCTACCTTAGGACTTTATCAAAAAGGATTAGTCAATGGGTTAGACAGTGGTTGTGTCTGGGGTGGGGCGTTAACAGCAGTGCGATTAGATGACCAACAAGTTATTCAAGTTAGTTAATACTGATTAGAAGTAACAAAAGGTCGATTTTTTTACCCATTACTGCCAAAATAGCCGCTTAATCTTGTACTTTTTCTTTGACCTTATATGACTGATAAATACGTAACAGAAAATTTTATTACCCAAATTATTGATGCCGATTTGGCCAGCGGTAAACACACCGATATTGTGACCCGGTTTCCACCGGAACCTAATGGCTACTTACACATCGGTCATGCCAAATCCATCTGTTTAAACTTTGGTGTGGCGGCTGATTATAATGGCACCTGCCACCTTCGTTTTGACGACACTAATCCGGAAAAAGAAAGTGCTGAATACGCGCAGGCGATTAAAGAGGATGTGCGTTGGTTGGGTTTTGATTGGGCTGAACATGAATACAATGCCTCTGATTATTTTCAACAACTCTATGACTTTGCCATTGAACTAATTAATAAAGGCCTGGCCTATGTGGATGACCAATCCATTGAAGAGATCCGGGAAAATCGCGGCGATTTTAATACCCCCGGCAAAAACAGCCCATACCGTGAACGCAGTGTGGCCGAAAATTTAGACCTGTTTCAACGCATGAATGCCGGTGAATTTGACGATGGCAGTAAGGTTCTGCGGGCTAAAATTGATATGACATCGGGTAATATCAATATGCGCGACCCGGTGATTTACCGCATTCGACGCATGCACCATATACACACCGGCGACACCTGGTGCATCTATCCCATGTATGATTTTACCCATGGTATTTCCGATGCCATTGAAGGCATTACTCATTCCTTATGTACCTTGGAATTTGAAGACCATCGGCCCTTGTACGACTGGTATTTGGATAACATCAGTATGCCAAACCACCCGCAACAAATTGAATTTTCGCGTTTGAATTTATCGTTTACCATCACCTCAAAAAGAAAACTTAACGAGCTGGTTGAAAACAAATTGGTCGATGGCTGGGATGACCCCAGAATGAGCACATTATCAGGAATGCGTCGCCGGGGTTACCCGCCGGCCGCGATTCGTGAGTTTATTAAACGCGTGGGTGTCAGTAAAAGCGAATCAGTGATTTCCATGACAGTACTTGAAGACACCTTGCGCAGTCACTTGAATAAAGTGTCTCCTCGTGTCATGGGCGTGTTAAAACCTTTAAAAGTCGTGATCGAAAATTACCCAGAAGATAAAGAAGAAATTCTCACCGGTGCTAACCATCCGCAAGATGACAGTTTTGGTGAGCATGACATTCCCTTTGGTCGTGAAATCTATGTTGAGCACAGTGATTACAAAGAAAACGCCAACCGCAAATTTTTCCGTCTCACCGAAGGCCGTGAGGTACGGTTGCGACATGCCTATTATATTACCTGTCATAAAGCCATTAAAAATGAGCAGGGCGATGTGGTTGAACTGCGTTGCACCTATGACCCGGAAAGTCGTGGTGGTACTGCAGATGGCCGAAAAGTCAAAGGTACGATTCATTGGGTTTCAGCGAAACATGCCAAAAAAATTGAAGTGCGCTTATATGATCGTTTATTTAATCACCCCAATCCGGCTGCGTTAGACAATTTTTTAGAAGCCATTAACCCCGACTCTTTAACCATTCTTAAAGAAGCCGTTGTGGAACCTTATTTAATGGACGCCGATCAAGAGGTGGTGTATCAGTTTGAACGTAATGCTTATTTTAAACGTGACAAAACCCATGAAACGGATTTGCCGGTATTTAATCAAGTGGTCACCATGCGAGATTCTTGGGCGAAGCTCGAAGAAAACGATGATTAAATACATAAAAGTTAGCTAAAGCACCTTTGTTAGGTGCCTTACTCTAAAGATTAATATTACACTATTGGTTTAATTCAATCGTTAAATTATTATGGTTAATCAATTTTTTGAGGCTTTATGGCAACAGTATACCGCCATCACGCCACAGGCCGCGGCGATTCATGAGTTACTGGCTGAACGGGGTGAGCAGCCGATAAATGACCATGTGGCTTTACGGACATTTGGTACAGAAAAATTAGGTTTACAAGCCTTAGCCCCTTTGATTGAACAGTTGGGCTATCAGGTCAAAGGGGATTATGAATTTACAGCTAAAAACCTCACGGCGGTCCATTTTGAACATGAAAAGGATCCGAATCATCCGAAAATATTTCTCAGTGAATTAAATGTTGAATCTCTCTCTGCTAATTTACAGGAGATTGTGACCGGATTAGATGCCCAAGTTGATTCTGCATTGACCCATAAGATTGACTTCTTATTTAGTGGTCGCCCATGGCAATTATCATTTGCCGACTACATTCAGCTATTACAAGAAAGTGAATATGCGGCATGGATGGCTGCATTTGGTTATCGCGCCAATCATTTTACGGTTTCAATTAATCATTTATTGACCTTTTTTGATATTCAAGCCCTGAATGTATTTTTACAAAATAAGGATTTTCGATTGAACGAATCAGGTGGTTTGGTTAAAGGCACGCCGGAACAGTTATTAGAGCAATCATCAACATTGGCGGACATGGTTCATGTTGAGTTTAAAGATGCCGAACACACCATTCCCGGCTGCTTTTATGAGTTTGCCAAACGCTATCCACAAGCCAATGGTCGTTTGTACCAGGGCTTTATCGCCGCTTCGGCTGATAAGATTTTTGAAAGTACGGACAGTCAAAAACCGGTCTAAATAATAAACCGGTTTTTTGACTTCTTTTAGAATTTAATATTACCGGGTGTGCGTGGGAACGCAATTACGTCACGCACATTGGATAAACCTGTAACATAACTGATTAAGCGTTCAAAACCGGCACCAAAACCGGAATGGGGTACGGTTCCGTAACGACGTAGGTCGGTGTACCATTTGTATTCCGCTTCATCTAAGTTATGGGCTTTCATTCGGTTCAACAGATAATCAAGGCGTTCTTCACGTTGTGAGCCACCCATAATTTCGCCGACGCCGGGCACCAGGACATCCATGGCGGCCACCGTTTTGCCGTCATCATTGAGACGCATATAAAACGGTTTGATTTCTTCGGGGTAGTTTTTTACTACGATGGGCTTTTTAAAATGCTGTTCGGTTAAATAACGCTCATGTTCGGTTTGTAAATCCAGACCCCATTTCACCGGATACTCAAACTTGGCATCGGCTTTTTCTAAAATGTCTAAGGCATCAGCATAATCGATTTGTTCAAAGTGATCATCGAGTAGGGTTTCTAAACGTTGAATACAGCCTTTATCAACAAACTGATTGAAAAATTGCATGTCGTCGGCGTTATTGTCGAGCACTTTGCGGACTAAAAATTTCAAAAAATCCTCAGCCAATTCTGCCATGTCATTTAGATCAGCAAATGCCACTTCCGGCTCAATCATCCAAAATTCCGCCAAATGTCGCTGGGTATGAGAGTTTTCAGCACGAAAGGTTGGGCCAAAGGTATACACCTTGCTTAAGGCACAGGCATAGGTTTCAGCATTTAATTGTCCGGAAACTGTTAAATAGGTCTCTTTACCAAAAAAATCCTCACTAAAATCCACATCACCTTTTTCCGTCTTGGGGATATTGAGTAAGTCTAAGTTGCTGACCCGAAACAAATCACCGGCACCTTCGCAGTCACTGGCAGTGATTATTGGGGTGTGTAGCCATAAGTAACCATTTTGATTGAAGTATTGGTGTACAGCTTGTGCCATGGTATTGCGAACCCGCATCATGGCGCTGAAGGTATTGGTTCGAGGGCGTAAGTGGGCAACCTCTCGTAAAAACTCCAGACTATGGCGTTTAGGTTGAACCGGATAGGTGTCGGGATTTTCAACCCAGCCAACCACCTTAACTTCATCGGCTTTTATTTCAAAATTCTGGCCTTTGCCCCCTGACTCAGTCAGGGTGCCATTAACAATCACTGAACAACCGGTGAATAATTTGGTTATTTCGGATTGATAGTTTGTTAGATCCTGATCAGCCACCACTTGAATGCCGTCAAAGCAGGAACCGTCATGAACCACTAAAAATGAGAAACCTTTGGCATCTCGGGTGGTGCGAATCCAACCTTTAATTTCAACCTTTGTTTCAGTGGGGACCTGGTTTTTCAATAAGCTTTTTATTGAATTATGCTGCATAATAATCTCGTGTATTGTTAGTCTTGTTTTTTAGGACCGTTGACAATGGCCTGTTCAACCGCATCAACAATCAAATCAACTTCCTGTTCAGTAATATTAAAGTGTGGAGTAAACCGTAAGGAATTTTCGCCACCATGAATAACACCCACGCCATGGAAACGTAAATATTCCTCAATACTGTCCTTGCCATAGGCTTTGAAATCATCGCTGAGTTCACAAGAAAACAACAAACCGGTGCCTTCTACGGCAGTTATCTCGCCATTTAAACGTTCCTTAAGTTCAGTCAGTTTGGTTTTGAACAACAGGCCTTTGTCTCGGATGTTTTGTTTTATATCCGGTGTCATATGGGTAATCACTTCATAGGCCACATCCAAGGCTTTGGGGTTAGCGGTCATGGTATTACCATAAATGCCTACCACATATAAAGAGGCTGCTTTGTCACTCAAAGCCAGTACCGAAAATGGATAATGTCCGGCATTAAGGGCTTTAGAGTAGGTTTCCATATCAGGCGCCGGTAATTCTTCAAAACCCGGGTAGTCACAAATAGACAAGCATCCTTGTGCGCGTAAACCCGCCTGGATAGAGTCAATCAACAATAACGAACCGTGTTCTTCAGTCAGCGTTCTGGCTTTGGCGTAAAACTCAGGGGTCAAAGCGACACCGGGATTGCCTTCGCCCATGACCGGTTCCATGAACAAAGATTCAATAAATTCATTGTTTTGAGCGGCTTGATCAAAAGCCTGTTCAAGTGCTTCAATGTCATTTATGGGAACTGTGATTAAGTTATTTCGTCCCTGGAATGAGGCCAGATTTTTCTTATAAGACTTTAAGGACGAATCTGAGTATTGAGCTGGGCGATCGGTTCGGCCATGAAATGCACCTTCTAAAGCCATGATTTTAATGGTTTTTCCGTAGTGATCACCTTTTTGGCCAGTGAGTCTTTTTGCATTAACATCAGAAATACGAGAAGCCACAGTAACCGCTTCAGAGCCTGAATTCATACAGATAAATTGGGTGAAAGGACAGTTTTCACGATTTAAGCCAATTTCTTTTTGTAATAAGTCTGTGAGTCGTCTTTGGTAAATATTACCAGTCATAATATTTGCCATGACATGGGGTTTGGCCATGGTTTTAAGCACATAATCAGGGGCATGACCCGCACCTAACATACCATAACCACCATTATCATGAAGAACAGCACCTTTTAAAGTAATGACCCATGGGCCTTTAGCGGCTAATGCCACGTAAGGATTGATGGCATCGCCTGCATAAAAATTGACAAAAGATTCTTGTACAAAAGCAATTTGATCGGCTTCATCTAAATCTATTATGTCCGGATAGCTTTGTTTAACAAAGTCATATTGTTCCACAGCATTGTCAATGGCAGTGGACAGATTTGGATCTTGCTCGATAAATGATTTAATTATCTCGTCACTTAAACCCTTTGTTAGTCTTTGGCCGCCGGCTGACTTTAATGTATGTAATTTGTCAATCATTGTCATAACTCATGTCTCTATCAAAATATCAGTGGCGCATTTTAGCATGAATTGCCATGAAAGCCACGTCCAGCGACTTGAGTCTAACTCAGTAATTAACCAATCTTAAATGGCTTGGAGTGGCTTCTAAGAAATGGGTTTGGTGGTGCCAGTCACCTAAAACAATGCGTGTGTTGTCACCATGCTGATGAACGGCTGGACGGTGGGTATGGCCATGAATTATTAAATTCACTTGATGTTGTTGGAATAATTGTTCAATCGCGACATTGTTAACATCCATGATGTCCATCGTGGAGCGGCCTGTGTGAGCTTGGCTCTGTTGTCGGGCTTGTCGCGCAAATTCAATACGTTCGGGAATGGAGTTAGCCAGAAATTGTTGTTGCCATTGGGGGTTTCTTAATTGTTTTCTGGCTTGTTGATAAGCAATGTCATCGGTGCATTGAGCATCGCCGTGCACCAACAACGTTGATCGTTCAAATAATTGAATAATTTCAGGTTCATGTAGAATAGCCAATTGACAGGTTTGTGCGAATTTTTCTCCCAATAAGAAATCCCTGTTCCCGGCCATAAAAAAACATTGGCAACCGTTTTCGGCCAGCATTATTAATTCGGTTTGAACTGTCTGGGCGACAGCATCGATGGCATCATCGCCCAACCAGTATTCAAATAAATCACCTAAAATATAAAGTCGTTCGGCATCTAAAGCTTGTCGTCGACAAAAATCAATAAAACGAGTCGTTATTTCAGGATGCTGTTCACATAAATGTAAGTCAGCTATAAATAAAATTTTACGACTTGGCATCTACATCAGCAGGTAGCTCAGTAATAATTGTCACATCTTCAATGACAACATTTTCTAAAGGCACATCCTGTCTAAAAGGCGGTTTACCGCCGGTTGGCTTGAAGCGTATTTCATCCACAACATCCATACCTTTAACAACTTCACCAAAAACTGCATAGCCCCAGGTATTGGTGTTTTGTTTGCCGGTGAAGTTTAAAGCGGCATTGTCCTGAACGTTTATAAAAAACTGTGAAGTCGCTGAATGGGGGTCCCCGGTTCTGGCCATGGCAATGGTGCCACGGTTGTTTTTGAGTTCATTGGTGGCTTCGTTTTCAATAGGGCCGCGGGGTGATTTACGTTGTAAATCTTCGGTAAATCCGCCACCTTGAATCATAAATGAACTAATAACGCGGTGGAAAATGGTGCCATCATAAAAGTCATCATTGATGTATTGCACAAAGTTAGCCACTGATTTGGGTGCTTTGTCGTCATATAATTTTAGGAAAATATCGCCTTCTGATGTCTGCATTTTGACAAAAGTGTTGTCAGCCATAACCGTAAAACCAGATAATAATAAGAATATTGCCAAGTATTTTTTCATGATTAGTAAGCAAATTTAAAAAAATGTCATGATACCCATAATGGCCATTGTTTTCCAGCAAAAACACTGGCATTTCAAGTCATTCATTCAATGCTATAATGTCGGGCTTTTATCGTATTTCGCACTATACATGAAGTCATTTTTTTCTCAGCCCCAAGATCAACCGATTAAACTGCTGTTACTGGGTGCCGGTGAATTAGGCAAGGAATTAACCATAGAGGCTCAGCGCATGGGTATAAATGTGGTCGCTGTAGACCGTTATAACAATGCACCGGCGATGCAAGTGGCTCAATCGTCACGGGTTATCAATATGCTTGACGCCGTACAATTGGCACAGTTAATTAAAGATGAAAAGCCAGACCTAATTGTTCCAGAAATAGAAGCCATCGCCACCGCTGCTTTAATTAAAGCTGAACAAGCGGGCTTTAGAGTGGTGCCTTCAGCAAAAGCGGCAGATTTAACATTAAACCGCAAAGGAATTCGTCATTTAGCCGCTGAAGAACTGGGAATAGAAACCAGTGACTATCGGTTTGTTGATAATTACCCTGATTTTTGTAAGGCCGTTGAAACCATAGGTTTGCCTTGTGTGGTCAAACCGGTTATCAGTTCATCAGGTAAAGGCCAAACCATTGTGCGAGAACCATCAGAATTTGAGTCAGCATGGCGAGTTAGTCAGGAAGCCGGTCGTGCCGGCGCCGGTGAAGTCATTGTTGAATCTTTTATTAAGTATGATTTTGAAATCACTCAATTAACAGTTCAACATGCGCAAGGTGTTACTTTTTGTGAACCCATTGGTCACTTACAACAAGCCGGTGATTACATCGAATCATGGCAACCACAGGCGTTAACAGCCACCACCATGGCAAAAGTCCGGGAAATGTCTGAAAAAATAACCACAGCTTTAGGCGGCTGGGGTATTTTTGGGGTTGAGTTTTTTATCCGAGGTGAAGATGTTATTTTTTCAGAAGTTTCTCCGCGACCCCATGATACTGGTATGGTGACCATGGTTTCCCAAGATCTGAGTCAGTTTGCGTTACACTTGCGGGCCATTTTGGGGCTACCCATTCCGGCCATTAAAAACTTCGAGCCAAGTGCATCTAAACCGCTATTAGGCACAGGTCAAGGCAATCACATAACATATACCGGTGTGGCTCAAGCTTTAACTCAAACCGGAACCCAAGTGCGGTTATTCGGTAAACCTGAGATAAACGGACAAAGAAGGTTAGGTGTGTGTTTAGCCACCGCGCGGTCTTTGAATGCCGCACGTAAAAAGGTTAATGATATGGCAGTGGCTATTGCTATTCATATTAATTCCAAGGACATATAATGACCATAGAAGCCTTTGCCACATGCCCTAAACAGTTGGAATTAATCCTTAAAGATGAAATCATTGCTTTAGGTGGTACTGAGGTTAAAGAAGCTTTGGCAGGGGTTCACTTTAAGATGTCACCGGCTGAATTTCCACGATTGATTATGTGGAGTCGTTTAGCTAATCGCATTATGATTAAATTGGGGGCATTTTCCTGCCGCAATAAAAATGATTTATACAATGCTGTCAGCACCATTCCGTGGCGTTCATTATGTCGTCAATTTCCCGACACCGTGGCAATACGATTCTCAGGTACCGGCCCCAGCTTAACCAATACCCATTTTTCATCTCAAGTGGTCAAAGATGCCGTGGTTGATCAATTATTTTCAAGTTTTGAGAAACGACCCAATGTGGTTAAGAAAGATGGTCACTTAAGTGTATATGGTCACCTACGTCACAATCAGTTAACCTTGTTTCAAGATATTACCGGCCATAGCTTACATCAGCGTGGGTATCGCACGGAAAATACCTTAGCACCCTTAAAAGAAAATTTAGCAGCAGCAATTCTTATTCGTGCAGGATGGCCGGAAAAAGCGCAGGAAAATTACCATTTAATCGATCCCATGTGCGGTTCAGGCACCTTGTTGTTAGAAGGCTGGGCCATGGCCACAGATTTAGCACCCAATAAAGACTATAAAAGTCATGCCTTGTTTAGTTGGCATCATTTTGACATAAATGGCTGGCATCAGTTGGTGGATGATGCTGAAGAAAGACATCAACAAGCGACTCAACGTTATCGTGGTCAAATCATTGGTGTTGACCATCATAAAAAATCGATTGAGCTGGCGCAGCATAACAGCCATAACCTGGCCGGCGGTGCGCGCATTGGTTTTCATTATCAAACCCTGGATAAATTTAAAATTCCGCCGAGAAATAATTTAATCGTTACTAATCCGCCTTATGGCGTGCGCTTACAGAAAAATTATTTATCCAGTTGGCGACAGTTGTCTGCCTGGTTGGCGAACAATGTTCGTGAAGCACAGGCAGCTATTTTAACGCCGGATGAATCATTGGCATGGTTATTAGGTTATAAGGAACAAGCCTCATATTTATTTTTTAACGGTCGTATACCAATACAACTGCGCTTAATGGATATCAATAAATCAAATCGCTTTACCGTACCTGATAACCAACATTTTGCGTTACCTTCTTCGGCACAGATGATGGCCAACCGTCTGAAAAAAAATAGAGCGAAACTGAGTGATTGGCTGACCCGGGACAACATTGATTGTTATCGGATTTACGATGCTGATATACCCGAATATTCAGTGGCTGTTGATTGTTACCATGACCACGTGGTGGTACAAGAGTATATGCCACCAAAAACCATTCCGGAAAAACAGGCTGAAAAGCATTTAAAGCAGGCGTTATTGGCAATTCAATCGGTATTACAACCACGACGTGAGCTGATTCATTTAAAAACCCGACGTAAGCAAAGCGGTGACAGTCAATATGAAAAACAAGCAGAAGGCGCCATAAAAGTAGTGAATGAACAAGGTCGTCGCTATCGCGTTGATTTTGAGACATATTTAGATACCGGATTGTTTTTAGATCACCGCTGGTTACGCCGTACCGTGCAAGCTATGTCTAAAAACAAACGTGTACTTAATTTATTTTGTTATACCGGCAGTATTTCTGTGGCTGCCGCTATGGGTGGTGCTGTCCAAGTGGATAGTGTTGATACCTCAAAAACATATTTACAATGGGCCAAAGATAATTTTGATTTGAATAATCTGAAAGGTAAACACAGGTTCTTGCGTCAGGATGTGATGAGTTTTTTAGATACCAGTAATGATGTTTATGATTTAATAATCGTCGATCCTCCGACTTTTTCAAATTCACATTCACGTGATGAAGATTGGATATTGCAGCAACATCATGATGAGATGATTAATCGCTGCATGCAGTTGCTGTCTCCCAGTGGAGAGTTATATTTTTCCAATAACTTTAAACAGTTTAAGTTAGATAAGAATTTATCGGATAAATATGATGTTAAAGATATCACGCAAGAAAGTCTGGATCCGGATTTTGCCGGTAGCAGTATCCACCACTGTTTTAAAATTCGCTTTAAGGATAAAATTCATTAACCCATCAATAAAATTCTATTATGATAAGTCTAATTAAAAACAAGGAATAAACCATGAAAATCATACTGTCACTTATTATGTTGTTGGGGTTTTGTGGTGTACAAGCCAGTGAAGATTATCAGATCTGGAAACAAGCTCGGGAAGACGGTTTACGAGCGCCGCATGGTTGGCTCTCTTTGGTGGGTATGGAATGGTTGTATCAAGGTGATAACCGCATTGGTGCCGCCGCAGATAATGATATTCACTTGTCCACAGGGCCTGATTATATAGGTGTCTTTAATTTAAACACTGATCAGACAGTTACTTTTACGCCTTTTACAGGTGTACAGGTTACTGCCAATGGTCAATTAGTGACAAAGACCATCCCTGTTTATGCCGATTTAGATGAACAAGACACAACCATTTTTCAAGTCGGCAGTTATGAGTTCCATGTCATTGAGCGCCATAAGAAAGCCTTGCGTATAAAGGATTCAAATGCAACAACAAGATTGGCATTCAAGGGTTTGGAATATTTCCCTGAACAAGAGTCTTATCGAGTTTGGGCGGATTTCACACCTTATGAACCAGCTAAAATAATTCAAATTGTGAATGTTCTTGGTCAATTGTTCGATGAGCCATCACCGGGCCGACTTGATTTTACTCTGAATGGTGAGCAATTAAGCATAGATGCATTTAATGGTGGAGATAGTTACTACTTGGTGTTTGGTGACAAAACCAATGGACGTTCAACCTACGGCCCAGGCCGGTTTCTGTATTCTGATGGTTTGGTCAATGATCAGGGTAAAGTGTTGTTGGATTTTAACAAAGCTTATAATCCGCCTTGTGCATTTACCCCATATTCAACATGCACTTTACCACCACTACAAAACCGCCTGAAAACAGCCGTTGAAGCCGGCGAAAAAAAATACGGAGATGGTCCTTATTGATGAATAAATAATGAGGCTTTAATTAAAGCGTTCAGCACTTAATGTTATCGGTTAAGATAGTCGCCCTTTGTGGTTACATTTCTCACTTGGAGTTAAATTAAATGAAAGGTATTGTTACTGTGATAAGCATTTGTTTGCTATTTTTAGCTGGATGCGAAAAAGAAAAATCAGTGTCATCCGATGCTAAGTCTAAACAATCAAATGAAAAACAACAACATCATATTGCTCTCGAGGATGTGGCTGTTAAACCTTCATCAAGTTTAGAAATCCGTGAATTTATTAGTTCGGAAATGATGGCTCTTTCACAACTTAGGCCTGAAAATATTAATTTTATTTATGTTCATTTATCTGGTGAAATAGTTAATGTAAACAGACAAGAAACATGGGCTGTAATAAAGGACGGAGATACATATGTTTTTGCTTATGGGCATGCTGGTATTGAAATGATGAAAAGTGAGTTATTAGGCCAGAAAGTCTATATTAGGGCTCTTATTGATAACAACCCATTGTCAAATAATATGATAAGCGAAATCATTAACGGTGGATTGTCACCCGGTAAAGTACCAATGTCTTTAAATAAAAACTATCAATTAAATACTACTAAAATAGCCAGTGTGAATTCAATAAATGAAGATGAATTTTTGAATCCATCAAACTAAACTTAGATAAATCAGGTTAAAAATTCATGTGACAATTGATTTAGTATTTGTTTTTGATGATCATCTAGAAATGGACTAATCATTTGTAGTATATGAAAAATGCCGTAGGACAGTTTCTTTTGTTCATCAAAATCGTCATCAAAAATAGCGACTGAATAGTTGAGCCAGAAAGTGGCGGTGAGGGCGATTTGATCCGCTAAGTTAGCACAAGTGGCGGCATCTGCTTTAAGGATATCCAAGCTTTGCAGTTGTTGCAGAATTTGTAAGGCTGTTTGTGACTTGAGTGCCAGAATTCGTCTGAAGTGGCGTTTCAAAAATTCGATGCGATTCATTAATTGAATCAAGTTACGATATAAAAATCGGTATTCCACAATCACATCAAACACCAGGTTCAAATACAACCACATGTCTTTCATGGTGGTGTTTTCAACATCCGGAATCGTTAAGACGTCCTGGATTTTAGTTTCGTAACGTAAGAACAACTGCCAAATAATATCGTTCTTACTTTTATAATGATAATATAAATTTCCGGGGCTGATATCCATTTCATCGGCAATGTGATTGGTGGTTACATTGGGCTCACCTTCTTCATTAAATAGTGTTAATGCAGTGAGTAGGATACGTTCCTTGGTGTTCATTTTCAGGCCGTGAGTTTGTTCACTAAATTAATATAGTTTTGTTTGGCTTCATCTTGACTCATGCCTTTGTTCTTTTCCCAGGCTTCATATTTAGCAGCACCCACAAAATCAAAAAAACCCGGCTTATCACCACTGACATCGCCCACAGAGCCCTGTTTATACAGTGCATATAATTTTAGCAAAGTGTCGTCATCGGGTTTTCGGGGTAATTTTTTTACGTCTATTTGCGCTTTCTCAAATGCATCATCTAATTCACTCATGGTATGATTATCAAATTATTAAGTTATCTTTATTTGACACGATTTTTATGCATCGGTCAATGATAAAAACGGGAGAACATGTCATGTCATACTTTGTTACCGGTGGCTCGGGTTTTATTGGCCGATTTTTACTGCCTAAATTATTTGATCGTACAGGTACAATTTATTTGTTGGTGCGTAGCGGCTCCAAAAACAAGCTTAAATCCATGTTAAAAGACATGGATGCGCCTATGGATCGGATTGAGCTTGTCTCCGGTGATTTAACGAAAAAGAACTTAGGCCTTAGCGCAAAACAAATCAGCACATTGTCAAATAACATAAAGCACTTTTTTCATCTGGCAGCCATTTATGACATGAGTGCCGGACTTGATGTGCAACAACAAGCCAATGTCGCTGGCACACAAAATGCGGTGGACTTAGCCGCTGAGCTAAAAGTATCATGTTTTCACCACATTTCATCCATTGCGGTGGCGGGTCTTTATCCGGGTGTTTTCAGAGAAGACATGTTTGAAGAGGCAGAAGGTTTGGAACATCCTTATTTCAGCACCAAACATGCTGCTGAAGCGGTGGTCAGAAAACAACAAAAAGTACCAGTGAGGATTTATCGACCGGCGATGGTTTTGGGGCATTCAGAAAGCGGTGAAATGGATAAAATTGACGGCCCTTATTATTTCTTTAAATTAATTCAAAAAATGCGCAAAGCGTTCCCGCAATGGATGCCGATGATGGGCATAGAGGGTGGGCGCTTAAACATGGTTCCGGTGGACTATGTGGTGGCGGTTATTGATCATATTGCGCATCAAAAAGGATTAGATGGTGGCTGTTTCCATATCACGGATCCAAAACCAAAACGCATTGGTACGGTGTTAAATATTTTTGCAGAGGCAGCCAATGCCCCACAAATGAATATGCGAATTGATGCACGGGTATTTAATTTTATTCCGGGTGCAGTCAAGCAGGGTTTAATGATGCTGTCTCCGGTTAAACGAATTCGTACTCAAATTCTCAATGATTTAGGTATTCCACCTGATATTCTTACTTTTATAAATTACCCAACACGGTTTGATGACCGAGAAACCCAAAAAGCCTTGAAAGGATCGGGCATAAAACTACCTAAGTTAAAGGATTATGCATGGGCACTTTGGGATTACTGGGAGCGTCATTTAGACCCTGATTTGTTTATTGATCGATCGTTGTCCGGTCGGGTAAAAGGTAAGCGAGTTATGGTTACCGGTGCCACATCCGGTATTGGCTTAGCAGTGGCGCAGATGTTAGCTGAAGCCGGCGCCAGATTGATTATTGTTGCACGTGGTGCCGATAAATTAAAAGAAACTGCCAAAGAGCTTAAACAAGCAGGTGCCGATGAGGTTCATGTCTACAGTGCTGATTTATCTGATGAAAAATCAGCCAATGGCTTAGTTCAAACTGTGGTGAATGAGTTAGGTGGTGTTGATATATTAATTAATAATGCCGGTCGTTCTATTCGACGCTCGATTGCGCTGTCTTATGATCGGTTTCATGATTTTGAACGTACCATGGACTTAAACTACTTTGGTTCTTTGCGTTTGATTATGGGTTTTCTGCCGGGTATGGCGGAACGTGGTTTAGGTCACGTTATTAATATATCCTCCATTGGCGTATTAACTAACGCCCCAAGATTCTCGGCATATGTGGCATCAAAAGCCGCCTTAGATGCATTTGCGCGTTGTGCAGCTGCGGAATATAATGATGTTAATGTGGCTTTCACCACCATTAATATGCCGTTGGTGAGAACACCCATGATAGCACCGACAAAAATGTATAATTCAGTGCCAACCATTTCTCCTGAAGAAGCAGCACTTTTTATTAAAGACGCCATTATTCGTCGTCCACAAAGAATTGCCACCCGCTTGGGCGTTTTTGCTCAGGTTATGCATGCACTGGCACCAAAATCCATGGAAGTGGTGATGAATACTGCTTTTAATATGTTCCCTGATTCTTCTGCTGCCTTAGGTGAAAAAGAAAGTGCCGCGAAAGATCCGTCACCAGAACAAATGGCCTTTGCCAGCCTGATGCGTGGAGTACACTGGTGATGCATTATGGAGATGTGACTGGTTTTTTACAGAAAATTAAAATGTTAATGGTTACAATAAGCAACTTTTTTGGGAGTGAGTCCACGTGTTTGAAATAGTAAGCAGCGGCGGTGTGGTAATGATTTTTTTATTGTTGCTGATGGCTTTGGCCATGATGATTGTGGCAGAACGTTTTTGGAGTTTGCGCAACAAAGAGATTATTCCTAATAAGTTGGCCAATGATGTCATTAAATGGGCCAAGAAAAAACAACTGGATGAGGCGCATGTAGAACGATTGGCCGGAAATTCTCCTTTGGGATATCTGATGGCAACCGCCATCAAACAACGTGACCGAGAGCGCTCGGATATTATTGAGGCAGTAGAAGATGCTGGTCGTCATGTTTCTCATCAACTGGAAAAACCATTACATTGGCTCCAAGCCATAGCCGAAGTGGCGCCTTTGTTGGGATTATTAGGAACTGTCATTGGCATGATGAAAGTGTTTGCCAGCATCATGGAGTTTGGTGTCGGCGACGCCAATCAGCTGGCCGGTGGTATATCGCAAGCCTTAACCACCACCGCAGCCGGTTTAATCGTGGCCATTCCGACGGTTTTGTTTTACCGTTACTTCAAAAACCGCATTGCTGATCAAACCATTGTTATGGAACAGCAGGTCATGCAGTTAATTGATAACTTGGCGCCGGCTGAAAAGTCATGAAGTTTTCCACGGAAGATAATAATTCTTCACGACTTAATCTGACGTCATTGATTGATGTGGTGTTTTTGTTGTTAATCTTTTTTATGGTCAGTACCACATTCGAAAAACAAAGCAAATTAAAAATTGAGTTACCCGAAGCTTCACAGCAGACCACTGTCAGTGAAAATCAAAATATAATCATTACCATCAACGCCAAAGGTACTTATTATATTAATGACCGTGAATTGTCTAACCAAGATGCCAAAGCCTTACAACAACAACTTGTGGATATTGCCGGTGACGACCGTGATATGAAAGTCTTGGTGAAAGCCGATGCCAATGCGTCGCATAAATATGTGGTCACAGTGTTAGATGTTTTAGGTCAATTGGGTTTTGAAGGTATTGCCATCGCCACCACTGAAAATAAACAGCCTTGAGAGGCCTTTGCATTATTCATGATTCAAATTAAAACCAAAATCGGGTTGTTTAGAAACCTGTCAAATTCTCAGCGGCCAAAATTTACACACAGGTCTTTGATATGATTGAAGCAGACTCTGCTGTTACTTATCGTGGTTTATTGCGCTATGTAAAACCCTATCGTTTGGTTTTCTTTTTGGCTTTGCTCGGTGCTGTCATTGATGCTGCCATGAAGGCTTTATTTTTGTGGATGTTATCACCCATATTAGAACAGGGATTTAACAACCAGGATCCCCAGTGGGTTTTTTGGATACCGTTTTTTGTGATTGGCATATTTTTTATACGCAGTATTGGTAATTTTATGTCAGCATACGGTTTTACCTGGGTAGGGCGACAAATCATCAATGATCTGCGGCAACAAATTTTTGCTCAATATTTACGATTGCCCCAATCATTTTATGACCGTCACACCACTGGTGGTTTATTATCTCGCTTAATTTATGATATTGAGCAAATGGCCAATGGTGTTTCCAAAAATTTCGTTATCATCATTCGAGAATTTCTCTCCATTGTTTTTTATTTGTTAGTAATGTTTTATTATTCTTGGACCTTGGCGCTGGTGGCCTTTGTGGTGTTTCCGTTGATTGGTGCTGTGGTTTATCTGATTAATAAACGCTTTCGGCGAATAGGACATGGTATTCAAGATTCCGTGTCTGATCTATCAAGTACCGCAGAAGAAGTTATACGAGGTCATAAAATTGTAAAAATATTTCATGGCGAAGACCAGGAGCAGGCCAAGTTTAAACATAATTTAAAGACCAATCGTCAGTTACAGGTTAAAATTGCTGCCACCAAAGAGGTGTTATCAACCATAACCTTAATGTCGGTGGCTGTGGCTTTGGCCGTTATCATGTATATTGCCGCTAAAACCGGCATGCCGGCAGCGGACTTTATGTCATTTATGTCAACCATGCTGGTGTTATTGCCAACCGTTAAAAACCTATCCACTGTTTTTGCCACCATTCAAACCACCATGGCGGCTGCCGATAGTGTACAGCAAATTGTGAGCGCTAAACCGGAACAGGACAAGGGCATTGAACAACTATCCAGTAAGCAGATTGATATCAAATTTAAAGACGTTACTTTTGCATATAACCATGAAGCCACGGCTCTAGAAAATATTAATTTACATATAAAGCCGGGTGATAAAGTGGCATTTGTGGGTGCTTCCGGCGGCGGTAAAACCAGTTTGGTTAATTTGGTACCTCGATTTTATGAAGTGAGTTCGGGCAAACTTTTAATTAATAACCAACCTGTTGAGCACTTCACATTAGCCAGTTTACGTGACCACTTAGCGGTGGTGTCACAAGAAATTATTTTATTTAATGACACTGTCAAAAATAACATTGCATACGGCGCTTTACGAAATCATTCTGATGAGGACATTGTTGAAGCTGCGCGCAAAGCCCACGCGCTAGAATTTATTCAACAATTACCCCAGGGCTTTAACACTGTTTTAGGTGAAAATGGTACCGGTTTATCCGGCGGGCAACGACAGCGCATCGCCATTGCCAGAGCCATACTGAAAAATGCCCCCTTGTTGATTTTAGATGAAGCCACCTCTGCCTTAGACACCGAGTCGGAACAGGCCATTCAAAAGGCACTTAAAACAGTCATGCAAGATAAAACCACATTAATTATTGCGCATCGTTTATCGACCATTGAAGATGTGGATTACGTGGTGGTTTTAGACCAAGGACATATTGTGCAGCAAGGCAGTCATGAATCTTTAAGTCAGCAAACCGGACCCTATCGGCAATTACTTGACAGTCAACAACTACAACAATAACAATACCGTGAAACATAAGGAAGAACAATGGAATCAGCGCTGGTACAGTCATCGGACACCGGCTGTATATTACCGATTTTTGGCGGCAATTTTTGCATCACTTAGTGGTTTTCGACGGTGGCTCTATCGGTTAAAGATTCTGAAAACCCATGAGTTTAAGGTACCGGTTATCGTGGTAGGTAATATCACTGTTGGTGGTGGTGGAAAGACACCTATGGTTATTTACTTAGCAGAATTGTTGAAAGCCAAAGGTCTTCGTGTGGGTATAGTTTCACGCGGTTATGGCGGTAAACGTAAAGTGGAACCGATGTTGGTAACACCGGGCGCCGACCCTGCGGCCAGTGGTGATGAGCCGCTACTGATGGCCAAAACCCTGAATATTCCGGTTATGGTGGCCAAAAGTCGTAGCCAAGCTGTTAAGACTTTAATCAGTCAACATCATGTAAATGTGGTGTTATCTGATGATGGCTTGCAACATTATGCCATGGCGCGCGATGCTGAAATTGTTATGCTTGATGCTGATCGTCAACTGGGTAATGAGAGATTGATACCCGCCGGACCTTTAAGAGAAAAACCTGAACGCCTTAAACAAGTGGATTTGGTGATTTATAAAGATGAAGTTGCTGATGGTTTATTCTATCAACATCAAATTGATTGTATTTACCAGCTCAATAGGCCCAAAACCACCCGCAGCATTGAATCTTTGCGCAGCCAAAAAATAATCGCCATGGCCGGTATTGCCAATCCAGAAGGTTTTTTTAAAATGTTGTCTGGTCAGGGTTTGGCAGTGGTTAAGCAGCCTAAAGCTGATCACCATGTTTTTATCGACGCTGATTTTAGTGATCAATATAAAACCCTGATAACAGAAAAAGATGCGGTGAAATGTTCATTAATTAATCACCCTGATGTGTGGGTGGTTAAAACCACAATTAAACCTTCTGCAAAAACCGCTGATGCCATTAATGCGTTATTAAATCGGGTGTTGTTATGAAACCATTTGAGTTTGTTATATGTATCCCGGCCCGCTACCAATCTAGTCGTTTGCCCGGTAAGCCCTTGATTAAGTTAAAAGGTAAAGAGCTCATTCTTAGAGCGGTTGAATCTGCCCATCGGTTGGGTGCTAAAGAAGTGACTGTGGCCACCGATGATGCGCGTATTTTTGATTGTGTAAAGACCGCAGGGTACGATGTGGTAATGACTGCTGAAAATCACTTAACAGGTACTGATCGAATCGCAGAGTGTGCGGCCATAAAAAACTGGTCTTCGGATACCTGGGTGCTCAATTATCAAGGCGATGAGCCGAATATACCTCGAGACAATGTGCAACAAGTTTTGGATTTAATACAGCAATCGCCAGAGGCTGCCATCGGTACTTTATATCAGCCAATTACAAATTTAGATACTTTGTTTGATCCTAATGTGGTTAAAGTGGTGACCAATGACCGACATCAGGCTTTGTATTTTAGTCGCGCACCCATCCCTTGGTCTCAGCAACACTTTAATCAGCAGGCCAAGCGTCTGCCAGAAAACGTGTCATTCAAAAGACACATAGGTTTATATGTTTATAAAGTTGCATTCTTACATCAATTTAGTCGCTTAAAACCAGCTGCAATTGAACAATGTGAATCTTTAGAACAATTACGGGCTTTGGCTGCCGGTGAGCAAATCGTGGTGGCACGGGCCGTGTGCGATATGCCACATGGCATCGATACGGCTGATGATGTTATGCGCTTTGAACAAGATAAAACGCAGCGTTAATAATTATCACTCTGAAGTCTTGTATAATGGGCATCTAAACCCTAAAATTTATTTCTTAATTTCTTGACCAAAACCACCATGCTATCAACCCGAAAAATACGATCACGATTTCTTGATTACTTTAAAAGCCACGATCATAAAGTGGTGAAAAGCAGCTCATTGATTCCTGCCAATGATCCGACTCTGTTGTTTGTTAATGCCGGTATGGTGCAGTTTAAAGATGTTTTTTTAGGTGCTGAAAAAAGAGATTATGTGCGCGCCGTAAGTTCCCAACGTTGCGTGCGAGCGGGCGGCAAGCATAATGACCTTGATCAGGTTGGTTATACTGCTCGACACCATACTTTTTTTGAAATGTTGGGTAACTTTAGTTTTGGTGATTACTTTAAGCGCAAAGCCATTGAGCTGAGTTGGGATTTTCTAACCAATGATCTCAATTTGCCGGAAGAAAAACTGTTGGTAACGGTTTTTGAAGAGGATGACGAAGCTGAACAAATATGGCATGAAGTCATTGGACTGCCCATGGATCGGATTTTAAGAATTGGTGCCAAAGATAATTTTTGGCAAATGGGCGACACCGGTCCTTGTGGGCCCTGTACCGAAATATTCTATGATCATGGTTCGGATGTGCCAGGCGGACCTCCGGGTTCACCGGAAGAAGACGGCGATCGCTTTATTGAGATTTGGAACCTGGTTTTTATGCAGTTTGATCGTCAGGCAGACGGAGAATTGGTGCCATTACCGAAGCCCAGTGTTGACACCGGCATGGGGTTAGAGCGAATTGCCGCTATTTTGCAAGGCAAACACAGTAATTATGACATTGATTTATTTCAAAACTTAATCAAGGCTGCAGCCAAGCTAACCGATTGTGATGATTTAACAAACCCATCATTAAAGGTGATTGCTGACCATATCAGAACCTGTGCTTTTTTAATTGCTGATGGTGTTTTGCCTTCCAATGAAGGTCGTGGCTATGTATTGCGTCGAATTATTCGTCGAGCCGCACGACATGGTCATAAATTAGGTGCTGAAAATCTATTTTTCTATCGTATGGTACAACCTTTAATCGGTGAGATGGGTGAAGATTATCCGGAGTTACCAGATAATCAGCATTTGATTGAAAAACAATTAAAAAAGGAAGAGCAACAGTTTGCAGAAACGCTGGGTACCGGCATGCAAGAGTTTTCAAAAGCCACTGCAGATTTAGCACCTGATGAGTCGGTGTCCGGCGAACTCGCCTTTAAGCTCTATGATACCTTTGGATTTCCATTGGATTTAACAGAGGATTTAGCCCGAGAGTACAACCGTTCAGTTGACGTGGTGGGTTTTAATCGGTGTATGGAAGCACAGAAAAAAAGATCACGCTCACATAAGCAGTTTAAGCAACAACATCAAATCCCAGCTGATTTAATTCAGACGCTTTCGGCGACGCAATTCAGTGGCTATGATCGTTACCAGGACAGCGGTGAAATTGAGCTCTTGACAGATGAGTCCGGGCAGCAATGTGATTATTTAGCGGCCGGTGAAAAAGGTTGGGTGGTTCTAAATCGAACCCCTTTTTATGCAGAGTCAGGTGGACAAGTTGGTGATATTGGATTGCTTATGGCCGATGTTGGTAAGGCGCGTGTGACCGATACTCAAAAAGCAGCCGGTCAATATCATATTCACGCTGTGGAGGTTATGGCAGGGGGCTTGAAACAAGGATTGATTGTACAAACCCAAGTCGATCAAAGCCATCGGCAACAAGTTATTTTAAACCATTCCGCAACACATTTATTACATAAAGTATTGCGTGCTGAATTGGGTGAGCATGTACAACAGAAAGGGTCTTTAGTTAATGCCGACAAATTACGATTTGATTTTTCTCATGATGAGGCTTTAACTCAGCAGCAACTTTTTCGTGTCGAACGATTGGTTAATCAAGCGATTCGTGATAATTTGCCGGCACAAGAACAACATATGGCCTATGATGATGCCATTAATTACGGCGCCGTTGCTTTATTTGGAGAAAAATATGGTGAACATGTCCGGGTGATGGATTTTGGTGGTTATTCCGTAGAACTATGCGGCGGTACCCACGTTAAAGCCACCGGTGATATCGGCTTGTTTAAAATCACATTAGAAACAGCGGTGGCTTCGGGTGTTAGGCGCATCGAAGCGGTGACTGGTGAAACTGCCTTGGCATGGATTCAAAAGCAGCAACAAGCGGTTCAAAACATTGCACGACTGATTAAGTCAAAACCGGAGAATATTGTTGGCCAAGTTGAAAGCTTGGTTTTGCATAATAAAGAGTTGCAGCAAACAATTTCACAAATTCAAAAAAGCCAGACCGGCGATACGGTTAGTGATGCATTACAACATGCTCGACAAATTGGAGATATGTGGTTGCTGACTCAAGTATTTGAGTCTGGCGATGTCAGTGCTTTACGGGATGGCATAGATGGTTTTAAAAGCCAACATGAGCGGGGAGTGGTTATTTTTGCACAGTTGGATGAAGATAAGGTTCAGTTGATGGTCGGGGTGACAAAAAGTTTAACCAAAGAATATCGGGCCGGTGACTTAGTTAAAGCCATATTAAGTCATATAGGTGGTCGTGGTGGTGGACGTCCTGACTTTGCTCAAGGTGGCGGTCAAGCAGACCTGAAAACCATCGAGCAAGCCATTCAAAAAGTGGTTAAAGAGCAATTCAAGGAAAACTAACTTAGCTGATTAAAAATAAAATTCAAATAGGGCTTCAAATTAGACGCCAAATATTGTCTAATCAGTAACCTAAAAATTATAACAATATTATTTTGGACAGGTACTTCCCGAGAGTACTTAAATAACGTTAAACGGAGAAAAAAATGTTAATTTTAACCAGAAGAGTTGGTGAAACCTTAATGATTGGGGATGACGTCACAGTGACGGTATTAGGTATTAAGGGTAATCAAGTTCGCATTGGAATTAATGCCCCGAAGGAAATCGCGGTACACCGCGAAGAAATATATGAGCGCATTAAAAATGAGCAGCTTAACCAAGACACGGAACAACCGGTTGGGGAGGACGTCGATACCGATTCCTATGATGATGGTATTGGCAATCAATAACTCTATAAAATTCGGTTGCATTTAAGTCAAATATGACTAAAATAGCCGCCTTAACTTTATAAGCCTGTTTCGGCTTATTTAATTAAAATCGGAAGGTGAGCCGAGCGGCTGACTAAAATGACGGGATCATTTTAGCCCCGCGAAGCGGACCCGAAGGGTGAAGGGCAGGATGCCCGGAATCAGGCGTCTCCCATTGGGGAGCGCACAAAGAATAATGTTTCCCGCCGGAATGATGGTGGGTTATTAAGAAAACGGAGAGTTGGCCGAGCGGCTGACTAAAATGACGGGATCATTTTAGCCCCGCGAAGCGGACCCGAAGGGTGAAGGGCAGGATGCCCGGAATCAGGCGTCTCCCATTGGGGAGCGCACAAAGAACAATGTTACCCGCCGGAATGATGGTGGGCAATAAAGAAAACGGAGAGTTGGCCGAGCGGCTGAAGGCGCTCCCCTGCTAAGGGAGTATGGGTTTTATAGCCCATCGAGGGTTCGAATCCCTCACTCTCCGCCATTTTATAAAAGCCCCTCGAAGCGGGGATTTTATAAAATATTGGACAGTGAAGCATGAAAGCCTGAGGGTTCGAAAAATACGCCGGGAGCGTATTTTCACCGACGAAGGCGCCGCGAAGCGGGCAAAACAGGAAGTTTTGAGTCATCCCTCACTCTCCGCCATTTTATCAAGTCATATCACTATGATTGGATAAAATAATGTGTGTTTTTTATGTTTGCTGTTGACTTCGATGTTAAAAACAAACATAATTCGCAGCCCAATGCGCGCCCGTAGCTCAGTTGGATTAGAGTACCTGGCTACGAACCAGGCGGTCGGAGGTTCGAATCCTTCCGGGCGCGCCATTTTTTTAGCATTTTGAATGGATTTAAAGTGTTAAGCCTTGAAATAAAGGCGATAAAACTTATTTTATGATTGAACTTGCTGGTTTGAGGTATTAAAATTCGCCAGCTTGATGAAATGAGTGAGATAAGACCAGTCGGGGTATAGCGCAGCCTGGTAGCGCAACTGCTTTGGGAGCAGTGGGTCGGGAGTTCGAATCTCTCTACCCCGACCATTTTATAGTAAACTGCAATGCGCCCGTAGCTCAACTGGATAGAGCATCGCCCTTCTAAGGCGAGGGTTGCAGGTTCGAGTCCTGCCGGGCGCGCCAGGCAGGCATTAGATATGGTGACCGTAGTTCAGTTGGTAGAGCGCCAGATTGTGATTCTGGTTGTCGTGGGTTCGAGCCCCATCGGTCACCCCATTCATTCTTTTCATCCCGATAAAAACATTGCGAGAGTGGCGGAATTGGTAGACGCGCTGGTTTTAGGTACCAGTATCTTATGATGTGAGAGTTCGAGTCTCTCCTTTCGCACCAAATTTATAGATAAACTCTGGAGTTATAATGCAAATCTCAATAGATCAAGCAGAAGGTTTGGAACGTACGGTAAATATTGAATTAGCAGCCGCAGACATTCAATCAAAAGTCGATGAAAAAATCACCGAATTGGGTAAAGAAGTTCGTATAAAAGGATTTCGTCAAGGTCGAGTACCAAAAAAGATTTTGGTGCAACGATTTGGACAGCATGCACGTCAAGAAGTGCTTGGCGAATTAATGCAAAACTCCATTGAGAAAGCCATTACTGACAATGAGCTTGAGTTGGCAGCCGCTCCTGAAGTCACAAAAACAAATGACGCCGATGATGGTGGTTTCGCTTTTGAAGCGAAAGTTGAGTTGATGCCACAAGTGCCTGAAATTGATTTTGCTAACACAGAAGTTGAAAAAGATTTGGTTGAAATTACCGAATCAGATGTCAATGACATGATTGTTAATTTACAAAAACAAAAGCAAGATTGGAAAGACAGCAAGGGTAAAATTGCCAATGGCGATTTAGTAACTTTAGATTTTAAAGCCAGTAATAAGGATTTAACTTTTCCTAAGAAAGATACTGAACACATGGGTATTTTAATGGGAGAAAGTAAAATACCAGATGCCTTGAAAAAGGCCTTAACTGGTATGAAAGTAAAAGAAGAAGGCTCTTTAGAAATAACTTTTGATGATCAATTCAATGTTGATGAGTTGGCTGGTCAAAAAGTAAACTTTGAGTTTACAATTAAAGAAGTCAAAAAAGCCAAGCTGCCTGAAGTAGATGAAGCATTTGTTAAATCATTTGGTATCGAAAGTGGCGACCCTGAACAACTAAAGAAAGACATTGAGAATAATCTTAAACGCGAATTGAGTCAAACAGTCAATAATCATTTTAAACAAAAAGCTTTGCAAGCATTGCGGGCACATTGTGCTGATATGCCATTGCCTGAATCGATGGTTCTGCGAGAGAGTCAATACATGGCACAACAAGATCAGCAACGTGCCAAGCAAATGGGACGCGATGATGCGCCTCTAAAGGATTCATCTGAATACACGGCCGCCGCCAAAGAAAGAATTTTGAACAGCCTTATTATTCAAGACATTGCAAAAAAACAAGACATCAAAACCGACTTCACCAAAGTGAGAGAGCAAATTAATGAAATTGCTCAAACCTTTGAACAACCTCAAGAAGTTATTCAAATGTATTATCAAAACCAGGATTTGATGGCCAGTGTTGAACAAAACGTAATCGAAGCACAAGTTATGGAGTGGATCGAATCTGAAGTTAAGATTAAGAATAACAAAAAAAGCTTTGATGACGTCATGAAACCGAAAGTAAGCGAATGAATAATCAACGCATAGAAGAAGCCATGCAATTGGTGCCAATGGTCATAGAGCGCACTGCGCGCGGTGAACGGTCCTACGATATCTATTCAAGGCTTTTAAAAGAGCGCATTATATTTTTAGTGGGTCAGATCGAAGACCATATGGCGAATTTAGTGGTGGCACAATTGCTGTTTTTGGAGGCTGAAAATCCGGACAAAGACATTAACCTATACATTAATAGCCCCGGTGGTGTGATTACTTCAGGTATGTCAATTTATGACACCATGCAGTTTATTAAACCGGATATCAGTACCATGTGTATTGGTCAAGCTGCCAGTATGGGGGCTTTTTTATTAAATGCCGGTACAGCAGGTAAGCGTTTTGCTTTGCCTAACTCTCGGGTCATGATCCATCAGCCATTAGGTGGCTTTCAAGGTCAAGCTTCTGACATCGATATTCATGCCAGAGAAGTGCTGAAAGTGAAGCAAAAAATGAATGAAATTATGGCCAAACATTCCGGTCAAGATATCGAAAAAATCGAAAAAGACACAGACCGCGATAACTTCCTCAGTGCGGAAGAAGCCAAAGAGTATGGTTTGGTCGATCATGTGGTTAGCCACCGTAAATAATTCCATTTAATATGGACTGATGGCACTAGCCATCAGTCCATATTCTTATCATCTTAATTCTTATCCTTAACAAAGCCTAAATCAGCAATGCTAATCAGCTTGAAAGTTTACGGCTTACCCTCATATACAAATCGTGCCCAGCTTTTTATATTTAAGGTAGGCAGCCAACAACAATTTTTGTATGATAACAGTGATAAAACAACCCAATAATGCCCATGAGTGAAGATAAGCGACTAGAAGAAATTAAACACTGCAGCTTTTGCGGTAAAAGCCAACAGGAAGTGACGAAGCTGATAGCCGGCCCCAGCGTATTTATCTGTGATGAATGCGTTGATTTGTGTAATGAGATTATTCGTGATGAAATGGAGGATATTCTGAGTGAGGGCGGTGAAGATTTACCAACCCCGAAAAGAATTCATGAATTACTTGATGAATATGTGATTGGTCAAGAAACCGCGAAGAAAGTGTTGGCTGTGGCTGTATATAACCATTATAAGCGGGTTCGCTCAATGGTTGACAGTGATGATGTTGAGCTGGCGAAATCTAACATTTTGTTGGTTGGTCCTACCGGTTCAGGTAAAACATTATTGGCTGAAACCTTAGCCAGAATATTAAATGTGCCTTTTACCATTGCCGATGCCACCACTTTAACTGAAGCCGGCTATGTGGGTGAAGATGTCGAAAATATCATACAAAAGCTACTACAGAATTGTGATTACGATGTGGAAAAAGCTGAAACGGGCATTATTTATATTGACGAAATCGATAAAGTATCGCGTAAATCAGAAAATCCTTCCATAACCCGAGATGTATCGGGAGAAGGCGTTCAACAGGCTTTATTAAAACTCATTGAAGGTACAGTGGCTTCAATACCGCCACAAGGCGGGCGTAAACATCCGCAACAAGAGTTTTTACAGGTTAACACCAAAAACATCTTATTTATTTGCGGTGGGGCATTTTCCGGTCTTGAAAAGATTATCCAAGAGCGTTCAGTTAAAACCGGTATTGGTTTTTCCGCCCATGTGGCTTCAGCCAAAGATCAAGAAAAAGAATTGGCGATGTTCAAAGATTTAGAGGCCGATGATTTGGTGCAATACGGATTAATTCCGGAATTTGTCGGCCGATTACCGGTTTTAGCCACTTTAGAACTTTTGGATGAAGCGGCTTTGATTCGTATTTTACAAGAACCCAAAAACGCCTTGTCAAAACAATTCATGCGGCTTTTTGATATGGACAATGTTGAGCTGGAAATAAGAGAAGATGCCTTAAACGCCATTGCCAAACTCGCCATGAAAAGGAAAACAGGCGCTCGTGGCTTACGAACCATTATGGAAAAGGCTTTACTGAACATTATGTACGAATTACCAGATTTGGACAATGTTGAAAAGGTCGTTATCGATCGGGCTGTCATTGAAGAAGGTAAGGAGCCTTACCTTGTATATGGCGCCATTTCTAATGAGATGAAAGAAAAATAAATATGACAAAATTACAAACTAAATATTCCGTTTTGCCGTTACGTGATGTGGTGGTGTTTCCAGGCATGGTCGTGCCCTTATTTGTGGGGCGAGATAAATCCATCGAAGCCTTAAAAAATGCCATGGATCAAAATCAACCGGTTATTTTAGTGGCTCAGAAAGATTCTGAATTAGATGACCCTGCTGTAAAAGATATTTACAGTGTCGGCACTCTATCAGCCATTTTACAAATGGTTAAATTACAGGACAATACTTATAAGGTATTAATTGAAGGGCAAACCAAAGTTAATTTAGATGAGCTTACTGATGATGGTTTTTTCAAAGCCGATTACAGTCTTATTAAAGCCCAGACAAATTTAGACAGTGATGAAGAAAAGGTTTTTTTGAAAACCCTTAAAGACCGTTTTAAAGAATATCAGGGTAAACATAAAAAAATATCTGCTGAAGTGTTGCGTAATGTGCTTAGCATAGATGATTTAGGGGCTTTAGCAGACACCATTTCTGCGCACTTAATGATTGAACATCAGCAAAAACAAAAATTATTGGAAATTAATGAAATAGACGAATTGGTTACGACATTATTATCCATCATTGAAGCCGAATTGGATTTGTTAATGATGGAAAAGAAAATTCGTGGACGCGTTAAAGGACAAATTGAAAAGAACCAGCGTGAGTATTATCTAAACGAACAAATAAAAGCCATTAAAAAAGAACTCACAGATATTGATGAGTCGCATTCTGAATATGCTGATTTAGAGCAAAAGATTAAAGACACACCATTACCTGAGCAAGCTAAAAACAAAGTAGATGCGGAATTTAAGAAATTACAAATGATGCCTGCTATGTCAGCTGAAGCCACAGTGGTCAGAAACTATTTAGAAACCATCCTTGGCTTGCCTTGGGAAAAGCGCAGCGACCTCAAACTGGATTTGGATTTTGCCCAAAAGGTATTGGATGAAAACCATTATGGCTTAGATGAAATTAAGGAACGTATTTTAGAATATTTAGCGGTGCAACAACGCACCCCAAAGATGAAAGGCGCCATTTTATGTCTTGTTGGTCCACCCGGTGTTGGTAAAACCTCCTTAGGTCATTCCATCGCTAAAGCCACAAACCGTAGCTTTACTCGATTTTCTTTGGGTGGTGTCTCCGATGAATCTGAAATTCGTGGTCATCGTAGAACCTATATTGGTTCTATGCCCGGACGTGTTATTCAAAACATCACCAAAGCCGGAACCTGTAATCCGGTTATGGTGCTCGATGAATTGGATAAAATGTCCCGTGATTTTCGTGGTGATCCGGCATCAGCCTTATTGGAAGTCTTAGATCCTGAGCAAAACAGCCATTTTTCAGATCATTACTTGGAAGTTGACTTTGATTTGTCTGAAGTTATGTTCATTGCCACAGCAAACTCTTTGAACATTCCGGCACCTTTGCGTGATCGCATGGAAATTATTCGCATACCCGGCTATATGGAAGAAGAAAAAGTAGCCATTGCGGAAAAGTACTTAATCAGTAAGCAATTAAAGGCCCACGGTCTGAAAAAATCAGAAGTCAAAATTTCTAAAGCGGCCATCAAAAATATTGTTCGCTATTACACCCGGGAAGCCGGGGTTCGAAATTTAGAACGCGAAATCGCTAAAATCGCCAGAAAATCCGTGAAACAGATATTAACTGATAAAAACCTGACCTCCATTAAGGTATCGGTGAAAAATCTGGCAGATTATTTAGGTGTTCAGAAATTTAATTTTGGTGTGGCCGAGAAAAGTGACGAAGTCGGTACAGTCACCGGGCTGGCCTGGACTGAGGTTGGCGGTGATTTGTTACAAATTGAAGCATCAGTCTATCCGGGTCGTGGTAAATTAACTCACACCGGACATTTAGGTGATGTCATGAAAGAATCCATTCAAGCGGCTTTGTCTGTGGTTAAATCACGGGCCCAGTTGTTTGGCATATCACCGGATATATTTAAAACAAATGACATTCATATTCATGTACCTGAGGGGGCCACACCTAAAGATGGTCCCAGTGCCGGTATCGGCATGTGTACAGCTTTGGTATCAGCGCTTAGCCAGAATCCGGTGAAAGCCACTGTGGCTATGACCGGTGAGATTACCTTAAGAGGTCGCGTGTTGGCCATAGGTGGTTTGAAAGAGAAACTGTTGGCCGCTTTACGCGGTGGTATAAAAACTGTCATCATACCTAAAGAAAATGAGAAGAATTTGACCGAACTACCTGAGGCATTACGTTCTCAATTGAACATCATTCCGGTTAAATGGATTGATGAAGTGTTAACGTTGGCTTTGGCTGACAAAATAAAACACATTAAATCAGACGATGATTCTGATAAAACGGTTCATGTTCCCAGTAAGAGACATGGCTTAAGTGAAGAAAATCATCACTAAATCGATGACTTTAAGATTGACTGTGATATGATGTATCGCACTCATAAGAGGGTCAAATAATCGTCAAACTTAAGAAAAACGAAAATCCTCATATTTGTACCAATTTTTAAAAAATAGTGATGGCTTTATGGTCAATACTTGGTATAAAATGCGCGATTCTTGGCGGTTAAGTCAACATTTAAATATTGTAATTCGAAGGAGATAAACAATGAAAAAACAAGATTTTATTAAAGCTGTTGCTGAGCAAGCAGACGTGTCTCAAGCAACTGCTGGTGATTGTTTTGATGCGGTAGTCGATACCATCACAAACGCACTTAAAAAAGGCGATAAATTAACTTTTGTAGGCTTCGGTACATTCTCAGTAAAAGAACGTGCTGCCCGTCAAGGACGTAATCCACGTACCGGTGAAACCATTCAAATTAAAGCGGCTAAAATTCCATCATTTAAGGCTGGTAAAGCACTTAAAGATGCAGTAAACTAACGCTCCCTGAATCGGGTGCTTAGCTCAGTTGGGAGAGCATCGCCCTTACAAGGCGAGGGTCGGGGGTTCAAGCCCCTCAGCACCCACCAGATTCGGAGTGGTAGTTCAGTTGGTTAGAATACCGGCCTGTCACGCCGGTGGTCGCGGGTTCGAGTCCCGTCCACTCCGCCATATGAAAGAAGGGTGTCAATTGACACCCTTTTTTTTTAGTTATTTTATTTAGGTATAAAATCTGATGTTAACTTGGATTAGAGACAAATCAACGGGCTTATTCATGACCATAGTCATGGGTATTTTAATCTTGGCGTTTGCGTTATGGGGTGTGGGTGATTATTTCTCACAATCCGGCAGCGACTCTTTGGCAACAGTCAATGGTGAAACAATCACTTACAGTGATTACAGTAATCAGTTTGCCACCTATCGACAGAATATGTTGAGTCAATATGGAGATCAACTTCAACCGGATTTCTTTGACTCCCCAATGATGCGCCGGAATTTCTTGGAATCTATGATTAACAGTGTATTGCATCGTCAAGCAGCCTATAACAATGGTTATACGGTCACTGCCGAGCAAATACGTGGTATTTTAGGCGATGTTGAAATATTCCAAGATGCCAATGGTAATTTTGACCGTGAACTATATGCCGGTTATTTGGCACAAACCAATCAATCTGCGCAGGTACTGCAGTCACGTATTGTCAATGAAGAAGCAGCCCAAGCCGTTAATCAATTGTTTAATGACACTGCATTCATGACGCCTAAAGAAGCCAAAACCATTGCCGTTTTGAGAAATCAAACCCGTGATTTTGATTACTTTTTAATTGAGGCCAATCAATTCACCGACGAAGTCACTGTCACTGATGATGAAATCAACGATTTCTATGAAAACAACAGTGATCGATTTATGACGGAAGAAATGGTCAAAGTTGATTACATTGAACTGGATGCTCAACAAGTTGCTGACCAGATTAATGTGTCTGATCAAGATGCCTTAACTTCTTATGAAGACAATAAAAAACGATTTGAAAAACCGCCGCAACGAAAAGCCGCGCATATTCTCGTAAATGATGACGCTGATGCCCAAGATAAGCTATCGGCGATTCAAGAACGCTTAGCCAATGGTGAGTCATTTGCTGAGTTGGCAAAGGAATATTCACAAGATCCGGGTTCAGCAGAGCAAGGTGGTTATTTAGGCCTGGTTAATTCCGGTGACATGGTTGAAGAGTTTGATGAAGCCTTGTTCAGTATGGAAGAGGGTGAGATTTCAGAGCCGGTTAAAAGTGAATTTGGTTATCACATCATTAAACTTGAAGAAATCAAAGAATCACGTATTCCGGAATTTGAGGAAGTTAAATCTGAAATTGTACAGGAGTTACAGGCCAAGCAAGCCCAAACTTTATTTTTGGATAAGGCCAATGAGTTGTCCGGTTTAGTGCTGGATGCACAAAGTGGTTTAACACAACCGGCTGAAGCCACTGATTTAACAGTTAAAACCACTGAATTTTTCCCACGTTCAGGTGGTGGTGGTTTAGCCGCTAATCCTGAATTTGTTCAGATGGCGTATTCGACATTGGTCAAAGAAGAGTTGATGAACTCCGATGTTGTTAATATATCTGATACCCATATTGCTTTTATTCATATGAATCAGGTTAAACCGGCTGAGGTACAACCACTAGAAGATGTTAAAGAAGACATTAAAACCCAACTAATCAATCAAAAAACAGCGGAACAAGCGCAACAGTTGGCGCAAGAAATTCTGAATAAAGCCCAACAAGATGATGTCAGCTTAAATGCATTGGTTGATGAATTTGATGGTTTAAGCATCATCGCAGCCCGTGATGTTAAACGCAGTGGTTCTAATCATCCGGTGAGTGTTGTTAATGAAGTATTTCGATTAATGGCGCCTGAGAAATCAGACAACACAATTCATGTTGTTAATGCCAATAATAACGACGTTGCCGTGGTGCAGCTATTGGCCATTAATACGCCCGATACATCAGCCATCTCACAGCTCAATGATGATGCGGCCCAATTAGAGCGCAACATTAAAACCAACGAACAACAGTTGTTATTGCAAGCATTGAGACAAGCGGCAAAAATAACCATTAACGAGCAGTTATTAAACCAACAAAATCAATTCTAAATACGGGATTGATACACTATAAAAAAAGGGCCTATCTGGGCCCTTTTTTATGGCTATCAGAAATAAACCATTAGAACATGGCAGACATTAAATCATCTGCTGTCATGTTGTGAAAATAACGGCTGATATCAAATTTATTCAGTTGTTTTCTGATGACTTTTTTGTCATGACGTAACCCGACTAAAGTGTCTTCAATGGCGCTGATGTCCTTGGTGGTGAAAAAATCACCAAAGATACGGCATTGCTCAATAACACCCTTGTGAACGTCTAAATGCATTTCTAAGGTGCCACCTTCGGTTCGAATGCATTGTTGAAAATTATAATTAGGGGATGAGCCGAAGTTCCATTCCCACGTGGCATATTTTTCATCGCGAATTTTTTCGATGGCTTTAATGTCATTTTCAGTAAGCGTATAAGGACGACAATCATCATGAGTTGCAACAATATGAGCCATAACTTTGTCGGTAAACTCATCGAGGGATATAGGTTGTGCTAAATGTGACATAACATTGGTGACCCGTTTAGGAATCGATTTAACGGCTTTGTCTTTAAATTTGAGTGGGTTGGCTTTTAAAGCACCACTTATATCCGGCATATGTGAAGAAAACAATATGGTGCCATGATGCAGTATTTTGTTTTTTAAAATATACTCGGCATTACCGGAAAATTTTTTACCGTCAATAACCAAATCATTACGACCTTGAAACTCAGCATTCACACCTAAATTTTGTAACACATCAAGAATAGGGCGGGTGTAATGGTGAAAATCAACTTTGCTCGGTTCTTTATTGGTTTTGGTAAAAGTGAAGTTTAGGTTACCTAGGTCATGGTAAACCGCACCACCACCGGACATCCGCCTGACCACTTTAATGTCTTTTTCTTGTACGAAATCCAGATTAATTTCAGCCAGAGTATTTTGATGTTTGCCAACAATAATGGCGTTATCATTGCGCCACAACATAAAACAATCCTCATCAATGTGTTTAAAAATATATTCATCCACGGCTAAATTAAAGTAAGGATCGGTAAAATGGTGTTGAATGCATAACATATTATTCTGCCAGCTGATATTTTTGCTGATAACGTTTATATAGTTTTTGTTGTTTGCCGGCTAAATCGATTTGACGACCATCGATATAAGCCGCCTGCAGTTTTTGGCCTGACATATCCAACGCATCACCGGATGAAATAAAGAAGGTGGCACTTTTATTGACTGCTAAACTACCATAATCGGTATCAATGTTAAGAATCTTTGCGGGGTTGAGGGTAATGAGCTGTAGTGCCGTGTTTTTGTCGATGCCTTGTGTTGCCACAGTGCCGGCGGTAAAAGCCAGATTACGTGAACTCATAGAGCCAGGGTAAGTGATGGCTGTTAATACACCGGCTTTGATTAATTTTGCTGCAATAACATAAGGTTCCTCAAGCGGACTGTCGCTACGTTCAGGTAAGTCATGAACCGAAGTCACAATAACCGGAATCTTGGCGGCAGCAATAAATTCCAGAACCGGTAAAGCCGCTGAATCAGTCACCAAAATGGGGTCGATTTTCAGGGATTGAAAAAATTCAATGCTTTCAATGATGGCTTTGGGTGTGTTGGCGTGAATAAAGACTTGTTTGTCGTCGTTAAACACAGAAGCCACGGCTGATAACTTTAAATTATTGGCGTCATTAGCAACACGCGCATCGTTAAACAATGTTTTAATTTGGGTGACTTTATCTTGGTGGTTTTTATCTTGTTCCAGCTTCATACTAAAGGTACTGAAATCAAATTTTTTGGTCCATTGCGATGGCCAGTTGACATGCAGCCCATCGTCACTTTTCACCAAGGCATCATCCCAATTCCAGGCGTCCAGTTGCATAATCGAAGAACTGCCACTGACTAAACCACCAACCGGAACCACTTGAGCCAGTAAAATCCCATTAAAGCGCATCGGCGGTATTCGCATGGAATCTGCGTTGTAAGCAACGGCTGAGCGGACATTGGGATTGAGTTGGCCGGTTTCTTTGAAGTCCACTGAAGCGTTAATGGCATCCACTTCGGTTAAGCCTAAATTGGTATTGCTTAAAATAAATCCCGGGTACAAATGTTGTTGGTTAACATCAGTTACCTGGCCTTGTTGTCTGGCTGAATTATACTCGCCTAAATAGGTGATGCGACCGGCCTCGGTTACCATCATGGCATGATTTAAAACTTCACCGTCACCAGTATGAATGGTGGCATTGATAAAGGTTTGTGGTTCATTTTGAGCCGTTGCTGGTTGCGGTCTGATGGCCTGTGCTTGACATAGAATAAAGGTTAAGGCGATAACAATGAAAATTCTCATTATTCTGCTCCGTTGTTAAGTTGTAGATAAGCGTCTTGGGTGATTAAGGTATCACAATGAAGCGTCGGTTGAGATGCCGTCATATCTGATTTTTTAGTTTCACCAGAGGTTTGACTTTGTTTGATTAAGTCCATTTTTTCATCATTTATTTGTTGTTCTAAAGCGGCTTGCTTATTGCGATCAAAATAAATGATGCCATCGACCATGGTTTTTTCTGCTTGGGCATATACGGATAAAGGTTTGTCTGACCACAGCACCAAATCTGCGTCTTTGCCTTCTTTGATGCTGCCCATGCGATTATCCAGATGTAATAATTTTGCAGGATTTAAAGTCACGGTTTTCCAGGCTTCCTGTTCACTTAAACCACCATATTTAATGGTTTTGGCTGCTTCTTGATTCAGTCGTCGGGACATCTCTGCTGAATCTGAGTTGATGGCTGTGACTAATCCCACATCATCCATAATCGCAGCATTATAAGGAATGGCTTCATTGACCTCCCATTTATAAGCCCACCAATCGGCGAAGGTTGATGCGCCGACACCATGTGCTTTCATTTGGTCGGCAACCTTATAGCCTTCCAGAATATGGGTAAAAGTATTGACCTGAAAATCAAAATCGTCCGCCACATGCATTAACATGCTGATTTCAGATTGTACATAGGAATGACAACTGATGTAACGCTCCTGATTAATCACTTCAGCGGTGGCTTCCATGGCTAAATCACGCCGTGGTGGTGTGGTGTTCTTCTTTTTAGAACGGCTTAAGTCATTATAATCTTGCCATGCTTTTTGATACTGCTGCGCTTGGCTGAACTGATCTCGGTAAACCTGTTCCACACCCATCCGTGTTAGCGGGTATCGTAAAGACTGGTTATTTCTGGCGTTTTTTACATTTTCACCTAAGGCGAACTTAATAAAGCCATCGGCACCATCAATTAACATCTCTTGTGGCGAAACGCCCCAGCGCATTTTGACCAGAGCTGATTGGCCACCAATCGGATTGGCCGAGCCATGTAGTAATTGTGCGGCGATAACGCCACCGGCTAAGTTACGGTAGATGTTCACATCTTGTGAATTAACCACATCTTGCATCCGCACCATGCTGGAGTTAACCGCCACATCATTCACCGATAATAGGGCAATATGACTGTGCTCATCGATAATACCTGAGGTTAGATGCTTGCCGCTGGCATCAATGAGCAAATCCGCTTGACTGTCTGCGATATTTTGGCCGATGCGTTTGATCTTACCGTTAACCACCAAGACATCAGTGTTTTCAACAATACCTTGGTCTTCATTAGTCCACACTGTGGCATTTTTAAATAATACTTTGTCAGGCGTTGAGGTATCAGCCAAACCGTAGGCTGTAAAAGGATTTGGAATGTTCGGCGGGGTTTTGGGTGTTTGCTTATCTTGATTGTTATTATCAGAAGCACTTAATGATTCTGCTTTAATCAATGACCAAACGTTGTCTGAAGGCAATGGTTTGATCTCTCCTTGGTTGACCCAAGCCATTAATGGTGCTTGCTCATCAATAACCAGACTCAATAATTGACCATCCAGTTTCGCCGAAAAATCATGGTCACTGTCTGCGGTGGGTTTAATGTTTAATTGTCCTTTTTTAAAACTAAAATTAAGCCCATAGAGGTTGTTGTTTAACGATAAGGTGTAATCACCTTCGGTTAATGGTAATCGGGCTTCAATTTCCATTCTTTCGCCATTGATCCAAGAATCTTTGAGTTGTGCTTCTTTATGAAATATTGGCTGATCAACAACAATAAAGTCAGCGCGTGCACCTTTATTTAAGTGACCAATGTCTTGGCGTTTTAAAATCTCTGCCGGAACTGTGGTTAACGCTGCCAAAGCTTTTTTCTCACTTAAACCATGTTCTACGGCTTTGCGTAAATCTTTGAAAAACGTTTTTAAACCTTTATCACCATCACCGGGTAATAGAGCAAATCGCACCTCTTTATCGGCCAATAATCGCGTATTAAACGGCGCCACTTGCCATTCTTTTAAGTCCGTGTAATCCACATGGTAACTGTCTAGAGGTGAGTTAACTTCCGGCGCTTTTGGATAATTTAACGGTACGATTAAAGTTTGACCGGTTTTTGCGATGGATTCGATGGATTGATATGAATCTCCGGAGGTTTTGACCGTAAATTGAAGATTGAATTCATCAGCTAACTTTTTAGTTAGTAAAGCCTGTTGCCAATTATTAACCTCAAATATCGCGGGTAATGACTTATGGCTATTTACCACCGCTAAGTCTAAATCCGTCATCATGTTTTGTTGTTGATACCACTCGGCATCCAGTAATGTTTGTCTGATTAAGGCCACAGCACCCATGAGTGAAACCGGGTAATTTTGTTTTGATGAGCCTTTGTTAAAAGAAAAATGTTGGCTGGCTTGTGGTGATAATAGAGTTAACTGAGCCGGTTCATCAGCTAAGCTTACTAACAAACCGGTGCCACGCATAATGCCGTCATGTCGGTGGCTTAAGGCACTGGTAAAGCCGGCTTGTCTCAGGCTTTTATTGACTTTTTGATTGTGTTTATAGTCATCAGCGGCGTTATAGCTTGCTTTGATGGCTTCATTGGCATTGTAAGCACCTTGGGTTGTGCTTTGTAATGTTTCTGGGCCTCCCCAACTAAAAGGTGGGCGTTTGGCCGGTTCCGGTAAACCTGCATCACTATCTAAGTGAATAAACCCAGGATAAATATATAAGCCTTGATAATTTAAGACCACTGCATTTTTAGGCGGCTGATTGTCTTCACGATAATCACTGATTTGACCGTTTTTAATAATCAGGGTGACATCTTGCAGAAGTTTGTCAGGGGTAACTTGAACGTTAACATGGGTTAGGGCCAGAACCGTGTTACGCATATCCTGAACACCATTTACTGTGGCCGTTGGTATGTCTGCGCCGGAAACGCTGACCGAAATGCTGAACAGGACTAAAATGAGTATTTTTTTCATAAATGTGCCTAAAAGTGTTTTATGGTTGATTATCTTGCTGGAATTTATTTAAGCGTTTGAGTAATTTCGCGGTTGTTACCGGATTTTGATAAAGCCAGGCTTGATAGAGTGCTCTGTTAACCTCAGCGCCAATCAGGGTGTGTACCACTTGTTGCTCAATGATGAATAATGTACCTTGATCCGGTGCAAAAACCACATGCCAAACGTCATGTCTTTTGGTGGCCGGTAATTTTTTCAGTAATTTACGGATCGATTGTTGATTAAATTGAATTGACTCAGGAGTTTCCAGTTTGCTTTCAATAAGTGCTTTAAAATGAGTCTGCACATCAGCCTCTGAAGTGTTGGGTGATAGCCACGTTAATTTAAAACGAACCGGCTGTACACCACTGCGAATATCTTTGAGATTATGTTGCCCGATGGGGGCCTGCAGTTCCAGTTGATAAGGTGTGAGATAGCCCCAGTTGATGGGACTCGATCCCAGCGTTACCCATTGATTATCATCTGCCCAAATCGAAGGGCTGGCCAGTAATAATAAAAATAACAGGAAATAACGCATCAGCTTATTATAATGCAAAGCTAAAGCAAAACAATGGAATAGGAAAGAAATACTAAAGAGGAAATGGTGGCTATACCGGGACTTGAACCTGGGACCCCAGCATTATGAATGCTGTGCTCTAACCAACTGAGCTATATAGCCACATTAAGAGCGCGAATTTTAATCAAATGGCGAAAATTGTCAAGCTATTTTCATAAAAATCAATTGTCTGATGTCGTTAATCAATAGGAAGTGTTTCTGTGGTTTTATGAAAAACCACATCCGGATTACGTTCTTGCGCCAGCTGTAGATTCACCATGGACGGGGCCAGATAAACCAAGTGACCATGACCATCAACGGCTAAGTTGGCTTGATTGCGGTTTTTAAACTGTTTCATGGCTTTATCATCATCACTGCTGACCCAATAAGCAATACGGGTGTCAACGGCTTCAAAAATGGCTTTCACATTGTATTCATGTTGTAAACGGTGTGCCACCACATCAAACTGTAACACGCCAATGGCGCCCAATATTAAATCATTGGATAGTAACGGTCGGAAAAACTGAGTGGCACCTTCTTCTGATAATTGCTCAAGACCCTTTTGTAAGGCTTTGAGTTTGAGTGGGTCTTTGAGTCGAGCCCGTCTAAATAGTTCAGGGGCAAAGCTGGGAATGCCGGTAAAACTTAAATCCTCGCCTTCGGTAAAAGAATCTCCGATGCTGATGGTGCCATGGTTGTGAATGCCGATAATATCACCGGGATAAGCCTTATCCACCTGGCCACGGGTTTCTGCAATAAAAGTCACGGCATTAGCGACCTTTAATTCCTTTCCGCTGTGGGTATTGGTGAGTTTCATACCCTGTTCAAATACCCCGGAACAGATACGCATAAACGCCAGTCGATCACGGTGCTTGGGGTCCATATTGGCCTGAATTTTGAACACAAAGCCTGTGCAATTGGGCTCAGCTGGTTCAACTAAACGGGTTAAGGTTTCACGGGGTTGTGGCATCGGCGCATGTTCAACGAAAGCATCCAGTAACGGCTGGACACCAAAATTATTAATGGCGGAACCAAAAAACACCGGTGATAACTTGCCGGCCAAGTAAGCGTCTTTGTCAAACGTGTGAGAAGCGCCTTTCACTAACTCAATTTCATCACGGAACTCAGCCGCAAGGCCATCACCCAACGCCTCCTCCAAAGCTTTAGAATGCAAACCTTCAATCACCGTCGCTTGTTGTTTTTCATAATTTTTACCCGACTCATAGAGCAAGATTTCATCGTTAATAAAATGATAAACACCTTTTAAGCGTTTACCCATGCCAATGGGCCAGGTAATCGGTGCGCATTGGATATTTAGGACATCCTCGACCTCATCAATGAGTTCAATCGGCTCTTTACCCTCTCGGTCTAACTTGTTGATAAAGGTAAAAATAGGGGTGGTGCGTAAACGACACACTTCCATCAGTTTAATGGTCCGCTCCTCAACGCCTTTGGCACAGTCAATCACCATTAATGCCGAATCCACTGCAGTTAAAGTGCGATAAGTATCTTCTGAGAAGTCCGCATGACCCGGTGTATCCAATAAATTAACAATGCGATCTTTATAAGGGAACTGCATCACAGATGAAGTCACGGAAATACCCCGTTCCTGCTCCATCGCCATCCAGTCAGAGGTGGCGTGTTTATCTGTTTTGCGTGATTTAACCGCTCCGGCGACCTGAATGGCACCACCAAATAACAGAATTTTTTCTGTGATAGTGGTTTTACCGGCATCCGGATGCGAAATAATGGCAAATGTTCTGCGGTTTTTATAGCTTTCCATAAAAAATGCGCCCTTTATTGGCTGAGTCAAAATAAGGGGCGCATTTTAGCACTCTTATCACCGATAAAAAAGACAACCGTATATCGGCTTAGAATGACACCCGTAAGCCGGCAGTAATACTGCGACCCGGTCGTGGGGCTTTGTCTTTAATGAAAGACGCATGCTCACGAATATCCTCGTTCAATAAGTTGCTACCTTTAATGAACCAGAGCCATTCATTGTTGGCGGTTATCTGTAATCGATTCAGGCTAAAATCAACCTGCGTATAAGCATCGGTGGGTAACTCACCGGAGGCTAAATGATCTTGTTTATTAACACGCATGGTTTTCAATTGCGCTGACCAGGCACCACGCCACCAGTCTGCCGATACACCAAAGCGATTGGCCGGAATGCGTGGCACATAGTCACCGGTATTCAGTTTGGCTGTGGTGGCATCGGTGAATAATTTAACCCGCCATTGATTATTATAAACATCATCAAAGCTATAAGCGATATCTGCTTCGAAGCCCTTAAAAGTGGCATTTTGTTGGCTGTAATGATAAACCGGCCAGTCATCAATCATTTGCCCGGAAAAAGCCAAAAAGATAAAGTCATCCATTTGATTATAAAAGGCATTCAGGTTGGCCGCCCACTGATCTTTACGGTACTTTAAGCCGACATCGAGGTTATTACTGACTTCTGCCTGTAAGGCTGGATTACCCACTTCAAAAGAGCCGGTGGCTAAATGCGGTATTAATTCATCGTTGCCTGATTGGTTAGAAAACAGTTCTTCAGCAGTCGGTAACCGTTGCGCTGAACTCAAATGAATCGGCAGGCTGAAATGTTCCGATAACTTGACATTAAAGCCGGTGGAAAAACTGACAGCGGTTTCGCTGTTGTCTCGCCATAAATCAGTGGAGATTTTCTGGCGATCTGCGCGGATGCCCAATTCCCAATGCAAATCCCCAAACTGGCGCTCTTCTAAAACGAACAACCCCAGTTTATCTGTGGTTGAAGGCACAATATAGGCTTCATGGCCGAGGGCTGAAAAATCACTGGTGGACCAGTCTAAACCCCAAACGCCATCAAAGCCAAAGCGGTGTTGGTGATTGAGTTCAAGTCGCCATTGATGGCCTTCATTGCTGTAGGTGGTGGCCGGATCTCCATTATCAAACTCGATGTGTTGGTAATCGGTATAACCATAATGGCTTTTGACCTGGGTAAAAAATCCACCGTCAAAACGATGCAAGCCACGCAGTTGAAAGGCTTGCTTGTCTAAATCAATCCACACCCGATGTGATTCATGCATGTCATCGTGCTCTTCTTTAGCAACTCCATGGTCATCATGATCACCGTCATCTTCTTCTAAATGATTGTGGCCCGGAATACCGTATTTACGATCGAAATTCTGAAAAGAAATACCCCAGTAACCACTGTCTGTAAGCCACGATAAACCCGTCTGTAAACCCGAACTGCGCACCGCAGAATTGGCTAATTGGCCATATTCATGTTCCTCATCTTCCTCGCCATGTTCCTCATCAGCATGCATTAAATCCCGAAGATAATGTGATTCGGCGTAGCCGGGAATCTCATAATCATCAGTTTCATTGTAAAAGTAGCTTAAATGAGCCATCAAACGATCACTCAGTGGTGCATTTAAACTCAGCACCCCAGCCCGTTCATCTAAAGCACTGTCAGATAAACGACCCTCAAAAGCACCATTGAAACCATCATAGGCAGATGTGGCAATGGATTGATCGACGACATTAACCAGCCCTCCGACAGCGCCGCCACCATAGAGCAGGGTGGCCGGACCTTTAATCACTTCAACTTGAGTGGCCAATAAACTTTCACTACTGACCCAATGATCGGGGCTCACTGAAGCGGCATCCTGATTACCGATGCCATTACTGAGTACCGATACCCGCGGACCTTGTTGACCGCGAATAACCACCTGGCCGGCCCCGGTGCCAAAGCTGCCTGATTGAATACCGGCAATTTGATTAACTGTTTGGTCAATACTTAATGAACGGTTCATAACCAACTGATCTTCATCAATAATCTCAACCGGCATGGTCATGCGTAATTGATTGTGATCCAGCGGATGTGCTGACACCACCAGATCATCTAAAACCAATTCGCTTAGTTCTATGATATGACGCTGGCGATTAAAGGAAACCGTGACATTATAGTGATGTTGACTATCCGCCTTAATATCCAGGTCATAATCACCCGGTGATAATTCGCTAAATTCGAAATAACCCTGGTTATCACTTATTGTTTTTACATTCTGTTGGTGAATATAAATAACGGCTTGCTTAACAGGTTTTTTGTTTAACAAAAGCTGACCAGATATTGAATGTTCAGCGGCTAAAGTACTGGCCGCTAGTAAGCAGCCCATTAAAAATAAAATCGTTTTCATAATTTCTCATAAGTTTACGCAACCTCGAGAAGAGGTTGTCAATGTTGTGTTAGCTTTGCCATTAACAAAGCCATTTAAAATAAAACTAACTTATGAATGGAGGCGGTCCACGAATGTATGCGGTATGAAAAAAACCTAAAACGGGAGATGTGCCCTGAGATAAAGATAAAAGGGTGGCAGTAACGTTCTCAGTTAAAACAAACCCAGTAGTGGGGTTATCAATAACCGGAGGAGAGCTGTGGAATTGCACACAAACGGTACAGGTGCTGTTGTCATGAACAACAACCTCATGCATTAATGCCGTCGACACAGTTAGTGTCAGCAACAAAAGTATCCAATGTGTATTTGACCGGCTCATAACTTGATAATAGCTTTGAATCAAAATAATTCAAGTGGCAGTTCTATAAAAGGCAATCGGTTTCAGATGAAAATATATTCTTTTAAATGAATTGGCTATAAACATTTAGTGTTTTATCGCTGATTTATTCTAACTTGAATTCAAGTAATAAGTGCAATTTAATCATGCAGCAAGTAAATCGACTTGCTGCCCCATAAATAATTCATTCGGAGATTTCCCGCCTCTTGTTTTCCGTGGTCTGTTATTCAGGCAATCCATTACGTGTTCTATT
>NZ_JAPMLN010000005.1 GCF_026410405.1 Marinicella gelatinilytica | reverse complement strand
TCTGACTAAGTGGTCTTGAGGCACTAAATCCTCAAGGCTGACAAACTCATAGCTTGTTTGGATGGGGGGATGATTTTTTAGCATATTGCTATTATAAAAAATCCCCACGCAAAAGTGGGGACTTTGTCAGCAGTCTGAGCCCGAACAATTTCGGGCTTTTTTGAAGCTAAAAAATATCTATTGGCCGGTAAATTTAGCTGGACGTTTTTCTAAGAATGCCGCCGTGCCTTCGTTCTTGTCTTCGGATGAACAGCATACGCCAAAGGCTTTTACCTCGTAATCCAAGGCTTCGGACATGCCGCACTCAAGTCCTCGGTTTATGCTGTCAATAATCATGCTTAAAGCGATCGGAGCCGATTGAGCCAATTGATCAGCCACTTTCAGCACTGTCTTCATCAATTCACCTTGGGGTACCACTAAATTAGCTAAACCCATTTGCTCGGCTTGATCGGCTGAAACCATATCGCCGAGCAGATTCATTTCCATGGCTTTGCCTTTACCAACCAAACGGGTTAAACGTTGGGTGCCGCCAAAACCGGGTATGACACCCAGTTTAATTTCCGGCTGACCAAAGCGGGCATTATCACTGGCAATGCGTAAGTGACAAGCCATGGCCAATTCACAGCCGCCGCCTAAAGCGAAACCATTCACAGCCGCAATCACCGGTTTACCGCAGTTTTCGATGGTATTAAAAACCTGTTGACCGTATTGGGCAAACTGCATACCGCTGACGGCATTGGTTTTTGCTAATTCGTTGATATCAGCACCGGCCACAAAAGCTTTCTCACCACTGCCGGTGATAATAATAACCCGAACATCATCATTGCCTGCGGCGTCCTCAACCACTTTATTAAGCTGCGTTAAAGTCTCTTGATTAAGGGCGTTAAGTTTATCGGGTCGATTAATGGTGATGGTAAAAATACGGTTGTTCAATTCTGTCAGTACGTTAGCCATAAAACCTCACGAGATAATAAAACAACAAATTATAACAAGCTTAAAGTCGGATTGGTAAAAACCCAACCTGAAAACAGAATTAGAGTGGGTTTAAGGTGTCATAGTCAAAAATATTTGAACTTAAATAATGAATGAACAGGAACTTATTATTAGACAGCCTGTCTTGTGTTACAACTATTCGTGGCGTAAAATACGCCGCTTAATCAAAATGAGGTATGGAATGAAAAAATTACTCACACTGACGTTATTAATGTTTACATGGGCTGTTTTTGCACAAAATGAAGCTGCTCAACAAGAATTGCCGAAAAGTTCAGACATTACGTTTGATAAAGACATGGCATCTTATGCCGTTGGTTATCGCATGGGTTTACAAATGGCAGGCCGTAAAGCCAGTGATTTCGAACTCAATGTCGATCAAGCCGTGGCCGGTTTAAAAGATGCAGCTGCTGAAAAGGATCCCGGTTTTGACCGTGAAAAAATGGCTCAGGAATTTGCCAAATATCAACGCAAATTACAGTTATTTCAGGCTGAACAATACCAGGAAATTGCCAATGAAAACAAAAAACGCAGTGATGACTTTTTAGCCCAGAACCGCAAAAAAACCGGCATTAAAGAATTGGCTTCCGGCATTCAATACCGAGTGATTGAAGAAGGCACAGGCAAAAATGCTTCTTTAGACGATACTGTGGTGGTGCATTATTCCGGTAAATTAATTGGCAGTGACAGTTTTGATAACTATCAAGAATTTGACAGTACTTATAAACGTGGTGAACCTTTGGAAATGGACATGACTAAAGTCGGTATGAAAGGCTGGCGTGAAGTGATTCCCATGATGCAAAAAGGTGATAAATGGCAAGTTTTTTTACCACCTGAGATGGCCTATGGTCAACAAGGTCAAGGTCCTATCGGGCCTAATGAAGTCTTGGTATTCGATGTTCATTTGGTTGATATTAAATAAGACTTAAGTCACAACGTGTTAACATGGAAGGCAAGTTCACTAACTTGCCTTTTTTGGTTTTTTTATTGTCTTGAATGCTCAATTTAAACAACAGGTACAACAAAATCTGAATCAAAATTTGATTGCTGATGATGTTTGGTTGGGATCGGCGCTGACCAGTGAGCGCGCCGCTGCAGTGTTGTTTCCTTTTTACTGGCACCAACAGGAACCGTGGGTGTTACTCACACAACGTCATAGTCAGTTAAAACACCATTCAGGTCAAGTTAGCTTTCCCGGCGGTGCCTATGAAAATCAGGATAAAAATATACGCCATACCGCATTACGAGAAACCAAGGAAGAAATAGGCGTTTCTAAAGACCGCATCGATTTATGGGGTTTTTTGGACAGTATTGAATCAATCAGTGGTTTTTATGTCACGCCTTTTGTGGGTGAAATAAAAGAGCCTGAAAATTTAGACTTGTGTGTGGACGAAGTGGAACGCACCTTTGGGGTGCCTTTTAGTTTTTTTCAAAACAAAAACAATCGTGTCACCCATCGGGTTAAAACCGGTGGCCAAGTCAGTGAATATGCTGTTTTTGAATACAAAGACGACGTGATTTGGGGGCTAACAGCCCAAATCATAGTACAATTAGTCAATCGACTGGAAACAAATTAATTATGAGTGGAAAAGTATTTATTAAAACGCACGGTTGTCAGATGAATGAATATGACTCTGACAAAATGCGAGATGTTCTGATCAGTAGCCGCGGTATGACCGTGACCGATATTGAAGAAGAAGCAGATGTGATTTTAATTAACACCTGCTCAATTCGTGAAAAAGCCCAGGAAAAAGTATTTTCACAATTAGGTCGTTGGCGTAAGCTGAAAGAGAAAAAACCTGAATTAGTCATCGGTGTTGCCGGATGTGTGGCTTCTCAAGAAGGTGAAGATATTATTAAAAGAGCACCTTTTGTGGATTTGGTGTTCGGACCACAAACCATTCATCGTTTATCGACCATGTTGGATAAACGCCAATCTGAAAATAAGCCTCAGGTGGATATCAGCTTTCCCGAAATCGAAAAGTTTGATAATTTACCTGAACCGCGTAAAGAAGGCCCCACGGCTTTTGTCTCTATTATGGAAGGTTGCAGTAAATACTGTAGTTTCTGTGTGGTACCGTATACCCGTGGTGAAGAAATTTCACGGCCACTTGACAGCGTGTTAGAAGAAATCATGAAGCTGGCTGAGCAGGGCGTTAAAGAAGTCAACCTCTTAGGTCAAAACGTTAACGCTTATCGTGGCTTATCGCATACTGGTGATATTGTTGATTTGGCATTATTAATTCATTACGTGGCTGCGATTGACGGCATTGAACGTATTCGCTTTACCACTTCACACCCCACAGAATTTTCTGATGGTTTAATCGAGGCTTTTCGAGATGTGCCTGAATTGGTGAATTACCTGCATTTACCGGTACAAAGTGGTTCTGATCGCGTACTGTCGATGATGAAACGTAATCATACTGCCTTAGAATATAAACAAAAAATTCGAAAATTGCGGGAAGTGCGGCCGGATATTTCATTGTCTTCAGATTTTATTGTGGGTTTCCCGGGTGAAACAGCAAAGGATTTTGAAGATACCATGAAATTGATTACTGACATTGGTTTCGATCAATCCTTTAGTTTTATATATTCTGCGCGACCCGGGACACCTGCAGCGTCATTACCCGATACCACGCCCATGGCTGAGAAAAAAGAGCGTTTGCAGCGTTTACAGGCCACCATTAACGACATGGCAGCGAAGATTGCCCAAGATATGGTTGGTAACACCGAAAAGGTTTTGGTAGAAGGTACTTCGAAATGGTCTGATGAGGAATTATCCGGAAAAACTGAAAATAACCGAGTGGTCAACTTCGCCGGTCCGAAACGATTGATTGGACAACTGGTGGATGTCACCATCACTGAAGCATTACGCAATTCATTACGAGGCCGTGTAAACATTAATGACTGAACCAAAAGAACAACACAATAAGGACAACGAAATAATTGATAACAACACTGTTCGTAAACTCAATTTCCCTGATATCAATAATGGCAGCTTAATTAATTTGTATGGCTTACATGACAGTCATTTAAAAATGCTGGCGCGACATACCGGAACCGATATCAAAGCCCGTGGTCAAAATTTCCAAATCAGCGGCAATGAAGCGCAAGTCAACCAAGCGGTTCACATGTTAAATTTATTGGCGCAAGAAGCCAAAAAAGAAGCGCTTAATCCGGAAATTGTTCACGTCATATTAGCAGGTAACGCCACCAAACCAGATTACCAGCCACAAGATGTCGCCATTCGCACCAAAGCCGGTGTCATCACCGGGCGTTCTGATAACCAAAAAGCCTATCTGCATAACATCGTCACCCATGACATAAATTTTGGTATCGGTCCAGCCGGTACCGGCAAAACCTATCTGGCAGTGGCTTGTGCTGTGGAAGCCTTTGTCACTGACCAAGTGCGGCGTTTGGTGCTGGTCAGACCGGCTGTGGAAGCCGGTGAGCGCTTAGGTTTCTTGCCCGGTGACTTAAGTGAAAAAGTTGACCCCTATTTGCGACCACTTTATGATGCTTTATACGACATGCTGGGTCACAACAAAGTCGAAAAGATGCTGGAAAAGAACGAGATCGAAGTCGCGCCCTTGGCCTTTATGCGTGGTCGAACCTTGAATGATGCCTTTGTGATTCTCGACGAAGCCCAAAACACCACCACCGAACAGATGAAAATGTTTCTCACCCGTACCGGCTTTAACACCACCGTGGTGGTTACCGGCGACATCACCCAAATTGATCTGAAACCCGGCCAACAATCCGGTCTCAAGCACGCCATGAACATCTTGCAGGATATTAAAGGCATCAGTTTCTCCTGGTTTAAATCCAAAGACGTGGTACGTCACTCCCTGGTACAAAAAATTGTCGACGCCTACGATAATCAGAAACCTGCAGTTGAATCTAAGAAAGGTGAATGATAACACTCGACTTAATCAACGATGACAATCTACCGGCGCCTGATTCAGCCCAGTTCCAAAACTGGCTCAATCAGGTGGCCACCAGGCTGAATATAACCGGCGAGGTTTGCATAAAGATTGTTGATGAGGCCGAAAGCCAAAATCTCAACAAAACCTACCGCCAAAAAGACAAACCCACCAACGTTCTCTCTTTCCCCTCAGACATTCCTGAATTCGTCGAATCGACTCACCTCGGCGACCTCGCCATCTGCGCCCAAATCGTCGAACAAGAAGCCCAAGCTCAAAACAAAAACATAAATGATCACTGGATCCACCTCACCATTCACGGCTTTCTCCATCTCTTAGGCTACGACCACATAGAAGACACCCAAGCCGAAACCATGGAAGCCCTGGAAATTGAATTACTGGCCGATTTGGGAATAGGGAATCCGTATATTTAACTTAACCGCGACGTCCTTGTATCTTAGAAATCGTCTGTTATTTATCAAGTGATAGACTATCCAATGGCGATTGGATAAAGGGGTAGTGACATTGCAACGTCCTCCAATCGTAAAAGATTGTGCGCGAGATTAATGCCTACCCCTTACTTTAACTTCCTCAAGTACGAACAGTATCTGGTGCATCGCCGACAAGCCTTAGCACGCATAGCTACAAGAATGTATCGAAGTTAAATCATCCAATCACTGTTAATTATAACAAAACAGAGGTGATCGTATGTTTTATTGTGGAATTGATATTTCTAAACTTAAATTTGATGCAGCCATTGTTCATGACGGCGTCATTAAAACGAATACATTTAACAACACCATCGCAGGCATTAAATCATTTTATTCCTGGCTCAAAGGTTCTGACCATGAGATTATTTTTTGTATGGAAGCTACCGGTATTTATAGTGATTTATTAGCAAAAAAGCTACATCATTCAGGCTATCAGCTGGCTGTTGTTAACCCAATTAAAACCCATAACTTTAGTAAACTGGAGATGCAGCGTAACAAGACCGATTTGATTGATTCACAAATGATCGCAAGGTATTGCCGATATCTGTGGAATGAATCTAAATTCGAATTAAATCGTTACAAACCTAAAAGCAAATACTTTGAAAAGTTACAGTATTTGTTCACTCGGCTTGACCAGCTTAAGAAGATGCAGACTCAAGAAAAGAATCGAATAGAAGCCTGTTCAGACAAATCAATACGCCGAATGCTCAAGACCATGCTGAATAATATCAGCAAACAAATTGAACAAGTTGAGCGGCAAATCCGGCTTTGCCAGAAGCAAGATAAGCTACTTGATAAACAGTCTAAATTACTAACCAGCATTCATGGTGTTGGTGAAATAACTTCATGGGCTATATTAGCTTATGTGGGTGATGTTTCGCTTTTTAACAGTTCTAAGCAAGTGACAAGCTTTGCCGGATTAAACCCAAGAAAAATGGAATCAGGAACCAGTTTAAAAAAATCATGTTTATCTAAAATGGGGCACAGAAGATTACGAAGATCACTTTACATGCCGGCATTAGTGGCCATTAAACACAATCCAGTTATGCTGAAACATTATGAGAAATTGTTGGCCAAAGGTAAACCTAAAAAGGTAGCGATTTGTGCTGTTATGCGGAAACTACTGGTTGTCTGTTATGGTGTACTTAAATCTGGTAAAGAGTTCGATGTTAATTACAGAGCCCAATAAGACACTTGCCCAAGCCTCTGCGGCGAGCAGTGGGGTTTGGGGCAAAGCCCCATTTAAAAACATGAAATAATGGTTTACTTTTAAGACAGTATCTCGCGGTGTCTTTGGTCACCCAGCCTTCAACCAGAGCCAATTTCACGCCTTTGTCTTGTCTAACCATATCAAACTGTGGTCCGGTCCAACTGGACGCCACCGTTGACCAGGGATAGGCCGCCGGTTTGGTGTCATGAATAATAATGGCTGCAGCCGCACCCTGACGCGCAGCTTCGTCGTATTTGTAATCCCAACGACCGTAATAGGTCATGCTGTTGCCATTAAATAAATCATCGTCCTGGGTGGCATAGCCCGGATCATTGACCAGCATCACCACTGTTTTACCGCTTACATCCATACCCGCATAATCATTCCAGTTTTGTTCCGGGGCATTGATGCCATAACCAACAAACACCAATTCGCTGTCATCAATGGCCACAGATTCAGTTTGCTGCCGAGTCCATATCACTTGTTCTTTGGTGTAGTGTAAAGTCAAATCCTGACCTGAATCGTCATGAATGGTTAGGCTTGGTTTATTCATGGCTTCAACCGAAGTCAACGGCACGGCTTGTGTATAACTGTCGCCATTGCCGGGTTTAAGACCCGCGGATTTAAATTCTTTAATTAAATGATCAACGGTTAATTCCTCACCCCGGGTGCCGGGTCCACGGCCTTCAAATTTATCAGAAGCCAGGGTTTTGATGTGGTCTGTTAATGATTCGACTGTCATGGCATTGGCACCGACTTGCTCAGTCACATTAACAGGCAGGTTGGAATCTTGCTTATGCAGCTCTTGGCTGCATCCAAATAAGAATATGGGCAATACACAGATAAGGGATTTCATGGTTGCTTGGCTCCTAAAGGTTACAAATCAATATGTATTGATTTGGCTAAAATGAAACAGTTTCTTTCTCATAAGCCATGTTTAATGGTTTGGTTGACTAAAGTCAACTACCCAATATAAATACACCCGTGGTGCATTTAGAGCGATAAATGGTAAATAAACATGATTTAATAACCAAAAAGACGACTCGTCATTCCGGCCAATACCACATCCTGTTAACTTGGCACACCTACGTCCTGTAGGCGACTAAGCGAAGCGCATGGACGCCGCCAAGGATGGCGGTGTTAGAATCGAGACCGGATCGGAGATTGAGGAATCTTCTCAATTTAGTCAGAATTTTAAACTTTGGGAGATATCTCCACTCGCTTCGCTCGGTCGATATGACAACATTTGTTTTGGGTTCTTCCAAATGCACCACGGGTAAATACGTTTAATCTGAATTAAGGAAATATTTAAAAGTTTGATTGTTTGGGTAGTTTGTTTAACCGACCCAAGTTTTATTATGTCAGTGATTTTTAGGTATATTTCAAAATAATAGATAGTTTAATCATGATAATATCTTGATTCTTATCGATATCATACTGCCATGCAAAATAACAAGTCTGTTTTAGTTGTCCGAATTATAGCCATCGTAACCGCGGCAATCGCGCTGTATTCTCTTGCGGGTCTATTGAAGGTTATTTGGTTGGAATCGAGTTACACGCCTCAAAGTGATTCCATGTCTAAAATTTTTGTGTTGAATTTAGTGTGGTACATCTGGTTTGCTTTGTTGCTTGTTCTGAAGATTGTATCGGCCTATGGTCTATTTCGAATTCGACCTTGGTCCTGGAAGTTTGCCATTGCTGTATTCTCTGCTGATTTTCTCAGTCGTCTATACGGTATAATGTCTATGCTCGGTGAAGCCCCCACTCTAAATCAGAGTGAAGGGGGAATAATCGGATCCTTCAATATTTGGCCCATCTATATTCAGGCAATCATACCGCTTATTGTAGTTATTATTTTATTGCAGAAACCCATTAAAAAGCTATTTAGTAAGAACGAAAGGATTTAATCGGTCTTAATTTCAGTTCATTCCTTACTCATAACTAACTTGCATATTTTCAATGCTGGCTTCGACTTTTTTGGGTTTATTAAAGTAGGCGATGTGATACACGGCTTCGCCTTCTTGCACCAGTGGGATGTTTTGTTTGCCGATGATAATACCGTCGGCATTGCTCAAAACTTTTGAGGAGACATCGCCCAGGGGTTTTTTGATTTCCGCCAATACATCATGCTCAGACACGCGATCGCCCAGTTCCTTTTTATGAATGACAAAGCCGCTGTCAGAAGCCCGTACCCAGCCGCTGTTTCTGGCGACAAAAGGCTCAAAGGGTGGTTTTTTTGATTTCAGTTTGGGTAGCATCTCTAAATGGCGTAAGACATTAATAATGCCTTTGACGCCAACCTTAATGGATAACTCGTCAAACCGCAGGGCTTGGCCCGCTTCATAAAGTAACATGGGAATGCCGTGTTCATCGGCACATTGCCGTAAGGAACCGTCTCTTAAGTTGGAATTAATCAATACCGGAACCGCAAAGGCTTTGGCCATTTCTAAGGTGACCGGATCATCCAAATTGGCTCTGATTTGCGGCAGGTTACTGCGATGAATGGCGCCGGTATGTAAGTCAATACCAAAATCACATTTGGTGACCACTTCTTGCATAAATAAATAAGCAATCCGCCCGGCCAGAGAGCCTTTGGCAGAACCCGGAAAACAGCGGTTTAAATCGCGCCGATCGGGTAAATAACGACTTTGATTCAGCACCCCAAAACCATTGACTATCGGAACCGCAATTAAGGTCCCACGCAAGGAATTAATTGATCGACTATTAATTAAACGACTGATGATTTCTATGCCATTGAGTTCATCACCATGAATGGCGCCACTGACAAAGATGGTTGGTCCGGGTTTTTTACCGCGTTTCACATAAATCGGAATCGACATATTGGTGTCGGTGTATAATCGTACCGTTGGTAGTTCAATTTTCTTGGTTTCTCCCGGCATAATGCGGTGACTGCCAATCACTAGCTCATCTTTTGATTTGTCATTTTGATTCATAAATTTAAATTTACCTTGGGTGTAAGAAAACTGAATACAATTTTATGCAATGCTGATTATAGGATTAATAAGTTAAAAGGGTAAGGTTAATTATGCAAAGAAATTTAATCAAATAAGTACTGTAGGAAGGGCTCTGCCCATCAACAGCTATGTCCTAAATTTTAGCATTTATACAGCTTAGCATGGCATCTGTTTTCAGGCAGAATTGTGATGGGCGGAGCCCATCCTACTGTTGTCATGTTGGTTTGTGTACTGTTAATCGGGTGTAAAATGTGAGCCATTTGGCACTTTAAGCAAGACATGAAGCATTCGGAATGCTCTGAATATAGGTCAATTAAGAAATATGTTAGACTAATCGAAATTAAACATAATTGAGGATAATTAATGCAAAAATTGAGTCAAATTAAACAACAATCTCGTGTTACTTTTAAATTTGTTTTTATCACGTTAATCGCTTTACTACTGAGTAATTGTGGTAAACCAAATTTTGAAGAATTTTACCTCGCTGAAATGGCCGAGATTGGTAATGATGTCACCGGAGTGAAAGTCATCGATCGAATCGAGGTCGATAATTATGGTGTCGCTTTAACGGCTAAGATTATAGATGGGGAAGGGCTTAAGTATGTCAGCATGAAGCCTTACGAAATAACAGCAGATGGCTGGGACCTTAAACCCGGTTCAGGCTGCAGCAGTGCCTATGCCCGACTAGGCTCAGGAAATAATAATGCCTACTGTGGAAAAATTGACCCGCGTTATGAAGGTGTGACAGATGTTTTACTTAATGATGAAAAAGTAAAAATCATTGAACTTCATAATCAAAAATACTGGTACACAGTGTCCCAAAAAGACACGGCCATTATAAGCTATGTTAATAAAGATGGAACAACACTGAAAAATTACGAAGTAGATTAATGGCTTTGGGATGCATTAAACAGTAGAAATTTCTTAGCACTTAAAATTGTTACAATTTTTACGTTCCATAAATCAGATGACTGATTTATGGAACGGTTATGGCATCTTCGTTTCTGAAATTCAATAACCAGTGATAAATATCATGGCCGGCGCTTAAATCATAGGTGCGACGCCATGAATTATGACCAACACCAGGGTAAATGACCATGCTCACATCTGCCAATGGAGATTGGCAGTCCAGTATTTTATTAATGGGCGTTGTGGTCCCTGTCACATCTACGGTGCCATCATTGTCACCATGAAAAGCCCAAATGGGTGTTTTTCCCAAATCACAGCCGGCATTGTTGTAGGCACTTTTGCCGTTACCGGCAATCGGTACCATCGCAGCAATTTGTGTATTGGTGTTTTTACCGAGATAATTCCATGCGCCAATCGCGCCACAACTAATTCCGGTTAAATAAACCCGTGTTGGGTTGATGTCATAGTTAATCAGGGCATAGTTAATAAAGTCTCTGATCTGATTGCTTGAAGTGCAACCATTGGACGAGCGTTGTGGCGAAAGCACCACAAAAGGTAAATCCTCATGCCAAGAATTATTGTTGATTAATTTGGGCGGACCATTGGCTAAGACACGGTTAAGTTGGCTGTCGCCATTGCCGTTTTCACCTAAGCCATGAATAAATAAAAGCAGTGGGTATTCTTGACCCGGAGTTTCGTAACCGGCTGGCAAGTACTCATAATAGCCTTGTGCGGCATCGGTTGTTCCTATTGGTTTAGGTGTATGGCGACTTGAAGGCTGGCCATTGCCCGTAGCAATCGTCGGTAAATCAGATTTTTCAAAATTATTGACAAAAATGGCCTGACTAATTGTGGGCTGGAACAGCCAACATAAAACCATTGCCATAAAAATTATGTTTTTAATCATTCATTAATTACTTTCCTGAGTATAAAGAAATTGTAATTGGCTAAGCCTTAAGTTTCGAGAACTGGTTAGCATAAAAAACAAATAGATTGAAATTGAAAAATATTGTGAGAAAGATATGTCAAAGAACACTTTAGAAATCTAAAACCACTATCTAGTCCGTAAATGAGTCAAATTGATGGTATTTTTGATAATTGACCCTATGTCTGATTGTCCAACTAGCATACTATCTATTAGCATAATAATGCATTGATATGAAAGTCCACCATTTAAGCGGTTATATTCAGTCGATTTATCTCGTTGAGTACCCAACAGGCTTATTGTTGCTTGATGGTTGCTGTCGAGCTGATGTGCCAATGATCAGTGAATTTATAGAACAACAGCTACAACGCCCCCTATCTGATTTAAAAACCCTGGTGGTAACCCATATGCACCCAGATCATGCCGGTGCTGCGCATAAATTGCGTCAATTAACAGGTTGCGTGATTGTTTCTGCTGATAAACCCCAACAGTGGTACCGTGGACTTAATGGACTGTTGATGCATTGGATTGATATGGCTTTGACTGTTTTTGTGGCAAGGAAACTTAAAAAGCCTTGGAAGAACGTCCTCTATAGTCGAAAACTAAAACCTGATGTTAAAGTCAAAGAAGGCGACCAGGTGCCGCATTTCCCCGACTGGACATTACTGGAAACTCCCGGTCATACGGATCGAGATTTATCGGTGTTTCACCCTCAGGGAAATTGGATTTATGTGGCCGATTTAATCATTAAGCTTAAGCGCGGATTTATCGCACCTTTTCCGGTGTTTCACCCCAACAAATACCGCCAATCCTTGCGCAGAATTAAACAGCTTGCACCAACTAAAATCATGTTGGCTCATGGCGGTATGTTGCAGATGCAAGACGCCGATTTTGATCACATGATGAATGAAATGATTGAGAAGTCACCAAAATTACCGCGCACACCCTTAAGGGCTTCGCTGCTTAAAATTAAAAGGGTTATGGGTAAAATCGATACAGACAAAGACAATAAACTCTAATTCAATTTTTGATTCGATTTCTTGGGCATAAAATTATGGTTACATTGTATTATGCTCTTGATAATCACAATCATAATAGTCAAATACCTCTATGATTAAAATTCAACGCTCGCAAGAACTGGCGAAGTTACGTCGACTGGCTCTGGCTGGTCAGGGTTTATTGCACAGGCAACCCTTTGGTCAGGGCTTGTCTGGCGTGCGCAGTGCCATTGAACATTTAGGTTATGTCCAGATTGACACCATATCGGTTGTCGAGCGGGCGCATCATCATGTTTTGCAGACGAGGGTGCCGGGCTTTAAGCCGGATATGTTGGATCAACTGTTGCTGGGTGGTGATGTTTTTGAATATTGGTCACACGCCGCGGCTTTTCTGCCGATGACTGATTTTCGATTTTCCTTACCCTATAAGCAGGCCATAAAAAGTGGCCAAACCCACTGGTACAAAAATCCGGATAAAAAGCTCATGGCAGAATTGCTTGAGCGGATACGTCTTGATGGTCCGTTACGCTCGCGGGATTTAGAAATAAAGCGCACCACAACCAAAGGCTGGTGGGACTGGAAGCCGGCTAAAAAAGCCTTGGAGCAATTGTATATGCAAGGGGATTTAATGGTTAGTAGCCGAGAAGGTTTCCAAAAAATATATGACTTGACCGAACGGGTATTGCCATCAGACGTCAATACCCGGATACCAACTATGGCAGAATTTGCGGCACATATTGTGGAGCAACAATTACGCTGTCATGCCCTTGTTTCACTGAAAGGCCTGACCTATCTGCGACGTAATATCGAACTCAATAAAGCGGTCAAAACTCTGGTTAATGAACGTTTGACACAAGGTTTTTTAGAGCAAGTCAAATTGAGCAGTGGTGAAGTTTATTACATAACAACCGGAGCGCTTGATGCGCGTTTACCCAACGTTAGCAACCGCATGGTTATTCTGTCACCCTTTGATAACAGTGTGATTCAACGCGATCGACTAAAAAGCCTGTTTGGTTTTGACTATAAAATTGAATGCTATGTACCCGCAGCCAAACGTCAGTATGGTTACTTCTCACTGCCACTGCTGTACCGCGATGAGTTTATTGGCCGCATGGATTGTAAATCCCATCGCAAGACCCAACATTTAGAGATTAAATGCCTGCATTTTGAAAAACATAATTTTGATGTGGATTTGGTGACTTCGGCTTTTGTCGATGCCATTCAACAGTTCAGGCAGTTTCAACAATGTAATACGGTGTCCTTGACCAAGGTGGAGCCGAATGATATCTCTCAACTATTGCGCAATGCGCTTAAATGACTGGAGTAAGCAATGGACAATAAACAACCTCTTTTAACAGAATACCCATTAGGTGATATGACCCTAAAAAACCGCGTGGTTATGGCGCCGTTGACCCGGAGTCGGGCCGATAATCCGGGTAAAGTCCCGAATGATTTGATGGTTGAGTATTATGCTCAGCGAGCTTCAGCCGGTTTAATCATTTCTGAGGGTTCCCAGATTTCCGAGCGCGCTGTTGGTTATATCAATACCCCGGGGATTCATACCGATGAACAGGTGCAAGGCTGGCAGAAAGTCACCGAAGCGGTGCATGCCAGGGGTGGCAAGATCTTCTGTCAGTTGTGGCATGTGGGTCGCATGTCGCATCCGGATTTTCATCAGGGTGAGTTGCCGCTGTCGGCGTCTGCCATTAACCCAAATTCTCAGTCTTTCACACCTGAAGGTTTTAAAGACACGGTGACACCCAAAGCCATGACCATCGACGAGATAAAACAGACCATTTCTGATTACGGCCAGGCGGCCAAAAATGCCATGGCAGCGGGATTTGATGGTGTTGAGATTCATTCCTCCAATGGCTATTTATTACATCAGTTTTTCAGCAAAACATCGAATCACAGAAGCGATGAATATGGGGGTACCATTGAAAATAGGGCAAAAATTCTGTTTGAAGTGATTGATGAAATTAAACAGCATGTTCCTGAAAATCGCATCGGTTTGCGACTTAACCCCTCATTGCACGGCATCTTTGGTATGACCCTTGATGAAGAAAGTATCCCGACCTTTGATTACATCGTAAAGTCGCTCAATAATTACGATTTGGCCTACCTCCATCTTTCAGAGCCTTTTAATGATGTCAGTGATGTGCCATACGCCGAGCCGAACATCGCCAAGCATTACCGACCACTCTATAAAGGTACTTTGATGATTAATACCGGCTTTAATCGAGAACGCGGCAATCAAGTGATTGCCGATGGCTTGGCTGATTTGGTGGCTTTTGGTAAGTTGTTTATTTCCAATCCTGATTTGGTTGAGCGCTTTGCCGCGAAGGCTGAAACCGCACGATGGGATGAGGATACCTTTTATACCCCGGGTGCCAAAGGTTATACAGATTACCCAGTGCTTGATCCGACTTAATGTGATTGGACCATTTTTAGTTTGGCGGCCTGATGTCGTAAGAATGGCGTCAGGGTTTTGAGGTGATTATGTTTTAATTCAGGGTTTATAATAATGAGCATCTGCTAAATATGAAAAATACTGAAATGAACATAGCCACAGAAAAACTCAAAGACCAACGACAAGGTAAAGGTTGGACCCAACAGCACTTATCTGATATCAGCGGACTTAGCCTAAGAACAATCCAACGGGCTGAAACGGTTGGTAATGTATCGAATGAAACCTTAAAAGCCCTGTCTGCCGTTTTTGAAGTCGAGCGTTCCTTTTGGCAAGTGGATTCTTTTTCAAAAAAAGAGAAACAACAAATCCTACAAAAAGGCTGGCGCATTGCTTTGCAGTCCATTGCTTTGGCGCAAGTGATTGCTTCGCTTGTTGTTTGGTTATTTGTTGGTTCAATTAGTATTATATGGCTAAAAGTCCTGATGGCAACTTGGCTGGTTTTGGGATTTTGTTTCTTCGTGGTTCGCTCTACTGCCTATCAGCATAACCTTAATTCATACCAAGCATTTCAAGCGATACGGGATAAGTTTAAACTGTATTAAGATTTAGGAATTAAACATGTATAAGTATTTATTTGTGTTGTTTTTTTTATTTTCAGGTTGTGATCAGTTTGATTTAGCTGTTAGCTTGAACGATAGAGTCAGAGCTGTCGAAAAAATTATCCAAGAAAAATGTAATGTTATAAATAGAGCTGAATCAACAACGACTTCAAAGAAAATACAATATATCAAAATTTTAATTCTGAAAGGATATGAAAAATCTCAGTGTGAGAATAGTGATGTTCTGAGGATATTAACTGACTATTTAGAGGAAGAATTTGGTCATTCGGATATACCACTATATATTGAGTATACTAGGAATAACAAACAAGTTCTGGAAGAGTTATAAATCAAAAAAATAATTATACTTTAATTATTGATTCATAATGATATGCTGTAGTTGCTTTTTAGACTTATAATAAAACCATGGAAGAAAGAAAAAAATTAACGGTACTGATCGATGCCGACAACATCAGTCCGGCGCTTTGTGAGGCTTTGATTCAGGAGGTGGCTAAATACGGCGTTGCCAGTGTTAAGCGGGCTTATGGAGATTGGACCACGCCACAATTGACCTCATGGAAGCCGATGTTGCATGAATATGCCATTAGTCCGATGCAGCAGTTCAGCTACACCACTGGTAAGAATTCCACGGATTCATCGATGATTATTGATGCCATGGATTTGCTTTATACGGATAAATTCGATGGCTTCTGCCTTGTTACCAGTGATTCTGATTTTACTAAGCTGGCGACCCGAATCCGGGAAGCCGGCTTGGTTGTTTATGGCTTTGGTGAGAAGAAAACCCCCGGTTCGCTGCAAGCGGCATGTGATAAGTTTGTGTTTTTAGAGGCCTTAGTACTGCCGAGCAGTGATTCAGATGCGGATAAAGGCAAAAAAGTGGCTTCTAAAGAACGAAAAACCAAGAAGCAGTTAAACCAAGATACCAAGCTCATCAGTCTTCTTCGGGGTGCCGTTGAAGCCACATCAGATGATGAAGGCTGGGCAAATATAGCTGCAGTCGGGGCTCATATCGCCAATCAGAGCTCCTTTGATTCGAGAAACTACGGTTATCGCAAGTTGAGTGCTTTAATTGAAACCACTGAATTATTTGACATAGAAAAGCGCAATCCACGGGGTAAGAACACCTATGATTTGTATCTGCGAGATAAGCGATTTGCAGAGTAGTTTCAGCAATTTATGACCTTAAAGGTTTAAACAATCATATTTTAGTCATGAACAAGCATGTTAGTATTGGTAACAAAGCATGCTTGTTCAATGATGTTTGCCTATGATTGGTCTAAACTTTCACCACCATTTTGCCTTTATTTTTACCTTCAAAAAGATCCATAAAAGCCTGGGGAATGTTATCGAAACCTTCGCGGATGGTTTCGGTGTATTTGAGTTTATCTTGTTGTAGCCATTCGGCCAGTTGTTTTATGCCTTCAGGGTGGCGCTCAACATAGTCGAAAATAATAAAACCTTGCATGGAAGCACTGTTTTTGACCAAGAAGGGTTGCGGACTGATGCCTTTCGGGGCTTCGGTGTTGTTATAAACCGCAATGGCACCGCAGTTAATGGTTCTGGAGAACTTGTTGATGTTAAATAACACGGCGTCAGAAATTTCACCGCCGACATTATCAAAATAGACATCGACACCGTCGGGACAGGCTTGACCAATGGCTTTCACCATGTTGTCGGTGGTGTTATAGTTAATACCGGCATCAAAACCAAAATCTGATGTCAGCATCTCGATTTTCTCATCGCTGCCGGCAATACCAACCACCCGTAAGCCCAGTATTTTACCGATTTGGCCGACAACACTGCCAACAGCACCGGCTGCACCGGAAATCAGCAGGGTTTCACCTTTTTTCGGTTTGCCAATATCAGTGAGACCAAAATAAGCGGTTAAACCGGTCATGCCTAAAATGCCCAAATAGGCAGATAGGGGTGCCTTATCAGGATCAACTTTTATCAGACCGTCGGTTTTTAAAACCTGAGTTTCTTTCCAGGGCATCATACCGGAGACAAAATCACCGGCTTTAAAATCATTATGTTTAGATTCGATGACCTCTGCAATGATTCCTGACGCCATGGGTTTCCCGACTTGAAAAGGTTCAATATAAGAAGGTGCATCACTCATGCGACCTCTTAAATAGGGATCGACCGAAACATAGCGGGTGCTCAATAAAACCTCGCCATCTTTTAATTTAAGCACTTCTGAGGTGGTGAATTCAAAGTCTGATAAGGTCGGCTTGCCAACCGGTCTGCTTTTTAAATTAATTGTTTTTGTGGTTTGCATGGTTTCTCCTTTACGCATTATTATTTTTGAATTAAAGATAACAGCCCTAAATATTATCCACGGAACGTGACAAACCTTCTGTATGGTTTTAAATAATAGAAAGGACAGTTTTGTTATTTATCATTATAAGCTTTTGCTTGTGAAGTTTAAGTAAATCGAGTTGAGTGATTAAGGAATATTTACTGATAATGATAATTTATGACAACAATCGTGCTTAAATAGGATTGTAAATTTCTTTCAATGCGAGAATAAGTGATGAAAATAAGCTGTCACTGTGGCAATGTTGTTATTGATGTTGACAAACCAACTGAAGTGACACAATGTAACTGTTCAATTTGCAGTCGCTATATGAGTTTATGGGGCTATTACCCACCTAATGAGCCGCTGATTACTATTGGTGCAGACGGCATCGATTCGTATTCCTGGGGTGATAAAGAATTGGAATTTATGCGCTGTGCCAACTGTGGTTGTGTTACTCACTACAAAACAAAACCCAATACATTAAAGCAGAAAACTGCCATTAATATTGGTCTCGCTCGGGAGAAGATTGCTGATGTCCCTGTTCGGATCTTTAATGGCGCTGTAGAGCTGTAGATTTTTTAATCATGGCGTTTAGTGAAGCCATGTTCAATGAATATTGCAATCGTTGTAGCCTTGCTAAGTTTATTGGGTTAACCTCTCATTGGGGATCTGAATTGAAGGGTCAATTTTATTTATGCTTTTTGCAGTTGAATGTTTTCATTTATTTTGTAAGATTTCTAATAAATTATTAGGGTCTTGGCGATTGTCCCAGAAAGCAGTGATTAAAATCTCTTTATCAGATACTTTGTAGAAAATACTGAAATTTTCCAACGATGCAACCCGGGTGTCTTTAAAATTCGCTCTTTTGTAAATGAAAGGTGATTCAGCGATTTGGTTGGTTTTTTTCGAAACGGTTTCAATGAGTTTTTTTTGAGTAAGTATTTGACTTATTACGCTTGACCCAATATTCAAGTAGGCCAACTAGTTGGATATTAGCGGTTCTGGTTCATTTTACAGTCCGTTTAACCATTCAAGGTTTCGTTTGTCCATGGCTTCTTGAGATATTAGTCGTCCTTTTTTAATATCTGATTCGCTCATTTTGAGCATTTCTATTTGTTCCGAGCTTAACTTCAATATCTCATTATGTGTCGCGCTTGATGAGATCAGATTATCAAGTGCCGCCAAAAGATCCTTGTTTTTTTATGGTTAGGGTTTTATCAATCAGCTCGTTTCTTATTTTGTCAACTGTTGCCATAAAGATATTTTATTTAATTGGTAATTTCATAAACTATAAAGCCATTATAGTATTTTTGAGTAGATTTGTATATTTAAACGAAGGTGCTTGAGTTGTGTTAAAAGTTAAACATAAAGTAATGTGATAATATACGTGGTCTAATTTAGGGGTATTTAGTGCAAAAACATAACACCATTAAATGGAGTTTGGGTCGAGATTGGCACTGCTTGCACCCGAATGTTCAAAAGCGCTTTAATCGTTTGCCTACAGAAGATAATCCGATTCTCTATGAAGGTGTGATGGAGCGGGTAGAGTGTTCAAAAGCGGGGCAGTTGTTTGCTTTTTTGACCAAAGTGATTGGCAACCCGTTAAGTCCATATCAAGGCACCGATATCAAGATGTCAGTGCGGCTAACCAGTTCTGCAAATAAGTCCGGTGTTAACTGGAAAAGAACCTATTACTTTCCGGGCAAAGCGCCGTTTAGTGTAACCTCCACCAAAAAAGATGACCGCGGTAAAATGATGGAGATGGTTGGCGGTGGTTTTGGCATGTTTTTAAATGTGTATGCCGAACAGGGTCAGCTGCATTTTAAGAGTACTCGATATTTTTGGAAATTCATTCGTTGGTATCTGCCTTTACCGCATTGGTTGAGCCCGGGTGAAACGCATGTGATTCATCAGGACTTGGGTCACGGAGATTTTAGATTTTCGATTACCATGGATCACCCGGTGTTAAAGCGGACCTTTTATCAAACCGGCATTTTTCGTGAAGTCAGCAATCAGGAACAAGCCAATGACGGCTAAGATTCTGGTACTGGGTGGCTATGGCACCTTCGGTAGTCGCATTAGCCGGGCTTTGTGCCGAAAAGGCTTTCATGTCATTATCAATGGCCGCAATAAGGAAAAAGCCGAAAAACTCAAAGCTGAGATTCTCAGCGACAAAGCCGATGCACTGATAGAGGTGGCGTGCTTTGATGTGTTTACTGAATTATATGAGCAAATAAATCACTTAAAACCTTCGTTGCTTATTCACACTTGTGGGCCTTTTCAGGGTCAAGACACGTTAATCGCTGAGACGGTTATTAAGGCCGGTGTTCATTATATTGACCTGGCCGATGGCCGCGATTATGTGCAAGACATGTTAAAGCTAGATGCGCTGGCAAAATCCAAGCATGTGATCGTCATTACAGCCGCCAGCACGGTGCCAACTTTATCGTCTGCTGTTTTAAAACACTTTCAACAAGAGCATGACATTAAATTATTCCAATCCGTCAAAATGGGCATTTCACCGGGTCAAAAAACAGACCGTGGTCTGGCCACCAGTCAAGCGGTGTTATCGTATATTGGCAAGCCATTAACGCCCTGGCGCGGTGCGCCCAATAAGCCATACGGCTGGCAGCATACCTATTTGCAAAAATATCCGGGCATCAGGAATCGCTTGATGGGGAATTGCGAAGTCGCTGATTTGGATTTATTGCCGGATTATTTTGCCATTAAGAAATTACAGTTTTCAGCCGGTATGGAAAGTAAACTGCTGCATAGCGGTATTTGGCTGTGTTCCTGGCTGGTGCGATTGGGTGTGCCTTTGAAATTAGAACAACACGCGGGCTTTTGGTTAAAGCTTAGTCGCGGGTTTGATTTTTTAGGCACTGAAGACGGCGGTATGCATGTTGAGATTACTGCGGTCAACAACAAGAATCAAAGCATCCATAAAACCTGGTTTATCGTTGCTAAAAACAACGATGGTCCACAGATCCCCTGTGTTCCGGCGATTGTTATGGCGGAGAAAATATTGGACGGAGGGTTAAAGCCTGGTGTGCAGCCTTGTATTAATATGGTTAGCCTGGATGAATACCTCAATGAATTGAAACCTCATGCTATTGAGACATTTGAGTTTTGAGTTGCGAAACATTATAAACTCAATAAATTAGTGAACACAGCCCTCAATCCCCTCTCAAGAGGGGAGGTGAATCGGTCAGTTTTTGTTAAAGATACTAATCAAAAGAGGAAGCTAATTCCCCTCATGAGAGGGGTGCAGGGGTGTGTTCTTTCAGTTTATCGTCATTTAAAAATAAAAACAGATTTTACGCTTTAGAGTATCATTTTTTATCACAGGTTATAATGCGGTGATTTATTGACCGCATTGGATGAACCGCCATGGAAATCAAAGTTAATTTTCTCGACAACCTCAGACAAGAAGCGCTGTTTGATGATTTTAAGGTTATTACGGATCAGCCGATTCGTTATAAGGGCGATGGTTCGGCACCGGGTCCGTTTGATTACTTTTTAGCTTCGTCAGCATTGTGTGCGGCTTATTTTGTGCGGATATATTGCAACAGTCGCAATATCCCGACGGAGCATATCCGTTTGTCACAGAATAATATCGTTGATCCCGAAGACCGCTATAACCAGATTTTTAAAATTCAGGTGGAATTACCTGAAGATATTTCGGAAAAAGATCGGCGCGGGATTTTACGGTCCATTGATCGCTGTACGGTAAAAAAAGTGGTGCAAACCGGCCCTGAGTTTCAAGTCGAGATTGTCGAGAATCTGGATGCCGAAAGTGGGGCTTTGTTGATGGCGGATGTCGATCAAGGTTCACAAACATTTATCGAGGGCAAGGATTTGCCGCTGGAGCAGACCATTGCCAATATAACGTCGTTAATTGCTGATTTGGGTATTAAAATCGAAATTGGTTCCTGGCGCAATTTAGTGCCCAATGTCTGGTCACTGCATTTACGGGATGCCGCATCACCCTTGTGTTTTACCAATGGTAAAGGTTCGACCAAAGAAAGTGCTTTGTGCTCGGCATTGGGTGAGTTTGTGGAGCGCATGAATTGTGGTTTTTTCTACAATGATTATTTTTTTGGTGAAGCCATTGCCAACAGTGAGTTTGTGCATTACCCGAATGAGAAATGGTTTCCACTGGCAGCGGATGATGCGTTACCGGCCGGTATACTCGATGACTATTGCTTGGCGATTTATAACCCAGAAGGTGAATTGCGCGGCTCGCATTTAATTGACACCAATTCAGGGCGGGTTGATCGCGGCATTTGTTGTATTCCTTATCAGCGGCTTTCGGACGGTGAGACGGTTTATTTCCCGTCCAATCTTATTGAAAACCTGTATGTCAGTAATGGCATGAGTTCGGGCAACACCTTAGCTGAAGCCAAAGTTCAGGCTTTATCGGAAATCATCGAGCGGGCGGTCAAAAAGAAAATTATTCAGGAAGAAATTGCCTTACCGGATGTTCCAGAAGCGGTTTTGGCGAAATACCCGAACATTGTGGCGGGTATTGAAGCCCTGGCAGAGCAGGGTTTTCCAGTGGTGGTCAAAGACGCGTCTTTGGGCGGACAATTCCCGGTGATGAATGTCACGCTGATGAACCCGAAAACCGGTGGTGCCTATGCCTGTTTTGGCGCCCACCCGAGTTTTGAAGTGGCTTTGGAACGCACCCTGACTGAGTTGTTACAAGGCCGTAGTTTTCAGGGTTTAGATGATATGCCACGGCCGACTTTTAACAGTCTGGCAGTGACTGAGCCGGAAAACTCGGTGGATCATTTTATTGATTCAACCGGTGTTGTCTCCTGGCGCTTTTTTAGTCATCAGTCTGATTATGAATTCTGTGAATGGGATTTTGCAGATAGCACCGCAGCCGAAAGCGATTTTCTGATGGGCTTATTCGAAGACATGGGCTTAGAAGTCTATATGGCGGTATTTGATGAGCTGGGCTCTCCGGTATGTCGGGTATTGGTGCCGGGTTATTCGGAAATTTATCCGGTGGAGGATTTGGTTTGGGATAACACCAATATGGCACTGGATTACCGAGAAGACATTCTCAATATCCATCGTTTAAATGACAAGGAACTGCATGATCTGGTAACCCGTTTAGAAGACAGTCAGCTCGATAATTACATGGACATTAAAACCCTGATTGGTATTGAGTTTGATGAAAATACGGTGTGGGGACAACTCACCATTTTAGAGCTTAAAATACTGATTTATCTGGTTTTAAAGGACTATGAAGAAGCCCTTGATTTGGTGCAGGCTTTCTTGCAATACAATGATAACACCGTTGAGCGGGAGCTGTTCTATCTGGCCATGGAAGCAGTGCTGGAAATCACCTTTGACGATTCAATGCAGATTGCGCATTATATGGATAATCTTAAACGTATGTTTGGAAACGAAACGGCTGAAGCAGTGGTCGCATCCGTGACCGGTGAAGTCCGCTTTCATGGTTTAACCGAAACCAGTATGCAATTAGAAGGCTTAGACCGGCATTTGAATTTAATCGAGTTTATTCAAAAAGTGCACCGGGCGCGTGCTAAAATTAATCTAAGTAATTGATGCCAAAAGCTACATATTTAAATGAAATTGATGAATCTTAAATTTAAATACTTCTTTTTTTGTTATGGTTTATTTCTGATACATTGTTCAGCCCACGCAAGTTTTGTCTTTGTGCCATTTGAACAGTTGTTGGCAGACGCAGAATTGGTTGTTAGCGGTACAATTATTGATAAAAAGTGCAGTGAGAAGAAATCCACGGGTTTAATATTTGAACAGAATCCAATTACGGGTGAATCCTATATTAAAGAAACGGTTGAATACGATGCATTCTTTACGGATTATGAATTACATGTTGATGAGATATTAAAAGGTGGTGTGGCCATCGATGTTATTCAAATTGAAGCCGGTGGTGGATGTGATGATGAGGGCTATTGTAGAAGATTGAGCACCGGTTATGAGCTCGAAGTGGGTGATCGCGTATTCATGTTATTAAAAAAAGATAAAGGTGGTGTGTTTTATGTTTCCGTTCAGGGAGGGAATACAGTTTATTATCTGACAGATAATAGTCAAATATACAACCATCATGATAATTTAGAGTATATTTATGGTCAGAGTTTTGATAGCAATCGTCGCCCGGTGCCTCAAAACCTAATAGAAATTAAAGAAATCATCAAGCAACAAGAGTACAAGGATTATCAAAAGTAGATTGAATTAAAATATTAAGACTGCCAGCTGAGTTTATTTGAATTCATCCAAAAAGTTCACCAAGCACGTGACCAAGCCATGAAATCAATGACATTGAGCACATTAATAATTTGTGAGGCGGGTCACAAGTCGGGTGCTATACTTCAATTAGATTGGGGTTTTACCCTGAAGGTTGAATGTTATGAAAAAAATCACCGTGCTTTGTCTTTTGATTGTGTCTGTTTCGGTTCCGGCCGAAGAATATTTTATTTCCCCGCAGGGTGATGATGCAAATCCCGGGACCATTAGTCAGCCATGGCGGACTATTTCTTATGGTCTGAATTCTGTCAGTGCCGGTGATACATTAACCTTACGGGGCGGTATTTATCGTTTAATAGAGGAAACCAATCGACCGAGTTACATCAACACACCGAATCTAACCTTACAAGGCCATGCCGGCGAAACAGTCGTACTTTTGGGCTCTTACAGCACTGGATCCGATACCTGGCAAGCGTATAACGCCAATGTCTGGCGCATTCCGGCGGATCAATTGAACAGCGATCCGAAAGGCATGTTTAATGGCAATCAGCGGATTGACCACCAAACTAATTTTGATAGTGGCCGTAATCATGATCATGTGGTCAATTTGCTTGAGCCCAATCACTGGACCAAAGCAGATATTAACGGCATTCAGTGTTTTGCGGATAATAGTGGCTGTTATATATACCTGTATCCGAAAGACGGTGAAATACCCAACAATGAAGTTTATGAACTATCGCAACGGGGTTTACCGAGGGTGGCCGGTAATGGCGATTATTTTACCTTGAGAAACCTCGAAATTTATTACACCCAAAGTAGTCCGATGTTCTTTGAAGGCGCCGACTTTGTGACTCTGGAGGACAATGTGTTTGGCCATATCTCTAATGGCAATGATAATTCTTATGCGGTGCGTATCTGGGACTCTGAAGGCAGTGTGGTGCGCAGAAACCGTATATTTGATTCGGTGTACTGGGGCGGTGTTTCAAACAGTAAGGGTGTGAGCTTTATGGTGACTAAGCCGGGTGCGCCCAATGTGGTTGAGTACAATGAAATTTATGCTATCCCGGGACGTTCAGCCGTCGGCACGAAAGGCGGCACATCCAATTTGATTGTTCGTTATAACTATATCCATGATGTTTATAACGCCTTTGAGCCGGGCAGTTTTCGCTGCATCTGGTCTTCTACCAATACCGATGGTTGTCAGGAAACAGATGCTGAATACCGACCGGCCGGTGATTGGCAAATATACGGTAATATTGTGACCAACACCGAAGTGGGTTTGCGCTTACCGGCCTATGATGAGGATAATGATAATAACTGGTTGTACAATAATGTTTTCTACAATGTTCAATCAGCCGTCAATATTGGCTGGGATGGTACCTTTGGCACTGTGATTGCGAATAATATTTTTATAAACAATGAAGTCGGTATTTATTTGCAAAGTGGCGGCACCACAACCACGGTGGATGATTACCTCGATCAGTTTAATTCACATCATAATTTATACTTTAATAACAGCCATGCGGATATTCATCTCAGACCCAATTGGGGTGGAAACTTTTACAGCGGCACACCGTACTTTTTGGCTCCCTTTCAAAACCAGTTTAACGAAACGGAATTACAGTCTATCAGCGTGGATCCACAATTTATCAATACCACAGATTTTTATCTTTCAGAAAACAGCCCGGCTGTAGATGCCGGTGACGGTGCGTTTTGGAATGTACCTGCTGTGCATATGGGCGCCCATCCGTTTACGGTGTTATCGGATGTGATATTTGTGGATGGTTTTGAGGTGCCGTGATCTGATAAAAGGTATCGTCATTAACATTGGTATGGAATAATCTATGGAAGTTGTCACTGTTGTCAAAGCTTTAGCAGTTTGGGTTATTATTGCGCTGCTGGCCATTATCAATGGTGGCGTACGCGAGTTTGCATTGGTTCCCATATTCGGCAAACGGACAGGTTTTATGGTAAGCGGGCTGTTGCTCTCTGTTTTAATTCTTGTTGTGACTTATATGACCTTACCCTGGTTAAATATCGACAACAGTGGTGTGTTGATCGGAGTTGGTTGTGGTTGGTTGCTTCTTACTCTGGTGTTCGAATTTTCATTTGGCCTGTTGCGGGGTGTCCCGTTAAAGGAAATTTTACAAGCCTACACCTTTAAGGGCGGTAATATATGGCCGATTGTGCTTTTGGTCACTGCTTTAGCGCCCTGGGTTTCGGCCTGGATGCGTGGTTGGCTGTCCGTTTTTTAGACGCATAAGCACTTTTTTAATTATGAAAGACCTATGTAATTATCTGAGTATCTATCTAAATTTACATTGGGTTAATGATAGTTTTACATTGATTTTACAATGAATGTTTAAACTGATAGGAAATCGATTAAAGACGATTAAAGGCCATTTAAAATAACTAAATACTAATTAACCCATGGTGCATTTGGAGTGATTTTTGGAAAATAAAGATGGTTTTACCTCCAAATAACGGTATGTCATTCCGACTAAGCGTAGCGCATGGAGGAATCTCCTCAATTTTGCGATTGATTTCTACCGTTGGGAGATATCTCCACTCGCTCCGCTCGGTCGATATGACAGTATTTGTTTTTATTCGCCCTAAATGCGCCACGGGTTAATTAATCTGAAGGAGAGTCCATTATGAATGATGATAAAAATATCGAAGTACTTCAAGACGTCACGGCAAAATTGATTGATAGTTGTGAAGGTTATCAAATGTGTGCAGACATTGTAGAAGATAATCAAACCCTGAAAAGTGAGTTTTTACAACGAAAAAATAGTCGTAATTTATTGGTTAAAGACTTTAACGCTAAGATCGCCAGTTTAGGTGGCGAGGTGAAAGATTCCGGATCTGCGGCCGGTGCTTTGCACAGAGGTTATACGAAGTTTATCAATGTCTTTAAAGATGATGAAGAAGCGGCTGTGGATGCCCTTGATGATGGTGAAGAATATCTCGCTGAGTTTATTGAGAAAAAGCGTAAACAAGACGGATTAACACCTGAAACGATCTTGTTATTGAATAAAGCCCATGCTTCGGCTTTAGAGGGAGAGCGTTTTGCTGACTTTTTAGATGATTGATAGTGTCTTTTAAACAGATACTTTATACGGCCGGATAATCGCGTTTGATTTTCCGGCTTTTTCATATGTGTTTTAAGTCAAAGCACCAGTGCCAAGGCTCAGCAATGATGCCATGGGGGTTATTTTCGGGATAACTTTCAAAAAAACCATAATCCGCGGCGTTGTCTTGTAACCAGGCATAGGCATCGGTGTCAGCGAAATCAGCTTCCAAAACCCGTGCTTCACCGTTGGTGGTGAGGTCTAAGGCACAACCGGTGTGGTGTTCACTGTGACCGGGTGGGGTATTAACTTTGAGGATATCAGCTAATTGTTGATCTTTATCCAATTTCTTTTGGATGAGTTCCGCTTGGTAGTTTAATGAGCGATAAGCCGATACTGGTGTTAACTGAATACCTTTTTTTTGAGCAGCTTGTTGCATGGCTTGCCATGCTTTGAGCGCTTTCGGGTGCAATTTAATTGGTCGTTGAAAGCAATCAACGCCGGCGTCCACAATTTGGGTGGCTGTTGGGTATTTAGGTGAATTTGTGGTTTTGGTATCGATGCCTAGTTTATGATTTAATTTCTGATATAAATCAGGGTAATTTAATTTTTCAGGTGTAACCTCAAAATGGTCGTTAACTTGCTCAAAGCCTAGGTTTTTTAGATAAAGTCGGGCATGGGGAAGATTCGTTTTTGCTTTGACGGTTTGGCTGTTAAGGGCTTTAATCAAGCCATAACCGGCTTCGCTGGCCACCCCCAAGTGTAAGGATTTGGGTTTCAAGATAATATTAAACCAATCATTATGAAAAAAAACTTTGCCTAGTAAGCTGTTATGGGTTTTGCTGCAGATGGACCAGCAGTTTTTGTGGGTAGGTTGCAGACTTAATCTGGGGGTTGTGATGGTAATCATTTACGCGAACTCTATTTTTATGATGATTTTAAACGGCAGGTCCCAGTCTGACAAGGCATACACCAAAATTGGTTTACTGCGATAAAATTTATATACAGTCATTTTACCACGATAAAGACAACTGAATATTTGGGATAATCGGCATGGCTGACTTGGTGGCGCTGATTAACTGGCTGTCCGCCATTGAATATTCGGTACAACAGGGGTTATTAATATCGAGCACATTTTGAATCTGAATAAGTAAGTCCCAACGGCCATAACTTTTTAACCAGTGGCGATTTAATTGTAAATCAAGCTGGAAAAAATCCGGCCATTGGCGGCTGTTTCTATCACTCACAGAAATGATGTCTTGTTGGTACAGCAATTCTGTTCGTGGCCAACCGCTGTGGTATTGAGCAGAGGTAGTTAATAGCCAATCTCCAATGGGCTGGCTGATACCGGTTTTTAAAGTGTGACGTTGTTGCCAACTGCGGTCAACCTTAAACTCATTAATTTCATCCCGAGTTTCGGCCAAGGTGTAACTGACGCTCCAATGGGTATTATTTAATTGACCGGCTAAGGTTAATTCAATACCACCGGCTTGGGCATCGCTGGGACTGATGCGTTGATAATCGGCGTACAGTTCGGGAATCAGGTGATAGTCGCTAAAAAGGTTTTCATAATAGGCCAGGGTACGAGAGTATTTTTTGTAGTAAGTTTCACCTCGAAGCAACCAGCCATTGGGTAGTCGCCGCCGGTAATCAATCACCATCAGGTCTGCCGAAGACGCCGCTTGATAACTGGGATTGTCGTCTGATAAAAGCAGCTCATCTAAGCGTTGGGCTTGTTGATGGCGACCAAGACCAAAGCGCCATTGGCTGATACTATCGGGTTGGTAAACCATGTTTAAGCGTGGACTGATGCCTTGATGCGGTAACCAGCGGGCTTGCTCATTATAGAGGCCTATATCAGTTACCCAGCGGTCATTGATTTGCCACCTCAGATTGATAAAATAAGACCAAAAAAGGCCATCGGTTTGACTTTGAAAATCCTGATTTTGGGTTGTCGGAGTGTTCAACAACTCAGCCCAATACGGGTTGTGTTGAACCATGCGTTGTGAATCGATGTCGGCTTCAGTATTTTGTACTGTCATACCTAAGTCAAGGTTAAACCAGGGCGCTAACCGCCATTGGTGCTGCCAACTGAGTTGTAGATACTTTGTTAATATATCTTCAGTTAAGGTACCTGTGGATAACTGATCACTAGTTTCACCTCGGCGTTGATCATGATGACGGCTGAAGGCCAGTTGCCAATTGGATTGATGGGCTTGCAGATTATCATATTGCCATTTAAACCAGACATACTGATCATGGTAAGCGGCTTTTGCTTGTTCATCACTTTGATTAACACTAAGTTCGTCTCGTGATACCAGAAAATGTTGGGAGCTCTGCCACTTAGGTGATGTTTGTTGGTTGAATTTAACATAAGCATCCTCAAATTCCGGGTGGATGTTGAGGTGTGATATCAAGTTTTGTTTTAGTAAATAACCGCCTGAACGCACCCCGACTAAACCATCTTTATAATCGTTTGACCACCATTGAGTATGACTGATGTCCAATAGTCCAACTTGGCTGATGCGGTCATAGTCTGTATTTCTTCGTTCACTGTCGACCGATATCACAGCACTTAAACGACCGCCATATTGAGCTGGAAAAACCCCGGCATAATGACTGACTGAGGTCGCCACATTGGGGTTAATGGTGGATAGCAGGGAGGCAAAGTCCTTAAAATGATAGGGACTGCGTAAAATCATGCCATCCAATTCAATCAGGGTTTCATTGAGTAAACCACCGCGAACATGACTGCGGCCATCAAGGCCGGCTGAGTTATGAGATGCCAAGCCTTGACCTGATTGTAATGGATCGTGATTAAAGGCATTAGGTTGCATTAAATCCGCGCCATCCATAACATAACCCGGCAGGTTGTTTTTATCAAAATACAATAAGCTGGTGGATACTTTTAGATCGCTTAAGGCCAAGGGTGCCGGGATTAATTCGAGGCGTTGAATAGGCTGCCTGAGGCTGTCTTCTGTGATGGTTTGAGTCAACGGTTCATATTTCGAGGCAAAAATATGCAGTATGCCGCTGGTGAGTTGTTGCTGAGACAGAATAATAACACCGTTTTTGGTGCTAAAAAGATGCCCTGCTGGGGTGGTGATTTGAAAAGATCGAATACTTGATTGATTGCTGCTATCTTGAGCTTTAAATAAAACTGGGTTGCTAATGACTTGGGAATGGCTTTGCAGAACCCATACATCTTGATCGATGGCATTGAGCTGCAGACCAATGTGGCTTAAATTATCTCGAAAGGCAGTGAAATTGACGTCCGGTAATAATAGGGTCTGTCGTAATTGCTGGTCAGTGACCTGGTCACTGCTAAAAAAAATGGCTTGACCATTGTCGTTAAAAATATCCACCCAACTGGCCACGGTTTTTGGGTTAGCCAGTCCTATTTGACTGGCAAGCAGCAATAACGGGAGCAGATATAAACGTGATATCGAACTGGGTTGTTTCAAAGGCTCAACGAAGCAATCTAATTGAAACCACTATGTTACTTGTCTTGATTAATAATTTGCAAGCGACCTTGGTCAATTTGATACTGATAGTCGGTGCTGGCAAATACCGTTTTTAATGCCATATCTACAGACATCTTGTCTATGGTGCCCTGTAACAAAACCCCTTGTGTGGCTTGTTGGTGCCCTTGCCAGTCAACCGCCAAGTCAGTATGCTGGCTTATCCAAACAACAAAATCATATAAAGATTGTCCTTTTAATGCATAGGGCTGCTGGGTTTTAAAAGTCCAGGACCACATGGGATGGTTATGCCCGGTAAACGTGTGCACTGATTCCACCCCGTCAGGGCTTATCGACATTAATTCATTACCTTTGACAGTGTGCTGTTTTTGTTGACGGCTGATATTGACCCGGCCGCTTTTAACGGCCACTTGTAAACGATTTGGTTGGTGCTTGACCACATACTGAGTGCCCACATGACTGACTGAACCGAGTTTGGTGCTAATCATAAAAGGTTCCGCAGATTGTGTGATATCGGTGTTGTGAAACAGTTGTCCTGTCAATAATTCAATCTGCTGGTCACTCTGCCAGACAATGCGGGCATCCGGTCCCTGGCGTAACTCACTACCGTCATTTAAATGCCATATCAGGTAGCCGTCAGACGAACTTGCGATAATATCACCGGGTTTTAGACTGACATCCGCTGTCATGGGTTGTGCTTTGTGTGAATCTTGCTCAAGCATAATGGTACCGTGAATATCGACTTGTTGGTACATGGCAGGTAATCCTTGAGAGCCATTATCAAAGTTTATAACCAAGACCAGGGCAAAGACAACAATGACAGAAGCTGCAACCGCTGCTGTCCAAGCAAAACGTTGTCGACGTTGTTTTTTGAGATTCTTCTGCCAATGCGCCATCACAGCCTGTTTAGTCGCTTGTTGTTTAGCCGCATCAGGCTCAGTGCGCTGTTTCAATTGTTTTAAAATAGTGTCGGCTTGCTCTTTATTCATATTCATACTCCCAGTTTGACGGGTAAAAATGGTCCAAACTGTCTGTTTTTAAAAGTGCTGTAAAAGCCTGTTGGAATGATTGTCGGGCTCTGGCCAGGGCAGATTGGATGGCAACCATGGTGGTATTGGCTCTCTCGGCCATTTCTGCGACACTGAGCTCATCAATATATTTCCAGGTAAGTAAATCGCCGTAATTGTTCGGAAGGTGATCAAGCACTTCTTCAATCAGCTGCTGTATTTGTTGATTGTGTAACTGCAATTCCGGTTGGGTTTCCTGGCCATCGGCAATGGTTAACAGCACCTTGCGGATTGATGGGTGTTCTGCCATCGGAACAACGTGTCGCCGACGTCGTTTTTGTTTACTGAAATGGGCATAAATAAAGCTGCGGGCAATTTGACACATCCAGGTGAATAAGGCGGCTTCAGCCCGATAATCTTTTAAATTATCTAACGCTTTACACAGGGTTTCCTGAGCCAGATCCATGGCTAAATCATGATCACCATCCACCCGGCCCAAGATAAAGCGAAACAGCTTGCTGTGGTAGCTATCAAAAAAAGTATTAAATGCCTGTGTTTGGCCTTTTAATAATTGTTTGACGAGTTGCTTATCCTGTTTATGTTGCATCACAAATGAGTTTATTTAACGATTGTTTAACGCTTAGAGTGAACGGCTCAGGAAAAACAATCGCGAACGATGAATTATTTTTTTGGTTATCGATTGATTGGCTCAGTCAGTGTGCTCTAAACACGAAAATACCCGTGAGTTTATATGACAAAGCCAATTTTAACTTCATTATATGCCTATTACCATGACATTGGCGAATACACCAATCAACAGTTTAAGCCGACTGACCCAAGTCTTAAATTAAATCAGCGCCGTACAAAAAAACCAAATTCACATCAAGCCCCCAGCACTTATGTACGATTAGTTTATACAAGTGAATCAGAGCGAAACATTATTGAGCAATTTATTCAGCGTCAATATAAGCAACATTTTAATGCTGACATTCATCATTTCTTTCCGATTTTAATCAGTGTCTATCAGCAATCAAATGATCAATTAATTGGTGCGGTTGGTCTGCGTTATGCTGATCAAGGGAGCTTGTTTTCAGAACAATATCTGAACAAACCGGCGGAACAGCTGCTGGCTCGATATGCCGGCCAAAAAGTGCCGCGCTCATCGGTGATTGAATTGGGTCACTTTGTCATTGTGAATCGTCGCTATTTAGCCCTGGTGGTGCGTGCCATTGCCAATTTTATTGGCCAGCTGCAGGCACAATGGACGGTCTATACCTTGTCTGAACCGATGGTTAAAGCAGTTAATAAATTATCTATTCCTACCCAATTTTTAGCTTCTGCCTGTGCGGATAAATTAATCGATAAGCAAAACCATTGGGGGCAATACTATCGTCATAAACCGGCGGTTTATTGTTCTCATACCATCACAGCCATTCAAGCCATTCATAACAAAAAGCTTAGCTATGAACGCCATTGATGAGATATTAACGCACAACCCCCATTGTGTGGCTATTCATGCTGATAACAGCTCTGATTGGCTGGCGGTTGATCAATGGGCAACAGACAATCAATTGGTGATTGTGCCGGTGCCGCACTTTTTTACGCCATCACAAATAGCCCATATGGTGAAACAGGCCGGTGTCGATTGTGTATTTTGTCAACATGACCTGACAACATTCTGGCAATCTTTAGGTTTTTATGAAGTGACTATTTATGGCGCACTGACAGTATTGACGAGAACCTTAGAACGGGCGGTTGGATTACCTACCGGTACCCATAAAATCACCTTTACATCCGGTTCAACGGCCGAACCGAAAGGGGTTTGTTTAAGTTTGTCTCATTTACAAACGGTGGGGCAATCATTGGCACAGGCCACCGAGCATCTGGGCTTAAAACGACATTTAAGTGTTCTGCCGTACAGTATTTTATTGGAAAACATGGCAGCAGTGTATGCCAACAGCTATACCAACATGGGGCAGGGCTTGAAGATTATTTCGCCTTCATTAGCACAGGTTGGCTTACAGGGCTCAGGTCAGTTTCAACCTGAAAAACTGGTTTCAGCCATGGTCGAGCATCAAGCTGATAGCCTAATTTTAATGCCCGCCATGCTTAAATCTTTGCTCAATTATCTAACCGAAAACCCAACTGATTTATCCTGGTTACGGTTTATGGCAGTGGGTGGTGCAGTATGTCCGCCGATGCTAATTGAGCAAGCGCACCGGATGGGCCTGCCAGTGTATCAAGGCTACGGTATCAGTGAATGTGGCTCAGTGATCTGTTTGAATAATGCCTTGAATTCGGCCGACTCTGTGGGCCGTCCATTAAATCATGCAGATATTAATTTGGATCAAGATAAGCAAATTATTTATTACGGACCACAGTTTTTAGCCTATTTGGGTGATGAGGATAAAGGGTCCGAATTGACTAAAAATCAAGCATATGCCACGGGTGATATCGGTACCATCGATAGCCAAGGTAAATTAACCATCCGAGGTCGATTAAGTCATCTTATTGTCAACGGCTTTGGTCGTAATATCTCACCGGAATGGTTGGAGGCTGAGCTGTTGGCTTTGACTGCCATTCAGCAAGTCATGGTGGTAGGTGATGGTCAAGCTTTTTTAACCGCCTTGTGCGTCACTGATTGTGATGGCGAAACCCTGAATCAATTGATTCAAGCCATCAATGAACAATTACCTGATTATGCTCGGTTACGGGCTGCGGTCAAGGTTCCACCTTTTACAGAGCTCGATGGTACCTTAACCGCCACCGGCAAATTAATCCGTTCTGAAATATATAAAAAACATGCAACTCAATTGGAGCAAATATATGACAACCAGCCAACCCCAATCTGCCAACATGCTTTCTAATTTCGCACTTCTATGCAGTCAAACTGAAGTTGAGAAAAATAAATTATGGCAATTACCTGTTATTGAACAAGCCTTGTCCGGTCGCCTCAAGCTGGAAACCTATGTGGCTTTTCTCAGCCGCGCCTATCACCATGTGAAACACACGGTGCCCTTACTGATGCAAGCCGGTGCACGCTTTTCAGATGAGGATGACTGGTTACGACGTGCCATGGCTGAGTATATTGAAGAAGAACTGGGTCATGAGGATTGGATTTTAAATGACATTAAAGCCTGCGGCGGTGATGCCGAGATGGTGCGAACATCAGCTCCCAGCTTTGCTGTTGAGGTGATGGTTAGTTATGCCTATGACAGTATCAATCGGTGTGATCCCTTGTGTTTTTTAGGTATGGTGCATGTCCTGGAAGGCACTTCGGTGGCTTTAGCAAGCCAAGTGGCTCAAAGTTTAAAAACGTCACTTAATCTGCCCAATAAGGCCTTTAGTTACTTAATTTCCCATGGCGATTTGGATCAAGGCCATCAACAATTTTTTGAAGGTTTAATTAATCGTTTGAGCGATGATCAATTGGCCGTTGTGGTTAACGCTAGCCAACGATTTTATCGTCTCTATCGACATATATTTGAGGAGTTGACGTTCGCATGAGCAAAAAAGGCAAACACCTTTGGGCACACTCAACGGTGCTGATAACCGGAGCCACCGGTGGTTTAGGGCAGGCTTTGGTCAAGCGACTCGACCAAGCCGGGGCACAGCTGATTGTGCATGGCAGAGATGAGTCGCTTGTAAAGCAATTAGTCGATAGCCTGGACAATCCTGCCGACTATGTCGTTGGTGATTTAACGACTACGGGTGTTTTGGCTGATATTCGGGTGGCGGCAGAAAAGACCAAAAATCGCCATCGTCTGTTAATTAATAATGCAGCGATTAATTTCCCGGGATTTCTCCATGCGCAAAGCGACCAGTCCATCGTGCAAACCATCGAAGTCAATTTGACTGTACCCATACTGCTCAGCCGACATCTGTTGTCTTGGCTGAGTGGCGGTGGTCAGGGACGTATCGTTAATATTGGTTCTTCGTTTGGTGGTATCGGTTATCCGGGGTTTAGCAGCTATTGTGCGACTAAATTTGGCTTGTTGGGTTTTTCCCAGGCTTTACACCGGGAATTACGGAGTGAGGGAATTCAGGTGCATTATTTAGCACCACGGGCGATGGATACCCGCATTAACAATACCACTGTCAAAGCCATGAATAAACAGTTAAAAAATGGCGAAGATAAGCCCCAAGCAATTGCTGATGTCATTATGCGTGCCATTGAGAAAAATCAACAACAACGTTTTTTGGGCTGGCCGGAAAAGTTTTTTGTCAAACTAAACAGCTTGTTTCCAGGCTTGGTCAGTCGTTCCATTAATCGGGATTTACCGATTATTCAGCAACACTTAAATCAGGAGAATTCCCATGAAATCTAGTCTAATTACCTTATGGCTGTTGCTCTCATCAGCAACTATGGCCGCCATGACAGATGAGGTTAAGCAGGTTCAATCACACTGGGCTGAGGTTAATTATATGGCCGATGGTGAGGCCAAAGAAAAGGCTTTTGAGAAGCTTGTCGAGCAAGCCAATCAAGCCGCCCTGGTTAACCATAATTTACCTGAAGCCTTGGTTTGGCAAGGTATTGTCTACTCATCGTATGCCGGTGCCAAAGGCGGGCTTGGGGCTTTGGGTTTGGCTAAAAAAGCCAAAAAAGCCTATGAAGCAGCCATTGATATGGATGGCTCAGTATTAGAAGGCAGTGCCTATACATCTTTGGGTGTTTTATATTTCAAAGTGCCTGGTTGGCCTTTGGGTTTTGGCAGCGATAAAAAAGCCGAGCAACACTTGCTCAAAGGCTTGGCATTGAATCCAAAAGGCATTGATGCCAATTATTTTTACGCCGAGTTTTTATATGAAGAAACGGATCGTTTAGATGATGCTTTCAACTATTTACAACAGGCAGAGCAAGCTGCGGATCGCCCGGATCGACCCAAAGCTGATGCCGGACGCCGTCAGGAAATAATGGTCTTAAAACAGCGTATTGAACAAGATCTGGCTGATTAACCAGTGTGAAAAAATCAGCTTTTTCACAACTTAAGGTAAGCGATAGGCCTGCTGATCATAAGCCCAGCTGGCAAACAGGGCATGGGCTAAGGGTAATTCAGTATCGGCTTGGTCTAACTGAATCCCTAAGTTGTCATTGATATTGGTGAAACTCAGATGTTGGGCATCAGGCCGCAAGATGGTGATAACATCATCGTTCATATAGGCTTGATTCTTACCGTATTGCATGATGGCTCGGCCGGGCATGGTTAATGGCTTTTGGGTTAAATCATAACCCGTCATCGGATTGGCAGATTCAATACCTAACAAGCTCATCAAAGTGGGCGCCAAATCGATTTGGCTCACCAGGCGATGATCTTTAAAGGGCTTAATGTCATCTGAAATAATCAGGCCGGGTATATGAAAATGAGGGACAGGTACCAATTGTGCGCCTTGCACCCTTGCATCATGATCTGCCACCACCATCACCACGGATGTCTTAAAAAAGCCGTTCTGTTCAAGTTTGTTAAGGAATTTATTGACCGCATAATCGGCATAACGTACGGCATTATTAACGGTTTGCGGTGGTTGTTCGTACAACTCAATTTTATTCTCCGGGAATTCAAAGGGTGTGTGGTTGCTGGAGGTGAAAATGAGGGTAAATTTGGGTTGGTCGCTGGGTCGATTCAAGTAATCAAAGGCTTGATTAAATAAATCTTCATCTGAGACCCCCCAATTACCCATAAACTCATAAGACTGGTAATCATTTTGATCGATAACGGTTTGAAAGCCATTACCTAAGAAAAATCCTCGCATGTTATCGAAGTGCGATTCACCGCCGTAAATAAAAGCGGTTTCATAACCTTCATCAGCCAATAGTTCAGCAATGGAAAAGAAATCCTGTTGAGCTTTGGGTAGTTTTAACACGGCTCTGGCTGGTGTTGGTAGAAAACCGGTGGTGATGGCTTCCAAGCCTCTGGCCGAGCGCGTCCCGGTGGCATATAAACGCTCAAACCACCAACTTTTTTCCGCCCATTGGTCTAAATGCCGGGTGACCGGGCGACCGCCCAAAGCCGAAACAAATTGCGCACCCAAACTCTCTTCCACCACAATAATCAGGTTTTTGTTGATTTTGGTTACGCTGGCAGGGGCTTTATGCAGGCTGGGAATTTGTTGGTTATTGAGTAATTTATCCGGGCCGATTTGATTCTGAATAATAGTCAGCATGTCATCGGTGGGCATGCTGCCGTAGATTTTAGCCGCGGAGGCTTCATGGCGCATCTGATAGACATCGTATAGTACCTGATAGAGCGAATTCAGCGGCAGGGTGTTGAGCATGCGATCCTGACTGAATGACACCATCGCCGGGTTTATGGGTCGGTGTTGTAAACCGGAACGAATACCCAATGCAAAAACCGGGATTAGCAACACTAAAAGGGACAAACCTGGCCAACAGATATGTGATTTGAGCGACCTATCTGTCTTAAATAAATGGTAGAAAAACCAAGTGACTAATCCGGTCAGACCTAAAATCAAAAGCGTTGACAGTAAATAACCATTAAACAGCATTCCCAAGACTTCTTTGGGGCTAACCAAATATTCGATAAATAAACGGTCCGGACGGGTGTCGTATTCCATGATAAAAGTGGGGGTGGCCAATTCAAAAAACACCAAAAGCACCAATGTCAGAGGATAATAATGCCGTACAAACCGACTAAAGAAACCACCTGAGGTATTAAACAACTGAATCCCCAATAAACATAACAGTGGAATTGAGGCCAACTGCAACAACAGACTGATGTCAATACGTAAACCACCCATTAAAATGGGCCCTAATTGACTGGCTGAAGACAGGCGATCATACTGCCACCAGGTCAGCATTATTCTTGAAAAAGACAGCAATAATAACCCCAGTAATAAATAAAGGGTGAGTTGTTTTAAGTGTCGCATTAAAAATGGATTGAGCATGGGCATAAAAATAAAACATTAAACGCCTTAGAGTCCATCAGTTGAATCAATCAATCGAAACTAACTTTATTCAGTCTCATAGGGATTAAAACAATTAAAAAATGGATTTAATTTCAGCCTAATATATGACAGAGACTTGAAAAAAAATCCACTGAGGCTTATATGAGATGCGGACGGTGCTATAATAGCGCGCTTTTAGTTTAACCAAACGAGATTTAACCATGAACTTTTTCATTTCTGATGCCATGGCCCAGTCAGGTGGCCAAGCCGGTAGTCCAATGACTTCATTTATTTTTATCGGTGTGTTCTTTGTGATTATGTATTTTATGCTGATCAGACCGCAGCAAAAACGTATGAAGACGCATAATGAAATGGTTTCTAATTTGGCCATTGGCGATGAAATCATCACCAATGGTGGCACTTTAGGTTCCGTGGTTAAATTAGATGATAACTTTATTACGGTTGAAATCGCGGCCAACACGCAGATTCATGTGCAACGAAATGCAGTTTCAAAAGTGTTGCCCAAAGGCACCATCAAATCAATTAAATAAGGATTTTTTATGAATCGATATCCACTGTGGAAATACATCTTGGTATTGGTGGTCGTGGCCTTGGGCAGTTTATATGCGTTGCCCAATATTTACGGCCAAAGCCCGATTGTACAAGTTAAGCCTGACGACCAAAGCGACTTACAGGTTGCCACCATTGACATCATCAAAGATACGTTGACTGAACGTCAAATTGGTTTTGATTCTGTTGTTGAAGATAATGGTTCTGCCATTGTCAAATTCAATGATTTGGATAATCAGCGTAAAGCGCAGGATGTGTTAAAGGAAGAATTGCCGGGATTTGATACCGCCATGAACTTAAAACCCAATGTTCCTGACTGGCTGGCTGCTTTAGGTGGTCGAGCCATGAACTTAGGACTGGACTTGCGGGGTGGTGTGCATTTCTTATTGGAAGTGGATATGAAAGAAGCGGCTGATAATAAAAAGAAGCAATTACGTTCTGATATTACAGCAAGTTTAATTAAAGAAAAAATTCCGAAAAAAGGTATCCGCTGGGATGGGAATCGATTATCCATAGAGTTTCGCGACGAAGCAACTGCAGATAAGGCGTTACAAAGTATTAAGCGTGATTTCAGTGAGTTAAGTTTTGAATTACAAACAAATAATGGTGAAGCGCAAATCACAGCCTTATTAACGGATCAATCGATTCGTGATATCAAAGAAAATGCTTTAACGCAAAACCTGACCACCTTACGTTCTCGGGTGAATGAAATCGGGGTGGCAGAACCGATTATTCAAAGACAAGGCGTAGACCGTATTGTGGTGCAATTACCGGGTATTCAGGACACCACCCGTGCCAAAAATATTTTAGATGCCACTGCGACCTTAGAATACCGTGCCACAGATATGGAAAATAATGCGGTGGCTGCACACCAATCGGGTCGAACGCCTATCGGTTCATCATTATTTTATGACCGTGATGGTCGCCCGGTGTTATTAAAAGACCGGGTCATTGTTACCGGCAATCAATTGGTGGATGCCAATGCCACCTTTGATCAACAATCCGGTAGCCAAGCGGTATCGGTACAGATTAACAGTGTCGGTGCTAAACGCATGTTGGAGTTTACCAAGAACAATGTGGGTAACAACATGGCAGTGGTCTTTAAAGAGCGCATTCCTTTAGGTAAAAACGAAGAAGGTGTGATGCAATACAAAAATAAAGAAGAAGTGATTAGTAATGCCCGTATTAATGGCGTTTTCTCAAATCGCTTTCAAACCACCGGTTTAGATCAAAAAGAAGCCACTGAACTGGCCTTATTATTACGCGCAGGTGCTCTGGCTGCACCGGTACAAATTGTTGAAGAGCGCACCATTGGACCGTCTTTGGGTCAAGATAACATCGATAAAGGTGTTAAATCTGTTCAGATTGGTTTGGTGCTGGTGGTGATCTTTATGCTGATTTATTACAAAATGTTTGGTGTCATTGCCAATATAGCTTTGACCATTAATGTGGTATTGATGGTGGCTTGTTTGTCCTTATTCGGGGCGACATTGACCTTGCCCGGTATTGCCGGCATTGTGTTAACTGTTGGTATGGCGGTGGATGCCAATGTTTTAATTTTCGAACGGATTAAAGAAGAGTTGCGAACAGGCTCTTCGATTCAAAGCAGTATTAAATCCGGTTACGATAAAGCTTTTTCCACCATTGCTGATGCCAATGTCACAACGTTGATTGCAGCCGTGGTATTGTTTGCTTTTGGTACCGGTCCCATAAAAGGATTTGCCGTGACTTTGTCGATTGGTATTTTGACTTCGATGTTTACCGCAATCATCGTTTCCAGAGCCATCGTTAATTTAATATACGGGCGTCAGAAACGTCTTAAATCCATCGCCATTTAAGGGAGCTGATAATGAATATTTTTGGAGATACAAACTACGACATCACCGGCAAAAAGAAAATTGCCATGGTGTTTTCGTCCATCATGATTGTTATTGCTATCGTGGCCATTGTTATCAAAGGTTTTAATTTTGGACTTGATTTCACCGGTGGTACGGTGATTGTGGTGCATTATGAAGAAGCCGTTGAATTAGAAGACGTGAGAACCCAGTTAAGTGATGCCGGTTATGCGGATGCGGTGGTCAAGAATTTTGGTTCCAGTCGTGACATTGAAATTACTTTGCCGCCGATAGAGGAAACCACTGACATGGCTGTTGAAGTGACAGAAAACGACAATCCACAAACCGGCACTGATGAAGCTAAACTCAGTAATATAATTTTAGAAGTATTACAGCAGCATGACGCCAGCGCCCGAATTTCAAAGGCTGACTTTGTCGGTTCACAAGTGGGTGATGAGTTGGTTGAAAAGGGTTCTTTGGCTTTATTGTATGCAATCTTTGGTATTTTAGTGTATGTGACCATTCGTTTTGAATGGCGATTCTCATTAGGTGCCATTGTTGCTTTGGTGCATGATGTCATTATTACCGCCGGGGTGTTTGCCATCTGGCAAGTGGAATTTGATTTGACTGTGTTGGCGGCATTGTTGGCTGTGATAGGGTATTCCCTGAATGACACCATTGTGGTATTCGATCGCATACGGGAAAACTTTTTATCCGGCCGTAAAGCAGAAACAGAAGCCATTATTAATACCTCGATTAACCAGACTTTATCACGTACTGTGGTGACTTCATTTACCACCATGTTGGTGTTGTTTGCCTTGTATATTTTTGGTGGTGACTTGATTAATTCTTTTGCTTTCGCGTTGATTATCGGCGTGGTTATTGGAACGTATTCGTCTATATTTGTGGCATCCACAGCGACATTGGCTTTAGGTGTCAGTCGTGAAGATTTAATTCCGGTGGCCAAAGAAGGTGGAAATTTAGACCACATTCCATAATAGCTTTCAAATGAACATAAAAAAACCCAAGCTTAGACTTGGGTTTTTTTGTGCTTATTTTATTGCTTCTATCTTTGAAAACCCGGACTGATGTGTTTGCTAAGTTGTGCAGATAGTTTAAGATTGGTGGCAATCAGTTGTCCACTTTTTTGACTGTCCTGCTTACAGTTAAAATCAACACATTGACCGCCGGCCTCGGTCATGAATAGTTCGCCAATCATGGTGGTAATAGCGGGTGCCTGTGGTTGCCAGTATGCGTCTAAACGACCCGCTGCCACCCAAGTCAGGTCTAATATGTCGCAACCCAACATGCGGCAACCGGCCACTTGTTTATTAATATTTCTGAGCGCCAATCCATGGGCTGTGGCCAATGTTTCATTGTCAGGCAGATTAGTGGCAACAATGGCGGCCGCCATTTCTTTGTGTTGGTCGATGCGCAAGCGCTTATTGTCCAGAAAAGCCCCTTTGCCACGGGTGGCGGTGAAGCAGTCACCTGTCAGCGGTTGAAAAACCATGACGTGTTTTAGTTTATTTTGCTCTGTCATTACCAAGCCTATGGCACAATGCGGAATATCATAAAGTAAATTAGCGGTACCTGCTAAAGGCTGAATGTACCAAGTACGGTCACCTTTATCATCAGCCGTTAATACACTGTCTTCAGTGCGAATAACGTCATCAGGATAGGCCCGTTTAAGGGTATAAAATATATCATTTAAACTAACCTCAACAGCTTTATCAATAAAACCATTTTGTAGTTTCTTTTGGACGGACAGTAACTCATTTTGAAAGATGAGTTGTTCAATGGATTTTGACGCTTTCAAAGCGGCTTTATGAGCAATATTAAGTTCCGGAGACATGTTATTGATGTTACGAGGGCAAGCGCGTATGATAGCAAAATTCATCGCAAAAGACATCTGTTCATGCACAGACTGAAACAAATTAACATGGTGCTGATAGGTACCACACATCCTGGGAATATTGGCGCCTCTGCCAGAGCGCTTAAGGTGATGGGTTTAAGTCGCTTGTCATTAGTCAATCCGGAAACGCATCCTTCGCCGGAAGCACGCGCACGCGCATCCGGTGCCGATGATGTGTTATCAGAGGCAGTGATGAGTGACACCCTGGATAAGGCGATACATGATGCTCAGTGGGTGTTTGGTACCAGTTCACGCAGTCGTGGCATGGATATTCCTATGCTAAATATGCGTCAAGCAGCCAAAAAAATGATTGAGGCAGCTGCTAACGGCGATCAGGTGGCGATGTTGTTCGGTAAAGAGCGTTATGGTTTAACCAATGAAGAAATGCAACGTTGTCATTTTTTGGTTAAATACCCGGCTAATCCTGATTACCCTTCATTAAATTTAGCGGCAGCAGTACAATTGGCGGCTTATGAATTGCGTATGCAAGCGAAAATGACAAACGATGATGGTGATTCTGCAAACTATGAATCACACGATAATAATCGCTGTAATCATGAAAAAATGAGTGGTTTCTATCAACACTTATTTGAAACCATGTCTGATTTGGATTTTCTAAATTCGGCTAATTATGCTTCTATGACCGAAAAATTCCGCATGATGTTTAATCGAATGGGTGTTGAGAAACATGAAATGGATATGCTGCGTGGTTTTTTAAGTGCCATTAACAAGAAGCTAAAAAAATGACCATATTAGACTTGACACTCGTCTTGTTAAGGGTAAAATGCCCAGTTCTTGTTGAGGCAAGAATTATGACTCTTCCCCGGTAGCTCAGTTGGTAGAGCGGGTGACTGTTAATCACTAGGTCGGCGGTTCAAGCCCGTCCCGGGGAGCCAAATTATGAAAAAGTCGCACAGGTTGCGACTTTTTTTTTGCTTATTAATTATGTGTTTGCAGGCTTTGCGTGGGTGTAATTTAATCACTTATCAGGTAAAATAACCTGCTTTTATCAAATCCATTTGACAGGAAAAGACTATGGCTCTTGAAGAATATGATGATTACGAACAAGAACAAATCATCAAAGATTGGTTGCGCCAAAACTGGTTCACCATTTTTGCGGGTATTGCATTAGGCATCGGTGGTTTATGGGGTTATGCCAAATGGCAAAATACACAAGCTGAACAAAACCAAGCAGCTGCTATGGAGTATCAACAATTGGTGTCCGTGCTTGAAACAAAGTCACCAAGCGAGGCAGCGGATGCATTGGCACAGTATGATGAGAAATATTCTGCTAATTATTACGCCATGAAAGCGCATATGACCTTGGCCGATCGATGGTTAGCTGAAGATCAAGTTGATCAAGCCATTAAAGAATACCAGTTTGTTCTTGACGCCAAAGCCGGTAAACCCATTGCAGAAATGGTGCGTTTACGTTTGGCTCGATTATATGTTGCCAATGAAAACTATGATGCCGCGCGGGAACAACTCGCGATGGTTCAATCAGGTGCTTACAAAACGGTTGTAGAAGAAATTAAAGGTGATATTTTTGTGGCAGAAAATACCCCGGATAAAGCCCAAGATTCCTACCAGTTGGCTTTACTCAGTGGTGAAGGTTATTCCGGTAAAGCCTTACTTGAAATGAAGCTTGCTGATATTAAAGTTAGCGAGTAAATGAGGTGTATATGCGACTGATACTATTTATTTTAATCCTGTTTTTAACAGCTTGTGGCTCAAAAAAAGATGAGATAAAACCCAACGAATTAACTGATTTTACAGAGACGGGTTCTTTCAAGCTATTATGGCAGAAGAAATTAAAATCATCAAAAGATGCTTATGGCTATCAGCTCCGTCCTGCACCCCTCAATAAAGCACTATTTACGGCTGATGTAAATGGTGGCGTTTACCGTTATGGTGCTGATAATGGCCAGTTAGATTGGAAAACAAATGTTGATCATGTTATCAGTGCCGGCCCCGGTGTCAGTGACACCTTAGTGGTGGTCGCCGGGCCAGATGGCCAGGTCACTGCATTAGATGCGGATTCGGGTTCAACAATATGGCAGAAACAAGTCAGTTCCGAAGTACTGAGCCCTCCGGTTATTGATCGTAATCGCGTCATTGTTCGTTCGATGGATGGACGTATTTATGGATTAAATATCAGCAATGGTGAGCGTCAATGGCTTTATAGTAGTGAAGTCCCTAATTTAACCTTACGAGGTACCGGCACCCCATTATCAAAAGGTGGTCGCTTATATGTGGGTTTAGATGGCGGCGATGTGGTGGCACTTAATATTTTAGATGGCCAAGTGATGTGGCAACAAAATGTGGTCAATAACCAAGGTAAAACTGAAATTGATCGACTGTCTGATATTGATGGTGACATGGGCGTGGTGGCCACAGATTTGTACGTCAGCAGTGCCGCGAATAAAACCTTGGCAGTGGCCACAGAATCAGGTCAATTATTATGGCGTAATAACCATGGCAGCAATACCGGAGTGACAGTGTCACGACGCTTTATTTACTTGGCTGATAATGAATCCATAGTTCGTCAAATCGATCGTTCCAATGGGGAACTGGGTTGGGTGATTGAAGATTTTAAAAATAGAGAACTCAGTCGTCCGGCCTTCTATCTGGGTGATTTGTTGATTACTGATTTTGCAGGCTATGTTCATGTCATTGATGCATTTACCGGTAAAATGCTCAATCGTAAACAGTTTGGTAAGAGTGGTTTTTATGGTGCCCCGGTTGTTGATGGAAACACCATCTATACTTATAATAAAGATGGCACGTTAAGTGCTTTCCGCTACAGCGAATAACCTACAGTTATATGTCAGCTGTCATCACCATCGTCGGCCGCCCTAATGTGGGGAAATCGATGCTTTTTAATACCCTGACTGATACCCGTGATGCCTTGGTGGCTGATTTGCCTGGACTCACACGTGATCGTCAGTATGGTGAGATTAGCTTACAAGATATCACTGCTACGTTGGTTGATACCGGCGGTATGCTGGGTGATGAGGGTGAGCTCACCGAACTCATGGATGATCAAATCATGCAAGCGGTTGAAGAAGCCGATTTGCTGTTATTTGTGGTCAGCGCCAAAGATGGTCTGTTGGGTGATGATGAAGCAATTCTTAATCGCATCAGATCCTTAGGTAAGCCAATTTGGGTATTGGTTAATAAATCAGAAAATAAAGATCCCGATATGGCTTTGGCTGATTTTTATCAATTAGGAATCGAGACCATGCATGCCATGAGTACCGCTCATCGCAGAGGTATAGCTGAATTAAAAGAGAAGTTAACTGGTTTTTTAAAACAACAAAATAAACAATCTGAAACCACAACTGATTTTGGTCCTGGTTTGGCGATTATAGGGCGCCCGAATGTCGGTAAATCCACATTGGTTAATCGTTTATTAGGGGAAAATCGGGTGTTGGCTTATGATTTGCCGGGTACCACCCGTGACAGCATACATCTGCCGTTAGTTTGGGAAGACAATCGATATACTTTAATTGATACTGCCGGTGTCAGACGACGATCTAAAATTGGCGAAGGTATTGAAAAGTTTAGTATTATCAAAACCATTGACGCCATCAAGCACGCACAAGTTTGTTTATTATTAATTGATGCCACTGAGAGTATCACTGATCAAGATATGCATTTAATCGGATTGGCTGTGTATCACGCTAAACCTGTGTTATTGGTCATAAATAAGTGGGATCATTTAAGTGAGGATCATAAGCAGCAGGTAAAAAGTCGGCTAAATCATAAATTACAAGCTTTTCAATGGTTACCACGGGTTTATACCTCCGCATTACATGGTTCTGGTTTGCGCCATGTTATGGAACGGGTGGCATTGTTATTAGAGCGCGCCAATATGGAGTTGACTGCTAACCAGCTCACCAATGTGCTGAATGAAGCATATAAAGCCCACCAGCCGCCATTGGTCCAAGGTCTTAGTTCCCAGTTAAAATATGCCCATCCCGGTGGTCACCACCCAATGCGAATTATCATTCATGGTAAACGTGTGGATAAATTGCCTGACTCTTATAAGCGTTATTTAGAAAATACATTTCGTGACGCTTTTGATTTAAAAGGCATTCCTTTGGTCCTTCAATTCAAAGCTGGACGCAATCCTTTTGCTGATAAAACCAAAAAGAAATCAGAATTTCCTTCAAGACGTAGTAACAAACACCCAAAATAGCGCTTTAAACTGTTAATTTTTCTTGGTGATGCTAAAATGCGCATGTTTTTTAGCCACAGTAAAGACCATGTCAAACATTGCACAAATCTTAGACGGAAAGAAAGTCTCCCTGGCGTTACAGAAATCACTGACAGAGCAAATAAATAAACGGATCGAGGCCGGTTTTGATGCACCCGGATTGGCCGTGGTTTTGGTGGGTAATGATGAAGCATCTGCGGTCTATGTCAACCACAAAATTAAAGCTTGCGAACGCACCGGTATCATCTCAAAATCTTATCATTTACCTCGTCAGACTTCGGCTGTGGCATTGTATAACTTAATTGACGAGTTAAATAACGACCCAAAAGTACATGGTATCTTGGTGCAATTGCCGCTACCTGAACACATTGACGAAACAGAAGTCACTAATCGCATTAATCCCAATAAAGATGTGGACGGTTTTCATGCCATCAATGTGGGTCGTTTGGCTCTCCGCCAGCCAGGGTTACGACCTTGTACGCCACGTGGTGTGATTACTTTATTGCATCATTACGACATTGACCCCAAAGGTCAACATTGTGTGATTGTGGGTGCCTCGAATATAGTTGGTCGGCCTTTGCTATTAGAAATGTTATTTGCCGGTGCCACTGTGACCAGTTGTCACCGTTTTACTCATGACCTCGCGCACCATGTGAGCCAAGCAGATATCCTCTGCGTGGCAGTGGGTAATCCCAATGTGGTTGATGCTGCGTGGATTAAACAAGGTGCCATAGTGATTGATATTGGAATTAATCGCTTACCCGATGGGACTTTGTCAGGTGATGTGGATTATGACGTGGCGAAGAACAAAGCGTCTTGGATTACTCCGGTTCCCGGTGGTATTGGCCCTATGACCGTGGCGACATTGATGCAAAACACCTATGAAGCCAGCTTATTGATGTAATTCAAATTCATTTTTCATCATTAATGGCTTCATCAGAGTCTGATTTATCTTCAACCTTATCGGCTATGGCGTTCATAGCGCGGTCAAATAAGGGGACTTGATCAAGTTTATGGGCATTGCCAGTACGAAAGTCATGAGCAATTTCATCTACACTTTTGTCAGTTACTTTTATACCGCGGGCATTGACGAATAATCGTTTATGACTAATCGGGCTTATCCAAGACAGCTTTGCACGGATGTTTCCGTCTGCATCAGCATCAACAAATTCAATCCAATCACCAACTATTAACGCCTCGGCCTCTGTAAAATGTTGATCTTCAATATGCTCAATACTTCGGGCTTGGTCATTGATTTTCTTGTTAGCAATAAAGTGAACAATTTCCGGCTGATCGTCCTCATCTTCTTTAACGCTAAAAGCCTCTTGGGGTAGTACAAACTCATGATCTTGATCGCTGGCTTCTTCTAAGGCATTAATTTCAAGTAACAGTTGATACAAGTCAGAGGTTTTTTGCTTGACGTTTCGCTCATCAAAGGCGACTAACCTTAAACCATTACTTAAAAAGTCACATACGTGGCTTACTTGGGCTTTGGTGGCTTGTTTCTTTTTATCTTTAACTGAAACAAATATGAGTTTATCGACAAACTTAACATAAGGTTCAATGACATCAGGTTCATCATGGTGTCGCAAATGGATCAGCGTTAAAACATTAGCCCAAGGTGTTAATAACAAATCAGTGACCTGTTTGGGTAACTGATAATTCTGCATTTTGGATTCTAAAATTTCTGCTGTTTTTGCTTTGGCATTAAAAATACGTTCTTCACCAAGCGCTTTTTCATAAGTACGTTTTTCGATGACTTTGGTTTTTTTCTTATTTTTGGCATCAAATTCCTGAAAGTCTTCAATAACAGATGGAAAGTCTATGTCATCTTGTTGGTGTTCAAGAATATGCTGCACGATACTTTCTATCTTATTGATAAAGTGTTTGTTTCGATCGCTTTCTTCAGTCCATCCGATTGATGCCTTGGCCAGAACATCAAGTAATTTTCTGGCATTGTCATTTTTATTTGAAAATAGCTTACGGTCTTTTAAAGCAATATGCAGGTATGGTATTTGTAATCGAGATAACAGCACTTGAATCTGAGCCGGCAGATTGCGATCCTCTACCAGAAATTCAAAGAGCATACTTATTAAATCAATGGTGTCCTCATCACTTTTGTTGACATTGCGTTGTTCGCCGCCTTCCACGTCTAATTCTTGTAACCGTTGGATAAGAACTTGTTTTATCTGCTTCGGACTTAAAGCCGAACCACCGGCATTCATTTGTTGCAATTCGTGTGACTGTAACAAACCTAAGGCTGAATTAATGACGGATGAGTCATACACTGCAGTCGGTGTTGTGCTGCCCTGATGTCGTTCATTCAGTGCTGATAGAATGGTTTGAAAAGTATGATCGTCAATGGCTGCTTGATTTTCATAGCGCCGTGTTTGAGGCATTTGAGTTTGTTGTTGCTCGTACTGATGTGTTTGCGATTGCTCACTGGGGCGATATGACGAAGCACCTGTCGATTGTTGACCGGGTAGCTTGAACTTAATGTCAGGATAAATGCCTTGGCTAATCAAATACTGGTTGATGTCTTCATACGGTTTTGTCAAGTTTTCGATTAGGCTGCGTTCGTACAATTTAATAATAATCAATAAGGTATTGACTTCAATATTAAGCAAATCCAGTGGTGCGGCAAAAGCATGGACAATAACGTAGGGTGATACCGGAATCTGACTTAGTTTTAAATCTGTACCGCCTGCTAATAAAGTAAAACGTTTTTCTAAGGCATACAATTGCTTGTGAAAATAGGTATTGGATTTGTCGATAAGGTTGGTTACAGCCAATTTTTTATCTAACTCCTTTTCTTCGACTAAAGACAGACCGTCCTCAGAAGTCAAGTTGTCATCGCTGTCTTGGTTTTTAATGTACTGATAATCACCTTTTTTGAATTGTTTGAAAGCATGTTGAATGTTGTCAGAAAACTTACGCACCATCAGTTCTTTCTTTTTACGAACAGTACGCATGGCTTCGAAATACTGGGTTTGCATGTCATTGGTTTCAGCTTTTTCCGCCATGTCAAACAAGGTGTCATCCAATTTATCAAAGTATTTCTGGATACTGGGCTTTAAGCCGGTGATAAAAATTTTATGAATTTTAGGTAAAATTTGACCCAAGTTAGCTTCTGGGTTGTTCTGGATGTTAACGATATTTTTATTGTCTTTATAAGGTTTGTTATCTTTTCTATCGTTCATTGTCATATACCAAGCTTTAACGTCTTAATTGAGTTTAGACGTCTATTTGTCAAATAGTTGTGAAGAGACTCACAGTTTACAATAATTGTCATTTGTGGGTAATGACATTAATCAATCATTGAATTTTGGCCAGCTATAAAATACCGTATATTTTAAAATGGTTTCACCTTCAGCAGGTACTTTGACATTGAATTCGATGCTGTTGGCATCGGTTTTATTGTAATCATGGCTTTGCTCAGTGATTTCCCAGTTACTCCAGCGATAAAGATGTTCTTTAACTGTGACATGTTCTGCTGTTTTCTTGCCATTGGTGAGTTTGATTTCAAAGCTTTCATGGATTTGGCGGTTACCTAAGACGATGTTTGTTTGGCGGCGTTCGCCATTGACATCAAAAGAATTACCCAGAGTGAGCGAAACTGTTTGGTTGTTGGCGGTGTGGCCAATTTGATCGGCACCTATAAAGGTCAAATGGCCATCTGAATCCACTTGATTTACCCGAATGCGGCCTGCCGGCATGGCCATGCCAAGATTGTTTTTTTGGGTATTTTTAAAATGAATTTGGGCCGCCACAGGTGTTTTTTGTTGATTGAGATAACTTAGATAACCAGCGTCCTGAATGGGTCTTGTGGTATTGAAGCGCTGATTATTTAAGGGGTCAAAGACCAGTTTTTGTTCACAATGAATTGGTTTTTGTGGCGCAAATAACCGGATTTGTTTGGTTGAATTTTGCGGTAAATCAACTCGGCGCGGTAGTGTATATTGGTGGTATTCAAAGACACTTTCTTCCTGAAAGCTTTGGTCGCTTTCCATATAGGGTGCTCTGTAACGGCTTCCGCTGACTTGAACTTTGTTGGCTGCTTGGTTGACATCGCCTGCCACCAATTTGAGTCCATAATTATCAAAGCTCTTTCCTGATTGATTAATAATGGATACCCAGGCGCTTAAATCAAATTGGCAATCTTTTTCCCGGTCTAATTCCAGTATGTAGTCGGCCCACCAGGTCATGCCTGCCGTTTGGTAACTGATGGCAACCAATTGCTCTTTTTGGATGTTTGAGTCTAACAGCCAGACCAGTGTTGGTTTGGTTAATAAGCCACCCGGCAACTGTGGGAAACTGATTTCAGACCAGTTGTGTAAAGTTATCAATGAACCGTCATCTTTTTGAATGATCAAACCACCTTGGGTGCTCAGCAGGCGACCGCTGATACGGCTGGGCTCACCGCCTTTATCAAAACTCACTGCGATGGATTTATCAATGTATTTTTGCAACAGGCTGTCGCTGCCGACTAAATCGTATTGATAGTTTTGATCTAATACCACTGCCGCATCCGGATTGTCGGGGGTGCTGAAGGTAACAGTGGTGGGATCAATATGGGCCGTTACATCATCATAGACCAGCTCAAAACGGCCTTTTTGAAAAGCCATGTTTTTCTGCTGTTTAACCACCGCAAATCCCGGGATTTGTTGTGCTTGAATGTGTTGGTTTTGATTAATGTTATAACCGACCGTTGATGAATAGATGGTTAAACTGTTATCTTCAGCGGTGAAGACTACACAAGACACCATACAAATCGTGGCAGTGGCCAAACCTTTCATTAAACGCATGTAATTTGTCTCATTCAGTCAGTGAAAAATTCGCGGCTAAACTTAACTTGAAATAAAGTGTTTGAACCTGTTGGTTTCGCTTCGATAGAAAAATTAACATTTTCTTCGTTATTTAAGGCAAAAGTACCCAGATAATAAATGGCCTCATCTTGCTCGACAATTTTAATCAGTTTGATGTCTTTGCTTTGGTGGACAAGATTTTTGGCTTCAATGGTGATGTCGGCCTCCACCGCTTTGGGCTCTTCACCACTTTTGTCCATCACTGAGATACTCAAAATACCACGGTTTTTAGAGCGGGTAATTTGATAGGTGTTGGCAATTTCCTTAGACAGAAAGGTCGAAGGGAAGGTGTTGTAATGAAGCTCATGATCACCCTGAATGACCACTTGTTCAGCCATTAATAGGCTGCTAAAAGTCATTAAAAAACCAATTATAAGTGTGTATCCAATGTGTTTTTTGATTGTCATACCTGTTCTCCCGTTAAATGTTGAGTTACACAATTATCATAACACGAGTTTTGTTAAAACTTCACTAAATGCAAAGCCAGTCTGATAATTTTTATGAGCTCATAAAAAAACCCACGGTGAAAACCGTGGGCTTTTAAGCTTAGTTTAAGTTATTAAGACAATAAGTCTTTAATGGTTTCGCCTAAGAATGTGGGTGATTTAACAGTGGTAACACCGGCCGCTTCTAAGGCTTCATATTTGGCCTGCGCAGTACCTTTACCGCCGGCAACGATGGCGCCGGCATGGCCCATACGTTTACCTTCAGGTGCGGTGACGCCGGCAATGTATGAAACCACAGGTTTAGTCACATGGTCTTTAATAAATTCAGCGGCTTCTTCTTCAGCCGAGCCACCAATCTCACCAACCATAATGATACCGTCAGTTTGATCATCTTCCTGGAACAGTTTTAAACAATCAATAAAGTTGGTGCCTTGAATTGGGTCACCACCAATGCCAATACAGGTTGACTGACCTAAGCCGGCTTGCGTGGTCTGATGAACGGCTTCATAAGTTAAGGTACCTGAGCGAGACACAATGCCAATACGGCCGGGTTGATGAATTGGGCCCGGCATAATACCGATTTTACATTCACCCGGGGTAATGACACCTGGGCAGTTTGGGCCAATCATATACACATCAGGGTGCTGATCAAGCACCGCACGAACCCGCATCATATCCAGTACTGGAATACCTTCAGTGATTGTAACAATCAGCTTAATGCCGGCATCGATGGCTTCTAAGATGGCGTCGGCGGCGAACGGTGGTGGTACAAAAATGACCGAAGCGTTGGCGCCGGTTTCGGCAACACCCTCGGCGACTGTGTTAAATACCGGGCGATCCAGATGTTTAGTACCGCCTTTACCCGGGGTTACACCGCCAACTAAATTGGTGCCGTAATCGATGGCTTGTTCACTGTGAAAAGTGCCTTGGGAACCGGTAAATCCTTGGACGATTAATTTGGTTTGTTTATTCACTAATACGCTCATGATTATGCTCCTACCGCTTCTACAGCTTTGTTGGCTGCGTCATCTAAATCACTGGCAGAAATTACAGCCAGTCCACTGTCTTCTAAAATTTGCTTGCCGGCATCAACATTGGTGCCTTCCAGTCTCACCACAATCGGCACTTCAACACCAACTTCTTTAATGGCGGTGATAATGCCGTTGGCAATCAGGTCGCAGCGCACGATACCGCCAAAGATATTGACCAAAATAGATTTCACATTGGGGTCTGATAAAATAATTTTAAAAGCAATGGCGACCCGCTCAGCAGTGGCACCACCACCTACATCTAAGAAATTAGCTGGTTCACCGCCTTTCAGTTTAATGACATCCATGGTGGCCATGGCCAAGCCGGCACCATTAACCATACAGGCAATATCGCCATCGAGTTTAATGTAGTTTAACTCGTGCTCATGGGCTTTGGCTTCGGCCGGATCTTCCTGGCTGAGGTCGCGTAATTTGGCCAAGTCTTTCTGGCGATATTCTGCATTGTCATCAGAATTAATTTTGGCGTCTAAAGCCACCACGTTTTGGTTATCGTCAATAATTAACGGGTTGATCTCAATCAAAGATAAATCCAAATCATGAAACATTTTGTGCATTTGCATCATGATATGAGTTAATTGAAAAACCTGTTTTTTGTTTAAGCCCATGGCAAAACCGATTTTGCGACAAGCATAAGGCCACAATTCTTCCGTGTTATCCACATTAAGCGTGTGGATTTTTTCAGGATTGGTTTTTGCCACCTCTTCAATTTCCACGCCCCCTTCGGCAGAGGCTACAAATGACAAACATTTGTTGGCACGATCAACCAGTAAGCTTAAATACAGTTCACTTTCAATGTTGGCCGCTTCCGTAATAAGAACTTCATTGACCGGTAAGGCCATGCCGCCGGTTTGGTAGGTTTTAATTTCCATACCTAGCATGTCGGTAGCGTATTGTTTGACCTCATCTAAGCTTTTGGCGAATTTAACACCGCCGGCTTTGCCGCGTCCACCGGCATGGACCTGGGCTTTAACCATCCATTGAGTGGCATCCATCGCCTTGGCAACAGCCACGGCATCTTCTGCGGTTTTAACGGCAGTACCTTTGGGCACCGGAATGTCATATTGGGCAAATAAATCTTTTGCCTGATATTCGTGGAAATTCATAAGATTATATCCTGCGTTTATGGTTAAGATTGGCGGGGTATTTTAACGGAAAAAAGATGGCTTTTGGGGCTTAAATTACACAATACCGTTTTATTGGGGATGAATAAGTCGATGAACTGGTATAAATATGATCTTATATGAAAATCTGATTATGTGAAAGCGTTCTCATTGTTGGTATTAAAATGCCCATAAACTGGCATTTTATCGAGACTAAACGGTGGTGAGATAATTTAGATTGGTCATGGCTTAGTTGTTGTTTGACTGTTTTCTTAAAACATGATGCTAAATAGTTGTCAATGATTGATAATTTCGGGTAAAGTATTAAGCCTATGAAGTTTATACAACCTCCTTTTAAATAATGAATATTGCTACATCTAAATCCATGGTGAGTGGTGCGTTGCGTCGTTTAGTGCAAGCTGAAGTGATGTCTATGGAAGATGCCGCTGAAGCCAATGATGCGGCCAAAAAGAAAAAAATCCCCTTATTTACCTATTTGGTAGAAAATCAATTGGTTAATCCTGAGGACTTGGCTGACGCTGCGTCAAAAGAATATGGCGTGCCTTATTTGGATATTTCCAGTTTTGATTTGTCAGAAGCGCCCAAGGGCGTCATCTCAGAAAACCTGATTGAAAAACATCAAGTTATCCCGCTATTTCTGCGTGGTAAGCGAATTTTTATCGGTTTAGCAGATCCTACCAATTCACGGGCGCAGGACGAAGTGAGGTTTCATACCAATTTAACGGTTGAACCTATACTGGTCAGACAAGACTTATTGTCTGCAAGTATTGAGGAATTGCTCAAAGATTCATCTTCAATGATGGATGAGTTTGATGAAGAAGGTTTAGATAATTTAGAGTTTGAAGATAGGCCTGATGAAAGTGAGGATGATGATGACAGCGCTGATCGTTCTGATTCTCCGGCAGTTAAGCTCATTAATAGTGTCTTGCTTGATGCCATTAAACGAGGGGCATCTGATATTCATTTTGAACCTTATGAAAAAAATTATCGGGTTCGTTATCGAATAGACGGTATGTTAACAACCATGATTAAACCGCCAAAAAGCATATCTAATCAAGTGTCTTCTCGTTTAAAAGTGTTGGCGCATTTGGATATTGCTGAAAAGCGGGTACCTCAAGACGGTCGTGTTAAATTGAATTTAGGCAAGGGAAAATCCATTGATTTTCGTTTAAGTACTTGTCCGACTTTGTTTGGTGAGAAAGTGGTGATGCGGATACTGGATGCCTCAGCAGCACAAATGGGCATTGATAAATTGGGTTATGAAGAAGATCAGAAAAAGCTTTTTTTGGATGCCATTGTTAAACCTTACGGTATGGTGCTTGTTACCGGACCAACCGGTAGTGGTAAAACGGTTTCCTTATATACCGCACTTAATATCTTAAACACGGATGGTCGCAACATTTCTACGGCAGAAGATCCGGTTGAGATTCGTGTTAATGGCATTAATCAGGTTCAACAAAATGCCAAAAAAGGCATGACCTTCTCAGCGGCGTTGCGTTCATTTTTACGACAAGACCCTGATGTCATTATGGTGGGTGAGATTCGTGATTTGGAAACCGCGGAAATTGCTATTAAAGCTGCGCAGACCGGTCATATGGTTTTGTCAACATTACACACAAACAGTGCGCCAGATACCATTGCGCGTTTAGCTAATATGGGTGTGGCACCTTTTAACATCGTTTCAGCCGTGTCATTAGTGATTGCTCAGCGATTAGCAAGGCGTCTTTGTGATAATTGCAAAAAACCCACTGAGTTGCCACGAGATACTTTGTTGGAAGCAGGGTTTACTGATGAAGACCTGAAAGATGCCCAGATATTTGACACAGTGGGTTGTCCTAAATGTAATGAGGGCTATAAAGGGCGAGTGGGTATTTACGAGGTCATGCCTATGACTGAAAACATTAAGAAAATTATTTTATCGGGTGGGAATTCTATGGACATCGCCGAACAAGCGGGTAAGGACGGTGTTTCAAATTTAAGAAAATCAGCCTTGTTAAAAGTCAAAAACGGTATTACCGATTTGGTTGAGGCCAATCGGGTAACAGTGGATTAAGATTATGGCAAAAGTAAGAAAATTAGATGAACTGCAAACCTTTGAGTGGAAAGGTGTCAATAAAACCGGCAAAACACTTAAAGGTGAACAAAAAGCAAAATCAAGCACCTTGGCAAAAAATGAATTACGCCGTCAAGGTATTCAGGTAAAGAAAATCTACAAAAAACGTAAGTCATTATTTAGTAGTGGCAAATCTATTAAAGCTCAGGATATCGCCTTGTTTTCACGGCAGCTGGCGACCATGATGGAGTCTGGGGTGCCGATGGTACAGGCCTTTGAAATTATCGAAGGCGGCCAGTCAAATCCACGTATGGCCAAACTAGTCGGTGAGGTGAAAACCGAAATCCAATCCGGTTCATCGTTATCTGAATCACTGGGCAAGCATCCGGTGTACTTTGATGAGTTGTATTGTAACTTAGTGGCGGCTGGTGAAAAGGCTGGTGTTTTGGACGAATTATTAGACACCATTGCCACCTATAAAGAACGGACTGAAGAAATCAAAGGCAAAATTAAAAAAGCCATGTTCTATCCGGCAGCCGTATTATTTGTGGCCATTGGCGTAACCATTTTGTTATTGGTTAAAGTGGTGCCGCAATTCCAGGATATGTTCACCAGTTTCGGGGCTGATTTACCGGGGTTAACGCTGATGGTTGTGAATGCTTCCCATTATATGCAGGCCAATTGGTGGAAGTTTTTATTGGTTGTCGGTGGAGTTATTTTCGGTTTTATTTATTTCAAAAAACGTTCGCTTAAATTTGCCCATGCCTTGGATCGATTGGCGTTAAAAATACCCATAGTCGGTGGTATTTTATATGATGCCGCAGTGGCGCGTTTTTCCAGAACTTTATCAACGACTTTTGCCGCCGGTGTGCCTTTGGTAGAAGGATTACAAACGGTCTCAGGTGCGGTAGGGAATGTCGTTTTCAGAGACGCGGTACTGGAAATAAAAGAAGATGTATCTACAGGTCATCAGTTGCAGCTGGCCATGAGTCAAACCAATGTTTTCCCTCATATGGTCATTCAAATGGCGTCAATCGGTGAAGAATCAGGTAATTTAGATGCCATGTTAGCGAAGGTCGCTGATTATTACGAGCAAGAAGTTTCCAATGCGGTGGATGCCTTAAGCAGCTTATTGGAACCCATTATTATGGTTTTGGTTGGTGGCTTAGTAGGGGTCATGGTTGTTGCTATGTATCTGCCCATCTTTAAAATGGCATCGGTCTTTTAATGTTTACGAGCATTGTTCAGGCTTTGAACGAACACCCGTTATTATTTGTTGCTTTTGCATTATTGGTTGGGTTGCTTGTTGGCAGCTTTTTGAATGTGGTGATTTACCGGCTACCTCCCATACTAAAATATGGTTGGCAGCAGGAATGTGCTGAATTAAATGACCAGCCATTTAACCAAAAACCACCTCCCAGTATAACGTTCGATCGTTCACATTGTCCGCACTGTAAAAAACAGTTATCTGCATGGCAAAATATTCCATTATTTAGTTATCTTTTTTTACGTGGACATTGTTTTTATTGTCAAAAACCCATAGCGATACGCTATCCCTTAGTGGAGTCGTTGACAGGTCTTTTCATGGGGTTTTTAGCCTATTATTTTGGTTGGGGCTTGCCTTTTGTGGCTGCTTCAATGTTGCTGTTTTTTCTGGTTGTCATCACCTTCATTGACTTAGATACATTTTTGATACCTGATCAACTGAGTTTAAGTTTATTGTGGTTCGGCTTGTTTTTTAGTTTATTTGAGGTATTTGTCACGCCACAACAAGCTATTATCGGCGCCTTAGTTGGGTATTTGTCTTTATGGTTGTTGTTTCATGTTTTTAAAATTCTGACAGGCAAAGAAGGCATGGGTTACGGGGACTTTAAGTTATTGGCTGCCGGCGGTGCATGGTTGGGATTTGACAGTCTTATTGTGGTACTAATTCTGGCTTCAGTGAGTGGCTTGGTAATTGCTTTGATTCAACGCTTGCTTAAACAAGGTGAGGCTAAAATTCCTTTTGGACCTTATTTATCCATCGGCATATTCGCAAGTCTTATTTTTGGTGATACGTTACTTAATTGGTACCTGCCTTAATGAGTAAACTTGTTATTGTTTTGACTGGCGGTATTGCATCCGGCAAAACTCAAGTGTCGGATACGTTTAAGGATTTAGGAAGTACTGTGGTTGATGCAGATCTGGTGGCTCGCCAAGTGGTGGCCAAAGATACCACCGGCTGGCAATCTGTATTTGAGCGATTTGGTGATGAAGTCATGCAGCCTGATGGTGAGTTAAATAGAGACATACTGAGAAATATTGTCTTTAATGATCCGCGCGCTTTAAAGGATTTAAATGACATCACTCATCCTCTTATTTCGCAAACAATTAAAAGTCACATTGAGCAAACGTCACAAGGCATTGTTTTGGTGGTGATTCCACTGTTAACAAAAGATAATCAATATCCATATTTTGAACGGATTTTGGTGATAGACGTATGCCCAAAAGTGCAAAACAAACGATTACAGCAGCGTGATGGCATTGATTGGAAACTTGCTGATAAAATGATGGCGTCGCAAATGACTCGTGATCAACGGTTATTACTTGCCGACGACATTATTGTTAATAACCGCTCATTGCATGATTTAAAGCGATCAGCTGAATTGATGCATGGTTATTATCAAAGCCTTTTGGCTTAAGTGCAGTATTGTCTGAAAAAAAACATTTTATGTTTTATTCAGCCTCTAAGTTTCGGTTATAATGCCAAATCCCAAAAACGGGCCCGTAGCTCAGCTGGTTAGAGCAGTGGACTCATAATCCATTGGTCGTAGGTTCAAGTCCTACCGGGCCCACCATTTTGGTCAGTGCGCCAACTATCTTCAACAGCGAATTCAAATGGTAGTAAATTAATTCTAAATCAACGATTTATTGGTGGTTTATAGGTTAATTGACGGTTAATTTTGGGTTAATCATTAATTAAAAAACCAAGCTGTTTTTACGGGAAATTAAGATAAAAACACTAATTTTTCACATTAAAAATATAATTATGTCTTGATTTTTCAGTGGTTTAAAGGTTATTCTTGCAATGGCTTCTTAAAAAAAGTAAAGTAAGTTAACAAAATGTGAAAGGTGCCACAAAAACAGATTATGTAACATGGTCTTATGGGCACTTGGATAATAAAGCATTTTGACAATGTATTTAACGGGTAAAGAGAGAGATTATTTTGCAATTATTAGGTCGTAAAAAAGTTCAATTGGTTGGCGTTGACCTCAGTTCTTCTGCGGTTAAAGTGTTGCAACTATCCGGGAACCAAGACAATATTAAAGTTGAACGTTATGCCGTTGAGCCGCTGCCTGCTAATGCGGTTTCAGATAACAGTATTGCGGAAGTTGACTTGGTATCAGCAGCCATTAGCAAAGCATTCAGTCGTGCGGGCATTAAAAACATTGGCGCAGCAACAGCCGTTTCAGGGTCTGCCGTTATCACGAAAATCATTCAAATGCCTGCTGAATTGACAGAAGAGGATCTGGAAATTCAGCTGGAACAAGATGCCACACAATATATACCGTATCCCATCGAAGAAGTTAGTTTGGATTTTTGTGTTTTAGGGCCGGCTGAAAACAATCCTGAGCTCAATAATGTCTTAATTGCCAGTTCTCGCTCCGAGAACGTAGATATTTTAATTGAAGCCTTTGGTGGAGCAGGTATCCCATTGGAAGTGGTGGATGTGGAAGCTTTTGCCATTGAACGTTGCTTTAATCAAATAAAAGATAAATATGGTATTGAAGACGAAGAAGTGGTGGCATTGTTCGATATTGGCGCCACCACCACAACCATGCATGCAATGCACAAAAGTACCGGTATTTATAGTCGAGAACAGGCATTTGGCGGTAGTCAATTAACGGAAGAAATTATGCAACGATACGGCCTGTCTTATGAAGAAGCCGGTTTGGCTAAAAGACAAGGCGGATTGCCTGATAGTTATGAATCTGAAGTCTTGCAAGGATTTAAAGATACTGTTGTACAACAAGTTAGTAGAGCATTACAGTTTTTCTTTTCAGCCACAGAATTCGGGAATGTAGACCGGATATTGTTAGGTGGTGGATGTGCCGCGATACCCGATTTGGATATTTTAGTGGAAGAACAAATTGGTGTGCCCACGGCCATTGTGGATTCAGTGGCGACGTTTAATGTCTCTTCAAAGGTTAAAAAGGAAGCCTTGGAGGCGGACTCACCGGCTATGATGTCTGTAGTTGGTTTGGCAATGAGGAATTTTGACTAATATGGTAAAGATTAACTTACTTCCATGGCGCGAAGAGCGACGTCAACAGCTCACCAAAGAGTTTTATATTATGCTTGGGGTCTCGGCAGGCGTGGCGCTATTACTGTTTGCTTTGGCTTTTTATTTTTATAATCAAAGTTTGGAATTTCAGAATAAGCGCAATGCATTTATGACCAGTGAAATCCAAGTGCTTGATCAAAAAATAGCAAAAATCAAAGAGTTGGAATCTAAAAAAGCCGGCTTAATTGCCCGCCAGCAAGTGATAGAAGAACTGCAAGCCAGCCGCACTCAAATGGTTCACTTATTTGATGAGTTGGTTAAAACCATCCCCAACGGTGTTTTTTTAGAGAAAATAACACAACAGGGTAAGACCATTTCTCTGGAGGGGTATTCTCAGTCCCATTCGAGGGTCTCTGATTATATGAGAAAACTCGACAAGTCGGAATGGTTTAGTAACGTAGATTTGGACTATATTAGAACTGATAATACGCTGGTTTCGCATGAGCAAAAATTTAAACTAAGTGTAAAACTCGTGAATCCAAATATGAAGGATGAAACGGTTGAGGAGGTGAAATCATGAGTTTTATTGATGATTTACAAAGCTTAGATTACAGCAATCCGGGTGGTTGGTCTAAAAGTATCAAAATCGGAGCAGTGGTTTTAGTGGCTGTGGTTATCTTGGCAGCTGGTTATTGGTTTTCTATTAAAGCCAAACAAGAAAATCTCAAAAGCCTACAACGCACTGAAGTTGATCTGAAAAACACCTATGAAGTTAAATATCAAAAAGCCGCGCAATTAGAAGCCTATGAAGCGCAATTGAAGGAGATGGAAATTATTTTGCAATCCATGTTACGTCAGTTGCCAAGTAAAAATGAAATGTCCGATCTGATAGTTGATGTTTCTCAGACGGCGTTAGCCAGCGGCATTGAAAATGAATTATTTGAACCCGGTGCTGAAACCTTAAAGGGGTTTTATGCAGAAAAGCCCATTACTTTGAGAATGAAAGGTAATTACCACCAGTTCGGTAACTTTGTCAGTGGCGTCGCTTCATTACCTCGTGTGGTTATTTTAACCATGCACGACATTTCATTAAAGCCCATTGGAGAAGCAACACAAGGTGGACGACTGATTTTAGAAGGTACTGCCAAAACCTACCGTTACTTAGATGACAATGAAATGCAAACCCAGACAGATTCAACGGGGGGTGGCCAATGAAAATAGTTTATTTATTAATTATGGTGACATTTTTGGCAGGCTGTCAAAATAGTTTGGATGACTTAAATGAGTTCATTGACAGACAAAAATCTAAACCTGTTAAACCCATAGAGCCATTACCCGAGATAAAGCCACAGGTGGTGTTTGAATACCATGAAAATGGTTTGCGAGACCCTTTTAGCAATGACTTAGAAGTGGCTGATAATAATGAAGGTGATCAGCAGATTATGCAATCTGAAGATGGCGAGGGTCCAGATTTAACACGGCGTAAAGAGTATTTAGAAACATATCCTTTGGATAGTTTAGTAATGGTCGGAACCTACCAACAGAAAGAAGATTATTGGGCGTTGGTTGAAGATCCAGATGGCACCATACATCGGGTTTCCGTCGGTCATTATTTGGGCCATAATTATGGTGAAGTTGTTGCCATCAGTGAGAGTGAAATCCAAATAAAAGAATGGATTAATGATGGGTTAGGGGCATGGCGTGAACAATCTGCAGCTATTGCTTTAAAAGAAGAGTAATTGAGAGTAATTTTATGAATATGCAAATTTTTAACTCAACCACGACAAAATTTTTAATTGTGTGTTTGGTTATGTGTTTTCTTGTAAGCCAAGCCAATGCCCAATCTGCCATAGAAGACGTCAGTCTTAGCTCCGGTGAAAATGGTGTGGTAGAAATCAGTTTTGAGTTTTCCGGTCCGGTTGCTGAGCCCAAAGTGTTTAGTACCAATCTGCCGCCGAGGCTCGCTTTGGATTTTGAAAACACCAAAAACAACAGTGATATGGATAATCAAAGTATTGGCATTGGACAAGCCAAAGGTTTACGGATTGTTTCTGCAGGCAGTAAGACCCGTGCAGTTATTGATTTAACGGGCCCTTCTGAGCATTCCATCAAAACAGAAAACAATGTTGTCGTTGTTACGGTGATGCCAGGTGATCGTTATGTTCAACAAAGCCGTCAACAAGCAGTTGTGATTAATGACATTGATTTTCGGCGAGGAGAAGATGGTCAGGCGGTTGTGCAATTAGGTTTAACTGATCCCAATGCCATCATTAATATCTCTGAGAACATGGATAAAGTCGTTATTGAAATTGCCAATGCCAATTTAGAAGAATCATTGGATCTAAAAATGGATGTCATCGATTTTGCAACCCCCGTTAAATATGTTGATGCCAGGCAGCGTGGTAGTGATGTCAAAATTGAACTGGAAGCAAAAGGTGCTTTCGATAAAATGGCTTATCAAACCGGCAACAGATACACGGTTGAAATTTCTGAAAAACAAGTCGATACAGAAAGTAAGTCACGTTTATTAGAGGATGAAATTGAATACAACGGTCATTTGGTTTCATTTAATTTCCAAGATATCGCTGTGAGATCACTGTTACAATTGATCGCGGATGCTTCACAGCTTAATATTGTTGTTGCAGATAGTGTGCAAGGCAGTGTGACCTTACGTCTTAATAATGTGCCATGGGATCAGGCTCTTGATATTGTATTGCGCAGTAAACAATTAGATCAAAGGCGCCGTGGTGATGTTATATGGGTGGCTCCAGCCAGTGAAATTGCTGAATTAGAGCAAAAGAAAATGGAAGCTTTTAGCAAAAAACAAGAATTAGAGCCCTTAGATAATATTTTCATTCAAGTCAATTACGCTAAGGCGGAAGATTTAGCTAATTTGATTAATGGAGAATCAGCCGGTCAAGGTGGCGGTGGATCAGGTGGTAATAAGCTCTTATCTGACCGTGGCTCTGTGGCTTTTGATGAGCGTACAAACACCTTGTTAGTTACTGATGTTCCTGATCGTTTGCGTGTCATTCAAAACCTTGTTGAAACCTTGGATCGGTCAGTGCAACAGGTGCAAATTGAATCACGTATCGTGGTTGCCTCGGAGAAATTTGGTGATGAATTGGGTGTACGCTTCGGTGTCACAGGCTCTCATGAAGATCGTTACGGTAATATTATTAGTACCGGAGGCAGTGCAGCTGCCTTAGATCGTATGAACAATGCAGCTTTAGTCAATCGTTATAATTCACCAAGTGGATCTGGCTTACCGACGGTTACACCTGATGACGAGTTATCTTCCCCCATTGCCGGTCCACCGATGGGAGAACGCTTAAACGTTAATTTGCCGGCAGCGGCTTCATCTGCAGGCCGTTGGGCCATGAGTATCTTAGCAGCTGATTATTTATTAGATCTTGAATTATCAGCTTTGGAATCAGAAGATCGTGGTGAAGTAATTTCATCTCCACGTGTGATTACTGCCAATCAAACCCAAGCAGTCATTCAACAGGGTGTTCAGATTCCTTATGAAGAGGCAACATCAAGTGGTGCCACCTCGATTCAATTTAAAGATGCCACTTTATCTTTAGAAGTGACACCGTTAATTACGCCGGATGATCGGGTTGATTTAACACTGAGTGTTAAGCAAGATGCCATTGGTCAAGAAGTTTCCACAGCCTTGGGTGGCAGTGTACCGTCCATAGATACCCGTTCAGTTCAGACCCGTGTTTTGGTTAGTAATGGCCAAACTGTCGTGCTTGGTGGTATTTATGAGCAAGTAAGAAGAACCACGCGTTCTAAAGTACCGGTATTAGGTGATATTCCGGGGTTAGGGGCTTTATTTAGAAATAAAGCAGTCCAAGATGATAAGGCTGAGTTACTGATTTTTGTAACGCCAACAATCATTAAAGAAAGTTTATAATTTAAAAATAATAGGTTAATTATGTTTAGATATACCAAACAGTTTTTACTTCTCGCGTGGTTTGCTTTTGTGTTAAGCGCTTGTGGTGGCAGTAGTAATAGCGGCGGAACGTCCACCGGACCTGCGGCTAAGAATTTGAAAATCACATTAACTCCGGTTAAAAATTCAATACCGGCCAATACAAATAATTTCCCAATCATGTCTGGTTCGCCGTTTATGACGCAGCTAAATGTTCGGGTTACTTATGACAATGGTACAGCGATTCCAAACGGAACTGAAATACAGCTCAGAACATCTAATGTTAATGTGGCGCCAATTTCTACTTTGGATGACCCTGAAACCACAGATGTTAATGAGTTCACCACCATGTTTGGTTCAATTTTTAACGAATCTGCAGGTGGTGAAGCCACATTTTTTATTCATGGTGGTTCTGAAAGTGGCACAGTCAGTTTATCAGCATCTGCTGTTGACCCGCAAACCAACAGAACATCCAATGCGTCTATTCAGTTTACAGTGACAGAAGGGCCTGAACCTTTTGATCGGTTAACCGTGGAAGCGGCAAAAACCACCTTGCCGGCCAATGTTTTCAATTTAAGTCCTGAGCAAGCTTTCGGAACTGCCTATATGACTGAAGCTGTTATTAGTTTTAGAGATCCTTTAGGTCATTTCACAAATCCCGGTGGTGAAGAATCCACAGTGGGTGTTTCCATCAATCCCGTCACGGTAGCCGCTTTCTCAACATTGGATGATCCAGAAACAGAAGATGTTAACGAGATTTTTGTGTTAATGGGCAGTGCACCTGTTGATATGGTTGCCGGCAAGGGTACCATATTTATCTGGGCCGACCAACCTGGAATCGCCACAGTAACGGTTAGTGCCTTAGATCCTTTTACCGGCGCTGAAATCACTCAACAATTAGAAATTGAAGTTCGATCTGGTGGTGTTGAATTCCCTGACTCCATACAATTACAAGGATCAGGTAGTAACTACATTAATGGTTCAGGTGGACCACAATCTCAAATCATTCAAGTTAATGTGTCCTCCTCGGGTCAGCCCGTTCCTGACCCCAATGGCTTTAATAATGTCATGATTGACATTTCCACAGATGGTAATAACAGTGGTGAGTTTGTATCTGGCGTTGATGTTAACGGCAACACAGTTCAAGGTCAGTCCATCAAGATTGATACCAGCAATGGTATCGCATCCTTGAAATTACACAGTGGCAATCAATCCAATACGGTGATTGTTACTGCCACAAGTGATCGTGCTGATAATAATGTCGATAATGGTATTCAAGATCCAATCTCAGCCACGCGAAGTTTTGTTATCAGTGATGGCGTTTTATTTGGTTTGGACATCACGACACCTAATCTTAATAGTTTATTTATTAACCATGTAGATGGCAGTGTCGTCAATGAATCTGGTATTGCTAATTTAGATGGTTCGTATTCTATCACTGTCAGTGCCATTGCGACTGATAAAGGCGGAAATCCTGCCTTACCTCAAACCATTCAATTTGGTTTGATTGATAGTCCGATTACAGGCTACCCTGACAATGGTCCGGGTGTGTTTGTTATTTCTGGTGATGATGGTGACCCGCAAGAAGGTGGCAGCCAATTTAATGCACCGACTGGCCAGTTTTTAACTGCCGCTGGTGGCGTTCAACCCAATGATACCTTATTGGTATTCGGTGAAGAAATTTTGGGTAATGAAGATTTGGAAAGTTCTGAAACCGTGTTATCCGTTCAGTCACAATCCAACTTAACTATTCGCGAACGTTTTAATAGAAATGATTTAACCGGAAATATTGTCAATGACTTGGATATTTTCCCATATATTATTGGACGTGCAGTAGATGGTAATATTCATGCCACAGCAACCATCGACAGTAATGGTGTGGCCAGTACAGAATTAAATTATCCGGTATCAAAATTAGGTAAGATAGCGGCCATTTATGCCAAGGGTAAAGGTGCCGTTAATAATGGCTATGTTCGCGATGTGACTGATGTGGAGTTAATGCTGTATGCTGGTGCGGCTAGTGTACCTGGTACTGATTTAGCACCCATATTACAAGCATCTCCGGGAATAATACCTGCTAACCAACCAACTCAGATATCTGTGTGCTTTTATGATGCGGCCTTACATCCGATACAGGGTGCAGCTATTGATTGGGCCTATGTAGGTGGGAATGGTACCGGTTCTATTGATGGATCTAATGGTTCAGGAACCATGACAAACCGCACCGGTGCAGATGGATGTGCAATTGGTATTGCTGAAGCATCCGGGGTGGTATCAGCAAGTGATGATAATGGTTTTATTTTCACATCTGGTAATACATCATGCTTAGTTGATGATATTGACTCATCTGTTTGTATTGCTATAGGAAATCCAGGAGTAACCTATCTAACAGCCACACCAAATAGTCATCGTGGTAGTGGAAGAAGATTTAGCACACTATCTATTTTTGATGGAAATGGAACTCCGCTTCCGAATGTACTGTTTTTTGGTGAATGCTCAACAAGTGGAGGAGGTAATTTGTCAATAGTTAAGGGTATAACTCCGAGTGATAATAATGGTAATTCAGAAGTAGAATTTAATGTTAATCTTGATGGATATGGTAATGCATATACTGGTCAATGTACCATTTCAACATCTGAAGGTTCACCATCCGTAATTATCAATTTCGTAGGTGTTGATCTTTGTTCTTTCCCAACTTCTCCTACACCACCAGGTTGCTGACCTTAAACATTTTAACCATATTTCAAAAACCCCGGATTTTCCGGGGTTTTTTATTGAAATCACAAAATTCATAACCATATTCATTAAGCGTGTTAATGATTAAAAGTCAGATCATTAAACTAACTTAAACTTATACAACAGGAGAACATTATGGGCGTATTAGTCGGTAAAAAAGCACCCAATCTAAAAGGTGCAGCCGTATTGGGAGACGGGACAATTGTTGATGATTATAATTTTAGAAAGGCCACTGAGGGTAAAGTAAAGGTGGTATTCTTTTATCCTCTAGATTTCACCTTTGTTTGTCCCTCTGAATTAATTGCTTTTGATAAGCGCATGGATGAATTTAAAAAACGAGGTGTTGAGGTTGTTTCTGTATCAATTGATTCACAATTTACACACAATGCCTGGAGAAATACGCCCATAAATAAAGGTGGCATTGGTCCAGTCAGATACACCATGTTTGCTGACGTTACACACAAAGCATGTCGTGCTTATGACGTTGAAACCCCTGATGGAGCAGTTGCTTATCGTGGTTCATTTTTGATTGATAAAAATAATATTGTGCGACATCAGGTTGTCAATGATTTACCTTTAGGTCGTAATGTCGATGAAATGTTGCGTATGGTTGATGCTTTGGCTTTCCATGAAGAGCATGGTGAAGTTTGCCCGGCTGGCTGGCAAGAAGGACAAAAAGGTATGAAGGATTCACCTGAAGGTGTGGCTGATTATTTGTCAAAAGAAGCTGATAATCTGTAACTTTGTAATACTTAATGAAGGCTTTATGATTCGTTCCTAAAGCCTTCTTCTATCATGACTCATATTACAAATACCTATATTAATGAATCTTTTCATCGAATACTAAATGAATTGTTCTTATTGGTTCCATCAAATGAATGGAAAATTTTACCGAGAGGCCATCGATTAACCCGTTCTAAAACAAAATATGGAATGGCTGATTCAACAGGTATCATTCATATCAATCAGTTATTTATAAATACTGATTATCGCCAACTATTCGAAGCCGTTTTACGTCATGAATTTGCACATCTTTGTATTGGTTTAAATGAAGGTCATAATGAGATTTTTAAAAATTGTGAACTGCTTTTCAAAGGCCATTTAACTGTAACATGCCGAGAACAGGCAAAACTATATTCACAACTGATTGCATATAAGTATCAGTTGCTTGCGGTGCTAGATAACGGTCGAGAAGTTGCTGTTAAAAATGCCCACAGAAAGCATCGTAAATACACGCATTACGCTCTTCAAAACCGCATTAAGTATTATTACCAAAAAAGTCAGGTACAAGCCTTTAAGTACATTATTATAAATAAATCTTTATAAGAGACCTTTTAATTATTCGTGAATCGAGTTAAAACAAAAAAGTAGATGCTTTGGTAGGCAGTCAAAATTTCACCACTCGGCGTTAGAAAGCTTGCTTTTAACGGCATATCAGACTACATTTTCTACCTCGTCTCGTGGTGCCTACTGTTGGTGACTGCTGAAATTTTAGCTGCTTTAGAAAGTGTTACAGTTGGCTTTGCCCACCGACCCATATTAATTCAAGGGTCTTTATAATGCGGATGTAAAATCTTTTCTCGAGATTAGGTGGGCACCCATTGTCTTTAAGTGTGGGTTATATAACTGACAGTCGAGATACGTAATGCCTATGGATTCAAGGTAAGCGCATAATGCCACCATGGCTAATTTAGACCCATTTTTTTCTACGGAGAACATCGATTCACCACAGTAAACTCGTCTGGTTTTGACGCCATACAGGCCACCAACTAGCTGGCCATTTATCTCAACTTCGATAGAAAACGCGAAACCTAAATTAAATAAGTTCTGATAAGCATCAATCATTTCGTCATGAATCCATCTTCCGGGTGTTTTCCTGGTGATGTGAGCGCAAGTTTTAATGACTTTGTCAAAGTGTCTATTTAAATAAAAATGGGGTTTGTTTTTTTCAATGGTTTTAACGAGACTTCTACTTATATGTATCTCATTTGGCTTTAATACCATGCGATTGGTAGGTGACCACCAAAGGATTGGTTCATCTTCGTTATACCAAGGAAAAATACCCTGTTGGTAGGCTGTTATTAATCTTTTGGGGGATAAGTCACCTCCCATACAGATTAGACCATCCGGTTCGCTCAAAGCATTATTAACGGAAGGGAATTCTTCGCACTGTGATAAATCTGGTAAAAAGATGGGCATTTTAATCATAGAGCCGGTTAATAACCGGCTCTATATTTGAGATTACATAGATGCCAATGAATCTATATACTTTTCGGCATCCAAAGCAGCCATACATCCTGTTCCGGCTGAAGTAATGGCTTGACGATAAATATGATCCATAACGTCACCGGCAGCAAATACACCCGGAATTGAAGTTTGGGTTGCATTACCTTGCTGCCCTGAGTTAACAGTAATATAACCGCCAATCATATCTAACTGACCGTTAAAAATTTGGGTGTTAGGAGAATGGCCAATGGCAATAAATACACCTTGTACATCTAAGGTTTGAATGGTTTCATTTTTTACGTTCTTAATACGTAAACCATTTACGCCACTCGCATCACCAATTACTTCATCGACTTGATGATCCCACATCAATTCCACGTTGCCATTTTTAGCTTTCTCGAATAAGCGATCTTGCAGAATCTTTTCGGAGCGTAAAGTGTCGCGACGATGAACCAGATATACTTTAGATGCAATATTAGAAAGATACAGTGCTTCTTCAACAGCAGTATTGCCACCACCAACAACCGCTACCGGTTGATCACGATAGAAAAATCCATCACAAGTGGCACATGCTGAAACGCCCTTACCCTTAAATTTTTGTTCAGATTCAAGCCCTAAATACTTAGCACTGGCTCCTGTAGCAATAATCAATGAGTCACACGTGTATGTTCCTTGATCACCACTTAGTGTTAAAGGCTTTTGTTTTAAATTAACTTCATTGATGTGATCAAAGATGATTTCGGTGTTAAATTTCTCAGCATGTTTTAACATTCTGGCCATTAACTCCGGGCCTTGTAAATCGCCCGGATCACCTGGCCAATTTTCAACTTCGGTTGTGGTCATTAGCTGTCCACCTTGCTCAAGGCCGGTAATTAAAACCGGATGTAGATTAGCCCGAGCGGCATAAACCGCAGCGGAATATCCGGCAGGACCTGAACCTAAAATAATGACTTTATGGTGTTGTGAGTTCATGGTAAAGTAAATTGTAAATGGTTTATTATAGTGATTGATAAGTTATTGTAAATGATTATAAATTGTATACATTAATCGATTGAATGAATGGATAATTAGGTATAATTATATTATTCTTGAAATACGACAAATAATAAAAATAATATGTTCGTCCAGGTTTTATTAAAAGAGAGGATATTTCATTACTTGAAAATGTCACAAGCACCCGGACCGGTGCTTGTATGATTATATCCTCTGTGCATCGCTGGATTTTATTTTTTGCTCTGTGTTTAATTAATAACACCTGTTATTCAGTTGCATCCAAATCTGTGGATCTGCAACTGAGGTGGACGCCCAGTTTTCAGTTTGCCGGCTTTTATGCCGCTCAACAACAAAATTTATATCAGCAAAATGGCTTACAGGTTTCCATTCATTCAGGTTTTAATGAAGACGGGGAATTTGTATCTCCGATAGACTCAGTCAGGTCCGGTGAAGCTGTATTCGGCGTTGATGATTTACACTTATTAGAGGCCATAGATGACGGTGCTGAACTTGTTATATTGGCACCAATAATGCAACATACAGCCGCCGCTCTCGTTACGACCGCTGACAATCCCATTCATAAAATCCATGACTTAGTGGGTAAAACCCTTAAAACCGGAAATAACCATCACTTGGTCAATGAATTAAAAGTGTTATTAGCCGCTCACCAAATCAGTCAAAATGACATTAAATTTAAATATGGCGACCTATCGCTCAGTGATTTGGATTCAGGTGATGCTGACGTTTTGTTAACTTATGGTGTAAATGCTGAATTCAATACCATAAGACAACAATTTCCAATATCGGTGACTTATCTATCGGACATAGGCAGTGCCTTCTATGGCAATGTATTATTCACCCATCAATCAACAATTAATAAATATCCGGACAAGGTTAGAGAATTTTTAGAGGCAAGTATTCAGGGTTGGCAATATGCATTGACTCACGAACAACAGTTAATAGATTATATTGGACTTTTGGATAACCACAAAGTGGCGGTTGAAAACCGTGACGCTTACAATCTTCATTACGCACAACAAATGAAGAAATATATGCAGTGGCCCGATGTGGCCGTTGGTAGTTCATCCACCAATCGTTGGCATCAGATTTATAATGATTTACAAAACAATAATCTGCTCAATCGTCAATGGAACATTGAGGACTATTTGTATTCACCCAAGCTGAGTGTTCAAAAGTGGGGTGTATATATAATAATATGCATTATCTTTGTTTTGGCAATTTACATGGCCATTCAATTTCACTTTTTAAATGAATACCGTTATGTTTTTGTTATTGGTTTATTGGTTATTGCGGTGCTCTACATTCTCACTGAATATAACATGCGTCAACGCTATGGTGAGATTTTACGTTATGAAGCACTCCAAACGGCACAAGATTTAAACACTGATTTAGCAAACCGTCTTAATAACAATGTCATTTTGTTAAAAAATTTAGCGACTTATATTGCTTTTAATCCATCTCTGAGTGACGCTGAATTTTCGGCGTTTTGTGGTGAGGTTTTTGAACAAGGTGAGTCCCTTATTAACCTGGCAGCCGCACCAGACTTAATCATTAAAATGGTCTATCCATTGCATGGAAATGAAGCTATTTTAAATGTCGATTATAGGAATGTTAAATCACAAAATAAATTAGTTATGCGGGCTCTGACTGAACAAAAAACTGTTTTTAGTAACCCGTTGCAATTGATTCAAGGTGGTCGCGGTTTAGTGATTAGACAAGGTGTTATGACATCTCAGACCCATGATCCTTGGGGTGTTGTTGCCGCAGTTGTTGATATTAACCAAATGTTTAAACAAGTGGGTGTTTTTGAGGCATCTAAACGCTTTAATATTGTGATTAAATCAAACGATAATCAACAAGTTAACTACGTAGTCTACGGTAACCCCTATAACGATAAACATGGGGACTCTCTATCAGTCGCGATGAATGTTATTGATAACAAATGGAATTTACACATTAGCCCGATAGATGGCTGGACATTGGCATCTGAACAAATATGGTTGTTTCGTTTATTGGCGGTTTTGTTTGTCTTAATTTGGTTCTTTCGTGTTCAGTTTTTATTAAGAAGAAAACAATACCGAAACTTAATTCAGCAAGAAGTAAAAACCCACGAAACATTGTTACATGAAGTGGGCGCCATTGCCAAAATTGCAGCTTGGCGTGTTAATGAAAAAGGTGATATTTTACAATGGACAGCCAAAGGCAACGACATAATAGGTCATTATGTTCCGCATAAAATTACCCATGTAGATGATTTTTGGCAACTATTCAACAATGAACTGACTGAATCATTTAAAACTGACATTATAAAAGCCGGTTTATATGGTGAAGGTTTTGATGTGGAAGTGCCCTATCATGATGATGAAGGTCAGCGACGTTGGTTACGGGTGGTGTCTGCACAAACCATTGACACCGCACACGGGAAAGAAATTATCGGAGCCATTCAAGACATCACTGAATATAAAGATATCAGTGAATTAATCCAATACCAAGCAACCCATGACAACTTAACTGGTTTATACAATCGGTCAGCATTTGTTCAACAAACAAAAGAATGTTTAAAACTCGCTGAAAAAAATAATGCCATGGTTGCGCTTATATTCATTGATTTGGACAATTTTAAGAATATCAATGACAGCCTGGGGCATGGCTGTGGTGATCAAGTATTGGCTGAGTTTGCAAATATAATTAAAACATTAAGTGATCACCGAGATGTTTTGAGTAGGTACAGTGGTGATGAGTTTGTTATTTTGACTTCTAACACGGCTTATGGATTATTGAAAAGCAAAGTGAATACGCTGTTAGAAAATTTGAATCAGCCATTATCTATTCAGGGTCAGTCAATTTTTATCAGTGCTTCAATTGGGGTTTCTGTTTATCCCGATCATGCAATTTCTGCGTCTGATTTGATGGTTTGTGCTGATTTGGCGATGTATGAAGCCAAAAAAAGAGGCAAAAATAATGCCTGTATTTTTAATGCTGATATGCAAAAGCATGCGCAACGTCAGATTTATTTAAAAAATACGCTACAACTGTCTGTAGAAAGCAACAGCATTGAGGTGTACTATCAGCCAATCATAAATACAGACAATAATAAAGTCATTAAAATTGAAGCATTAATGCGCTGCCCTGATCCTGAAGGTGGTTTTTTTAATACTGAAGAATTGATTCAAATATGCGAAGAAACCAGTACCATTTTTGAAATTGATATCGCTGTAATAAAACAGGTTTTTACAGACCTTGATTTAATTAAAGCCCAATGTAACCAAACAGAACTGGGGATTAGCTTGAATGTGTCACCTAATATCTTCAGCTGTCAAACTCATTTGTTAAGTGAATGGTTATATTGGTTGTATCAACTAGCCGCAAAAATCAGTATCACATTAGAAATTACTGAGCGTGCGCTGCTTAATAACAGCTCAACAACTTTGTCAGTATTTGACGACTTTAAAGAACGGGGTATTGATATTGCCATTGATGACTTTGGCGTTGGTTATTCTTCTTTAAGCACCTTAGTTGATTTTCCGATTACCATGATAAAAATTGATCGTTCCTTTATTGATAAATTGGAAGAAAATGATTTTCAATATAGGCAAATAATTAGTTCTGTCGTCAATTTGGCGGGCAAATTGAAATTAGAAGTGATTGCCGAAGGGGTAGAAACGGTATACCAGGTTAATGAATTAAAACATTATGGTTGCCATAACTTGCAAGGTTATTATTTTTCCAAACCACTCGATAAACAGGCTGTTATTGACTTTATTAATAATCCGCAGTGGCTCAATCGTGATTCTTGAGTTACTTATGACGGCTTTTCAATGACAAGGACGGTTGGTTTTTAGTATCATAAGCCTTTATCAATACCAGTTCGTAAAAACACCTAACGCTGTTAATTTTTAAGCGTTTTTTTTAGACATTATTATGAGGATTTTGTGCTATGAGAATTGGCATACCTAAAGAAATAAAAAACCTGGAAGGCCGCGTTGCCTTAGTGCCTGATGCAGTTTTGGATCTAATAAAAGCCGGTCATGAAGTCCATATCCAGAGTGAGGCGGGTTTACTCAGCGGTTTTAATGACAGTGATTATCAGGCAATTGGTGCCATTATTGAGCCGGATGCAGAGCATTTGTATGCCAGTAGCGAGATGATTGTTAAGGTTAAAGAGCCGGTTGCAGATGACATTAAATACTTGCGCGAAGATCATTTACTGTTTTGCTATTTGCATTTGGCCGCAGAGCCTGAATTAACTGCTTCGTTATTGGACATTGGATTAACGGGTGTGGCATTTGAAACAGTGGAGTTAGACGATGGTACTTTACCGTTGCTGGCACCGATGAGTATCATTGCCGGTAGAATATCTACTCAGGTTGGTACTCATTTGTTACATCGTCCGGCTGGTGGTAAGGGTCTTTTACTGGGTGGGTTGCCCTCTACTGAACGTGGTAATGTGGTGGTGTTAGGTGGTGGTGCTGCCGGCGGACAAGCGGCCTCACTGGCGGCAGCCATGGGTGCTAACGTCGTGGTGTTTGATAAGCGCCAAGATCGTTTGGCTCAGATGATGGCCTTAGGGGCCAATGTTACCGCACTGTATCCCTATGAACAGCTGGTGGCAGACACTGTGGCACAAGCTGACCTGGTTGTAGGTGCTGTTTTAATTCCAGGGGCAAAAGCGCCGCATGTTGTTTCAGAAGATATGATTAAGTTGATGGAACCGGGTTCCGTTGTGGCCGACATTTCCATCGACCAAGGCGGCTGTATTGCAACATCAAAAGCCACGACTTGGAGTAACCCCACTTATGAAAAGCATGGTGTGGTTCATTTTACCGTATCAAATATGCCGGGCGCTGTACCCAGAACAGCCACCACAGCCATTTCTGCTGTGATTTTACCTTATGTGCAAAGATTGGCCACTGCTGACTGGTATCAGGTAGAAGCGTTACAACGGGGTGTGAATGTGAAAGCAGGCCAAATTATTCACCCAGCGCTCAAAAACTTATAACAGTGTCTGACAACCTAAAGGTAACACCCTAACGTGAACGCTGTATCTAAACAAACCCGCCACAGAATTAAAGAAAGTTTGGTATTTATTCTGCTGCCTGTGGCGGGCTATTTATTATTGGCGTTAATTACTTACAGTCCAACTGATCCGGGTTCTTTCGCCTCAACTGATAGTAACCAAGTGGCTAACTTAAGTGGCGTGACAGGCGCTTATGTGGCAGATTTTTCTCTGCATTTTTTAGGTTATTTCGCCTACTTTATTCCGCTTGGATTGATGTATTTAGCCTGGCGTATCTATCACCGTCCTGATAATGAAGATTTATCTTGGCTTGATGCGGCGGTTAAAATTTTAGGTTTTTTAGCGGCACTTTTAGCAGGTTGTGGTTTATCGGACTTGTATGCCGATACCGGCTCTTTGCCTTTCTCAGGTGGTGGTATTATAGGTGATTTGGTCGGCAGTTCAGTGTTGGCCGGTTTTGGTGTTATTGGCACCACCTTATTGCTTTCTGCTGTGTTTCTGGCGGGTGTAACTTTATTTACCGGACTGTCTTGGCTGAAACTCTCAGATGCCACTGGACGACTAACCATCCGATTTTTACGCTGGCTATATAGCCAATGGCAGCGTTTTAACGATTGGCGGGCAGGTCGAGCGGCAAAAAGTGAGCGAGAATTAATACGTCAAAAAGATGCCGATGTGCAACTAAAAAGACAACCCATTGTTATTGAGAAAACAGAAAAGGATCCAAGCCCAAGCAAACGTGCAGATAAAGACAAGCAACTTAATTTGTTTCATAGCTTACCTGCCGGTAAACTGCCACCTTTATCATTACTGGATGATCCGCCAAATCAAACTTCCGGTTATTCCAATGATGAACTAACCGTGTTGTCAAGACAATTAGAACACAAGTTGTCTGACTTCAAAGTTAAAGCAGAAGTGGTGGGCGTATTTCCGGGACCTGTTATCACCCGCTTTGAGGTAAATCCTGAAGCAGGTACCAAGGCCAGTAAAGTCACCGGCTTAGCTAAAGATTTGGCACGCGGATTATCGGTGCCAAGTGTCAGAATTGTCGATGTTATACCCGGTAAGCCTTATATCGGTATCGAAATTCCGAATAGTAACCGAGAAATTGTTTATTTGAGTGAAATTTTACGCTCTGTTAATTTTGATAAATCAAAGTCTCCCTTAACCATAGGACTAGGCAAAAGCATTGGAGGTAATCCGGTAATTGTGGATATTTCTAAGATGCCGCACTTATTGGTGGCTGGTACCACCGGCTCCGGCAAATCAGTGGCTGTCAACTCCATGATCATCAGCTTATTGTACAAAGCCAGTCCGGAACAGGTGCGGATGTTGATGATTGACCCAAAAATGCTGGAGTTGTCTATTTATGAAGGTATCCCGCATCTTTTGGCGCCGGTGGTAACTGATATGAAGGAAGCAGCAAACGGATTGCGGTGGTGTGTTGCGGAAATGGAGCGGCGTTATAAATTAATGGCTGCTCTGGGCGTAAGAAACTTAGCGGGCTATAATCGCAAAGTTCAAAAAGCCATTGATCAAGGACAGCCGCTAAAAGATCCATTGGCCGATCAAAGTATTGGTGCAGATGATCCTGAGAGCTTAAGTCCATTACCATTTATTGTGGTGGTGATTGACGAATTCGCTGATATGATGATGATTGTCGGTAAAAAGGTGGAAGAATTAATTGCTCGGTTGGCACAAAAGGCACGTGCTGCCGGGGTTCATTTATTGCTGGCCACGCAGCGGCCTTCGGTTGACGTGATTACCGGTTTAATAAAAGCCAATATTCCAACCCGTATGGCATTCCAGGTTTCTTCAAGAATAGACTCGCGAACCATTTTGGACCAAGGTGGTGCAGAACAATTATTGGGCCATGGTGATATGCTATATTTACCACCGGGATCAAGCCAGCCGGAGCGGGTGCATGGTGCTTTTGTTGATGATCACGAGGTTCATTCAGTGGTGAATTATTTGACAACCCATTACGAAGCGGATTATCAAGAAGGTATCTTAGATAATTTACAAATGACTGACGATGGTCAAATAATGGGTGAAACCGGTTTACCCGAAGCGCCGGATTCAGAACAAGATGAATTGTATGACAAGGCTGTTTTTGTGGTCACTGAATCTCGTAAAGCATCGATTTCTTATGTACAAAGACGTTTGCGCGTTGGTTATAACCGGGCAGCCACCATGGTTGAACAAATGGAAGCTGCCGGCGTGGTTTCGGCACCGGCTCATAATGGTGCCCGAGAAGTATTGGCACCACCACCAGTCAAAGATTGATTCAAGGCAGATTCAGCCTAAATTCTTTATAATGACCGTTATTACAAATGAGATGATTACCATGAAAAAAGCTCTGATACTATTAGTTTGTGTTTTTGCGGCTGGTTTAACACTGGCTCAGTCTGATAATGACAACGCCATTGATAACAAGGCACAAGATATCTTGTCGGAATTGAGACAAGATTTAAGTGCATTACAAGCTGAGTTTAAACAATATGAATTAAGCCAGGATGGACATGCCGATGATAAAAACAGTGGTACTGTTTGGATGCAAGCCCCGGATTTTTTCAAATGGCATTATAAAGAGCCTTTCGAACAATTAATTGTGGCGGATGGTGAGCAGGTCTGGGTCTATGATGAGGACTTACAACAAGTGACTGTCAAGCCTCAGAACAACAATCTAAACCCAATTTATGTGATTATCAACGAAGAGTTGTCAACACGGTATTACCACATAGCTTATGAAGGTGAACAACAAGATTTATCCTGGGTAAAACTAACACCTAAAGAAACTTCTGACGAAGTTAAGAGTGTCATGTTGGGAATTAAAAATAAACAACTGCATCGCATACATGTTAACAATCAGTTAGATCAAACCTTGGTTTTTGAGTTTAGCGACTTAAAACGTAACCCAACTTTAAGTAAAGATACGTTTCAATTTACCCCTCCGGAGGGCGTTGATGTGGTGGAAGCCATCGAGTAAACATGGTTGTTGTTAAACACCAACCGCTGGCGGATAAACTCAGACCCACCACACTCGATGAGGTGGTGGGTCAGCAACACTTGGTGGCGGCCAATAAACCCTTACATCGTTTATTAGCCAATAATTCTCTGCATTCCATGGTATTCTGGGGGCCGCCCGGTACCGGTAAAACCACCCTGGCACAAATTATTGCCGACAGCTTAGATGCAAATTTCATCCAAATTTCAGCGGTTTTATCCGGTGTTAAAGACATCCGTGGCGCCATTGAACAGGCTCAAGTCAATCTGCCCAACATCACTGTCTTGTTTGTGGATGAAATCCACCGTTTTAATAAATCCCAACAAGATGCCTTTTTACCGCATCTTGAGAGCGGTTTGATTACCTTAATTGGTGCCACCACCGAAAACCCGTCTTTTGCGCTGAACAATGCCTTATTATCGCGCCTAAAAGTCTATATTTTGAAATCATTGGATGATGACAGTGGCGGTCAATTGTTAGACAAAGGTGTGCAATCTTTTGACCCGCCGATGGTTTTAACGGAAGATCAACAGCAGGCCCTTATTGCCGCTGCAGATGGTGATGGCAGAAAGCTTCTAAATTTAGTCGAAATTCTCCAGGACTACAGCAGCGGCGGCCTGGTTAAAGATGAAGACGTTGCCTTGGTTACCACCGGACAAACCCGTCGCTTTGACCGGCAGGGTGATGTCTTTTATGACCAAATTTCGGCGTTGCACAAAAGCGTGCGCAGTTCTAATCCTGATGCGGCGTTGTACTGGTTGGCGAGAATGCTGGATGGTGGTTGCGATCCTTTATATGTTGCCAGACGGGTGTTGCGCATGGCCAGTGAGGATATCGGCAATGCCGACCCCAGGGCTTTCAGTATTTGCTTAACCGCGTGGCAAACCTATGAACGCCTTGGTAGCCCTGAAGGCGAACTGGCATTGGCGCAAGCGGTTGCTTATTTGGCCAGTTGTGCCAAGAGTAATGCCATCTATGTGGCTTTTAAAGCTGCCCGGCAAGACGTCAAGAAATATGGATCTTTAGAAGTGCCGATGCATTTACGTAATGCCCCGACACAATTGATGAAAGACAATGACTTTGGCAAAGGCTATCAATATGATCATGATTACGAAGGCGGTATTGCCTACAGCCAAACCGGTTTTCCTGATAAAATCGGTGAACAGGTTTATTATCATCCTGCAGACCGCGGTTTAGAGCGACAAATAGCCGAAAAATTGAAACACATCCGCCAACAACGATCATGATTAATTCCATCTTAGCCGTCATGTTGGGAGGGGCTTTCGGTGCCCTGGGTCGTTTTGGCTTGAATATGCTGTTTAAACAATCCGGGCTGGCCTTATTCTGGGCCACCCTCAGTGCCAACGTGTTGGGGTGTTTAATCATCGGCTGGGTGTATCAATGGTTCAGTCAACATGCCCATATCTCGGAAAATCTACAGCTATTTGTTATGGTCGGTATCCTCGGTGCCTTAACCACCTGGTCCACATTCTCCATGGAAACCGTGTTGATGATGGAACACGGCGAGATACTTAAAGCCCTTGCTTATACATTAATCACCGTTGTGGCTTGCTTCACGGCTTTTTGGGTGGGTATGAAAATCAGTTAATGCGCTCGTAGCTCAGTCGGATAGAGCAATTGCCTCCTAAGCGATAGGCCACAGGTTCGAATCCTGTCGAGCGCACCATTTTATTTATAATGATGTTTTATCCTCAATAGGCTATGGGGCACTTAAGGTTTGTTGTCTATAGTTCTGACTTATCTAAGTTCGAAGTATACTTATTGAATTTAGATAAAAATTCGAAAACCCTTCATCATTTCATGACAATTGTCATGGGTGATTGATGACAATCCTCTGTTAGATTTTAGAAATGAGAATTGCATAATTAAACTTTCATTGAAGTTTAATTATTATGTCAATTGCAGCAATCATCGAAGCCAAAAAAGTCAGTAAATCCTTTGGGCAGTTTAAAGCATTGGATCGGGTTTCATTGCAGATACAAGCCGGTGAGATTTTGGCTTTGCTGGGTGCCAATGGCGCAGGTAAAACCACCCTCATTAATTTACTGTTGGGTCGCATGCGCAGCGACAGTGGCAGTCTGTCCGTGTTGAATTATCCTGCCGGACATATTAAGGCCCGCAAGCGAATCGGAACTATTTTGCAATCAGCGCAAATGCCAGGTACTTTAAAAGTGGCTGAGCACATCGAATTATTCAGCAGTTATTACGACCAACCTTTAAGTCTTCAGGAAACCCTGGAGAAATCGCAGCTCACACAGCTTAAAGACAAACGTTTTGATCAGTTATCTGGTGGCCAGAAACAACGGGTGTTTTTTGCTTTGGCGATATGTGGTAACCCTGAGGTGGTGTTTTTAGATGAGCCCACGGTGGGTTTGGATGTCGATACCCGTCGTCAACTGTGGCGCTGTATCCGTGATTTAAAAGACCAAGGCACTGCGGTGCTATTGACCACACATTATCTGGAAGAAGCCGATATGTTGGCGGATCGCATTGTGTTGCTTAGCGATGGCAGAATCACTGCCGAGGGCAGTCCCGAACAGATTAAAAAACGTTTGGGCGGTAAAATTATTCGCTTCAAAAGTAATCTTACAGCTGCGCATTTATCGCAGCTCACCGCGGTTGATGACTACCAAGCCAAAGGCAATTACCACGAATTATTATCTCAACAAACCGAAGCCACTTTGCGGTCCTTACTTAACGTCTGTACTGACATCCAAGATTTAACCATTTCACAAGTGACTTTAGAAGACGCCTTTATTAATCTCAGCGAACACCAAACGCATGAAAAAATTGAACAGGAGAAATCAGCATGAATACCTCAGCTAACTGGCAGCGCTCGCTCAATATCTATTATTTGGAAGCCAAAACCGAGTTCCTTAAAGCCTTTAGAATGCCGGCCTTCACCATTCCCAGCTTATTGTTTCCGCTGATGTTTTATGTGTTTTTTGCGTTAATTTTTAACCGTCAAGGCATGAACGGTCAAATGCCCGCCTATATGATTGCGACGTATGGTGTTTTTGGTATTATTGGACCGGCCTTGTTTGGTTTTGGGGTTGGTGTGGCGATTGAAAAAGACCAGGGTTGGCTGGCTGTTAAGCAATGCAGCCCGATGCCAATTTCAGCGTATTTTATGGCAAGAATTCTAACCGCCATGCAGTTTGCATTGCTGATTATCTTGAGTTTGTTTATCACCGGCGCACTATTTGGTGATGTGGTGTTGACCACAGGTCAATGGGCCGCGACTTTATTGGTTTTGTTGATTGGAACACTGCCATTTTGTGCACTGGGCTTGTGGCTGGGCCTGGCTTTAAAAGGCCAAAGTGCGCCGGCGGTGGTTAATTTGATTTATTTGCCCATGTCATTCTTATCGGGATTGTGGATACCCATCGAATTATTCTCATCGGTTTTACAGTCTTTTGCCTGGCTGTTGCCGCCTTTTCATTTGGCGCAATTGGTGTTGAAAATTCAAGGTTTAGACTTAGGCCATCCCTGGTTTATCCATGCCGGTATTTTAACCGCCATGAGTCTGTTATTCCTGCTATTGGCACGTAGGTCATTTAAACGTATTTCTGAAGCAAAATAACGGAGAACAGGCATGAAGTTTTTAATATATAGTTTAGTATTTGTGGCGATTTTAACCGGTTTCATATTTTTATTGCCAACGCCGGCTGTCGAAAACCCACACCATAAGACAACAATAGGCAATGCCACAGATAATACCTTTGTATTAACCAATGTCACTGTGTTTGATGGCCAAACCTGGCATCAGGACAGTCAACTGGTGATAAATAACGGTCGCATCAGCACTGATGCTGGCAGCAGTGATGAACTTCCACGGATTAATGGGGGTCAGGGTTTTGTGATACCGGGTCTGATCGATGCCCATACCCATACTTGGGGCAATGCATTACAACAGGCTTTGCAATTTGGTGTGACCACTGAAATCGATATGTTTACCGCACTGAGTTTTGCGCAACAGGCAAAATTAACACGTCATTCGGAGGCTAAAACCAACCAGGCGGATTTTTTCTCAGCCGGTACTTTGGTGACCAGCCCGGGTGGTCATGGCACCCAGTATGGTTTTCCGATTCCGACCATTAACTCAGTCGATGAAGCCGATGAATTTGTCCAGGCCCGTATCGATGAAGGTTCTGATTTTATTAAAATCGTCTATAACCACGAGCCTGATTACCATGGGCTGACAACCATTTCAAAACAAACGCTCGCTGCCGTAATCAAAGCCAGTCATGCAAGACAGAAACTGGCGGTGGTGCATATCAGTAACCATCAGTCCGCAGTGGACGCTGTGACGGCCGGTGCCGATGGTTTGGTGCATACCTTTGGGGACCGGATAATCAGTGATGAATTGTTGACCGCAATGCGGGAAAAGCAGGTCTTTGTTATTCCCACTTTATCGGTTATTGCCTCCATGGCACAAAGTGATCACAGCGCTGCATTAAGTGTCGATAAGAACTTAACCCGTAAACTATCGACATCAATGCTTGCCGAGATTAAAAATGGCTTAAAACCTTTTCACGGTTTACCCAGTCGCCCCGATCTGCTGGCCACAGCCATTGAAAACACCCGTATTATGCATGAACATGGCATTATTATATTGGCCGGTAGCGATGCACCCAATCCCGGGACAGCCCATGGCATCAGCCTGCACGGAGAATTGGAACTGCTTCAGCAAGCCGGTTTAAGCCCGACCGAAGTGTTACAAGCCGCCGGATATTTAACCGCTCAAGCGTTTCCGATTGGTCGTCGGGGTGACTTAAGCCCCGGTGCCAAAGCTGATTTTATTGTGCTGTCTGCAGATCCCAGAGAACACATTAAAAATACCCGAACAATTGTCAGTATTTGGAAAAATGGCTACCCAATTACGTCTGAAGATACGACCAATACCGATTCAATTGAGCCAATTGATGAACAGCCCAATACGCTTATCAGTCATTTTAATCAGGACAGTTTAAAATCATTTTTCGATTCTGACTATAAGGTCACTTCTGATCAAATGATGCAAGGTAACTCCACCGCTGCGGTAAGTTGGACCTCAAATGCTTGTGATGGTGGTGGTATCGCTGTAAAAGGCCATATAAAGAGTGGTTTTAACTATCCATGGTCAGGGGTCTTCCTGCCATTTTCAGCAAATATGAATAAGACGCGATCCCTGACAGCTTATCAAGCCATTGAATTTGAAGCGGCGGGTGATGTCGGCGTTTATCAACTGATGGTTTTTACTGTCAACAATATGCAGCCTGTGCAAATACCCTTTAAAATAACGGAACAATGCCGGCTGCTAGCAGTGACACTGTCAGACCATCCGTCAGTCAACTGGGATGCGGTCACCGGCTTGGCTTGGGTGGCTGATGGCAGTCGATTAAAACCAGAACTTGCATCTTTTGCTTTCAGCTTAGACAATGTGGTCATCAGATAATAACTATGAAAACCATTAATCAAACGCCTGTCATACCCGGTTGGCTTAAAAACCTCCACCATAGGTTGTTGCCACAATCAGCTGATGTCGGCTTTATGCCGTATATCTGGTTGGGTTATCTATTGATGTATTTCATTCCTTTTGTGTTTAATGAATTCTCCACCCAACAGTATATTTACAGCTTCGCCGGTATTGCTGTTTTTTTAGTCCTGTACTTCAGGGCTTATTGGGTTGCTGATAGACAATTGTTTTATTACATCACAGGTATATGGGCCATTGGTTTTGTGCTGGCATTACTCAATATGCCGACTGCCGGGGTGTTTACTGTTTATGCCGCGGCATTCTGCGCACAATTTAACAGCGCAAAAAACGGCTTTACAACCTTAGGCATCATGCTTGCCATGACTTCAGTCGCCGCTGTTGGTTTTGGTATTTCAGCCTACATAATTTTCCCGGCTTTGTTTTTTGGTGCAATCATCGGTGTCAGTAACATTTATCTGGCTCAAATGGCCAAGAAAAATCAAGTGATTAAAGCCAGTCAGGAAGAAATTAAAAACATCGCCACCGCTGCCGAAAGAGAACGCATCGCCAGAGATTTGCATGATCTGATTGGCCATACGTTTTCAGTGATTAACATTAAGTCACAACTGGCACAAAAGCTTGTCGGCCATGACAATAAAAAAGTACAACAGGAAATTCGGGAAATCGAAAAAATCAGTCGCGAATCTTTAGCCGAAGTCAGAGAAGTTGTCAGTGACTATCGGCAGCGGGATTTGGCCACGGAACTGGTACAGGCCAGGGTGCTGTTAAATTCATTAGACATCGAGGTGACAGAACATATCGCGGCCATTGAAGATTTGCAGCTGGACAGTGACACCAATACCGCCATGGCTTATATGGTTCGTGAATTAACCACCAATATAATGCGCCATTCAAAAGCCACAGAGTGCATGCTGAAACTTGAAACAGACCAGCAACACATCACGTTAATCATAAAAGACAACGGTCAAGCCAATGACTTTAAAACCGGCAGTGGGTTAAAGGGCGTCAGTGAACGGGTGGCTCAACTGAACGGCCGAGTTGATTTCAATATTGACCAGGGGTTTATGGCCACCATTACATTACCAATATCGAATCAAGTAGCGCATGAATGAAAAAATAAAAATACTGATTGCAGAAGATCAAAGCATGCTGCTTGGTGCTTTGGCCGCTTTGTTAAACTTAGAAGATGATTTCGAAGTGGTGGCACAAGCCAAAAATGGCCAAGAGGCTTTAGATAAGGTGCGACAGTATCAACCTGATTTGGTGTTAACTGATATCGAAATGCCGACCATGACTGGTATTGAGCTGGCGCAAGAAATTAAAAATCAGGATTTGCCTTGTGAGGTTATTGTGTTGACCACTTTTGCACGCGCCGGATTTTTAAAACGAGCCATGGCTGCCGGTGTCAAAGGTTATATGCTGAAAGACACGCCCAGTGAAGAATTGGCGACGGCCATCAGAACTGTTATGAAAGGCGGTAAAGTCATTGATCCTGAGTTGGTGATGGAAACCTGGCATGACATGGACCCACTAACCGATAAAGAACGACGCGCTTTACAGCTGGTGGCAGATGGTTTAAGCACCGACAAGATTGCCGCACGATTATTTTTATCGCCTGGTACCGTCCGAAACTACTTGTCCAATGCAGTCTCAAAACTGGGTGCCCATAACAGCATCGAAGCGGCCCGAATCGCACGTCAAAAAGGTTGGTTGTGAAAATGTAAGCGACAAATAAATGTTATTTGCAAACATTAAAAAAGCCAGTTCAGATGAAACCGGCTTTATGGTTTGTTTTGAGCTAAGTGTTTATTTTAAATTGTTAGCCACAAAATCCCAGTTAACAATGTTCCAGAAGTTCTTAATGTAGGCACCGCGGTCGTTGCGGGTATCAACGTAATAGGCATGTTCCCAAACATCACAGGTTAACAGAGGGTGGTAGCCATCGGTCATGGGGTTGCCGGCATTGAATGTGTTAACGATTTTTAGATCGCCGCCTTTGTCTTGTACCAGCCAGACCCAGCCAGAACCAAAGGTAGCTAATCCTGTTTCGTTGAATTTTTTAACAAAATCATCAAAGCTACCGAAGGCTTTTTTGATTTTATCGGCCAGTTCACCTTTAGGTTCGCCACCACCATCCGGAGAAAATCCATTAAAATAAAATGTGTGGTTCCAAATTTGTGCCGCATTGTTAAAAATACCGCCATCTGATTTAAGGATAATGTCTTCTAAGGACATATTTTCAAATTCAGTGCCTTTAATTAAATCATTAAGCTTATTCACATAGGCGTTATGGTGTTTACCATGATGGTAATTTAAGGTTTCTTCAGAAATATGGGGTGCCAATGCGTCTTTGGCATAGGGTAAATCAGGTAATTTAAAAGACATGGTATTCCTCCAAAGTTATGATATTAAAAGATTTAATGAGACCTGAGTATTAATCTGAAACCATTAAACTTGTGACAGCCCTCTTGGGCTTTCTGTTGGTTTTTACTCGATTCATGATTAATGCAAAGGAATCTTTATGACTTCCATTTAGTATATGGCCAAATAATTGCTTTAAAAGGTTTATTGTCTAAATTATGTCACACACTTTCGGGTTTTTAACACAGTTTTAATCTTTAGCTGTTTTTGAGGTCATTTGTTTGCCAATCAATCGTGTAATCGATTAATGGCATCGATTTATGAAGATATTTTGCTTATAATCGGCGCTTTCTTAAAATAACGAGTATGCAATGAGCGATTTTCGTATTGAAAAGGACAGCATGGGTGAACTTCAGGTTCCGGCTGATGCTTTATACGGTGCACAAACGCAACGTGCCGTTAATAATTTTCCGATGAGTGGTTTAACCATGCCGCCGGCGTTTATTAAAGCCCTGGGGCTGGTAAAAAAATCAGCGGCACAAGCCAATGAGGAATTGGGTTATTTGTCGCAGGTGAAAAGCGAAGCCATTCAACAGGCAGCGGATAAAGTGATAAGCGGCGAAATGGATCAACATTTTCCGATTGATGTTTTTCAAACCGGTTCCGGAACCAGTTCTAATATGAACTGTAATGAAGTCATTGCCCATTTGGCATCCACCGATGAACTAACGATACATCCCAATGATGATGTTAACATGGGGCAAAGTTCAAATGATGTGGTGCCCACCGCCATCGCTGTGAGTAATGCCTTGGATGTTACACAAAATTTGATTCCGGCCATGCATGGTTTTGTGGCGTCTTGTCAATCAAAAGCCAAACAATTGGATACCGTGGTGAAAACCGGACGCACACATTTAATGGATGCCATGCCGGTAACCTTTGGTCAGGAGCTCAATACTTGGTCCAGTACTGTGCAAAGTAATGTCGATCGCTTAACAGATAGTTTAAAACGGGTTTGTCAACTTCCTCAAGGCGGTACTGCTGTCGGAACGGGCATTAATGCCGATTCCCGGTTTGGTGAAATTTTTGCAACAAAAATGTCTGAATTGACCGGTTTAAACTTTACCAGTATGGCCAACAAATTTGATGGTATCAGTACGCAGGATAATATCGTTGAACTGTCCGGGCAACTTCGGGTGTTGGCGGTTACTTTGATGAAAATAGCCAATGATTTGCGTTGGATGAACTCAGGGCCACTGGCAGGAATTGGTGAAATCGAATTGCCAAGTTTACAACCGGGAAGCAGTATCATGCCGGGCAAAGTGAATCCGGTTATACCTGAAGCGGTTACCATGATTTGTGCTCAAGTGATAGGTAACGACAGTACTGTTACTGTCGCCGGTCAGTCAGGTAACTTTCAGTTAAATGTGATGCTGCCGGTGATAGTTTATAACACCTTACAAAGTATCGATATTTTAACCAGTGCATTACAACAAACAGCCAAACAATGTATTGATGGTTTCATAGTTAATCACGATAAAGTGTCTGAGAGTGTTGATAAAAACCCGATTTTAGTGACTGCTCTAAATCCGGTTATCGGTTATGAGTTAGGTGCCAAGATTGCTAAAAAAGCCTATCAGGAAAAGCGCTCGGTTATCGATGTCACCAAAGAAATGACTGATTTAAGCGAACAAGAAATTAAAGAAATATTAGACCCCATTAAATTGACCCGTGGTGGTTTGGAGAAATAACATGAAAAAAATATTACTATTGGCTTTATTTATAACGACCGGCTTGGCAGCTAAAGAACTACCTTCATGGGGTATGACTGAAGACCAATATAAAATGCCGAATTTTGTCACAAAAATGAAAAAAATTGGCGACCAAGCTGTGTCCAATGATTGGCTCCTGAAAATTACCGCACCCAGAGACTGGCACGGTAAAATCAGATCAGCTCTCAGTGATGGCGGTGCTAAAAACGTACAAATTAACTTTAAAGATTCTCTTTACAAAAGTATAGCCATTACGGCGACCCCGGGTATGGCGCTCAAATCAACCACCACAGAAGTTTCACAACCGGGTATTGTAAAGAAACAGGTTGTAATCGAAAAACCCGAGATGGATACTGAAATTGAAGCGCCGGAATTTGATAACAGCAGTTTCAAAACAGATGATTTACTAAAAGACATTGGTCAAATAGAGCTGGAATTACCCACCAATGGCCATACTGAAAAAAAATCAACTAAAGCCAAAGATTCACAGTCAGCTACGGTATCTGAAACCACAGTTGCTGAAGAAATTCGTGAACAGTCTGAAGCGTCAACACAACAAACTGAACAGGAGGCTCTCAAATCTGTGAGAGAAAACCTGAGAATGCGTTATGCACGAGGTAAAACAGTTGATAAGAATATTAATTATACCAACATCACTGAATCCGATGACTTATACGTTGATGGTGAAGTTGTTTTGGTTAAACGCTATGTTAACCGAGGTGTGGCGATTTATTATTGGATGGCCGAAGCCTATGATCCTGTTAAGCATCAGTTGATAGAAAAAGGCAGTGGTAAATATGTGAAATCAGCTACCTATACTGATGATTCAGTTAAAACAGCCACTCCAGCAACTGACACTGATGTTGCCACTAAACCAATGGATGCGCCAAATGATGATTTTTTTAATTTTGTGGCAGTGACTGATAATAATGATGTTCAAGATCAATTGCGTCGTGATTACATTCGTAATAAAGGTGTTAACAGCAGCCTTAAAGCATCCCAGTTAAAATCAAAAGATATTTTGTATGTATCCGGTCAGACTGTATTGGTAGAACGACCTTTGGGTAATTCCCGCAGCGCTTATTATTGGTTAGAGGGAGACACCGATATTCAACATGCCATAGAGCATAAAGGTCCGCAGAAATTTGTTCTTAAATAAGTGGGATATCGCTATTCTCATATTCAACTGATAAGACTGGCTGGGTTGATAATATGGCTCAGCCTGTCGGTTCCTTTAGTACTACATTATGAAGGAATAAGTAAACCGTTTTTGGTTTATGGTTTAGCGCACATAAGTTTCGGTCTGGTTTTTTGGCTGGCCACGCTGAACTTCAAAAATAGCCGTTATAATGCCAGCGGCTGGTTGGCGGTAATCTTAATGGTGTTTTTTGTGCTGGTCATCAATCACATGACCGATAGTGCCACCGGTATCTTTTATGCCTTGATTATCTCTGTTTTGTTACCTTGGTTATTCCCGGTGGCCATCAGTTTAGTGGTGTTGGCAGCTTATAACTTATTGATTGGTATCCAATTTGGTTATATCGGCGCAGAATTAAATAACCCGACATTTCAATATGTATTGTTTTTTGTCTACTTGGGTGTTTCTGTGTTTTCTTTTATTATTTCTTTGGTGGCCTTCAAACAGCAGCATGACAAAGAACAACTGAGGTTGTTAAATACCGAATTAAAAGCCACTCAGGTGTTATTGGCGGACAGCTCGCGAATCAGCGAACGGTTACGCATTTCACGTGAGTTGCACGATTTAGTGGGCCATCATTTAACGGCATTGACATTAAATTTGGAGGCAGCCAGTCATTTAACAGAAGGTAAACCACAGCGTTATGTGAAGAAGTCGCAATCCATTGCGCGACTTTTGTTGGCAGATGTAAGAGAAGTTGTGGGTCAATTTAGACAAAGCGGCACCCTTAATCTTGGCCAAGCCATTAATGAACTGTTGTCGGATTTGCCGGGTTTAAAGGTTAATAAAGACATCCCGGAAAATTTATTGGTGGAAGACCCCAGACTGGCACAAACCATATTGCGCTGTACTCAGGAATTGATTACCAATGTCTTAAAACATGCAAAAGCACATCAATTATGGGTTAAGCTATCCTCGCAAGAGGATCAATTATTACTGACAGTTAAAGATGATGGTCGTGGTCTTGGTAATAAAGAGTTTGGCAATGGCTTAACTGGCATTCAAGAGCGGGTGGCTATTATGAATGGCACATTTGAAATAAGTGATCAACAGGGCGCGTGCGTGCGTCTAACCTTTCCGATATAAACGGGAGTATTCTTATGATAAAAGTATTATTGGTTGATGACCAAAACTTAGTGAGACAAGGGGTTCAAGCCTTATTGGAATTGGCCGATGAAATTGAAGTTATTGGTGAAGCAAAAAATGGTCAGGAAGCCGTAAAATTAATCCCTGAACTATTGCCGGATGTGGTTTTATTGGATATGCGGATGCCCGGCATGTCAGGATTAGATGTACTGCACGAGTTGGCTAAAAGTAACCAATTGCCACCAACCATCATTTTAACCACTTTTGACGATGAGGAATTAATTCTCGCCGGTGTTAAAGCCGGTGCCAAAGGTTATTTATTGAAAGATGTGCCTTTAGAAGAACTGGTGGATGGTATTAAACAAGTGGCGGCCGGTAAAACCATTGTCCGACCACAAATCACTGAAAAATTTATGCAGCATGTGGAAGGTTTAAAGAATGACTTCATGAGTTTAGAGCGGCCAGATCCTTTAACTAATCGAGAAACTGAAATTTTGCGATTAATGGCCGGTGGTTACAGTAATAAAGAAATCGCCAACTCAATTTTTGTGGCCGAAGGAACGGTCAAAAACCATGTTTCTAATATTTTATCGAAACTGGGTGTCAGGGATCGCACCCGAGCAGTTCTAAAAGCCTTAGAGCTTGGATTAATTTAATTATTTAACAGTATGAACAATGAATTTGAATTGCGGGCCAACACATCTTCTGAATGGGTAAAAGTGGCCTTATCTGATTTTGATGCCTTTTTAAAAGACCACGCCGCCTGTGAACGCAAAGCGGCGGCCCTGGCGATGTCGATGGTGCAGCATTATCCGGATAAACCGGATTTGATTCGCGGCATGATTGATTTGGCGATGGAAGAAATGGCCCATTTTCGAGAAGTCATTAAAATTATGCTGGCTAAGGGGTTGCAACAGGATAATGATGAAAAAGACCCATATATCAAAGCCTTATTAAAACATATGGGCAAAGGTAAAAAAGCCTATCTATTAGACCGTTTATTGATTTTTAGTATTGTTGAAAAACGCGGGCATGAACGTTTTCATTTAATCGGTGAAGCCCTTGAAGAGGCTAAACTGAAAGACTTTTATCAACGTTTGGCCCGTGCAGAATATCGACATTACACCTTATTCATGGATTTAGCTCTGCAGTACTTTGATGAAGACGTTGTGAGGGCGCGATTGGATGAACTGTTGGATGCTGAAGCTGAGATAATTAAAAACTTACCGCTAAGAGCCGCCGTTCACTAACGGTGGAATCCTCCGTTCAGTCTTACCTTGCTAACTACGGACATGCCGTTGATTTGCCGAGTAACTGTAACCAAGATTGGCATCATGTGCTAATCGTACCCATTTGTGGCGAGGTTTCTGAAAGTTTGCAACAACTTACCGAGGCTATTAAAGATCAGCGTTATTTAATCATCGCTTGTATTAATCGTCCGCATAATCACCCGAAAAGCCACCAATGGCGACAAGCTAATCAAGGCTTAATCACAGAATGGTGTCAACAAGCCCAAACCGTCAAACCGCTGACACAAGGCTATTTCTTGTCATTTGCAGCTTATGATGTGTGGTTGCTTAATTATAATGATCAACCTTTTCATCACAATCAAGGCGTTGGTTTAGCCCGAAAAATAGCCGCGGACTCCGCTCTGAAATTGATTCACTCTGGTGTTGTCAAAAGTCCTTGGATTTACAGCACCGATGCGGATGTGAAATTGCCGGCTAACTACTTTTCAGTGACTGACAATGCGGCTAATTACGTGGCTTTAAGTTTGCCGTTTCAGCATATAACGGATACTACTGAGCTAAAACATTTACAAGCGCTGTATGATTTTAAATTGGCTTATTATCAACAAGCGATGCGCTATATCGGTACGGTTTACGATTATGTTCCATTGGGTAGTTGTTTGGTTATCGCGGCTGAAGCCTATGCCAAGGTGCGGGGGTTTCCGGTTCGAAGCGGCGGTGAGGATTTTTACCTGTTGAATAAGTTGGCCAAAATAGGGAAGATCGCTCAGCCTAAAAAGCCCATTATTCAAATACAAGCCAGGTTTTCAGAACGTGTTCCCTTTGGAACCGGCCCCGGATTGTTGAAAATAAAAGAATCCGCTTCACCAATACATTTTTATCACCCACTAATATTCGTTGAAATAAAAACCTGGTATCAACAACTGTGTGATTTTTTTAAAAGTCAAAGAATTCCGGATAATCAAGTTATCAATGATTTTTGGGATATCGAACCGCTGATTGAAAAGACCCTAAAACAAACCAAAACAAATGACCGCTGGCAACAGTTTGTATTGGAGTGGTTTGATGCCTTTAGGATTTTAAAAACGGTGCATGCGTTGGAGGCGGAATTTCCGAGATTGGGGCTTGAAGAATTAAGAGAGCTGGCGTTTTTTCGTGCGATGACTAAAGGGTTGCTGGTGCCGGAATAGGATGGTCAAATCGCATCAGATGCTCGATCTCTCGAACAGTCAATTCAATAAGCTGCCTTTGGCAGAAATTTAATGGCGGTGAGAGAGGGATTCGAACCCTCGATAAGCTATTAACCTATACACACTTTCCAGGCGTGCTCCTTCAACCACTCGGACACCTCACCGCAAGGGTTGTGGATTTTACCTGTTTTCGATGGTAAATGGAACAGTGATTGTTAAATGTTAGGGCTTTTGATTTGAGACTTGTTACAATTTAGTCAATTCAAGTTTTTTTGACTGTCAGTGTAAACGTTATTAAGGGAGTTTTCCTTGATGAACTATGAAAGTTATGTCGAGAGAGATGGATCAAATACGTCCTGTATTTGCCCCTTCGGGCGCCTGCGGCGTCAATTTTTGTTCCTGACAAAAATTTCGAACCCTCGATAAGCTATTAACCTATACACAGGCTAAGGTGAAAATTCATCGCTTCTTAAATCCTCCGGATTTAAACCGCAATGATTTTTGATGTTATTGTCTAAACGACCCCCAGGCGTGCTCCTTCAACCACTCGGACACCTCACCGCAAGGGTTGTGGATTTTACCTGTTTTCGATGGTAAATGGAACAGTGATTATTAAATGAAAGGTGATTTGGTTTTTAAGTTTGTGTTGTTGGGTGTTATTAGTGTGAATTTTGCATTGATGGTCAGGCGACACCTGGCGTTCTACTACAACCATTCTGATAAAAGGTTGTCGGTATGGTTTTAAGATTATGGTGAACTTTATTTATTCGAATGACTTAGTATACCTATTTACGGCGTATTTTTTAAGCCTTCACGCAGACGGCTGTTTCCCAACACTTCAGAAGCTTCAATGACCACCATAATGGCTTCGGGATCAATGGTTTTAACCAGTTTTCTTAATGCCGGCAGGCGACGGGCGTGAACCACCACAAACAGTATTTGTTTGTTTTGTTGTTGATCAAAACTGGTGCCCGGCAGCAAGGTGCCGTCGCGGTGTAGTTGTTGCTGAATGGCTTGACTAATGGCTTGATATTGGTCGGAGACGATATGAACAATTTTTTCACTTACCGCACCGGTTAATAATTTATCAATGACCTGAGCAGTGACATATATACTTATCATGCTCCAGAGTAGTTGCTCCATATTACGAAAAATAAAGCCCACTGCCATCAATATCATTAAGTCCATAAACAAAACTGTTTGAGCCGGTCTGATACTGGTATATTGACTCAAAATACGTGCCACAATGGAGGTGCCGCCGGCAGAGGCTTGGGCTTTAAGCACCAAAGCAATGCCGATACCGGCTAAAATCCCGCCGTAAAGCGTGGAGAGTAATAAGCTGTGCAATTCCGGAAAGGGTACAAAAGCTGCTGTCACATCGACTAAAACTGCGGTGATTATCATGGTAATAATACTTCGAATGGCAAAGCCTAAATCAACAAAATGAAAACCGGCAATAAGTAATGGAATGTTGACCAATAACATGGCCACACCCATTGAGATATCGCTGAGGAAATAGATGATCATGGCTAAGCCAGGGGTGCCACCTGTGATGATTTTTGCAGGTACCAAAAACAGGGAAATAGCGACCGCCATAAGTGCCGATCCAAGCAAAATTTTGAGCAGGTTTTTTGTTTCTTCAATCCAGTTAATTCGCTGACTAATCATAATGGGTGTTACCTGGCTTTAGTTTTATCCCACATGCGCATCAATCCTTGTTGTGCGGTAGAAGCCACCAACTGACCGTTTATATCAAACACATGGCCGGTGGCAAACCCACGGGCTTCTGAGGCACTTGGGCTGTCACAATCGTAAAGTAGCCAGTCATCAATTTTCAAAGGTCGATGAAACCACATGGCATGATCCAAGCTGGCAAATTGTAATCGTGAATCTAGGTAAGAAATGCCGTGGGGCAGAGTAGCGGTCGATACCAGATGATAATCTGAAACAAAGGTCAGTAAAGTCCGGTGTATCACTTGATCATCGGGTAGGGGTGATCGCGCTCGAAACCAAATACGTTTAATGGGTTCTTTCGGAGTTTCATCAAAAGGGTCCACATCATTAACAAATCGAAACTCAAAGGGACCTTGGGTGGTTAAAGTACGGCGCATTCTTGGTGAAAGTTGACGTATTTTATCAATCGGTATTAAGGTTTTTTCAGTGAGTTCATCGGGGCCCGGCACATCCGGCATGTGTGTTTGATGTTCAAAACCGGTTTCGTGTTTTTGAAATGAGCATGACATAATTAAGATGGCCTTACCATTTTGAATCGCGGATATTCTGCGGTTACTAAAAGTTCGACCGTCTCGTACCCGCTCTACCTCAAAAATAACCGGTTTTTCACAATCCCCTTCACGGAGAAAATAAGCATGTAAAGAATGGACCTCATGATTGTTTGTGGTTAAGTAGGCAGCTTTTAAAGATTGAGCCAGTACTTGCCCGCCAAAAATACGTCCGGTACCAATGTCCAGAGATTGACCTCGAAATAAATTAACTTCTAAAATTTCTAAATCAAAATAATGCAGAAGTTTTATAATATCATTTTGTTGTTTTGTCATAATTTTTGGCATGTGTTCCAATATTAATTAAACGGGTATTTTCCATCACAGTTTGCCACGGAAATAATGGGCCCGGATCAATCTTTCGTGCCACGGTTAAACGGCTATCATTATCCGCAGTGACTCGACTTTGATCTAAATCCTCATGGCCAACAATATGTTTTAAATTGGGCAGTTCTCGACTCAGATGGCTAATAAGCTTAATCAGTGCGTTGATTTGAGAGTTGGGGTAGCGTTCGCTGGGTATTTGGTGCCTACTGTGATACCAGTGAGGAAAACGACCTAAATTCACCAATTCGATACCAATACTATTTTGGTTATGGTCTTGTACATGATGCGCTATCCGATCTAAGCTTACCCATTGTTGCGTGCTACCATCGCGGTCGATGTAAAAATGGCCACTGTTACCGGTGCCACTGGGGTACAGGATTTTTTCACCAAATTCGCGGGCAGTGGATAAGTCCGGTAATTCAGTGCAATGAATTACCAATAAATCAATACTTGATAGCGGTCGTTGTGTTAATAGTTGCTCGTAAGCTAACTTTTGTTGAATAAGTTTCACGCCGCAAGTGGTTTAAAAACACAGTATTTTAGCAAAATTGTTCATAAAGTGACATAATAACCAGGCTTGTACTTGGCTGATGTAAAATTTTGTTTTAGAATTTGCAATAACGTTTAAAAACCTTTAGAATCCGCCCGCTATGGCTCAGTCACTTCCAGAATCCATTGATTTAAATGCTGCGGTTAGAAACCGCTGGCAGTTTTCAGGTCAAATCAAATTAGCTGATTTGCAAAGAATGCCGCACGAGTTGTTGCATAGCGAAGACTCGTTGATTGATTATGACATTCAGTTTTACGCTTCTCAAGCAGTGTTAGGTGAAGCCCTTATTAAGGTTAAAGGCCAACTTGAATTAATCTGCCAACGCAGTTTGGAGCCTTTTACTTATGACATTGAAAAACAAAGCACAGTGGGTTTTATCAGTGAAGTGGAAGATGAAGATAAGTTGCCGCCGGATGTGTTAGCCACTTGGGTTGAAGATATGTTGGTTGATCCGCAGGCACTGATAGAAGATGAAATTTTATTGTTGATTCCGGATTATCCCAATAAGGCCGGAGCAGAATTAGACAGCAAATACCTCAGCGATGGCTCTGAGGAAGCGGAAAGCGAAGATGATAATCCGTTTTCCGTTTTAAAAGATTTAAAATAAATTTGGAGAACCTAAAATGGCAGTACAAAAAAGTCGAGTAACCCCCTCTAAAAGAGGCATGCGTCGCGGTCATGATAAACTAAAAACCCGCGCTTTATCCGTTGAAGCTGAAACCGGTGAAACACATTTGCGTCACCACGTCAGCCCTGAAGGTTTTTACCGCGGTAAAGAAGTCATTCAATTTGAAACAGTGGTTGTTGACGAATAATTGATTGACCGACTGTGGCTTTATGAGTCATCTTTAGAGGCTCATCACAGGCAAAAATCATTTAAGGGCGAATCATCGATTTGCCCTTTTTCATTTTGGGTGACGAATAAGTGGCTTCTATAGCGATTGATCTAATGGGTGGTGATGCTCCGGTTTCGCAGCGTTTTGATGCGACGCTTAAATTTGCCAGGAAAAACCCGGGTATAGTTGTTTTGGTGTTTATGACTGAATCATTTGCACACCATATTAAAAAATACGCCAATCGAATGCCTGATAATTGGGTGACTGAAGTCTGTGCCACACATATCGCTATGTCCGAAAGCCCGTTAGCGGCACTTCGAAACAAACAAGACAGTAGCTTATCGCTTTCTGTTAAGGCGCTTAAAGAAAAACGTGCAGATGCGGCGTTATCAGCCGGCAACACCGGTGCTTTAGTGGCATTTTCAAAACATTGGTTAAAGTTAATCAGCCCCATAGATCGTCCTGCTTTAGCCACATTATTGCCAGGAAAACCGAAACCAACCTTATTGCTTGATGTAGGTGCGAGTTTGGAATACCGCGCACAAGATTTTCTTAATTTAGCTGAGCTTGGCGTGCAAATGGCACCGCGATTGATAGCCGGTTTAAAAAATCCTGAAGTGGCTTTACTGAATGTTGGCACAGAACATATAAAAGGCCATGACACCATTCAGCAGGCTGATAGATTGTTACAGCAGTCAAACCTTAATTATGGTGGCTTTTGTGAAGGCAGTGATTTGTTCAATGGCCGCCATGATGTTATATGTTGTGACGGATTTGTCGGTAATATCACTTTAAAAGCCTGTGAAGGGCTCATCAAAAATCTGCAACACAAAAATTCTACTTTCAATTGGCGACGATGGATACCGGGAATAAATACTGTTAAATTGAATCCGGCTCAATATAATGGTGCCTTGTTGCTTGGCTTAGATGGTTTGATTATAAAATCACATGGCCATTCAGATGCGGTGGCTTTTTACCATGCATTACAACGAACCGCTGATTATATAAGCACCTTTAAGAATCAATAATAATCAAGAGACCACGCATGAGAATTTATTCAAGAATAAAAAGTACCGGCAGTGCTTTGCCCGAAAAGATATTAACCAATGCCGATTTAGAAAAAATTGTGGATACCGATGATCAATGGATTAAAGATCGCACCGGCATTGAACAACGGCATGTGGTGGTAGATGGTGAAACCACCTCTACCTTAGCAATCCAAGCGGCCAAACAAGCGCTAAAACGGGCGGGTATGTCGGCAGATGAACTTGATTTGATTGTGGTCGGTACCACCACCCCCGATTTGGTTTTTCCAAGCACCGCCTGTTTAATTCAAAAACAGCTGGGTTGTCCGGGCATCACGGCCTTTGATGTCAACGCGGCCTGTAGCGGTTCAATTTATGCCTTAGGTGTTGCGGATAAGTTTATTCAATCGGGTCAACATAAAAAAGCTTTGGTGATTGGTGCCGAAACACTCACCCGTATGGTCGATTGGACAGATCGATCAACCTGTGTATTATTCGGTGATGGTGCCAGTGCCATTATTTTGGAATCATCACAAGAACCCGGTGTTTTATCGACGCATTTGCATGCCGATGGTTCCCATGATGACTTGTTGAATGCCACAGTTGGGGTTTCTGCCGGTTTAAAAAATGCACCTAATGGTGGCTTAAAAATTCGTATGAAAGGCAATGAGGTCTTCAAAACCGCGGTTCTCACCTTAGGGAAAATTGTCACCGAGACATTAAAAGCCAATAACATGAAGAAAAGTGATGTGGATTGGTTAATACCGCATCAAGCCAATTTACGCATCATAAAAGCCACGGCTAAAAAGCTAAATATGAGCATGGAACAAGTGATTGTTACCGTTCATAAACATGGTAACACGTCTGCTGCCTCTGTGGGTTTGGCTTTGGATGAAGCGGTCAGTACAGGCAAAATAAAACGCGGAGAGGTGTTGTTGTTAGAAGCTTTTGGTGGTGGTTTTACCTGGGGCTCGGCTTTAATTAAGTATTGATTTAACAGGTTTCTGATAAGTTTTATTCAATTTTGGAGTTTAGTATGAAATTAGATCAACAAGTGGTTTTAGTCACCGGAGCCAGCCGTGGTATTGGTCAAGCCATCGCAAAAACCTTAGCTGAAGCCGGTGCCATTGTAATTGGTACAGCCACCAGTGAGCAGGGCGCACAAGCCATCAGCGATTATTTAGCCGAGCACAATGGCCAAGGTCGGGTACTGGATGTGACCAGTGATGACAGTGTGCAACAGCTCGTCGATGATTTAAAAAATACGGTGGGCATGCCACAGATTTTGGTGAATAATGCGGGCATCACCGAAGACAAATTATTATTAAGAATGTCAATCACTGACTGGCAGCGGGTATTGGATACTAATTTGTCGGCCATTTACCGCATGAGTAAAGCATTTATCCGAGGTATGATGAAAGCCCGCAATGGTCGCATAATAAATATTGGTTCAGTCATTGGCTCTATGGGTAATGCCGGCCAGAGTAACTATGCAGCCGCCAAAGCCGGATTGATTGGTTTCTCAAAAGCCTTGGCTCAAGAAGTGGGCGGGCGTGGGATTACAGTTAATGTGGTGGCGCCGGGTTATATTCAAACCGATATGACCGCTGATTTACCGGAAGATCAGAAAACCGCTTTACTTGAAAAAATCCCGCTACAAAAGCTTGGTGAGACCGAAGACATCGCACAAACCGTACTGTTTTTAGCTGCAGATTCAGGTCGTTACATCACCGGAGAAACCATACATGTCAATGGTGGCATGTATATGAATTAAGAAGTACAAATAACAATGGCTGAAACGGACGTTTGATATAAATATCCTTTTTAGCGTTTCGAGGCGCATTTATTGGTGGAAAAATCGGTAAAGCTTGCATACAATAGTCCTTTTGACACAGGTAATGAACACATGAGTGACATTGAAAATAAAGTAAAAGATATTGTTGTTGAGCAGTTGGATCTTGATGTCAGTGCATCAGAGTTGAATAACAGCGCTTCATTTGTGGATGATTTAGGTGCTGACTCATTGGATACGGTTGAGTTGGTGATGGCTTTAGAGGAAGAATTTGAGTGTGAAATTCCTGAAGAAGATGCTGAGAAAATCACCACCGTGCAACAAGCCATTGACTATGTAACTGCTAACGTTTAAATATAAATTGTTTGATGGTTTAGAATTTAATTAAAGCCGCGTTTCACGTGGCTTTTTATTTGCGGGTAATTTAAGTTTTCATGGGGACTGATATGCAAAAACGTCGAGTCGTGGTAACCGGTATGGGAATTGTGTCGCCGGTGGGTAATCAACTGGCAACAGCGTGGGATAATATTCTCAAAGGTGTGAGCGGTATTGGGGCCATCACCCATTTTGATACCACTGACTTTACCGCTAAAATTGCCGGTGAAGTGAAAGATTTTGATGTGTCTGATTATTTATCGGCCAAAGAATCAAAAAAAATGGATCCGTTCATTCATTATGCCATGGCGGCCGGTATCGATGCTTTTGAAGATGCGAAGTTGCAAGTCACTGAAAATAATGCGGAACGTATTGGTGTCTATATAGGTGCCGGTATTGGTGGGATTTTAGGTATTCAAGAAACCACGGAAACATGGTTGAATAAAGGACCAAGACGGATTTCACCATTTTTTATTCCGAGCACCATTATTAATATGGCGTCCGGAAATTTAAGCATTAAATATGGTTTAAAAGGCCCTAATTTGGCCATGGTATCAGCCTGTAGCTCGGCCACCCACAGCATTGGTATGGCGTATCGCAGCATTCAGTATGGTGATGCCGATGTCATGATATGCGGAGGTGCCGAGTACGCATCAACCCCCATTGCCATTGGTGGCTTTTCACAATCAAAAGCCTTATCAACCCGTAATGATGAACCAGATAAAGCATCACGGCCCTGGGATCAGGAGCGTGATGGTTTTGTATTAGGAGATGGTGCCGGCGTATTGGTACTCGAAACTTTAGAACATGCCCAAGCCCGAGGCGCCCGAATTTATGCTGAAATAGTTGGTTTTGGTATGAGTTCCGATGCCCATCACATGACAGCACCGTCACCTGGAGGAGAAGGTGCAGCGCGCTGTATGGTTAATGCCGTTAAAGATTCAGGTCTGGATTTGCAGGATTTCGATTACATTAACGCCCATGGCACTTCAACACCTCAAGGTGATGTCGGTGAAAGTGATGCCATTAAAACGGCTTTTGGATCACATGCCTATAATTTGGCAGTCAGTTCCACAAAATCCATGACCGGCCACTTATTAGGTGCTGCAGGTGGTATTGAGGCCATCTTTAGTATTTTAGCCATTCGTGATCAGATCTTACCGCCCACCATAAATTTAGATAATCCTGATCCTGCCTGTGATTTGGACTACGTACCGCATAAAGCCAAGTCAGCCAATATAAATGCGGTCATGTCGAACTCTTTTGGTTTTGGTGGTACTAACGGCTCCATCGTTTTTAAAAGAATCCCTTGAATTAATCGTACATCATGTTAAAAAGTTTAAAAATTCATTTTTCCATAGATGTAGATTTCTTCAAAGGACTCTTAAAAGAATGAATGACTAAATCACCTGCGTCGATGATTAAGACGCTTGATTATCAACCGTCATTAATTAAGCTGGCAGCGGCTGATAAAACATTTTTTCCGGGTTTATTGGAAAGCCAGGTGGGCGTTGGAAAAAATGCCCGTTATGATATTTTATTTGCTGAGCCGCAAGAAACCTTACTGGCTAAAAATCATAAAGAGCTAAATCATTTGCTGTCTGCAGTAGATAATCAGCCCGCTCAGCAAACACAGCCACTGCCATTTGAGCGAGGTTGGTTGGTGTACCTATCCTATGAGGCGGTCAATTGTTGGCAACCAAAATTATCACCACTCACTGAAAAACAGCTGTTGGCAGCCGCCATCCGGTGTGCCGGAGCCATAGTCATCGATCACGCCACCAACAAAACCTTTTTGTGTGGCGAAACCCAACAGGTCATTAAGAATATTGAACAACGCTTAACCGACTATGCTGACTATCAACTGCAGCATAATCATTTTAGATTTGAGCGGGTTGAATCTGGGCAAATTTTTCAGCATGGTATTAAAAAGTGTCAACAATACATTCTTCAAGGTGATATTTATCAGGCTAATTTATCCCGTCGTTGGCATTACCACAGTGATGACACTGATATCAATGCCGCCAGTTTATTTTCACGCCTTAAAAAAACCAATCCCGCACCTTTTGCAGGTTTATTCCAATACCATGACTGGGCCATTATCAGCTCATCACCGGAACGTTTATTTGATATTGCTGAAGGTATGGTGAGTACCCGGCCAATTGCCGGTACCCATCCGCGCGGCCATGATGTTGATGCTGATCAATTACAAATTAAGCATCTTATCTCTGATGATAAAGAGCAAGCGGAACATATTATGCTGGTTGACTTAGAGCGTAATGACATCGGCCAAGTCAGTGTTCCGGGAACAGTCGACGTGAATGAGCTGATGGTGGTAGAAAGCTATCCTCATGTACACCACATTGTGTCCAATGTTCAAGGTAAGTTGCACTCTGATGTCATGATATCTGATGTCATTAAAGCGTTATTTCCGGGTGGTACCATCACCGGATGTCCTAAAATACGCTGTATGCAAATTATCGCTGAAATTGAACAGCGGCCACGTGGTGTCTATACTGGCAGTATCGGCTACATCAGTCACCGTGGTCAAGCTGATTTTAATATCCTCATCCGCAGTTTATCTCTTCAAGGGCAATCTCTGCAATTTAATGCCGGTGCTGGTATTGTTTATGATTCAGATCCCATTAAAGAAACCGAAGAAACTGAACACAAAGCAGAGGGCATGATTCGGGCCTTGGTATCATGATTTTAGCCAGTTCCTTTGATACCAATGACATTAAAATGTGGCAAAACCGTGGCTTCATGTATGGTGATGGTGTCTTTGAAACCATGCGCTGCGTCAATCAAAAGGTGCCATTATGTACTTGGCATCAACAACGCTTATTACAATCATTAAAATACCTGAAAATTGAACCGCCGGATATGGAGTTCATCAAACATATTATTAAAGAACAACTGAGTGAGCCTGATGCAGTACTCCGGTTGACTGTGTTTCGACGGCAAGCTGAGCGCGGTTATCAGCCCCTTAGTCGCCATTGTGATTGGTTGTTGAGTCAATATCCGTTCCAGCAAAAACAGCGACCACTCACATTGACCATAGCAAAACAACGGCTGTCACCACAACCACTGCTTAAAGGCATGAAACATTTAAATCGACTACCACAAGTGCTTATTGCCCGTGAACTCAATGATAATGATGCCGATGACTTATTGGTGCTTAATCAGCAGGATGAAGTGATAGAAACCACTTGTCAAAATCTACTTATTATTAAAGACAATCAGGTATTTACACCTGATATGCAAGATTGCGGTGTGGAAGGTGTTGCTTTGGCGTGGTTAAAACAACACATAATCATAAAAACACAAATCCTCCGACTAAATGACATTAAAAACGCGGATGGGATAATAACTGCCAATGCAGTTCATGGCTTTCGACAGGTTAAAACCATTGAAACTTTGGGTAGTTTTCAGTTAAATCATTTAATTTACGATAGAATATCCAAACTTTGGCAGCAACAAATTAATTTGATATGAAATCAATTTTTCTTAAAACAATGGCAGTGCTTGTCTTGGTTATTTTGTTGTTGGCTGCTGTGATCTATTATCGTTATGAGCAATTTCTTCAAACGCCTGTTTTTAGCGCTGAGGAAACCCGACTTGAAATACAGCCTGGTAACTATTACAGCCAGTTGATTAATCAAATTAAAAACAAAAACGGTGCAGGTGCTCAATGGCAATGGCAACTGCTGGGTCGTTGGCATGGCTACCAAAGTCAAATTAAAAGTGGTGAATATGCGTTCTCGAATCATGACACCCCGCGCAGCCTGTTGGATGCCATCGCTGCTAATCGAGTCATTAGTTATTCATGGACCATTGTTGAAGGTCAAACATGGCAACAAATACAGCAACAACTATCGCAATTAAACCTGCAAAAGCGTTTACTTGCGGATAAGACAGAAGCACAGATTATTGAGATGTTATCAATAGATGCGCCAGCCATGGAAGGTCAACTGTTACCTGAGACTTATCAATATACCGCACAGGATTCAGACTTGGTATTATTAAAAAGAGCACACAAGTCTTTACAACGTGTTCTACAAGAGTCCTGGGTTAATCGACAATCTGAATTAGCGTTACAAACACCTTATGAAATGCTCATTATGGCTTCCATAATCGAAAAGGAAACCGCGGTGGCCTCTGAACGAAATATCATATCAGGTGTCTTTAACCGGCGTTTAAAAAAGAATATGCGACTACAAACTGACCCCACAGTTATTTATGGCGTCGGGGATGCTTACGCCGGAGATATCACGTACAAACATCTGCGAACTGATACTCCTTATAACACCTATACACGACACGGCTTACCGCCTACACCAATCGCGATGGCCGGTGCCGATTCGATTTATGCGGCCGGTCAACCCAATCAAGGTAATGAGTTGTTTTTTGTTGCCAGTGGTGATGGTGGTCATGTGTTCAGCGAAACATACGTACAACATCAACAAGCGGTTAACAACTATTTAAAGAGGCACCATGACAATTAAAGCCCGCTTTATCACATTAGAAGGTTCTGAAGGTGCTGGTAAAACCACTGCCTTAAATACCATTAAAAATCAATTAGAACAGTGGCAAGTTCCTTATATCGTGACCCGTGAACCCGGCGGAGAGCCCAGTGCTGAACTAATTCGAGATATTTTATTACATACAGAACACCTGGAGCCCCTGACTGAGCTGTTGTTAATGTTTGCAGCTCGCAATGAACATGTGAAAAAAGTGATTCATCCAAGTTTAGATCAAGGTACCTGGGTTATATCTGATCGTTTTGTCGATGCCAGTTTTGCTTATCAGGGTTTTGGACGGGGTATTGATTTGGACTTTATTGGACAATTGGATCGGTTAACAGTTGGTGACACTCAACCCGATTTAACCTTGTGGTTGGATGTGGACCCCGATATTGGTTTAAAGCGGGCTTCTGACCGATCAGAAAAAGACCGCATTGAACAAGAAAACGATGCTTTTTTTAAGCGTATTCAAAGCGGTTATGCCCACCGTCAGGCCGCTGATCCAGATCGCATTAAACGCATTGACGCCAACTTATCTGTGTCAGCCGTTCAAGAACAAATTGCTCATTTAATTGAGACTTATGATTATTGGATGAAACCATGATTTACCCGTGGTTACAGCCGGCTTTGGATCATTGGCATAAACAACTGGCTGACGGCCGACAACCTCAAGCGATGATTATTCATGGTCTTGAGGGCATTGGTAAGACGATTATGAGCCAAGCCATTGTGGCTGAGTTACTGTGCCGCAAACCGCAACCTGAACCGTGTGGCGCGTGTCAGAGTTGTCGTATTTTCGCGTCCGGTCAGCATCCGGATTTGATGTCGGTAGAAGCAGAAAAGAACCTAATTAAAGTGGCTGCAATTCGATCACTGGTTGGCTTTTTTACCGCCACTGCTCACAGTGCACCCCATAAAGTTGCTGTTATTAAACAGGCTGATAAAATGAACCTGGCTGCGGCCAATGCGCTGCTTAAAGTATTGGAGGAGCCGCCTGCTGGCAGCCTTCTGATTTTAGAAACCGACCGCATGCATCATTTGTTGCCGACCATTCGATCTCGTTGTGTGCAGTTAAGACTGACATGTGATGCTTCTCAGTATGACGTCGTCAAACAATGGTTACAGCAACGTATTTCAAATGTACCATCACAACAAATAGCGCAGTTATTAGCAATCAGTCCGGGACGTCCCTTGTTGGTGGCAGCTATGGCTCAGGAAGATATGGCTTCACAAATTGAGTCACATTTAAATGAATTATTGGCGTATTTAACAGATCAAAAGTCTTTGGTGATGGTATCTAATTACCTTGAGCAAAATGTGGACAGCCAACAATGGCAACTGTTGCAAGCAATTTTCTTACACTGGATTAAGGCTAAATATGGTGGTGATGATATGAAACTGGCATGGCCACATGCGATGCAACAATGGTTACAATCGCAATCCAAACCCGAAGACTTGATATTAAAAATTTGCCAATTAATTAATACGATTATGGTAAACTTAAATAACCAAACCAAGACGCGGTTATTAATTGAATCGATGTTAGTCGAAGTTAAATAAACCGCCAATTTTTGGAATGTTTTACACACACAGAGGTTAGCAATTATGGCATTTTCAGCCGGTATGGCCAAAAAAGGCATATTGTCACTTAATATCCAGGGTGCCGCGCAATTACATCAACACTACATGCCTTTTATCGATAATGGCGGTTTGTTTGTTAAAACCAATAAAAATTATCAAATGGGTGATGAAGTGTTTCTGATTTTGACTTTAGATGATGACGAGCGTATGCCGGTCACTGGTAAGGTTGTTTGGTTAACACCTAAAGGAGCACAAGGTTCCCGCGATCAAGGCATCGGTATTCAGTTCAATGACAACAGCGATATGGATACCATAAAAACTAAAATTCACAGCATATTAGCGCCTTATAATGGGCAAGATATCGCATCCTTAACGCTGTGATGGTGAAATGACTGATTTATTAAACGGTCATGAGTTATCCCGTCTTGAAGAAGAAATTCGACAAACTGATCAAGTATTATACGTACAAAAAAATAACATTAATGGCCTCAACAATAGTTTGAAATCCATCACCCTTAAAACCGGTTGGGCGGTTTATGTCTGGGAAAATACGCGTGGATTAGTGAATATTAAAAGTTCAGAGCCGCCGCCACCAAGAACGAACCAATTTAAAGATGCTGTAAAGTTTGCATTAGCGCGTAAACATTTTTCAGTGTTTGTGTTTCCGGTTTTGGATAAAGAAAGTTGGTTACAATGTAAAATATTTTTTAATGAAAATAAACTGGAGTCAATACATCCGGTGAAGTTTTTATTTATATTGCCCCATGACAAAAACCATTCCTTTTTCCAGGACAAAGCCCATAAAGTGACTTTTGATACCGGCCTTGATGGTAACTTCGTGCTACGTGATGGCCGCTGGGTGAGTGCTGATGAGCTCACTTAATAGACGCATTGTCATTGCCTGTTCAGATAAGCAGGATAGGCTGAAATTCTTTAATTTTTTTGATGCGCTTAATGTTGAGAAAATTCTCACAGCCAGTGATTTACACCAAATGATGGAGTTGTTGGCATCAGTTAATGCCGCCATCGATGTTTTGGCCGTGGAGGTATCGAGCCAATGGATTAAAAGTACACAACAATTAGAACAGTTGCGTCATCAATATCCTGAGTTGAAAATCATTGGCTTGGTGAGTGACGATGTTCGATTCAATTTCACAGAGTATCAACAAATTAAACGTTGGGCGGCTAAATTGGTCTATTCACCGCTTAGTGCTAATCAACTGGTGCCTGCCACGGAATTATTATTGGCAGAGCCGCACACTGACAGTGAGCTGGACAGTTATATAAACGGCGCGTTTCAGGCCGGCAGTATTCCATTAATTTTAGTGCACGCTAAAAGCCATAAAATTGTGCAGGTTAATGAATCTTTCTTAAAGCAATTTAATATTTATAAGGACAAAATTGTCGGCCAAAAATGGTCGCAGTATCTGGCACAAGAACAACAGAAAAAAACAAACCAATATCAGTCCCACTTAAACGAAACAGGCCGTTTAGAAATTCAATCGAGGTGGTCAATTAATGCGCAGTCATTTCCGGTAAAATTGTGCGCATTTTATCTCAGTTTTAATGGTGTACCTTATTATTTGCTTGAACTGCATGACCAAAGTGATCATGTGTTTAGACAAAAAATGCTGTATTTCTTAGATAAAATTAAAGCCATCGACTTTGTGTCCAAGCGTTCTGAGGAATTATTAAAGCAAATCATCACTTGGGCCGGATTTGATTTTTGTTTTATGCTCACAAAAACCAAAGGTGAACGTTACAATAAAATCATATTTGATCATTCAACCGGAAATCAAGCCAAGCATTTTGTTGAAAGTCGCCATGATTTTATATTCAGAAAGCTGAAAAGTATGTCCATACTGTCATTACATGAAGATGCGAGTAAGCATATTCCGGCTGATGATTTTATCACCGCCAACAATGTTCAGTCGATTATGGTTTTCAACTGTCGTGTCAATAAACAACACCAGGCCATATTGGTGTTAGGTGGATCACGAACCTATGAGCGTTGGAACCAGTTAAAATTATTATTCAGTAAATTAGTTGAACATTACCGTGCAAGTATGGCTTTCAAATTATTAAAGCACTCGCATGAGTCAGAAAGCCAATATGATGTATTGACCAATTTATTAAATCGTCGATATATTATTAAGCATATAGAGAAGTCCATTGAACAAGCGGCGAGGACCAAGCAGTCACTGGCAGTAATCTTTTTGGATTTAGATCGATTTAAAGTAATTAATGATTCTTTGGGTCATGATGTCGGTGATCAGGTTCTGGTTAATGTGGCAAATATTCTCAATGAGCATGTTCAGGGTTATGGGGTGGCAGCCCGTTATGCCGGTGATGAGTTTTTAATGTTACTGAATCGTCATGTGGATTTGGATACCATTAAAAAAGTCGCTAACGATATTCTAAAATCAGTGGCCCAGCCCGTTATTTTAGATGACGGCAGTGAAATCAAGCTGACCATATCTTTAGGTATTGCTGTCTATCCAGATCATGGAAAGATGGTGAATTCTTTGATTAAGCATGCCGATGTGGCTTTGTATGACGCTAAATTAAATGGCAAGAATCAATATTCTATTTACCGAATAGAGCTGGATGGAGAGCAAGCCAAACAAAGCGAAGAGATGGTAAAAAATTTAGAAAACGCCATTGATTCGGATGAAATTGAAGTCTATTATCAGCCCAAAATTGATGCTAAGTCAGAAGATATTATTGGGTTTGAAGCGTTGGTCAGGTGGCAACACCCGGAATTGGGTATTATCAGTCCCGGTTTGTTTATTCCACTGGCAGAACAGTCAGGCTTAATTCATAAAATTGGTTTATTGGTGATTGAAAAAGCCGCTCGTTGTTTAAAGAAATGGCAAACTAATTACCAGTTGCCGTTAACCATGTCAGTCAACTTGTCCCCGATACAGCTGAATGACAATCGCTTAATTGACCGTATTCGTTATGTGATTAATCAAACAGATATCCAGCCAAAATATTTGGATTTTGAAATCACTGAAAGTGAGAAATTTAAAAGCGTTAAAGATGCGCTTGTTATGTTTAAACGTATTGTCGAACTTGGATGTACATTATCCATAGATGATTTTGGTACCGGCCATTCGACTTTGGATTATTTGCGTAAAATTCCAGCAAAAACCCTTAAAATTGACCAGGTGTTTGTTAAAAACATTGGTTTAAGCCCTGACGATGAAGCGATACTGGATGCCACCATAGATATGGCTAAGCGGGTGGGGCATGTAATTGTGGCCGAGGGCGTTGAAACCGAAAGCCAACGTCAGTATTTAACCAATAAAGGCTGTGATTATTTTCAAGGTTATTTATTCTGTCGTCCTTTACCACCAAACAAAATTGAGCAAATTCTTGATCAGCGGGCACAAATCTTAAAAAATCATTAAAGATAATGAACTTATTCATACAGTAATGAGTCCAACCAGGCACATGAATGAAGCAAGACGATAACAAAAAAATGTCCGAAAAAACCCTCGATGCAGAATTGGTAGAACAGGCCAAACAAGGGCATATGCCAGCCTTTGAGATGTTGGTTAATCGTTACCAGCAACGGGTCGCTAATGTCATTGCGAAATTAGTGAAAGATCGCAGTGAAATAGAAGACGTTGCACAGGAAGTGTTTATTAAAGTTTTTCGTGCATTACCAAGATTTCGCGGTGACAGTTCTTTTTATACATGGGTCTATCGGATAGCCATCAATACCGCCAAAAATCATTTGGTTGCTAAATCAAGACGCATCCAAAATAGCCAATTAGAATATGAAGAAGCGGAATCATTTGGCAGTAATGAAGACCATCGGAACTTAGATACGCCGGATGCGGTCTATGCCCGTGGAGAACTTGAACAGGTGATGACCAAGGCCATTAGTCAACTTCCGGAAGACCTTAAAACGGCGATTATTCTGCGAGAAGTGGATGGTTTGAGTTATGAAGAGATTGCTGAAGAAATGGCATGTCCCATCGGTACTGTTCGATCACGGATTTTTCGGGCCCGTGATGCCATTGACCAAGCCCTAAGACCCTTATTAGACAGAGAGCACAATAGTAAAGACCATGTCAGATCAATCTAAACAAAATATATCAGAATTAATGGATGGTGAGTTATCCCGTGATTGCAGTCGCTTTTTATTAAAGCGGATGAACCATGATGATAAGTTCCGACAAAGCTGGAATCATTACCACATTTTGCGTTCTGCTGTGCAACAAGACGGCCAAGCGCCGTTGATGCTTGATTTGGGGAGTCGGGTGGTACAGCAGTTACAACGAGAATCAGTACCGGAAGCGCGTACATTAAAGCAAAATCGAAGTTGGGTAAAAGCCATCACCGGATCAGCCATTGCTGCGTCAGTGGCATTAATCGCTGTGTTGTCATTTAATCAGAATGACATCACATCGAATGGCCTTGATGTCATGGTGCCCGAATATGCCAAAACCGCAAAGCAATTGATTAACCCGCCTAATGCCGTCACCGCACGGGTTGAGGAAAGACAGCGTTACACCCGCTATCCCGATTTAACGCCACAGGTGCAACATTACATTATGGACAAAAACACCCAAACGGTGGTGCCGATATACTACCGTGTACAACAAGTTGGGAATCCATTGCCGGTTCAACAAACTATTCAGAATCAATATAACCGTTATACGGACTGATGATACGTTGGGCCACCATTGTGGCGAAGTCGCCACAATGGGTGGATTTAAAACTTATTCAACAATCACCTTGTCAGGGGTGCACGGGCCAGTGTCACCGGCCGCTGTTTAAACTGTTTTCTGTTCAAGAAAATAGTTTTCGCGTATACAAAAACCATTCAAATCTTAAATTAAATAACAGTCAGTTGTTATTTGGAGATGACTCGCACGGCCGCCAAGTCGGTCAGCAAGTCGGTTTGCAAATCCAGGACAGTGACGTTTTGGCCGGTGGTTTTCAGTTTTACGTGGTGCCTCTGTTGGCCATTATTGTTGCCATGATATGTGGACATTTTTTGGCTGTCATAATGCACCAACCGCAGGACCTTTTTGCTTTTTTAGGTTTTGTTTTGGCATTGATATGGATTTTGTTTCGCTATCGAATGAAGCGCCAGTCAAAAACAGTAACCCTGCCAAAAGTAACTATTTTATAAATGAGAGTGCTTTATGGGCACTTGTCTTTTAAAAATCAGTCTATAGATTCAAATACTTACTATCTAAGGAGAAACACATGAGACAAAAAATAATACCTTTATTTGGTTTGATTTTGGTATTTCTGACGCCAAACCTATTAGCCGCCGGTTTGCCTGATTTTACTGATTTGGTAAAACAATCTTCTCCGGCAGTGGTTAATATCAGAGCCCGAGAAAATGCCGCTGATAACGCACAATCCCAACAAAACATACCCAATGAAGAATTATTCCGATTTTTTGGTATTCCTAATCCCGGTTCACCGCCAAACAGAGATCGCGTGTCCGGTGGTACCGGTTTTATTATTTCAGCTGATGGATATATTTTAACCAATCGACATGTGGTTGATGGTGCAGATAAAATCACCGTAACCTTGAGAGATCGCCGTGAGTTTGAAGCTGAAATAATTGGTGAAGATGAAGCCAGTGATGTTGCTGTTTTAAAAGTGGACGCGAAAAATTTACCAACCTTAAAATTTGGCTCGGTTACAGACCTTGAGATTGGTGAGTGGGTCATGGCGATTGGTTCACCGTTGAGTTTCGAAAACTCAGTGACCAAAGGCATCGTCAGTGCCAAAGGACGTAATATCAGAGGCCAGCAATATATTCCCTATATTCAGTCAGATGTGCCCATTAATCGCGGTAACTCAGGTGGTCCGTTAATTAATATGGATGGTGAAGTGGTGGGTATTAACACCCTGATATTCTCCAATACCGGTGGTTACATGGGGATTTCGTTTTCTATTCCCATTGATATTGCCATGAATGTGGCTGATCAAATACGCAAAAACGGCGTGGTTAAGCGCGGATTATTAGGTGTTGGTATCGAAAATGTCACCCAAAAAATGGCTGATTATATGGAGATGAAAACACCCAGAGGTGCCTTAGTCAATCAAGTATCAGAAGGCAGTGCAGCCGCTAAAGCCGGTATCAAAGTGGGTGATGTCATCATTCGATTTAATGGTCAAGATATCTCTACTGCTGATACTTTGCCGCCTTTAGTGGGCATGGTTCAACCCAACACCAAAGTCAACTTAGAAGTTTTTAGAGACGGTAAAACTAAACGTCTAACCACAGAATTAGACGCCCTCGATGAAAGTCTCGCAGGTTCAGAAACTGATGATACGGATTCTGTTAAAGCCGGTATTGGATTCTCGGTGAGTAAATTATCAGAACAAGATAAAAATAGAACCGGTGAAGACAAAGGTGTCATCGTCAGTGATATCAGCGACCGAGAAGTACAGCGTGCGCAATTGCGGGTGGGTGATGTCATTAAGGAAGTGAACAAGCAACCCATTGAAGATTTGTCCGATTTTAGTGATGCGATTGATGCATTAAAAGAAGGTCAACCATTGGTTCTACTGGTTAAGCAAGGACCGGCAAATCGCTTTATTGTGATTGAACGCTAACCCAATTGCGTATAGAATACACAACAAATCCCATGCAATCGATGGGATTTGTTGTTTCTGGGAATCTAAGCCAAATATTTCATGTCATCGGTATGAAAGCCGTTGCAAGTAAACACATCATAAACAAATGAAATTTTTGAGAAATGAGCGTTTGTACCTGAATGGTTTGCTACAGCACTTCTCTGTGCTGTCTTTCTTTTCGGGCAGCAGAGCTGGGCAAAACATTCCAGATGTTTTAGTTATGACAAAATGGCTGTATAACTTACATAAAGATATTTGGGTTTAATCATCACGCGAGGCTATTAACACACCATGAAAAATATAAGGAATTTTTCAATTATTGCGCATATTGACCACGGAAAATCGACCCTGGCGGACCGCTTTATTCAGTTTTGTGGTGGTTTAACCGAACGTGAAATGGATCAACAAGTTTTAGACAGCATGGACATTGAGCGTGAACGTGGTATTACCATTAAGTCACAGTCAGTGCGTTTAAAGTATCAAGCCGATGACGGTCAAGAATATCAATTTAATCTCATTGATACCCCGGGTCATGTCGATTTTTCTTATGAAGTATCTCGCTCATTAGCCGCTTGTGAAGGGGCTTTATTGGTGGTGGATGCGGCCCAAGGCGTTGAAGCCCAGTCAGTGGCCAATTGTTACACAGCCTTGGATATGGGGTTAGAAGTCATCCCAGTCATCAATAAAATTGATCTACCATCTGCGGATGTGGAACGGGTAAAGTCCGAAATTGAAGATGTGATTGGTATTGATGCCTCTGATGCACTGTTGGTATCTGCCAAGACCGGTCAAGGTATTGAAACGGTGTTAGAAGCGATTGCCGCACGTATTCCTGCGCCGAAAGGAGACCCTGAAGCGCCGTTACAAGCCTCGATTATTGATTCTTGGTTTGATAATTATCTGGGTGTGGTGTCTTTGGTGCGAGTTTTTAACGGTCGATTAAAGGTCAAAGATAAAATCGTCATCATGTCACTTAAAGACCAACAATTGGTTGATGGTTTAGGTACATTTAACCCCAAAAGAACCCCTAAGGACAGTCTAGAGTGTGGTGAAGTGGGCTATGTTAATGCGTCCATTAAGGACGTACATGGGGCACCGGTTGGTGATACCATTACCACCGTAAAAAATTCAGCGGCTAAACCCTTAGCAGGCTTTAAAAAGTCTCAACCACGTGTGTTTGCAGGTTTATTCCCAACATCAGCAGATGATTATCAGGATTTGCGTGAAGCCTTGGAGAAATTGCAACTCAATGATGCCTCTCTGGTGTATGAACCAGAATCTTCCACCGCTTTGGGTTTTGGTTTTCGCTGTGGGTTTTTAGGTATGCTTCATATGGAAGTGGTACAAGAGCGAATTGAGCGTGAATTTGATGTGGATTTGGTGACCACGGCGCCTACGGTTGTTTATGAATTAGTTAAAAAAGACGGTAGCAAGTTGATGCTTGATAACCCCGCTGATTTACCGGATATGTTTGAAGAAATTCGGGAGCCGATAATCAGCGCCAATATCCTACTACCACAGGATTACGTGGGTAATGTCATCACTTTATGCATTGAAAAGCGCGGTATTCAGAAAAATATGGTTTACTTAGGTCGACAGGTACAATTAAAGTTTGATTTACCTTTAAGTGAAGTGGTGCTTGATTTCTTTGACCGTTTAAAATCGGTAAGTCGTGGTTATGCCTCGTTTGAATACGAGTTCAGCCACTATGAAGCGGGACCATTTATTCGCTTAGATGTGTTAATCAACGGTGAACGGGTTGATGCGCTTTCAATTCTGACTCATCGAGACAATGCCCAACAACGGGGAAGAAGCCTCACTGAACGGTTAAAAGATCTTATTCCAAGGCAAATGTTTGATGTTGCTATCCAAGCGGCCATTGGCTCACAGGTAATTGCCAGAACCACGGTTAAAGCCTTACGTAAGAATGTCACCGCAAAATGTTATGGTGGTGATGCCAGCCGTAAAAAGAAATTATTAGAAAAGCAAAAGGCCGGAAAAAAACGCATGAAGCAAATCGGCCGTGTTGAAGTACCGCAAGAGGCCTTTTTAGCGGTACTGAAAGTAGATGATTAGAGGAATTTATCCGTGAATGAAATACATTTAGATTTTGAAGCATATTTAACCCTAGCAGTCTTGTTAACGATTGTTCCATGGTTTTACGTTAAGTTCAAATATCGGAAATCAGATAAAACTCCGGAAGGGGTGGCTGGCCATATTTTAAGCTTCGCCTACTCTTTTTTCCCGGTTTTTTTCTTTGTGTTATTGGTCAGAACCTTTGTTTTTGAGCCGTTTAGAATTCCATCCTCATCAATGATGCCGACTTTACTCACCGGTGATTTTATCGTTGTCAGTAAATATTCGTACGGTCTTAAACTACCTGTGTTGCATGATACAATTATTGAAATAGGCCATCCGAAGCGTGGTGATGTAGCTGTATTTCGTTATCCGCTAGATCAAAAACTCGATTATATCAAGCGGGTTATTGGGTTGCCCGGTGATGATGTTTTTTATGATGTCAGAACCAAGCACGTATATATCAACGGCGAATTGATTGAGCAGGATAAAATAGGTGTTTATGAAGGGTTTTTAGATGATTTACAAGCCCGCAATCGGGTCATTGAGAAAACCGAACAATTGGGTGACCAAAGCCATCGTATGTTAACGATAAATGGTGCTGATATTCAGAATTTCCAGTACACCCGTTTGAAAGTACCTGAAGGGCATTATTTCGTTATGGGTGATAACCGAGATAACTCTGCCGATAGTCGATATTGGGGTTTGGTGCCTGAGCGAAATTTGGTTGGGCGGGCTGAATTTATTTGGATGCACTGGCGAACGCCGCACTTTTTCGAAGGTTTGAAGAGAATTGGTAGTAAGATAATTTGACAAATGCCTGTTTTTGCACAGATAATTTATAATAATCGTTTTAATTAGAGAGCTCCCATGAAATCGTTAAAGAAAGCCCAAGGTATTACACTCGTTGGTTTTATCATAATGTTGGCCTTTTTAGGGGTCGCTGCTTTTGCCGGTATGCAAATTGTACCGGTTTATTTAGACCACCATTCGGTGGTTAAAGCCATGAAAACAGCAGCCAATGAATCAGCCAATCAGACGCCCGCTGAAATAAAAACTCGTATTGATAAATTGCTGTATATCAGCTATGTGGATGTGGTTAAACCCAGTGATTTCAAAGTGGTTCGCGGTAATGGCAGAGAACTGAAAGTTGAATATCAAGTGGAAAAGCCGTTCTTAGGGAACTTATTTTTCGTGATGAAGTTTGATGAAACAGTGCCCTTGAAATAGTTTTGAAAATCTTAGGCCAATCTATTGTTGTCAGTGATTCGTCGTTACTGCAACAAGCATTAACCCACCGCAGCAAAGGCAAAAATAATAACGAACGTTTAGAGTTTTTAGGTGATTCGGTATTATCTTTGGTGGTTTCAAAATATCTTTATGACCATTTTCCTACGTTGACCGAAGGTGATATGTCACGCTTGCGTGCACAGCTTGTTAAAGGAAAAACACTGGCTGAAATTGCCCGACATTATGGTTTGGGTAACCAAATTAAATTGGGTCCCGGAGAGATTAAATCTGGCGGTGTTAATAAAAGTTCTGTGTTGGCTGATGCGGTTGAAGCTGTTTATGGTGCCATATTATTAGATCAAGGTTATCAAACAACCAATCAGTTTATTTTGGCAGTGATGGAACCTTGGTTAGCAGACATTGATCCCAATGAAATTGGCAAAGATGCTAAAACAGGTTTACAAGAGTTTTTACAAAAACAAGGGTTACAATTGCCCGCCTATGAAACTGTTGCTGTAGAAGACTCGGATAATGACCCAACTTTTGAGGTCACCTGTCAAGTCATTGAACTACAGAAAATAACCAAAGCTGTTGGTAAAAGTCGTAAAAAAGCCGAACAAATTGCTGCCGCTAAAATGATGGAATCGATCACTAATGACTAAAAAAGAACAATTCAAAGCCGGTTATGTGGCTGTTATCGGTCGACCTAATGTGGGCAAATCAACCTTGATCAACCAAGTGTTGCAACAAAAGCTCAGTATTGTCAGTCATAAGCCTCAAACCACAAGGCATCAGATTTTAGCCATTTATCATAATCCCCGAGGTCAAATTGTATTTCTGGATACCCCGGGAATCCATAATCAAAAGAAAACAGCTCTTAACAAACAGCTTAATCAAACAGCCCGCAGTTCAGCACAGGATGTGGATGTGGTATTACACTTAGTTGAAGCCGGTCAGTGGCATGATGAAGATCGCCGAGCCGCGGATATAACAATGGCCACTCAAGCCAGTAAAATTTTGGTGATTAATAAAGTGGATTTAATGGACAACAAAAGTGATTTATTACCGTTTGTTGAAAAGATCTTAGGTGATTACCACTATGATGAAGTTTTTTATATCAGCGCCTTAAAAAACAAACAGGTGAATCATTTGGTGGATGGATTGTTTAAGTTATTGCCCGAATCAGCACCGCTATATGAACCATCTTATATTTCTGATCGATCAACCCGCTTTTTTGTATCTGAATTAATCCGTGAACAGTTAACCTTACGATTTCATCAAGAGTTACCATATAGCTTGACGGTGACCATTGATGCGTATGAAGTTAAAGATAATATGACACATATTCATGCCACAATTTGGGTAGAAAGAGAGCAGCAAAAACGCATTATTATCGGTCGCGGTGGTGATGCCATTAAACAAGTGGGCATATTATCCCGGGCAGAAATTGAAAATTTTATTCAATCACGTGTGAATTTGAAATTATGGGTTAAAATAAAATCATCTTGGACCGATGATCAACAAGCCTTAGATGGATTGGGTTACCGAGAACCGTAAGTTTAATGGTTACCGATGATGCTTTTGTACTGCACAAAATAAAGTATAAAAACAGCAGTGAGATTATCAAGCTTTTAAGTAAGAATCATGGACGTATTGATGCCGTGGCCAGAGGTAGTCGCGGTGCTAAATCTGCTTTTAAAGGCCACCTACAGCCGTTTATTAAAACCACAATCAGCTATCAAGGCAAACAAACTTTAAAAACCTTAACACAAGCCGAGCAAACGGGTTTATTTAGTCCCTCAAATTATTTGAATCAAGTCGCCATGCTCTATTGCAATGAGCTGTTGTTATTATTAAATATGGATGAGGAACAAAGCACAGCGGTTTATCCGGAATACCAGAATTTGATTACGCATCTAAACGGCGCTAAATCTGTTTCTTTATACTTGCGCTATTTCGAACTTACACTTTGCCAGCTGAGTGGTTATGCATTGAGTATAGACAACCATATTCCTGATGATACGGCCTTGGTGTTTCAGCCTGACCTGGGCTTGGTGGCCAGTCAAACCGATAAAAACTGTCATGCCGGCACATTTAGACAGTTTATTCAGAAGCAAACCCTCAACAGTGAACAAATAAACAGCATCAACCGTTTATTCCGTCCGGTGGTTAATCACCTGGTAGGCGGTCGTGTAATTCGTAGCCGTGAACTATTGCAAAAATAACTTCTGTTGCTTTGACACTTGTGGCGTACGCTTTTCGCATTTATCACTCGTAATCAATTCATGGTTGTCTGAGGTATTCGAGCGTGCCAATTTGGGCTTTCTTTGCGACAATCAGTTATAATGGCTGTTCTTTAAATATACCCTGATTAGATGTCGATTAAAAAAATACTGATTGCCAATCGTGGTGAAATTGCGGTACGCATTATCGAAACCTGTCGCCGTTTAGGTATTCGCACCGTGGCCGTCTATTCCGATGCCGATCGTTATTCCAAAGCTGTAAATATGGCTGATGAAGCGGTATATTTAGGTGGTGTCAGCTTATCGGATTCATACCTAAATGCTCAAAAAATCATTCAGGCGGCACGTGACTGTGACGCTGATGCCATTCATCCCGGTTATGGTTTTCTGTCTGAACAGGCTGATTTTGCTGAGCAAGTTGATCAAGCCGGATTGATATTTATTGGCGCACCTGCAGAGGCCATGCGTTTAATGGGTTCGAAATCAGCCGCAAAACAAACCATGTTAGCTGCTGGTGTTCCTTGTGTCCCGGGGTATCAGGATGATAACCAAGATGCTGATTTGTTGTTAAAAGAAGCGATAAACATTGGTTTCCCGGTGCTGATAAAGGCGGTGTCCGGAGGCGGCGGAAAAGGCATGAAAATCGTTGAACATGCTGATGATTTTGAGAAACAACTCAGTTCGGCGCAACGAGAAGCGCGTAACGCCTTTGGCGATGATCGGGTGATTCTAGAAAAGTACATCACGCGACCAAAACACATCGAAGTACAAGTGTTTGCCGATAGCCAGGGACAAGTGGTCCATTTGTACGAGCGAGATTGCTCGACTCAGCGACGCTACCAAAAAATTATTGAAGAAGCACCAGCAGCCGGTTTGGGTGATGAATTACGTCAAGCCATGCAACAAGCTGCGGTGAAGGCCACCCAAGCCATTGACTACCGTGGTGCCGGTACCATTGAGTTTATCTTGGACGATGATCAACATTTTTATTTCATGGAAATGAATACTCGATTACAAGTGGAGCACCGCGTGACTGAAATGGTGACGGGAGTTGATTTGGTGGCTTGGCAAATCGCCGTGGCTGAGGGTAAACCTTTACCGTTGTCACAGGCTGAAATTCATTGTGAAGGACACGCCATTCAAGTCCGTGTTTATGCTGAAGATACAGCCAACGATTATCTGCCATCAACCGGTTTGATTGAGGAATTGCAGCTTTCTACTGATGCATACGGTTTAGTCGATTCCGGAGTACGTTCTCAAGACACAGTGAGTATTCATTATGATCCGATGATTGCTAAATTAGTTGCTTGGGGTGTGGATCGCTCGCAATGTATTGCACGCATGCAATCAATGCTCAATCACAGTGTCGTGTTTGGGGTGACCACTAACTTGGCGTTCTTGTCGGCCATCATTGATAGTGAGGTATTTCGAGAACACCAAATTTATACCAATAGCTTAGACAATAAAGCCATCAATTTACAACAAGCCATTCCACCTGAGGTAATGGCTATATTAGCTGATGATTTATTAAAACAAAATAGTCATGCCAGTATTTGGCAAAAAGCCGCTGGTTGGCGATTACAAGGCACACAATCACTCACCATGACCATGATAACAGCTGATCTGAGTCGCACGTTTCAGGTTGAAAAAAATAACGAGGGTTATTTAGTGAATGGTCAACATCATTATCAGCCCACACAAAATGATTATTGTTATCGACACCGTCATCACGTTCAGGTTATTCATCATAATCAACGCTATACATTTCAGTTACCAAACCATGATGTGCAAGCCGTGGCATCAGATGCCAATGCCATGTATGCACCGATGCCGGGTAAAATTATTGCCATCAAAGTAGCTGAAGGAGAACAAGTCGTCCAGGGCGATACGTTACTTATCATGGAGGCCATGAAAATGGAATTAGCGATAAAGGCAGAACGCGATGGTGAAATTAAATCCCTGGCTGTGGTCGTTGATGAGCAGGTCAAAGCAGATGATGTATTGGTGGAGTTAGTGCCATGATGAGTTTACCGCAAAGTGTAAAAATCGTAGAAGTTTCGCCAAGAGACGGTCTTCAGAATGAACAGCAAGTGATTGCTGTTGAAAACAAAGTCCAGTTAATTAATGATTTACGAGACGCTGGTGTTAAACACATCGAAGTCACCGGTTTTGTTAGCCCCAAATGGGTGCCGCAATTAGCAGATGCCACGCAAGTTGCCACCGCGTTAAGCCACGATGAAACAGTGTCTTATTCAGCGCTAGCACCCAATATGAAAGGCTTTGAAGCCGCCATGGATGCCGGTTTTAAAGAAGTGGCGGTATTTACTGCTGCCTCGGAAACCTTTAACCAAAAAAACATTAATTGTAGTATTGCTGAGTCTTTTGAACGCTTTGCACCTATTCTTGAACAAGCCAAGAAACAAGGTATCAGAGTTCGTGGCTATGTGTCATGTGTTTTGGGTTGCCCTTTTGAAGGTGATATCGAAGCCGAGCAGGTGGCAGAAGTCAGTGAAAAGCTATTTACCATGGGTTGTTACGAAGTTTCCTTGGGCGATACCATTGGCGTTGGCACACCGTTAAAAGCGCAGCGAATGTTCACACAAGTGGCAAAACGAATCCCCACAAATTCTCTGGCTGTTCATTTTCATGACACCTATGGTCAGGCCTTGGCCAACATTTTGGCATGTATTCAAGAGGGTGCCCGTATTGTCGATGCGTCTGTGGCTGGCTTAGGTGGTTGTCCTTATGCGCCCGGTGCCAGCGGCAATGTCAGCACTGAAGACGTGGTTTATATGTTACACGGCATGGGTATAAATACCGGCATTGACTTGGACAAGTTAATTGCCGCCGGCGTTAATATCAGTCAGGTGTTGAATCGCCCCGTTAAAAGTCAGGTGGCTAATGCCTTGCATTCAAAATGAATCGCATTACTTGGTCTGAATTCGAACAAGTTGAACTGCGGGTAGGCACCATCGTGTCTGCAGAAGTTTTTAAAGAAGCCCGACAACCGGCTTATTTATTACAGGTTGATTTTGGTCAGTCCATTGGCCTAAAGAAATCCAGCGCCCAGATAACTGCTTTATACCAGATAGATGATTTAATAGGTAAGCAAGTCATCGCCGTAATTAATTTCCCGCCGAAACAAATTGGTCCAATCATGTCGGAATGTCTGGTGACGGGTTTCTATCAAGATGATGGTTCAGTGGTTTTGGCTGTGCCTGATAAAGCATGTAAAAACGGTGTTAAATTAGCTTAATCAGGCTATGGTATCATTATTTTTTTGACAGGAAAAATTATGGCTGGTGGATGGTATAAAGACGGTGCGGTTCAGGAGCAAATTGATGCGGATGTGGCCGATGCGGTTGCGCAATTAAAACAGCGACAAACGTCAGGCCCTAGTCTGAGTCACTGTGAAGAGTGTGATGCGCCGATTCCGAAAGCAAGGCAAGAAGCCATTAAAGGTGTGCGCTTGTGTGTTGCTTGTCAGGAAGAGCATGACAAAACCATGAATAACCGTGCGGGATTTAATCGTCGCGGTTCAAAAGACAGCCAATTACGGTGAGAGCCATAAATAATAATGATTTTTAAACTAGTTAGTTACAACATCCACCGTGCCATTGGTTTAGATCGTCGTTTCAGCCCACAACGTATAGCCGATATACTTAACACCTTAAATGCTGATATTGTGCTGCTTCAAGAGGTGGATTATGGCGTACCGCGGTCAAATGAGTTGGACTTGGCAGCCACTTTAGCGGATATGTGTGACTACCCATATCAGGCAACCGGCTATAATGTCAGTCTTAAAAAGGGTTATTACGGGAATGCCACATTGAGTCGATTCCCAATCGTGGGTGAATCAAATATTGATTTAACCATTGATAATAAGAAAAAACGTGGTTGTCAGCATACCTTGATTGATTTAGACGAATCTCGGAATGACCGCTTAATGCTGGACGTTTTTAATTTACATCTGGGTTTGTCCGCTAAAGAACGTCAGAAGCAGGCTGGTATTTTGTTTCAATCCAGAGAATTTTCTAATATTAATCCGGATTACCCTTGCATAGTCGGTGGTGATTTTAATGATTGGCGTTCTTTGTTACGCGCTTTGTTTATTATCGGCCGTGATTTTCAATGTGCCACTGACCGGACCACCATTCGTGGAAATGAAAAAGCCATTAAAACCTATCCCTCCTTTTCACCACGCGGCGGCTTAGATCGCATTTATTATCGCGGCGGTTTAAAAGTGTTGAATGCACATCGCTCGAAAATTAAAACAGCTAAAATTGCCAGTGATCATTTGCCGATAGTGGTGACCTTTGAATTATTAAAAAACAACGAGAAACACTAATCATCAGTCAAGTGACTGGTCCTCTCAATGTTTTAAAAAAGCGGCATATTAGCTTCTGTGGTGGTTTTTTAAACACAAAGAAATAAAGGTCGCAAAGTGTTTCAATGTATTGTTTTGTACTTTGTGGATAAAGATATTACCCAAATCCGAGGTATACAAGAATTATTGACAATAAAAAAGGCGGCTTGATGGCCGCCCTTATGTGTCTCACAATTATGTGATTACCAGATTTTAACGCGATCTTCCGGTGCTAAATACATACCGTCGCCAGGTTTTACGTCGAAGGCCTGGTAGAATTCCGGCATGTTTCTTAATATGCCATTGGTGCGAAACTCAGAAGGAGAGTGAGGATCTGTTTCAATGCGCTTACGCAATTCTTCATCACGGTACTGGCGCATCCAGACTTGGGCCCAGCCTAAGAAAAACCGTTGATCAGGTGTATAACCATCGATGACTCGATTATCTGTGTAATTTTCTTTGAAGGCTTTATAAGCAATGGCCATACCACTTAAATCACCGATGTTTTCACCCTGGGTGAATTCACCTTTAACGTGAACATCACCCAACACTGTAAATGCGTCATATTGTTTAATTAATTGCGCTGTACGCTGCTCAAAGTTCTTCCGGTCTTCCTCAGTCCACCAATTTTTTAAGTTGCCGTCACCGTCATATTTTGAACCTTGATCATCAAACCCATGTCCCATTTCATGACCAATAACAGCACCTATACCACCATAATTTACGGCTTCATCGGCTTCCAAATTAAAGAAAGGAGGTTGTAATATAGCCGCAGGAAATACGATTTCATTCTTAGTGGGATTGTAATAAGCATTGACCGTTTGCGGATTCATGCCCCATTCGTGGCGATCAATCGGCTGGCCTAATTTACTGCGATTACGCTGTGTCAGAAAACGATTGGCCTCCATCAAGTTAGCCACCAGATCATCCCCTTGTATGGACATAGCGCTGTAATCGCGCCATTGATCGGGATAACCTACCTTGGGGTTGAATTTTTCCAGCTTAACCAAGGCTTTTTCTTTAGTGGTATCACTCATCCAATCCAGTTGTTTAATACTGTCTCCATAGGCATCACGCAAGTTTTCAATCATGACATTCATGCGTTGCTTGGCTTCTGGTGGAAAATGTTTTTCAACATAAATTTTGCCCACTAACTCACCAATTAAGCCATTCACCAAATTAACGCCTCGCTGCCATCGAGGTTCTTGTTCAGGCGTACCTGTCAGCACTGTGCCGTAGAAGTCAAAACTGGCTTGTTCAAAATCTTTGCTTAGATAAGGGGCTGCAGAACGCAGCAGCTGCCAGCGGAAGTAATTTTTCCATTGACTGATATCAAATTCTTCTATGGCTTGGTTAAAGGTGGTTAAATAATCAGGTTGGGTAACAATTAATTGATCAGGTTGCTCTATCATGCTCTCACTTAACCAAGCATTCCAATCAATGTTGGGCAATAAAGCCGTTAATTCACTGAAAGCCAGTTTGTTGTAGGTTTTATCACGGTCACGGTTTTCAATTCGCGTCCAATGACCTTCAGCCAGAAACTCTTCCAGTTGATAGACATTTGCTGCAATGTCTTGACTGTCTTCGAATTCCGCTAAATTAAAAATATCTGCGATATGTTGTAAATATTGGTCACGAATATATTGAGACTGCTCGCCTTCTTTAAAGTAATAATCACGATCTGGTAATCCCAGCCCGCTTTGACCCATATAAACAATGTAGGTATCTGATTGTTTTTGGTCGATGTAAACATACATACTCAATGGTGCGGTGCTATAGATATCTGCATACGCCATATAAGCACTTAAATCAGCGTTGGATTCAATGGCATCAATACGTGCCAGTTGTTGCTCGAGTGGTTGCATGCCCAATTCTTGTAAACGATCAGTATTCATCCAAGAGGCATAGATATCAGCAATTTTTTGTTCCGTACTGCCAACCGCATTGTCTTGCTTTGAAACATCTAAAATAATGTCTTTCACATACTGACGACTTTCATCACTCAGCTTAGTAAAAGAACCGTAATTGGATTTATCGGCAGGCATTTCAAAGGTTGTTAACCAATGACCGTTAACATGGCGATAGAAGTCATCCTGCGGTCGAATGTTCTTGTCCATGTTATCTAAGGTAATGCCTGAGGATACTGGGGCTGTATTCATTGTGCTGTCAGACTGTTTAGTCGGCGTGTTTTGGCATGCCATCAGCGGTAAACAAATAGCAGCTGTTATTAATATCTTTTTCATGGGTGTTATTGAGATTTTAAAATCGCATTATCATAACCTGATTCAACAGCAAAATGTATGTGTCTATGGTCATGGTATCATCGGACTGTCTTTGTTCTAACGGTTAACAGCCAAATCTGTGACCGCTTTGCACACTTTGGTAATACGCTTGTGGGATTTTTTCATAAATCCATCATCAGCTTTGGCTTGTTGGTACCATTGTTGTAGCCAGTTTTGTGCCTGATCATAGACAGTTTTGTTACTATCTGCACCGGACATACGATCAGCTAACACATTGACTTGGTATGCCATGCGTTGATCCAGGTATTGCTTGGGTGTTTCTAAACCGGTGAGGTATTCGCCGGCAATCAACAAATCCAGAAGCGCATCAGTTTGTGTTTCTTGTTCCTGACGTTTGGCAAACGGTTCACGAGCGGCTTGCGGAAATTCACTCAACGCTTGATCAAGTGCTGCGGCTGTTAATTCGCCGTTTTCAAATTGACTGTAAAGCTTATCAATGTTTTGCCATTGATTGATTTCTTTGACAATGGTATGTGACATGATATGTTGTCGCTGCTGGTCAAAGTTTTCAAGCATACTTTGTCGTTCAGTATTGGCTAAATGGCCTTTTTGTGCCAACTGTTGCCATTCACTATTAAAACGGGTGTGTAATTGATCCAAAGATGCAAGGTCCTGACATTGCTTTAATTCAGCGCGAATGGATTTAATTAACTGCTGGCTTTCTTTATTGTGAGCGGTCATTTCAGCTTGCTTGGCTTTTTGCTGTGCTTCGCGCCGGTTAAAAACACGGTCGTTAGCGCGCCGAAATTTTTTCCATAAATTACGTTCTGTTTTGGGGCTGACATAACCCGCTTTGGGCCATTGTTTTTGTAGTTGTTTAGCCGCTTCAATGGCTTCATGCAAATCTTCCACATCAATGAGGGCTTGCGCTTGTTCAATCAGTTGTTGTTTGTTGGTTTCCGCTTTCTTATAGCCAACAGTTAAATGGTTATTGATGCGGTTCATTTCATGCCGTAAGGATTTAGCGCTTTTACCACGGTCTTTTGGTGATAACTTATCTAGGTTTTTCAGGTATTTAACTGCGGTTTTAACCAGTTGTGTTAAATCCGGAGGTGCGGTTTCTTCCAGATCAACTTGGCGCATGGTGTTGATGTGTTGCTCAATGGTACTTAAATAATCGGATTGTTGCTCACTGCGCTTTTCAAAAAAAGGTTGAGCCGGTTCAAACAAAGCTTGTGAGACGGCACGAAACGCTTGCCATTGCTTTTGGTTACGGGGAGAGTAGCGGTCACCGGGTAATTTTTCCATGTCTTCCAAGTCAGACCATTGTTGGTTCGCCTGCTGAAGTTTTTGTAACACTGCATCAGGGTGCATGCCTGAGCCAATTGTTTTGTTGAGGTCTTCGATTATTTCTTGTCTGACTTTATCATGGCTCCATTGTTGCCATTGTCTGAGTTCTTTCAGTTGCTGCCACAGTTGGTCGATGGCGAATTTATGTTTTTTTATCGTCGGGTGGTTAAAACCGGCTTCTTTTTGTAGGTTATTTAGTTGATTGATTTGATTTTTTGCATCGCTTAATTGGCCATCTTTAATTTTCTCGGCGATGGGCTCTAACAATGTGATGGCTTGCTGTGCAGCTTGATCACGGCGTTCAGCAGAGGCGGTAATTTTATCGGCCAATCGAGCCATATCGCTGGTGAATTGTTGTTGTAAAACGGCCATGTCAGCAGTATCAGATGCATTGGCTGTGGCATGTTGCCATTTTTTGTTTAACTGTGTGATTTTTTGTGGTTGCACAGTCGTTTTTTTAAGGCTGTTTTCCAACTCGTTGAGAATATCATGACAAGCAGAAGGCACTTGAGCAGCTTGCTGTGCCGAATTGAGGTGGTTGTTAAGTGTTTCTAACAATTGCTGCCATTGCGCTTGTTGCGCGGTATCTAATAAATCGATGTCTGCTGATTGGTATTGGTTAGCGACTTGTTGTAACTGGGCAAGTGACAGTTGCTCAGCGTTGTCTAATTGGCTTTTAAGTTGGCTTAGGGATTGCTGTTGGCGTTGTTGTTTTTGTTGTTGCAAAAAAGCATCGCGGTAATCGCTGTCCAGCGTCATTTTTGCCGTGTTTAATGCACCTTGATAGCGAACCTTCAGATTTTTCGGTAATTTATCTTGTGGTAACTGGTGCCATTGTTGTTCGATAAGCTCTAAATCAATGGATTGTTTTTTTAGCACCACCTCTTCTAATTGTTTACATAAATTATGAGCGGTTTCTTCTGGAATTTCAGGGTTTTGTTGTTGTAGCTTATCTTCAATGGCGTTTTTTAATACGTTATTTTGATCACCGAGCCGGGTCTTAATTCGGTTGAGTGTTGATGGTTGGTTAATTTTTGTCAGGATGTGTTGTTGCAAATTGCTGTTATTAATGGAGAGCAGCAAGTCTCCCAATAAACCTTGTCGACTTAACCCATCGACAGCAGCTTGCTGTAGCAGCAAAGATTGACCTTGTTCAATTAAATGAATTTTGGCTTCGTTGCTATAAAGTTGTTTAGCCGCTTGTAAATGCGTTTGGGTTTGACCACCTTCTTCAACCAGTGCTAAGGATTGGCTTATTTTTTTGTCAGCCAAGTGTCGCATGTCGGTGTTGGGATGTTCTTTAACAACCTGTTGTAAAACGCTCAAATCGTTGATGCGACTGAGTGCTGCTTTTTGAATCTTCGTGCTGCTGTCCTTAAATACAATTTCTGCTAAGTGTGCACGTAAATTTGCATCTGTACTGTGCTGTACCGCGGCTAAACGGACTTGTTCATTATTGCTCTGCCACTTTGGTTTGTTAAACCAATTTAGAATGCTCATCAGGCCACCTTGGATAATAAATTTTGTTCAATAAATCGTAATTGTTCCACACCGTCGTCAATAACCAGTAATTGACGAGATTGTAATTCTGCCGGTAAATTGGCTGAGAACCATTTGATGTGTTTTTTGGCCATACGACATCCGCGTTGAAGGCCATAGAATGTTTGTAAATTTAACACATGTTGATATAAGGTTGTCATAATTTCTGAGGCCGTTGGCGACATAATTGTTTGCTCATTTCTGAGGTGGGCTAAAATTTGTTTAAAAATCCACGGATTTCCCTGGGCTGCACGACCAATCATTAAACCATCACAACCGGTATAATTGATGACCCATCGTGCTTTTTCTGGGCTATCGATGTCACCATTGGCAATGACCGGTATGCTGAGTTGCTGTTTGACGGCTTTAATTAATGCATAATCTGCCTGACCTGTGTATTTTTGTTGTTGTGTTCGGCCATGAACAAACAGCGCGGATATACCGGCAGCTTCCGCGTCTTCAGCAATTCGTTCAATATTCAAATGGTCACTATCAGTGCCTAATCTGGTTTTTAGGGTGACCGGCACAGTGACTGCATCCACCACCGCTTCACAAATGGCCCTAATCTGTTCCGGATAGGCCATTAAAGCTGAGCCACAACGCTTTTTCGCCACCTTTTTTTGTGGACAGCCCATATTAATATCAATAATTTGCGCACCATTGTTGACGTTGTGTATGGCGGCTTCAGCCATGGCTTTGGGGTCTGAACCGGCGATTTGTACTGCAATGGGACCCGGTTCGCCGTCATGATTCATGCGAAATCGGGTTTTGGCGGTTTTTAATAAAGACAAATCACAACTGAGCATTTCGCCCACTGCATAGCTGGCACCCAGCTCTTTACACAATTGACGATAAGGTCGATCGGTGACACCGGCCATCGGTGCCAGCATCACCGGATGTTCAATGGGATAGGGGCCAATGTGAAAGGACATGGTTCGACTTACACCAATTGACTAAAGATTTTATAACCCGACACCCAAGTAGCCACTGCGGAACCGACATTGGTGAGAATAAACACCAATAAGACCCGTGTCACCGGATTTTTCCACCAACCGGTTAATTTCATGGCATCCGTTTGCAGGGATTCAAAATCCTGAACTTTGGGTTTGCGCACCATGGTTTCTACTAAAGCCGCGACCATGCCGGCCGCAATGGTTGGATTTAAAGATGTAAAAGGTGCTGCTAACATGGCTGCTAAAATGGTCAGCGGATGGCCTCCTGCAATGGCGGCACCGATACCGGATAATAGTCCGTTGTAAATCAGCCAGATTTTAATCAGAGACCAGCCAAGGGCTTCTTCGGTGGCAAAACCCCAAACAAAACCACTGATAATAACGAAAGTAATCAACCAAGGCAGTAGTTTGAACCACTTCTTTTTGGGTGGTATTTTTTCTAATTCGTTGATGGTGTTTTGGTTTTTGTCTTCCTGCGTGGTGTAATCGCTTAATCCTTTTAAATGCCCGGCACCAATAACCACCAGTACTTGGGGTTTGTCCTTATCGGTTTTTAATTGTTGCCCATGAAGGTGTAATTTGGCCGCCATGAACTGATCGCGTTCATCAATTAATGAATGGTAAATCCCGGCGGAATTTTGTGATAGTTCGCTAAATGTACTTTCCAGCATGTCGCCGGTTTTGAGTTTTTCTATTTCTTCATTGCTGATTTCAGACTGTTCAAAAAAACCGCCAAAACCAAAGATCAAATTGGCCTTTTCAAAAAAAGACAAAGATCGCCAGGTGCGTTTCATGGTGATGCCGACATTGCGGTCAATGTTCCACACCGGTAAGTCTTTGGCTTTGGCTGATTCAATGGCCTGTTTCATTTCTGCACCCGGCTCAATGCCCAATTGATTGGCCAGTCTTTTTTGGTAGGCACTCATGGCCAGGTTTGTGGCAATGACACCGGTTTGTTTTTGTTTGATAATGCTGATTAAATCAAGGTTTCGATAACGGTTGCTATCGGTGAGTGCCTGGTAACGCAAATCATCCAATTCAATGGCAACGGCATCATAATCACCTTGTTCAATGAGTGCTTTCACCACATCGGCACTTTTTTGAGAAATATGGGCGGTTCCAAGCAAGGTATATTCAATGCCTTGATGCGAGACAATTTTATGTGGCTGATCAGCCAGAAGAGAAGATAATTCCACGTTTGTGCCAAAAAAAAGCGCTTATTTTATCACCTTTTCAAGGTCATTGTCTGGTTAGCCTCAAAGTCAAAATTAAGCCTTCGTCTGGATTTTTTATTTGTAGTCAAAGATTAAAGGCTATATGATAATTATTATATGAAAAAACAATCTTATCATGCCTGAAACCGGTTCATCAGATCTGCTATTTTGGAATGCTTTGGCATTGATTGTGGCGGCCAGTATTTTTGTGCCGGTATTTGTCAAAATCAAATTTGGTGCGGTTTTAGGTTATCTGGTGGCCGGGATTACCGTTAATTTGTTTTTTTCCGGTGGCTTTTCTGAACATCCGGAAGAATTACTGCATTTTTCTGAATTTGGGGTGGTGCTGTTTTTATTTGTGATTGGCTTAGAGCTTAATCCCGCCACATTATGGGATATGCGTAAAGATATTTTTGGTCTGGGTGCCGCACAGGTTATTTTTAGTGCCTTGGTGATTGGCTTGTTGGCCTATTTGATTGGGGTGCATTGGATCGGTTCGGTGGTGATTGGCAGCGGTATGGCCTTAAGTTCCACCGCCATTGTCATGAGTCAACTCAGTGAAAAGGGCGAGCGCCGCACCTTACATGGTCGAAAAACGTTTGGCATTTTACTGTTCCAGGATATTGCCATTGTGCCTTTATTACTGATTGTGACTTTACTGGCACCGACCGGTGAAGATGTTACTTTGGTCGAAAGTCTCATCGACATTGGTTTAGCAGTTGCAGCCATTGTGGCCCTGATATTAATCGGTTATTACGTGTTGGACCACATTTTTCGGTTATTGGCCTCTACCGGTTTGCATGAAATTATGACCGCCAGTGCGCTTGGTTTGGTGATTGCCGCGGCTTTATTGATGGATATGGTGGGCATGTCCAACGCCATGGGGGCTTTTTTAGCCGGTGTCATGTTATCAGAATCATCCTATCGACATGAGGTTAAAGCTAATATTGAACCGTTTCGAGGGCTGTTCTTAGGGTTGTTTTTTATGGCGGTGGGACTGGCCTTAAATTTACGGGTGGTCATGGAAAACTGGCTACTGATTATTACCATTGCACCGGGTGTCATGCTGCTGAAAATTCTTTTACTGTATGTCATTAGTCGATTTTTTAAGCACGATCATAACACCTCAATTCGCTTGTCTTTTGCCTTGCCGCAATTAGGGGAGTTTGGTTTTGTGTTGTTTTCAGCGGCTGCTGCGGTGGGTATTTTTTCAGGTAATATGTCTTCGATTTTAATTGCCATTGTTTCGGTGACCATGATGCTGTCGCCGGTACCTTTATTGTTTCAAAACTGGTTTATTAATAAAGAGCTACAAGATGTTTTGGATGAAACCTTTGAAGATACCCGTGGCAATGTTTTGATTATTGGCTTTGGTCGATTTGGACAGATGGTGTCACAACCGCTGTTTGCTGATGGTTATGATGTCACCATTTTGGATAACGATGCCAGGCGCATTCGGGAGGCCCGTGGTTTTGGCTTTAAAGTTAATTTTGGTGACGGAACCCGCCGTGATATTTTACGGGCAGCCGGTGCTGACACCAGTGAAGTGGTGATTTTTTGTACCAATAATCCGGAAGTGACCAATCGCAGCATTCGTGCCCTGCAGGCCATCAACCCACAAGCGAAAATTTTTGTGCGTTCTTATAACCGCCGCCATTCCATCGATTTGCATGACATGAATGTCACTTTTTCTGTTCGTGAAACCTTCGAAAGTGCCTTGATTTTGGGTAAGCAAGTATTAATTGAATTAGGTGTCAGTGAAGAACAGGCCAGTGATTATATTGAAGATATTAGGCTGCGTGATTTAGAGCGTTTGCAGGAACAAGCAGAAGGCGATATGGAGTCCGGTATGCATAAAGTGTTGCGTAAACCGGTGACACCTGATTGATATGTCTGGCCCAAATATTTCTTCAATAAGACATTCAGGTACAAACAGGAATCCCCCTTAATTTTTTTAAGTTTTGATGTGTCTTCTCATTTTGGCTATTTTGTGCCGCTTATTTTTGTCGCTGAGGTGAATTATTTGGGTTAAACAGTTGAGTCTTGGCTGATATGCCTTAAGATAAGTGTTTTTAGTTTTTTAAGCATCACTATGAATGAGTTTATTGCTGATTTAGTCAAAAAAGTTAAACCTTCAGCCACCATCGCAGTATCCATGAAAGCCGCAGAATTAAAAGCAGCGGGTCAAGATGTCATTGGTTTGGGTGCCGGAGAACCTGATTTTGATACCCCCGGTCATATTAAGCAAGCGGCTATAGATGCCATCAATAAGGGTCAAACCAAGTACACGGCGGTTGATGGCACGGCTGAACTAAAACAGGCGATTATCGATAAATTAAAACGAGATAATCAGGTGGATTACCATGCCAATGAGCTGTTGGTTTCTTGTGGTGCCAAGCACAGTATTTTTAACTTATTGAATGCGGTGATTAATCCAGGTGATGAGGTTATTATTCCGGCACCGTATTGGGTGTCGTATCCGGATATGACTTTATTGGCTGGGGGTGAATCGGTGATTGTTCAAACCACCGCAGACAATGCCTTTAAAATGACCGCTGCACAATTATCTGCAACCATTACAGATAAAACCAAATTAATTATTCTAAACTCCCCGAGTAATCCCACCGGTCAAGTGTATTCCCAGGCAGAATTAGTTGCCATTTGTGAAGTGGTACAAGCCAACCCCCATGTGCTTATAATGACCGATGATATTTATGAGCATATTTATTGGGGTGATGAACCGCTCACCAATTTAGTGGCCTTGTTTCCGGCACTCAAAGATCGGGTTATTCTCGTCAATGGTGTTTCTAAGGGTTACGCCATGACCGGCTGGCGCATTGGTTTTGCCGCAGCCAATAAGGATATTATTACCGCCATGCGAAAACTGCAGTCGCAAAGCACCTCCAATCCCTGTTCAATTTCACAAGCCGCTGCCGCTGCTGCCTTCAGTGGACCGCAAGATTGTCTACAAACCATGACCGATGCCCTTAAAGAGCGCCATGATTTTGTGGTGCAGGCGCTTAATGAGATAGACGGTATCAACTGTTTATCCGGTGATGGTGCTTTTTATGCATTTGCAGATGTAACTGCGTTGATAGATTTACATAAGGGTTGTGACAATGATGTTGAACTGGCTACCTGGCTATTAGAATCAGCCGGGGTGGCGGTGGTGCCTGGAACGCCTTTTGGCGCACCTGGCTACATACGAATTTCTTTTGCCACCGGCATGGATGTATTAGAAGCTGCCATGGTACGAATCAAAAAAGCAGTTAATGATTTAAAGGACTAAATATGCAGTACAGAATTATTGTGCAGTTTGCAGAACTGGCGCTTAAAGGTAAAAATCGTCACCGTTTTATTAAAAGATTGCGTAAAAATATTAAGGATCGGCTTAAATCATTGAATCATGAATGGCCGGTTAAAGCCATTCATGACCGGATTTATGTTAATTTGCCCAATGATGATTCAATTGATGAACTGACAGCAAAGCAAGCGGTACAAGAATTGGCACGATTACCCGGCATTGCTTGGTTGAGTTTTGTATATTGGTTGAGTGAACAAAAATATCAATTTTTATCATCACAACCCGATTTGGCAGTTATTCATGATTTAATTAAAAGACTGGCCAATGACAAGTATAAATCAGGTCTTAGTTTTGCAGTTCGGGTTAAACGCCGTGATAAACAATTTTCAATGACATCCCAAAAGTTTGAACAGCAAATTGCCACCACTATTTTACAACATAGTGATTGGCAGAAGGTTAACCTTAGCCAGCCTGACCAATGTTTTTATGTGGATATAGCTTCTGATGGCGTATCTGTTCATTGTGATAAAACACTGGGTATCGGTGGTTTGCCGGTGGGTTCAACCGGCCAGGTACTCACGTTATTATCCGGCGGTTTTGATTCTCCGGTGGCAGCGTGGTTAATGGCCAAGCGCGGTTGTCAAACTGATTTCATTCACTTTACCGCCAGTCACCATCCACTTGATGGTATTGAACAAGATAAAATAGTACGTACAGCACAGATTGTCAGTGAAAGCAGTGGTTTTGTGCGGCTTTATATGGTGCCTTATACTTACTTCGATATGGCGTTATTGGAGCTGGATTTGGATTATGATTTAATTCTATTTCGACGGTTTATGGCTCGGGTGGCCTCGGCTTTAATGCCATCAGTGGAAGCCCAGGCTTTGGTAACCGGTGATAATTTGGGTCAGGTGGCATCGCAAACCATGGAAAATATGGAGTCCATGAATAAAAGTACTGATGCCATGATTTTAAGACCCTTATTGAGTTATAACAAACAAGAAATTATCGCGTTATCCACCGATTTAGGTTTATTTGAAGTGGGCCGCGAACCGCATAAGGATTGCTGCGCACTGATTTCAAAAAATCCACGAACAACATCACGCAGTTATGTTTTACACAACTTGGAAAAAGCGCATCTATCAAACTACCAAGAGCTTATCGATGAAACCCTGGCTGATGCCATTGAGTTGACCTTTTATTTTGGACAATTGGTGAATAAGAAAAAAATGGATAATCAATCGCATGAGCACGCATAAAATTTGCCGGTGGTTTATTGGACTGTTTCTGCTGAGCATGATCAGCACCGTTTCGGCCCAGCCTTTTAATTATATTGAACCCATTAAGTTAACAGATTTTCGGGTCTATCCCATTAATGGCGTTGACCACATTGAACCGTCTGGTTTGACGCTGAGGGATGGCATACTTTATACCGTTGGTGATAAGCACCGAGGCATTTATCGCCTTGATATTGCGAAGCAGGAAGCCTGGTTAACAAAAGCTGTGACCTTAGACACTGAGCATGATTTGGGCGTAACGGTGTTGGATTTAGAAGGCATTACCACGGTTGATGGTGATTTCGTTGTGGTTTCTGAAGCCCACCATCGCCTTATTTATGTGCAAGAGAATGGACTACGTTGGCTACCAGAACAGGGCAATGAGCTCTATCAATCTGCTTATCAGTCGGGTTTATTGCAATTACATAATGCTGGATTGGAAGCATTGACCTACTTGGGCGAACAGCGGTTTTTAGTGGCGGCTGAGCGACAACCTCGTGGCTTAATCGAATTAACGTTTAACCCGGATTTCTCAAAAATTGAACATCAAAGAAATCAAATCATGGTCAATAGCCGTCAAAAGTTACATAACCGCCACCCTGATTTAACTGGTTTATATGTTCATAATGAGCAGGTTTTTGGTTTACAACGCAATGCTTATGTTGTGCATGAGCTTAATCGGTCAGCCAATGGCCACTATATCGAAGGTCAGGCCTGGTCTTATGAGCACATCGTTCGCGATCCCAAATACGTCTATAGTGACATGCAGTTTGGACATGCAGAGGGTTTGGCTGTGGATGATGATCATTTTTATTTGGTATTGGACAATAACCGCATTGCCAATGCCAAAAAACCCAATGATAAACGACCATTATTAATCGTCGCCAAACGTCCAGTTTTGCACGGTGGTGATTAAATCTGATTTAATAAAAGCTTTCTGCATTTGATTGTCAGGTCGCTGATCAAATTTAAATTCTTGCAATAAATCATCGCGGTGACTTTGTATTTGCCAGTCGATTTGTGTGTCATGAGACAATACCAGTTGCAGTGTGATTTCAGGGTTGTCGGTAACATGGTATTCCAACAATTTATAGCCGGCAGCAAAATGTTTCGGCTGATCAAATCGATGTATACGGCCACCCACGGCTAAACTATGAACTGACATTGGACGTTGCGTATAAATTGAAATGATGTCAGTTTCCGGATGGGTGCTGATGGTGATGTTTAGACGCTGATAATCTGCTTGATTTAATGGTTTTATGACATTTATTTTGGCCGGATAGGCTTTCTTTATTTCGCTTGATGATAAAACCGTGAGCGGCTTTTTATAGCGTTTTTGAAATTCTTCACTGTCTGTTTCTGGCAGTGGCTGAGCAAATAAATCTGCTAGCCATTGGCCGCGGCGTTTATCGGCATGAAAGAAGAAAGCATGTTCGTTATCCACATCATAAAGATAGTTGATTGATGTCGGCAATGGTTGTTGCGGGGTGAAATTTTTGCCATCAATAATAATCCATATCCCATATAACAAGGGAATTAATAACAGCCATGACGTTTTATCACGTGATGAACCGGTTTCTACCCAGGCATTGAAGGGCGCCAACATCAAAACCAATATTAACATGGCAGCCGGTGTCATCCAGATACCCATGGCCACCGGCAAATTAATGATAAAGGTGCCAAATGCCATTAACATAATTAACAATAAAAAAGGTGCCAATTGCGGTGACCAATGGGGTCTGTATAACGTCAAAAACCCCAAAGGTAGGGCCAGAAGAGCGGGTATGATAAAAAAGCCTGCGCCTGGTAAAGTGTTTGTTAGTAGGGTAACAATGGCCAGCCACAAACCCGAGCTAAATAAGAAGTCACCGATTCGTTGATTAACGAAACGGTGGCGATAAATTAGTACATAAATAATCAGTGTTAAAATGATTTGTGCGTTGATGAGGGCGTGACCACCATAAGGAAAGCCCTGCAGAATGTCTTTCCAGCCTGGAATAAAGGTGTAAACCGCAGCGATTAAAATGTAATTGGCTATAAAAGCAAAAAAGCAAACCAAGGCCAGTGGTTTGATTCCCCTTAGAAAAGTCTTGATATCATGTTGTTTATGGATCAGGGTTAAGATTAGCAGCATTATCCACATAGTCCAGGCAATAATAATCAGCCAACCCGAAGTGGCCTGACTATAAGAAACAAGTCCTTGGCCGGGAATGCTAAAATATACAACTGACTGATTTGATTTAAGTGAACCTAAGTCACTCATGGCTAAATAATTAAACAGGCTTTTACTCTGGATTAAGTGATGAGCAACAGAATTTAATGACAAATGCGCTAAATCATCGTTTTGGCTGTGGTAATTAAAATGATCATCGATAAAAGCCAAATTAAAGGCGTTGATGCCGGATTCTTTAAAAGGCGTGACATCGGTGTCATTGGGCATTTTTGCATAGATTTCAGCATCCAATGAACTGCTTACCGGCATGGGTACACCGGCTTCATGATAAGCGGCAATTAATCCATGGTTGCCTTCTACGGATTCAGGTAAAAAAATCGCCGGGCCACTGCTACCGCGGGCTTCTAAATTGATGATGGCGCCGATATCATAATAACGTAATTGGTCGTCAATAAAGGCTTTAGCGCCTAATAATCCTAATTCTTCACCGTCAGTAATGAGCAGCATCAAATTGTTTTTTGGGCTGGGATTTTGTTGGATATAGGTTTTAAATATTTCCAATGCCACAGCCACACCAACGGCATCATCAGCGGCACCGTTTCCTGAAAAACGTGCCGCATCATAATGCGCCATTAACATCACAGCCTGAGCATTTGCTTGTTGACCGGGATACTGAACAATATAATTGGTAACCGCAGCTGACTTGCGATTATTGACATTATAATAGTGGGCGTTGTGGCGATTAATCTGGATTTTTGGGTTATTAAGCTGTTGGATATGACGCTCAATATAACGACCGGCTAACTTGTGTGTGTCCTGACCCACTGCGTGTGGGTACTCGGTTATCTTAGCAACGTGTTTAAGAACAGACTCTAAAAGCACACCATCATAGACTAAATCCGGTGCTGTTTTTGAGGGGTAACTTAATTCATAGCCACCACGTAACACCACAAAAATAAGTGTTAATATTAAGGTGTTTTTTATTAAGCTCATTTGTAATTCCCTAAAACAGCAGGGCATTATTGTCTGACAATACGTGCCCCCAGTTGATTGAGTTTTTCTTCAATGGCTTCGTAGCCACGATCAATATAATGAATATCATGTACTTCTGTTTGGCCTTCTGCGGCTAAACCGGCTATCACCAGAGAGGCAGAAGCCCGTAGATCTGTGGCTGTGACCGGTGCGCCGCTGAGTTTTTCGACGCCGGTGATAATGGCTTGGTTGCCCTCTACTGTGATTTTTGCACCCATGCGGTTTAATTCGTCGACATGCATAAAACGGTTTTCAAATAAAGTTTCAGTGATTACACTGGTACCGTCAGCAATGGCATTTAATGCACAAAATTGTGCTTGCATATCCGTAGGAAAAGCGGGGTGAGGCGCGGTTCTAATATCCACAGGCTGTGGCCTTTTACCATGCATATTTAGGTAAATGGAGTCTGTCGTTGTGCTTATCTCAGCGCCGGCTTCAGTGAGCTTTAATAACACCGCATCTAAGTCATCTGGTTGTGTGTGAGTAATGGTAATGTCGCCCCCGGTCATTGCTGCGGCCACTAAAAAGCTACCGATTTCAATCCGGTCTGGCAACACATGATGTGCCACACCACGCAGTTTATCAACACCCTGTACGCGGATTTTAGAACTTCCAAGTCCTTCTATTTTTGCACCCATTGCAATTAGATATTTACCTAAATCCACAACTTCAGGCTCAATGGCGGCATTTTCAATTAAAGAATCGCCCTGAGCCAAGCAGGCGGCCATGAGGATGTTTTCAGTGCCTGTCACCGTCACCTTGTCCAATATTATTCGCGCACCCTGAAGCCGCTGACAGTGGGCGTTAATGTAACCATCGCTGACATCAATGGAAGCACCCATGGCCTTTAAACCTTTCAGATGCAGATCCACAGGACGGGCGCCAATCTGGCAGCCACCAGGTAATGATACTTTGGCTTGTCCATAGCGAGCCAACAACGGCCCCAAGGCCAAAATACTGGCACGCATGGTACGTACAATCTCAAAAGGTGCGGTGTGATTTTGTAAATGATCAGTGTTAATATGAATATCGGAATGAGCACCAACAGTTAATTGAGCCCCCATATGTGCCAGTAATTCATTCATGGTGGTGACATCATGCAAATGAGGTACATTTTGAATGTGGGAGTTGCCTTCGGCCAATAAAGTAGCGGCTAAAATCGGCAATACAGCATTTTTAGCGCCGGATGCTTTTATTTGGCCGGATAGTTGACGGCCACCATTTATGATAATTTTATTGCTCATGATTGTGTTTGCTGGTATTCATCGGGTGTCATGGCCTGAATACTCATGGCATGAATTTCATTGCCCATCACTGAACCCAGGGCTTGATGGATGTGTCGGTGTCGCTTTATTTTATTTTGACCTTCAAATATCGGTGACACAATAATGGCTGCATAGTGGCGTAAGTCATCGCTGTGGACATGAATATAGTCACAGTCAATGTGCGCTTTAATTTTATCTTCGATTGTTTTTGGTTCCATCTTAATCAATTGTTTGTTTCTACACAGCGCATTATCTTTTATAATGACGGGTTTATAAAGACATCATGCGCATTTAACACGAATATTTCATGGATTACTGAAATTTTGTGTCGCTTCAGACCTGACTTGTGATTAATTCAATCTGATTCAGATTAATGTGCCTATCGAGACGTTTAATTTATGTTAATACCTTCAGGATATCTGGTTATTGGACTGATACTGCTTATTTTTGCAGCCGATAAATTTATTATTGGCGCCGCTGCATTGGCTAAACACCTGGGTGTGTCTACCATGCTGGTGGGCTTAATTGTCGTGGGTTTTGGTACCTCAGCACCGGAAATGGTGGTGTCAGCCATTGCATCATTTAAAGGTAATTCCGGATTAGCCATGGGAAATGCAGTTGGTTCCAATATCACCAATATTGCTTTGGTGTTAGGCGTGGGGTTATTGATTACACCAATGCAGGTTAAATCTAAAATCATAAAGCGCGAGATGCCGATTTTATTGATGGTGTGTTTACTGGCTTTATTCTTACTGTTGGACTTGTCATTAACTTTTGTCGATGGTGTTATTCTGTTGATATCGATGTTGGCAGTGACTTTGCTGTTGGGTTTTTTAGGGGTGACGGAAAGTAAGGACAGTTACAGTGATGAGGTTGAAAGCGAATATGACCTCAGTATTAAAATGTCACATGCGGTACTTTTTCTGCTTTTTGGCATCATTGTTTTACCGCTGGCATCACAGTTGATGGTAGTTGGTGCCACCGATATTGCACAATATTTTGGGGTTTCTGATTTAGTTATTGGTTTAACTGTGGTGGCCTTGGGCACATCTTTGCCGGAACTGGCGGCCATTATTGCCAGTGCCGCTAAAAAAGAGCATGATTTAGCCATTGGTAATATTGTTGGTTCAAATATTTTTAATTTACTTGGCGTCATAGGCATTTCAGGTGTTATTAACGATTATGAATTTTCCCGTCGGTTTTTGATGTTTGATTACCTGTATATGGTGATTTTGACGGTATTTTTGTTTATTGTGTCCATTTATTTCGTGCTTAAAGACCGGTTTGTTTCACGTCTTATTGGGGTGATTTTGGTGTTATTATATGTGTCCTATATGATTTGGTTATTTGTCAGTAAAGCCTCATGAATAAAACAGTTAATGCCAATGCCGCCATTAAACAAGCGCAGAAAGTGTTTGCCATTGAGCATCAGGCAATCTACGACTTACAACAACGTATTGGCGCAGATTTTGTAGCTGCTGTGGAGATGATACTTAATGGTAAAGGTCATGTTGTGGTGATTGGTATGGGGAAATCCGGACATATTGCTGATAAAGTGTCCGCCACTTTAGCGTCCACAGGTACTCCGGCTTTTTTTGTTCATCCCGGTGAAGCCAGCCATGGTGATTTGGGTATGATAACTGCCAACGATATTGTTCTTGCCATGTCTAATTCAGGTGAGACAGAAGAAGTATTGGCGATCTTGCCGGTTCTGAAACGAATGGGTGTGCCATTGATTTCCATGACCGGTAAACCTGGTTCGCGATTGGCTAAAAACTCTGATATTCATATAGATGTTTCCGTTAACGCGGAAGCCTGTCCATTGGGCTTAGCACCCACTGCCAGCACCACCGCCACTTTAGTGATGGGTGATGCATTGGCCATTACGCTGCTAGAATCACGCGGATTTACTAAAGAAGATTTTGCCCGTTCTCATCCGGCCGGATCCTTAGGAAAACGATTATTACTGGGCATTAGTGATGTCATGAACAGTGGTGATGATGTTCCGAAAGTGAATACCGATACTAAGTTCAGCGAAGCCCTGTTGGTCATGACCGAAAAGGCTCTGGGTATGGTGGCGGTGGTGGATGATGATGATAGGGTGTGCGGGGTCTTTACCGATGGTGACTTACGTCGCTCTTTACCAACCATAGAACATTTCAAAGACCATGAAATTGGTGAATTTATGACGCACAACCCCATCACCATTAAAGCCGATAAAATGGCTGTTGAGGCGGCTCAAATTATGGAAAAACACAAGATACATTCACTTTTAGTGGTAGATGTCGATGGCCGGTTAACCGGCGCTTTAAACATTCACAATTTATTAAGAGCCGGGGTGATTTAATGACCAGTCAGCTGACAGATGAGATAATTGCAAAGGCCAAGAATATCCAGTTGGTTATTTTTGATGTTGATGGTGTTTTAACAGATGGTGGTTTATATTTTACTGATGACGGCCGTGAAATGAAAAAATTTAATGTTAAAGACGGACTGGGTATTTCTTTATTGATTAAACACAATATAGAAGTGGCGGTGATTACCGGACGTAATTCTGTGATTGTGGCCGACCGTATGCGCTCATTGGGTGTTAACCACGTTTACCAAGGCCGATTAAACAAACTGGAAACCTATGAAAACCTTAAAGCAGCCTTGCGCATCGAAGATCAACATGTGGCTTTTGTGGGTGATGACGTTATCGATATTCCCATTATGGATCGTTGTGGTTTGCCGGTGGCGGTGGCAGATGCCCATGACTCAGTGCTTGATAAGGCCTGTTGGGTGACGAGTAAAAAAGGAGGGGAAGGCGCAGCCCGTCAGGTTTGCGACGTTCTGTTGTGTAGTCATGATATTAAAGTTAATGGCTATGAATTCAGTGGCCAACAATAATGTCGTTCAAGAGCAAACAACTGATTTTATTGCTGTTGTTTGCATTGTCTTCTGTGGCTGTATATCAAGGCTTTTATGCCGATAGCTCCGACTCAGAATATGAACCTTTCACCAAAGGTTATGCGTTGACAGATGTGGTGATGCAGTCCACTGATGACAATGGTCAAATTGTTACCAGCATGCAAGCACCGAGCATGGTCCATTATTTAGATAATGAACAAACCATTATTGAACAGCCTGTTGTTCGTTTGTTTACTGATGAGAATACCTGGTTGTTAAATTCACCCAAGGCCATTTATCAGAGAAATAAACAAAATTTGTTTTTTCCTGACCAGGTTAAAGTAAGCTCTGAGCAAGCGCCTAAAGTGACCATTGAGTCATCGCAATTGACGGTTGATTTAACCAGCAAGAAAGGCTCCACACCGGCCATGATAGCCATGCAACAGCCGGGCGGTTCATTGCGGGGTGTTGGTGCGCTGATTTTATTTACGACAAAACAAATAGAGATATTAAATAATGTGTATGCGGAATTTGAACCTTACTAGTCATCGTAAAATAGTCATTTTGGGATTGCTGTTTTTAAGTTTTTCGGTGCTTTCATTAGAAAGCGATCGTCAGCAAAAAATCACCTTAGAAGGAGATGGTTGTATCAGTAAACTCAACATTGGACAAACGGAGTGCCCAAAAGGCATGGTTATAAAGCAGGGTAGCTTGATGATTTCATCAGATTACGGCTTAATCACCCATAAAGACAATCAAATTGCTACGGTATTAATGACCGGCTCGCCGGTTCGTATGGAGCAACAAATGGATGACGGTAGTCAGATGTATGTGCAAGCAAAAAAAATTGATTTTGATTATCAGGCACAAAAAGCTTTTCTGAATGGTGATGTTAGAATAGAAAATAACATCGGTATCAGTACCGGTGATGCCATGGAGTTTAACCTTGAAACCCAAGAAATCAAAGCCATTGGTGATCAAAGTCAACGATTCCATTTAGAAATCGATCCTAATAATGATTAAAGCCGACAATATTGTTAAAAGTTATCATAAACGACGCATAATCGATTCAGTTTCATTGACTTTAAATGAAGGTGAAGTGGTGGGTCTATTAGGGCCTAATGGCGCCGGTAAAACCACTTGTTTTTATATGGTGGTGGGTCTAGTCAATGCCGATAGTGGTACCATTTCTATTGATGGGGTAGACGCCACCCATTATGGTATGCATCAAAGAGCACGATTAGGGGTTGGTTATTTACCCCAAGAGGCGTCTATATTTCGCAAATTATCGGTCGAAGATAATATCATGGCGGTGTTACAACTGCGTAAAGATTTAAACCGTGACCAACGTGAAAACCGTTGTATTGAATTACTTGAAGAACTTAATGTTGAGCATGTCAAAAACCAACTGGGTATTAGTTTATCCGGTGGTGAGCGACGTCGTGTAGAAATTGCACGTTCTTTGGCGATGGAGCCGAAGTACATTCTTTTGGATGAGCCTTTTGCCGGTGTTGATCCGGTGTCAGTGATAGATATTCAAAAGATTGTTTATCACCTGAAAAGCAAAGGAATTGGGGTGTTAATCACTGACCATAATGTCCGTGAAACATTGGGTATCTGTGACCGTGCTTATATTTTAAATGCCGGTCGTATGCTGACGGAGGGTAAGCCCGAACAAATTATTTCAAACCAAGATGTTCGGAAAGTTTATTTGGGTCAGGACTTTTCAATGTGATGTTGAGACATTAACCTCTACTTTCTAAAAGCCGTGAATACGATTGAAATTCTGCCGTATTTTAGGTATATTGAAAGCAGTGTAGTTTTTAATGCTACATTCAGGAGGTTACGATAATTAAAACCAATTTTGCGTTGATAATTCAACAACTAACACAGTCACAGATTGTTTTTGCCTGTGTAAAAAAACCTCCCGCATTTCACGATTTTCCTTTTAAAAATTTTCCTTTTTGTATAGATATGCCGTATTTTGGCGCGTATTTATCATGGTTAGTCGTGTTCTATCAAAACCCAAAACATAATGAGGTATAAGATATGCAATTAGACATAACGGGTCACCAACTCGAAGTGACCGAGCCCATCAAAGACTACATTGACACTAAGTTTGAACGCATTAAAAGACATTTCGACCAGGTATTGAGCGTTCATGTTATTTTAAGTGTCGAAAAAATCAGACATAAATCGGAAGCCACCATGCACATTGGCGGCAAAGACTTTTTTGCTGAATCGACTGAAGACCATCTTTATAAATCCATTGATGCCATGATCGACAAGCTGGATAAGCAAATCAGGCGCCATAAAAGCAAATTGAAGAATCACAACAACAAAGAGGCCCTGGCCATTAATCGAACACAGTATTAAGGCATTGTTTACAAAGAGACTTTTGTGTGAATCTTTTAAATTAAAATGTGCCAATCAACGCAGTAAACGTAGTTAATCAACCCGGTTTGTTTCGCAGGCGGTTTTCCTGAGACAAGAAGACTGTGAATATAAAGAGAATAAGTGGTGGTGCTATTGATAAGCTGAGTAACGTCAAATAACGCATTCTAAAGCATTTTAATATGCTATAAGATTTATGCATAGGTCGCAATATATGAGAAAATGGTCTAACATTCCGTTGGACCATTTTTTATTGACCGTATGAAATTTATAGATTTACTGGAAGAAGAAAACATTTTGCTGAATTACCACTTTATCAGCAAAAAAAGACTGTTTGAACAGGTGGGACAAATGTTAGGTCATTCGCGGTCACAGGGTTTATACATCTATCACAGTTTATTGGATCGCGAGAAGCTGGGCAATACATCTTTAGGTACAGGCGTGGCTTTACCACATGGGCGTTGCTTAGAGACGGATGAAATTCGTGCTTGTTTAATAAAATTATCGCATCCTGCAGATTACGAATCGGTTGATAACCAAATGGTGCAAATTGTCGTTGGTTTGGTGTTTCCTTTAAAAGTGAAACCAGAACACCGGCGGTTTCTTAAAGAGACCGCACAATTATTCAGACAACATGTGTTGTATGAGAAACTCATTCATATCGATGACAAACACACCATGATAGACACAATTTTAGAGGCTTTTGAACAATGCAACAGTTAGTCATTATTACCGGTTTATCCGGTTCCGGTAAAACCATTGTTTTGCGATCATTGGAAGACATGGAATATTATTGTGTTGATAATTTACCGGTTAATATGTTGTCCGATTTTGCAGATCACATCAATGAAGATGTGGCATTTTACCCTAAGGTTGGCGTTGGTATTGATATACGCAGTCAGCATCAGGAACTGGTGAACTTTCCGGATACTGTTAAAGCACTCAGAAAGCAATTGCATATTCGGGTGGTGTTCTTATCAGCCACTGAAAAAACTTTATTAAGCCGTTATAGCGAAACCCGAAGACGTCATCCGTTATCAACCGCACAACAAAAACATTCTTTAACTGAAGCCATTCGTTTAGAAGCGCGGCTCATGGAGCCGGTAAAACAAGCTGCAGATTTGATTATTGACACCAGTCAATTAAAAGTGCAGCAATTAAAACAACAGATTTGGCAGATTATGAATCAGTCGAATCAGCGGGTTACGGTGATTATTAAATCTTTTGCCTTTAAGCGTGGCGTGCCTTTTGATGCGGATTTTGTGTTTGATGCCAGATGTTTGCCGAACCCATATTGGGAGAAGGACTTAAGACCTTTTACGGGGCAAGATAAAGCCATTGTAGAGTTCTTTAGTAAACAGCCTTTGGTTGATGAGTATTTAAAAGATTTATGTAGCTTTAGCCATAAATGGATTGATAAATTTGAAGTCAATGATCGCAGCTATATCACAGTGGCCATAGGCTGTACCGGTGGTCGTCATCGTTCAGTGTACCTGTCGGAAGCCCTTCACTCTTATTTAGCTAAAAATAATATCAACAATATGCTGCTGCACCGAGAGTTGGATCAACAGGATTAATTACACCCGGCTGTAGGTTACCACTGAAAAGGCAAAATGTGGATTTTCATCACTGATGGGGTGATGCTCTTTTTTTATGACACGCCAATTGGACCAATTGACCTCAGGAAAATATGTGTCTCCAGTAAAGCTGGCGTCTATGTGGGTAATAATCATTTTATCGGCTTCAGGCAATAACAATTTAAAAATTTTGGCACCCCCAATTACCATGACTTCTTGGTTACTTTCAAGTTGTTGCCAATCAGTGATCATGTTAAAACCTGGTCGCTGATAGTTTTGTTGACGCGTCATCACCCAGTTTGCCCGTTTTGGCAGTGGATTCTTCAGTGATTCGCAAGTTTTGCGGCCCATTAAGATGGGTTTGTTTAACGTATTTTTTTTAAATATTTTTAAGTCTGCAGGTAGGTACCACGGCAAATCATTATTGGCACCAATTAATTGGTTTTTATCAATGGCGGCAACTAAAGTAAAACTCATACCGCCACCTGACCTTTAATGTGAGGGTGAGCCTGATAGTTATTGATGCTAAAATCATCAAATTGGAATGAAAAAATATCCTTAACTTCCGGATTTATGTTTAACTGTGGTAATGGATAGGGTGTACGGTTTAATTGTTCTTGAATCTGATTCCTGTGATTCAGGTAGATGTGGGCATCACCAAATGTATGAATAAACTCACCCACTTCTAAATTACATACTTGTGCCACCATGTGTGTCAATAAAGCATAGGAAGCAATGTTAAAGGGGACCCCCAGAAACACATCGGCACTGCGCTGGTATAATTGGCAGGATAGCTTGCCTTCATTGACATAAAATTGAAATAAACAATGGCATGGTGGTAGGGCCATGTCATTAACATCAGCGACATTCCATGCGCTGACAATATGTCTGCGGGATCCCGGGTTAGATTTTATTTGCTCAATAAGTTGACTAATCTGATCAATATGTCCACCGCTTCCATTCGGCCATGATCGCCACTGATGGCCATATACCGGCCCTAAGTTACCATCATCATCTGCCCATTCATTCCAGATTTTGACGCCATTGTCATTTAGAAATTGGATGTTAGTGTCACCTTTTAAAAACCACAATAGTTCATAAATGATGGACTTAATGTGTAATTTTTTGGTGGTGATTAACGGGAAACCTTCGGCTAAGTTAAACCGCATTTGGTAACCGAAAACGCTTAATGTACCGGTACCGGTGCGATCATCTTTGAGGTGACCATTGTTGAGAATGTGGCGGGCAAAATCCAAATAAGCGCGCATAAAAAAACCTTGCTGTAAAAATTAACAATTATAGCAAGGTTTTAAATTAAGTTGCGGTCTAAAGGCGTGAAATATAAACCTTATGCAAACATCCGTTGTACCACATTGGGCGCATTGAAATTATCTAAAACATGATCTAAATCAATACCTAAGTCAGTCATGCTTAAAGCGCCTGTTATACAGGGACGTTCTTTGTTTGAAAAGGGTGGTTTTTTGGATAAATCAATAAATCGTGGCTTTTCAAGTACTTTATTTTGAGCGTTACGAATCAAAAGAATTTCAGGCTTTAATCGTTTCTGCTTATTGTGTGATAATACCAGGCCGATTGAACCATCTGATAATTGCACAGGAGAACCGGCAGGATATAAGCCGATGGCCTGAATAAATTCATCCACCAATTGTGCGCTAAATAATTTATTCTTTTGTTTAAACAGCCATTCCATGGCTTGGGATGATGAGTAAACTTTTCCATAGGGTTTCTTACTGGTCATGGCATCAAAGGTATCAACAATGCCTGCAATCTGACCCATTGCCGGAATCTCATCACCGACCAAACCGTACGGATACCCACTGCCATCAAATCGTTCATGATGGGTTTCGGCGATGGTTAAGATTTCATGTGGCAGGCTGCTGTCTTTGGCTAATATTTCAACGCCAAGTTCAACATGAGATTCAAAAATCTTACGCTCATTCTCTGTGTAACTGTCTTTTTTGTTGAGTAATTTACGGCTGATTTTAGTTTTGCCGATATCGGCCAGTAAGACGCCGGTGACTAAGATTTCAAGTTTTTCTTCAGCAATACCTAAATGACGACCAAACACGGCTGACAATATGGCTGATCTTAAAGAGTGACCATAAACATATTGTCCTTTTTCTTTCAATTGCGTTAACCACACCAAAGTGTTTGGGTTACGGATAACGGAATTCACAACTTGTGAGGCAATCTGTTTGGTTTTTTTAATATCTAAACGTTTGCCGACCCGTAAATTAAAACTGGTTTCCTCAACTGCACTGTTTAAGTCAATCATCAAGGAATGAGCCCGACTAAATTCACGCTTAATGGGCTTTAGCTGCGTTGAATAATAATCATGTTTAATAATCAGTGGTTGCGTTCGTGTTTTATATTTATGGCTTTTTTCTTGTTTGCGTAACAATGGTGATGGTTTGGATATGGCGGTTTCCGCCACCAAAGATTTACCTTTAACGACGTCAATGTAAACGTGTTCGCAAAAAGCCTTCAGGTCATTAATTTCGCTATTGCTGCGGATGTAGAAACCTTGAAACGGAAAAGGTGTATCTAACCATGATCGGTCTAATTTACAGACGTACATGCCAATTTTAAGATATTTAACTGATATTTTTTCTTTTTCTATGCCCATAATGCTACCTTTTAAAGGTTATACCTAAGACGATTTTAGCATAAAAAAAAGCCAACATAGTGACGTAATTCACAAAAAACATTAAAAAGTGACAAAAATTGTCAGCCACTGAAAAAAACTGTTAATTATCCAGTTGCCTGAGTGTGTGTTTTTTTTAAAAAATATGAGTTGAGAATATGATTCTCGGTTCGCTGAATTTAAATCAAAAAAAACCCGCCGCACGAGATGTGCGTCGGGTTTATGGTGTGCTATTTTTAAGCCATTAAGCCATGGCTTTAATTTTTGCGTTCAAGCGACTTTTGTGACGTGCAATTTTGTTTTTGTGAAATAGGCCTTTGCGAGCGACACTGTCAACCACAGGTACCATTTCATTAAATAAATTTTGCGCTTTTTCTTTGTCACCGGCTTCAATGGCAGACACCACATTTTTAATTTTGGTGCGTGCTTTGGAACGCAGGCTCATGTTATGCTGTCGGCTTTTTGTAGCTTGACGGATGCGTTTTCTTGCAGATGCTGAATTGGCCAAAACGGGTCTCCTTATTAATAAGAATATTAAAAAACGGCGCATTTTCCCATTTATTCCATGAATAGTCAACGCCTGCTGAGGTTAATTGGATGAATTTAGCAAAATCAACGGCTGTTGTCAGCTTTTTTACGCTATTATCACGGTTTTCCGGTTTTTTTCGTGATGTCTTAGTTGCTCGCTTCTTTGGTGCCAATATCTGGACAGATGCCTTTATCGTGGCGTTTAGAATCCCTAACTTTATGCGGCGATTGTTCGCTGAAGGTTCGTTTTCACTGGCATTTATCCCGGTTCTGAATGAAATAAAAGAACAGCAAAGCGAGGCATATTTAAAAGCTTATGTTAACCATGTTTTGGGCGCTTTGCTGGCGGCCTTACTGGTGGTGTTGGCTTTGATGGAGCTGCTGGCGCCTGGTGTTCTTATTGTTTTTGCTCCCGGGTTTTTAGATGAGCCAGATGCCGTGTTTGATAACACTGTTACCATGTTGCGCATTACCTTGCCTTATTTGTTGTTAATTTCTCTGGTGGCTTTTTCAGCGGGTATTTTAAATAGCTTCAATCGTTTTGCTTTGCCGGCTGCGACACCGATTTTATTGAACGCCTCACTTATTGTTGCCGCTATTTTCTTCCGTGGTTATTTTGAAGTTGAAGTTATGGTGCTGGCTTGGGGAGTTTTGGCTGCGGGATTTTTGCAGTTATTGGTGCAAATACCGGCCCTCATTCGGCTTGGCATTGTGCCCATTCCGGTCTTGAAAATACATGACCCGGAAGTCAAGAAAGTGATGAGGTTGATGTTACCGACTTTATTTGCTTCATCTGTGGCGCAAATTAATTTATTAATTGACACTTTGATTGCGACTTTATTGCCGCTGGTGGGTAGTGTTACATTTTTATATTTTTCCGATCGATTGCTAGAGTTTCCTTTGGGCTTATTTGGCATAGCCATTTCAACGGTGATTTTGCCCAAATTGTCACGTGCGTTTGCTGCTCATGATAATGATGATTATCAAAAAACCATGCAATGGGCAATGTCGGTGGCCATGTTAGTGGCGATTCCTTCGGCTGTGGGTTTATTTATTTTGGCGCAACCGGTGATATTGTCTTTGTTTGCATATCATGAGTTTACTATACAAGATGCAACATATACCTCATACAGCCTGATGGCCTATATGGTTGGTTTGCCGGCATTTATCGCCAATAAAATTTTATTACCGGCTTTCTATGCCCGCAAAGATCCCAAAACACCGGTTAGAATTGCCATTAAAGCCATGGTTGTTAATGTGATTTTGAATCTGTTGTTTGTGTGGTTGTTGTTTCTGATGGGTGTGGTTTCCTTGCATATGGGCTTGGCCATGGCGGGTGTTGGTTCTGCTTGGTTACAAGGTTACTGGCTCTACCAACGGCTAAAGCAAGATGGTATCATCACCGGCTCGCTGTTACCGCGTGATTTATTTTTAAAACTCATATTAAGTGTTTTAATGATGGCGCTGACTTTGTTTGTGTTAAAAATGTATATTAATGATTGGATGCAATGGGTTTGGTATCAGCGACTGGGTTATCTTATGGCGTTAATTGTGGCTGGTGCGACTGTTTATTTCGGTGTTTTGTGGCTGTTAAAGGCACATAAAAGGGTGTTATGAAAATCGTTCGTTATCCTCATCACAACCCACTTTCTAAACCCGCAGCCATTACCATAGGTAATTTTGATGGTGTTCATAAAGGTCATCAGACCTTATTAAAAAATACCATTGAGGTTGCCCAACAGCGGTCATTGTTGTCGGTGGCTGTTATTATGGAGCCTTTGCCCCAACAATACTTTAAAGGTCGATTTGCGATTGACTTAATCACTCCTTTTAAGCAGAAAGCTCAATTGATTGCGCATCTAGGTATTGATGTTTTGTGTGTATTAAATTTTAACCAGCGATTGGCCGCTTTATCGGCTCGAAAGTTTTGTGATGATATTCTAAAGCAAGGGCTATTGGCACAATATATACTGGTTGGTCATGATTTTCGATTTGGCGCCAATCGTGTCGGTCATACAGACTTTTTAGCATCTTGGGGAGAAGACAATGCGGTTGACGTGGTGGTCATGCCACCTGTTAAAAACAAAGTAGGGCGAATCAGCTCCACCATTATTCGATCACAATTAGCAAATGGTGATTTTCAGCAAGCGCAACAAGCACTGGGTCGTTGTTATGCCATTACTGGCCGTGTGGCGCATGGTCGAAAGCTCGGGCGTAGTCTGGGTTATCCCACCTTGAATATTGAATTGAACAAAGGTGGTAATCCCTTACACGGGGTTTATGTGGTGATGATTGATATTGCCGGACAAAGTTTCCAAGGGGTGGCCTCGGTGGGCTACAACCCAACGGTGGGTGGTAATGCCAAGCGTTTAGAAGTGTATGTTTTAGATTTCAATCAACAAGTTTACGGCCAATCTGTTGAAGTTTTGTTTTATAAAAAGTTGCGAAATGAAGTAGAATTTGACAGTCTATGTGCCTTGCGCGCTGCCATCGAAGATGATGTGCAACAAACCAAAGAATATTTTGCTGAACACAAAGGAGACATCTGTGAGCCAAGATTATAAAAACACGCTCAATCTGCCTAAAACCAATTTTAAAATGAAGGCGTCATTAGCCACAAAAGAACCGCAATGGCTAAAACAATGGGATAAAGAAAGCCTTTATGAGGCTTTGCAAGCGCACTGTAAAGACCGACCGTTGTTCGTATTGCATGATGGACCACCCTACGCCAATGGTGCCATTCATATGGGGCATGCGGTTAATAAAGTACTTAAAGATGTGGTGGTGAAATCGAAAACCATGGCCGGATTCAAAGCGCCGTATGTGCCCGGTTGGGATTGTCATGGCTTGCCGATTGAAGTTCAAGTGGAGAAGAAAGTCGGCAAAGTCGGCCAAAAAGTGGATGCCAAAACCTTTCGACAAAAATGTCGTGATTATGCCGAGAATCAAATTAATATTCAGAAAAAGGATTTTAAACGATTAGGGGTTATGGGTGAATGGGACAATCCCTATATGACCAAGTCATTTAAGTACGAAGCCAATATGGTACGGGCTTTAGCTGAAATCGTCGCCCATGGCCATGTGGAAAAGGGCGTGAAACCAGTTAATTGGTGCTTTGATTGCGGTTCTGCTTTAGCGGAAGCGGAAATCGAATACCAGGATAAGACTTCACCGGCCATTGATGTGGCTTTTGAGGTCATCGATAAACGTATCAATGATGTCATTAATTTGCCCGATTCTGATTTGCCGCTGGCGGTTCCGATTTGGACCACCACACCCTGGACCATTCCGGCCAACCGTGCGGTGTCGTTACATCCTGATTTAGCCTATGCAGTGGTCACCGGACATAAAGACTATATTCTGCTAATTGCCGAAGACATGATGTCTGAGGTGATGGCTCGCTATGGCGTGGAAGAATTCCATGTGGCTGCCACAGTATCCGGAAAAGAGTTAGAAAATATACAGTTACAACATCCTTTATTTGATATTCAGGTACCGGTTACCCTGGGTGAGCATGTCACCACCGATGCCGGTACCGGTGCCGTGCATACCGCGCCGGGACATGGTGCTGATGACTTTTTGATTGGTCAGCAATATGGTCTGGAAATTTACAATCCGGTGGATGCCCAAGGTTACTATCTAGACGATACGCCGATGTTCGACGGTCAACATGTTTGGGAAGCCAATAAAACCATTGTTACGGCATTGTCTGATAACGGTCACTTATTACACCATGAAACCATTCAACACAGTTACCCGCATTGCTGGCGCCATAAGAGCCCCACGGCATTTCGCACCACACCGCAGTGGTTTATCAGCATGGATAAACAGCAGCTGCGCAAGCGGGCTCTGAGTGAAATTGAACAAGTAAAATGGATTCCTGATTGGGGTAAAGAACGGATTTACGGCATGATTGAAAATCGTCCGGAATGGTGTATTTCAAGGCAACGTACCTGGGGCGTGCCGATTCCTTTTTATGTGCACAAGCAAACCGGCCGGTTGCATCCTGAGACACAAACAATCATGGCACAAGTGGCCGATCTGTTTGAACAAAAAGGTATGGATGTCTGGTTTGATTTAGATGATGCCCAATTATTGGGTGATGCGGTCAATGACTATGAAAAAGTCACTGATGTCTTAGATGTTTGGTTTGATTCCGGCGTGACCCATTATTGTGTGTTAAAGGCCCGCGATAACCTGCGTGAGCCGGCTGATCTCTATTTAGAAGGCTCCGATCAGCACCGTGGTTGGTTTCATTCGTCTTTATTAACCGGTGTCGCCATTAATGACCGTGCGCCTTATAAAGAGGTGTTAACACACGGCTTTGTGGTTGATAAAAACGGTAAGAAAATGTCGAAATCACTGGGCAATGTGGTGTCGCCGGTGGATGTCATGAACAAATATGGCGCTGACATTCTGCGTTTGTGGGTGTCATCGGCGGATTATCGCGGCGAGATGACCATTTCCGATGAGATTTTAGACCGGGCTGCTGATGGCTATCGCCGTATTCGTAACACCGCGCGTTTTATGTTGGGTAACCTCAATGATTTTAGCAGCGATGATGCCTTGGATTTAAGTGATTGTCTGGCCATTGATTTATGGGCTTTACAACGGATGCAGGATTTACAAGCCCAGGTCCTGGCACATTATAACGACTATCAGTTACACCATGTTTTTCAAAAAATACATCATTTTTGCTCACAAGACATGGGTGCGTTTTATTTGGATGTCATTAAAGATCGCCTCTACACCGCACAAACGGACGGTCACGCCCGACGATCTGCACAAACGGTTATGCACCATATATTGCATTCATTGGTGCGATTATTGGCGCCGATTGTGACCTTTACGGCCAATGAGATTTGGCAAGCCATGGGGCATGAACGTCATATTTTATTTGAGCAGTGGTATGATTTTCCGAAATCAACCACCCACAGCCCAATCAGTGCTGAACAATGGCAGCTTATGAGCGAAGTCCGTAAGTTGGTATCCAAAGAATTAGAACAACTGCGGGTTGCAGGAGACATTGGCGGCTCTTTGGATGCCGATGTCACCATTTATCTGGATGAAGAATTACAACAACAATTGGCACCCTTTGCCGATGAGTTGCGTTTTGTGTTAATTACTTCTCAGGCCCAATTTTCGCCCATGGACAAAACCACCGAAGCGGCTGTTGAACTGGATGGTCATCGTTTATTGATCAGAGCCGTCCAGGCACAGGGCGATAAATGTGCACGGTGCTGGCATATTCAGGACAGCGTGGGACAAGACAATAATCACCCAAGCCTGTGTCATCGTTGTGTTATCAATATCGAAGGCAGCGGCGAGAAGAGGCGGGTGGCATAATGCAATTACGTGAGCGCGGGTTGGTTTGGTTGTGGTTATCTGTGGTGGTTTTAATTGCTGACCAGATAACAAAATTTTGGGCCTCGCAAACACTGACCTTGTATGTGCCTGAAAAAGTCACTGGTTTTTTTAATTTAACCTTGCTTCATAACAAAGGCATCGCTTTTAGTCTGCTGGCCGATCAGCCCGGTTGGCAGCGTTGGTTTATTTTGATTATGGCTTCAGTGATTGTGGTTTGGTTGCTGGTTTGGTTATTTAACAGTCCTCGTAAATTAAAATTACACAATATTTCACTGGCTTTAGTGATTGGTGGTGCTTTGGGTAATATTTATGATCGGGCTGTGTTAGGCTATGTGGTGGATTTTATTCAGCTGCATTATAACGACTATTATTGGCCGGCTTTTAATATCGCCGATTCCGCCATTTCCGTGGGTGCAGTGTTACTCATTATTGATACGCTCTTTAGTAAGCAGGATAAACAACAAAATGAAAGTACTTCTGGCTAATCCGCGCGGATTCTGTGCCGGTGTAGACCGGGCTATTGATATTGTTAACCGTGCTCTGGACTCGTTTGGTGCTCCCATCTACGTGCGTCACGAAGTGGTGCATAACCAATATGTGGTGGAAAAGCTGCGCGACCGCGGCGCCATTTTTGTGGATGAGTTAGATGAAATCCCGGCCAATCAAATTGTGATTTTTTCCGCACACGGTGTTTCCAAAGCGGTGCGTGAAGAAGCCAATCGTAGACAATTGAAAGTTTTCGATGCCACCTGTCCATTGGTCACCAAAGTTCACATTGAAGTGTTTCGATATTGTAAACAAGGTTATGACCTGGTGCTGATTGGCCATCACGGCCATCCGGAAGTTGAAGGCACTTTGGGCCAATGGGATAAGCATAAAGGCAAAGGCACGGTTTATCTGGTGGATTCAGTGGATGAGGTCAAAGATCTTGAAATTGATAATCCCGATAAAGTCGCCTTTGTCACTCAAACCACCTTATCTGTAGATGACACCAAGGATATTATCGAAGCCCTGCAAAACAAATTTCCGGCCATCGAAGGCCCAAAGCATGATGATATTTGCTACGCCACCCAAAACCGCCAGAACGCAGTGAAAGAACTCACCGAATTCTGTGATCTTGTCCTGGTCGTCGGCAGTATTAACAGCTCCAATTCCAATCGCCTTAAAGAATTGGCTGAACGAAAAGGCGTTCAATCCTATTTAATTGATGACGCCAGCCACATAAATCCTGAGTGGTTAAATGGCGTTGAAACCATCGGTCTCACCGCCGGCGCTTCAGCCCCTGAAAAGTTGGTTAAAGATGTCATCGCCTGGCTCAAAAACCATGACAGAGAACTTGAGGTTGAGTCGCTGGATGGTGAACCTGAGAACATGGTGTTTGCGCTACCCAAAGAACTGAGATTAGTGCAAACCACTTAACCGCAAACCGTTTATCGCTACTTTTCTTCCACTGGTCGGAAGCCGACTTCAATTTCTTGCGTTTTGACAAAACTTTAGACATGATTACCCTGTACTTAAGTCAAAACAGCGAGCAAACACAATGAAAGTAAGAGGGTTTACCTTAATTGAATTGATTATCACCTTGCTAATCGGTTCCTTATTACTGGCTTGGGGCGTGCCCAATTACCGGGATTTTAAAATACGTCGTGAAGTGGTTGATAACACCAATGAATTTGTTTATAGCATGAACCTTGCCAGAGCCGAAGCCGTTCGATATGGAACCACAGTGACAGTGGCGCCTGTTAACAATGATTGGAGTGAGGGTTGGATCACAATGGCCACCGGTTTGGATGGAAATCCGGACTTTAAAATTGAAGAGCATGACCCGGTCAATAACATTGTCGTGACCTTTACCACCAACCCGGGTGGAAGTCTTTCGTTCACACGCATAGGTGGACTAAGTGGTTCTTCAGAAGCCGTTTTTAGCTTAACACACGCTAATGCCACCGCATCACGTAATGTTCGCATCGGAATGTCCGGTTCTGTGAGGGTGGAGCAGCCATGATTAGACGGCACAGTGAAGAGGGTTTTACCTTGTTAGAAGTGCTCATTGCCATTGTTGTGTTCTCCTTCGGGCTATTGGGAATCGCCGGCATGATGACCATTTCAGTACGTAATAACCATAATGGCTATCTGCGGTCACAAGCTAACTTTTTAGCCGAAAATATGCTGGATCGAATGCGCGCTAATCCGGCGGCCTTGTGGGATGGTGATTATAACGGCACCGCCGCCACTGGCACACAAAGTTGTGATTTGAATTCCCCGTGTGTATTTAGTGATTTAGCGCAATATGATATGGAACAATGGGCACGCTCAATTGAATTAGCGCTACCAAACGGTGTAGGTACCATTAGTTGTGTAAATAATAATTCTATTCCCGCGACTGTCGGAGTACCGACACCACCAGCTATCTGGACCGCATCACCACCTTATCGGGGTGTGTGTACCATTATTGTGACTTGGGATGAATCTAATCGTAACTCAGATGTTGAATCTCAAACTATGCAACTGGTGGCTCAACCATGAATAAAATAAATAAACCAAATAATATGCGAAAATACAGTTACGGATTTTCATTGATTGAGTTAATGGTCGCCATGGTCATTGGCATTATCGTGCTTCTGGGGCTTGTGTCATTATTCACCAACTCCAGCATTCTAAACCGTGCTCAAACTGGTCTGGCTGTCTTACAAGAAAATGGCCGCTATGCCATCACCCGAGTCAAAGATGATATCGAGCAAGCAGGTCGTAAACACTGCGCCACCGTTGCGATGCCGTCTGATTTAATCACCAATTGGAACCAGGGCTATGTAATGAGATCCTGGATGGTTGACGAGAATGTTGATTTTTCTAATCATTCATCCACCAATGGTTTGCCACTTGTAAATCAGATAGAACTTAATTACCAAAGTGATCCTAATCAATTACCCAATGCGACTGCCAGCGTAGCTGGTCAGCCTGCATATCCGCTGGATCCTCGCTATTTTATTCAAGGGCACACGTGTGGAGCGAGCACTTGTCAGCCGGGGTTAACCACTGTAGGTTCTGATCAAGCCACTAATTTTAGAAACATTGGAACCGGTGATGGTGATCGAGCTGCTAATACGGATATTTTAACAGTGCGTTATTTGGATGGTGGTAATCGAATTATTAATGATCCTACAGCCAATAGCTTTACTTTAGACAATATGGTTATATCAGCTGGGACTAACCCTACTTTGGTTTCAGACTGCAACACAGCTTATGTTTCTAATGGTAACTGGGCTGGAAATTCATTAACAATGAATGGTACCAATGTGCCTAATTTTAATTTAAAAACAGACACCCGTGCTTTTGATTTAACAAATGATTTTCATACAGTCAGTTATTTTGTGGGCATTGACAGTGATCCAAACCGATCCGGTCGTATGATTAGCTCGTTATATCGTTCTGAAAATGGCAATGTCCAACAATTGGTGCAGGGTGTTGAGCGCTTTAATGTGTTTTATCTGGCACAATTACAAACCGGGCATGTGGCACGCTTAACTGCAGATCAGGTCCAGGCCATTCAAGATGGTGGTAATGCCACTATCGATGGTTGCATTATTCCTCCCAATTCTGAGGCTTTACCCGGTGGCGTTAGGTTAGCAAATGGTCAGGGCTGTTTATGGCGTTCAATTTACGCTATGGAAGTTCACATGTTGCTCAATACAGTGAATGACAGCAGCATGAAACAAGATGAAACTTACATTTATTCCCCGGATTCCGATGCAAGACAAACACCTGCAAGCACATTGCCTTCAGGCTTATCCAGAGATCGCATGTATCGCCGTGAATTTACCGCCATCATTCCTATTCGGAGTTATACATTATGATTAGAACATCCAAAAATAAACAACAAGGTGCGGCCTTAGTCGTTGGTTTAATTTTACTGTTAATTATTACATTAATGGGTTATGCCAGTATGAAAGGTACTATGCTGCAGGAAAAAATGGCTGCGGGATTACACAACCGTTCGTTGGCTTATGCTGGAGCCAATTCTGCGGTGAGAGCGGGGGAAGAATTTATTTTTAATCTGGTTCAACAAACTAATGGTGTCAACATTAAAGGCACCCCAGGAGGCATGTTTTACGGAATTTATTCCTATTTAGATACCCTTGATTCCGATCCAACCCAAGGCTTAAACACCACAGTTGAAGCGTTTAAAAAGAGGAACTGGACAAGCAGTGCCGGAACGGATCACCTCCATGACTTTACCAATGCGTCTTTTAATGGTGCTTTAGAAAGACGTCCTCAGTTCATTGTGGAAGAAATTGTTGGGGCAGGCGCACAAACCATGGATTCTCAAGAATTTGGTGCAGCAAGTGGTGATGGTAATGTTCAAAAAGCATTTTTAATTACCGGAAAAGGTCCCAGTGGGGATGGCAACAGTATTGCGCTAACACAATCCATGTATACCGTGGTGGTCAGCAGTTCATCGTCGAACTAATTTTGAGAGGTTATAATGAATAAACTAAAATCATTCGCAATTTTTACAGTTTTTATGGTGTCAATGGGTGCCGGCATCACACCGGCTAAATCAGCATTATTACAACTATCACATGATCCGCTGTTTCTTAATCAAACAGTTCCCCCCGCTATTGCTGTAACCTTAGATGATTCAGGCAGTATGGCATGGGGCTATCTCTATGTAGCTAACCGCAGTGATTGGAATCAACACGCCGATCCTAATTTCAATCGTTTATATTACAATCCGAATATAACTTATTCACCACCGATTAAGGCTGATGGGAGTCAAATGCCCAATATCGATTACACGGCGGCTCCAACCAATGGGTATTCTGATTATGGAACTTATGGCACGGGTGCCGTTAAAAATTTAACCAATAATTACACTCCATATAGTCAATTAACGTATAACTCAAATGGTACTTTTGGCGCAAGTTGGGCCGGAGAAATGGATGCTGCATCCAATGATGGTAGAGAAACTCGTGCTTTCTATTTAAAGCTCAAGACAGATGGTACCTATGAGGAAGTTCAATTAACTGCTGTTGATGATCTAAATAATTTCGCCAATTGGTATTCTTATTATAATACTCGAATGAAATTAGCCAGAGCCTCCATAAGTCGGGCGTTTGCAGGATTTGGCCCAAGTTTTAAAATTGATTGGCAGAATTTACATGAAGACACTACGTTAAATAACTTAACCAAATTTGAAAATACCCATCGTGAAAATTTTTATGACTGGCTTTTTTCATCACCCACCAGTGGTGGCACACCGCTTAGAAGTTCTTTTCGGCGTGCCGGTGAATTATTTAAAGATGAAGATAGTTATGATTCAGATGATTACAACACCGAATTATCTTGTCAGCAAAACTTCCACATTGCCATTTCAGACGGTGAGTGGAATGGAGGAGTATCTAATCCTGCAGAATTTTTTAACGACAACTCAGGTACCGCATCGTCTCTACCGGGTGACAGTGAATCTAAGTATGGAAACTATGATGGTGCCAATGAACAAACCATTTATCCTTACAATGGGGACAGTAATAACTTAGCAGATGTAGCTTTTCATTACTGGGCCACTGATTTGGTTCCCGATCTTGATAATAATGTCAAACGCTACAAAAAAAGCTTTACAGATGCCAGTGGTACAAATATTACGGTACCCAATGGTGGAGATGAATGGGATGTGCCGGCATTTGTCTGGAACCCTAAAAACAACCCGGCTTACTGGCAACATTTGGTGACTTATAATGTTGGTATGGGACTTGAAACTCCAAAGGTCTTGGCACAAATGGCCGGTGGTGCAGCATGCGTTACTAATTCCTTATCAGACCCTAAAGAAGCGGTTTACCGTGCCTTACGCACTGGTGACTGCTCATGGAGTTCTAATAAAATTGAAGATGTATGGCATTCCTCTATTAATAGTCGTGGTGATTTTTTTAGTGCGAATGATCCAGAAGAATTGATCACCGCTCTAAATGATGTGGTTAATGATATTTTGGAGCGCTTATCGCGTGGGAGCACCTCGACTGTTTCATCCGGCGTTATTACCAACGACACACTGGCTTTTAGTCCACGATTTGATTCATCGATTTGGGCTGGAAATATTTTAGCTCGACAAGTTAACCCAGATGGTACTTTTAGTGATCCTCTGTGGGATGCGGCTTGTATACTGACCGGTGGCTTATGTTCAGCGACTGGAGAGCATGTGTCTAAGCAATTAACCCGGAATATTTTTACCTATGATAAGAATACTGGAACCGTACCTTTTAACACATCATTGAATGCCGGTTTGAAGTCTCAACTTCAGACCAATGCAACTGATCTTATAAATCGCACCGGTGTCAGCGTCAACGATATTATTGAATATGTTACAGGTAACCAAGATAAAGAAATTTCTAACGGTGGTGTGTTACGTAATCGCAGTAGTGTTTTAGCGGATGTTATTCATGGTAGTCCATCTGTTGTGACCGGCCCCAGCGGGTTATACGATGACAATATGTGGCCAGCAGGAACACCCGAAGCATCCGCATTTGCTAACGATGAAGGTTATTTGCACTATCAAGAAGACCAATTGAATCGTCACAATGTCATGTATGTGGGCTCTAACAGCGGTATGTTGCATGCCTTTGATGCCGAAGACCCAACTACGACAGAGGAATATTGGGGGTATATTCCCAGTAAAGCTTTTGACAACATTCATCGTTTAGCGGATCCACAATTTAAACATTGGTCTTATGTTGATAACACACCGGTTGTGGCGGATGCCTATTTTAATACAAAATGGCGGACCACGTTAGTCGGTAGTATGCGGTACGGAGGTCAAGCTTATTTTGCGCTTGATGTGACAAACGCACCTTCATCAGCTCCAGAGGTATTGTGGGAATTTACCGATGAAGATGATCCTGATTTAGGTTATTCATATGGGCATGCCACGATTGTACGAATCGGAAGTACCGGAGATTGGGTGGCCTTGATACCCAATGGTTATAATAACACCCAGACTTATACTGAAGATTTGTCAGACCCTAACGATAACCATGTGTCAGCAACAGGACATGCTGTTTTATTTGTGGTTCGCATGAGTGATGGTCAGTTATTGGCTAAATTGGATACAGGCGTGGGTACGGAAGATACCCCAAATGGTTTATCACCTGCCATTGCCGTGGATTCTGAATTTTCATTCATTACCGGAAGCACGACAGAGCGAGGTGTTGATGTTGGTGCAGATTATGCTTATGCCGGGGATTTATATGGTAATTTATGGCGTTTTGATTTCAGCAGTGATAATTATTCAGACTGGTCTTCGAATATTACACGGGTTGTTGAAGCTGATAATATTATGGAGCAACCCATTACCATACAACCCCGAGTGGTGAAAATACCCAACGCATACCAGACAGATGCAATTGATGTGATGGTCATGTTTGGTACCGGTAAATATATTGAAGTACCCGATCGCTCCATTAACTTACCGGATGATCAGTATTTAGTGGGTGTTATTGACGGTTTGGGCTCATCACGTACAGATATGAAAATTGATGACAGTGAATTTATAGACCAAACTTTAATGCCTGATGGTCCAGTAGCAAGAGATTTAACGGCGAACACGGTTGATTTAACGACGGATTATGGCTGGAAAGTAAAATTACCTGATGAAGGTGAACGGCTCGCAAACCCCATGACTCTTTTAGGTAATAAAGTATTGTTAGCGGCAACCACCGTTACCGCGGGTATTGATCCCTGTCAGGCCGGTGGTCGTAGTTGGTTAAATGCGCTTAATCCTTATACCGGCGGTATTCCTGAAATTGGTCGAGTTTTTAATAATCCTTTAGGTACATACTTAGGCGGTGACGACAGTATTTTTATGAATGACTTAATTATCGGTAAACCACCCATACTTGAAATGCCTGGGTTACAGAAAATTATTATTGAGGGAGCAGAAGGTACTGAAATTGTGACTATTCAAAGTTATACCTGGCGTCGCCGAAACTGGACAAATTTGTTAACTGAATAAGTGAGGATGAAATGATTAAAATGATGATGAAATTTTTAACTGTTATATTTTTTATGCTTTGTTCAAATATGAGTATGGCTGAGTTTGTGTCTGAGATTAAGTACGCTGAACTTCAAGATATAAACATTTCAGATGGAACAGTCACTTTTGAAAATACAGTGTATAAATACAAAGTTAATAAAACGCATACCCAATACAGTGACTCTGAAATTAAGCCACTGACTTTGAGATCTTTATTTAAAAATAAGAAATACTATTTTGAAATTGAACAAATAGACTCGTTAAGCTCTAAAAATAAATTGAATGTCTTATTTATTGCTGAAGAAAAACTACCGGAGTAATTATGAGAAAAGTTACCATAGGTTTTACTTTAATTGAATTATTGGTGGTCATTGCCATTGTGGCGATGTTGGCGGCTTATGCCATTCCAAACTATCGTCAATATGTGATCGAAAGTAAGCGAACGGAAGCACAGAATCGCTTGCTGGAAATTGCCGGTATGTTCGAAAAACATTACGCTAATACCAACAGTTACCCTGATGGTTTAACCGGTGCTGGTGCGACTAAATTGGGCTTATCAAATGATTTTCTCAGTTGGGAAAATTATCAGGTTAGTGCTGATTTTTCCGGAGGATGGACTTTAACAGCCACTGCAATTGGTGGCCAGGCGCAGGATACCGAATGTCCGACCATAAATTACAATAATTTAGGCCAAAAAACGCCGCTTAACTGCTGGCAGTGAATGAGATAGTCAATGTGACTTAAACGGGGCGGTTTAATACCGCCCTTCTTTTAAGATGCGTTGTTTTTGGCGGTTCCAATCTTTTTCTTTGCTGGCGGCACGTTTGTCATGTAACTTTTTCCCTTGTGCCAGTATGAGTTTTAATTTCACTTTACCTTTTTTCCAATAGAGGCTTCTGGCCACTAAGGTTAAACCTTTGCGTTCCACAGCACCAATCAAATGATCAATTTCATTTTTATGTAACAGTAACTTTTTGAGTCGGTTACTGTCCGGTTCAATATGTGTGGAGGCTGTTGATAGCGGTGTGATGTGGCAGTTTGTTAGAAAAACCTCGCCTTGTTTAATGTACACATAGCTTTCAGCTAAGTTGACTTTGCCGGCACGCAGGGCTTTGACTTCCCAGCCCTGTAATTCTATTCCGGCCTCAAATTCCTCAATAAAGTGAAATTCGTGAGAGGCTTTTTTGTTGACAATAATGGTGTTACTGCTTTTCTTTGCTTTAGCCATAAATTAAATTGAGACACAGATACCGTAGTCTCTTGTTCCTGTTAAAATAGCGCCTTTATTTTACCTAAATAATGATTCCATAAGGTGATTTCAAGCAAAATGACTGAGATTATAAAATCTGCCATTGTACCGTACACAGCCCATGATATGCGGCAATTGGTTAATAATGTGCCCGCTTATCCTGAATTTTTAAAATGGTGTGAGCATGGCTATATTTTAAACTCATTTGCCAGTGGCTATGAAGCGGGTATGCAGGTCAATATTAAGGGTGTGCGCGTGGACTTTAGCACCATTAATACCCTGATTGATGAAGCCGAGTTTTTGGCAGTGGCCATGACTTTGTCAAAAGGGCCTTTTAAAAACTTACAAGGCCATTGGCGATTTATGCAATTGTCTGAATTAGGTTCTAAGGTTCAATTACAGCTGTCTTATGAAATCAAATCTAAATTTATTGGTCGTTTGTTTTCCAGAGGTTTTGATCAAGTGGCTTCACAGTTGGTGAGTGACTTTGTTAAACGAGCAGGAGATGTCTATGCTTAATATTGAGCTGATTTATGCAACACCTGAACAACAAGAGTTGATTACACTGTCGATCGAATCTGGTGCCACCATAGAGCAAGCAATTAATCAATCCGGCGTATTAATTCAATTCCCCGACATTGACTTATCAAAAAACAAAGTGGGCATCTTTAGCCAAGTTAAGCCCTTGGACTATGTATTAAAAAATGGTGATCGCATTGAAATTTACCGACCTTTAATTGCAGATCCTAAAGCAAAAAGACGGGAAAAAGCCTTAAAAAATCAGGAACAAAAAAATAATTAACCGTCTTCTTCAGTTTCTGGAAAATAGTTGCCTTCTGTTCTGATCAATTCATCATCTTCAAAATACAAAGTGAGTTTTTTTAGTTTTTTAAACTTGCCTTTTACTTTAGAGGTGTTGATATAATCCCAGCGGTCTTGATTGAAAGGATCAGCAATTGCCGGAGTTCCCAATATGATGGCGACTTGCTTTTTGGTCATGCCGGGTTTAACTTCGTTGATTTCTTCTTGTTTTAGAATATTTCCTTGCTGAATTGGTGTTTTATAACAAGCGGATAAAGCTAAACTAAGAAGAATGGCAGATAAAATAATTTTTACGGTTGTCATTTTCATGGGTATTAATGTCCAAAATTGTGTGGCAAATGATACAATAAATTCAATTAAATAACAGTTAATAATTATCATGGCTAAAAACGAAATTAAAGAAGCTGGTTTGAAAGTGACTTTACCGAGGCTTCAAATTTTAGAGTTCTTGACCGCAAATAAGGGTAAGCACTACACGGCAGAAGATTTGTTTACTGAGATGAGATTGGCTGATCAGGATTTGGGTTTGGCCACCATATACCGGGTGTTAAATCAGTTTGAAACAGCCGGTTTAGTGATTAAGCATCAGTTTGAAGAAAATCAGGCTGTCTTTGAAATTGACACCGGTGAACACCATGATCACATGATTGATATTGATACCGGTAAAGTGGTGGAGTTCTATGACGCTCAGTTGGAAAAACGCCAAGAAAAAATTGCCGATGACCACGGTTATGAATTAATTGATCACAAAATGGTGTTATACGTTAAGAAGAAAAAATAAATGGATATCTATAAAGAATTTTATTTGGAGTCCGCGCACTGGTTACCCAACGTTCCAGATGGGCATAAGTGTGGGCGTTTACATGGTCATTCATTTAAGGTCATTATTACAGTGACAGGAGAGCCTGGAGCGAACAGCGGCTGGATTGTTGACTTTGCCGATATTAAAGCCGCTTATAAGCCATTGTTTGATGAACTTGATCATCAGTGCTTAAATCATGTTGAAGGTCTTGAGAATCCAACCAGTGAGCATCTGGTGCAATGGATTTGGCAGAAGTTAAAACCACAGTTACCTCAACTGTCGCAAGTTGAAGTATGTGAAACATGTACCTCCGGCTGCATCTACCGCGGTGAATAATAAAAACCAAAAAAACCTGTTAATTTTGATTGACTATCATTTGATAAATGATGATAATACGCAACCTCTTTGTGGGGCTATAGCTCAGCTGGGAGAGCGCAACGCTGGCAGCGTTGAGGTCTGCGGTTCGATCCCGCATAGCTCCACCAACAAAGAGTTTTAACGCATTTTATCTGATGAAATGTCCGTGGTCCCCTTCGTCTAGTGGCCTAGGACTCCGCCCTTTCACGGCGGCAACAGGGGTTCGAGTCCCCTAGGGGACGCCATTTTTCTAATCTTGCCGATGGGTTAGTTAAATACAGTATAAATCGGAAATGTTCTTGTGTCCCCTTCGTCTAGTGGCCTAGGACTCCGCCCTTTCACGGCGGCAACAGGGGTTCGAGTCCCCTAGGGGACGCCACTGAGGAAATATTTGAGGGCAAAATCCTGCGTTGCAGAGTCATTCTGAGACGCTCACGGACTATTCGTCCGCTCACGCCTTCATAATCCCTCTGCGCCTTGGCTTTTACCCCCAAATCTTCCCTCAGCTCCAGATTTGAGTATTAATCTCTGCGTTGCAGATGAATTTTGAGACGGTCACGGACTGATCGTCCGCTCCCGCCTTCAAAATCCTTCTGCGTCTTAATCTCCACCTCCAAATTTGCTCTCAGCTCCAATTGTGAGTGTAATCAGAAGTTCTAAAAAGAAACATTACTACCAAGTGCGTTGCAGAGTCATTCTGAGACGCTTACGGACTATTCGTCCGATCACCCCTTCATAATTCCTCTGCGCCTTGGCAACTTCCGCGTCCTGCTCACGTTGCACACTTACGTCCATGCAAGCGTCTTTTACCCCCAAATCTTCCCTCAGCTCCAGATTTGAGTATTAATCTCTGCGTTGCAGATGAATTTTGAGACGCTTACGGACTATTCGTCTGCTCACGCCTTCAAAATCCTTCTGCGCCTTGGGGCCACTACCGAGTCCAATCTAACGTCGCACACCGACGTCCTCTAGGCGTCTTCACCTCCGAATTTGCCCTAAGCCCTTGGTTTTATGGGCACTCAGTGTGTACTGGATTATAATTTTAAACTTAGGGATATTTGCATTGCAGATGAATTTTGAGACGGTCACAGGTTCAGAGTACTGATGACTGAGCTCAGGATACAGATTTTATGAGTTCGTTTTTCAGTATTTTTCAAGCACTGTTAAATTTTAAAGCTGTTATATTTGTTATTAAGGCATGGAAAAGCCATATCCTTAACTTCAGTTATCTGCCACTTGTCCTTTGATATCTTTATAAGTCGATACAGCGCCTTCGACGGGCTCACGCTACTTGGTTCGTTTTAAAAATACGGTTGATGACGAGATTCATATGTTACGCTGCCAGGTATAATCGCAGAGAAATTGTAGGGCTTGTTTTGCTTTGCTATCAGGTAGAGCAGATAAGCATGTTTTGGCTTGTTCAGCTTTTAATTTCGCCTGCTGCAAGGTGTATTCAATCGCACCTGAGTTATTGACTAATTGCCGCAGTGACATAAAGTCTGTTTCTGACGGGTTATTTAAGGCATCTGATACACTTTGTTTGTGCTGTTCTGGGCCTTTATTTAGAATATATATCAGTGGTAAGGTCAACTTGCCTTCATTAAAATCATCACCAATATTTTTCCCCAAAGCATCGTCGTCGGCGGTGTAATCTAAAACGTCATCGGCAATCTGAAATGCTGTACCTAATAATAATCCATACTGGGCCAGTTTCTGTCGATGATTGCTATTGACTTCGCTAATGATGGCCACTAATTCACAGGCAGCTTCGAATAATTTGGCGGTTTTATTGGCAATGATTTGATAGTAATCTTTTTCAGTGAGCGACTGGTTACCAATATTTAACAGTTGTTGCACTTCACCTTCGGAAATTGTGTTGGTGGCTTTTGACATGACGGCCATCACTTCCATGCTGTCAGCAGTTACCATCATTCTAAATGATTTTGAATATAAAAAATCACCCACTAAAACACTGGCTGCATTGCCCCAGATCTCATGAGAAGTTTTTTCACCACGTCGCATATCTGATTCGTCCACCACATCATCATGCAACAAGGTGGCTGTGTGAATCATTTCCACCACCGCTGCTAAATTGATGTGTTGTTTGCCTTTATAGTCGAGGGCTTTGGCCAGAAGCATCATTATGACCGGACGGAGTCGCTTACCGCCATTATTAATAATGTAATGAGCGATTTGATTGATTAAAACCACTTGTGAATTAAGTTGGCTTGTTAAATGTTGATTAACTTGCTGCATGTCAGCATTGGTTAAATGTAAGACATCCTCAATTCTCATCACTTCTTCATTCATTGTGGGTTAATTTTAATAAAAGAAGCGTTATTATAATCAACCGGTAGTCTGATAAACAGCTGATTTGGGCTTCAGTTTAAAAATCATGGAATTATCATCGTATTGAGAAATTTGGCTTAAATGAATGGTATTGGTTTACATCAAATTTAGCGGGTTCATTAGCGATTTAAGATGTGGTCAATTTAAACCTTAACAGGTAAAATGCACAGCCATGACTAAATCCCCTCAAAATAACCAATTGCGCATTACCTTTGCAATTGCATTTATGATTGCTTTACGCATGTATGGCTTGTTTCTTATCTTACCGGTATTTTCTGTTTATGCCCAAGACATCAGCGGGTCGACGCCATTTTTAATGGGTTTGGCGATTGGTGTTTATGGTTTGACTCAGGCATTCTTGCAAATACCGATGGGGTTTTTGTCTGATATTTGGGGTCGAAAAAATGTCATTGCTTTGGGTTTGAGTTTATTCTTAATTGGTTCGGTGATTGCGGCTTTGGCTACAGATATCACCACCATCATTATAGGCCGTGCGGTACAAGGAATGGGCGCCATTGCCGCTACAGGAATGGCGCTAATTGCTGATGTTTCGAAACCGGAACAGCGCAGTAAGATGATGGCCATTGTCGGTGTTGGTATTGGCTTTTCTTTTATGCTGGCTTTTATTACCGGGCCTTTATTAGCAAGTATGTATGGTTTGAGTGGTTTGTTTTGGATGACAGCCATTTTAGCCGGTATGGCATTAGTGGTGCTTGTTTTTATGGTGCATGAACCCGAGAAGCGTATTGAGCGGGATTATCGATTCATAGAGGTATTGCAAAGTATCCGTGAAAAGCAATTGTTGCTGTTAGATATGGGTGTGTTTGCCATTCACGCCAGTATGTCTGCTTTGTTTTTAGTGTTACCGGTGGTTTTGGTTAATTATTTTGATTGGCCGGTAACCAATCATTGGCAGTTATATCTACCGGTGATGGTGGCATCTTTATTTATTATGATACCGTTAATTTTTTGGCAAGAAAAACGCAAGAATCATGTGCGTTTAATGTTACTGACATTTTTATTATTGGCTATTAACTTTTTACTTTTACAACTGGGTTTGAAAACCTGGTTAGTGATTGTGTTGAGTTTGACTGTTTATTTTGGTTTATTTAATTACTTAGAGGCCTCGATGCCGGCATTGCTCTCTAAAATAGCCACTGAAAAATACCGAGGTGCTGCCATGGGTGCTTATTCGACCGCTCAGTTTATGGGGGCGTTTGTGGGTGGTGCCGTGGGTGGTTATTTGATGTCCTATTCTGTGAATTTAGTGTTATTGGCTTTATTTGCGCTGTTACTATTTCTGGCTCTGGTTGGTTTTGTTGTTTTTGGTGGGCAACGCTCAGTATCCTGATTCAATCAGGCGAGTGATCGATGATGCGTTCGATCAAAACGGTGTTAATGATATTATCTTCACTGACCTCCAAGATGGTCATGCGATATTGATCGATGGTTAGTTCTAAATTTGGCGTTGGTAAATCTTTAATGGTTTCGGTAATAAGTCCATTAATTGTGGTGGCATCATCAGTGGGTAAGTCCCAGTGTAAGCGGCGGTTTAAAAAGCGAATAGCTATGCGTCCTTTGACCACGTATTGATGCTCACTTTTTTGAATAATTTGTATGCCGCGATCACCGAATTGAGACGTGAATCGACCAACAATCTGCTCTAAAATATCATCTAGGGTGATGAGTCCCACTAAATCGCCATATTCATCGACCACTAAACCCATTCTGCGTTCTTTGCTTTGAAATTCACGTAACTGTCCTGAGAGGTGCGCTGTTTCGGGTACAAAGTAGGGTTTTCGCAATACACTTTTTAATTTGGATTTGTTTAAACTGCTGTTTTTCAGCATGGTTAAAATTGTGCGGATATGTAAAATGCCAATGACATGATCGATACTGCCTTGATACACAGGCATTCGTGTTAAATACGTACCGACAATTTTACGTTCAATGATATCCCAGTCATCGTTGATATTGATGGCTTGGATTTCGTTACGAGGTACCATCACGTCTTCATTTTTTATGTGCTCCAGATTCATGACGTTTATCATCATTTTTTGATGCACATCGGGATTTAGCATGTCATTTTCAATCACCAAAGTTTTCAGCTCTTCCCGGGATAAGGCCTTTTCGGCCACTTCTGCGGGCACCCCCAATAACCGTAAAATACTGTTGGTGAATAGATTTATCAGCCAAACCAAAGGCCAGAAAATTTTCAGTAAAGGTGTTAATACATAAGCCGCCGGATAGCCGATGCGTTCAGGATGAATGGCGGCATAAGTTTTGGGTGTTATTTCCGCAAATATTAAAATGGCAACCGTTAATATCGCTGTACCAATAACGATGCCTTGTTCGCCGGCCACTTTTATCGCCAACAATGTGGTTAATGCCGTGGCCAAAATATTGATAAAATTATTGCCGATTAAAATTATGCCAATTAAGCGATCGGGCTTTTGAAGTAAACGGTGTGCTAATAAGGCACCTTTGTTATGTTTGGCATCATTTTTGAGCTTGATTCTATTTAAAGCCATGAGGCCGGTTTCGGCACTGGAAAAGAAAGCCGATAACAACAATAAACCGACAATAATACCAATCAATTGGCCTGTGGTGAGCGCTGCCAGCATTACAGTATGTAGTCGATGACTAAATAACTACCTAAAAAGCCAATCATTAATAAGGCCATCGCTATTAAATTTAGTTTTATGGCTTTTTTTCCACGCCAGCCTTTGAGCATGCGACCGGCAATCAAAACCGAAAACATAATCCATGCCAAAATTGAAAAAACAATTTTGTGGCCCATTTGATTGCCAAAAAAGTTATCAATAAAAATGGCACCTGATAATAAAGATAAACCTAAAAACAGCCAGCCAATAACAATTAAAATAAATAGTTTTTCTTCATTTTTTAATAAGCTGTTTAAACTTAAATCCGGGCTCACAAATGCATTTTTCTTTAAACGCCGAATTTGTAAAGCTAAATTGATGGCCACCAAAGATGACACAAATAAAAAACTATAAGCCAGTATGGATAAAGTAATGTGTAGGTCAATGAATAGGGCATAGGGTTTCGAGAAATCCGGCAATGGCATCAGATAGATCCAGAGCGTAACCACAATGGCGATAAGGTGTAATAACACACGCAATGTTTTTAGTCTAAATCGACCGACAAGAACAATGATATTAGCCAACCAACTGACCACCAGGCAGGCATTTTGCGCATTGAATGTCCAACCGGTTTCGTTGAGCAATAAGTAGCCTGTAAGCACAGTCTGAAAAAGACTGGCCAATAGTAAAAGCAGTATGGATACACGGTAGTTTTTGACAGTCAGCAAAGCAATCAAATGGGCTGCTGCGGTGGCAATAAAAAGACTTGTCATGGTATTGGGAGACGATATTTGTTGATGGTCTCATTTATCTTTGGAGATGAAGCCATTATAATAGCATGTTCATTATTTACCAACAGGATAATCAGTTCATGTTTGACAATCTTACAGATCGGCTGACACTAAGCATTAAGAAAATTCGAGGCCAGGCAAGCCTTACTGAAGATAATATTAAGGATATTTTACGCGAAATTCGGGTGGCTTTACTGGAAGCAGATGTCGCGCTGCCTGTGGTTAAGTCATTTATCGATGACGTCAAACAGCGGGCTCTGGGTCAAGAAGTTTTAAGCAGTGTTAAACCGGCCCAGATGATGGTTAAGGTAGTTCAAGAAGAACTTGAGCGGGTTTTGGGTGAAGAAACCCAGGGTATTAATTTCAATGCCCAACCTCCGGTTGTCATATTAATGGCAGGTTTACAAGGTGCCGGTAAAACCACCACCTCCGGAAAACTGGCAAAATACCTGACTGAACGTCAACAAAAGAAAGTCATGATGGTCTCTGCTGACGTTTATCGACCCGCTGCGATTGAGCAATTACAGACGGTTGGAGAGCAAATTGGCGTCAGTGTGCATCCCTCATCGGTGATTGATGACCCTGTTAGCATTGGTCAGAGTGCTTTGGACGCGGCTAAAAAAGGATTTTTTGATGTGTTAATTGTTGATACTGCCGGACGATTGGCAGTCGATGAGTCCATGATGCAAGAGATTAAAGCCTTGCAGGACAGTTTAAAACCAACAGAAACACTGTTTGTGGTTGATGCCATGACCGGTCAAGATGCCGCCAATACTGCCAAGGCCTTTTCTGATGTATTGGACTTAACCGGTGTGATTCTGACCAAGGTGGATGGGGACGCCAGAGGCGGTGCGGCACTGTCAGTTAAAACCATCACCGGAAAACCCATCAAATTCCAAGGTGTGGGTGAAAAAATGGAGGCCTTAGAGCCTTTTCATCCGGATCGGATTGCCTCAAGTATTTTGGGCATGGGTGATGTACTGTCTCTGGTCGAAGAAGCTGAACGAAAGATTGATAAGAAAAAAGCTGAAAAATTCGCAAAAAAAGTACAAACCGGAAATAAATTCACCTTAGAGGATTTTCAGGAACAGTTATTACAAATGCAAAACATGGGCGGTATGAGTTCCATGTTAGATAAACTGCCTGGCATGGGACAATTACCCGATGCAGTTAAAAACCAAGCCAGCGACAAACACACCAATCAAATGTTGGCTGTTATGAATTCTATGACAATCAAGGAAAAGCGTTATCCACAGTTGATTAAAGGTTCACGTAAACGCCGTATTGCTAACGGTTCCGGTACACAAATTCAAGATGTCTCGAAGCTTTTGAAACAATACAATCAAATGCAAAAAATGATGCGTAAATTTAAGGGTAAAGGCATGATGAAAATGATGCAAAAGTTAGGTGGTAAATTACCCGGTGGCGGTGGCTTACCGTTTTAACGTGAATACTCAGCCATCAGCAATACTGTTATCTCTCGTTATACTGATGGCTTTGAACCCAATTCATGTTATTGCCAAAAAACTTTACCATTGTCAGTCAAGCGATGGCACTGTGGTTATTCAAGATCGTTCTTGTGCCGCCACGCGGTTAGTTATTGCAAAAACCGATAATAAACCCGTTCAAAAGCAGACAACCCAACCAAAGCCTCTCCATACGCAGCCCCGGCCGCAAAGTTTTTCTCAAGCCAAGCATCATCCGAGTGACGCCATTTCACCTCAAGCATTTATTGAGGTTGTTCAATCACATAAGGTTTCTTCAGAATTAATTCCAAATAATCACGGCTGGCAATTGAAAATCAATATGTCAGGACAAGAAAAGGCCCCGAATTTTAAACAGCCGACATCACGAATTTCAGTGACTTATTTTCGAGATACTGTAGCCACATTAAATAAGGATGCTTTTTCTTATGCCCTTAATCTTTATCACAATATACGCCACCGTTACCGTTTAAGCGACAGTCAATTTAAATCTCATTCAGACTATAAGATTTTTAATGTGGTTTACCAAAAAGATTCTTTGCTGGCATACAGTGAATATTATATGGGTAAATTGGATGGTTCTTTGTGGGTATTTAGTTATGAAACAACGGCCGATAAAATGATACCAACTCAGCAATTATTGGCCAGATTGCAGTCATTGATTTAACCAATGGGTGACCACTGTTTTTCTGATTAAAGTACTTTAGTCGGTTATCCACAAAAGCTGTGGATAAGGTTGTGCATAACCGTTAAATTTTGTCATCTCATCTCCTTGTCATAAGACTTTGAACAGAATGGTTAAAAACAGCCCAAATAAAAATTAATATATTTATCAGTATCTTACTTAGTCTTTGTAATCAGAAGTCTAATGATAGTTGATTAAATTCTTGTTTTTACATCGACACCACAAATTGTGTATAAGTTTATGATGATGGCTGTCACAAAGGCCACTATTTATGGTGAATTTGACTCGCTATTTCTCAGTTTAGAGACGGTGTTGTGGTGCGTTTTTGGTAACTGACAAAGAACCCTTCTAAATCACCATTTTCGGTATAGACATTAACAGCCAGCAAAGCATATCCAAACTGCGCAAATTCCCGATGTAGCTTTGTCATTTTCTTTGCCGCGCGGTTTTTTCGGCTAAATCGAGAAATATCCACAAAAATCGTCACTGCTTGTAAGCCATCTTTGGCAGCTTGTTCGGCCTCGTTATCTGCTAAAGCTTTGGATGAAAAAGACAATGTAGAAAAAATTAATATTAATAAAACAGTTTTAATCATAAGTAATTCTATGAAATAAAGGCTTGTTATTGTATTTAGTCAATACAGTTGAATACAATAGACTTTTTATAAAGAATTGAATTATCCATGACCACTGTATTAACTGGTATCACCACAACCGGTACGCCACATTTAGGCAATTATGTTGGTGCCATTAAGCCTGCCATTCGTCGCAGCCAAGATCAAGACATCACCAGTTTTTTCTTTCTGGCAGATTTGCATGCCCTTATCAAGTGTTGGGAACCGGAGCGGATTGCCCAATCAACACGTGAAATTGCTGCCACTTGGTTGGCATTGGGGTTAGATACCGATAAGGCGGTTTTCTACCGTCAATCTGACATACCTGAAATTTCTGAATTGACATGGTTGCTGACGTGTATGACGGCCAAAGGTTTAATGAATCGTGCCCATGCCTATAAAGCGCAAGTCGCGGAAAATATGGAACAAGATAGCGATGATCCGGATAAAGGTATTACCATGGGTTTGTTCAGCTATCCGATATTGATGGCCGCGGATATCTTGATGTTTAATGCTGATGAAGTGCCGGTGGGAAAAGACCAAATTCAGCATTTGGAAATGGCACGGGATATTGGTGCCCGTTTTAACCATCATTTTGGTGAGCATTTTGTTATGCCCAAGGCGATGGTACAAGACAATGTTTCGGTTTTGCCTGGACTCGATGGTCGCAAAATGAGTAAAAGTTATAACAACACCATTCCACTGTGGTTGCCGGAGAAAAAGCTCCGTAAACACATTATGAAAATTAAGACCAATTCTTTGGAGCCGGGTGAACCCAAAGACCCCGATGACTCAGCCTTAATGGATATTTACAAAGCCTTTGCTAACGAACAACAGGTGTCTGAAATGCGTCAAGCTTATCGAGATGGTATTGCTTGGGGAACAGCAAAACAAATTATTTTTGAGACTTTGAACACAGAATTGCAACAAGCTCGGCAAAATTATGAGGATTTGATGGCCAATCCTGCTAAGATTGAACAAGAATTACAAAAAGGGGCGGCCAAAGCCAGACAGTCTGCCAAACAACTGTTGGCAACTTTAAAAAACGCTGTAGGGATAAGGCCAATCGTTTAATTTTAAATGACCGTCGGTGCAATCAATCTTGCCAGGTCTTTAAGTGTTGTTAATGAGGTTTTTATGATTGATTTTAAATTTGGACAGGTGATGTCCACTTTATTTAAAACCAAAGAATTTGTTTTATTTCGTTTTTTGATCTATATGGGCATTACCGTTGCTTATATTGCGGTCACTGGTACAGGTGGTGGCATTGGATATTTAGTCGGTAAAGTCGGTGACAGCCCCGAAACTGGTGTTTTTTATGGGATGTTCGGTGGTTTTGCTTTGGTTAGTGGCGTCTTGTATTTTTTTCGTGAATACTTGCTGTATTTAGTGAAAGCCGGTCATATCGCTGTGATTGTTAAACACTTAGACAATCAACCAATGCCCGAAGGACAGAGTCAGGTTAAATACGCGCAACAAGTGGTTAAAGACCGATTTACAGAGTCTTCGGTATTGTTTGGTGTGGATCAGTTGATCAAAGGTGTGCTGAAAACCTTTACCCGAATTTTTTCCGGGGTCATGATGTTTTTGCCGTTTATCCCTCAGCCTTTGGTGAAATTTGTTAATGCCGTGGTAACCATGTCGTTAACTTATGTGGACGAAGTGATTTTGGCTTATTACATCCGCAACAATTCGACCAACCCATGGGAAGACTCTCGTAAAGCGTTGGTTTTGTATGCGCAAAACTACAAAACCTTTTTGAAAAACGCCTTATTTCTCACTGTTATGACATGGATTATGGCGTTACTGGTATTGATTGTGGTATTTGCACCATTGGCGGCTTTAATGAGCTTTGGTGGCTATGAAGGTGGTTTTTGGCCGTTTGCTTTGGCTGTGGTCACGGCTTGGGGCTTGAAAGCCGCGTTAATTGATCCTTTTGCCATGACCGCTTTAATGCAGGTGTTTTTTAAAGTGACAGAAGGTCAGGAGCCGAACCCTGAATGGGAGGCCAAGTTAGAACGAGGTTCTAAAAAGTTTGTGAAGTTAAAAGAAAAAGCCTTTAATTGGGTTCAAGGTGACCGAGGCAAAACGGATGACAATACCGCTGCTAAAATCACCCAAACCGAGTAATATGTATTTGTCAAGAGCCCGGTATAACCGGGCTCAGGCTAATGACAAACCCCTGTTTTTTTCAGGGGTTTGTTGCTTTTAGGCTTTTTTATTAATAATTGGCTGTTAGTAACCTGAACTTTTAACCGATACTTAAGTAGGCTTAAAAGTTTTTGATATGGCAGTTATTGT
>NZ_JAPMLN010000056.1 GCF_026410405.1 Marinicella gelatinilytica | reverse complement strand
CTTAAGACTGATGTTTGGAATATGAATCAAAGCATGCGCTTTTCAAATCTTGATTTAGTTTTGGCTTGTCTAAAATTATTAGAGTTTGATCAATTTGTTGACCCTAAATCGCTTAGGGTTATATGATCAAGCCTCACGGGCAATTAGTACTGGTTAGCTTCATACATTACTGCACTTCCACACCCAGCCTATCAACCTTGTAGTCTACAAGGGCCCTTTAGGACTCTCAAGGAGTCAGTGAGATCTCATCTTGGAAGAGGCTTCCCGCTTAGATGCTTTCA
>NZ_JAPMLN010000055.1 GCF_026410405.1 Marinicella gelatinilytica | reverse complement strand
TAACATCTGCACCGGTTATGGTCCCGCTGTCATTAATCAAATCACAATTTTGCATGGGATCATTGGGCTGGGTGTGAATGCTGACGTCATAACTTTGCTGGTCATCTAAAGGCGTGGCAAAGGCAAAGGCGCCCGGCTGGTTAATAATTAAATCATCCGTTAAATTGTTTTGTAACCGCATAAAATTATCCGGTATCAAACCATGGACATAACCGCCAATAAAATACTGGCTGATGCTGCAATTGACCTCAATATCGGTGACATCAGCACCTTGTACAGTG
>NZ_JAPMLN010000054.1 GCF_026410405.1 Marinicella gelatinilytica | reverse complement strand
ACCGTTCGACTTGCATGTGTTAGGCATACCGCCAGCGTTCAATCTGAGCCAGGATCAAACTCTTCAATTAATTTACAATGCTGTCATTTTAATAAATTAAAACTTCAACACCTTATTCATTGTGAGAAATCTTTGACAATTTCTCGGTTTGACCTAACTTATATAATTTTAAGAAATTACGTGATAGTTATGGTCACTTTTTGTCGTTGTACCTTTATTAACATCAACTCAAGTGCCCACACAAGTTATCTATTTGAGTTTTTAAATTACTCTTTTGAATC
>NZ_JAPMLN010000053.1 GCF_026410405.1 Marinicella gelatinilytica | reverse complement strand
TCCGTATTACCGCGGCTGCTGGCACGGAGTTAGCCGGTGCTTATTCCTATGGTACCGTCAATGCCATGCGCTATTAACACACAACACTTCTTCCCATATAAAAGTGCTTTACAACCCGAAGGCCTTCTTCACACACGCGGTATTGCTGGATCAGGCTTGCGCCCATTGTCCAATATTCCCCACTGCTGCCTCCCGTAGGAGTCTGGGCCGTGTCTCAGTCCCAATGTGGCTGATCATCCTCTCAAACCAGCTATAGATCGCAGTCTTGGTAGGCCTTTACC
>NZ_JAPMLN010000052.1 GCF_026410405.1 Marinicella gelatinilytica | reverse complement strand
AGTCCTTCTGCAATCAATTCATGCGCTGCAAACTCCAAACCATTATCCAATGTAATAGTCAGTATTTGGTCAACTAAATGTGCCATACCTTCAATGGCTGCCTCCGCCAACAGTGAAGCTTGTTTTCCGGTTAACCGGAAAATCATGGTGTACAAGGTCTTTCTTTCAACCAGGGTGAGCAAAGCGCTTTGACGACCTTTGCCAATGATTGTGTCACCTTCCCAGTCACCAATCCTTGTTTTCTTATCAACCACAGCCGGTCTGTCGTCAATACTGACCCT
>NZ_JAPMLN010000051.1 GCF_026410405.1 Marinicella gelatinilytica | reverse complement strand
TAAATCCAATCCCAAAGTATGCACTAACTGCCCGGTTAAATCACAATGTACCAAAAGTGCCAACAGCCAGAAAACAGTGACAAGACATGTATGGGAAGAATCCAAAGAGCGCATAAACCAACATCGGCTTAGTGCCGTAGACAAACAGATTTATAAGCGTAGGAAAGAAACGGTGGAACGCTCATTTGCCGATGCTAAAGAGCTTCATCAATATCGTTATGCACGCTATCGAGGCATCAACAAGGTCAAAGCACAGTGTCTGATGGTTGCTGCAGCTCAGA
>NZ_JAPMLN010000050.1 GCF_026410405.1 Marinicella gelatinilytica | reverse complement strand
ACCGTTCGACTTGCATGTGTTAGGCATACCGCCAGCGTTCAATCTGAGCCAGGATCAAACTCTTCAATTAATTTACAATGCTGTCATTTTAATAAATTAAAACTTCAACACCTTATTCATTGTGAGAAATCTTTGACAATCTCTCGGTTTGACCTAACTTATATAATTTTAAGAAATTACGTGATAGTTATGGTCACTTTTTGTCGTTGTACCTTTATTAACATCAACTCAAGTGCCCACACAAGTTATCTATTTGAGTTTTTAAATTACTCTTTTGAATC
>NZ_JAPMLN010000004.1 GCF_026410405.1 Marinicella gelatinilytica | reverse complement strand
TCATTGATACCACGCTCCCAGGAGCTATAAGGATGGGCAAAATAAATGTCAGCCTTTAGTCCTTCTGCAATCAATTCATGCGCTGCAAACTCCAAACCATTATCCAATGTAATAGTCAGTATTTGGTCAACTAAATGTGCCATACCTTCAATGGCTGCCTCCGCCAACAGTGAAGCTTGTTTTCCGGTTAACCGGAAGATCATGGTGTACAAGGTCTTTCTTTCAACCAGGGTGAGCAAAGCGCTTTGACGACCTTTGCCAATGATTGTGTCACCTTCCCAGTCACCAATCCTTGTTTTCTTATCAACCACAGCCGGTCTGTCGTCAATACTGACCCTGTTTCTGATTTTACCCCGCTTATCATAAGAACCATAACGTTTGCGGTACTTCTTACAAGCAGTTCGCAATTGTTTGTAAAGTGTTCCGCCGGCATCTCTATCAGCATAAATAAGCTGGTAAATGGTTTCGTGATGCAATGAGATACCCTTATGCCTTTTGAGATAAATTGTAATCTGTTCCGGGCTCAGGTCATGATACAGGAGTGTGATGATCCAATGTTTAACTTGCTCAGTTAATTTAATGGCTTTGTGGGCGTTCTTACGACGACTTTCANCTATAATCTTTTGTGTGAAACCCATTTTCTTTAGCCTGTAAATCTGATATCGTTCTGTTTCGGTTAACTGTTTATAGCTCATATTGCATTTTCCTTTTGGTGAGAAAAATCAGTAACTATACCAGTTAACCGACCTCCTCAGGAAATTGCACTTATTATCCGAATTGAGGTTTAAAAAAACAATGAAAAGGACAAAAAAACAAGAAATAAATTTGTGTTTCATAATACAACCACTTTTTTTAAAAATTTAAAGAAGATACATTTTTTGTGGTGAGAAAAAACAGCTCAATTTATAATTGTTTCTTTAGCGGTTTTCTGACCCTGAAAAAATAATTCTGAGAACTCTATCACAAAATTCTGCTTAATTTGAGTGGATTGAGGCGTCTTTGTGGCTTATATGCGTTAATTTCTCTCATAAAATATCTTAATTCTAAATTTAAATTTGAAAAATTTTCTATGGTGACAATTATTGTTACTTTTTACATGTTTATGCGAACAAACCTGTTCTTGCAATCAAATCCCACCGCTGTCCTTAAACGACATGTAATGTCCAACAATTGTCCTGATAAGTAAGAAGTTAAATTTCATAATAAAACTCAGATTTAATTCAATTGAGGATATTTTTATGAAAGTTTTTTATTTAGTTGCTTTGGTTTTTTGTTTCACCACTTTATCGAGCCATGCCATTAGTGCAGAAGATTCAGTTCATTCTGCCGAGACAGTTTTACTGAATTCATTTGTGGCTAACAATGAGACGAAGTCGGATTATCCGGTAGAAAAGGGTATTGCAGGTGCGATGATGTATTTTTTTGAAGCAGGTGAAGGTTTTAGTCCGGGGTTTTTAGGCGGCCAGGCCGGTTGGTTAGTGCTTAGCGGCAGCACAGCGCAACCGATTATTGACAACAGTGATCCTGCAAACGGAACACAGCATATGCAGTTGGGTCAAGACAGTTCGCTACCCGCGGGAACTAATATAGGCGGTTTAAGTCCTGATTTAGGTCCGCAACCAGCGGGAAATGAAAGTCGTGTGTTCATCGATGTGAAAATAACGGCTATATCGGGTTCCAGTTATACCGTATTTGCACAAGCACCCTCGACCGCTCAAGGAACCTGGAATGTTAGTTTTGATTCAACGGGTAATATTTTAGTGGCGGATAATATCGGTGGTGGTTATGTTTATATCGACTCCGGCATGGACTGGCCGGTCAATACCTATTTCAGACTTGAAGTCATCACTAATCCGGGTGGATTACCGGGCATCGATTATTATCTCAATGGCAACCTTTTCTATTCCCAAGTCACCATGTTATTCAGCGATAAAGTTGAGCAAATTGCCATATACAGCGATAACAATAATTCAGGTGAAGTGGCTAATTTTGATAATTTAGTTATTGATAACAATTATGGTAGTGGCGGACCAACGGGTCCTGCGACACCGGTACCTAGTTTAAGTGTCTTCGGGTTAATTTTATTGTCTTTGGCTTTATTGTTGACTGTTCGGCGGAAGTTTGTTCATTAAATTGACATAAATCTCATTAAATTAAGGAAATGAATCCGCATGCGTTAATCAAATTTCAAGGAAGTTGTGGAGCGTTTTGTCAGGCTTAATGTACATCTATGTTAAGCGTGTGTAAGCCAAGGATATGACAAATTTAAAGCCCGGAGTGTACGCCGGGCTTTTTATTAATCTTCCCAGCCGAGACGTTTGGCTAATTTCTCGGCTTTTTTGTGGTATTTTTGTGCTTTTTTGGTATCACCGGTCTGTTCGTGTAATTGGGCTTTGGTTTGATACCATAGTACTGTTTCGGGCCGTTCATCGGCATAATCTTCCAACAGTTCCAAGCCTTGTCGGTATTGCTCCTGGCTTTGGGCATTGTCAGCCAGCCATTCAGCGTAATCTAATTTGGCGTCTAAATCTCCTTGATTTGCGGCTTGTGCCATCCAGTAATGTGGCGGGTGTTCTGTGGGGTTCATGTCCGGGTTGGACTCAAAAATAAGCGCTAACCGTCGAGCCGCTTGAGCCTGACCTTGTTCGGCTGCCATGATTAACCAACGAAGGCCTTTGCTGCGATTCTGGTAGCCGGATTTGCCGGTAAATAAGTTATTGCCTAAATGAAATTGGGCATTAATTTGACCACTCTGTGCTGCTTTAAAAAGATATTGATTAATGACTGTTTGATCGATGTCTTCATCAGATGCTTGTGGAATCGGACTTTTTTCGTCCAATGCCATGGCTAAATAATAATAGGCATCCGGGTGACCCTGATTTGCTAATGACCGGAGTTCATCTAAGCGTTGCTGATAGCTTTCTTGAAATTTCTCTGTGTTACGCATCTCATAGGTGATGCTTTGGGTGGCAGAGACCGGATAGGGGTCAACACCCGGTTTAAAATCAACATCAAAGCGAAAACCTCGAATGGCTTTCAAAGTGGCTTCTTCGAACACACCTTCTGGAAAACTGTCGGCAATCACCGGTTTCCGGGCTGTGCCATCGGGATGAACCTCAAAAGTAACTTTAACCCAACCTTGTATACCTTTACGCATTGCATTTTTTGGATATCTGGGAGCTTTTCTTTTCACCGGGGTTAAGGTGAAATCTAAGCTCTGACCGTCCTGATAAGCCTCTGATTCTTCGGATTTAACCATCACCGGCGCCCACAGTTGATTTATGGCATCAGTGCCGTACTGTTGTTGCAGGATTTGCGCTTGTTGCTGCGCTTCTGTCAATTGTTGGGTAGTCAGCTTGTCTTTTATTTTGCCTTCTAATGCGTGCAGTTTAGTGTCCTTACTGGCTAAGGCTAAGGTGGCCCAGGCATAGGCTTGTATCGGGTTTTTTTCTGTACCTTGACCTAAAAAATGCATGACTGCCAGATTATGTTGTGCTTCATGATGACCCAGTTGAGCCAGGGCTTGATATTCTTGTAAAGCTGTTGGGTAATCCTGTTGTTCATAGGCTTCTGCGGCATCTAAAAAGTCTGCGCAGGCAACCGATGTTAAAGCAAGCATAATAAAGACAGATAATTTTTTCATGGTGCTCCTTTCTTTGATGATTTCTTAAATTATAATTAAAAGTTTATATGGCCGTTTGATTCACTTCACAATTTTGAAGTTCTTTGAAATTAGTTTTCTGTGGCCATTTTTGGTCGCCTGGCTCTTGACTGGCGATGTCGCTCGCGGATCGAGCTTTTTTCTTCGGGATCTATGTGCTTATATTCAGAGTTAACAAGATATTCGGTCTTAGGTTTAGGCCGGTTTTTTGTGTCTGCAAAATAGACCACCCAATAATAATCATAGGAACTGTGTGATTGGTTAACATACGCCACACCAATTTCATTCTGTGGTTGGTAAAAAGGCGCTTCACCCAATAACAGTCGGCGATGGTTCTGGCTGTTTAATAGTTGTTGTAATGTTTCTTTGGCACTTTTTTCACCAGCCGCGATGGCTTCCACTTGATTGCCGAGAATGGGGTAGCCGCTACTTAATGCATAACCTTTTTTACGGAGTAATTGGTTGGGTGTTAAATAACCAATATGATGCATAATGACATCGTGTTCACTCAACAAACCCGCTTTGTGCTCAGCGATTTGGGTTAATTTAAAGTTGCAGCGAATATCGGTTCTTAACTGCTCAGGATGCTTGCGAATAAGTTCAGCCAATTGAACCGCCTCCGGGCTATTGCCACATACGGATTCGGCAAAAACAGTGGTGTTAAAGCTGATGAAAGTAAGAACCAGCAACCAACTGACGTATTGGATAACTTCAATTGGTTGCCGTTTCAAGTGTGACATGCTTATTTATTGAGCTTTTCCAAGATAGGCGCGATGATTTCCATAGGCATTGGAAAGACAATGGTAGAGTTTTTCTCACTGCCGATGTCACTGAGGGTTTGTAGGTAGCGCAATTGCATGGCACCGGCTGATTCGGTCATCTCTTTAGCGGCTTCCACCAATTTAGCAGCGGCTTGTTGCTCACCCTCGGCCAAAATTACTTTAGCCCGCCGTTCACGTTCGGCTTCGGCTTGACGGGCGATGGCGCGAATCATAGACTCATCGAGATCAACGTGTTTAATTTCGACATTGGCGACTTTAATGCCCCAGGCGTTGGTTTGCTTATCTAAGATTTCCTGGATATCGGCATTCAATGAATCACGTTCGGCCAGCATTTCATCCAGTTCATGTTTACCGAGCACCGAGCGCAGCGTGGTTTGCGCCAGTTGGCTGGTGGCGTCATGGACCTTTTCCACTGCTATAATGGCTTTTTCAGGGTCTAAAATACGGTAATAAATAACCGCATTAACTTTGACTGAAACGTTATCTAAGGAAATCACATCTTGTGTGGGCACGTCTAACACCACGGTTCTTAAATCAACCCGTACCAGTTGCTGGATAAAGGGAATGACCAGAATAAAACCGGGACCTTTGACTTTATCAAAACGACCCAGGGTAAAAACCACGGCGCGTTCATACTCGCGCATGATATTGATCATTGATGACAGTAAAAAGAAAATCACTGCCACAGGTACTAACCAAAAATATAAATCGTTCATGATGCATTCTCCAGATGTTTGACATAAAGGGTGAGGCCGTCAATACGCTCAATTAAAACCGTATCACCGACATCGTAATGGTGTTTAGTGGTGGCTTTGGCACGCCAGTTTTCACCGTCTAAGTGAACCCGTAAACCATGTTCATCATGATTGCTGACCACTTCTCCGGTTTGGCCCACCAGGCTTTCACTGCCTGAGACCACCGGTTTTTTAAAGGAACCGGCTAAATAATACATAATCACGGCAAACAGGATACCCGCCGTTAATGCAATACTAATAATTAAACTAATTGGGATACCAAATCCCGGTACGTCTGTGTCCATTAAAATCACCGAACCAAAAGATAAAGAAACAATACCGCCAATACCTAAAATACCAAAGGATGGCGCAAAAAATTCCACTGCAATCAGGGCAAATCCCAAGAAAATCAGGGCTAATCCGGCAAAATTAACCGGTAAAATTTGAAACGCGTATAATGCCACCAGTAAACTAATTCCGCCAATGACGCCGGGCACCAAAGCGCCGGGGTTATAACCTTCTAAAATTAAACCGTAAATACCAAGCAACAATAGCATATAGGCCAGGGTTGGGTTGGTGATGGTGGCCAAAATTTTATTCTTAAAACTCGGTTCTATGGTTTCTAATTGTGCTTGGTCTAAAGTCAATGTAACTTGAGAATGTGCCAGCTCAATGGTTTGACCATCAATTTGTTGTAATAAATCTTGTTCATCACCGGCTAAATAGTCAATCACGTTGTTTGTCAAAGCCTGATCTGCCGTTAAGGTGGCGGCATGGCGTACCGCTTGTTCAGCCCAGTCGGCGTTGCGGTTTTTTTGTTCGGCCAAAGCGCGGATATAAGCAACCGAATCTTCCAAGGCTTTATTGCCCGAAGCTTGATCTGTTGATGCCGGATTGTTTTCTTCTTCACTGTCTTCTGTGGCTTCTTTGAGTTCTTCATAGGCCTTGCCCGCCGGTGTCGGTGGTTTTTGCCCACCAACAGGAACCGGTGTGGCGGCACCTAAGTTGGTGGCCGGTGCCATGGCAGCGATGTGTGAAGCATATAAAAGATAAGTACCGGCACTGGCTGCCCGTGAACCTGAGGGTCCAACCCAAGTGGCAATGGGCACCTCAGCATTGAGGATTTTTTTAATCATATCCCGCATGGACGCTGATAAGCCGCCCGGGGTATCCATTTTAATTAATACCAGTGCAGCTTTTTGTTGTTCTGCCTGTTCGATGCCGTTTATAACATAATCGCGGGTGGCAGGACCAATGGCGCCTTCAATGGTGAGTACCACCACTGTCTGTTTTCCGATGGGGTCGGTCGAGCCATCTTGTGCTGTGCTCGGACCATTTATTAGCAGCAATACGATAACACCTGCCAATAATAAAATCGGTTTTATTCGCGAGATTGTAAAATGATATTTCATAATAATTAATATAGCACAATTGAGATTATTTGACAGTGAAAGAAGTCATGATGTGACACTGGAATTGTGTCTATTTACCCGGATTGTAGATGGTTAATGACTGGACACAACCATTGTCACTGATTACAATATTATTTTAATTAATATATTCAGCGACTTATATGAATACACCGGTGGTATTTACCCCTTTGCGGGTTATCTTAATGGCTATTATGATTTTGGCCAATCTGGCAACTTTGGCTGCTTTGGTGATGCCGGAGGCGTCTTGGGCTGATGCGGTCGGTTTATTTGGTATCGTTTTTGTGATGATGTTTGTGTTTGTGATTCTTTTAGAGTTAACTTGGTTACATCATCGCGGCAAAAATTACACTGCGCCACAGGTACAAAAAAAATATCGAATGGCTAAATGGATTTATCTGATTGTTTTAATCAGTGGTATCATTATGGGACTGATATATTTGCTGTAACCCATTTTCAGGAGTTCACTATGCGTCTATTAACAACATGTTTATTAATACTAATGCTATCGGCTTGCGCCACCAGCCCAACAGGTCGTAACCAACTGATTTTAGTGGGTGATGATCAAATGCAACAAATGGGCATTGATTCATTTCAGCAATTAAAAGCCAATAATAAAATTAGCAATGACAGAAATAAACAGCAATATGTACGCTGTGTCGCTAACCATATTATTGAAGCTTTACCCCAGGAATGGTCCGGTAGAGACTGGGAAGTGGTGGTGTTTGATGATGATTCAGCCAACGCCTTTGCCTTACCAGGCGGTAAAATCGGTGTCCATACCGGTCTTTTGACTGTGGCAGAAACGCCGTCTCAATTAGCCGCGGTGGTGGGTCATGAAATTGCCCACGTACTGGCACGTCACGGTGCTGAGCGGGTGTCGTTACAAGTGGCTTCACAGACCGGCATGCAGCTGGCAGACATCATGGCGCGTCAACATATGGAAGGTTCCACTGAACAACAAATTTTAATGGCCGGACTGGGTATCGGTACACAAGTGGGTGTTTTATTGCCCTTTAGTCGTGCCCATGAGTCTGAAGCGGATCAATACGGTTTAAATTTAATGGCGCGTGCCGGATTTAATCCTGAAGAAAGCATCCAGCTTTGGAAAAATATGGAGAAAGCTTCACAAGGACAACGGCCGCCGGAATTTTTATCCACCCATCCTGAGCCGTCAAATCGCATCGTGGCGTTGCAAAAGTACTTGCCTGAAGCGCAAAAGCTTCAGCAGCAAGCACTGAACAGTGGTCGTCGACCAAACTGTCGTTTATAAAAACACAACCAGTCGAGTGGGTGCCGGTTGTTGAAACCGGCACTTAATCATTATCAGTCGGTGCTGAATAGAGTCTGTCATTCTCTTTGACAGCGGCTTTTTGTGCAAAGCGTTTATAAAACTGCATTAATGTGGGTTGTAAGAAATCTTCCGTAAAGATACGTTGTTGATCAAACCACGCCGGTTTGTGTTGTTCCATCAAGGCATCTCCTTGCTCCATCATATCCAAAAGATTTAATTGCGCCTCAAAGGCCTGCCTGAAGAAATCAATATCAGGTAATGCTAAAGTTCCGGTGAGGCTGCTACGAATTGACATGTCTTTATGAAAGGTATTAGGAAACAGCGCCCTCACGGTGGCTGCTAAACGACGACGCTCAGTGAGGTATTCAAACACGGCATTGGATAAGGCTGAATCATTGATTCTGGCCGGGTTGCTGGTGGTTAGTTTTCGGTATATTTGTTGTTGTACCGTGTTGGTGTGTTGGATAAACGCCTCATTGACCATGGGTTTAATATTGTCCATGGCATTAACTAAATTAACTTTTGCGGGATCTAAATTATTCTGCCATTGCTGCCAGTGGTGTTTGATGATGTTGTTGACGTCCACTTTTTGTGCGGTTAAAAAAGTCAAACGATTCGGTAGCAAGCCAAAAGTGCCACGGTCTAAAGTGGTGGTTATTTGCTGACCGATAATGGACAAAGGACAAGCCATATCCAAAATTGACTGGTTGTTTTCAGCAAACAGATAAACATAGCGATCGGTGGTTTCCAAGCGTTGTTCAAAGACAATGTCCTGTTGAAACTTACCCACTAAGGTTAAACCCAATTGGCCTTCAAAATTGGCAATTTTTTTATTGTTAATTTGACCCGGTAGAGATTTTCTTTCCTGCCAGCCGACTTGATCATAACATATCGATAAATCACCCAGCTGGAACTGTTGGGCCACTTTCAGGTGATTAGGAAATAACTGTAAAACTTTGTTATCCGGCTTAAGCTGAACAAAAGCACCACAGGCCGTTTTCGTATCACAGGGAGAAATGGTGAGGTTGTCCGGTACCGCATCTGTCAGTTGATCTGTGTTCTGAAAAAAGTCGATGTCACTGCCTTTGGCCAAATGGGTATCGCGGTAGTCTTTGAGGTGTAAGCGAATCGCTTGTTTCACCGTTGACCATTTTTGTTCAAGACGTATAAATTCCTGAGATAAGACTGATTTCGATTCATAACAATCAGGATATCGGTAAGCATTTAAACCGCTGTTTAAGATATTCTGTACGGTTTGTTCCGGCAGTGGCTTTTCAGCAAAAATACCGGGCCAGCGGTCGTGAAGCCAGTTTAAGGATTCCACTGCCAATAACCATTCTACCGGATTGGGTTGAAGGGTCATTTGGTTAAGACATTCGGGGTTTTGAATGGTTTGTGCGGGTAAATAGTTGATGATTTGAGGTGGTGACATATCCAGTACCCGTGCTAAACTGACCGCGCTGTCAAGCACCGTAAACTGACCGGCTAAACCCGGTTCAAATGCAAATATTTGAGCCCAATCGGTAAAATCCTGTAAACAGCTATCGAATTGATTGTCCGCAATGGGTTGTTCAGGGTTGGGTGGCTGATGGGTGCTTAAATTAAGGCACACTTCCAGGTTTTCCTGAATTTGGTCTCTTAAAGGTTGTCTAAAGTAGTCAATGGGATCTTGAATGCCGGTGGCTAAGGTCAATATTCGACTGTTTATGGATTCATTGCTGTGATCCGGGTTTTTGAATTTTACCGGTAACTGCTCAAATATATCTCCAATAAGAACATAAAAAGACTTATCACGACCTTCAATTATTGCTTTTTGAGCTAGCCATTGGGTTTTGGAGTCAACGATGTGTTGTTGCAATAATTCTTGTTCTTGTGCGGTGAGTAAGTGTTGGCTTAACTCAATACGTTGATAAATTTCAATCCAGTCATAGGCCCATGCCATCCATTGGTTGCGATTATGGTGCCAAGATTGTCTTAATAGAATAGTCGGCAAGGGTTGCCAAGTGGACCATTGTTGACTGAATAGTCGCAATTTATTGCTGTACTGTTGTGACTGCTTATCGGTCTTGGGTGGATCTGGTAACTGGTTGACAAAAGCCAGGGTCCGACTTAATTGCAATTGCTGGGATAACGGCGGTTCCGGTTTATCCAATGTGGTAATACCTAACCAAGCACTACTGCCCTGACTTGACAGGCGCTGTAAAATATCTTGCCAATAATGCGTTAAATTGAGCCAGGCCGTAAACTGTTGGGTGGCGGACATATGTTCGCTAAGTTTAGGTAAAGGCTTTTGCGGGCTTAAATCAACCATTCGCCAGCGGTTTAAATCCATACCGTTTGAATAACGAATAAGTACCTGAGCCATGAGAGCGTGGGTATCTATCTGGCTGAGGTTGTGGGGTGCACTAACGTTCTCAAGCAACGCTTGTTGCCAATGACTGCTCATTTGTTGGTGTGACGCAAAAGACAATGACAACTGTTCGGCCACCCGTGTTAAATACACGGCTTTAGCCATGTCGTGGTTTGATTTAATTAAATCAGCCACCGCTTCACCGTCAGAACCATCGAGCGCACTAAGTGCCTGATCTTGATCTTGCGCTTGAGCAAAAGAGCAGAGGAGTAAACAAACAAGCACCCAAGGAGCCGGCAATTTTAAACAATTCAAAGCCATGCGGAGATTTGTGTCAGTAATAAGAAAATAGATTGTATCAAATGCCCGATGGTCGAGAAAGTGTATATTATGCTGTCGTCGGAATAAAGCCAATGTGAGCGGTAAATTGTATTGGAAGTTAAGGTGTGGCAAGCTAAAATGGCTCATTTAAAATTGATCAGTTAAACAGCATTGTGAAAAACCTGAAAATCATCACCACCGGCGGCACCATTGATAAGTTGTATTTTGATGATTTAAGTGATTATCAAATTGGTCAGCCAATTATTGGTGAGCTGTTACAAACGTATCATGTGGGCTTTGATTTTGAAGTGGTGCCCCTTATGAAAAAAGATTCGATTTATATCAATGATGAGGATCGAGCGCTTATCAGGCAAGTGATTGAGAAATCTGATGAATCGTATATATTAATTACCCACGGCACCGACACCATGATTGAAACGGCACAATTTTTAAGCGGCATCAAAGACAAAACAATTGTTTTAACGGGTGCGCTTACCCCGGCCAGATTTAATGCCACTGATGCCATCTTTAATATTGGCTGTGCAGTGGCAGCAGTTCAGTCGAAACCACGTGGCGTTTGGGTGGTTATGAATGGTCAAATCTGGGACCCACAACACGTGGTAAAAAACCGCCGCGCTAACCGATTCGAGGCAATTTAACATGGCTGACGTTTATAAAGTACATCCCGACAATCCACAACCCCGTTCCATAAGCATGGCCATTGATGTCTTAAAGCAAGGTGGGTTAATTGTCTATCCCACTGATTCGGGGTATGCCATGGGCTGGGCCTTGGATAACCATCAGGCGCCGCAGAAAGTGGCCATGATTAAAGCTGTAAAGCAGCATCAGCATTACACCATGATGTGTGACAATATTTCCCAAATGACGGATTATGTTTTGGTGGATAATGTTGCTTTTAGATTAATTAAACAGCATACGCCGGGCCCGTACACATTTATTCTTCCTGCCACCAGACGGGTGCCGAAAAAAATGCAACATCAAAAGCGTCGCACCATTGGAGTGCGATTATCGGCACACAATGTGGTGCAAGCGTTGTTAGCAGAATTGGGTGAGCCAATGATGACTTCATCACTTGAATTTCCTGATGTTGATATGTATGAATTGGACATCGATGATGTCGTTGATAAAATTGGTAATCAGGTGGATGTCATTATTGATGTCGGCTATTGTGCGCAAGAACCATCGACAGTGGTGGACCTCAGTGATGGGGATGTTAACATATTGAGAAAAGGTGCCGGGGAAATCGATTTTGTCTGATAACAATCAGCAACATGGGGCGACGCAATCAGAAATGCCGTTTGCTATGGTGGATGGTCAGCCGTTCACTGAAATGCCCACCGATTTATATATCCCGCCGGATGCGCTAGAAGTTATTTTAGAAGCTTTTGAGGGACCTTTAGATTTATTGCTATATTTGATTAAACGTCAAAATTTAGATATTTTAAATATTCCAATATTTTCCATCACCCGTCAATATGTTCATTACATCGAATTAATGCATAAGCTGAATTTTGAGTTAGCGGCAGAATATTTAGTGATGGCGGCGATGCTGGCAGAAATCAAATCTCGCATGCTGTTGCCAAGACCAACGGCTGAAGAAGAGGACGAAGATGATCCTCGTGCTGAGTTGATTCGTCGCTTACAAGAATATGAACGCTTTAAGAAAGCCGCTGATGACATCGATGAATTACCCCGACAAGAACGTGATTTTATACCGGTGGTGATTCACAGCGAATCGGGTGTTTTAGAACAACAGATTGAAACCGTGGATATTCGTGAGTTGGTGTTGGCATTTCAATCAGTGATGGCACGGGTGGAATTGAAAACCTCTCATGCAGTCAGTCGCGAAGTCCTTAGTGTAAAAGATCGTATGGCCAGTGTTATGCGGCAGTTAAGTTCCGGTAAAACCACACGATTTGATGAATTATTTACCCGGCAAGAGGGTAAACAAGGGGCTTTGGTGAGTTTTTTGGCGATATTGGAATTGTTAAAGGCTCATATGCTGGAACTGGTTCAGAATAAACCCTTTGGTCCCATTTATCTCAATTTGGCATCGGAGTAACCATGGATAACGCACAAATTAAAAATATTGTCGAAGCGGCATTGATGTCTTTTGATGAGCCATTAAGTGTCCATCACCTTAAACAGTTATTTGATGAAGAGGCTGTTAGTGGAGCCGATATTAATTTGGCTTTACAGAGTTTACATGAAGACTATGCCAATCGCGGTATCGAGTTGCAGCAATTAAGTAAGGGTTTTCGTTTACAAACGCGACCACAGATGCAAGTCTGGCTGGATAATCTACGGCAGAAAAAGCCACGTAAATTGTCTCGGGCACTCTTAGAAACTTTGGCATTGGTGGCTTATCGACAGCCGCTCACCCGCGGAGAAATTGAAGATGTTCGCGGCGTGGCAGTGTCCAGTAAGATTATTCATTACCTGATGGATAAAGAATGGATTGAAGAAGTGGGCTATCGTGACGCACCCGGAAAACCGGCGTTATTGGGAACCACCGACGCTTTTTTGAATTATTTTAATCTGAAGTCTTTACAGGATTTACCGGCCCTGGCCGATATTAAAGACTTTGAATCCTTTGAACAATCATTGGATTTTAACGAGCAATCAGCCACATGAAAGAAGACATTGAGAAGCAAGAACGTATCCAGAAAACCTTAGCCCGTAGCGGCTTGGGTTCACGGCGCCAAATTGAGCAGGCCATTAAATTAGGGCAAATCATGATTAATAACAGCCCTGTGGTTTTAGGACAAAAACTCACTGCTGGTGATCGCATTGTCTGGAAAAACCGAATTTGGTTGGTGGAAGAGTCACAAGTCAAACCACGGGTACTCATGTATCATAAACCCGAAGGTTTGGTGACCACACGTCAAGATGAATTAGGTCGCCCCACCGTGTTTGATAAATTACCGCGGATCAAGGGCCAAAAATGGCTTAATATCGGACGCTTGGACATTAATACCACCGGTTTGCTGTTGTTCACCACCGATGGTGATTTCGCCCATCACATGACCCATCCAAGTGCCGGCATTGATCGTGAGTATGCTTGTCGCATATTTGGTGAAGTTGATGATGCCATGATTGAGCGCTTATTGGCCGGTGTGGAGTTGGAAGATGGGCTTGCCAACTTTACGGATATTCAGCGGGCTGAAGAAGATCGAGAACGCAGTGCCAATCATTGGTTTTATGTGGTTGTCATGGAAGGTCGTAACCGCGAAGTCAGGCGTTTATGGGAATCCCAAGGGGTGCAAGTCAATCGCCTAAAAAGGGTGCGTTACGGGGGTGTGTTTTTACCTAAAAACCTGGCTCAGGGTAAGCACCGAGAACTCAATGATAAAGAGCTGTCTATTTTGTTTGAGGATAGCCGTTACCAACCGCCCACTTCGCAATTGACAGTGAAATCAGTGGCCAAAAAACGCGGACGCTAAAAGGTTGAAAGCAACATACAGGGGTTTTTCACCATTTAAACGGGGGTTTACCGCGCCAATATTGAATCAGTAAAAAGCCCGTTAAAGCGCCACCCAAATGAGCAATGTGGGCGATGCCGTCTTGGCTTGAAGTTAAACTACTGAATAAGGCGATACCGGCAAAGATTAACACGAAATACTTGGCTTTCATGGGAATCGGCGGAATCACCAGATAAATGGTGTGATTGGGCCACATCATACCGTAGGCCACCAGTAAACCATAAACCGCACCGGAAATGCCGATGGCCGGTGCATTAGAAAGTAATGCATTGGCCAGTGCTGCGCCGATGATACAGACAATCAGATAAATGGCGTATTTTTTCTCACCCCAATAATGCTCTATCTGTGAGCCAAACATCCAGATGGCAAAACCATTGAAAAACAGATGCATAAAATTACCGTGCAATAAACTGTAAGTCAGCAACTGCCAAGGATAGAAATAGTCCGAGTTTATCGGGTAAAGCGGAAAGTACCGATAAATAAAGTTACCACTTAAAAATTGTTGGAATACGTACATCACCAACATGGCGATTAAGACATTCCGAGTCACAGGCGGTATCGCGGATAGAGGGTTATTCTGGTTTTGCATCGGGTTTAAAGTTGGCTAAAAGTTGAGCGGGTAACCTGAGGCCATCGCTGAGAATTTCAAGTCTTATGTGACTGACACAAGCCGGCTTGAAGTAAGTTTCATCACTATTTGTTAAATAACCTGTTAACTGACTGATGGTTGGGTTATGACCCACTAAGACCAGCGATTGGCAGTGGCTCATGGCCTCAATGGCGTCGCACCAGATGCCCACACCGGCGGTATAAAACTCATTACGGGCATCACAGTTATCAACCCCCAAAGCAGTCGCAATCAATTCAGCGGTTTGCCGTGTACGGACAGCATCGGAACACAGCATATAGGGAACGGTGTCGGTGTTTTGTTGAATAAAGGCGGCAGCCTGCCGGGTCTGTAGCCGACCCAATTCAGATAATGGTCTTTGGTGATCGATGTCTTGCATCGGGCTATGGCCGTGGCGAACAATAAATAAATTCATGATGCGATTGATAAGTGCTCAGCAGTTCTAAAAAAAGTATGTTTAACGGTTTCTGTGTCAGCATCTTCCGGTAAGGCTTTGACAGCAGCCACTGTTTCTCTTAATAACGGTGCATTGCGTTGTTTGCGAGGTTCAAATAACTCCAATGCCGGCTTTGAGTTAAATTGTTGTTGCTTAAAAAAGTAATTAAGTTGCTCATCACTAAAAAACGCCCGAGCACTGACTTTGATTAATCGATGCGCCTTAAGTTCATCGTAGACACGGATGGCGGAACGGGCATAATCATTAAAGGGCATGCTCACATTTGCGGTGTCAATATCACAGGCTAAGTAAACCAATTGTCTGTCTGCTTGGTTTTCTAACTCAATGCTGTTTAACAGGTGTTTGGCAATATTGCCTTGAAAGAAATAGCGTTTATTGTCACCATGACGACCAAAGGTGCTGCCTTCAATCATGGTTTTTAGCAGCAAGATATGTTGTGGCTGGCACAATGAGTTTACCTTGTTATCAGGCATGATTAAATCCATCATTTGTCTGGCTTCTTGAAAACTGGCAGCTTCATTGGCGCCGACAAGTCGATGATCGCGGTTATCATTAGGTAAACCTTGTTGAAGGTCGTGACACACTGCAAAATAAGACAATAACGCCCAATGTGCCGGTGAGAACATATCCGAAAAGTGGTTGTGAGATTCAATCAGATATTCGCACAAATCGTTACAATGGAATTCATTGTGGTAACTACGCGGCTGTTGACTCAGGCTACCATTTCGGTGGCACATTCGGGCATAAGCTAACTGCATGATATCGGTTAAATACGGCAACCAGGTTTGTTCAGCAAATGTGGTATTGGCCCAATCACACCAAACACCTAAGCGTGGGTGATGCTGATCTAATTGGTTTAAGATATAGCGGGCGCGACTGATGTTGTTGATTTTTTCACTGGTGGCATCGGCGGGTAATAAATGAGCTGTCATTAACCCTTGTCCGTTTGTGACGACAGATACTGATCTTTTAATTTGACATAATGCGATGCTGAATAATCCAAAGATTGTTTTTCTTCTGTGCTTAAATCACGGAGCTTAACCGCTGGATTACCCACCCATAATTCACCTGATGGAATAACTTTTCCCGGAGTTAGTAAGCTGCCGGCACCCAACATACTATATGGTTGCATCACTGCTTTATCTAAAATGCGCGCACCCATACCGACTAAACAGCTGTCGCCAATGGTACAGGCGTGTAAAATGGCACCGTGACCTACCGTCACCATGTCGCCCATGTTTAAAGCGCCGCCATCTGCTGTGTAAGGGCCAACGTGAGTGACATGTAAAACACAATTATCCTGAATGTTACTTTGTGCACCAATGCGAATGGAATTGACGTCACCGCGAATAACAGTCATCGGCCACACCGATACATCATCGGCTAAATCTACTTGACCAATAACCACTGCGGTGGAATCAATGAATACGCGTTCACCAAGCTTAGGTTGATGGTCTGAAAAAGAACGAATTGTCATGTCCCTTAGTATACCAGAAAGAAAACCCGAGCCAACAAAGCCGGCTCGGGTTTTTTTAGAAGATAACGGTTAGTCCGTTTATTCATGTAAGCATGGTATTAATGCCGCTTACATGAACATTTCGGGTTAGTAAGTAACAGTCATATTGGTGGTGAAGCCTTTATCATCAAAGTTCATGGTGACTTTTTGTTGTTTCCAATAAAGCATGCTCAAAGTCATTTCTTTTTGGGTTTCCAGCTGCTGTTTCATATCTTCTGACAGTTGAGGCATATCCGCTAATTTAAAAATTTCTTGAACCAGTGTTTTATAACCGTCAGCATCAGCGGTGGCACTAAACAGTAAATTCTCGCCGGGCTGTTTAACCATATCGGCTAAATTTCCACCACCCGGATAACCCAATGATAAGCCAATGGTTTGGTTATTGATGGCGGCAAAGGCGCTGCTGATATCCACCGGTAAGTTCATTAAATTAGCCGGCAGCTGTTCTTTCAGTGGTATTAAACTACCGTCGGTAGGCAACGTCATACCTTGTAATTGTGGCAACATCATTTGTGCCATACCCACCAAAGACTGGGCTTCATCGACAGACAAGGCCATTTGCATTTTGAACGATTCAATCATGTCAGCCGGATTATTTGTATTAGCGGCTTGTTCGTTCACTTTTAAATCACTAAACGCCATGTTAAAGCCTTTAAAATTACTGACAAAAGGCGGTAATGGCTGAGATACACGCAGTTTAAAGGCTTCTGCCTGTTGGTTGAGCTGTGTAAAGAGCTCACATTGATAAGGCGAATTGATGATGTTGTCAATGTATTTAGTCAGCACTTTCTGACTGTTTAAAATATCCACACTCATGCCAAAACTAAAAGCCGCCGCTTCATCAATGGCAGGGATACGACCTGCCAGTTGAGCCATGTCCTGGCTGATTTCTGTATCCATTTCCCAGATGATGGCGCTATCAATTTGCGCATCGGTTAAGGCGGTTGCACCGGCCACTAAACGGGGGGCTTTGGCTAACAATGCATTGATTTCAGATTTACACACGGGTGATAGTTTATTGTCTTCAATCTGCAAAAAGTCCAATAAAGCTGAATCATAATTATCGGGATTAATAAAATAATCAGCAATGGCTTGAATATCCATAACCAACAAATCATCAATCACAAATCCGTGTTTGACTTTAATTTGATTCAAGCGATCACGATTTTGTGACAGGCTTTGAGCGGGTTTATCAATACCCACTAAATTATTAATCAGCTTATCTTTAATAACACTTGGTGCCAATGACAACACCATATAATCATCATTATGAGCCGCTAAAATGGTCATTTCATCTGCTTGATATTCGCGAATGGATAAACCATCTTGTTGATGTACTTGTGGTGTCAGTGCAAACTGCTCATCCAAGTCTGCAAACATATCGCTTATTTGATGACCCTTGGCCAGTTGCATGCGAATCACCGGGAATAAATCCACGGCATAACCGACCATTTGGGTTTCGCCGACTTTCATACCGAGTTTGGCAAAATTACCATCAATGACCCAACGGTCAATAAACGCTTTGGTTTTATTGATTTCTTGTTGGTTGATAACAACGTCCTCTTCATCTTCGCTGAGTTGCTGTAATGCCACATCTAGATCGCTGAAGCTCAGTTTTAAATATTCAGCAATGTTTTTCATGTTATCTTGCATCACTGAAACGTAGCGATCTGGATACATGTCATTGCTTAAACCTGAGGCAAAAAACAGCGGCGTATCAGCCGGAACATAGGATAGAATATCGGATTGGGCGATGGCTGATTTAACCGCTTCCGGTTGTTTATCATCCTCTTTATCGCCACAGGCTGACAGCCCTAAAGCCATCAGACTTATAATGATGAGTTTTTTCATGGTAACCTCTCTGTATGATTTATTTTAAATGTTGTGACGATCAACGCAACCGTCCTTTTAGTGCCGAAAATTGTATCATTATTGATGGCTAAGCGCATATGCCAGAAGTGTAAAACGTGATGTATTTAGCTGAAATACTGTGTCATTATTAAAATCGCATAAACCGCTAAGTTTTCATGTGTTCATTCAGATAAGCCAATGATAAAGAACAATTGCTTGAAGGGAATTTGATGAATGTTATAAGATGGTGTTAGTTTTCGGAGATTTCGTGATTAAAAAGATATTATTTATTTGCTTTATTGTTACACCATTTTTCAGCTCAGCGGAAAGTGATTTAGCGCTCACTTTTGAAGCCAATGATTTTGTTGGCGGCATTCCGGTTAATCAATATGGTGTGATCCGTTTTACCGTCTTTAATCATGGGCCAGATGATCTCATCTCATCACAAGAATTAATCAAACTGACTGGATATTACAATTATATGAATTCTAATATTGGATTTCTGTCGGAATTTCAAAGTGATGACAGCGATTGTAGATTGGCATTTGAGCACAACGACCCGCCGCCACCAGTAGATAACTATGTATTAAAATTATTTGGTGGTATTCATAAGGACATTCCATCCCAGTCCTCAGTAACCTGCGAATTCACTACATCAGTACCTGGTGTGGGTATTTCAGATATGTTGTGGAAGGTTAATCTCATGCACGGCATCACAGATCCCGATATGACCAACAACACCCAACAATTTACTTTCCGCGGCTTGGCTGCTTCGGTACCGGTCAATAATCTTTTTATGCTTATGCTGTTAATGGCAGTGGTTTTGGTGAGTGCTTGCCGGTACAGCTTGTCAAAACAGAATTAACTCATCCAATCAATGATTTTCTTTTTAAGTTTTGTAAAGGGTGCACGCACCAGGTCATTGCCGTTAAGCCGGGATTGGTAATAGACTGATTTCATGTGGCTCATGGTGACAAAGCCTTGATAACCATGATAACTGCCCATGCCACTGGCGCCAATACCACCGAAGGGTAAATTTTGTTGGGCAAAATGAACTAGCGTTTCATTCACTGCAAACGAACCCGAGGATGTTTGTTGGCGAACTTTTTTAATGGTTTGCCGGTTATTGCTGAATAAATATAAGGTCAGTGGTTTATCACCTTTGTTAATGGTTTCGATGGCATCGGTCATATCATCAACCGCGATAATGGGCAAGATTGGTCCAAATATTTCTTCCTGCATCACTGTATTTTGCCAATTCGGATTATCAACAATAACCGGCGCCATGCGATTTCCTTGGGCTTGGTGCTCAGGATAAACATGGACAATTTGTTCATTGGTTAATTGTTTCAGTAATTTTTGTAAACGTTCAAAATGCTGATTATTGACCACACAGCTATAATCCCGGTTGTTATTGTCAATGCTTGGATAGGCACTGATGGTGTGTTTTTTCAGGGCATCAATCAGGGCCGCAACGCGATTAGTTTCAATCATTACATAATCAGGCGCGATACAGGTTTGCCCGGCATTAAACCATTTGCCTTTGGCAATGCTTTTGGCGGCTTTATCCAGGGAATAGTCACGGTCAATTAATACCGGTGATTTACCGCCGAGTTCTAAGGTCACCGGGGTTAAATTGTCGGCGGCATTGCGCATAATGATTTTACCGACGCGGGTGGAACCGGTGAATAATAAGTGATCAAAGGCTAAGCGGCTAAATTCATCGGCCACCGCGACATCACCAAGTACCACGAATACTTCATCATCAGAAAATACATCGCTTAATAAGGATTGAATGAGTTCGGCGGTTTTTGGGGTGATTTCTGAGGGTTTTATCATCACCCGATTGCCACCGGCAATGGCGGCGGTTAAAGGTCCGGCCACTAAATTAAAAGGATAATTCCAGGGTGCCATGATACCGACCACGCCTTTTGCCTCAGGAATAATGGCACAACGGGATGGCCAAAATTTCCAGTCTGCAGTCCATTTTTCGGCTTTAACCCAACGGGGTAAATGTTTGATGGTGTGTTTTAGGTCTTCTAAATTAACCAACACTTCAGCCAACAAGGTTTCACTGGCAGCGCGTTGCCCGTAGTCGGCATTGATGGCATCAATAATTAACTGTTTATTGGTTTGGATGGATTTTTGCAGCGCTTTTAAGCGACCAAGCCGTTGCTCTAATGTTAAGGCCGGTAATTGCTGCATTTGGCTGAGTTGTGATTGCATAATGTTCACGCGATGGGTAGATAAATGGTAATCAAGGCACCTTGATTATGGTTGCCGGCGGTGATGGTGCCGCCGTGTTCTTCAACAATTTTTTTAACAATGGCCAAACCCAGGCCGGAGCCACCGGGTTTTGTGGTTTTATAGGGTTCAAAAATATGTTGCATAATATCGGCGTTAAAGCCGTGGCCATTATCTTGTATGGTTAATAGTAACGAATTATCGGTGTGACTGGTACTGATGGTGATAACCAAATGATCATTGTCTGCGCTTTCTTGGGCGTTTTTAATGAGATTGGTCAGTAACTGTTTAATCCGGCCTCGATCCAGCAATAACTGGGGTTCAGGTTCTGTTAAATCCAGGTTGAACTGAATACCTGGTTGTGAAATGCTGTATAAATCCACAATTTCCTGAATAATCTGATTTAAGCCACCCAGTTCTTTTTTTAGTTCCGGTGGCTTGGCGTAATCGGAAAATGCATTGACCAGAGTTTTTAAATGCGCCACTTGAGAGACAATGGTTTGGGTGGCGCGATTGAGTATCTCGTCTTCTTCTTTGGATAGCTTGCCTTTGAATTTAAGGTGCATGCGTTCAGCTGACAACTGTATGGGGGTCAATGGATTTTTCACTTCATGCGCCAGTCGTCGAGCGACTTCCGACCAAGCGGCATCCCTTTGCGCTTGGTTAATAATGGTTTGATCATCAAAAACAATCACATGACCACCGCCTTCAATGTCTTTTTCACTGATTTGACTGCCACGCACCAACAATACCCGTCGCAAAGAATCTTCCGCAATGAGCACTTCCTGCTGCCAATACCCGGTTTGATCGGCCACTTTTTGTTTAATTAAAGTAATCAGGGGCAATAGGGTGGCATTCTTCATGGACAAATAATCAATGTTTTGATTGGTAATGTTAAGCCCGTCCAGGTGCAAAATCTTTAAAGCCGCCTCATTGCTTAAGCGAATTCGTAAATCATGATCGATACTGATGACTCCGCTGGATAAATGGGACATCACTTTTTCTAAATATGTACGCTGGTTTTCGGCTTCTGATTGCGCGCGGTGAGCGAGGGCACTGGAGGCGGCAATTTGAGCAGACATGCTATTAAAAGATTGCACCAGCATCCCCAGTTCGTCTTTAGAATCCACCGGAATAATCTTACTGAAGTTACCTTCAGCGATGGCTTCTGTGGCTTCCGATAATAAACGAATGGGTGCGGCTAATTTTCGTGCCGAGGAAAAAGCCCGTAAGATGGCCAACAAAACGCTTAATAATAAAACAATGGTCAGAATAATTAAAAAAGTACTTTTTAATTGCTGTCGTTGGAAGGTTTGTTTGTTGTATTGGTGATATTGCGTCTCAATGTTAATGGTTAAACCTTCATATTCTTCGGGAATCGGGAACAGTGCCTGTAATAATCGATGGCTGCTCATGCTTATCGATTGTCGTGATGAAATAGGCACCGCCACCCGGATTTGTAAGCCATCGTCACCGGCTGATTCCACCCGCGCGTAATTTCGGTTATTGCTGACTTCGTTATAAGCACTCGTGGGCATCACTTGCTGTGGTAGATTTAATGGGTCAAGCTGGCTGGAAGCAATTAATCTGCCATTGGCATTGTAAATGCTTAAAGAAGTGGCTTTGGTGGTGTCCAATAAGCGATCTAAGTAAATGGATTGATTTAAAGGGTCAATATCCGCCAATTGATCGGCCAAATCTTTGCCGGTGTTTAAGTGGGTGAGGGTTTGTGTGTTGAGAAAAATTTTGCCTAAGGTGATGGCATCTCGTAAGGCTTCATCTGTTTTGACGTCAAACCAGGAATCAATGTAGCGATTGACCAATAAGTTAGCAAACATATAAACAACAATCACCGGCGGCAGCGACAAACCGGTGAACATCAATACCATGCGGGTGGTTAACTGTGAACCTGCGGCGTTCTGTCGTCGACGTAGGTAAAGCCAAACGATGCGTTGGATAATGATCAGCAATAACACAAACACAGCCAACAAAGCCGCACCCACCAACCATAAATACAGGCGATTAAATTGGGCGGCACTTTGCATGGCGATGGTTAATAAGTACATGGCGCCGAGTAAAACCCCAACCAGCACCAGAATCGGCAGGTTTTTATTGAAAACTATCTTTTTCAGCCTTTTTTTCATCATTAATCAGTGACCGGTAGTGGTTGACGTGACGGCTGAGCTTGTAAAGACCATTCTTTGTCCCACAAAATCGGTAATTGCATGGTCGAGGGCAGCGCCCGTTGATCAAGGTAAAAACGACTTTCTACTGTTGTGGCTTGTGGTTGTTTTTTAATGCTGAAGCGGGTATTTTGAGTTAACTGAATCAGTAAGCTGTCCAATGTGGTAAAGGCTGCAGGTTTTTCGGTGTCCGGTTGTTTGAGCTGGTATTGGCTACTTAAAGAAAAATAATGAATTTCAAAGCGCTTTTCGGTTTTACTTAACATTTTGTCGGGCCACCAATTTTTTTCTGCCAGTAATCGCACTTCACTGACAAAAGTGATTTCAATACCGTTATGAATGGCCTCAACGATGGCTTCACTTAATGTAATGTTATATTTTGGTGTTACTTGCCAGTAATCGCCTTGTTGCTTAATCAATATGTTCTCCGGGGAGATTGACTGTGCGTTAGCCTGTGTGATTAACAGCTGGCTCCACAATACGACATGGGCAATAAACCGTATCATGATTTTTTTAGCAGGCAATAATAAAAGCCGTCCATGTCGGCTCGCCCCGGTAAAAACTGCAGGCCGTACTTTTGAGGCAGACTCTCAGGCACATCCATAATTTGCGCTTCGAAGTTAGGATTGGCTTTTAAAAAGCGTTTAATTTGGCGCTCATTTTCTGCCTGAAAAACTGAACAAGTGGCATACAATAACAAGCCGCCACTGACCAGTAAGTCAGCTGAGGCCTGCAGAATGCTGGTTTGTAATTGTGTTAAAAAATGCATGTCTTGTGCTTGTCTCAGCAATTTAATATCAGGATGTCGTCTTACCACGCCGGAGGCGCTACAGGGAACGTCCAGTAATATCTTGTCATATTTTTGTCCTTGATACCATGTGTTTGGTTCGGCCGCATCGCCGTGGATCAATCGATTGGCTTTTAGTTGCAAACGTTTGAGGTTGTCTTTAATTAATTGCAACCGATTTTTGTCTTGTTCAACTATATCCAACTGAATATGCGGGTTTAATTCTAATAAGTGGGTGGCTTTACCGCCTGGTGCGGCACAGGCATCTAATATTCGCTCACCATTGTTAGGTTTTAAAATATGTGCGGCCCATTGTGCAGCGGCATCCTGGACTGTGGCATGACCTGCTTTCAATAGCTCAAGGGGCAATTGTTTATCAGTCAATAAATAAGCATTGTTTAGGTGTGGATGTGCTTGCCCCGGTCCATCAATACCTGGTTTGGTACGAATCCAAAGTGGTGGTGGTTGATTGTTGGCATGGGCGATATTTTCCCAATCATCGGGCCAGTCTTTTTTAAGCATGGCCAACCACCAAGACGGGTGTTCATATTGTTGTTCTTCATTGTCTGCCTGAAAGTCGTCATCGGCCAGGCTTTGTTTCAGCACCGTATTGATTAAACCTTTGGCCCAGGTTTTCTTTAATTGCCCGGCAGCATTAACGGCTTCATTGACGATGGCATGATCGGGTACTTGTGCATAGATTTTCTGGGCCATACTAAAAGTCAACAGTTGTGACACCAGCTGATCTTTTAAGGGTTTGTGCAAAAACTTTTGCCAGCGAGCGGTGAGGCTATAATAATGACGTAAACTCATATAGCACACATGTTGAATCCAGGCTTTATCCTGTGCTTCAAGGTGGTTGGGTAGTGTGGTTTTCATGGCGGTCTTCAGATGTTCGTGTTTAATTAATACACGATACAAAATATGACTGCCATAATAACGGTTTTTATTCATTTAAGTACCAGTCCGATTTGGCGCGCATAAAAGGTCCGATGGCCATACGTTTTTTTCCGGCACGTTGCACCTCGAGAAGTTTTAATTGATGTTCACCACAATTAATAACCAAGGTTTCCTTGTCTGCATAAGCAATATCGCCGATTGGTATGTGTTTGGCAGATTTTGTTATAACTTCTGCGGCCCAAATTTTTAAGGTTTCACCCTTAATCTTAGTCTGACTGCCGGGCCAGGGTGTAAAGGCGCGAATCTGGCGTTCGATGTCTGTGGCCGATTGATGCCAATCAATGGTTGATTCGGATTTTTTCAGTTTATGGGCATACGTGGCCTGGCCATCGTCTTGTTCTTGGGGTGAGGGTAATGTGTTGTTGTCAGCCATACTAACGGCTTTAATAATGGCATCTGCACCCATGACACTCAGGCGGTCATGTAAGGAGCCGGCGTTGTCTTCTGCTCGTATGCTGGTTTTTTCACAAAAATAAACAGGCCCCGTGTCTAAACCGGCAGCCATTTGCATTATGCACACACCGGTCTCTTCATCACCTGCTAAGATGGCGCGATGAATCGGTGCTGCACCCCGCCAGCGTGGCAGTAAAGACGCATGAATATTCCAACAGCCTAAACGCGGTAAATCGAGAACTGCTTGTGGGATAATCACCCCATAGGCCACCACCACCATTAAATCGGCTTGGTAGTTAGCAATTAATTGTTGGGTTTCAGTCGCTTTCATGCCAATCGGCTGGTGAACTGTTATCCCCATATCTTCGGCGGCCTGTTTGACCGGTGTTTTTTGTTGTTTCTGACCCCGCCCACGGGCTTTGTCCGGTTGTGTAAATACCGCAACGATGTCATGGCCAGAGGCGTGTAACTGTTGTAACGGCGGCACTGAAAAATCCGGTGTGCCACAAAAAATTATGCGCATGGTTTAGTCCTGTTGATTGTCTAAGGGGAGCGAGATTTGTGATGGTTTTATGCTGCCTTCACCATGAAAAATGCGTTTATATTCTGCGCGGGAAACTGACACGTAGCGCTCATTGCCACCAATTTGTATTTGTGCACCACCGGTGATGGCCTGGCCTTGTTCATCAATGCGGATGACCATGGTGGCTTTTCTGCCGGTGTGACAAATGGTTTTTAGTTCACACAACTCATCAGCCCAAGCCAGCAGATACTGACTGCCTTCAAATAATTCGCCTTGAAAATCAGTGCGTAAACCGTATGCCAGTACCGGAATATTAAGCTGATCGACGACTTCAGTGAGTTGATAAACTTGTGACTTTGTTAAAAATTGTGCTTCATCAACTAACACACAATTAACCGGGTTCTGTGTTTTAACCAGTTGCAATAAATCAGCCCGCTCGTTAAATAAAATAGAAGGCGACTGTAATCCAATCCGAGATTTAACCACGCCTTTGCCATATCGGTCATCAATGGAAGATGATAAAATCAAGGTTTGCATGCCACGCTCCTGATAATTATGGCTGGATTGCAGTAAATGCGTGGTTTTCCCGGCATTCATGGCAGAATAATAAAAATAGAGTTTGGCCATTGGTGTTGGAAAATCCGCTATTTTAGCAAATATCCGCCGTAAAGCGGACATCATCTGAACCTTAATCATTAAGTCGTGTCTTAACCACAAAAACTGAACAAGGACGCTATAATGGCGACCGATTGATGACAATCATCCATAAATTATGACATCTCATTACATACAAATTATGGTCAGCATCAATGACCGCGTGCAGGCTGAAGTGCTGATTAAGGCACTGTTGACGGCAGGTTTAATCGCTTGTGGTCAGTGCTTGCCGAAAATGGTGAGTTATTACCGATGGCAGGATGAATTACGTGGTGATGATGAGTATTTATTATTACTTAAAACCCAAAAAAAACATTTTTCGGCCGCGGAACAGCTTATTCAAAAACTGCATCCTTATGACGTGCCGGAAATAATCGCAGTGGATATTGTTGCCGGTAGCGATGACTATTTAACATGGATAAAACATGAAACTAATCACTAACAAAAGCCTGTTTTTATGGCTGACTTCATTATATTTAATCACCGCTTTTACTGCACAAGCAGCCATTGATCCGGATGAGGTTTTGCATCCTGATGAGGCCATGGTGCCATCAGTTCAGGTCAATGGCCAAACCATCGAGGTGACCATTGATGTGGCTGATGATGTTTACCTATATCGCCATGCCTTGGGTTTTATGGGTGAAGATATTGTTCTCAATGACATTGATCAGGCTATCCCTGCCGGAGAGAAAAAAACCGATCCGTATTTCGGTGAAGTAGAGACTTATCGCCAGCAGTTAAAAGTATCCATTCCATTTTCTGACGTTGGAGAACAGCCACAAATAACGGTTAAATATCAGGGCTGTGTGGATGCCGGTATTTGTTATCCGCCTCAGAAAAAGACCTTTGATTTAAGCGGCAAAATTAAACCAGCAGTGGTTTCTCAAGATCTGAAGCAAGGCAGTGGTTTGCTGCAATTAGGCCAAACTAACCAGGGTTTTTTCCCGGGTGCTCAGTCATTTGTGTCCATGGATGATGCCTTTAAATTTGAGGCCATTGCCGGAGATGCCAATAAATTGTTGGCTCGATTTACCATGGCGCCAAACATGTACTTATACTTGGACCAATTACAGTTCACCAGTGAAACGGATGGTATCCAAATAGGTAAACCCATATATAGCGAAACGGTGGAGAAAAATGACCCGGAATTTGGTCGCGTGCAGGTCTTCTATGATTTGGCTGAAATCGAACTGCCTTTAATCCACAGTCAAAAAGACATACGTTCAATCACTTTGCGAGCCGATTACCAAGGTTGTGAAGACGGCAAGATTTGCTATCCGCCCACTGAAAAAATTATCACAGTGGACTTACCGGTCGGCGCGGTTATCAGCAAGCAAGTATCGCAACAGTCATCGGCCACGGTGACTAACAATCAGATTTTGTCTGAGCAACAAAAACTGACCCAAGAGATTGGCGATGATGCCAAATGGTGGACGGTATTAAGGTTTTTTGGTTTTGGCTTATTGTTGGCCTTAACCCCATGTGTATTTCCGATGATTCCAATTTTGTCTTCTTTAATCGTCGGTCAAAATATTCGCAGTGCCTCTAAAGCCTTTCTACTGTCGTTAGTGTATGTGTTGGCAATGGCTTTAACCTATACGGTGGTGGGTGTGGTGGCCGGCTTGTTGGGCGCTAATTTACAGGCGATTTTCCAAAAGCCATGGATTCTCATTTCATTTTCTCTGGTGTTTGTTTTATTGGCCTTATCCATGTTTGGATTCTATGATTTGCAATTACCCGCTAAATGGCAAAATAAACTGTCCAATCTTTCCAACAAACAAAAAAGTGGTTCTTTAATTGGTGTGGCGGTGATGGGGTTATTGTCGGCCTTGATTGTCGGGCCCTGTGTGGCACCACCGTTAGCGGCTGCTGTGATATACATTTCGACAGTACAAGATGGTGCCGTTATGGGTGGCTTGGCTTTGTTCGCCATGTCAATGGGTATGGGTGTGCCATTATTGCTGATTGGTGCCACCGCCGGTAAATGGACGCCACAAGCCGGTGGCTGGATGAATGTGGTGAAATCCTTTTTTGGGATTGCTTTACTCGGTATGGCCATCTGGTTTATGGCCCGTATTCTTCCGGAATCGGTGGTGTTATTATTATGGGGTTTGTTACTGGTGGCCAGTGCCATCATGTGGCATCAAAATGCCAAAGATAATGGTGTCAGCGGTTGGTTGATGGGTTTGTTCGATGCCTTGAAAGTGATTCTGCTGGTGATAGGAATGGCACAAATTATCGGTGCCTTGGCTGGTCAAAAAGATCCACTTCAGCCTTTAGCCGGAATTTTTGCCGGCAGTGGTTCTGCAGTCGTAACAGACACTCAGGTTGAGTTTGTTACAATTAAATCGATTGCTGATTTAGAACAGCAATTATCAAACACAACCAAACCGGTGTATTTTGATTTTTACGCCGATTGGTGTATTGAGTGTAAGCGTATGGAGCGCACCACTTTTCAGAACCCGGACATTGTCGCCTTGTCGCAGCAATTTAACTTGTTGAAGGCCGATGTCACTGCCAATGATGAGATTGATCAGGCTCTGCTGAAGCATTTTGGGGTATTTGGGCCGCCGGCGAGTTTGTTTTTTGATGCTGATGGTCTGCCGTTAACGCAGTATAATTTCTTTGGTTATAAGAATGCAGCGGCCTTAAAACAAACGTTTGAAAAAATATTAATGTAGTCTACTTTCTGGACATTCGCAACTGATTGATGCAAAATCGCAGAACTTAGTGGCTAATTCAATTGAAAACCTATGCGCGAGATTGCCGTCATTCATGGTCCGAATTTAAACCTGTTAGGCAGCAGAGAGCCAACGCTATATGGTCATACCAGCTTACAGGATATGAATCAGTCCCTGGTAAAATTAGCTGACTCGATGTCGCTCAAATTGCGTTTGTTTCAGTCTAACGCCGAACATGAGTTGGTTGACTTTATTCACGGCTGCGCTGATGGCGTCGATGCTGTAATTATTAATCCGGCTGCATTTACCCATACCAGTGTTGCTATTCGCGATGCTTTATTGGCGGTTGATTTGCCCTTTATTGAGGTGCATTTATCAAATGTAGCTGCCCGTGAGCCTTTTCGACAACAGTCTTATTTTTCGGATAAGGCAGTCGCGACCATCTCTGGAATGGGCGCTGAAGGTTATTTGGCGGCCTTGCGATTTTGGGCCACATACACATTTTAGGAGTCGTTATGGATATCAGAAAAATAAAAAAACTGATCGAATTATTAGAAGCATCATCCTTAACTGAATTGGAAATTACCGAAGGTGAGGAAAAAGTTAAATTATCCAGGCAATCAATGCAAGCGCCACAAGCGCAGACTTATATGATGCCATCTGCACCACAACAAGTTGCTCAACCAGCACCCCCAAGCCCGCAGCAAACAACAGAGCAAAACCAAGACGAAGATGTACCTGAAGCCACCGGTCAAATCGTCAGAAGTCCAATGGTCGGCACCTTTTATGCCAGCCCTTCGCCTGATGCAGAACCCTTTGTTAAAGTGGGTCAATCGGTGGACATCGGTGATACCTTATGCATGGTTGAGGCCATGAAAATGTTTAACCAAATTGAGTCAGAGTTTAAAGGTAAAATAAAACGTATTCTGGTGGAAAATGCCCAACCGGTTGAATTTGACGAACCTTTATTTGAGATTGAATAAGTCCATCGGGAGACACCATGTTCAGTAAAATAGTGATAGCAAATCGCGGCGAAATTGCTTTGCGCATCTTGCGCGCTTGCCACACCATGGGCATTAAAACTGTGGCGGTCCATTCCACTGTTGATCGCAACCAAAAGCACGTTGGTATGGCGGATGAGTCCGTATGTATTGGTCCACCTCCAGCAGTAGAATCCTATTTAGATATTCCAAAAATTATTGCCGCTGCAGAAGTCACTGATGCCCAGGCGATACATCCGGGTTACGGATTTTTAGCAGAAAATGCCGAATTTGCTGAATGCATTGCCGAGTCGGGATTCAAGTTTATTGGTCCACGGGCTGAAACCATCCGTTTAATGGGCGATAAGGTGGCGGCTATTGAAGCCATGAAAGCCGCCGGCGTACCTTGTGTGCCGGGTTCTGATGGCCCCTTGGGTGATGATGTCAATGACAATCTGAAAATGGCCAAAAAAATTGGTTATCCGGTGATTATCAAAGCCGCTGCCGGTGGCGGTGGTCGCGGTATGCGTGTGGTCTACACGGAAGCAGCTTTAAACAATGCCATCTTAACCACCAAAACCGAAGCCAAAGCGGCTTTTGGTGATGACACGGTTTACATGGAAAAGTTTTTAGAAAATCCGCGACATGTGGAAATTCAAGTGCTCTCGGATATGCACGGTAACGCCATCCACTTAGGAGAGCGAGATTGCTCCATGCAGCGGCGCCACCAAAAAGTGGTGGAAGAGGCACCGGCTCCGGGTATCACCGATGAGCAGCGGGCCGAAATTGGCGCGGTTTGTGTGGCGGCGTGTCAACGTATTAGATATGAAGGCGCCGGTACATTTGAGTTTTTGTATGATGCCGGTGAATTTTATTTCATCGAAATGAACACCCGAATTCAAGTGGAACATCCGGTGACAGAATTGATTACCGGTGTTGATTTGATTAAACAACAAATTCTCATTGCCGCCGGTGAGCCACTGGCGATTAAGCAAGAGGACATTGAGTTTAAAGGCCATGCCATTGAATGTCGTATCAATGCCGAAGATCCAAAAACATTTATGCCATCGCCCGGCACCATTGATATCTTTCATGCCCCGGGCGGACCGGGTGTTCGGGTGGATTCGCACATGTATGACGGCTATAAAGTGCCACCTAATTATGATTCGATGATTGGCAAGATTATGACCTATGGCGAAGATCGCATTACTGCGATTAAGCGCATGCGTTTAGCTTTGGCTGAAACCGTTGTTTCCGGTATTAATACCAATATCCCATTACAGCAAAGAATTATGCAGGATCAAGGGTTTGTTAAAGGCGGTCAGAACATTCACTATTTAGAAAAACAGCTCAATAAAGAAAAATAGGTCAATTAATAGATGCCTTTTTATGAGCTCACATTACCGGTCACAGCGGTCCAGGCCAAGTCCTTAGAGCGAATACTGACTGATTTAGGTGCGGTGGGTATCACGTATCAAGATGACAGTAATGTGCCGATTTACGAACCCTTGCCCGGCGAAACACCGTTATGGGATTTTCTTAAGTTGACGGCTTTGTTTGATAATGAACCGTCAGCCAATGGCGCTTTTCAATTGTTGTCAATACATTTGCCCGGTGTGGAAATTCTCCGCACTCAACTTCAGGATGAAATCTGGGAGCGAATGTGGATGCAGCATTTTAAGCCCATGCGTTTTGGAAAAAACAGTTGGGTCATTCCCGATGGCTATGAGCCGCTTGATGCAGACGCCATTAATTTATTTCTGGACCCTGGTTTGGCTTTTGGTACCGGCACCCATGCCACAACTGCCTTGTGTTTAAGCTGGTTAGATCAACATGATGTGCGAGGGCAACATTGGGTTGATTTTGGTTGTGGCTCAGGTATTTTGGCTATTATGGCTTTGCTACAAGGTGCTGAACGGGTTACCTGTGTAGATATAGATAATCAAGCCATTGAAGCCACTGTGCAAAATGCTCGAAAAAACAATGTCGAACAGGGCATTGAGATTGTGTCACCGGAAGCGGTCAGTGAAATCCTTCACAAAGACGGCATTTTGGCCAATATTTTGGCTGCACCGTTACTGCAATTACGTCCGATATTTGCAGATATGCTTAAACCTGGTGGTCAAATCGTCCTCAGTGGTATTCTGGCTGAACAACAAAAACAGCTCAGTCGTGAATATGCACAAAGTTTTATTGACATTGAATGTGAAAACTTAGAAGATTGGGTGCGGGTTAGTGCTCGGTTACCCCGATAATCGCGCAACATATAGATTCGATTGTTCCACCAAGGCCCACATAAGCCGTCGGTAACAACACATCATTAAATTAACTAGGTAGACTTAATGCTTTATACACAATGTAGAGGATGTGGCGAAGTATTTATTATTGACGCAGAACATCTCACTTTAGCACGCGGACAAGTCCGATGCCATGTCTGTGGAACTGTGTTTGATGCCTTAGCAACCCTCACTTCTGAGCAACCACTTGATGATGAAGATTTATTGCTGCATGACAGTGGACATGCGCCACCCCTGTTGACACGCAGTTTCCATGTCGATGAGACCGCCGCAGAAGACGCCGATGAGACATTTTTGGTAGATGATGTTGTTGCGACAGAATTTCAGCACTTAGATGACGATGAGCTTACAGATGATGACACCCCGGATTTCTTAGGTGTTGAAGAAAAACCGCTGAAAGCTGATTTGCCCTATCAGGATGCAGAGGACACCCACGAAACAGGTCGTAAATGGTGGGGACTGATGAGTGTGGTTATGGTGGCCGGGATATTATGGCAAGCACAACAAGCACTTGCTGATGGCCGTTTACGATTACCGGACAGTCAATGGGCCGATAGGGTTTGTGATGCCCTCAGCTGCGCCCAACAAAATCGCCCTCTGGATTTAACCAATATTTCTCTGGTGTCTCGTAATATCCGAAGTCATCCGGGGCGTGACAATGCCTTGATTATTTCTGCCAGTATGATTAAAACCCATTCTGAAGATCAACGTTTTCCGGCGTTGTCCATTAGCCTGTCGGACCTCAACGGCCAGGTCATCGCCATGCGCCGATTTAAGGCCAGTGAATACTTAACAGCCGATATTTTACAAGCGGGTTTTATTAACAATACCCTCGTGCCGATTACTTTAGAAATTCAAAACCCCGGTGAAAATGCGGTGGCTTTCGAGATAGGATTTAGCCAACCATGAGTGATCATCATTGTCAAAAACATTGTACCTATATGGCCGTTAATGAATACCTTGAGTCCTTAAGCGGTCATGACACCGATGGATTATATGATTTGGTGTTGGCGGAAACTGAACGTGGTATGATTAAAGCCGTGCTGGAGTGGCATAAAGGTAATCGCTCGAAAACAGCCGACACCTTAGGTATTACACGCACCACTTTACGCACTAAAATGCGTAATTTAAACATTAAGTGAAGCGAACATTTTAGACCGCTATTTTTATGTAAACCGATGCCAATCGTTGACCATAAGCGTTATAATACGCCACCTCTGAATTCAGCGCAAAAAATTCCATGAATCAAGATAATCAACGAGTTCCTATTAGACGGGCATTGATCAGCGTCACTGATAAAACCCAAATTGAGTACTTAGCCAAAGGATTGGTGCGAGCAGGGGTGGAGATTTTATCCACAGGTGGCACAGCTAAAGTGCTTAAAGAGGCAGGAATCGCTGTCACTGACATCAGTGATTACACTGAATTTCCGGAAATGATGGATGGCCGAATAAAAACCCTTCATCCTCGTGTTCACGGTGGTTTATTAGGTCGCTTAAGTGGAGATGGACATGATGACAGTGAAATAATGCATGAGCATGGCATCAAAGCCATCGATTTATTGGTGGTCAATTTATACCCTTTTGAAGCCACCACCCAAAAAGAAGGTGTCAGTTTAGCGGAAGTCATTGAAAACATTGATATTGGTGGACCCGCCATGATTCGTGCCGCCGCTAAAAACAGCCAGCGGGTTACCGTGGTGGTGGATCCTAAGGATTATGAACAGGTGTTGGAAGAAAACAAAACTTATAAAGGCATTTCCGACACCACCCGATTTGATATGGCCGGTAAAGCATTTGCTCACACGGCCCGATATGATGGCTTGATTGCCAATTATTTAACCGCTAAAAAAGGCACCCCCGAGGAATTGGATTTCCCTGAATTTTTATCGCAACAGTTTATTCACCGCAGTGAACTGCGTTATGGTGAAAACCCACATCAAAAAGCCGCTTTTTATATTGAAAAGAACCCGCCACAAGGCAGTATTGGTAATGCTTGGCAGATTCAGGGCATTGCCTTGTCTTATAACAACATTAATGATGCTGATGCCGCATTATCATGCCTAAAAGAAGTGGGTCCGGAGCCGGCTTGTGTAATTGTTAAGCACGCCAACCCATGTGGTGTGGCGTTGGAGTCAAACATTGATTTGGCCTATTTAAAAGCCTATGCCACTGATCCCACTTCAGCTTTTGGCGGTGTCTTGGCGTTTAATGGTACGGTTACGGAGAAAACCGCTGAATTAATTTTAAGTAAACAATTTGCTGAAGTTTTAATTGCACCGGAGATTACCCCTGAAGCCTTAGAAGTGTTTGCTCAGAAAAAACGCATGCGTATTCTGTGTTGTGGGGAATTACCTAAACAGCATAAACCATGGCAGAATTTTAAACGTGTTAGTGGCGGTTTATTGGTACAGGATGCTGATATTGGCATGATCAATGTCGATGATGCTAAAGTGGTGACTAAACGTCAACCCACAGAGGAAGAGTTGCGGGATATGGCGTTTGCCTGGAAGGTGGCAAAATGGGTCAAATCCAACGCCATCGTCTACGCGAAAGACGGCCAAACCATTGGCATCGGTGCCGGTCAGATGAGCCGAGTTGTATCGGCGCGTATAGCGAATATGAAAGCCGAAGATGCGGATTTAAAAGTGGCCGGTTCGGTGATGGCGTCTGATGCTTTTTTTCCGTTTCGTGATGGTATCGATGCCGCTGCTCAGGCCGGTATCACCGCCATTATTCAGCCCGGTGGCTCTAAAAAAGACCCGGAAACCATTGCCGCAGCCAATGAGCATAATATTGCCATGGTGTTCACTGACATGCGACATTTTAACCACTAAGGGTTTATATGATGACAAAAAACCGAGTTCTTATTATTGGTTCCGGCGGGCGTGAACATGCCTTGGCCTGGCGGATGGCGCAATCGTCCACAGTTGACACAGTTTTTGTGGCGCCCGGTAATGCCGGTACGCAGCAAGAGTCAGGCGTTGAAAATGTGGTTATTGATACCACTGATTTTCAAGCAGTGATTGACTTTTGTCATATCCAACAGGTCAGTTTGGTGGTGGTCGGTCCCGAGCAACCTCTGGTTGATGGCATGGTTGATGCCTTATCGGCGGCAGAAATTCCATGCTTTGGTCCGAAAGCCGCCGCCGCACGGCTAGAAGGCTCAAAAACGTTTACCAAACGCTTTATGCAAAAAAATGCGATTCCAACCGCTGATTATGCTGAATTTAGTGATTTGGATAAAGCCTTGAAGTATTTGCAAAGTTGCGAATATCCGCAGGTTATTAAAGCGGATGGATTAGCCGCCGGTAAAGGTGTGGTGATTGTTAAGGATCAACAGCAGGGTGAAGCGGTGGCCACTGATATGCTCAGTGACAATAAATTTGGAGAAGCCGGGCGGCGCATTGTTATTGAAGAATTTTTACACGGTGAAGAAGCCTCATATATTGTGATTAGTGACGGCAAAACCTTTATTCCCATGGTAACATCACAGGACCATAAAGCCCGCGACGATGGTGACCAAGGCCCCAATACGGGTGGCATGGGTGCTTACTCGCCGGCACCGGTGGTGACACCTGAAATCGAAGAAAAAATCATCGAACAAGTCATTAAGCCCACCTTAAAAGGCATGGCCAAGGAACAGCCTTTTGTCGGTTTTTTATATGCCGGTGTGATGATCAATCAAGGTGAAGTGAAGGTATTGGAGTTTAATGTGCGTATGGGCGATCCGGAAACTCAACCTATCATGATGCGCCTGAAAAGTGATTTAGACAGCTTATGTTTAGCCGCAGTGAATGGTGAATTAGCTGAACACAGTATCCAGTGGGATAAAAGGCCGGCCTTGGGCGTGGTGATGGCTGCCGGTGGTTACCCGGAAAACTATGCAAAAGGTGCGGTTATTGAAGGCTTGCCTGTATCGCAAACTGACGTCAAAGTATTTCATGCCGGCACTGCCGTAAGTAACGAACAAGTGGTCACTTCAGGTGGCCGGGTATTATGTGTTTGTGCTTTAGGTGATAACCTGACGGAGGCGCAACAAAAAGCCTATGCCGGCGTGCAATCTATAACCTGGCAAGATGTTTACTACCGCACGGATATTGGTCACCGGGCTTTGTCAAGATAATGCCACTCAATCCAGCCGACAAACATGTGAAGTTCTACTCTTTGGGTGAGGAACGCTTAAATATTTTTAGCCATGCGTTCGGTCTCATGTTGAGTTGTGTGGGCCTGGTTTTATTAATACTGCGGGCCACATCACAAGGAACCCTATGGCATGTGCTTGGATTTTCTGTTTTTGGTGTGAGCCTGATTATGTTGTATGCCGCCTCCACCATTTACCACACCACCCAAACCCCGCAACGGCGAATTCGCTGGCGGGTGGTGGACCATGCAGCCATTTATATTTTAATTGCCGGTACCTACACGCCTTTTATGTTGACCACTTTGCGAGGGTCTTTAGGTTGGACTTTGTTGGCTGTGACTTGGGGGATGGCTTTGCTGGGCATTGTTCTCAAACTGTTTTTTACCGGCCGTTTTACCGTGGTTTCCACCTTAATGTATGTTTTTATGGGTTGGTTAATTATGTTTGCCATTAAACCGATGGCAGTGGCTTTACCCGAAGCCGGTATTTATTGGCTGATCGCCGGTGGTATCTCTTATACCGTGGGTGCCATTTTATATGCCATCAAAGCCATACCTTATAATCACGCCATTTTCCACTTTTTCGTGTTATTCGGCAGTTTCAGTCATTTTATGGCGGTTTATGGTTATATTATTCATTGATACGAATAATTTCACAGTCTGTACTTAGGTTCTTTAAGCGCTGAAACATGGCGTCAGTTGCTAAACATTTATGCTGACTGTTGACCAATAATACTTCATCGAGCCGTAAGTTTTTCGCCACTTGCAGCCAGTGATCGCTGCCGGCGACAATTAGAGCGGTGGCAGCGGCATCCGCGGTTATGCCATCAGTGGCAATCACGGTGGCTGAGATAATGTCTTGCACCGGTAAACCGGTACGGCCATCAATAATATGGGCATAACGTTTGTCGTCAAAGGCTTTGTAGCGCTGATAATTGCCTGAAGTAAACACAGCTTCATCACCAATAATTTGCAATTCGGCTAAAACACCTTGGTTTTTGGGTGATTGAATGCCAATGCGCCAGGCACGGTCACCTTTTTGGCCGATGCTTCGTAAATCGCCACCGGCATTAACAATGGCATTTTCAATGCCGTAATCTCGGATTATGGCAATCGCCTGATCAACCGCCAAACCTTTGGCAATACCTCCAAAATCGAGCCATATATGTTGATTGTCGGCACTGAGAACTAAATCATTTAAATGCAGATTATTGACAGTTATCTGTTGATTGGCCAATTGTTGAATGGCTTCAATAGTCGGCGGTGGGCTGGTAATGGGGTAGTCATCGGTGTGAAACCCCCAGAGATTAATCAGTTCGCCGATGGCCGGATTAAAGTGGTGGTTAGTGCGCCTGGACAGCTCAATAACCCGGCGCATAAAAACGGCTTCATCAGGGGTTAATTCAATGCTTTTACCGGCGCGTAAAGCGGTATTAATGTCTTGTAAGCGACCCGGTTTCCAGGCATGCCATTGTTGGTGCATGTTTTTAAACAGATCATCAATGTCACCAATGGCTTGTTCAGCGCGCACAGCATCGTGATGCCAGATAGTAATATTAACCAAGGTACCAAAAACAAAAATTTGACGTTGATGGCTGTCATATTGGGGGTTAAAACAGCTGCTCAGTAAAACTGTACACAGCAGTAAGGTCAGTATTTTGTTCATGCCTAAATTGTAACGTATCTGACTTCCATGTGGTGAGATGAAAGGTTATCAGGCGTAATATCGGTGCTAATTTTTTCTGCAGGGTTTGGTTTTTTTGTTACACTATTGGCCTCAAAGAAAATAAAGGGACAGCCTGTGGATCAACCGTATTTTATTGAAAGTGATGCCGTCCTATTTGGGGTTTTGGCCCTAATTCTGGGACTGATTTTTTACACCAAACAAAGTAAACACCCAATATGGGTGAAGTTTTATACCTACATTCCGGCATTGTTGTTGTGCTACTTAATACCTTCCTTTCTAACCACCTTCGGTTTAATCAATGTTGAGGATTCTCAGTTGTATTACATGGCCTCGCGTTATTTATTGCCGGCGGCGCTGGTGCTATTGACCTTGAGTGTGGATTTAAAAGGAATAATCCGCTTAGGGCCTAAAGCGGGCATTATGTTTCTCACCGGTACGCTGGGTATTGTTATCGGTGGGCCGGTGGCTTTTATCGTGACCCGCTGGTTGTTTCCTGAAGCATTTGCCGGCTCCGGTGGCGAAGATATTTGGCGTGGCATGACCACCCTGGCCGGTTCCTGGATCGGCGGCGGTGCCAATCAGGCGGCCATGATGGAAGTCTGGGAGGTATCCGGACCGGCCTTCACTCAAATGGTGGCCATTGATGTGGTGTGGGCCAATATCTGGATGTCGATTTTATTATTAATGGCAGCGCGTTCAGCCAAAATTGATGCCAGAACCGGTGCTGACGTCTCGGCCATTGAGCGCATTAAACTCAAAATGGAAACCTTTCAAAAAGAGAATGAAAGGCCGGTTAAATTAGATGATTTAATGCTGATAGCCGCCATCGCATTTGGCGTCACCGGTCTTGCTCATGCAGTTGCCAATTGGTTGGGACCGGCCATCGGCAGTACCTTTCCGGTGTTGGCGGAAGTTAATTTAGATTCAACATTTTTCTGGTTGGTAATTTTTGCCACCCTTGGTGGTGTGTTATTATCTTTTACCAAAGCCAGAAATTATGAAGGTGCCGGCGCTTCAGCAGTGGGGTCAGTGTTTATATATATTCTGGTGGCCACCATTGGTTTAAAAATGGATGTCACGCAGATAAAACCGTTTTTATTTGTCATTGGTGGCGTTTGGATTTCTATTCATGCCGCCTTGTTATTGTTGGTGGGTAAGCTGATTAAAGCACCGGTATTCTTTTTAGCAGTCGGCTCACAAGCCAATGTCGGTGGTGCCGCTTCAGCACCGGTGGTGGCATCGGCTTTTCATGTGGCCTTAGCGCCGGTTGGGGTTTTGTTGGCAGTTTTTGGTTATGTAGTCGGCACTTCGGCAGCGATGTTGACAGGAATTATTTTGCAATATTTAGCGACGTAGTGATATGAGTTTATTAAAGCGACTTAAACATGCCAACACACCTGCCAAAATGAAGCGGCTTATGAACTGGTATGGCCCTTATTTAGGGGCCGGTGTACGTATCGATGAAATTGCCGAAAACTGGCAGCGCGTTACTGTTAGCATGAAACAACATTGGTATAACACCAATGCCGTGGGCACCCATTTCGGCGGTTCTTTGTACGCCATGGTGGATCCGCAATATATGTTGATGCTGATGCGAATTCTGGGGTCTGATTACATTGTTTGGGACAAAGCCGCCAGTATTAACTTTATCAAGCCGGGTAAAGGTAAAGTGTCAGCCACCATGACAGTTAGTGATGCTGAAATTGCACGCATTAAACAAGCCACGGCAAATGGTGAAAAAGATTTGCCAATATACAAATTAGTGATTACCGATGAATCCGGTGACACCGTGGCTGAGGTTAATAAAACCTTATATATTCGAAAAAAGCGTAATGACTAAGGACGATGATATTTTGATACGTATCGGTGGTAAAACTTATCGCCTGCGTGATGATGTGGTGTCCTTACGGAAAATCCCCTGGACACAGAGAAAACGGCTGATCGAGATTTTAGAGACGATGAAACAGGCCGAATATGTGCCGGCAAAAGATCAGCAGCCACCCCAATCTAATGAAATATCCACTATGCCAGCTGTGGCAACGCTAAAAACTAAACAGGCTAAGCCAGAAAAGCCGGCAACACAACAACAGCCCCCTCAAGATGCAGAGGCCATGATGCAACGGTTTTTGGCGGAGCAACACGGTCACAGATCTTCGATACCCAGTAAAACATCGGTTTATAAATGGTTTTTAATTATTTTTTCCGTTATTTTGTTGCTGGTGTTGATTTTTTAAATGCGCTGTTTGAACTTGGTTGGTGATGTGGCATGAGTACTAAAACTTGAAAAACAAGTGCATTTCAGGTATAACAATTATTATATAAATTGATAGAAAATCAGGGTTTTATTAAAGCCTCTGGTTTTTTATTTCACCCATGATTTAAGGAGTATACGATGGCTAATAAAGATCCCTATGGCGTCAAAAAAACAATTCAAGTCAATAATAAAAACTACGATTACTTCAGTTTAAAGGCCTTACAAGCACAAGGACATGCGATTGAGAAATTACCTTTTTCAATTCGGATATTGTTGGAAAATGCGGTACGTAATTTTGACGGTTTTGGTGTCACCAAGGAACACATTGAAACACTGCTTAATTGGCAGCCCAAGGGGTCTGATGATGACATTCCTTTCAAACCGGCGCGTGTATTAATGCAAGATTTTACCGGCGTTCCTGCGGTGGTGGATATTGCTGCGATTCGTTCAGAAGTGGCGCGTAAAGGTAAAAATGTGGATTTAATTAATCCGTTGATTCCGGTTGATTTGGTGATTGATCACTCGGTACAAATTGATTATTTTGGTACCCGTGATTCCTACCAGCGCAACATGGAAATGGAATATGAACGAAATGAAGAACGCTATCAGTTATTAAAATGGGCACAAAAATCATTTACTAACTTTTCGGTGGTGCCACCGGGTATGGGTATTTGTCACCAGGTCAACCTGGAATATTTATCGCAAGGCGTGATTGCCCGCGACGGTCAGTTATTTCCTGATACCTTAGTCGGTACCGACAGTCATACGCCGATGGTCAACGGTATTGGTGTGGTGGCCTGGGGTGTCGGTGGTATCGAAGCCGAAGCCGCCATTTTAGGTCAACCGATTTACTTAATTATGCCCGAAGTGGTGGGTTTGAAGCTCACCGGAGAGTTGCCTTTAGGTTCCACGGCCACGGATTTGGTGTTGACGGTGGCAGAATTGCTGCGTTCCCATGGTGTTGTGGGTAAATTTGTTGAAGTCTTTGGTGATGGATTGGATAACTTATCTGTTCCGGATCGTGCCACTTTGGGCAATATGTCACCGGAATTTGGTTGCACCATTACCTATTTCCCGATTGATGATAAAACCCTGGACTATATGCGCACCAGTAACCGTTCAGAGGAACAAGTTGCGCGGGTGGAAGCTTATTGTAAAGAAAATATGTTGTGGCGTGAAAACGAAGAGGCCATTAACTATTCCACGGTGTTGGAATTGGACATCAGTAACATTAAACCGACATTGGCCGGACCCAAATTACCGCAGCAAAAAATCCTGCTGGAAAATATCAAACCAAAATTTGGTGATTTGTTACATGGTGGTTTTGGTCGTTCATACATTGAACAAGATGACCGTGAAACCATTGAAGATATGAAAACACGCTTTCAGGAAGAAGGGGGCGCGCAACCGGTTGAGATGCATGACACCAGTAATTTGCAAAATAAACTGCACGGTAAAAAAACCGAGAATGGTTTAAAAAGTGTCTGGATTGAACAAGACCGGGTGAAATATAAGTTTTCCGATGGCTCCATTGCCATTGCCGCCATTACATCCTGTACCAACACCTCCAATCCATTCGTAATGATTGGTGCCGGTTTGGTGGCGCGTAACGCCAGAAAACGCGGTATCGACGTTAAACCATGGGTCAAAACTTCTTTGGCACCGGGCTCAAAAGTGGTCACAGATTATTTAAACAAAGCCGATTTAATGCGCGATTTTGAAGCGCTGCAGTTTCACTTAGTGGGCTATGGTTGTACCTCTTGTATCGGTAACTCAGGACCTTTATTGCCGAAAGTGGAACAAGCGGTGAAGCAATATGACATGGTGGCGACTTCGGTGTTATCAGGTAACCGCAACTTTGAAGCACGCATTCACCCATTGGTTAAAATGAATTTCCTGATGTCGCCAATGCTGGTGGTGGCTTTTGCCATTGCTGGCCGCATTGATATCGATATGGAAAATGAGCCGTTAAGTTTTGATAAAAATAATGATCCGGTTTATTTAAAAGATATCTGGCCCAGTGATGATGAGATAAATGCCATTATGGCCGAAGTACTGACACCGGAAGATTTTGCCAAAAACTACGGTGAGATTTTTGCCGGTAACGAAATCTGGCAACAACTCCCTGTGGCCGAAGGTAGTCTCTACAAATGGGAAGATAAATCAACTTATGTACAGGAAATACCGTTCTTTAAAGATATCTCAGAACAGCCGCCGGCATTACAGGACATCCAGGGCGCACGCACCTTATTAAAACTGGGTGACAGCACCTCCACTGACCACATTTCGCCGGCCGGTTCATTTTCAGCAGAATCCGCAGCCGGTCAATACCTTATCAGCAAAGGTGTGGATCCGGCGGATTTTAACTCCTATGGTTCCCGTCGCGGTAATGACGAGGTCATGGTGCGCGGTACTTTTGCCAATGTTCGCATTAAGAACGAACTGGTGGATAAAGAAGGCGGCTTTACCAAATACCTGCCAACCGGTGAAGAAATGACGGTTTATGAAGCTGCTCAGAAATACCGTGAAGACAACACGCCATTGGTGGTCTTAGGTGGTACTGAATACGGTAGTGGTTCATCCCGTGACTGGGCCGCCAAAGGCACCGCCTTGCTGGGTATTAAAGCAGTGCTGGTGGACAGTTATGAACGGATTCACCGCAGTAACTTAGTCGGTATGGGTGTCATGCCATTGCAATACAAAGACGGTGAAAATGCCGCCAGTTTGGGCTTAGACGGCACCGAAACCTTTACCATTACCGGCATTGCCGAAGGTTTGACACCACATAAAGAAGTGACGGTTAAAGCCGTAAAAGACAATGGTGATGAGATTAATTTCAAAGCCGTGGCCCGTTTAGACTCTGAGATTGAAATTGCCTATTATCAACATGGTGGTATTTTGCAATACGTACTGCGAGATTTTCTCAAAGAGGCGTAAATAATGTCTCAGATGGATATTGTGACAAAGCGGATTTATGAAGATGCAGCCAACAGAGACGGTCACCGGGTTTTGGTGGACCGTCTCTGGCCGCGTGGCGTCAGTAAAGATGAAGCGCGGTTGGATGACTGGTGTAAGGAATTGGCGCCGTCCGATGAGTTACGACAATGGTTTGATCATGATGCCGATAAGTTTGATGAGTTTTCCAAAAAATACAAAAAAGAGCTCAAAGACTGCGAAGATAAGCTCGATGAATTGGTGAATATCGCCAAACACAAACGGGTGACAATACTATACGGTGCCAAAGATGAAGAGCATAATCAGGCGGTGGTGTTAAAAGAGGTGTTGTGTGAGCGAAGTTGATCAGGCGAAAATGGACATCACCCATAATATCGGTGTTATTCAAGAACGCATCCGACAAGCCTGTTTGAAATCTAATCGACGTGCCAATGAAGTTCGTTTGTTGTTGGCCACCAAAACCGTGGATGTCCCGCGAATCGAGCAGGCCCTGGGCCTAATGGATAAGCCCTTGATGGGCGAAAACCGGGTGCAGGAATTAGAACAAAAAGGCCCTGATTTAAAACAACCGCTGCCGGAAATCCATTTCATTGGTCACTTACAGAGTAATAAAATTAAACACGTGCTGCGTTGGGTCGATTGTATTCAGTCAGTGGATCGCCTGTCGCTGGCAAAGAAGTTACAAAAACGGCTGGAATTTGAAAACAAACACATCGATGTCTTGGTTCAGGTGAACACCTCATACGAAGACAGCAAATTTGGCGTTAAGCCGGACCAGGCAGTGGCACTGGTCAAAAAAATCAGTACGTTTGCTCGTATTCACATCAAAGGTTTGATGACAATTGGCTTATTTTCTGACGATAAAGACAAAGTGCGGGCCTGTTTCAAACGGCTGGTTGCCATTCAGCAGGATATCAATTCCTTACAAATCCCAGGCGTAGTCATGGACGAGCTGTCCATGGGCATGAGCGGTGACTTAGAGATTGCCATCGAAGAGGGCGCCACCATTATTCGCGTCGGCACCGCTGTATTCGGCGAACGTCAATATCCGGACAGTTACTACTGGAACGAATCGGACAATAACGATTAGACAAACCAATGTCTATCTAAATCAGGTGGCACGTAATGCTTTAAATAATCGACGATACCTTCGGCATCAACCGCAATGTGATAAAGTTGACGGTAGGTTTGTTTGGTGAATTTTTCGGCATACAACACTTCAAAGAAATCCAATAACTGATCGTAATAGCCATGAAAATTGGCAATGATAATGGGTTTTTGATGAAAGCCCAATTGTTTTAAAGTCATTACTTCAAACAATTCCTCTAAGGTTCCGAAACCACCGGGTAGGGCAATAAAAGCATCGGCCACTTCAATCATTTTGTTTTTGCGCGAAGGCATATCATGGGTGATGATTTGCTCATCATCATGGGCATTCATCAGGGCATCAATTTTCAAAACTTCGGGGGTAATGCCGAGGGTTTTACCGCCATGTTTTTGGATGGAATTGGCCACTTGGCCCATCAGTCCGGTGCCGCCACCCCCATAAACCAAAGTCCATTTATTCTTAGCCATCAGCTCGCCCAGCTGATCGGCAGCGGTGAAGTAATGTTGTTCAATGTCGCGGCTGGACGCGCAATAAACAGCGACATGGCTTATTTTATAGGCTGACATACGACGTTAGTCCTCAGGTGCTTTTTTCAATTGCCGATAGTAAAATCGGTTGGGATGCACTATCTTAACCAAATCCTGTTCCAGGGGCAAAGGGTGGTCTAAAATCATCGCCATCAAATGTTTCGCCAGTAACGGTGCTGTGGTGTAACCGCGAGAACCTAAACCGGTCATGACGTAGAGGTTATCTTTGGTTAAAGCCGGCGGATAATGCTGCCAATGTCGGCCATGGTGCAAATCTGCATAATCATGACTAAATTGCTGAGCATCCACCACTGGGCCACACAACGGCAAATGATCCAGAGAATTGGCACGAATCCCGGCATGTGTCGAGATCAGTTGTGCCGACGTGAGAGCTTCACATGGGCTGTTTTTTTGCCAGCGATTTAAATTCAGCGAAGGCGCTTTGGGCTCAACGGCATCAAACCAGTGTGCCTGCTCAAGATGCTGGTAATCACCGCCGATAAGTACCTGATGCCGGTCTTTATTCGGAATTAAATAGCCGTTATTCAATTGCGCACGGTTCAATGCCGAAGGCCAGGGGCTTAACTGATAAAGTTCAGTTTGACCTTTGCGGGCAGTCATAAAGTCATTAAATTCCGGTAATAAAGCCAGGCTTTTAATGCCGCCGGCGATGACCAATACATCATAACAATCCATGGTTTGCTGCCGGTCGTCGTGAAGCAGCCATTGATTATGCGAATTTTGTTCAATGTGAGTGACCTGCGCCCCTCGCCAGTTATCTACCGCCGTAGAAAATTTATCGGCCAAAGTACGGGTGTGGATAAAGCCTGAACTTGGGTAATTAAAACCATGTTCTGCAGCTTGAATCAAATCAGCGGGTAATTGAAGTCGCGCATCATCGGTCAATGCGGGGCTTGTGGTTTCGCTAACACCAATGGCATTAAAAACAGAGGCAGGATAAAACCCCAAAGCGGTTTCAAATGCACGCCAATAAAATAAGGCCTCAGGAGAACTTTGTGCCGTTAAATAGGGCATTACCAGGGCATAGGCATTGCCGGATGCACCGCTTAATGGTGCAGGCTGTTCATCAAAAACCGTGACCTGTAAGTCGTGTTGCTTCGCCACTTGAGCCAGACACATACCGGCAATACCGCCGCCAATAATGGCCATACTTTTGGGTTTGGTCATGGCTTTAGGCGTCGGTGCCCAAGGTTGTTTGTCAATGTGTGGCTTGGTGGCTGCCTTGAAGCGGCCGACCAGACGTTCACGCTTGCCTTGAAAGCCGGGTGTTTTGCTTACTTCAAAGCCAACAGTCTGTAGGTTTTTACGCACCTGTGAAGCGGCCGTAAAGGTGGCAAAAGTGCTACCGGGCACGGATAAACGTGCCATTTCAGTGAATAAGTCAAGTGACCACATGGCCGGATTTTTAGCCGGTGAAAAACCATCTAAAAACCAGGCATCCACACAGGCGTTCAGCTGCCGGAAACAAGCAGTGGCATCACCCAATAATAAGTACAGGGTGATGTCTTGATCTATGGTGTGGCAATGAAAACCGGCACGCCGTTGTTGAAAAACTTGCCGAATGTTGACTAAACCCTGATGTAAATCGGGAAATGACTGATAGGCTTTATCTAATTGTTCGGGTGTTAATAACCATTGCTCGGTACTGATAAAGTGCAGGTGTTTGGGTTTTGCAGCAGTGGCTTGCCACAGTTGCCGGGTGGTTAGGAAATTAAGTCCGCTACCGAAGCCGGTTTCGGCGATCACAAAGTTATTATTGGTTTTTTTATCTGCCCATTGTTTCGGTAATTGGTTACCCACATGGAAAACATACTGAGATTCTGCGACTGCATTGCTGTGATGATAAATATCAGCAAATTGGCGATTATAAAGCTGTCCTTGTTGGGTACTGATGTCCGCTGATAGAATGTTATGATAACTAAGCGGATTCATGGTGGATAAAACTGGGATTTAGTCGATTTTCTTGGCTTGGCTTATTAACTGACATTGTGCGCATAAAATACCTTGTGACCGATATTTTTGAGTGTTGATGGCGGCATTTATAATCTTTAAGTAAATGGTTTGTTGATGACAATCGGAACATTTAACCCTAATAATTTCATCTTTATCATTGATAATATCTTGATTCATGATTTACACACAATTTTTAATCCCCTGTCTGCAAAGCATATCACGAAATGATCCAATTGATAGCGGCAAGTTATTTAATTTTAACCTGTGGTGCATTTAGGACAGAACACAACAAGTTTTGTCATATCGACCGAGCGAAGCGAGTGGAGATATCTCCTGACGATGGAGATTTGCGATAAAATTGGCGAGATTCCTCCGTGCGCTTTGCTTAGTCGGAATGACATGGCACTTTTAGGTGCTGAAAGCAATCTTGAGAACCAATTATCATTCCAAATGCACCACGGGTTAATTTTAGATAATTTATTCATTGATTAAGTTACAATATTGACATGACATCTAAATCGCACTCAATAGAAATACCCGGTTATCGCATTATTCGCCAAATTGGTGAAGGCGGTATGAGTGTGGTTTATTTAGCATATCAGGAATCTTTAAAGCGAGAAGTGGCGTTAAAAATCATGCGACCGGTGATTGCCGATGAGGGTAATGTGGTGAATCGCTTTAAACAAGAAGCAGAGATCATTGCTAAGCTGTATCACCCCAATATCGTCAGTATTTATGATGTCGGTTCTGTTGATGAACACACTTTATTTTATGCCATGCCTTATTTGCAGCATGGCGATTTAACCGGCTTTGCGTATCACAATGATGAAGAACTCATCCGTGTGATGACGGGTTTGTGCCAAGGCTTTGCCTATGCCCATGCCCAGGGTGTAGTGCATCGCGATATTAAACCTGAAAATATTTTATTTGATCAATTTGGTAATGTGAAGATTGCTGATTTTGGCATTGCCCTTAGCAGTGGTAAGCGTCGATTCACCAAAGATCAACGCATTGTCGGCAGTATTCATTATTTAAGTCCCGAGCAAGCGCGCTCAAAGCATGTGGATGCCCGTTCAGATATCTACGGTTTGGGTGCCATTTTGTATGAAGCACTCACCGGACAACCGGTGTTTGATGCGCCCGATGATTTAGCTATTATGATGGCCCATGTGGAAAGCCCGATTCCACGATTACCGGAAAAAGTGGCACATTGGCAAGACGTTATTGACCGCTGTCTGGCAAAATCACCGAATCAGCGATTTCAATCAATGGAGGCCCTACAAAAAGCCATTGAATCCATCACCCCACAAGTTGACCATGGCCCCATAAGACGGTTAACAGCCTGGCCTTATTTGTTGGTGTCTTTCGCCTTATTGTCGGTGATGGCCGGTTGGTGGCTGTGGACTAAAATAATGAGTCCCGTGACAATTTCTGCGGAACAAAATATCTCCTTACAACAGTCAAACAAGAAACAAGCCATTGACTTTGTCAGCACTCAGGAAGAAAACAGCGAAACCACTGATGGGAATGACGTAGAAGACAATCCCGACCCACAGTTAAGCACTGAAACAGTCAATAATTTGCTGAACCAGGCCAAACAAAACATCGTACGTAAACAATTAACCACACCAACCGATGATAACGCCCTCGATAAATTACTCACTGTATTGGCAGACCGGCCACAGCAAGAAGAAGCGCGACAGCTGTTGTCTGAGATCAGTGACGGCTATTTTGAACTGGCTTATCAGGCGGTATTAAATAAAAACCATGACCAAGCGGAAAGCTTTGCTGATTCAGTCACAACGGTACGTCACAAAGTGGCTTTGGTCGATGAGCGTTTGCTTAAATATTTAACCGACCACAGTGAAATGACGGTCAGTTTACTGTTGGGTAGCTTAGCTGAACAAGTCCGGGCAGCAGTGAGCAATAATAACCGTCCTCAGGCTGAGCGGTTAATTAATCTAACCGATGTATTAATGCCGGATCATCGCATTGTCACTGAATTGAATGAGGCGTTAGCAGGTATGCCAACAAGTGGTCAGGTGGTGACTGATAAGCTGGGTATTCAATCCGTATTAATAACACCTCAGTCAAATCAATCTCTTGGCTATGGCTTTTATGCCACGCAAACTGAAATCACCATGGCCCAATACCAACAATTCAGAGAAGCCACAAATCGTCCGCTAGAACGGTGTCAGAGTGCGCTCAAGTCAAATTTAATATTTTCTAAACGTAGTCTGGATAATGTGGGATTTAGTTTGAGTGAAGATGTGCCTGTTGTTTGTGTCACTTGGCAGGATGCGATGGATTATGCTGACTGGTTGAGCCAACAAACCGGCCACTCATATGAATTACCCACATGGTCTGAATGGCAATTAATGGCATCCCAAACAGATCAACCCAAAACATGTGGTCAACACAATCTGGCCGGCCGTGAATTTCCCGATAAAAAAGAAGGCATTAATTATTATGATTGTGATGATGGTTTTCCGCATTTAGCGCCGGTACACTCCTTTGCGTCTGACGGTTTGGGCTTAAACGGCGTTTACGGAAACGCCGCTGAATGGTTGGCAGGCTGTGAAGAGCCGGGTAAAGTCAAATCATTTTTTAGCCCTGATAAACCCTGTGACGTTAACCCGGCAGCAGGCTTGTCCTGGTTATCTGATCAATCAGATGGCGGCCGAAAAGTACCCATAAAATATGGTGATGCCTATACCCACATTGGCTTTCGCTTAATTCGGCGCTAATTATCTATTCAGAATAAAACCGTTGCGTGACGATGTTCTGTTCGCCACCGGAAACGATTAACTGAATACTTTCCCTTGATTCGAGCTGATAGCTTAATCGCTGATAGTCAGCCGCGTTAACGGCCTTAAATAACTCATTCTGACCCAAAGACAAAGTTTGCAGTGATGATATGGGTGTTAGTGTATCAGTTACATCAATGTTGTCGAGTTGTGCCTGGTCTTCTTTTTTCACCATCACCCAGCCGCTGTGAAGCCCATGTTGATAATCATGATAAATAATCGGTGGAATGTCACATTCTCCGGCATTACTGTGAAAAAAATAGTAAATTTTACTGCCATGACGCACGCTTAAATCATCAATCAGCCGTAAGCCGTTGAGCTGTTGGCAGCTGTTTTGGTAGAAAGAAATTTGTTGGGTCAATTTGAGCGCTGTGTGCTCAACCACCAATAAAGCCGATTGGTTCGGTGAATCTGTATAACGTAAATTCATTAAGGCCAATTGTTTTTGACGACCATGTTTTTGATTCATCGGATGCGGTAAAGCCGGAATCAAATATTGCGAATCATCGTAATAGTAATTCAAAGCCGCTGCAGTCATAAAATGATCAGCAATGATGGTTTGACCTGGCTGTTGTAGCTCATTGGTTTTGGCAGCCAATTCCTGCCAGCCAATGGCATTGTTAATTAGCTGTTTATGGTTGGTTGACATTATTGGAAGTGCATGCAAAAGTATATAGAATCCCAATAAAAATAACACCTGAGCCAAACCACCTGTGATTACCGCCCATTTTTTTAAAACCAAATGTCGTTCGGAAAAGCTGGCAGCAACCAGTAATAACAACAAATAAGTCGGTAACGGCCAATGGACATTGGTGCGTAAATTATCCGAAAAAAACCCCAATACCGCATATAACAACCAATACATAATCGCCAGCAGTTGCATAAAATGTAAAGCTTGAAGGTCATGGTTCGCTTTAACAGGTGGCCGCTTAAAACTGACAACACACAGCCAAAAAACCAACGGCGTGGTGATTATCACTTGCCCCAGAAAAAACCACATATGGCTTAACTGAAATTGCCAGGGATTGCGTTCACCCAATTGAAAACTAATGAGTGGAAAGTTATGCTGGACGTTGAATATAAAAATCGACAAAAAACCCAATAGCGTCATCGGTAAAGTGATTTGCCACAGGGTTTTTTGTTTGAACAGCGATTGTTTATAAATAACCGCAGCCGCTACCAGCGCCATAAACAGCATAAACCAAAAACGAATATGGACATTAACGGCCAACATTAAAGTCAGCCCTAAGTAAAACGCATCCAAACCACGCGAGCTGTGCATCAGTCGAATCAAGAAAAATACCGCCAACACTGTGAAAAAAACCAACCAAATATCAGCAATGGCCAACATCCCCATTAAACCGATCAGCGGTAAAATTAAAGTCATTAACGCCGCTTGTTGCGCCGCTCTTTGTGATTGACTGATTTGTTTGACCAAGTTAAACGCAAGCCAGGGTAATGACCAACAAGCCAATAAATAAGGTAATCGCAGAAAAAATGGATGCTGCGGTAATACCGCACTGCTCAAGGCATTGAGCCAAGGCACAAATCCGGGTACTTCGCTGTATGACCATTGCGGGAAACGGCTTTCAAGCCAATAAAAAGCCTCGTCACCAAATAATTCAGTCTGCACCGCCAATAACACCTGAAGAATCATTATGGAGACCAGCAGTCCCCAGAACATCCGGTGCTTAGCGGTGCCGGTTAGCATTGTGGTACTTTGAGCCTTTTACCGGCATTAATTAAATAACGGGGTGGTTTAATGTTGTTCAAACGGGCAATTTCAGTTTTACTGGAGCAGCTGAATTGACGGCTGATGGTGCTTAATGAGTCACCTTTTTTTATGCGGTAGTAGGTGAAAGCAGGGCGCTCAGGAAAATCTGCATCGTGGATTTTTTTAGCCAAAGCCATTAATGCCGTGTCCTGACATTGTTCTTCATATATCGGCTTTAATAATTCCGGCACCACAATCGGCGAACCCTGGCTGATTACCCGTTTGGCTTTAACGGTTGGGTTTAAGTTGCGTAAGGTGCGATACCAACCCATTTGATGGTTATATTGACCAAAGCATACCGCCAGTTCACTCAGAGACACGTCATTATGGGCTTTGATAACTGCAGTGCGACCGTCCAGAGGTGTTAGTTCAACATTAAAATCATCGGGGTTAGAAAAAATCAACATCGCCGATAATACGCTGGCAATGTAACCGCGGGTTTCCCGTGGCAAATCATAATAAAAATCAGACTGCCAGATGGCTTGGTTATTGTGTTTATTATTGAGGCGTCTAAAACGATTTTCACCGGCATTATAAGCAGCCAAAATTTTGGCGTAATCATCACCATAAAGTTCACGTTGTTCCTGGATATAATCCGCTGCACCCTGAGCGGCTGTTTTGGGATGATAACGGGCATCGTAATCGCCCAAAGTGCCCACCACGCCAAAACGTTGTGCCGTGGCCGGCATAAACTGGAATAAACCACTGGCACCGGCTGAGGACATGGAGTGCACCCGACCACCGCTTTCCTGAGCAATCAGAGCCAGCATAAAATGCTCGGGAATATTCTTTTCTGTAAATGGTGGCAAAATATAGCGTTTTAAAAACTGATAATTATTCCAGGTTTCCAACAAAATCGGCCGCTTCCAGGTCAGCCATTCGTTTAATGCCGCTTGTATGCGCTGATTGGCCAACATCGGTTGGTTCAATGTGGTGACATCCAGTGGTTGTTGACTGGTTGGCTCCAGATTGGCTTGATCGGCAATCATTTCTTCAGTTTGGGTGGTTTCTTCAAACTGTTTAAAATACGCATTTAAGGCTTCTTCGCAAGTGGGGTTCTTTTGACATTGTTCGATGGCTGAAATCAATGCCGGTAAAGAAGTTTCGGATACCGATGGTTGCACCTCTTTTTTAATATTATGTTGTTGGCAACCGTTAAAAACGAATAAAGTCACAAAGAATAGAATAAGACGCATAAATCTGTTTGCAGTTAAGTGAGTATTGTGTATTATCAGTATTTTGACGTCAGCATCAACCATTCTATGGTCAATATATTGAATTCAATTAAGTCTTTTTTTGAACCAAAAAGTTCAAAAGATGATTTGAACGATGAACAAAAAGACCAACTCAACCAAGCCATCATCTGCCTGTTAACAGAAATGGTCAAGGCCGATTATGTGGAGCTGTACATCGAAAAACTGGTACTTAACGAACATCTAACCAAGCAATTAAACCTCAGCCGAGCTAAGGCCAATCACTATTTAGCCCATGCCAACATCACTGCGCAAGTATCGGTCACATTAAAACCCCAAACCGAAATCATTAACCGTTATTTGAACCGCAACGACAAACACGCATTAATGGTGCAGTTATGGCAGATTGCCTCAGCTGATGGTGAAATTCATTTGCTGGAAACCCAAACATTTTTTCAGGCCGGTGAGCAATTGGGGTTCAACAAAACCCAATTGGACAGAATTTGTCACCCTGAAAACAGCATTAATTAAGTCACCCATGTTTGGCCATAAAAAGATGATAAGATAACGCACATTAAATTGGCGCAGCCAATCAAAAGACGAGGAGATTATGGACTTAACACATTTTCTGAAAACCATGCGCGAACGGGACGGATCAGATTTATATTTGACCACCGGCGCACCCATTAACGTTAAAATCGAAGGCGTTTTAGAAGCCATGAGCAGTACCGGCTTACCACCGGGCATTGTCGAAAAAATTGCCTACTCGCTTATGAATGAGCGACAACAAAAAGAATTTGAAGAAACCTTAGAATGTAACCTGGCGGTCTCAATTAAAGGCGTTGGTCGCTATCGGGTGAACGTGTTTCGACAACGTGGTGAAGTCAGTATGGTGATTCGAACCATTAAAAGCGAAATACCTAAATTAGAAGACCTGAACATGCCGTCGCATTTGTATGACTTAATCATGGAAAAACGCGGTCTGATTTTAGTGGTTGGTGCCACCGGCTCGGGAAAATCCACCACCATGGCCTCTATGATTGATTACCGTAACAGTAACCAGACCGGCCATATTTTAACTGTCGAAGACCCCATTGAATATGTTCACCGACACAAAAAATCAGTGATAAACCAACGCGAAATTGGCATTGATACCTTAGGATATGAGCCGGCCTTGAGAAACGCCCTGCGCGAAGCCCCTGATTTAATTTTGATTGGTGAAATTAACAACGCCGAAACCATGGAAGCCGCGGTATCCTTTGCGGAAACCGGACATTTATGCATGGCCACACTACACGCCAACAACTCCGACCAAGCCATGGAACGGGTGCTGAACTTCTTCCCCAGCGAAATGCATAATAACGTCCTGATGAACCTCGCCCTTAACCTCAAAGCGGTTATCTCACAGCGTTTAGTCATCGACGTCAATGGTAAACGCCGACCTGCCTGCGAAGTGCTCTACAACACCCCGCAAATCCGAGAAATTATCCGCCGCGGCGAAATCAACGAACTCAAAAGCGCCATGGACAAATCCCTCGAAGATGGCATGCAAACCTTCGACCAGGCACTTTATAACATGTACAAAGAAGGCATCATCACCCTCGAAGAAGCCCTCGGCAACGCCGACTCCCGCCAAGGCCTCGAAGTCCGCATCAACCTCTCCAGCGAAGATGACTCCGGTACCGATGATTATTTTTGATGCTACTGTGCCACGTTAAAGCCTGTACGTAACTAGCCAATTTGCTCTGTATCCCACTGGATAATGCCATTAAATTCCTTTTTGGATTAGATAAACTTATCCTTCTCAAGGCGTTTTGGCCACAGACAAAACCCGGTCTTATCCCAGTACAACAGTTTGAGCTTGTCACGGCCTTTATTACAAAACACAAACAGTCCCGGGCTAAACACATCCATGTCCATATTATATTGGACAATTTGACTCAAGCCGTTAATGGCTTTACGGAAATCAACATAATATCGGTGCATAAAAACCGGTCCATCGGAAAAGTGAATCATAGCAAAACTTTGAGTAGTTGATGAGTATAATCAGGATCAGGCCAGAAATTTATTTCAATTTGGCCATGCCTCGTTTCCAATAATATCACCATTCGATAGACTGGTTTTTCAAACTTAACCTAAATAAAGTCATTATTGGTGGATGAACTAAACCCAAAGTCCTTTTGTCGTTTGGAAAAATACTTGGCACTAATGCTTTACTGTCGGCAAAATGCAGCGACTGTCAACCCTGATTTTGTGTGCATGAATAAGCTCAATCCACTGGTTTTTACTGCGATAGGTTTTGCTCATGGAGCTTCACTATGCTAAAAAAACAAAGCGTACATCAGCCTTTAGTGAAATGATAGAAGGGGTTTACTTGGCGCTTACGATTATTAGATGTTAAAATTGAAACCATTTTTTCACTTTAATTATCATGTATGCCGGTCAAAGTGATTTAATATAAATCCATTAATATCTTAATAATCCCAAAAATTTATTTATGAAACTATCCAGAAATTTTGCTAATATCATTAGATTTGTGCTTGATGAACTGATTCCACCAATCCTTAGAGACGCTAAATGGTTTATGTGGTTCCCTTTTAAATTAATGTTTGGGAATAAAAGTAATGTTTTCTTTGGGTTTAAAAAAGATTTCCATCAACTAACAGATCAACAAATTTCTGAAGTTTATAAAGAAACGGCCTCTGTACATATCTCAAGATTAACTGACTTAAACAGCAAAAGCATAAAAAAAATCATTGATAATGTTGAAGGTGAGAACATACTAGATGTTGCATGTGGTCGTGGATATTTAACCAACATTTTAAAAGATAATTATAATGTTACTGGGGCTGATTTTGTAAAGCATGATGACTTTGAATTTAATTCACCAAATACAAAATTTGTTGAAGCCTCAATAACAGATTTGCCATTTAAGGATAATAGCTTTGACACGGTTATATGCACCCATACACTTGAGCATGTCAAAGACATATCTACAGCTTTGAGTGAATTGAGGAGGGTTTGTAAATCTAATTTAATTATTATTGTTCCTAAACAGAGGGCTTACAGATACTCTTTTGATTTACATGTCCATTTTTTCCCATATTTGCACGATTTTCTAAATATCGCTTATCCTAAAAGAAAATTTAATAAAATTGATACAGAAATTTTGGACGGAGATATATATTATCAAGAGTCTGATTTGGAGTAAGTGAAATATGAGTATAAAAAAAAGGGAATTAGAAAAACTTTCATTGGTTATTCCATGTTTCAATGAAGAAAAGAATCTGAATGAACTGACCTCCCAATTGATAGGCTTAAATGATGGGAGGTTAGAAATCATTTTTGTTGATGATGGGTCTAAAGATTCGACGTGGAGTAGCATTTTGAAGCTACAAAATGATAATCCAGGCATAATAAAAGGAATTAAATTTTCTAAAAACTTTGGTAAAGAAGCTGCAATAGAAGCTGGACTCAAAGCCTGCACTGGAAATACAGCCATTACTTTGGATGCTGATTTAGAGCATCCTGTTGATACCATCCCTAAAATGATAGCTCTATGGAAAAACAATTTAGACATTTATATTGTTAATGCCGTAAAAGTAAATAGACAAAAAGAGTCTCTTTTAAAGAAAATGTTCATTTATTTTTACTTTAAAGTCTTTAGCTTTAGTACGGGTTTGGAATTAAAAAACCATACCGATTTTAAGTTGTTAGACAGGGTTGTTATCGATAAATACATTCACCTGCCAGAAAATAACAAATTTTATAGGGGGTTAATTAACTGGTTAGGCTTCAACGCAATTGATATTGATATTACTATCAATGATAAAGTAGATAATGAAAGTGGCTGGACAGTAATTCAACTGATTAAGTATGCAAAAAATTCAATTTTGAGTTTCTCGGATTTACCTCTAAAGTCTATTACCTGGTTGGGGTTGTTGTTATTTATTTTTAGTATAGGTTTATCTATAGACACAGTAGTTAAAGCAATGAACGGTACTTCTGCTGAGGGGTTTCCTACAGTGATATTATTAATATTGATTATTGGAAGTATAATTATATTTAGCTTGGGTATTTTAGGAGAGTATTTGTCAGAAATATTTAATGAAATTAAAGGTCGTCCCAAGTATGTAATCAGTGAAAATGTTGAAAATAATTCTGAAAATGATAGTTAATGTTTTATAGATAATTATAGAGGGTTAGGTTACGTCATATCAGGCAATAAAGTATGATTCATTATTTTTAAAAATAATGCCACATCAAGTAACATAATTTTAAAAAGACTGAGTAGAAGTATAATGAAGCCACCTGAAGAAGAAAATCATTTGAGGTATTTAAGCTATGTGTTGATGGGTGCAACATTGGTTGCAGTTGTCTATTTGCTTAATTATCAATACTATACGCTACAATTCCCCATGATTTCATTTTTTAATTCTGATGGGTTATACCTACCAGATCTTTCTCAGGATTTATTGAATAATGGGTTTGTAGAAATATTTTCTTGGAACTTTAGCCGTGCCCCTGGTTTAGTAGAACTGCTGTTTTTTTTACCAATAAACTATTTTTTTGAATCGTTCAAAAGTATTTCAATCTTTTTTACATTCAAAATAATAATCACATTTATTTTGATGTACAGGTTGTATTGTTTTAAGTATTCAAGAAATACTTCAGCAATATATTCTTCTATTTCAATTATGTTATTGGGGACAATTCTTCTACATGATGTAAGTTCGCCACATTTCATGGTTTTAATTCCAGCCCATCATTATTTTGATTTTTTGTTTACCCTTATATCTGGGGTTTTTGTTCTTTGTTATAAGAACATGAAACAATCCAATTTGATTTGGTTCTTTTTTGTATGTCTTATTGCTGGTATAAATGACCAGTTATATTATCTGCATTTTGTAATTCCAGCTTTGCTATATGTTTGCTTACAAACATTTTTATATAGAAAGAATTTGAAGAAGAATATTATTCTTGGTGTTGTTATCATTTTGGCGTCTTGTTTAGCATATTATTTTTCAAAATTGATATTGGACCCGCAAATTCATACTACAAAAGTTTCATTTGCCTTTGGTCTTACCCAAGTTATTGAAGATTTTAGTTTTCTATTTCGGCAAATAAGAATAACGATGAACAGTGTTACTTTGTTAGCAGTAGTTTGTTTTTATTCATATTGTTTTTACTCCATCATCATCAGAAATAATGATAGATCTTGGGCAATCCTTTTACTTTTATCTCTATTTGTAACACTGACTGTTCTTATGTTGAGTCCCTCTTCAGTTATGAATATAAGGTATTTTTTGCCTTACTTATATATTCCAGTACTCTTCATTTTTTATATGATTCCCGAATTTAAAAGTAAACGTTTCGAATGGTTTCTGACTATTATTCTTGTGGCAATAATAGCATTGAATTTAATTTCTTTGCGTCCTAAAGCCTTTGTATCAGAATACTATCCGGCTGCAGTAGAATGTGTAGATGACTTTGCTGAGGATGAAGGTGTTTATTCATTTATTACAGATTACTGGAAATCAAGAAGATTTACTTTTCTTTCTAAAAATAAGATTTCAGCAATACATTTCAATAAAAATTTCAAACAAAGAAACATTGTGACAAACAGAAACAGGATTGAGCCAAGTTTTTCCGCAGTTTTGGTTTATGGCAGTAAAAATCGTAGTAAAAGAGCTACTAAACTTAATGCTTCTGATGTTGAGAAAGTTTTGGGACCCCCTTTGAAAATGAAAACATGTGGGGAATTAGATATTATGCTCTACCCCAAAAATAGTATTAAATTTCATAAAAAAAGTAGAGGGCTTCTTTATGATTTTAATAATTAAATAATCAACTAAAATCTTTTCAGAAAATAGCCAGAATTTGGCTGTCTGAATATTTTGATTTTTTCATTTGAATCTCCTTAAAATTAATTACAAGAAAATTCTATTTTCAAAAGTCAGCTATTTTTCGGGGGGATTACCTAATAATTAAACCTTAGTCTCAATTTTATAAATAGATTTAATGATATCTCAAATGATTCAAGCTAATTATTTTTGTGGCAATGGCAGAAACGTATTTAAGTTTAAAGTACAATGTGCAATCTTTATTTTAATATAAGTTCATCATTTAGGTTCTGGAGTTTAAAGTTAGGAATTAAAAGTACATCTTTTCTTTAAATATAATTCTTTATTCTGTCATTTTTTAAATTTATTGATTAAAAAGTTTAAATAATTTTTCGTATTTTGTCTATGAGCCTAATTGAAGATATAAAAAACGGTTATAGCCGTAAAAAGCTTTGGAAAAGATTAGCTGTTCTTGAGCTTAAATCTCGTTATCAAGGTGCAGTTATTGGATCTTTCTGGATTGTGCTTACTCTTATGCTGAAAGTCTTTATGCTTTCATTGGTATATACCATGGTGCTTGACAGGGATTTTAAAGAATACGTTATGTTCTTGGCCATTGGTGTACTAACTTGGAATTTTATTTCAGCGATTATAGTAACCAGTGGTACTGTATTTAAAAAAGCCACTAACTTCTTGTTAGAAATGCGACTTCCGCACTCTACATTTGTGTTCCAAAATATTTACAGAGAAGTGCTTTCACTTATCATGTATCAGCTTTTCGCAATCCCATTGGTTATTATTTTAAAAGGATGGTCGTTTGTTAGTATTGTTTGGTTGTGGGCTTTATTTGGTTATGTGCTCATTGTTTTGAATGCATTCTTTATTAATTTTTGGTTAGGCTGGCTGGCTACGCGCTTTAGAGATATTCAACCGATGTTAAGCAGTGTTATTATGATTATATTTTTGGTGACACCGATTCTTTGGCCGCCTCCAGCGGAGTATGCCAATAGCCTTTATTTTCAATTAAACCCTTTTTATCATCTTTTAGAACTTATCCGAGCACCTATATTGCATAATGAAATACCTGTTCTTTCTTTTCAAGTTGGCATAGGTCTTTTGCTACTTAATATGGCTATATGCTTTGCTTTTTATAATAGAGTTAAAAACAGGTTGGTTTATTGGCTGTAGTTATGGCGTATATTACTTTAAAAGGTGTTGATTTTTCATATCGCTACTTTCCTTCGATTAGTGGTGGGTTATTGAAAAGTAATTCGGGCTTAAAAAGTCATCTTGTATTTGAAAATTTCAACTTAGAAATTAACGATGGTGATCGTGTTGCTTTGTTAGGCGTGAATGGTGCGGGTAAGTCAACTTTATTGAAAATTATGGCAGGTGTTTATACGCCTGAACAAGGACAAGTATCGACGGATGGTAAAATATATTCGTTTTTTGGTCGAAGTATTGGTGTCATGCCGCAATTATCAGGGCTGGAAAACCTAGAAATAAGAGGGTTATTACTGAATTTGCCGAGTACTTTTATTCAAGAAAAGATAGAAGAAATCATTGAATTTACAGAGTTAGGGGACGCTATTTATAGGCCGGTATCTACTTATTCAATGGGTATGAAAACCCGTTTAACTTTTGGGATGTTGATGTTTGTCGAAGCAGATATTATGCTGATTGACGAAGGTTTAGGCGCTGGAGATAAGTTTTTTTTGGAAAAAGCACAAAAATTCATTGAGGATTTATTGGACAGTTCTAAGATAATGGTTTTTGCGAACCATTCCATGGAGTTAGTTAAGAAGTTTTGCAACAAAGCAATTCTTATTGATGCAGGTGAAATTGTTCAGTTTGGAGATATTGAAGCTGTCATAAGTCGATATAATCATCTAAGACATATTGCTTTACAAGATAAGTAAGTTAATCAGTTAAAAAAATGCTTTTGTCCTTAATTTTAATTCAAATATTTTTAGCTAAATTTAAATAAATTCCTATGAAGAATTTTGCTCATAAAATACAGTCATATTTTAAGAAGTTGAGACCTACGCGTGCTAAACGGTCTTCAAATATAAATTCTTCATCAAAACATGCTTATTTTTTTACCCATGTTCCTAAAACCGGTGGTACTACCTTAATTGCCACATTAGATCGTTTTTTTCCTGTAGATAGAATATTTCCTCACCAGCTTTGGTGGGAAGTAGAAGATATTGAACAAGTTCGTAATCATAATTATAATTTTTTCAGGGGGCATTTTGGTGGTGGTGCTGCTGATTTGCTAACCGATAAAGAAATATTTTATTTTACGGTTTTAAGAAACCCAGTTAAACTAGCTTACTCGACTTATCAACATGTACTTAGAGATAAAAACACCCATGTTCATGACCTTGTAATTAGAGAAAATATGGATTTTGAGACATTTTTATCTCACCCTAAAACATTTCATTTAGCATCAAATAGAATTGTTCATAATTTTTGTTATGGTGAGAACAACAATATTGACAAACAAGGAACAGTTATCAATAACAACAGCTTTAAGGCGATTCGCAAACAGTTAAATCCTATTCACAATGGATTGACAGAAGAAGAATGTTTTGAAAAAGCCATCGATTTCATTAATAATTCTAAATGGTTTGGTATTTTAGAGCACTTTAATGAATCATTACATTTACTATGTTACACAATGGTCTGGCCACCTGTGGGTCAAACAGCAAAACTAAATAGAAATAAAAAAACCACCGAAATTTCTCAAGAAGCTAAAAAGCAAGCTGCTAAAATCAACAACCATGATTTTCAGTTGTATGAATATGCTTTAAAAATCTTCAAAAACAAATATCACAAAATGCTTACAGAGTTAGGATTTAGCACTGATAGCGATAATGACAATGTTTCTCATCTTATTGACCAATACTATCAAGATAATTACTTAAAAATACATGATGTGGGTTTGAAAAACGAGGTTTATTATACTGTTGCGGATGTTATATTAGGAAGTCAATGGCACCAACGAGAATGGTCTATAAATCATCAAAGTTATTTCTGCTGGTCTGGGCCTGGAAATCAGTCATCAATTGATTTTTGGGTGAAACCAAATAATTACGATATAAAAGTTAAGTTCATTAATACCGTCACCAAAGATTACATGGATAAATTAAAAATAAAAATTAATGATCAAGCTGTTGACTGGGAGAGCTATAACAAAAGCAGTTATCAAGAAATCAGAATTAACTGTCATAAACGGCTGGTTAAATCCAACGGCTTACTACGAATTCATTTTGAAGGGCCTACCGAGAAGTTAGCACCGAGTCTTTTACAATCAGAAGATGACAGAGAAGTGGGGCTTGCGCTCAGTGCCGTTACTATTAAAAAGGCTGTGTAAATTGTGTTTATCACGGCTCTAAACTAAACGCATGCATATAACCGACCTTCCTTTTTACTTTGCTCACATACCCAAAACCGGTGGCACCAGTTTTATTGCCTTATTAGACCATTATTTCGATGCCGATAAAATATGTCCACATCAGTTATGGTGGGATATTGACAGTGTAAAGGAAATTAAAAGTAAAAATTATCAGCTATTCAGAGGTCATTTTGGTGGTGCAGCGCAACTTTTATCTGCACAAGAACTTAATTATATAACCATCTTACGTGATCCAATTTCACTGGCTGCATCAACTTACCATTACTCAAAAAGAGACAAAAACACGAAACTGCACACTTTTATAGATAGTAATGATTTAAGCTTTGCAGATTTCATTGATCATCAAAGAACCAAGCATCTGGTACAAAATCGCATGGTGAGATCGCTGACTTTTGGCTTGGATAACCAGATGGATTTTGATGACATGACATTGACACCTGATTCTTACAGACAATTTAAAAAAACAATTAATAAAAGTAGGGTGAATTCAACAGCAGAAGAAAGGTTGTCGCGTTTAAAGCAATTTATCTTAAATTGCCATTGGTTTGGCATTCTTGAGCAGTATGATCAATCTATCGATTTACTATGTTATGTGATGGGTTGGCCACCGGTAACTAAAACCCAAAAACTCAATGTACATAATAAGCCACAAGTTATTCCGCCCCAGATAAAAGAGAAATTAAAAGCCTTAAACCATTATGATTGTCAATTATATCGCTTTGCCCGGCAGCAGTTTGAAAAAAACTATGCGCATATGTTAGCTAATTTATCACTGACTAAAGAAAGCAAAACAGAAGACATCAAAAAAGCCATAGATAAACGATATCAATCTATTCATGGCAGTAAAACCATCCTAAAACTAGATTATCATTACACACCTAAAGAGCCCATATTTGGTGATCAGTGGCATCGTCGTGAATGGAACCCAGAACTGAAAAAATATTTTTGTTGGTCCGGCCCGGGCCAAGTCAGTTTTATAGACCTTTGGACACAACAAAAGCGTTATTTGATCACAGTTAAACTGATTAACGCCATCAGTTCTTCACTCATCGAAAATCTAAATCTGCTGATTAACAACCAATCACCCGAATGGCATTATGACTCAATTGGTCGTGCATATGAGTTAACTATCCATTGTGACAAGCAAATGATCTCGAGTTCTGGTTTGTTGCGAATACAGTTTATTAACAGTGAATTAAAAGCGCATAAAAGTGCTTTTGAAGGTGACGACAATCGAATTGTTGGTTTTGCTTTAGAAAGTATTACCTTAAAATCCACTTAAATAAACACAAGAAGGGCAGAATTTGCCTAATCAAACAGTAGAACAGTCGTTTTACCAGGTGAAGCAACCCGAGGGGCTGATGACATGGATGTCATAAAGTACAACAATAGCTACCAATCTAACGCGATACACTTACAGCCCTTTAGGCGGTGGCTTCCGCGTCCTGCTCACGCCACATAACTAAATCACTTTAGGCGAGTGATCACAGTGAACAAAATCGTAGCTTGTAATTTTATTGTTGGTGAGCATACAAAAGCCAATCATTAACAGATTTTCACCGTGGGTCTCCGGATCGCCTACAGTGAAGTAGGTGTGCCACGATAAAATGGACTAGAAAGTGGCCGGTGTCCGAAGACGTCGCAATTTGAGACAATATATGCGATTAACAGGGATGTAGGGAATGCAGAGATTGCTGGAACACCAGCAAATGCACTATTTATGAGTAAGAATTGTCAATTGTACATACATCCAAAAATGTATGTTGCGGTGGGTTGTGTGGCTGTTTTTTTCATTGGCTTGTTGAGGTGGGGTTTGAGTGGTTTCTTGGGGTTGAGATTTGGTTATTGAGGATTTTTTGTTGGTTTTAGTGCAGTATGCGTGGTGTTTCTGCTTAGGTTTTTCTGTCTGAAAGCGTGTTGTATGAGGATTTATTGGTTTGGTTGCGAGTTTAATTCGTCAAAATGGCTTTTAAGTGACAATTTACGTCACTGTCCGGACTTTGATTTGCGTCAAGATTTAAAAAAGGGCAAAAATGTGAACCAGTCGACATTGAGATGGTATTTAAACTAAAAAAATCACAAGGCACTTGCGCAAAAAGGCAAAAGTGAATAATCTACACACCATGGACGATTTTTTAATTAATCACATTTGAGGTAAATAACATGAAAAAGAATCAACAAGGTTTTACATTAATCGAGCTGATGATCGTAATCGCGATTATCGCCATCTTAATGGCTTACGCATTACCTGCTTATAAAGATTACACCATTCGAACTAAAGTTGGTGAAGGTCTAACATTAGCCAGTGCCTCTAAGACTGCTGTCACTGAATATTATCAAAGTACAGGTAGTTGGCCGACTACTAATGCATTAGCAGGAGTGTCTTCAGCTAATGGTAACAATGTAGATAGTACTGCTGTTGGTGCTAATGGCGTAATAACAGTAGTTTATTCTGGAATTGATGAAGTTACTGATAACTTACTATTGGTTCCTACAGATGTTTCCGGCAGTATTCGATGGAATTGCTCTACATCTATTGCTTCAAAATATGTTCCTGCATCTTGCAGATGATTGTACATAAAAACATATAAATAAAAAAGCACCACTTAGTGGTGCTTTTTTATTTTAAGATCAGATAAAAAATCATGCATACCAATTTAAAACCAGCCATATATAGTTTACTTTTGATAATTATTGTTGGCATCATATACCTTCCAGGGTTGAGTGGTGGATTTATATTTGATGATTTTAATAATTTGCACCTATTATCAATCATGGATGGTCAGTTTAGTTTAGACAGACTACAAGAGTATTTAGCTGGACAGAAATCCGGTCCGGTTGGTAGGCCGATTTCATCATTGACTTTTTTATTGGATGGCATGGATTGGCCGGTTGCCAGTGTGAGATCCTTTAAAATTACTAATTTAATTATTCACCTGATAAACACCGTTTTACTGTTTGTTTTAATGGTGAAGTTATTTGGGCTATATGAGGAGAAAGCTAAATATAAATATTGGTTGGCATTTATTGCCTGTGCGATGTGGGCAGCACATCCCTTTTTTGTCTCAACTACTATGTATGTGGTACAACGGATGGCGATGTTACCGGCGACTTTTACGCTGATTGGGATGTTGCTCTACCTACAGGGTCGTTTAACTTTACATAAAAAACCTATTATATCAATAACCTTAATGGTTTTAGGGGTATGGGGCTGTACGCTGTTTGCTACTTTAAGTAAAGAAAATGGTGTGCTATTACTGTTATTAATTTGGTTGTTTGAGTATTTGATTTTACGAAATCAAATCAGTAAAACGTTATCAAAGCGAATATACTATATTCTCATTGTGCTACCGAGTATTTTACTTTTTCTCGCTTTAATATATAAATTTCCTCAACATACTTCATATTACGATGTACGATCTTTTGATCTCTATGAGCGATTATTGACACAAAGTAGGGTGTTATTTAAATATTTATATTATATATGGGTACCTGATTATTTAACTGAGGGCGTCTTTAATGATGGTGTGGTGGCTTCAAAAAGTTTATTCCAGCCGATAACAACTTTATTTTCAGTATTGGGTATTGGTTTAATTATTTCATTGGCATGGATTTATAGGAAAAAACAGCCTTTAATTAGTTTCACCATCCTGTTTTTTTTCATTGGTCACCTTCTTGAATCAACTTATTTACCCTTAGAGCTTTACTACGAGCATCGAAATTACTTACCTGCGATGTTTATGTTTGTACCTATAAGCCTTATTGTGCTGAATTTAAAAAATAGTCTAAAGCTATTTTATACAATACCGGTGTTATTGATTTTGTTTCTTATGTTTTTTACTTTTCTACGTACCAATATTTGGAGTAATAACTTTAATTTGCATTATGAGACAGCAATGAAGTTTCCGGAGTCTGCACGCGCAACAAATACCACAGCGAGTTTATTGGCTTGGGAAGGTGAATACGATAAAGCTCTTGAAATGCTTGAGTATGGAATACAAAACCATAATAAGCTTCAGTTAAGAATAAACAGAATTTCGTTACTTTGCGAGATTAATAAATTAAATCAATCGGATCTAGAGAAATTATATAGTGACATGAAAAAAATTAATTTTGTTAAAGATGATTTAACAGCTTTTCGTGACCTATTAAATAATTTAGTTAAAAAAGATTGTTATAAGGAATATGGCAAGCAATATGCTGAAAAGTACATGTCTGCATTTGTAAAGAATAAGTTATTTAGATTATCTTCTATTGCAAGAAAGTTCTATTACTATCAAAGTGCGACAGTAAATGCTCAACTATCTAAATATGAAGAATCTTTAGACTCATTTAAAAAAATAATTACTGAAGTCAAAAGTTTAAATAGTGACCCGGTTTTTGAATCAACAGCGCTACAGGCAATCGATTATTTGAAATATTACGATACAGAAAAAGGTATAGAATTGGGAACATATTATAAAAATTATTGTCAGGCAAATTTCAAAGACTGCACTATTAATTTCCTTAATCAAATAGATAAAAAAATCAACAATGCCAGAAAAAATATCCCTAATAATTCCAGCCAAGAATGAAGCTAAAAGTTTATTTGATCTGCTACCTCAGCTAAAAGGAGTTTTGCCTGAGGCTGAAATTATTGTCGTGAATGATGGCTCAACGGATAATACTCAGCAGATTTGTGAAGATGCTGGTGTCAAAGTTGTTAACCATCCTTACAGTCGAGGCAATGGTGCGGCCATTAAATCAGGCGCACGAACATCATCCGGCGACATCTTTATTTTTATGGATGCCGATGGCCAGCACCGTCCGGAAGATATTCAAGGCTTACTCAATCGTTATAACGAAGGCTATGATATGGTGGTCGGCGCGCGTGGTAGTGAGTCGCAGGCTTCAAAAGCCCGTTTATTCGGTAATGGCCTTTACAATCGAATCGCAAGTTATATGACCGGGCAAAAAATTATTGATTTAACTTCGGGCTTTCGGGTGGTTAATGCGAATAAATTTAAGCAGTTTCTTTATCTTTTACCCAATGGTTTCTCTTATCCTACGACCATTACCATGGCTTTTTTTCGTGCCGGTTACGGTGTGGCTTATGAGCCGATTGTGGCGCCGGAACGGATTGGCAAAAGCCATATCAATCTTCTGAAAGACGGTATACGGTTCTTTTTAATTATCTTTAAGATTGGGACTTTGTACTCACCGATGAAACTATTCTTTCCTGCGAGTTTGGTGTTCTTCTTAACGGGCCTTTTGTATTATATTTATACTTTTTTTACAGATGGGCGGTTTACCAATATGGGTGTTTTGCTGCTTTCCACATCAATTATGATATTTTTATTAGGACTTGTTTCGGAACAGATCACTGCATTGTTTTACCAGAAACGTAATTAAAATTTATTCTCAGAAATAAATTTTTGATGGTTTTTTAGCATGCTTTTTGATCTTTCTTTTATTCTTCTAGCTGGTATACCAGCATAAATCCCCCATGGTAGTGTGCTTTTAAGTACCAAGGACATGGCTCCAATAGCAGTTCCTTCTGCAATAGTAACCCCGGGTAGAATAGTTGATCTTGCTCCAATAATACTATGTGACTCTAAAATTACCGGCTCTTTTTTCTCATTTTTATATTTTGTTGGGATTAGAGAATTAGTCATTGTTTCGCCACTATAGTCATCGGATTGTGTGAAAATATATGTTCCATAGGCAAGAGTGCTAAAATCATTGAGGGTAATGCCAGGTGTTCCGCCTGCAAGAAGACAGTAAGGTGTAATGTGTACAAATTGACCAATAATTATTTTTCCTGAGAGCAAGCAAAAATCATCAACTCTACAATTGTCACTTAATATGATGTTTTCTGGATTATATATACTTGATTGCCTGCTTACTTGAACATTTTCACCAATAAATGAGAACCCCATTTCCAGCAATTCATTATTACTAAAATACGCCATATTATTTCTCGTAAAAAATTAAGCTCCATTGTTTTTTTAGTTTGAAGAATGAAAAGTATTCAGCCACTTTTATTGGATTGGAGTTTTTTAAATCTTCTTTTAGTTCAAATGTAAATTCGCTGTAAAAATCATACACCTTGATACCTATATCAGCAAACAATTTATATGAAGAAACGTTATTTTTTAAATAAACGTATTTCCCCATACCGAGTAAAGTTATTATGTTTCCCATTGCTTGTTGACGGTCATGTGCAAATATAGCTATATCAATTTTATTTAAGATCTTTAAATACTGATTAAAGGATATAAAACAAGTTAACGGAGTAAATTTGTCACCAAAAATCAATTTCCCACGTTGCATTACCTTTTCTGCATACTCTTTATTTCCGTATGATAGTGGAGCAATAATTTGTATGTCTTCCTCTTTAAAAGGTTCTAATTTCCTGAAAATTTCATCATGATTATTACTTGGATCAGCTGAGTTGCCAATTTGTATCGTTATTGATTGACCTTTTACATCTTGAATTGTTGGATGGTTTTTATAAAGGTTACTTGGATACATCAAGCATTCATGGTATTTAGCGTTTGTACCATACCACCTGTTTGCTAATTCATAGTCACCTTTGACATAAGTAACAATGTGTTTAATGTTCTTAAAAACTTTTTTTCTAAAGTACTCATATATATGATGATAAAAGTGCTTTTTCTTTAAAAGTTTAAAAAAATACAAATCCTTCCCCCAAATTACCCAATATACTTTTTTGGTAAGACTGGGAAATAAGAATAAATACAGCAATAACCAAGGTGAAGCTAAAGAATGTACAATAATTTGTTTGGATTTAAACATATCACTTAATAATCGTATGTGTTTAATGACAGAATAATATCGAGCGAAGGTAAATTTCATATCAAATTTTTTGTATTCTGGATTATATTTTCCGTAATGAAAAAGCTGATGCTGTTTTAGGTCAAAGTCATTATCCTGGAGAAATTGAAAAAAAGGTTTTGAGAATTTTTCTTCAAAATTAAATATATGTAAAATTTTAGGCATGGTCGAGAGTTTCTTGTCTTTTACTAAGATATTTCCCAATTAAGAATAGAATTAAGTCACTGATGATGCTTATTAAACGAAAAAGGACTATAGCCTGTAATGCGATAATCTGCCCAATAAATGGAGTGAGTAGTAAAGTAAATACATATTCTCGAATGCCGATGCCACCCGGTGCGCCTGGTATGACAAAACCTAATAAAAATGAGAAAGAAAAAGCAGAGGTTAATAACCAAAAAGGAAGCATTTCAAGTGGTGTTATCAAATAGAATATAGCATAAATACTTAACCCTCCAAGTATTGTCATAATAACGAATAATGTCAGTAATTTAAATAATATTAAATAATTAGTTCTTAAAGTAACTAATTTGAACTTAAGCTTTTTGTTAGCCCAATAAAGAACAGGCAAACTCAAAGTAATGATTATTAATGCGATATAGGTTTCTTGTTTGCCCACCCATTCATTAATATTTGCGTATAATAAATAAAAGGAACCAACTAAAGTAGAAGCGAAAACAAGCATAATGTTTTCAATCAAAAATGAATATATAACATCAGCTTTTTTTATGTACTTGGCTGAAAGATAATAGCGCCCAACATAATGACCTACATTTCCAGGAAGGTATTTGGCAATTTGAGATACAGCCAGAATTGTAAATGCCTCAGATATACCGAAGTCTGGATAATTTTCTTTTAATTGGGTAAGCCAAGCAAACGACATAATTAAAAAGCCCGTCAACCCCAGTAATATTATAATGATTACAGTAACGTAGCTGTACCAGTAGAGAGGTAGGTCTGCAAGTTGGTGGTAGTTTTCTATAAATATTTGAATTAAAAATATAATTGAAACTATAGCTAATGCATGGCCTATAAACTTTATAATTTTACTCATGCATTATTAGCTTTCTTAAAGTATGAATAGATGGCTTGAGTAACGTCTTCTACTTCTTTTGTAGTGATTCCATAATAAAGAGGTAGGCGAAGTAAACGTTCACTTTCCAAGGTTGTGAAAATATCTTTATCATGAAATTGGCCATATTCTATTCCTGCTTTAGCAGAGTGTAGTGGCACATAATGAAAAACAGAAAGTATGCCCTGATCTTTTAAATGAGTTATTAAGTTTGATCGTTCTTTCAGGTTTTCAACTTTAATGTAGTACATATGAGCGTTGTGTTCACATGATTCAGGTATCGTAGGTTGAATAATTTGATTTTTATCAGCTAAAGGTTTAAGCAACTTATGATATAAAAGCCAGGTTTTCATGCGATTGTTTCTTATGATTTGTATATCTCGAATTTGCGACCAAAGATATGCAGCACTGATGTCATTCATTAAATAACTGCTGCCTATATCAACCCATGAATACTTATCCACCATTCCTCTAAAAAACTGACTTCGATTGGTTCCTTTTTCTCGAATAATTTCAGCTCGTTCAAAATACTTTGAATCATTAATAATCAATAACCCACCTTCACCGGCACTTGTGTAGTTTTTAGTTTCATGAAAACTATACGTGCCTATGTGACCGATTGTGCCTAAAGCTTTGCCTTTATAAGTACTGGTCATGCCTTGGGCTGCATCTTCAATTACAGTTAGATTATATTTTTCAGCTAAAGACATGATGACATCCATTTCACAAGCAACACCCGCATAATGAATAGGTACGATTGCTTTTGTTCTCTCGGTAATTGCAGCTTCAATGAGTGTTTCATTTATATTCATGGTATCGGGTCTGATATCCACAAATACAATGTGAGCGCCCCTGAGTGCAAAGGCATTGGCCGTAGAGACAAAAGTGTATGAAGGCATGATAACTTCATCACCTGGCTTCAGATCTAACAATATGGCTGAGCATTCTAAAGAATGGGTGCAAGAGGAGGTTAATAAAGCTTTTTTGCACGGTAAGTTTTCTTCAAACCAAGTTTGACATCTCTTAGTAAAGTTCCCATCACCAGAAATGTGCCCACTATTAATGGCCTCAGTCACATATTTTATTTCATTACCTGTTTTAGGAGGCTTGTTAAAAGGTATTATTATCATTTACATATAGGCTAATATGAATAGCAAGGTATATCATTATAAGGGTTATTTTGTTCTTAATCAGCTTAATGTGTATTAAAATAATATACGTAACAATGCAGTGAAATAGAAATTTTTTATCAATTAGGAGTTTATTTTATGAGCCGAGGATACCAGCATGGTTTTTCAGAGAATGATGGCGCTATGTTTGAAAAAGAATTGAGGCAAAGAAAAGCCAATACTATGGTGAGGGTTTTTGAGGATTATATTGGTGGTTCAAAAATTAATGAGCTGTCATTGCTTAATGTGGGTGGTTCAGCAGGGATTATAGATGAATATTTGTCTCGTTACTTTAAACATGTTACGGGTGTCGATATTGATGAGAAAGCGATTGAATTTGCTAAGTCTAATTTTAATAAAGAAAATTTGTCATTTGACTTGGGTGATGCCATGAATTTGCCTTATGATTCAGAAAAATTTGATGTGGTTGTTTGTTCTCAAGTTTATGAGCATGTCCCAGATGCGGCTAAAATGATGAATGAAATATACAGAGTATTGGTTCCTGGGGGCTTGGTTTACTTTGCTGCCAGTAATCGATTAATGTTTAATGAGCCACACTATAACTTGCCAATGTTGTCTGTTATTCCAAGACCCCTTGCACATATTTACTTAAGAGCTTTAGGGCGTGGTAAATATTATTATGAAAAACATTATAGTTACTGGGGCTTAAAAAGTTTGATTAAAAGATACAGCGTTACCGAATACACAAAAAAATTAGTTTGTGAACCTGAAAAGTTTGGAGTTTCATATATGATCAGACCGAGTAGCTTTAAGCAATCAGTGGCTAAGTTTATAGCTTCTTATTTGAATTGGCTGACACCAGGGTATATCTGGATTTTAAAGAAACCTTAATAACTATATATCATTACAGGGTCTTTTATTCGAGAAAAGCCCCAGTAAAGGGGCTTTTTATTGCAATATTACTACATTTTCTCAAAGCCTAAATCGCTGAGATAATATATACCTGATGAGCTATCTGCATTTTGATAAAAAATATACAAGGACAGGCATTTTATGAAAGCCATCAACCGAGTTTTTGAGTTAAATTTAAGAGCTATAAACACCTAAATTCAGTTGTTTTACAGTGATTAAGGTTGGGTGAGTTTTCTAATATGTTAGAAATACTGTTTTAAGTGATTTTTGGCAGATTCAAGTCGAGTGGCATGGCTCCACGAGCGTGAGAGAAGGGAAATACTTGTGAAACTTAGACTATTTTAAAGCTGGTCTTAAGCGTAATCCAATAGTCCAAGATCGTTTTGTTTTAATTGAATATTCTTTAAGCTGGCTGACAGTTCCAACAGCTGAAAAACCAACAGATTTGAAAGCCTTTATTTCACGCATAACGGCACAAAGCAAGCGCTTCTTTTGTTGTGCAAAAACCGCACTCACTTTTTAGCCTATACTATCCATGTATCAGGATAGAGGTCTAATTCGGTCAAAGCAGAATTTAATTTTTAGATATGTAATCCTTCTTGGTTTCTTCCGCATCCTGCTCACGAGACACATCTAAATCCATATAGGGGTTATTCACATACACATCGTCCAGCTTCATCCGCCAAATTAAAACATACTTGTCCTTAATTGAATAAATCTGATGGTTTTGTCAAGCTATTCGCTAGGATATTGATTGTATAAATTCAAAGCTATACAAAAATACTGGTTTCCAGTATAATTAGAAAATATGAAGACTGTGGTCGAAACTGAAAATTTTGAAAAGAAATCCAACAAAATTTGGACAGAGTCTGAGAAAGAGGATTTTATTACCTGGATAGCAGTGCGTTATAAAGATGGTGATGTTATCTCTGGTGCTCAAGGAGTCAGAAAAGTTCGGTGGAGACAGGGTCATTCCGGCAAAAGTGGCGGTGTTAGGGTGATTTACTTTAACTATCTTGATGATGGTGAAGTGTGGTTGTTGGATATATACCCCAAAAATCAACAAGACAACATTAAACCGACTGATGCCAAGAAACTAAAAGGTGATGCAAAATGAAAAAACAAGACATTCAGCAAGTAGTCAAAGCTGTAGAAAAAGACATGGCGCAACAATGCCCCGATCTGGCAGGTGCTTTAGGTGAAATGCTGGCGCGAAAAGCCAAGGTCATCCATACTCCGGAGCAACTTAAAATTATTGCCACGCGTAAACGATTGAATTTAACGCAAAGCGAGTTCTCAAAAAAGATCAACACACCGTTGGGGACGCTACGAGATTGGGAGCAAGGTATCTCACAACCCAACGGCGCAGCGATTGTGCTCGCTGACTTGCTTAATAAGAATCCTGAGCTGATAGAAGATGTTCATGCTAATGCTTGAGAGTAAAAACGTAAACCCCAATGTCACACCTTGTTCTTAATAAATAATTAGTCTAGTCAAAATGTGTGATGAATATACAAGTGTTTTAAATAATGCCTGTCTATAATTGGCTTCGTAAATATTTTAGTAGCCTGCTAGTTTATTTGGCTTTTAAATTTGCTGAAATATAGCGTTGATGTGCGTATAATTAATAAGTTAGCTCATTTGGTTTAGCAATTTTTAAAACATTTAATTAAAGCGTTATGCAAGACACATTAATCAAAAAGTTATCTCGACTAAATATTGAAGATAAAATTACCTTAGTAGAGGCCTTGTGGGATTCAATCGCTTCTGATTCTGATTTATTAGATCTTCCGGAACATCATAAAAATATTTTAAATGAACGACTGCAATCCCTTGATCAAGATACTCAGAATGGCAAGTCGTGGGATGAAATCCGAAAAAATTATATATGAGACCTCTGTATAAGTCTGGTTCTTTGGAAAAATGAATTGAAAAGCTAAAGTTCAAGGCAGGAAACGCGAGTAATAGCAGAGCTATTGATTAGTTTTCTAACGCAGAAATTTAGCTTTTCAAACTGCCTTAAAGGCCCTTCTGTTGGTTTTAACATGATTCACGACTTAGGTAGAGGTCTCATGCAGAAAACTCGTATAAATTGTGCCTAAGTCACTCATTCTTACCCCGCATGCAGAAAATGACTTTTTGGAAGCTTATGATTGGTATGAAAGTCAAAACCTTGGACTCGGGACGAAATTCGCTCGTTGCGTGGACGAGAAAATTGCTTCTATTCTTGTCGCTCCCTATCATTACCAAGTTATATACAAGGATATAGTCAGAAGGGCGTTAGTCAATCGTTTTCCATTTTCTATTTACTTTGTTAATCAAAGTGATTGTATTTCAATCTTCGCAATTTTAAACCAACATAGAAACCCGGAATTCTGGAAGTCACGGATTTAGTCTGATTTTAATCGCACCAAAGCAAAGTTTTTTTCGGTATAGACAATGTGGTAATTAGTATCATGATTGACATTCGTCACGTGACAGAATACAATAGATTTCATGATTAAGACCTTTGCTGATAAGCATACCAAGTTATTGTATGAATCTGGGACGTCGAAAAAATTTCCACCTATTATTCACGCACGGGCTTCAAGGAAGTTAGATTATGTAAATCTGGCCAGCTGTATTGATGATTTGAAGGTTCCGCCTGGGAATAGGTTGCATAAACTGACCCACGATCGCGAAGGGCAGCATGCCATAGCAATTAATGATCAATGGCTAATTTGCTTTCGGTTTGAAGACGGTGATGCTTACGAAGTTGAGGTCTGCGATTACCATTAATTTGAGGTGAAATATATGACCATTAAAAATACTGGAATTAAAACAAAACCTACTCATCCCGGTGAGATGTTGCGTGAGGATTTTATGCCCGATTATTCTTTGAGTGTTACTGCGTTAGCAGAGTCCTTAGGTGTTTCAAGGCAATCGATTAATGAACTCCTTCGAGAACGTCGAGCGCTTAGTCCCGAAATGGCTGTTCGTTTGGGCAGGTTATTTGGCAATTCAGCAGAGTTTTGGCTGAATGCACAACGAGGCGTGGATTTGTGGAAAGCAAATCAGTCACTTAAATCCGAAGTCGCGCAGATTAGGCCTTTAGGTGTTGCATAAGCAATAATCAAAAAAAAATATAAAATTAGTTCACTGAGGCTGTTTATTAAATTTTGCTTCAGACTAAGCGAACGGTTTAGACAGAAGACATGCTTATGGCTATTCTTGTGCTTTTTAAGCTGATGATCGATGCCTGTCCCGAGATATGCCGAGATATGTCGAGATATGTCGAGATATGTTTCAGTTTTTAATAAGCAGTCTGGTCAATAATGTTCTTTTTACTTTTGATTTTGTATCTTATGGGATACAATGCTTATTATGCGGAATATAATTAATGAGTATGAGGATGTGCAAGGTAATAGCCCTTATGCTGATTGGTTAAATGGTTTAGTCGATAACAAAGCCATTGCTAAAATTATTATTCAGGTCGATCGAATGGAACTTGGGTTGTTTGGTGATTCTGAACCGATTGGAAATGGGTTAAGTGAATTAAGAATACATTATGGACCCGGTTACAGGGTTTATTATGGGAGAACGGGTGAAAATATTTACTTGTTGTTATGTGGTGGTGATAAATCATCACAAAAGAAAGACATTAAAAAGGCCAAAGTTTTTTGGCAAGACCATAAACGGAGAAACCAATAATGCGAAACGTTAGACAAACACATAATTTATTTTTAAAAAATCCTGAAGTAGCGGCTGAATATTTAAGCGAGGCTTTGGAAGGTGGTGATTCAAGTGTTGTTTTGATGGCGTTGAGAAATATTGCCGAAGCGCAAGAAGGTGGTATTTCGGGTTTAGCACTGCGGTCTAAACTTGGTCGAGAAAGTATGTATAAAATGTTGTCTGAATCCGGAAACCCTAAATTATCAAGTTTTACCAAAGTTATTAGTGGTCTTGGTTTGCATCTTAAAGTCGAAGCTGATTCACAAGTTAGTTCAAATAGTTGACTTGGGCTGATATCACACCCATTTTTTACTGTATTTTCTATTATTAGAGTTGAATCTGGCCAAAGCCAAGCAGATTAATTCGACTAAATTATCTCAGTCTTTAATAAACAATCAAGCTAATCAAAATGTGTGATGAATTAACCACTAATAATCAGACCCCCGAAGAAGTCGTTGATTATTCTGGTGTTATACCGGGTGTCGGTAAAGTTTTTAAGTTTAATCCAATTGATATTAAACGGGTTCGTGCCAAGTTAGGTTTGTCTGAAGCTGAGTTTGCCGATTTGCTCAGTACCAGTGTAAGTAATTTGCGACTTTGGGAACGGGGCAATCCTTCACCGAGGGGGCCAGCGCTCATGCTTTTAAATGTGATTGCCAAAGACCATGGATGTCATTTTATAAGAGATTGAGATTGTTGTTCGAGATATAGTATCTTGAATAATGAGATGAAATTTAATGACGGCGTTAGGTCGTGTGTGAAAAACTCCTTGTTTATCTGTCAGCAACTATGATGTAATACATTGTATACATCAAATTTTGAGGTGCTTTATGAGCGTTACGACAGTTCGGCTTAAGCCGAAAGTTGAGCAAGATCTGGAAGCCATTGCTCGTAAGCTTCAACGAAGCAAAGGTTGGGTTATAAACCGTGCAGTATCTGAATACATCGAGAAGCAAGCGCTTGAACAAGCGCGCTGGCAGGAAACACTTACGGCCATGGAATCAGCAGTACAAGGTAAAGTTGTCAATGCAGATGAAGTTCATCGGTGGTTAAATAGTTGGGGGTCCGATGAAGAGCTGGATGCCCCTGAATGCAAATGAATAAGTTCGATTGATGAAGCTGATTTATACGGATGAGGCAATCTCGGATTTACAACGCTTAAGAAAATTTATTGCAGACCACAATCCCTCGGCTGCCAACAAGATGGCTAAGGAACTGATTAAAAAAGTTGACTTATTGCCAGATTTCCCGGAAATAGGAATTGCCGTAGAAATGGCGCCGGATCCCAATTCGGTGAGAGATGTGGTTTTTGGTCGATACGTGGTTCGTTACTCTGTTCATAGCGATACGGTTATTATTCTAAGAATATGGCATGGTTTAGAGGATGAGCAGTAACTATATTACTTCCAAATCCTGACGACCGATGATGGCCATTATTTTAATGAAATCACTGCTTCAAATGAAAGAGGGTGATGCGTAATGGTATTGAAGAAACGCGGTTAATTTGGCAATGACGCCAATGGAATGAATAGTGACATTTTTATATCTATGAATGGGGTAAAGCCATATTTTTGATAAAAACGCTTTGCCACTTCATTTTTGGCGTCAACCACAACAGCATAGACGCCTATCTGCAAGGATGCGCTTTGAACTCGTTTCAACGCATCCACAAGCAGCATTTGACCCAAGCCTTTTTCTTTGAATGAAATATCTACAGCCAATCGACCAATTCTTGCTACAGGCACAGGGTGTTTAGGTAGTTTCTTTAGTACAGTTTCAGGTAACGAGTTTAAACTCATTTCAGCCATGCTTAGCGTATAATAACCGGTGGCTTTACTGGGATTGTCGGAATTGACTAAAACAAAAGTTCTGTTAAAACCTTTGGTTTGTTGTTGGCGGGCTTGTTTTTGTAAGAATTGATTTAATTCAGAGATGCCACAATCGAAGTTTGTTCTATCAATAGATTTGTCCAAGGTGCGAAACTGAAAAGACATTATTCAGGGTTAAAAGCTTTCTGGTATTTTTTGTAAGCTGATTTTAGATTTTTATTACTGTTTGGCGGATTAGAGATGGCATCATAAAACAAATCAGCGTCAGCACGGCTGAGTGATAATTGTTCATATTTGGCCAATTCAGCTCGGGCAGCTTTTAAAGAGTTTTGCAATACAAACGAACTGAGATCTAAACCGAGCAATTCAGCAGCCTTTTTAATGTCTTCTTTTTGTTCCGGTTCCACTCTGATGTGGATATTGTCTTTCTTTTTTCTTAATGTGCTCATAATAAACCACGAAGTTAAAGTTAAATCTTATAATGACGTGTTGCATTTGTCAACACGATATAGCAGAGTAGTTGATACCCCAACCTCCGGCACATGCATTTTTAACGGGTCTCTTGTTATAATCATTGTTTCTTTTTTTGAAGGCGAGCAAGCATGAATAACCAAATTCCTGATTCTGATAAGGCGGTGCATGATGAGGTACCGGCGGATTATGATGCTCAGTATGATGAGACACGCTATAAGAAAAGTCGTAAGCTGACTTTGCGTAAATCCTGGCGCTGGTGGGGTGTGGGGCTGGCGCTGTTTTTGGCTTTGCAGGTTTTGTTGGTGATGTTTTTTGATCGGGAACCGGATTTGTTTGATGTCCAGGTGAACGCTGAAAAATATGCCAAGGAACATCAGTGGCGGGACGTTACCGGTGTGACTTCGGGGGCGGCTTTTTTGGAAATTACGGATATTTTACTGAATAAGCCCGGTGGTTATATGTCGAATGATGTTTTGCCACCGTTTGTGTTTATGGACAATATGCCAAGCTGGGAGTTTGGGGTGGTGATTCAGGTGCGGGACTTTGTTCGGGTGATGCGCAATGACATCAGTCGTTCGCAAAGTCAGTCGGAAGAGGATGCAGATTTAGCGGATTCTGATCCAAAATTTCATAATGACCATGATAAATGGATTTGGCCGGCGACCGAGGGTCGTTATAAATCCGGTCGTCAGTTCTTTTTAAAATACATGAACCGTTTAGCCGGTTCTGCTGAGCCGCCGGCAGAGTTTTATGCCCGCACCGATAATCTGGTGGTGTGGTTAAATTTGGTGGAAAAACGCCTGGGGAGTTTGTCTAAGCGCTTAAGCGCCAGTGTCGGTGAAGACCGCATCAACACCAACAGCGGTGGAGATGCCCAGTCAGAATCCGCCACCTATCAGCCGAGTGAGTTACAGGTGAAAACGCCTTGGATGCAGATTGATAACAATTTTTATGAAGCCCGTGGTTCGACCTGGGCCTTGATTCATTTACTAAAAGCCATCGAAGTGGATTTTAAAGGTGTGTTAGAGAAGAAAAATGCCCTGGTTTCAGTGCGGCAAATTATCCGTGAATTGGAAGCCACCCAGGACAGTATCTGGACACCCATGATTCTCAACGGCTCCGGTTTCGGGTTTTTCGCCAATCATTCCTTGGTGATGGCGTCATATATTTCGAGAGCCAATGCCGGGGTGATTGATTTGAGGCAGTTGTTGGAGGATGGGTGAGTTTGAGGCTACGTTAAACTTAAGGAGATTCCTCCACTCGCTGCGCTCGGTCGGAATGACATCTAAAAAACAGGACTGTCATCCCGAGTGAGCCTAAGCGAACCGAGGGATCTCCATCAGGGTATCGAAAATTTAAAAAAAAGTAATAATAAAACCATGAAAACTTACTACGTTTATATGCTTGCCAATAAGTACAACAATGTACTGTATACGGGCGTCACCAATGATTTGGTGCGGCGGGTTTATGAGCATAAGAATAAGTTGGTGAAGGGTTTTACATATAAATACAATGTCGATAAATTAGTTTATTTTGAACAGACGGAGAATTCTATTTCAGCCATTGCGCGGGAAAAGCAGATTAAGAATTGGGGGCGAGCGAAAAAGGAATTTTTGGTTAATCGTGATAATCCGGAGTGGTTGGATTTGAGTGGGGAGATTTATTGAGGTTTTTTGCTTTAAGTGAGCTTTGATATTATAAATATCGTTAGCATTGGGAGATTCCTCCATGCGCTTCGCTTAGTCGGAATGACACGTTATTTTTAGATTGTATGGGCGTTGGGACGCCTACAGAAAGTAGGTGTTAGAGTCGAGACGGGAACAGAGACCGAGGTTCCTCCACTCGCTGCGCTCGGTCGGAACGGCAGTGCTTTTTTTAGATTTCGTGAAAGTGAGGAGGTCCCTCGGCTCGCTTTGGCTCGCTCGGGATGACAGTTTTTGTTGTCATTCCGACCGAGCGGAGCGAGTGGAGGAACCTCCCGCAGTTTATCGCTTTCTCAAATTTGAGTAAATCACCCCAACATATCCAGCATCAGTTGGTTCATTTTTTTCACGTATTCGGCGGGATTTTTGAGTTGACCGCCTTCGGCGAGTAGGGCTTGTTCGTAGAGGAGTTCGGACCATTGTTTGAATTGGTCTTCATTCTCAATGTGCTCAATGTGTTTCACCAGGGGGTGATTGAGGTTCACTTCCAGTGCCGGTTTTTGGCCGGGGATCGATTGGCCGGCTTGTTCCATCAGTTTTTGCATGTGGATGGCCATGGCGTGTTCGTCCATCACCAGACAACTGGCTGAATTAACCAGGCGGGTTGAGGCGGTGACTTCGCTGACTTGGTCTTTTAATTGCTCAGTGAGTTTTTTCAGAAAATCTTTGTCTTCCTCGGTGGTTGTGTCTTCTTTGTCTTTGTCTTCATCACCTAAGTCGATTTTGCCTTTGGCCACAGATTGAAACTGTTTACCGTCGTATTCCTGGACATGACCCATCATCCATTCGTCGATGCGGCTGTGCATGAGCAGCACTTCGATGCCTTTTTCTTTGAATAACTCAAGATGGGGTGAGTTTTTCGCGGCGGCATAGGACTCGGCGGTGATAAAGTAGATTTTATCTTGCTTGTCCTGCATGCGGTTGATGTAATCATCCAAAGACACATTTTCGGTGGCATCTTCATTATGGGTGGAGGCAAAACGCAATAGTTTTAGCACGTCTTCGCGGTTGGAGAAATCTTCCACCACACCTTCTTTTAAGGTGTCGCCAAATTCTTTCCAGAATTCACCATAAACTTCGCTGTCGTTGGTTTTCTTTTTGAGCATGCCCAAAACCCGTTTAACCAGACCAGAGCGGATTTTTTTCAGAAGCGGGTTATCTTGTAAGGTTTCACGCGAGACGTTTAAAGGCAGATCATTGGAGTCAACGATACCTTTCACGAATCGTAAATAGTTCGGTAGCAGTTCTTTCGAGGCATCGGTGATAAAGACCCGTTTAATGTACAGTTTTAAGCCTTCGCGATCATCGGGATTTTGGAACATACCAAAAGGTGATTTTTTCGGTACATACAATAAATTACTGTAACTTTGTGTGCCTTCGATGTGGTTATGGGTCCAGAACGCGGCGTCGTTAAAATCGTTGCTGATTTGTTTGTAAAAGGCCTGGTAGTCTTCGTCTTTGATGTCGCTGGGATTTTTCTTCCACAGTGCGGTGGCATCATTAACGACTTCGTATTCAGGTTCTTTGGTTGGTTTGTCGTTGCCGTCTTCGTCTTTTTCCGGATAAATCACTTCCAGCATTTTTATCGGGAAAGCCACATGCTCGGAGTATTTTTTGATTAATGAGCGTAAGCGATGGTTATCGGCAAAATCGGCTTCGTCATCTTGTAGGTGCAAAATAACTTCGGTACCATGGTTTTGTTTGTCGATTTTTTCAAGGGTGTAACCGGTTTTACCGTCGGAGCGCCAGGCATAGGCTTGGTCTGATTTCTCGCCGGCTTTTAAGGTTCTGATTTCCACTTCTTTGGCGACAATAAATGAGGCATAAAAACCCACACCGAATTGGCCAATGAGGTTGGCATCAGCCTGATCCTTTTTGGCAATGGATTGCAGGTATTTTTTGGTGCCGGAATTGGCGATGGTACCAATGTTTTCGATGAGCTCATCATGGCTCATACCGATGCCATTATCGGTGATGGTGATGGTTTTTGCTTGTTTATCAAAATCGACCTTGATGTGTAAGTCTTCGGCGTTCAGGTCTTTGTTTTTAATGGCTTCAAAACGCAATTTATCGCAGGCATCTGATGCGTTTGAAATTAATTCACGCAAGAAGATATCTTTGTTTGAATACAAGGAATGAATCACCAAGTCTAAGACCTGGTTCACTTCCGCCTGAAAGCTGTGTTTTTTGGCTGTTTGGGTCATAGTAAATACATAAATGTTAAGATGTCTGTAAATTAGGGATGATTTGGTGGTTTTCAAGACGCGGTACGCGGCTGTAAGGTAAAATGTCATTTTTGTGACATGAAATAATTCCCTATGACGATAAATTGGTTTCCCGGCCATATGCATAAAGCGCAAAAGGATATCCGCGCCCTGTTGCCTGAAGTGGATTTGGTGATTGAGGTGCTGGATGCCCGTTTACCTTACAGCTCTCAGAATCCCTTATTGGCAAAAATACGCGGCCATAAACCAACTATTCAGTTATTAAATAAGGCGGATTTGGCCGATGCTGATGTGACGTCACAATGGTTGCAGGCTTTTGAGCAGGTCAATCAGGCCAAAGCCTATGCCGTGAGTCAATCGGAACCGGCGGTGATGAAGCAGATTCCCGACTGGTGCCGCGCCATGTTCCCGGAGCGTGAGGTTAATAAAAAACCGATACAAGTGCTGATTATGGGGGTGCCCAATGCCGGTAAATCGACGGTCATTAATGTCATTGCCGAGCGCGGTATTGCCACCACCGGTGATGAAGCAGCGGTGACCAAGCGCCAGCAACGCATTAAATTGCCGAAAAATGTGATTTTACATGACACCCCCGGGGTTCTGTGGCCGCGCTTTGATAACCAATACAGCGCGCATCGGCTGGCGATTGCCGGAAGCATCAAATCATCGGTGGTGGATATGGGTGATTTAGCCCATTTTCTGACGGCATTTTTGGCCGAACGTTATGCAGACGCAATCGAAGGGCGGTTTCAAATAAGTCTGGATAATGGGTTTGATCCTAGCGATGAGATGGCGGTTTATGCGTTGATGGAAGACATGGCTAAGTCCCGACATTTTGTCAAAGCCGGAAATCAGGCGGACATGGAGCGTTTTTACCGTCAGTTGATTACTGAATTTCGGCAAGGTCAACTGGGTCGTATTACTTTGGAAACCCCGGCGATGCAACAACAAGAAGTGGCTGAAGTGGAACAACTTTTGGCAGAAAAAGCCGCTAAAAAAGAAGCTCGTAAATCTCGTTTTAAAAATAAAGGCCGATAGATTTGATTGATTACCGACCACCTATGGGGGTCATTGAATTGCTATACCAGGATTGCGATATTCTGGTGGTCAATAAGCCGGCAGGTTTACTGTCGGTGCCCGGGCGGATTTATAAAGATTGTTTGGTTAGCCGATTACAAGCGGATTATCCTGATGTTCGCTGTGTCCACCGCTTGGACATGGAAACTTCAGGGTTGATGGTTTTGGCTTTACATAAACCTGCTCAAGCACATTTGAATAAGCAATTTGAGCAGCGAAAAGTGGACAAGTGCTACCGTGCGCGGGTGCTGGGTCATCCCTCAAAAGAGTCCGGTGAAATTAATGTGCCGTTAATTTGTGACTGGCCCAATCGACCCAAACAGAAAGTGGATTTTGATGTGGGGAAGGCAGCTTTAACTCACTGGCATGTTTATCAACGCGAGGTTGTGACCACATTATTGGATTTAAAGCCGGTTACCGGCCGTTCTCATCAACTGCGGGTGCATTTATGGCACATGGGCTTACCGATTGTGGCGGATAGCTTGTATCAAACTGAAGGCAAAAGTCCGGATGAAACAGTTGTTATTGAAAAACTAATGGGTGAGAAAAGCCGTTCATCACTTCATTTACACAGTACTTTTTTGGCATTTAAGCATCCGGTGAGTGGCGAGCGAATGACTTTTCAATCAACGGCACCGTTTTAGGGTCGATTTTGGCTAATGGCGCAAGTCCCTGATAAGCTTGCCTAATGATTTAAAATCAATTATTCTGACTATAATTTCCGTATGATATTTTAGTGCACAACGATACCGAATATTTCCAACAAGCCTGTGGCTTTTTAACGCAATGGGTGCTGACACCGGAGCAGGCATTACAAAACCAATCGCCACGCTTGGTGTTCTCCCATGTTCCGAAAACCGGCGGTACCACCCTGGAAACGATTGTGGCTAAAAACTATCGCCTGTCCGATGTCTTGCATCTGAATGCGCCTGAATTTAAACAATATCCGGACATCTTATCTTTAAAAAAGAACCCACCACGCTTTATTTGTGGCCACCATCCTTTGCATTCACCGCTTTATCAGCATTTGCCTCAGGAACCGTTGTTTCACTTCACCATGCTCCGTGAGCCGGTGGCGCGGGTGTTGTCTTATTATAATTATGTGCGGGGTAAAACCGACCATCCCCTGCATCAACAAGCGTACACATTACGTCTGGCTGAATTTGTTGAAAGTGGTGTCACGCCTGAGTTGAATAATGGCCAAGCGCGTCGTTTCAGTGGTTACTTACATCAATCGCCAGCGGATGATGAGACGTTATTTATAACGGCTTGCGATGCTTTGCAGAATTGTTTTTCATTGGTTGGAACCACTGCATGTTTTGATGAGACCCTATTGTTGCTGCATCGGTTTTTAGGTTTCACGGATTTGTTTTATCAAAGGCGTAATCAATCACGTCAAACGTTAAGCCGTGATGATTTAACTGACTCAGAACTCGAGCTTATTGCACATTATAATCAGGCAGATGCACAATTGTACCATTATACTGAAAACCGGCTTAATGATTACATTTTGACGTACTTAAAAGAGTCGGACATCAAGCGATTTGCTGAAGCCAATTCACAAAATCACCAATGGTCAGCATAAATCTGACCGTTTTTTCATTGAATGGGCGTTAATGAGGCCAAGTTTTTGTTTTATGAAGACCATTAATTTATTGTTGCGAGTGATTTCGCTACAATGGTCGGTTCGGTAGAACAGTGGTCACAAAAAATGATGTGGACAAACACTAAGAGAGTTATGCATGGATAAAAAAACAAACATATTGGTTGATGGTTTTAATTTGTCACTGAAGAAAGGTTCCGGCATTAAAACCTATGGCATGACTTTGTTGGACGCTTACCAACAGCTGGGATATGAAGTCAGTGTATTAACCGACAACCAGTTTGTTACCGGTGAAAATGCATTATTGGATGAAGTTAATTTATTTGATCAGGATGAAGTGCGTACACATCCTTTTCTTAATCATAAGTGGTTGCGTAATCTACGTGCAGGTAGTTATTTGTTGCGTTCACGAACTGCCCATCGGGTGGTGCCGCAATTTGTAGAACCGGATCCGGATAATTATTTATCTAAAGTGGGTGGTGATAAATATGCCTTTATTGAAAATATCCCGGATGTATTTCAATTGGCCAATCGAATGTTTGCATTGACTAAGCGGTTAACCAAGATAAATCCGGCACAAAGGCCTGGTGTTTTTCACTTGACCACACCGTGGCCGGTAAAAATACCCGGTGTTAAGACGGTGATAACCATTCATGACTTGATTCCCTTAAAAATCCCATTCACCACCCTGGATTACAAAAAATACTTCTATTACTTGTTTAAACAAGCGGCCGAATCGGCGGATTTGATTTTGGCGGTGTCCGAACACACTAAAAAAGACATCATCGATATTTACGGTGTGCCAGAGGATAAAATCAAAGTAACTTACCAATCTTATCGACAAAGTGCGCCCGACATTCAACAACAAGATGAAGCGGTGTATCTGCAGTCACATAAATTAGAGCCACAAAAATACATTCTGTTTGTGGGCAATATAGAGCCCAAGAAAAACCTTAAAAAATTAATTCAAGCCATGGCTTATGTTAAAAAGGGTTATAAATTAGCGGTTGTTGGTCGAAAAGCTTGGATGCACGAAGGACAGTTAAAAGGCTTAAAGAATTACCTCAAAAAAGATGAATATGTGTTTTTAGACTATGTGGCCGAATATGAGTTGGGTATGTTGTATAAGAATGCCACGTGCTTAGTGATGCCTTCTTTGTATGAAGGTTTTGGTTTACCGGTTTTAGAGGCCATGCAATATGATTGTCCGGTGATTTGCTCTGACCGATCGTCGTTACCTGAAGTGGCGGGAGATGCTGCGGTTTATATTAACCCATATCAGTTTAGCGAGATTCGTGATGCCATCAATGCATTGATTGATGACTCCGAAAAACGCCAAGAAATGATCGAAAAGGGTCGTGAGCGGGTGGCATTTTTTAGTCCTGAAAACTATGCACAGCGTATTGCACAGGCTTATGAAGGCTTGGTTTAAACAGTTTTTTAAGTCACCGAAGCAACCGGTTTATTACTTTGCGCATATTCCGAAAACCGCGGGTACCAGCTTTATTGTGCTGCTGGATCGATATTTCTCTGCAAAGTCCATTATGCCACAGCAGTTATGGCGTGAAGTCACTGATTTAGAAGAGCTGAAAAAGCAAAACCATCAATTAATTCGTGGTCATTTTGGTGGTGGTGGCGCCAAAATGTTAACAGCACAAGATTTACGGCACTTAACCATGGTGCGTGATCCGGTGGATTTATCTCATTCCACTTACGAATTTATCAAGCGAGAACAAAACACAGTGGTACATGATTTGGTGCATCGCGAGCAATTGAGTTTTGAGGATTTTCTGATTCATCCAAAAACCCAACCATTGGTGAGTAACCGCATGGTGCGGTATTTATCGTTTGATTTTGAGGAAGACCCAAGTGCCCAGGAGGTTTTTTTATCACCACAGACAGTAGAAGATTTGCAGCCACTGTTGACTGATAATCAAGTGCCTTTGAATGATGATCAGCGTTTACAACGGGCAAAGCAATGGCTGGATCATGCGTTTTGGTTTGGTTTGCTGGAACGGTTTGATGATGCCATGCGCTTTTTAAGTTATCGCATGGTTTTGCCACCGGTGGGGAATAGCCAGAAATTGAATAAACATAAAAGTAGACCGGTTATTAGTGATGTGGCGCGGCAACGGGTGTTGGCCAATAACCAAGCTGATGGTGAGCTCTATGATTATGCCCGCAGTCAATTTGAACATCATTATACACAAATGTTACATGACTTGGGTCTAACTGAATTAGCCAATGATGATGACATTGATGTGGCTTTGGATAAACACTACCAAAATAACTATTTACAACGACACAAGCACGTTTTGGCAAGGTCGATATCGTTTCAATGCGGAGATGTATTGCTCGGTCAAAACTGGCATCGCCGCGAATGGATTGCAGAACAGCAAACATTTTTCAGGTGGTCAGGACCAGGTCAGCTGGCGAGCCTTGATTTTTGGCTTGAGCCACACGATTATGACATGACTATTGAAATTATTAATGCCTTATCAGAATCACTCTTAGATGATTTAATTATACAAGCCAATGGTCACGACCTTGATTGGTCCAGTGAAGATGTCGGTGTGGTTAGAACTTTGCATTTAAAGTGTCCACAGTCAAACATTCAAGACAATGGTTTATTGCGTTTATATTTTCAAAGTCCACAGGTCATGAGTCATGCCGAAGCCTTTGGCAGTGATGATCAACGTCGCATTGCTTTTGCTCTGAAAGCCATTCAGGTTAAAATAGCGGCATGAAACAACAACCCATTTTCATTATTGGCCGATTTCGCAGCGGCACCTCGTATTTTTGGCACATTTTTAATCAGATACAGGGCTTTAAAGCATGGTATGAACCGTTGCACCCACAATTGTTGGCACACATTAAACACACTCAACCTAAAGCCGACCATGTCAACATTAAAGATTACTGGACGGCTTATCGGGCATTAGAAAAATTGGCCGACTACCATGATTTGCGTTTTGGCAGTGAGCGATTATATTTAACAGCACAAGACAGTTGGTCTGCATTGAGGCAGTATATTGATTACTTGATGACATGCAGTGGCGAGAAACGGCCGGTGTTACAATTTAATCGCATGGATTTTCGAATCCCGTGGCTAAAGGGCTTTTATCCACAGGCCAAAACGCTTTATTTAAAACGCAATCCTTTGCAACTATGGTATTCGCAAAGAAAACATATCCCCGTGCAACAACGCCAAAATGAGTCCTATGCCGATGCCTATGAGTTAATGCAATGGTGTGCTGATTTAACACCGATTCTGCCATTTTTAGCGCCTAAAGCCGGACGACACGGCTTTTATCGGTTTTATTTACTGTACCGGCTTTCGGTGACAATGGGCAGTGGTCAGGCTGATCTGGTGATTGATTTGGATGAGGATGTTTTTAACAGTGATGAATATTTACACAAGCTAAAAATCTTTGGGTTAAGTGATGCGCAATTAGCCACGGCCCATACATTAAAATCAGTGCCGGAAAGTTATGCCATCAATGAAGATGAATTGAGCGAATTAACAACCATTATGACAGAAGTGGATTGTCTGTTGCATGAATCCGGTTTGTCACAGGATTTTGGTCATAAAAACTTAGCTGAAATTAAGAAAAATTATGCGGGATTCTGGGAAAAACAGGATTTCAATGCGGCGGCTGTTATACGAGAATTGAACCAAAGCTGGCATGGCGAACAGTTTGAAAAAATTCAATTACTCTCTACCTTAAATGCGATGCAGTCAGACCCAGAGCGCCATGAATAAACAAAAGCGCACCGAAATTTTTAGACGTCTGCGGGATAACAACCCTGAGCCCACCACTGAACTGGAATACAGCACACCTTTTGAGTTATTGGTGGCAGTGACCTTATCGGCGCAAGCCACCGATGTCGGTGTCAATAAAGCCACAGCACGATTATTTCCCAAAGCCAATACCCCCGTAGCCATTTTAGCTTTGGGTGAAGAGGGTCTGAAAGATTACATCAAAACCATTGGTCTGTATAATTCCAAAGCCAAGCACATTATCCAGGCTTGTCAGATATTGGTGGATCAATTTGATTCGGTGGTGCCTGATAATCGTAAGGACTTAGAATCATTGCCGGGTGTCGGTCGAAAAACCGCCAATGTCATTCTCAACACCGCCTTTGGCCAGCCGACCATGGCGGTGGATACCCACATCTACCGGGTTTCAAACCGCACCAAAATTGCTCCGGGAAAAACGGTGTTAGACGTCGAGAAAAAACTGTTACGCTTGGTGCCCAAAGAATTTTTGAAAGATGCCCACCACTGGCTGATTCTGCACGGCCGCTATATCTGTAAAGCCCGTAAACCCTTATGTAATAAATGCATCATCGTGGATTTATGTGAGTACAAAGATAAGAATCTTGACTAAAACCCATTAAATCACCGATGTGGCGCGCTCAATGGCAATGGCTTTGGCCGAAATTGAGGATTGATAAGCGATGACTTCAACGCCTGCTTGGCGGGCTTGGTTGTATAAATCAGCATATTTTTTATCAATGTGTCCGGCTGCATCGACCGTCTCAATACCGCTGTGTTGTACCAGAAAAAACAGTATGGCTCGATGCCCCTGCTGTTTCATTTCAATCAGTTCGCGTAAATGTTTTTGGCCGCGGGTGGTAACGGCATCGGGAAAAAAGCCGGCACCCGGTATAAAGTCCTCGCCAGATTCTAATAGAGTTACAGTTTTAATTTCCACATAGCAATCGGGTTTATTTTCCGTGGTTAATAGTAAATCAATGCGGCTGTTCTCATCACCGTATTTAACTTCCTGCTGAACTAGATCATAATCCTGTAATTCTTTAATCACACCGTTTTCGATGCCTTCCATAACCAGCTGATTAGCCAAATGGGTGTTAATACAAATCATATGACCGTCTTGGGTTTCGTTAATTACCCAGGTATAACGGTATTTACGTTTCGGGTTTTCTGAATCCAGCAACCAGGCAGTATCACCTTCGGCCCAACAGTTCTTCATGGAGCCTGTGTTGGGGCAATGGGCGGTAAAATCACCCATCTCAGGGTGGGTCACATCTGCCAAAAAGCGTTTATGGCGTTTAATGAGTGTTGTTTTTATTAGTGGTGGATTGAATTTCATAATGTTTGGTTAATTGAATTTAATGAAATGGTTTGTAATGGGCCTCGTCGGCCAGTGCCAGCATCTCTTTGTCGCCGGCTGAATCGCCGTAGGCATAGATATGGCTATAGTCTTCAAGTTTGAGGTGGTGCTTAATTCGTCTGACTTTTTCTATTCCGTGACAGTTATGGCCTTGTAAATAACCGGTGATGTGGTCCTTGCTTTTATCCAATTGGCTGGCAATCAGTTCGACATTGATGTGCTCAGTCCAGGATGTTAACCAATCCTCAACAGAAGCTGAAACAATAACGATCCTGTGTTTTTGTGCTTGATGCCATTGAATCCGTTGTAAAGCTTTTGGCCGAATAATACGGGGTAATTTTTGTTCGCCGTATGTTCGGGCTAATGTTTCAAATTCCCGGGTTGAGTAATCAGAAAAATAATGGGCCATTAAAGCCTGCTTGGCATCGCTGTTAGAGATTCTTTTCAACAAATAAGACAATAGCATGGGTGATTGCTTGACTAAGCCATTGTAATATCGTCTTTTTCCCACCAGAAATTGAATAAAGTCCACCATACTGTCTTTTCGGCTGATGGTGCCGTCAAAATCAAACAAGGCTAATTTTGTCTCAAACTTATTAGTCATAGTCTGGGTTTGGTGTAAAGTCCCTGAGGAAAATAGTGGATATCAAACAAGCCACATGAGAACGTGCCGATAGTTTGTTTCGGACTGTATTGTTTTATCAAATCAGGATCCAGTTGATATTGTGGGTAACTTTTGTTTCTGACTAACACAAAATCATAGCGACTATGTTGCCACTGGCTGGTACTAATCCAATTATAAGTGGTTAAATGAGGTGTATAAGCGGCAATCGTGACTTTGTTTTTACTCAGTAACGCGGTTCGCTTGGCATCCCAATAATGTGAAATACCGCGATGGGCTTTGGTTGTGTCAATAAAGTTATCAAAGCACTGAACTGCCGGTGGGTAATAGTCCGCTTTTAATGGCTGAATGCGTTTTTGCCAGAGATGAAAACTGATAACTATCATCGTGAGCAGCAGCGATAAACGCGGAAGAATTAGGTTTAAGCGTGATGGTGACGGCACCACAATGAACAACAAAGGCACCAATAATAAGGGTATGAAAAACACCGGAATAAAATAACGAAAATCAATGGTTAAATCACTGAATGCCACAGTAAGAACAGTGATTGAAGTGATGCTTGCAATCAATAAACTGAGCTCAAGAATGCCTTTGTTCTTGAGATTTTTATTAAACAACGCTTTGATTAGTGTTATTGATAAAATGCCGTAAAACCCAAAAAAAACTGCGCTGTATAGATAATTGTTTGTAATAACTCTGTGAAAAAGAGTGGTGACAAGCGGTAGATTATCGGTCAAATGATGGATACTGAAATTAGGGGTAAAGCCGGTCGGATTGGGTACCCATAAATAATAAAAAAGATAGCCAATAATCAGGCCAAAAACTGCAATAAAAAACACCTTAAAAAAAAATTGGGTGGACACCACAGCGAACAGCCGCAACAGTGCCATAGTTACAATAAGTGGCATCACAAACTGGACAATAAACAGCTTGTCTGATGCCACCGTTAAACCGATGAGTAATCCCAACAGTACAGACCAAACAAGCCCGTGACCATCAGATTGAATCAACCGAGCGAATAAAAATAAGCCCATTAAAATGGCCACAAAAGCACCAAAATGATGGCCACTGATTATGGCGTGAATAGTTGGCTGACCAAGCACGGATAAATACATCAAGGCCAGCACCAAAACGGTGTGTAAAAAAGCCTGCGTACGGCTAAAAAATAATCGATTGAGTCCAAATAGAGCAATTGAGACCAGTACACCTTGCAATATAGCAAAGATAAATTGGGCTATATAGACATTTTTGGAGAGCACAAAAGCCAATAGATATAAGGGTAAATCAGGGAAAAAATAAGGTGCCGGTGGTAAGTACCAATCACTGTAAGCACCGTTTTCATTAAGCAGGTTATTTAATAAGGCGGGTAAATATAAACTGTCGGCATTGAACAACATGCTAAAGCGTTGCAGGTCGTGACTGAAGTAAATGACACCTAAATAGGCGACTGTTAGCAGTAATAAGCTGACGCTCAAAGAAAACCAAATTATTGAAAACCGTGTCTCCTTCATAAATCCATTTTCTTAAATTGCCATTCTGGGATGAGACGGATAATCCGCATAATCCAGGCCCAGATACCTTTGGTGTAAAGCGTGTTTTTGTTTTTTTGTTGGGCTTTATAGATGTCTTTGGCGACTTGTTCGGGCTCTGCCGTTAATTTGTCGGGCAGATCCATATCAGCGGTCATTTGCGTATTTACAAAACCGGGCTTAACAGTCAGCACATGAACATTGTTTTTGAATAACCGATTGCGCAAACCCGATAAATAAGTGGTGAAGCCTGCTTTGGCAGCGCCGTACATATAGTTCTTTTGGCGGCCGCGGTCACCAGCCACTGAGCTGATTCCGATGATAAAGCCGGATTGTCTTTCGGCGAATAAATTGGCCAGAATATTGAGAACAGATACATTGCCGAGTAGGTTTTGAGTCATGATTTTTTCGGTTTCTGTCCAGTCTTGTTGAGCCTGTTGTTGGTCACCTAAATAGCCAATCGCTGTAATAACGCCATTCGGTAATTGTGGTAGCTGTTCAATAAACGACGCATGGCTGGCAAAGTCGTTGGCATCAAATTCATGTAAGGAGACCTTAATCTCATTTCGAATGGTCAAGTCTTTGGCAAAGTCATCCAATTCGTTGATGCTTCGTCCGGCCAGCAGTAAATCATAACCTTTGGCAGCATATTGTTGGGCCACGGCCCGGGCGATGTCGCTTTTGGCGCCGAGTATTAATAAAGTTGACATGGTTATAAGCCTATTCGTAAAGATTGTGCGGAATTAAAATGCTGGTTCATGTTGTGCTCCTGTCTATATTGTCTGAATTTTTCAATGTTCGGATAACCTTGTTCAAATACCTCACGACTAACGCGGGCATCTTTGGCCAGATAAAACCGGCCCTGATAATTTAAAACAAGTTGATCCAATCGATCGAGTAGCGGAAATAATTTATCCTGAACTTTAAAATCCAGGGCCAGACTATAACCTTCCATGGGAAATGACAGCCAGTTTTTGTTGGCTTGGCCGTGAAGTTTTAAAACCGCTAAAAAAGAACCCTGTCCGGCCTCTGCTATGGTTTTAAGAATGACGTTAAGACCTTCAAAACTGGTTTTTTTGGGCAGAATAAATTGATACTGAATAAAACCGCGACGACCATACATTCTATTCCAATGATGGATGCCATCCAAAGGGTAAAAGAATTGCTGGTAATGCACCGTTTCTTGTTTAATCGGCTTCTTTTGACGGTGATAATACAGGGTATTAAACAATTTAATGGTCCAGGCATTCAACATAAATCCGGGAAACCAGCGGGGCATGGTACGGGCTTTTTTACTGGTTTGGGTTAACGAGCCATCATCGGCAAACTCACCAATACTGACCAAACTTCGCCCCAGCGATTTGTTTTTGGCAAAGCAGTCAATCCAGGCTACTGAATAGGTGCTGCTTTGGTTTTGTTCAAATACCGCAAAGGTTTCTTGCAAATTGCCTGTTTTATGGGTGGTCTGCTGTATTTGTGTGGATGAGATGGCTTTGAGCTGAATGGTGGCTGACAGGATGATGCCGGTCAAGCCCATACCGCCACAAGTGGCTCTGAATAAATCCGGTTGTTGGTTTTTATGACAACTGATGATGGTGCCGTCAGCCAATAAAAGCTGGAGTTCAATGATATGTTCGCTAAAACAACCGGCCAGATGATGATTTTTACCATGAACATCTGCAGCAATGGCGCCGCCTAAAGTGATAAAACGGGTGCCGGGTGTCACCGGTAAAAACCAGCCTTTGGGCACAATGACCTTTAGGATTTCATCTAAAGTGACTCCGGCCTGGCATGTAAATGTGCCTTGTTGGGCATCAAAATCAATCAAATAATTCTGAGCCTGACGGTAGTCAATGATGCACTCGCTTAAGGCGCTATCGCCATAACTGCGGCCATTGCCAAAACCGATGGTTTTAGGGTTGTCATTGTTTTTTACGAAGCTGTGGAGATCCGATGCTGTGCGCGGTGTGAAAACCCGGTGCTTAAATTGAGGAAAGCGCCCCCATCCGCTCACTTGTTTGCTTGATTGGTTAGGCATGGTGACTTTCGTGTTGTTTAAAACTGAACAGGCTATGACCAATAAAACTGGTGACTGCCGGTACAGCAATGCCGCAGGCATGGGCTAAGGCTTCAGGATAAAAGGTCATGTTCAGCATCGGGAACAAGCTGTTGGCCAGTAATAAACTGATGATTAAGGTTTGGGCAACAGCCAATAGATTGACCACGGTGAAATAAAAAATTTGTTTTTTAACGGAATGTTTAGCCGGTTTAAAGACAACAATTTTAAATAAAATGAATGCCACCACCATGCCGGTAATGTACGCCCAGATAATTGCCACAGGATAGCTGAAAACGGTGCTGTATAAAAAACGGCTTCCAAAGTTCACCAAAGCCGCGATACCGCCGGTCAATAAAAATAAGAAAAATTGTTTAGAATAAAAAGAGGAAAGCATGATTTATTGTGCAGCGAAAAAATAAATCAGCAAATAACTAACCAACCAAGCCACAATGGTCAGTTGAATAAATAAGTCATGTATGAGTACCCGGGTCGGACTGCTGCTTTTTTGTTCTACAAAAGTAATTTGCATATAGCGTAAAATACCTAAAATAACAAATATACCGGTTAAATAAACATAATCCGTGCCAAAACGCTTCATGACTTCCGGTGAAATGGTGTACTGAATATAGCCAATGATAATCACCGCCGACATCAACACCATGGTGGCATTGATAAATTCCAGATTATAGCCATCAATGTTTTTTCGGGTGGAGTGACCTTGTTGTTGTAACAGGACATCATCTCGGCGCTTGGCAATCCCCAGAAAAATGGCCAATAAAAAGGTCATGATAATAATCCACATCGACAAAGGCTGGTCCAAAAACACATTACCGGCAAATAAACGCAGCACAAAGCCTATGGCAATCATAAAAATATCAATAATCGGCACATGCTTAAGGCCTAAAGAATAAGCGATGTTGATTAAAAAGTAGATGAGCAGTACATAAAATAAAGCCGGTTGAAAAAAATAAGCGACCACTAAAGCCACTAAGCTTAAAGTTAAAAACAAAAACACAGCAGTTTGTTTTGAGACAGCATCTGAAGCGATCGGTCGGTATTTTTTTGTGGGGTGTGTGCGATCTTCAGCGACATCGTTTAAATCATTAAACACATAAATGGCACTGGCAATAAGACAAAATAGAATAAAGGCAGCGAGTGTGTGCCAGATAATGCTGGCTTCAAAGGCAAAAGCAAAAAACAAAGGCGCAAAAACAAATAAATTTTTGAGGTATTGGTGCGGCCTGAGTAAGGTTATTAAATTCTTAAGGGATTGCATGTTGAGCATTTATGGCAAAGTCATTGATTTTCATGGATTCAGTTTATCGATATCAATTAATCCAGACAAGGCTTTTTACCAAACCAACGCTGAAAACTCAAAGCGGCTTGATGGTGGAGCATGCCGAGTCCGTCATGGGTTTGTTGTATGCCAAGAGATTTGGCTTTGTTGAGGAATGGTTCGGCGGCAGTGCCGTAGGATAAGTCATAGGCGATGGTGTTTGGGTGTAGCCATTGAGGTTTTATCTCCGGTGAATTGCCTTGATGGCCTATGGATGTGCCATTGATAATGACGTCAAAAGTTGTGCTTGTATCGATGTCATTAAGAACGTAACACAGTGTTGAAAATTGTGCCAATACGTCGGCTTTGCTCCGGGTTCGGTTGTTGATGTGTATGGATTCGGGTTGGGATTTCACCAGGTTGGGTAAAATGCCTTGCACTGCACCACCGGCACCGATAATCAAAATGCGTTGATTGGCTAAATTTATATGCTTTTCTTTAAAGTCGTTGAGCAGGCCTTCACCATCGGTGTTATCGCCCCACAATTGTTGATTTTTTATAAATAGGGTATTTACAGCGCCGGCTTGTTGTGCGCGTTCGGTTAAGTGGTCAGCTACTGCCATAACTGCTTGTTTGTGGGGTACAGTGATATTGGCGCCATGGCCACCTTGTGCAAAAAATTGATGCACCCTTTGGTGTAGTTTGTCTGAGCTGACATCAATCAGCTGGTACTGGATGTCGAGATCGAATTGTCGGGCAAATGCCTGATGAATTTGGGGTGACAGACTGTGCTTCACCGGATGACCAAATAAGGCAAGCGGATATATCATTCGGCATCTAACCAGTGAATCACACGATCGGCATAGTAGGTCAAAATGGCATCGCAGCCGGCACGTTTGAAGCACAATAAGGCTTCCATGATGGCACCTTTTTCATCTAAAAAACCGTTATTGATGGCACTTTGTAACATGGCGTATTCGCCGGATACCTGGTAAGCGCAGATGGGTACATTGAAGTATTCTTTGGCGGTTTTGATGATATCGAGATAAGGCATGCCGGGTTTAATCATCACCATGTCTGCGCCTTCTTCAATATCTAATTGGATTTCATCGATGGCTTCACGGGCGTTGGCCGGATTCATTTGGTAGGTTGCTTTTGAACTTTTGCCTAAATTGCTTGCTGAACCTATGGCGTCTCGGAACGGGCCATAAAATACCGATGCGTACTTAGCTGAATAAGCCAAAATACCCACATTGTGTCGTTTTTTCTGTTCGAAAGCGGCTCGAATTTCACCAATTCGGCCATCCATCATATCCGAGGGTGCCACGATGTCAGCACCGGCATCAGCGTGGGATTGGGCTTGCATTACCAAAGCTCGGGTGGTGACATCATTAAGAACCTCACCCTGATCATTAATGATGCCGTCTTGTCCGTGGGATGTATAGGGGTCGAGGGCAACATCGGTAATCACCAATAATTCCGGTAGTTCTGATTTAATGGTTTTGACGGCTTTTTGTACCAGACCTTCCGAGTTCCAGGCTTCTGAGGCATCATCGGATTTAAAGGCTTTATCAACCACCGGAAACAAGGCCACCGCATTAAGGCCCTTGGCCACTAAATTATGGAGTTTATCAAGCAGCAAATCAACGCTCATACGGGTAACACCGGGCATTGATTGAATCTGCTCCGAGCGGTTAAAGCCATCGAGAATGAAAACCGGCCAGATCAAATCCTGACTGGTGAGTTGGTGTTCTTGCGCCAAATTTCTGATGGCCTGATTTTGACGTAACCGACGTTTGCGGGTATGTGGGAAGTGCATGTCTTTTAAATCCATATCGAAACAAAGGTGATAGTTTAGTTAATTTAGGTTAAAATTTCAGCCTTTAAACACCACAAACTAAAGCGTATGGCTGTTATTATCAAAACGCCTGAACAAATAGAAAAAATGCGTGCCGCCGGACAGGATGCGGCAGCGGTACTGGATATGATTGCTCCTTATGTGAAACCGGGGGTGTCAACTTTGGAATTGGATGAACGCTGTCACCGTTTTATTGTGGATGAGCAAAAAAATATTCCAGCACCATTGAATTACCGAGGATTTCCTAAATCTATCTGTACTTCGGTGAACCAAGTCATTTGTCACGGTATACCCAGTGAAGACAGAATTCTCAAAGAAGGCGATATTATCAATATTGATGTCACTGTAATCAAAGATGGCTGGCATGGTGATACTTCGCGCATGTTTTTTGTCGGCGAACCCAAACAACGTGCCAAACGGCTGGTTGAAGTTACTTATGAAGCCATGAAACTCGGTATTGAAATGGTTAAGCCCGGCGTTCGCTTGGGTGATATCGGTGCCGCGATTCAAGCTCATGCCATTAAAAATCGTTATTCTGTGGTGTATGAATATTGTGGACATGGTATTGGCCAAACCTTTCACGAGGATCCGCAAGTTTTACATTACGGTCGCCCCGGCACCGGGCTGGTGCTGGAAAAAGGCATGACATTTACCATTGAACCCATGATTAACATTGGTAAACGCCACAGTAAACTGTTATCCGATGGTTGGACAGTGGTTACAAAAGACCGTTCATTATCAGCACAATGGGAGCATACCTTAGCGGTTACTGATGATGGCTTTGATGTGCTCACAGAATCTCCGAACTTCCCCCTTTAACACATGGCGTTACTGGCTCCACCGGATCACGCTGAAGAATACCTTAACATCATTGCGCTTGATACGGTTGAGGATGATGATTATCTCTCGGTTTTAAAACAGCTATTGCAACAAGCTGAAGAAAAAATTAATGCCGATTTCTATCGCTGGAGTAACATTACTCGCTTAGTCAAAACCCGCGCCTGGCTGGTGGAGCAATTTGTGCTGGAATTGTGGTTACGCTGCGAATTACAGCATCATGACTTGGCTTTGGTGGCGGTTGGTGGTTTTGGCCGGGGTGACTTACAACCTTTTTCTGATGTGGATTTGTTAATTCTCTATGAAACTGAATTGCCTGAACAGGCGGTTAGTTTATTTGTTCAAAACCTTTGGGATTTAGGTTTGGACGTTGGTCATGCAGTGCGCACGGTGGATGAGTCTGTGGACCTGGCAAGACAAAATATTTCAGTGACCACCAATCTGATGGAAAGCCGATTTTTGCGTGGCAAACAATCTTTGTACAAGGAGATGATGAACTTAATCGATGACCGATATATGTGGTCGGGTCGTGATTTTTTTCAAGCTAAGTATGCAGAACAACAACAGCGCCACAGCAAATGTGGCGGCAGTGCTTACAATTTAGAGCCCAATATTAAAGAAGGTCCGGGTGGCTTGCGTGACATTCAGATGGTGACCTGGGTGGCACAACGGCACTTTCATGTGAAATCAATGCACGGTTTGGTGGATGTCGGCTTTTTGCATCCAGATGAGTATATTCGTTTGCAAAAAGGTTTGCGGAAATTATGGAAAATTCGTTTTGCTTTGCATTTGCTGGCCAGACGAAAAGAAGATCGGTTGTTATTTGACCACCAAAAACAATTGGCGTTGGTGTTTGGTTATCAGGATGATGATGAGTCGTTGGGGGTGGAGAAATTCATGCAGAATTACTACCGCAATGCCATGCACTTAGAGCAGTTAAATATGCGTTTATTGCAGCTGTTTAAAGAAAACATTTTGCAAAGTAACGAAGACAAACAAGTGACCGCCATTAATGATGATTTTTCTATTATTAATGGTTTTTTAGAGGTCAATGATCGCCAGGTTTTTTTGGACCGACCGGCGGCTTTGTTCGAATTATTTCATCACTATCAGCAGAACCCCCGTGTCTATGGGATTCGGGCCAATACCCAACGTCACGTCAGTATGAGCTTGCATTTAATCGATGATGATTTTCGCAATGACAACACTGTAAAAGATATTTTCCTCAATATTTTTAAACACAAAAATTTAGTATTCAGTCAATTAAACTTAATGAATGCTTTGGGGGTTTTGGGTCAATTTTTGCCGGTATTTGGGCGTATTGTCGGGCGTATGCAATATGATTTATTTCATATGTACACGGTTGATCAGCATACCTTATTTGTGGTGAGAAATATTCGGCAGATTTTTTTAGACAAACAATCGCACCCGCTGGCGCATAAGGTTGCAGACCAATTTAAGCGACCCTACGTGTTGCATTTGGCAGGTTTTTTTCATGACATTGGTAAAGGTCGAGGTGGTGATCATTCTGAACTGGGTGCAGAAGAGGCGCGCCTGTTTGCCATCGAATTTAATTTACCTAAAGCAGATGGTCAATTGCTGGTGTGGCTGGTTAAACATCACTTGGTGATGTCAGTGGTGGCGCAAAAACAAGACATTAATGATGCCAAGGTCATTCAGCGTTTTGCAGAATTGGTTAGGCGGCAACGATACTTGGATGCGTTGTATATCTTAACCATTGCCGATATTGAGGGAACCGACCCTAAATTATGGAATTCATATAAAGACAGCTTGTTGAGCGAACTTTATTTGCGCACCACATTGTATTTAGACAGCTCACAACAAGCCGATGCGGTGGAACAAGGGAAATCTGAAGCGCGCGAGTTGATTGATGCGGATCAGATGTCGGCCATTGAGCAGTTGTGGCAGAGTTTTCCGGAGCGGTTTTTTGATTATGCCACGCCCGAGCAGGTGGCGGCCGTCAGTTTAGCGATTGTTGCAAATTATGGTAAAGACACCGTCTGCATCACAGATCGACATGATGATGGATTTGAAGTGATGCTTTATGGTGATAACCATTTGGGGCTCTTTCATCAGGTGGTGGAGGTGTTTTCTAACCACCACATCAGTGTTGTCAATGCCCGTATATTTAGTGGCAGTGATGGTCGCATATTAGATCATTTCCATTGTTTAGGTGACTATGATGAGGACTTACTGGCTCATATTGAATCTGCTTTGTTGGTGGCTTTGAAAATGCCGGTACAAGAAGTTCGCAAACGCGATATGGTGGCCACTCGCAGAGAGCGTCTTTTTATTGAGATGCCTGAAATTATCTTTAGCAACGGCCGTGATGCCAGCGAAACGCGGGTGGATGTTAAATGCTCAGATCACGATGGTTTATTGGTTAATTTAACCCGGATTTTTGTTTCTCACGGCATTGATATGCAAGCGGCTAAAATCGCAACCTTTGGTAATCGGGCGGAAGATGTTTTCTGGTTATCGGTGAATCAGCAAGCATTGCCTGAAAACTTACAAAAAACCATTGCCACAGAATTTAAATCACTGCTGGCTTCCTTATCCGCTGATTTGAATTAATGCCATGAGACTTACACAGAGGTCTCACCGTCTAAAACTAAGCCCGAAAAATAAGCTCTTGCGCCGGTTCACGTAAATTATATCGGGATGCCATGGTGGCACCATAAGCACCCGTGTTTGCAATCAGTACCACATCACCAGCTTGGGTATCGGGCATTGGTCGGTCAATGCCTAAAATATCGCCACTTTCACACATCGGCCCAACAATGTTGGCCGTGTAGTTACAAACAGCGTCTAAGCGGGATAAGTTAACAATGTTATGCCAAGCGCCATATAAAGCCGGTCGAATCAGGGAATTCATTCCGGTTTCTAAACCGATATAACCTTGGTTTCCTTTGAGCTTGGTTTGCGTGACTTTGGCCAGCAATACACCGCTGTGTGCCACCAAAAAGCGCCCCGGTTCCATCCATAACTCAATGCTTGGGTATTGTTTTTTGAATTCCAAAAGTGATTTGTTCAATGCCGAAAAATTAAGACCCGTGTCGCCGGGATTTTCTTTAATGCCTAAACCGCCGCCAACATTAATAATCCTTACATCCGTAAAGTAACGCAGGCCACGCGCTAAAAAATGGGCAATGCGTTGCCAGTTTTGATGGTCTAAAATACCGCTGCCGGTGTGGGCATGTAAGCCACAAATATGAATGTTCTGTTGTTGGCACCATGTTGCCAGTTTTGGCAACTCAGATTCAGGTATGCCGAATTTAGACTGTTCACCTGCGGTGCGCACATAGCGATGATGACCACTGCCATGTCCCGGATCGAGTCGTAAGATGACAGACTGGTTCTGGAAAACATGGGGATGAAGATACAGCAGCGAAGGATTATCAATGGTTGTGGTAATGCCTTGTTGAAGTGCCAGTTGGTATTCTTCAATGGGTGCAAAATTTGGCGTGAACAACAGTGTCGCCACATCGGATTTTGGCATTATTTCCAGACAGCGGCGGATTTCACCGGGGGACACTGTTTCTAAGCCGATACCTTGTTGATAAATGCGCGATAAGACATCGGGTTGAGAATTGGCCTTCATGGCATAAAAAAAACGATCAACCGCTGTGAGTGATTTAAGTTTGTCAATTTGGCGACTAATGGTGTCTAAATGATAGACATAACACGGTGAGTGCTGTTGAGCCAAATCCAATAATTGCTGTCTATTTTGTTGCCACCAGGTTTGTGTAATGGTTTTGGTTTTTGATCGTCTGGCCACCAAATCTGCCCAACTCGGGCCAAAATCATCCCGTTCAGGTAACCGCGTTATTAACACCTCGTGCAAAGCCCGAGCCAGCTTATCAGCTTGATCCTCATCCACCACAAATGTCTGATTAAGATCATTAGTGGATTGTGTGGTGATATAGATGCGTTGATCGGCAAAGGTGGCCACCACGGAGGCAATGGTATCAGCCATGGCTCTGATGCGATAACCCACCAAAGTGACCGCAGAACAGTTGGCAATTATTGTTACATCGCACAAAGGTGCCAGTTGGTCTTTGAGTTTGGCAAGAATGTATGGTGTTAAGACATTGTCAGCGGCATCAAGTGATATAGTGACATTGGTTTGAGCGGTTGATATCAAATCCACGGATAAGCCTAAGTCTTTATAAACTGCAAATAAATCGCTAATAAAACCGGCTTGGTGCCACATATTAACTGATTCCATGGACACCAATGTTACTTGGTGTCGGGTATTGACGGCGCTTACCCGTGGTTTTTTTGGGCTAAATTCGTGTTTTAAAATGGTGCCGGGTGCTTCAGGCCTCAGGCTGTTTTTAATGTATATCGGAATGTTGTTTTGTTCCGCCGGCAAAATGGAACGCGGGTGAATAACCGTGCCACCACTTGCGGCAATTTCTCTGGCTTCTTGATAGCTTAACCTCAGTAGTAATTTTGCTTCTGGAATTTGATGTGGGTTGGCACTAAAAATACCATCCACATCGGTCCAGATTTCAATGCGTTCAGCATTTAATAAAACGGCCATATAAGCAGCTGATGTATCTGAACCGCTTCGGCCTAATAACACTGTTCGGCCACTTTCATCAGCGGCAAAAAAACCCGGCATGACGTAAAATTGATGTTGCAATTTGTCTTGTAGCTGAGGATTGTTTTGCACCTGGCATTTGGCCGATAACACCCGTGAATGGGGATTGCGATGATCATCAACAGTGGTGGTCAGCCAGTCTTTGGGGTTTAAACTATGTGCTTCTTGGGTTTTATTAATGTGATTAATAATTAAGCGGTGGGTGATGCGTTCACCCCAGGACAATAATTCGGCTTGTTGGTAATTGTTTAACTCAGATAATTCGCATAACTGATGCAGTTGTTGAAGATCTTCGGTGAATACATCAATTGACACAGCGAAATCTTGTGCCAATGTATTGAGTCTTTGTTCAATGGACTTATATACGGAATGACCGGTTTTAATTTTTTCTTCAAGGGCATTGGTTAACCCGTAACAAGCAGAATGAACCAGTAAAACACGATAACCCTGGTGTATATTGTCTGTTACTTGTTGCAAAATTGTTTGCCACTGTTCGGGTGTGGATACCGAACTGCCGCCAAACTTAAGTACGCGCCACCTGCTTGTCATAAAATAACCGGCAAAAAATACAAACTTTAGGGAAAAAATCAGCACCATGCAAGCTTATTTTGTTATTGTTTACGGTTATCGTTTGAGCACTTAAATTTATACTTCGAGGAGTTTATGAAACACGTTACCCAATTAAAAGGCAGTGAAGTTCGATGGCACTGTGATGCTGAAAAATTAGGCTTTAAAAACACAGAAGAAGTAAAGCCTGTGCAAGGTGTTGTTGGTCAAAATGAAGCCGTTGATGCCCTGCGGTTTGCCATCGAGTGCCGTGCATTTGGACAGAATGTCTATGTACGTGGATTAAGTGGTACCGGACGCATGAGCATGGTTTCTGATATTCTAAAAGCATCTCAGCCTCAAGTTGAATTCAAAAAGGAACACTGTTACGTGGCAAATTTCGAGCAACCGGACCGCCCGAAATTGATTACCCTTATGGCCGGCAAAGGTCATCAGTTCAGTCAGGCAATGGATGAATTGGCCGTGTTTATAGCTGAGGATCTTCGTGAGTCCCTTGATTCGGAGGCCATGGCTGAGGAAAAATCCCAGGCCGAAGACAGTTTGCAAAAGTCGATCAAAGAAATCACCGAGCCATTTGAAAAAGAACTGAAGCAACAGTCTTTGGCAATGTTAAATATCCAATCGAATCAGGGAGCCCAAACCATTGTGGTGCCGGTGGTGGATGGCCAGGCTTTGGACCCAAAGAGTTGGCAAGAAAAAGTGACAGCCGGTGATATTTCTGAAGCCCAGGAAAAGCAACTGATGGAAAAACAACAACTTTACACGCGGCAATTGGAAGAAGTCAGTCGTAAAGTAAATGAAGTTAAAAAAGTGGGTATTAATGACATCCGCACGTTAATGGAGCAGTATGTTTCGGAGCAGTTGGATGTCCAGATTCAATCAGTGAAAAGCCACTTTGAAAGCGCTGAAGTTAATGATTTTTTAGATGAGCTAAAACAGGATGTCATTGACCAATATTTTTATAAGAAAAATAAGAATTATCAGCCACAAGAGCGCTATGCGGTGAATGTTCTTATATCACGAAGTCCTGACAAAAAATGCCCCATTGTTACCGAGCGGGTTCCCTCTTTACAGAATCTTTTAGGTAGTATCGAAAGTAAATGGAGTGAAAATGGTCCGGTCATGGCCGATCATATGAGTATAACCGGTGGCTCTTTACTGCAAGCTGACGGCGGTTTTTTAGTGTTGGATGCCCGAGATCTCATGATTGAGCCGGGGGCTTGGAAAATTTTGAAACGCACCCTTAAAAACGAACTGCTTGAGATTGTGCCGGCTGAAATGAATTGGCCGTTTGGTCAGCCTTCATTAAAACCTGAGCCGATTCCGGTCAGCATTCGAGTAATTTTATTGGGAGATGCCGGTTTATATTATCTATTGGATAACCAAGACCCTGATTTTCCTGAGTTATTTAAAGTGTTGTCAGATTTTGATTCAGTGATTGATCGCAATGCCCAGGGGTTTAAGCATTACAGTGCCATCATCGCTAAAATTATCCAGGAAGATAATTTGCATCCATTTACGGCTGGCGCAGTGGCGGCTCTCATCGAGCATGGTGCGCGTATTTGTGCACAAAAAGATAAGTTGACAGCACGTTTTTCACGGATTGCAGACATTGCCAGAGAAGCCCATTATGTGGCTTGTAAAGATAATCACCAAGAAGTCAAAACCGAACACGTCAGCGAGGCCATTCGCCGCACCAAAAGACGTGCCGGTTTACCGGCGAGGAAATTTCTTGAGCAGCTGGCTAACGGTACTTTAAACATTTCGACCTCAGGTGCACAAGTGGGGCAGATTAACGGTTTGGCTGTGATTCACGCCGGCCCAATTGTGTATGGATTTCCTTCAAGAATTACCGCCTCGATTGGTGCCGGTCGCGCCGGCGTCATTGATATTGAGGGCAAGGCCGGAAAATCCGGATCAATACATACCAAAGGTTTTGAGATTTTGGGCGGCTTGTTACGTCACATGCTGCCGCTAAAACATCCTTTAACATTTTCGGCTTCAGTGGCATTTGAGCAAAGTTATGGTGGAATTGATGGTGATTCGGCTTCTGGTGCTGAGTTTTGTTGTTTGATTTCTGAACTCACACAAATTCCGATTAACCAAGGCATTAGCATGACCGGTGCCATTGATCAACACGGATTGCTACAGGCCATTGGCGGTGTGAATGAAAAAATAGAAGGCTTTTTTGATGCCTGTGCTTTGAATGGGCTTAATGGTCAGCAAGGGGTTATTATTCCTGCCAGTAATGCCGGTGATTTAATGTTACGTCCGGACGTGCAGCAGGCTTGTATTGATGGTCAGTTTCATATCTATGCAGTTGATAACATCAGCCAGGCCATGGAAGTTTTAATGGCTCAACCTGCCGGATTGTTGGTTGATGGAGCGTATGCGGAAAACACCATCATGGGTAAAGCCATGAAAAAAGCCAGTCAGTTTTGGCAGCATGTTAATGACAAAAGTTAATATCTTGTTTAATTTGTGACCGGATTCAAAAAAGTTAATCTTTTATTTAAGAATAATAAGTATCTTAATGATTACAGGTACATTTTTTTCGGGTAAAATTGACAGGAACATGGTTTTTTTGTTAAAATAATATTAACTTTGAACTAATTCGACTCATGTTGAGTCTTAGGGTACTTAGTTATTTGGGAGTGAAAATGAAGCAATATCTAATCACATTATGTTTGTTGTGTTTATGTTCCGTGGCTTTTGGTCAAACGGCAGATAAACGCGTGCAACAAACCTCCCGGCTAACAACCCATGCGCCCACGCAGTTTTCATTGTCAGGTAGTGATTGGCTATTAAGCGACTCAATGTATGCTGATGACTATGCCTATGATTTACTGAAGCCACAAAGTCGCGCTCGACATGCGTACTTAAATACACAAAACAGTGTTTACGGCCATCAGGTGATGTTTCGTATGCAATTTGCCGATTGGTTGTCTTTGCGCTTAGGTGTTTACGATGACAGCCAGGTTAATCAATTATTTATGCCTGTTCCCAATCAAATAAAACCTTCTGATAGTAATGATTTTGGTTACCAATTGGGTATCAGTTCGGTGTTGGATATAAGCACCAACTGGCGTTTTGGTGTTGACCTCAGTACCGGCCAGGTATCCGGTGATGTGTTGGGTCTGTATCAGGATCAGTTAGATACCACCAGTTTCGGATTAGGTGTGCGTAATCAGCGTTTCGGAGCCAGCTTACATTCAGATTTTGCAAGTAGCCAACAAAACAGTGACTTGTACCGTTCCAGCATTGATTTACAAGTGGATTGGCACTTTAATCAAGATGGTACCCTTTCTTTTGGTGCCAGAAAGAACATGAATGATAATGCCTCGACTAACTTAGATCAGTTCACCGGCACTGTTCCATATATTAAATTCAAACATAATCTCTAAATCTAGCAGTATGGATAATTTTGGTGCTTTGTTGCAAAGCCGGTTCATGTTGCGAGATATTAATGTTGGTTTAATTGTTGTATGTTGTGTGGTTTTATTGAGCGGTTGTCAAAATTTCGCGAAAAAACCAAGCAATTGTGACATGGCCGGTGATTTTGATTTTCAGAACTTTCAATTGACAGGTAAATTGGCTTTGTCCGATGGTCAAGAAGGTGGCAGTGGCCAATTTAAGTGGCATCACCTCAAGTCAGCAACAACAGCTCAGTTCAAAGCACCCATGGGACAAGGTGATTGGTATATTGAAGAAACCCTTGATGGTGCCACCATGATTGTTAATAATGAAGATTCCTACCACGCTTCATCTGCAACCACACTTATTGAGGATGCGGTGGGCTGGCCGGTACCCTGGGAAGCCCTAAAAAAATGGCTCGTGGCGAGACCATTGAACCAAGAGCAGGCTGTCATCCACACTACGGAAAACTCAAAAACCATATCAGAACAAGGCTGGGATATTGTTTATGATCGTTTCCAAGAATACCCTAAAGCCTGTTTACCACATCGAATTATGGCCTCTAAGCCACCGTACAGTATTCGATTAGTGATTCGAGACTGGCAGTGGCCCTGATTGTCAAAAAATCCCCTGCTAAAATAAATTTGATGTTGCGCATCGTTGGCCAGCGAGACAATGGCTATCATGAGCTGCAAAGTTGTTTTGAAATATTGCCTTGGGGTGATGAGATGACGTTCAAAACCCTTTCAGCAACACAAGCATCAGTCAATATAAGTGGTTTTGATGAAATCGCCAGCGAAGATAATTTAATTTATCATGCCGCAGAATTATTAAAACCTTATGCACAAAAAATCTGTGCCATTGATATACATGTGGATAAACAAATTCCAAGTGGGGCCGGATTGGGTGGAGGCAGTTCCAATGCCGCCACCACTTTGCTTACGCTTAATAATATCTGGCAATGCCATTTAGATGAAAATACATTATTAGAAATGGCTTTGCGTTTAGGCGCTGATGTGCCTTTTTTTGTTACAGGGCAATCCGCATTGGTAACCGGCATAGGTGAACACATTGAACCCATGAGATTTTATCGAGGATATGTGCTTTTGTTGTTTCCTTCGGTAAGTATAGGTACAAAAGACGTGTTTCAACATCCTGAATTAAATCGTCAGCAAACACCTTTAAGCACACCTTATTTGACAGATACAGATTTCTGGATAAATGATTGTTTTCCTGTGGTACTGCAAGCTTACCCAGAGGTATCTAAGATATTTTCAGTTTTGAGTTCAGACATGTTATTACGGTTGTCGGGCACCGGTTCGACTTTATTTGCATTATTTAATAACAAGTCTGAAGCCCTCAAACAACAAAAAATTGCCACTGCTTATTGTCGAACCAAGTTGATTGAAATATAATGGCGCACAAGTTTGTTGTCAGTCAGTATGAATTGGCAACAAAATGTATTATTAAGGTTTGCAAACAATGTCATTGTGGTTATAATATGCCGCCTTTGACAGCGATTACAAAGCTGGTAAAGAGAAAATTCTCGCGAATTGGGATGTCGCCAAGTGGCTAAGGCACCAGGTTTTGATCCTGGCATTCGCAGGTTCGAGTCCTGCCATCCCAGCCATATTTTGTGATGCCTGCGCACTGCGCGGGCATATTCATTTAAGGGGCCAACGAAATGTTCGACCGTGGAATCAGGTTGTTTTGCGGAAACGCTAATCCGGAATTGGGCAAAAAAATTGCCAATAATTTGGGTGTTCCTTTGGGGCGCGCCAATGTTGGGCGCTTCAGTGACGGCGAGGTTTCTGTTGAAATTAGAGACAATGTGCGGGGTCAGGATATATTTTTGATTCAGCCAACGTGTCGGCCCACGGCAGATAATTTCATGGAATTGCTGGTCATGGTTGACGCCTTAAAAAGGGCATCAGCTAAAACAGTGACTGCGGTTATTCCATATTTTGGATATGCCAGACAAGACCGACGTCCTCGGTCTGCTCGGGTACCAATTACCGCAAAAGTGGCTGCTAAAATGATTGCCGCGGTGGGTATCGATCGGGTATTGACGGTTGATTTGCACGCTGATCAAATTCAAGGATTTTTTGATATTCCCGTGGATAATGTCTATGCTTCGCCGTTGACCCTGGCAGATATGTGGCAGAAGTATGACAGTGAAGATGTGACCATTGTTTCACCTGATATCGGCGGCGTGGTTCGAGCCAGAGCCATTGCAAAACGATTAGGTTGCGAACTGGCCATTATCGATAAGCGCCGACCAAAGCCTAATATGGCTAAGGTGATGAACATCATTGGTGACGTTAAAGGAAAAATTTGTATCCTGGTAGATGATATGATTGATACTGCCGGAACTTTATGTGCGGCTTCAACAGCGTTGATGGAATGGGGCGCCAAAGAAGTGAATGCCTATTGTGTGCATCCGGTGTTATCCGGCAATGCCATTGAGAACATTGAAAATTCAGACATTAACGAGTTGGTGGTGACGGATACCATACCACTGCAACCGGAAGCGCTGAATTGTAAAAAAATTCGTCAATTGTCGGTCGCTGAAATGCTCGGCGAGACAATCAGACGTATTGCTAACAGAGAGTCCGTTAGCTCCATGTATATCGATTGAAACAAGTGAGGTATATTCAACACTTTCTTTGTTCGTATTGAAAATACCTCACAATCGATTTTTATAAGATTCTGGTCGCAAGAATCTTTTATTTTAAAAGGAAAATATTATGGCTATTTATAAAGTTGATGCAAAACTCCGTGACGATGTGGGGAAAGGTGCGAGCCGCCGCTTACGTCGTGAAGGACGTGTTCCTGTGGTACTGTATGGTGCCGGCCGGGAGCCAAGAAATTTAACATTGAACCACAACAAAGTACTGCGTTTAATTGAAGACGAAGGTTTCTTCTCCAGTATTATTGAATTCACCGCTGATGGTGGTGCTAAACAAAAAGTTGTTATCAAGGATATGCAACGTCATCCGGCTAAACCTGTCATTATGCACATGGATTTTATGCGTGTAGATGATAATCAGGAATTGGTTATGAACATTCCGATTCACTTCACCGGTGCAGACAATTGTCCAGCCAGTAAAGTTGCCGGTATTGTTATTGATTACCAAATACATGAAATTGAAATCACCTGTTTGCCGAAAGACTTACCTGAGTACTTTGAAGTTGATTTATCTAACTTTGATGTTGGTGATTCGGTTATGCTTAGTGAAATCAAAATGCCTGAAGGGGTTCAAGTCGTTGCATTCTTGCGGACTGAGGACGAAGATTTTGATGATGTGATTGTTAACACAGCCACGGTATTGGATACTTCAGATGATGATGATGTTGAAGAGCCGGATGTTGATGTACCGACAGTTGATGAAGATGAATCTGAAGGCGATTCAGATTCAGATGACAACAAAGAAAAAGACGACTAAGAACTCGGAATTTTCTAAGATTAGAGCCACGGTACTCAGTTTTGGGTACCGTGGTTTTTTTTTGAGTGAGTATTGATAATATGATTCAAGTTATTTTTGGCCTTGGTAACCCCGGGCAACAATACCAAGCCACCAGGCATAATGCCGGTTTTTGGTATTTAGATGCCTTAGCATCACATGTGGGGTGTACTTTTAAACAGGAAAATAAATTTAAAGCAGAGGTTGCTCACACCGACTTTTATGGTGAGAAATTATGGCTTGTTAAACCACAGACATACATGAATCGGTCAGGACAGACGGTTATTCCATTTTGTCAATTTTATCGAATTCCGACAAATCGTGTGGTGGTGGCGTATGATGAGTTAGATATCCCGCCAGGAACGGCCAAATTCAAACGTGGTGGTGGGCATAGTGGTCATAACGGCTTACGAGACATTATTCCGGGTTTGGGTGCAGATTTTAAACGCTTAAGAATTGGTATTGGCCATCCCGGTGATAAAAGCAAAGTGACACCATGGGTGTTAGGTCGTCCGCATCAGGATGATGCCATTGCCATCGTCCGCTGTATTGAACAATGTGTGAATGTGACAGAAGATATTGTTGCTTTAAATGATGAAAAAGTGATGCAAATACTTCATACAGTGGCTGATAAATAATCTGCAACCAATTTTGAAAACGTATCTTCGTCAACTAAAAAAGCATCATGGCCTTGAATGGAGTCCGTGATATATAGGCGGTTATCGATGCTGGCTTTATCGAGCAAATCAGATACTTGTTTTTGCAAATCAATGGGAAACAACAAGTCAGTTTCTGTGCCCAGGATCAATGCAGATTCAATGTTGATATCGGCCAGAGGATTATGGGGAGCTGTTTTGGGTTTATACTGATAGGCATCAAACCAGTCCATGGCCCGAGATAAGTATAAATAACAAATTGGATCAAACTGGTGAATGAAGCGATTGGCATGATGTTCTAAGTAACTTTCGACAGGGAATTCGATACCAAAAGGGTGATCCGGTACCTTTTTTAAAGAACGTGGAAAACGTTCATTCCACTCTTTCGCGGAACGGTAAGATAGCATGCCTATTTTACGGGCAAACTTCATGCCATCAATGGGCCAATCTTCACGAGAATAAAAACCACGGTTAAAATTGTTGTCATTAATAATAGCTTCTCTTTGTAATGATCGAATGGCGGTACTAAAAGGTGGAGAGGCCAAACCGGCAGCAATTTGTACCCAATGGCGAGCAAAGCCCGGGTGTTGTTGCAGTAGAGCTGTACCGGTCATACCGCCCATTGATGGACCCACAATCGCGTGTAGACGATCAATGCCCAAATGACGGCACAACAAAACGTTACTATTAGCGACATCCTGAAGACACAAATCCGGAAAGTCAAAGCGATAAGCACGGGAATTCTTAGGATTGATAGAAGCGGGGCCTGTCGAGCCTTTGCAGCTCCCCAGAGAGCTGGCGCATATAACGTAAAATTGATCGGTATCTATGGCTTTACCGGGGCCAATCATAAATTCCCACCAGCCGGGTTGATCATTTTTATGGTGACGACAGGCATGTGAGTCAGGTGATAATCCCGTTAAAATTAATACCGCATTATCTGCTGACGGGTTTAATTGCCCCCAAGTTTCGTATTGTAACTCAGCTTCATATAAACGACCGCCACGATGAAAAACAAAGGGCGAAGGCAGTTGCAAGTATTTAATGTAATCCGGCATAAGTGCTATTAAAAACGGCCTCGTAGAGGCCGTAAAACGAATTTGGATATTGTAGCAAAGCGACCCCTTAATAAGAAGTCGCCATATTCATTAAATGGTGTTGCGGTAACGTCTGATGTATACGGCTAAGCCAGTGGTCAGTGCTGCAAAAATGACACCATATAACAATTCAATTTGCCATAATCCCTTGAGCATACTATTGATGACCTCAACACTTGAATGGGCAGTGGGATCGAAATCCATGGATTCAAAATTTTGCTGACCAAGACCGGTAGCAAAAGGCGTGGTGGCTTTCGCGAACAGCAGACCAATGGTCTGGAAAAATCCTATTTTAAATAAATTGAGGTTAACCAGCGCATTGTACCAGTACCAAATAAAACCAACTGTTAACGGCGCAAATACCGCCAATAAAAATGGTCTTCGTTTAGCAATGGATGATGCGAATAGTAACCACCCATACAAGGGCAGAGCCCACAATGCTTGAACCATGCAACCAACGATGAATGCCCCCCAGTTTTCGATAAATGATATATTTGTCCATAATATCGTAAACGGATTTAGCCCGTTAAATGTCAATATCAGGCTAATAATGATAAACATAATTAAATGACTTATCATAATACCAATGATAAAGGCAGCCGGAGCCACTAATGTGGCAGTCAGTAATTTTGATATTACTGTCTGAGTATCTGAAACAGGTAAAGACTTATAAAATAAAATACTACCGTCTTTACGGTCATCATACAAACTTCCCAACAATATAAAGAACACCAAAATAAATAAAATTAAATGGTACAGGGAACCGGTCATGAGCATAAACACATCAATGCCAAAGTTTATTTTATCATCTCCCAGTTGTTGCAAGGTGCCAATCGCAAATTGCATGTTGTCACCACCACTAACGTCAAGAATAAAACGGTCTGTGGTGAAATAGCTCAGCATGGCAAGCGCGGCCAACACTAAACCGATGATGATGGGTGTTTTAAAAAATGCACCTTTGTGCTCTTGAAATTCTAATTTCAATAAAGCCAACATTGTTTTCATGCGTTGTCCTCCTTCATAATAGCCACAAATAAATCAGAAACGGACGGTCTTTGAACCTCACCCAGGGCAGCAACATGATCACGCGAAGGTGATTTGAATAACATAATATGTTTTCCAAATACCTTCTTCACAGCCAACGGTTTTAATGCCATGGCTTGTTCATAGTTATCTTGATTAACCATGACCTCAAAATAATCTCGGGTGAGTGTTTCCATATCAGAATTAAGGACGATTTCGCCTTCTTTAATAAACACCACATCCGTGAGAATGTGTTCAATTTCTTCTACTTGGTGGGTGGTGATAATGATGGTGCGTTGGTTGTTAAAATAATCATTGATTAAATTGTCATAAAACTCTTTACGAAACAAAATATCAAGGCCTAAGGTGGGTTCATCTAGAACCAACAGTTGTGCATCAATGGCCATAACAATGGCTAAATGCAATTGTGCCACCATGCCTTTTGATAATTCTTTAACTTTGTGTGTGAGAGAAACCTTAGTTTTAGCAATCAGCTGTTCAGCCTTTTGGCGGTTAAAGTTTGGGTGGACTTGTTCGGTATAGTCTAATAACTGGGAAACTTGTATCCATTTTGGTAGAACTGCGACATCAGCGATAAAACAAATATCCTTCATTAATTCAGCCCGCTTTTTGAATGGGTCTATGCCCAGAACGTTCAGGTCACCATCACAGGGTGCTAAGCCCAAAACAGCTTTTAGAAAGGTGGTTTTACCGGCGCCATTGGGGCCGATCAGGCCAACCACTCGACCGCGTTCAATGTTTATGTTGATATTTTTTAAAGCTTGGAATTTTCCGTAACTTTTATTGAGATTATGTGCGGATAAAATGGCACTCATGATTGGCTCCCAGTGTCTTTTAAAGATTCAATAAGGCTGTCGATATCAATGTCCAACTGTTCTATTTTTTGGAGAACTTGTGGCCATTGATGGTTAATAAAGGCTTGGCGTTGTTCTTGCTTTAATATATTTTTTGCATTGCTGCTAACAAACATACCCAAACCGCGTTTTTTTTCCACCAACGCTTCATCCACAAGTATCTGGTAGGATTTAGAAACGGTGATTGGATTGACTTGGTAGTCTACAGCCAGTTGCCGAACAGATGGCAGAGCTTCGCCGGTGCCGACATCATCATTTAAGATTAGGTCTTTAATTTGCTCAGCGAGTTGCAAATAAATAGGTTGGCTGTCATTCCAGTGGTAGGCCATATATTTACCTGATGGCCGGTAACAATAAAATTAAGCTGTGATTCATTTTATTGAATTTTTCTATTTTTAATATGTTTTGAGCCGTTGGCTTATCGACATGACCACTGTCGTTATAAGTCAGCCAATAGCTCATTAAAAGGCTTAACGATAAAGCGCTTGCCAGTAGCATTGTGGCCAATAAGTTTTGTTTGAATACAGTCATCATATTTACCGTCTGTGTTTAATAGTGTTGTAGTGTACTATAACACCATAGAAAAAACAAATAGTCCATTAGTCATATTTTTCTGATTGCTGGTCGAGTGATTTGATGCTTCACTTACTGAGAAGATTTTTATCGATAAATCGGTGGTTCTTGATGTCCTAATCGATACAAAGTGCCACGGCTATAAAAGTGCTCATCGCGCCATTTGGCCGAGCGCAGTGTGCAATCAAAGTCATAGTCAATCCTTGCTTGGGTCGGTATTGACAACGAATCGGGTATTGACCACGCCAATACCTCTCTGGCGTATGAGGTTAATTCAGGGGTTTGTAAAACTGGTAAAGTAATGGCTTTGGATTGATCAATTTGTAACTGACAATGTAATGTTGATGCATCACGAACTTGAGCTTGTCGATGGCTTAAGCGAATAATAAGTTGTTGGCTACCGACATCTAATCGTACCACTTCAATAAGAGTGGGCAAATCATTGTTGGGCTTCTCAATGCGTGCCGGCCCACAAGCGGTTAACAAGATAAATAGTGTAAAAAGCAATGCTCGCTGAAGCATGACAGACTCCAAATAGGTAAAAGATAATTATATGTTAAAATAATCACATGACTCATCATAATAAACAATTTAACAGCTTTAAAGCGTTCTATCCGTTTTACTTGTCCCAGCATCAGAACCCCACTTGTCGCTTGTTACATGTTATCGGTTCTTTTTTGGTTATTTTGACAGTTTTGCTGAGTATCTATTTAAGTAATCCTTGGTTGTTGCTGTTGGTTCCTGTGATTGGTTATGGTTTTGCTTGGTTGGGACATTTTAAGTACGAAAAAAATAGACCCGCGACTTTTAGCTACCCACTATATAGTTTAATGGGTGATTGGGTGATGTTCTGGCAGATTATTACCGGACAATTAAAGCTTAAATAACATTCTATTTGCAATAACCCATTGTGGCTCTTGGACGCTGTTCAATGTCAAAAAGTGTTTTTATCTTGCAATAATGTTTGTCAGTAAATAATTCAGCGACGGTTTGTTGTTGATTATAGCCATGCTCTACTAATAGGATACCATTGTGATTTAAAAACTGAGGCGCCAGACGAATGATGGTCTGTAAATCGGCAAGGCCGTTATTATCGGCCACTAAAGCTGTTATTGGCTCATGAGTTAAGCCGCTTAAATGACTGTCATCGGGTTCGATGTAGGGGGGGTTACTGACAATTAAATCAAATGTGCCTTGGATGTTATTAAACCAGTGGCTTTGGATGAAACAGATGTTATTTATGTGGTATTTTTGGGCATTGCTCTGTGCCACTGTAATGGCTTGGGAGCTGATATCTGTGGCGGTGACTGAAGCGTTAGGAAATAGTCTCGCCAGTACCAGAGCCAGGGCGCCGGATCCTGTGCCTAAGTCCAAAATAGATGACGGAGACAGGTTTAAATCCAAAATGGTTTCAATGATGAGTTCAGTGTCAGGACGAGGAATCAAGGTGTGTTCATTAACCTTTAAGGTTAAATCCCAGAAAGCTTGTTCGCCGAGAATATAAGCCAGCGGAATGCCGTCTATGAATTGTCTTTGGTAATCTTTAATCTGGCGAGCTTGTTGATTAATAACGGTCACGTCATCATGAGCGATTAACCAAGCGGTATTTCGCTTTAGGACATGTGCGAGCAATTGTCGATGGACAGTTTCGGGAATCTTATGCGGTCGCTCTTGCAGCCATTGACCAACAGTTTTCAAGATTGAGGTGGTGATTGTTAGCTAAAATTGGCTCTAAATAATTGGTCGTCTTGGTTCGATTCATCAAAATTGCCTCGACTTAATCGATCGCTGTCACCTTCAAAAGGTAAGGCATTAATAACGTCATTAGTAGCCACATTGGTGTTAGACGATGGCGTGTCAATGTGCTGGTTACTAAAAAACACCACAGCAGATAGGGTAAAAACCACAGCCAAGCTTGCCCCCATCATCGGTGATTTAGGCAGACATTGATTGATAAACAGTTTAATTCGTGAAGATATGTTGGGTTGACGTCTGTGTTGAATGTCTTTGGCCACCTGTTGCGACCAAGGAGCAAAGTGAGTGGCTAATTGTGCTGCTTGCGCAGTATTAAAATCACTAACAATGGCATCAACATCAGCTAATTTCGGGTTTAACAGACAGTCACCAACGTCAATTGTGGTGTGCTTATGTTTGCTGCTATTTTGAAATAATTGTGATAATTGTTGTTCAGTTAATTTCATAATCAATACCCATTTTTTCTAATTGTTCCTTTAAGGCGGTCATGGAACGTTTAGACAAATTTTCAGCCTTGTAGTAAGACCAGCCGGTTAATGACATCATTTCTTTAACCGTGTAGCCTTGTAATCTCATTTTAGCGGCAATTCTACGATCCTCAGGAAGCGATTCAATGGCTGCTAAAATGGTCTTCTGTAACTCTTTATCAGCCAGTCTATTATCCGGTTGGAGTACGTCCCCATCGAGTTCGGGATGATAACTGTCCGATTCATCACGGTGTTCCGGTAGTGGTGTCTCTTGAGCATGGCGATTATTGGCCCTGGCTAAATCAACAATCACATTGGCCGTGATTCTGTATATATAAGACGGAAGGTTTTCAATTTCTCGGTCACTGTCTAATAATTTAATCACGCGAATGGACACTTCTTGATAAACATCATCAAGGGTCACGCCGGTTATATTGATTTGTTTGCTGAACACGGCTTGATCAATCAAATGTTGATGCTTTTGAAATAAGATTGTCAGTTGTTTTTTGTTCACTGTGTCATTGGCAATGATTAATCGGTAAAAGACAGTATAACCCCTCGGGTATTGGCTAACTGATTTTGTTGGCAGTAATCTAAAGCAGTCATGCCTTTACTGTCTTTGTTATTGGGCTTGGCATGCCATTTAAGCAATAAATGTGCCAACGTGGCAACTTGTTGGTCTTTATCATGACGGCCCAAACGTGCCAATAGGGTCAGTGGTGTACGACCTTGGTCATCACGATCATTGATGCCAATGTTATAGGTGTGAATGAGTTTAAGCGTTTGTAGTGCTTTACCTGTCTGGCTGTAATAGGCAGCGGCTGAAATCACATTATGATACAAGTTGCCACGACCGGGATCCTTGCTCAGTGGGCTGGCGCCAGCTTCTACCAGTCTGCTCAAACAGGATTCATTCCATTGCGCTGCCGCTAAATTGACATAGGGATATCCGCCAGGACCTGTTTCATTTAACTTCACTTGATGACGCAACAGTAATTCGACGACGTTATCAGATTGACTAATAATGGCACTTGATAAAGCGGTGCTACCGTTGCGACTGCGGTGATTGATGTTTGCACCTTTTTCTATTAAAAACGAGCAGACAGCACGTTTTCCTTGGCCGGCTGCATGAATCAGTGCAGTACAATCCTTGTCATCGGTTTGGTTAATGTTAACGTCTTTTAATAACAACCGATTTAGCTGGCCTAAGTTGCCTTTGCTGACAGCTTCGAACCAGTTGTGTTGGTGTTCCTTGTTGCTTGTCATGTTGTTTGGTGGTTTAGTCTTGGTCGTGGTTTGGTCTTGTGATGATATGTCGTTGAACAGTGGCAATTCAATTTGCTGTTCTTTGGCAATGGCAATATCCAATAACTTAACGAGGTCAGCATGTTTTTGTTTGGCGACTTCATAGGGCGATTCCGCTTGTTTGTTTTGCTGATAAATATTAACTTTGTGATCAATCAACAGTTGAATCAATTTGGGTGAAGGGTGTTTTGCTTTAAAAGCCAATAACAAGGCATTGTCATTGTTATGATTGCATTGATTGACATCGGCACCGGCCTGAATTAATTTTTCCACGATTTTTATCGATTGACTGGTCACGGCATCTAAAAGAGCCGTCATTCCATGGTCATCACAGCGATTAACATCTTCACAATGTTTGACTATAAAATCAAATTTCTTTTCATGGCCCAGTAAGCAGACTGTCATTAAGCCGGTGCGGTTTTGGCTATCGCTGCAATTTATGTTCGCCGTGTGTCGGTATATTAAGTCAATACCCGTTGTGTCATCTTTATTATATTGGCAGGCGGCAATCAGTGGAGGTGTGGTGGCATAATTGGGTAAAGTATTTTGTTGCAAGATGTAACGGGCCACTTGCCAACGGCCATGCCGGAGAGCGATATTTAAAGGTGCAAACTCTTCACTGTCGACAGTGTCGATACTGATACCCTGTTTTAACAATTGTTGTAGCTGCGCTAATTGGCCACGCCGGCAACAATTGAGAATATCTTTTTTTGTGGTGGCTTTCAAAGACACTGGCTTAATCCTTTAAAGAGTCAATCAGGATTAAAGGTTAAAATGGCCGTTAATCCTGCTGTTTTATTTTGTCTGATTTCAATGTCCCAATTATACAGCTCACACAGGCGTTTGACGATAGCCAAACCGATTCCTGAACCTTTTGAGCTTGTTTTGTTGGCACGGTAATGCCGTTCAAAAAGTTTAGGCAGTTCAGATTCGTTCACGCCGACGCCTTCATCTTGAACAATAATTGAGTGGGTGTCTATAATTATATGAATTGTACCTTCAGTGGTGTATTTAATGGCATTACCAATCAGGTTGCCTAATACAACCGATATCACAGACTCCGGCGCTTTAACTTGTAACCAGTCTTTTTCAATGACTTTGGTTTTAACCGGTTTTAATTTGAGCGTAGGTTCGTAACTTTCTAATATCTTGCGGATAATGATGGCCGGTTGGGTGCGTTCTAAACCTTGGTTTTCTTTGCGTTCTTCGCGCGCTAAAAGTAATAAGGTTTCTGTGAGCTCGGAGGATTGTTTGACGGCACGCTCAATACGGTTAATGCGGCTGAGTTCTTTTTCGCTGATGTTCGGGTTGGATTTAATGAGTTCAACGGTACTGGTAATCACCGCCAACGGGGTTCTTAACTCATGGCTGACATCGGCGTTAAATTCTTTATCACGGGTCACATAGTCGGTTAAGCTTTGCGCGTAATTATCCAATGCATGTGCAATTTTCCCGACTTCATCCTCCGGAAAATAGGGTGCCAAGGGTTCGATGTGAGTATGGGCAGATAAGTTTTCTAATTTTGCCGCTAATTTACTTAACGGCTTTAATGCTTTTTTAGAGACATAAATGGCCAGTACATAAGCAAGAATTAAGAAAACGATAAGCATTCCTGCAAAAATCCCCCACAACACCCGATCATTTTGTTTCATATGACTGATGTCATATTTGATATAACCCCAAACAGGCTGCCCTTTAAGCTTATTCTGTTTATTCACTGCCACAATATAGGTCTTATCACCTTCCGTTATGATGTGGGTGCCGTCTTCTAAATCAGCATAGCTCAAAGGTAAATCTGTATGAAAATTATCGGGTGTGGTGATAACGCCTTGTACATTGCTTGATAGAGATTGACCCAATACATCCTGGGGATTAGCCGCCAGCTTTGTCATATATCCATCTAAATCTTGTTTGATGGTTTGTTCAATGAGTTCAGTCTGTAAGTTCTGCCTAATGCTCAAGGAAGCTACGGCAAACAGCAAGGTCAATAGGCTGCTGAATGCCAAGAAAGCGATAATAATCCGACTTTTTATACTGTTCCGAAAATTCATCGGTATCGGCTGAGTTTAATCCGACAGTTCATCAGGATCGGATATGTGATATCCAATACCGTGTCTGGTGTGTATGAGATTTTTATCGAACGGTTTATCAATGGTGGTTCTCAAGCCGTGAATATGAACACGCAGAGAGTCAGAATCAGGCATTTCTTCACCCCAAACTTTAACCTCTAATTCTTCTCGAGGCACCACATAAGGACTGGATTCCATTAATATTTGTAACAGCTTCAGCCCGGTTGGATTCATTTTTAAACTTTGACCATTTCTTTTTACGGTTAAACTGTCTAAATTGAATTCTAAATCAGCCACAACCAAAGTGCGGTTGAGATTTTTCTTTTTGCGGGTGCCAAGAACGTTAACGCGGGCTTCTAATTCCTGTAAAGCAAACGGTTTAACCATGTAATCGTCAGCGCCATATTCAAAACCTTCCAGCTTTTGACTCAATGTATCGCGGGCGGTTAACATAATCACCGGGGTATTTTTTTTTGCATCCGTTCGAAGTTTTTTACACAAATCCAATCCATCCATGCCGGGCAACATCAAATCTAAAATAATCACATCGAAATCATTGCTAACAGCTAAATGTAATCCGGTTACACCGTCACCGGCGTAATCAACAATGTGATCTTTTTCCTCAAAATAATCAACAATATTAGCGGCAATATCTGTATTGTCTTCAACAACTAAAATTTTCATAAGCGTGGTTCCTTCTTTAGTTTTCTATATATTCATTTGATAAAAAAAATCCCAAGAAGTTTAAAAACTCCTTGGGAAATAGATGCCCAGATTTAAGTCAACTTGTTTTTGGAGAACCTTGACTATGTGTTCATCATACTAACATTTCTGTTAAGAAGCTGTTAATCCTTAATTAAAAGTTTGTGAATTATCATAAATGGATTTCTTTGGATTTAATGGATATGTGATAGAATCGTTGCTCTTTTAGTGCCAGCGATAAAAAACCATGATTCGCTTTGTTGTGTTGTTTTTGGTGATTTTAATATCACTTTTTTTATTGGAAATTTACGAACCTGTTCGTCAAGCTGTGGTGTTGCCATTTACGGGTTTGATTGCCACTGTCAGCTCTTGGATTGTGCAATTATTTGATGCCAATGTTCATGCCTATGGTGATATTATCCAGGACACCAAAACAATGGCTGCGATACAAATTGCGCCGGGTTGTAATGGTGTGGAAGCCATGATTATATTGTTGGCTGCCATCGTCGCTTTCCCATCTCCACTTTGGTATAAAATCAAAGGACTGTTCTGGGGGTTTTTAGCCATCCAGTCACTGAACATGGTGCGAATTATTTCTTTGTTTTATTTATTACAGTGGAATCATACCTGGTTTGAATGGTTCCATTTGTATTTATGGCAAGCGTTGATTATTTTAGATGCCTTGATTGTTTGGCTCATTTGGTTACGTTATTTACCACGCAGGGACAAACCCATGGATGATTCTCAAAAATCCGATGCCGGAGAAGATGATATTTCTTCAGAAAATGAGGCACAAGACTTTGAAAATAAAGAATTGCCCCAATCTTAATTAACTGGAATAAATATAATGTCACGATTATTCATACTACTTTTTTGTTTTTCACTGTCTGCTTGTCAAACAAGCCCTCAAAAGGAGTCATCCATGGCTGAACAACAACCGCCTAAAGCTCAAAAAATACCTTACGAAATGAACCTGCATGGTGATACCCGTGTCGATCAATATCATTGGTTACGTGATGATGAGCGCACCGATGAAAAAGTGTTGGCTTATCTGAACGCTGAAAACGATTACACCGAAGCGCAGTTAAAAGATGTTGAGCCCCTGGTGGAAACACTGTATCAGGAGATTACCGGCCGCATAAAACAAAATGACGAGTCAGTGCCTTATCAGTTGGATAACTATTGGTATTACAGTCGTTATTCTGAAGGACAGGAGTATCCGATTTATGCCCGTAAAAAAGACAGTCTCGAGGCCCATGAAGAAGTGCTTTTGGATGTCAATGAATTGGCCAAGGATTATGCCTACTATGCCAGCAACTACCAACAACCAAGCCCCAATCATAAGATCTATGGCTTTTCCGAAGACACCGTCAGCCGCCGTCAATACGATTTGCGCTTTAAAGATCTGGCTAGTGGCAAAATGCTGCCGGATGTCATCAAAAACACCACCGGCTCCATCGCCTGGGCGAAAGACAGTGAAACCTTTTTTTACACCCGTAAACATCCCGTTACACTTCTGCCATATCAGGTCTATCGCCATCGTTTAGGCACGCCTGTCAGTGAAGATGTGTTGGTCTATGAAGAGTCTGATGACACCTTTTATTTATCGTGCTACACCTCACGTTCCGGTGATTATATTATGGTTCAGATTGAATCCACCACCCAGAGTGAAGTGTTGTATTTAGATGCAGCGAATCCCACCGGCCAATTTTCATTGGTGCTACCACGAGAAGAAAAGCATGAATATTCAGTGGAAGATTTTGACGGTGACTGGATTATCGTCAGTAATTGGCAGGCCTTAAATTCCCGGGTAATGCGTGCCCCGATTGGTGCTTCACAAGATAAGCAACAATGGCAAGAAATTATTGGCCATGATGAGGAAACCCTGATTTATGATGCCGATGCCTTTAAAGACTGGCTGGTGGTTGATCAACGTCGTAATGGCATTAAGCACATTAAAGCCAAAAATTGGTTAACAGGTGATGAAAAGCTTATTCAAGGTGATGAGGCTGTTTCCACCATGTGGGTGGGTTACAACCCGCAACAAAATACCAACACCATGCGCTACAGTTATGATTCATTTACCCAGCTCGGCAGTGTCTTCGAAGTCGACTTGAACAGTGGTGAAAAAACCTTACTAAAACAGGATGAAATTAACGGTGAACATAATCCTGAGGAATACCAATCTGAACGTCTGTTAATTACCGCCAGAGATGGTGCTGAGGTACCGGTGTCTCTGGTGTATAAAAAATCAGACACAGCCTTATCTGAACGACCTCTGTTGGTGTATGGCTATGGCTCCTATGGCTATTCCATCGATCCCAGCTTTTCTGTCAGTCGTCTGTCCTTATTGGATCGTGGTTTTGTCTATGCGGTGGCGCATATTCGCGGCTCCCAGGCCAAAGGCCGCGCCTGGTATGAAGACGGTAAAATGTTCAATAAAATGAATACTTTTACTGATTTTATTGACGCCTCAAAAGCCTTATTGGCCAAAGGCTATGGCGATCCTGAGCGTATCTATGCCTGGGGCGGCAGTGCCGGCGGCTTGCTGATGGGTGCGGTGGCCAATATGGATGGTATGTTGTATCACGGTATGATTGCCAGTGTGCCGTTTGTGGATGTGGTCACCACCATGTTGGATGAAAGTTTACCGCTAACCACCGGTGAATTTGAAGAGTGGGGCAATCCCAAAAACAAAGATTCTTATGATTACATGTTGTCCTATTCGCCCTACGATCAGGTCAAAGCCCAGGATTATCCCAATATCCTGGTCACCACCGGATTACATGATTCGCAGGTGCAATACTTCGAGCCGGCTAAATGGGTGGCGAAACTGCGTGATATGAAAACCGATGATAATCTGCTATTAATGCGCACCAATATGGATACCGGTCACGGCGGTGCTTCGGGACGTTTTAGTTACTATAAGGAAACTGCACAGGACTATGCCTTTTTATTAAAGCTTGCAGGTATAAAGTTCTAGCCCGAAAAATTCATGTAAACGGTGCAAAATAGCCAGCTATGTTATATCTAAATTCCATTCTTACATGAAATATTCGAGCTAAAAACCTGACCTACATCAAAAATTTACTTTACACTTTTAAATATAATGCCTGTCGCATGGGCGTTGTCGCACAGACAGCGCCCCGTCTTTAACTCAACAATATTTAACAACCATGTTAGCCAATCCAATCCTTGATAAACTCACCCAAAAACTCAGTGATCAGTACAGTGAAGCTGAATTGATCTTAAAAGCCGAAATGGCGCAACAAATTATTGACCTAAAAAAACAGAAAAACGCATTGATTTTAGGTCATAACTACATGGAGCCGGCGCTGTTTCATACGGTGCCTGATTTCACCGGTGATTCGCTGGAGTTATCGAGAAAAGCGGCAGAAACCGATAAAGACATTATCGTCTTTTGTGGCGTTGAGTTTATGGCAGAAACGGCTAAGATTCTAAGTCCGGATAAAACCGTTTTAGTGCCCTCAAGTAAAGCCGGATGTTCCTTAGCAGAATCGATTACCGCGGCTGATGTCAGAAAACTTAAACAGCAGTTTCCGGGGGTTCCGGTGGTCACGTACATCAATACCTATGCCGATGTTAAAGCCGAAACAGATATTTGTTGCACCTCCGGTAATGCCAAGCAAGTGGTTGAATCATTGAATTCGGATACGGTGATATTTTTACCTGATGAGTATTTAGCCGGTAATATCGCCCGGGAAACCGGTAAGCACATTATTTTCCCGAGTAAAAATAAAGGCAGCGATAATGATGTAGATGTGCAACTCATTGGCTGGCATGGCCGTTGTGAAGTGCATGATCAATTTACCGTGGAAGACATTGAACATGTGCGTGCGACTTATCCCGATGCCAAAGTATTGGCGCATCCTGAATGTAAACCAGAAGTGGTCGATGCCGCGGATTTTTCCGGCAGCACCACGGCCATGATTAACTATATTCGAGATAACAAATTGCCGCGTTATTTGTTGCTCACCGAATGTGCCATGGGCGATAACATCCACGCTGAGAACCCCAACCGGGAAATGCTTCGCATGTGCCATGTGCGCTGTCCTTATATGAACCAGATTCAACTGAAAGACACGTATAATGCTTTACTGTTCAATCAGTATGAAATCACCATTCCGGAAGACATCAGGCAGCGGGCTTATCAGGCAGTCAATCGAATGCTACAAATCGGCTAAAGTGGTATCGGAATTACATCAAGACACAGTGCTTATTATCGGCAGCGGTATTGCCGGTTTAAGTGCGGCTTTAGAATTGGCTACTTTGGGCGTGTCGGTCACCGTTATTACGCGCTCAAAAGTACCTGAGGATTGTAATACCCACTGGGCGCAAGGTGGCATTGTTTATCGAGGAGAAAAAGACTCTGCGCAACATTTGGCTGAAGATATTATGGCGGCCGGCGGTGGATTAAACCGGAACTCTTTTGTGCATTATTTGGCTGAATGTGGTCCCGATTATTTGCGTTATTTATTAATGCAGAAAGTGCCGGTTAAATTTGACCGTGATTCACAAGATAATTTAGCCACTTGTCAGGAAGCGGCGCATTCAATATCGCGTATATTACATGTGAAGGACAGCACCGGCAAAGCCATCCATGATGCCCTTTTGGCGGCTGCTAAACAATCTCAAAAAATCACTTTACTCACACAGCATACTGCCATTGATTTGATTACACCTGATCATCATAGCCTTGATCGGCGCAGTCTGTACGAACCGAAACGATGTGTGGGTGCTTATGTGTTAGATAGTCAACAGCAGCGTGTGAAAAGAGTCATTGCCGGGCACACGATTTTAGCCAGTGGCGGTTTTGGACAAGTGTATTTACATTCCAGTAATACCGAAGGTACTCGAGGCGATGGATTGGCGATGGCACATCGTGCCGGTGCACGGATGATAAATACCGAGTATGTGCAGTTTCACCCAACCACCTTTCATAAAAAAGGTGCACCTAATTTTCTGATATCTGAAGCATTGCGTGGTGCCGGTGGACGTTTAATTAATGCCCAAGGCGAAGCCTTTATGACTCGTTATGATGCACAATGGCGGGATTTAGCACCTAGAGATGTGGTTTCCCGCAGTATCTATAAGGAAATGCTGCGTTTGGGCAGTGATTGTGTTTATTTGGATATCTGTTCATATTTACCGGCTGAACAAATTATTGCACGATTCCCGAATATCTATGAGTTCTGTTTAAGTCATGGCGTGGATATAACCAAGCAGACCATACCGGTGACACCGGCTGCGCATTATGCCTGTGGTGGAATATGGGTCGATTCAGATGGGTCTACCGATATTCAGCAATTGTATGCCATTGGTGAAGTCGCTTGTACCGGCCTACATGGTGCTAACCGCTTAGCCAGCACATCTTTATTAGAGGGGGTGGTGACCGGTTTGGATAGTGCCCGTTCCATTGTCGGTAAATCATCAGACACCGCTCATTATGATGAACAGTTAATTCCACCCTGGCAAATGAACAGCCAACAGCGGGCCGATAAGGTTTTAATACGCCATGATTTACAGCGTATTCAAACCATTATGTGGAATTACGTGGGTATCAGTCGCTCATCCGAGCGACTACAACGGGCTTTGCGTGAACTGCGTCATCTGGAAACCGACATCGAACAATTTTATCGCAACTGCCAAGTATCAGACGATCTGATTGGCTTACGCAATGCAGTACGTACCGCCATTATTGTGACTTTGGCGGCATGGTCAAACACCACGAGCAGTGGCTGTCATTATCGTGATGAGCATGAACAGATAAGCTGAGAGTTAATCAGATTTCGTCAATTTACCGCGGCCTGGTGGGCTCATCAGAAATACGTACCATATTGGTATCATTTATCGGCCACTTATGACTTAATGGTGTTGGCCAACTGATATCGCTTTGCCAGGTTTGTTGCTCAAAATCCAAAATCATTTCACCGATATAATTTAAATCAACGGCGGCTTCACCACTGCAACCCGGGCATAACGTGGTGCTGGTGAAAAAGCCCACATTAAATTGTAAGGGGCTTGTGCCCAAAGCCACATCACTGCTTAACCAGCGAGGCTCGCCTGCAGCATCATACAAGAAAGGTGTAATCACAGTTTTTTCACCAATGGTGGTCACAGCGGTGCCCCAACCGGGCGCATCTTCTCGGGTCCACATACCGGTGTAATTATCCTCTTCCGGCTCATAACTAAATTGTTGCCACTGGATGTCTTCAGAACCACTCAGCTCATGTAACTGCCATTGGACTGTGGCCTGTCGTTCGTTGCTGAAAACCACAGCCAGTTCGCCCACCTGTTCAAAGCTGACTTCACTGTCAGAAATTTGGGTGGCTTTTAGTAAAGTATCTTGATAATGAAAGCCATCCAGTAGACCGGCAGAAAAATACCACACGGGTAATCCGGCCTGATCATAAGTAAACCACAGCACTTGTAAACGTTTATTAAAAATACCGATATTAAAGCCACGGCCGGAGCTCGCGGGATTAAACCAGTTACCGGCATTGGGACTCATAACCCTGTCCTGGTTTTGATAAAAGCGGTCTTTTAACGCCGGTACTGCGATGATTTTATGCGGTCCGTCCATGCCATAGCCTGTTACCAGTTCACCCATAAACTCATCGTCCATGTTAAATTGGAGCAGGGTATTTTTGTCGGCATCAGCCACGATAATGCGATTATCACGGGTTTGTGTGATGCCGGTTAAGTTTCGATAGCCAAGGGAAGCAGTGCGGGCAAATACGCCTAAAGATTGGCCTGTTCCGGCATCTGTCATCGCCAGTTGATTACTTTTGGTGTGAATCATTTGCCCCGATTCTGTGACGATAAAAGCTCGGCTGTTTTTTAGCCAATAAGCGGGTGATGGTGTGAAATTTTGTAATTGTGAGTCGGAGATATGACCTCTGTAAAGTGCCTGGTTATATCCCAATGCATACAGCGTGTCCTGCTGCTGGTAAAAGTCTAAAATGCTTTCTTCCTCGGTGGTAATGTATTTCAAGCCCAGAGGTTTTGCTTGCCCGACCAGCGGTATCGAAAACTCAGCCATGTAATCGTGCTGAGACTGACTGTCGTTGGTGCTGCGTGTTTTTGCCACGCGCAATTTGTTATTCAGCAAATAAGCCAAGGCTGTGGGAAAACCTGAATTAAGCTGAGTTTTGTCCTGAGCATAGGGATAAACAAGCGTCGTGGGTTCTTGTTCACGATTTCTTAGCGGTATTGATTTAATCCGACTGGCGGTGCTGTAAATAAGTCGTTGGCTGTGACTGTCATACACCAAATCTGATTGAAATGTCAGTTGACCATCATCGGGCAGGACTTCAATGCCTTTACTGCGGCCGGTTTCTGCATCAAAACGTAGAATCCGATTGTTATTCACGCTGATGACTAAGATATCTTCTTTGTCGGGGTCAATATCCGGATAACCATCATTGTCGCTGTCTAAATCGGCATTATCACCGACACCATCACCATCTGTGTCTGATGATTCTGTCGGGTCATCCGGAAAAGCATCCTGATGATCACCAACGCCATCACTGTCACTGTCTTTGTATTCATTGGGGTCGAAGGGAAAGGCATCCACGTTATTGAGATGGTCGTCGCCGTCGATATCCGGATCACTGTTATCACCAGCACCATCGCCATCGAAATCAGCCCATTCTGTGGGATCATGGGGGAAAACATCCTGGTTGTCGCCCACACCGTCACCGTCACTGTCTTTGCTTTCGCCGGAATCAAAGGGAAATTCATCATCTTGATCAATGATACCATCACCATCAGAATCCGTTTTTGAAGGTGTCAAGGCATCCGGGTAGGGGGCATTGGATTGTGACTGAAAATACTGACTGACCGGCCCTTTTAAGAGTGACATCACATGAACATTGTCACGTTGTCCGGGTACACCGCAGGCGTCACCTCCACATTGTACATACGGGCTGGAAAAATAATTGAGTTCTAAAAAGCGATTGGGGTCGCCGGTGCCGAAAGAACCCATAATGGTGCCATATTGTCCTGGCTTAGCAAATCCGGCAGCATCGGGCAGGTAACGGTTCTGGAGTGCGGCATTATGATGACCCGCACCTAAGTTGTGGCCGATTTCATGAACCATCAGTTGATCCGTACAAACTGACCAGCTACTGGCGCCATCAGCCATGATATTAATACCGTAAGAGGTGTTAAATTGTTGACCGTTTCCCGCCGGAAAATAAGCAATACCACAGTTGCCACGGGTTAAAATATCATGGGTGCGTAAGAAGATAACCAAATCGGCACCGGTGGCTGCACGCCAGCCAGGCACTTCAGTAAGACCTTGATAGCGGCTGATATTGGCTAAGGTTTTTCGTAATTGATCAAGAAGCGTGGCATTGGCATTATTAGCGTTATAACCGGTTTGTTTTAAACCGACTAAGCGCAAGCTCAAGTCCAACTGACTGTTGGCGTAACTTTGGTTGGCCACATGAATATATTGCTGCACCCGGGCGTTCAGTAACTCGCCGGGATACCGATCAGCTATGGCTTGGTCATAAACAACCAGTAAATCAATCACTGTGCCAGCGGCTTTTTTGTGGTTGTTACGATTAATGGTTTTAAGGTTTAAATCATGCTCGAAAACTTGGTTGTGTTGTACGCCACAGCTGTTATAGCTGGCATTGTCAGGCATTTTTACCGCCCACATACCGTGACCTTCGGTGGTGATAATGTAGTTGTTGTTGGCTAAGCGCAACTGGCCAAATAAACCGCCACCACCCCATGTGGCATTCAGTTCGCCATTGCTGAAGGATTGATGAAAGCTATGCGTGTGGTTACCTGATTTAGTCAGGTTTTTCGGCAATTGAATGGTTTGACCTTGTACAGTAAAACTTAGCTGGCCGGATTTTAATGGGTTTAACGACAGCGGAATAACATCGTCGTGGTGGAAGTCGGTATAAGCTTCGGGCATTTCTTTGGCCCATAATTGGCCATTTAGGGACAGCAGTACAAGTAATAGAAACAGTAAACGCATAATCATTCAGTCGGCGGCTTACTTATATTTTACTGTGCTTGCGCACCAAAGCAAAGTCACACCGCTGTTATTCTGCATTGAATAACAGCGGTAATCTTTGTTTAATCCTTTAAAGGTCGATACTTAATGCGTTCGGGTTGAGATGATTTGCCATGACGGTTTTTGTAATCTTGTTCGTATTCTGTGTAATTGCCCTCAAAAAACTCCACATGGGAATTATTTTCAAAGGCCAGAATATGGGTGGCGATTCGATCTAAGAACCAGCGATCATGGGAGATCACCAGAACCGAACCGGCAAAGTTCAAAATCGCTTCTTCAAGTGCCCGTAAGGTTTCAACGTCTAAATCGTTGGTGGGCTCATCGAGCATCAGGACATTGCCGCCGGTTTTTAACACTTTGGCCAGTTGTAGGCGGTTACGTTCACCACCGGAGAGGTGTTTAACCTGTTTTTGCTGGTCGGCACCTTTAAAATTAAATCGGGATAGCCAAGCGCGTGCCGGCACCGAGTAATTGCCAACTTTGATCACTTCTTCACCATCAGCCACTTCCTGCCACAACTGTTTGTCAGAATTGAGGTCTTCACGAGATTGCGACACATACGCCAGTTCTACAGTGGGGCCAACTGTAATCTCGCCTTCATCGGGCTGCTCATCACCGGCAATCATGTTGAATAATGTACTTTTACCGGCACCATTGGGACCAATAATGCCGACAATGGCGCCTTGGGGTACTTTGAATGATAAGTCGTCAATTAAATATTTATCACCAAAAGCCTTGCTGACGTTTTTAAATTCAATTACAGATTCACCCAATCGCGGCCCGGGTGGAATATAGATTTGATTGGTTTCATTACGTTTTTGGAAGTCTTTAGATTGCAACTCTTCAAACTGACGTAAACGGGCTTTGGATTTAGCGCGACGACCTTTGGGGTTGGTGCGTACCCATTCCAGCTCATGTTTGATGGTTTTCATGTGGGCTTGTTCTTGTTTAGACTCTTGTTCTAAGCGTTTTTCTTTTTGTTCTAACCAGGAACTGTAATTACCCTTCCACGGAATGCCATGACCCCGATCAAGTTCTAAAATCCACTCAGCGGCATTGTCTAAAAAGTAGCGATCATGGGTAACTGCCACAATGGTGCCTTTAAAATCATGCAAATAACGTTCCAGCCAGGCCACAGTTTCGGCATCTAAATGGTTGGTGGGCTCATCCAGTAGTAACATATCAGGAGAGGACAATAATAATTGACATAAAGCCACGCGCCGTTTTTCACCGCCGGAAAGGTTTTTGACCACGGCATCCCAAGGCGGCAAGCGTAAAGCCTCGGCAGCCATGTTCATGGTGCGATCCATGTCCCAGCCATTGGCGGCATCAATTTTTTCTTGTAATTCAGCTTGTTTCGCCAGCAAATCAGTCATTTCATCATCGCTCATAGGTTCCGCAAATTGTGCATTAATCTCATCAAATTCTGTGAGTAAGGCTTTGACTTCACCCATACCAGATTCTACATTGTCACGAACGGTTTTATCTTCTGCTAATTCAGGTTCCTGTGGCAAGTATCCAATACTAATTCCCGGCTGCGGTCGAGCTTCACCGCTATAATCTTTATCGATGCCGGCCATAATCCGTAAAACCGTTGATTTACCGGAACCATTCAAGCCTAAAACACCAATTTTAGCACCCGGATAAAATGATAAAGAAATGTCTTTAATGATTTCTCGATTAGGCGGCACCGTTTTGCTCACGCCCATCATGGTGTATATGTATTCAGCCATAAATAAAGTCAGAATTTAAAAGGTTTAATGTTACTTGAAAGGCACGGTAAAAGTCTATCTTGACTATATGTTTAAGTGTTATTATAGAAGTTATGAAACCACCCATCTGTGAAATATGTATAAAACATTTAAACGAAGATTGTTTGGGCGAAAGCGGTTTAGTCTGGTTTAAGGATTATCAGGATTTGCCACCAGGAATGGTGGGCCACCCCAAAGGTTTAGGTTGGTTTTGTGGCCAACATTTTAAGTCTGCGCAATCTTTGAACAATCTGTCTAAAGCTGATGCCGTTAGACAATTAAAACGAAATTATGGTAAGAGTTCCTCTTCATCTTTGTCTTGAGAGACGCCGGCGGTGAGGGCAAAGCGCATGGCTTTTTCAAATGTCCAGTCTAAGGGTGTGACTTTGTCCTTGGGTAAAAAGACCGTGTATCCACCCACCATATAACTCATCGGCAAATAAACCGTGACTAAATCATCGCTGTTATTACGAACATCCTTTATGACGGTTGGGATTGAGTCGGCTGTAATGATGCCGACAGCCATACCTAAGCCCTTATCGCTTAAATCCACTAAAGCCACTTGTTGTGATTTGTGTTGTGTGTTGTCAAACATGTTGGCCAAATCTTTAACCGCGCCGTAGAGGGTTTTAACCAAAGGAAATCGAAGTAACTCTTTTTCCATGCGTTGAAAAAACCAACTGATGATACTGAATTGAAATAACAAACCAATAATAACCAGTAACACCAACATAATAACTAAACCGCTGCCCGGAAAAATAAGCTGATTTAAATTTAAAGCAGTGAGGGCTGAGACACCTAAGCTGTTTAGCCATAAAAAAGCTGTCCATAAAATCCACACGGTGACTAATAACGGCAGTACCACCATGGCACCTTTGAGTAAAGGATTAAGCAAATAACGTTTCATGATACAAGTCTCTTAAATAATTGAAAGCTGATGCGCTGTTTTTCACATTGGCAGCGGTTTCACATCTTAGCATGAAATTTTATGTCACCAATGTTCATGCTAAAATGCGCTTTTTTTAAATTGTACCATGCAAATATGAGCCAAAACGGACTAACAGATTCACAGATTGAACAAATGGCTTTGACCATTTCCGCTAACAGAAAACAGGTTGAGCAAACCATTGAATTGCTGGATGCCGGTAATACCGTACCATTTATCGCCCGTTACCGAAAAGAAATGACCGGTGGTTTGGATGATAATCAACTTCGCTTGTTGGCAGAAAAATTGGTCTATGTGCGTGAGTTGAATGAACGCCGCGAAACCATTTTAAATGCCATTGCCGAGCAGGATAAATTATCACCGACATTAAAGCAATCTATACTGGAAGCGGACAGTAAAACCCGACTTGAGGACCTGTATTTACCTTATAAGAAAAAACGCAGAACCAAGGCGCAGATGGCACGTGAAGCCGGATTGGAACCATTATTAGAACAATTAATTCAACAACCGACCACATCGCCAGAATTATTGGCTAAAGCGTTTATTAATCAGGACAAAGCGGTTAATTCAGAGGAAGATGCGTTAGAAGGTGCCCGTCAAATTGCCATGGAAAATCTGGCGGAAGATGCTGATTTGGTGCAGTTGCTGCGTGACTGGTTACAACAAACTGCCGTGATTATTTCAAAGTTGCCTAAAACCAAAGAAAAAGACCCCAAAGCTGAACGCTTTAAAGACTATTTTGATTTTCAGGAGCCCATTAAAAATATACCGTCCCATCGAATGTTGGCATTACTTCGAGGTCAGAAAGAAGGTTATTTGCAGGTCAGTATTGACCATCCAAGTGTCCTGGATGAGACGCAAGAAACACATCCGGCTTTGGGTCGAATGATTGATTTTACGGGATGGCCGGCGAAGAACTCAGATTGGCTCATGCGTACCATTGAAATGGCCTGGAAAGTAAAATTACATTTAAAACTTTCCTTGCAGCTTACTTCAGAACTAAGGCATCAGGCCGATGAAGCTGCGATTGAAATTTTTGGCCGTAATTTAAGAGATTTGCTTTTAGCTGCGCCCGCCGGTAACCACGTCACAATGGGTTTGGATCCCGCCTACCGCACCGGTGTTAAAGTGGTTGTGATTGATAATAACGGTCAACTCATCGACAAAGCCGTCGTTTATCCGCACAAACCCCAACAGCAATGGGACCAGGCCTTATTAACGTTAACCAAAATGTGCCAAAAGCATCAGGTCAGCTTGATCGCCATCGGCAACGGTACCGCGTCGCGAGAAACTGATCAATTAGCCGCTGAATTATTAACCAATAAAAACATTAAAGCCCAAAAATTAATGATTTCAGAAGCCGGGGCATCGGTGTATTCCGCCTCAGAATCAGCAGCTCGCGAGTTTCCGGATTTAGATGTCTCATATCGTGGTGCAGTTTCAATTGCTCGTCGTTTGCAAGATCCCTTGGCAGAATTAGTCAAAATTGACCCCAAAGCCATTGGCGTCGGCCAGTATCAGCATGATGTCAATCAAAGCCGGCTTAATAAAGCTTTACAGGCCTGTGTGGAAGATTGTGTGAACGCAGTGGGTGTGGACCTCAACACCGCTTCGCCGGATATTTTGAAATATGTGGCCGGTATCAGCGACAGCGTGGCTCAGAACATCATTGACTTTCGAACCGAGCGCGGCGGATTTAGTGACCGTAAACAATTGCTTGAGGTGCCACGTTTAGGCGAAAAAATGTTTGAGCAGAGTGCTGGTTTTTTACGTATTCGGGGTGGTAAGCAGCCTTTGGATCAGTCAGCGGTTCATCCCGAAGCCTATCCTTTGGTTGAGCAAATTTTAACCCAAATTAAACAGCCCATTGAACAAGTGATGGGGCAGGTTGGGGTGTTAAAAAATATTGATGCCCAAGATTTCGCCAATGATCAGTTTGGTCTGGCCACCATTAAAGATGTTCTGGCGGAATTACAAAAACCCGGGCGTGATCCACGCGGTGAATTTAAAACCGCCACCTTCGATGATAAAGTCCATACCATGACCGATTTAGAGTCGGGTATGCGCTTAGAAGGGGTGGTCACCAATGTCACTGCTTTTGGTGCTTTTGTGGATATTGGTGTGCATCAGGATGGCTTGGTACATATTTCTGAATTAGCGGATCAGTTTGTTAAAGACCCAAGCGATGTGGTTAAAGCCGGCGACATCATTAAAGTACGGGTACTGGATGTTGATGTGCAGCGCAAGCGCATTGCTTTAAGTGCCAAATCCGAACAAGCCCCGAGCCAAGTCAGTGCCAAAAAAGATTCGGCAAAACCCGTAAGAAAATCAGCCAGAAAAAAATCAGCTCAGGGCAATAAACGCCCACAATCTCGATCAGACAACGCTTTCAGCGGCGCCATGGCTGATGCTTTTAAAAAGGCTCGAAAATAATATTAAGGTAATAAAAAAGCCCCGAATTCGGGGCTTCGAATTCGGGGCTTTTTGTTCTTGGGCGTTGACTGGTTATTATTGAAAATCATCTTTAAAGATAATGTCATTATCATAGCTTTCATCTGCGCCGACATCGTAGGCGCCATAGACATTCGTTACGGAGTAATCATCCCAGCCCCGGTGTTCACGATCGGTGTCCGGTAAAGAGGTTTGAACATGGCTGTTGTCACAATAATCGACTGCCGGAGAGATCGCTGCATTCAGTTTGTAGTTGTTGTTCGCTCGGTCAACAAATTCAGGGTCAGCCTCGATTGTTCTTGGGTCGTTGATATAGCCGCGCTTGTTGACAATTAGGCAATCGATTTCACTTGACAGCACATTGCTGTTAACTAAAGCCATGGCATTTGATTGCTCATGAATGATGCTTGAATAAATGGCCAGGTGACTTGAGTTGTTAACAATTGTGGCATTGTTATCAGGTGCATAATTATCAGCAATGGTGGAATAGGCGATGCGCGCTGAAGACCCGGAATAAACTCCAATGGGATAGCTGTTGCCGGGTTTTGTGTTGTCTCCGTTGCCGGTCACATAACTACTTTCTAAATTTAAATTGGATCCGTTGCTTATATCGAAAACAGCCGAGCCATAGGCATAATGACCTTCGATATGGCTGCGTTTAATGTCTAACTGGCCACCACTATTGACCTGAAAGGCACCGCCACCATTAATGTTCGTTGAATTATTTCCGACAAACTGATTGCAGCGACCATTGGCCCAGCAAGAATTTGAATGTCCGTAAGCACCGTTGTTATAAGTTGTCTGGGTTTGAAATAAAGCACCCTCAGCAATGGTAGCGGCATTTCCACCATTCGCATCATTTAAATTAATTTTAAGGTTATTGCCATAGACCGCAGTGTTGACTCCGGTGGCATAAATGGCACCACCGCTGCCGATATTACTTTGATCACTGTCAGCTGTATTGCCGCTCAAATTAACTGGTCTTTCATTATCGCCGTAACAGATATTATTCGTGTTGCAATAGCGGTTACCATTTAAATAGACTTTAGCGCCTGAAGTCGCGTACAAGCCGCCGCCATCACCGGCGGCTTCGTTATTAGAAATGCCTGAGGTATCATCATCATTGCCTGAATAACTGGTGAAATTACAACCATTTGAAATATAAGCACCGCCACCGTCACCATTGGTGGCTTCATTCTGAAAAATAATGGGTGCGATGATGTCTTTAGTCTCCATAATAATATGGTTATTAGAGCCACTGCAATATAAGCCACCACCGACCACGCTGGCCCGATTAAGGTAGATTCGTAAATCATCTGTATAGATATCTGTGCGGCCATTGACCACGGACAAACCACCGCCATAGCCACCCTTATTGATGGCAATAATGCTGCTCTCAATTTCTAAGCCTAAATCAGCATCCGGGATATATAAGCCACCATGCGCTTCACCAAGAGATAAGAAGATACTACGCATTCTGACAAAATTTCGGGTGCTGTCTCCAGTGATTTTAATGGCAGGTTTGCCACTGCCTGAATTTGGCGAGATATAAACATGGTCTAAATTATAAATGTCATTATTCGCATCTGAACAGGTTTCATAGCCGCCGAGTAGCTGAACATTTTTATTGTCAATCACAATATTTTCTTTGTACGTGCCCTCAACAATGCGAATTTCTGTATGGTTGTCATCTATGGCGTCCTGAATTCGTGTGCTACCAATAAAATAATCACATTGGGAGTTATCACCCACCGTAACAAAAGGCGAACCGCCACTGAAGGTGTTCTCACTTTCCAGCCTCATTTGTTCAATTATGTTGATGTTATCGACATTAACCGCAGCCAGATCAGATTCGCTGAGAACCTGTGCGTTGATGGTGAAGCTGACGGTAAAAAGTATTCCGGTGATTAGTAATTTTTTCATATTTATGTTCTCTCAGGTAAAAAAAAACAGCTATAAGAGACTGATTTATAATTTATGTTAGGACGGCATTATTATAGGTAAGCACAATCTGTATGTAAGGATGGTCATCGGAACTGGTTCACAGATTAGGATATAAGTGGCTTTGCAGAGCTGCTTGTTTTTAGGTGCAGTCATAGAAAAAGCCCCGAATTCGGGGCTTTTTGTTCTTGGGAGTTGTCTGGTTATTATTGAAAGTCGTCTTCAAAAATAACATCATTTTGGTATGTTTCATCGGCACCGGCATCGAAGGGGCCGTATATATTGGAGACGGTGTAATCGTCCCAAGCTCTGGTGTCACCGTCGGTGTCTTTGTTGTTAACGTGACCCTGATTTCCCAGGCAATAATCCACAGCCGGTGAAAAGGCGGCATCAATGTGATAGTCATTGTTAACCCGGTCAACAAATCTTGGGTTGTCTTCAATATTTGTTATCGCACTGAACATATCGCCAAAAGAATTTACAATATTACATTCTTGAGTGGTTGAAACCGGTGAAACAGACTTCAGTGCCACCGCTCCGGATGTGTCATGAATGATATTAGCCAGTAATTCTAATGAACCCGATGAATTGGCAACAGATGCATTAGTGATTGGCACATTATTATCAGCAATGGTGCTATAATGAACGACTGCATTTGCATTTGTGGTCACGCGCACAGGATACAGGTTTTCATAATTAGTTGATCCCGGTTCGCCATTATCGACAACATAGGAACCTTCTAAATAAAGCTCTGAACCTGTTCCATAAATGTAAAACCCTGATCCAAAGTCAGCACGATTGCGTTCTATATGCGAAGCCAGAACCGATATTTTACCACCGTCTCTGGCATAAAAAGCCCCGCCGTGGCCATTGTCCGTGGAGGCTCTATTACTAGTGAATTGATTGCAGCGGCCGTTCTTCCAACAGTTTTGATGGTTCACAGCATAGGTATCAAATTCAGCGCCATTTGTGACATAAACTGCACCACCCTTAAAGGCTTGGTTTGTGATAAAGTTGACATTGGTTGCCGTCACTTTGGTACTGTTACCGGTGGCATAAACCGCGCCACCATTCCCATCGTTATCCACATTATTGTCTGCTGTATTGTCGTAAAAAGTATTGGGCTGCGTGTTATTGCCACTACAAAATGTGATAGGGCCCACATTTGAGCACCTTCGTTCACCTATGAGGCTGATGTTTGCACCTCCACTGGCATAAATGCCACCACCATGTCTGTCGGCCTTGTTAACATAAAAGCCACCACCATCTAATAGTGAGCCGCCCACATAGCTGGTCAACTGGCAGCCTTGGGTGATGTACGCACCACCGCCATTGGTGACTGCATTATTGCCGGCAACGATCATGGGCTCGTAAAAACCGAACATGAAATAACTCGAATTATCCATCACTAATGAGCTGTTAGAACCTAAACAATATAGGCCGCCGCCAACTTCTGCATCATTGCCTAATATTATTGAGCCAATGAGACTAATGTTGGTTTTGCCACCGCGAATACCAACGCCGCCGCCCCATTTGCCATTGTTGTTTTGGATGTTGGCTTTTTGAATGTTCACACCATAATCCGCGTTATAAAAAGCCACACCGCCACCTGAATAATTAGTCGACGTAGATTCGCCATTTTCAATGCTTAGATTTCGCAAGGTAAGGTTATGCCTGGCGCTGTCCCCGGTCACCCGGATCACCGGTAATCCGCTACCCGTGGCCGGAATAATTTTGGTAAAAGTGGATGTAACACTGTAATCATCATTGTTGGCCGCGGTACAATCTGTATAACCGCCTAATAATTTGACATTTTTGCTGTTGATAAAAAGATTCTCTTCGTAGGTGCCGTGAGCAATCCGGATTTCTGTGTTATCATCATCGATGGCATCCTGAATTTTGGTGTTGCCAATGCGGTAATCGCAGTTTGAATTGCTGCCGACTGTGACAAAGTTAGAACCGGCTTTGGTTGATGCTTGCTTGGTATCAAGTAAGCCTGAAAAGGCAGCTTGCTCCATGATTAGATCGATTTCTTTGTCGCTGAGTGATTCTGAGTTACTGTGAGCCATTGATGTCAGCATTAACATCGAACAGCCGCTGATTAAAAATTTTTTCATGAGATTGTCCTCCGTGTTAAAAGTTGAAAGAGTTAGCTACATTAGCTGTAAACTCAATCCGAGGATAATTATATATATCTCTATTTGTGTTTTGGGTTTAGAACTCGGAACTGGTTCACAGAATTGAAATTAAATTGGCGAATTTAAGGCGATTTTCGGATTTTTTTGTTTTTTTGTTTGGGTGTCGTAAGTGTTTTTCCGCTTTTTCAGATTTTTACAGTGTGCTGTACAAATACTCAATTCTTCGTTTATCTTCCGTCAATTGAATGTGCTTAAACGCATGTTCAGTGAGTAGTTTGGCGCTGCTTTTCAGACGGTTATTTTCAGTAAAGTCGGTGGGTGCTATCTGAATCAGATTTTTATGCATATACAATAACTTTAAAACGATCAAAATATCATGGGCGCAGTAGGTTCGAAAGGGGGCCATGATTTGGAACAGTAGATCTTCGAAATCCAGGGTTTTAATCTGTACGCGAGTGGTTGTGTTGTTGTTCTCATCGTCATCGACTTTATCCTGAAACCATTGCCGTGGCTGATAGCGCAAGCGAAGTGCCAGTAACTGGGTGAGGTAATCGATACAGGTGAGGGCGGTTCCCGGGTCGTTAATACCCGGAGACATGGCTTTAACGGCGATTTCGGTAATCACTTTAAAGCCTAAATCTTCGTTGTCACTGACTGAGACCGAAGATTCGATTAAAAATTGTTTGTGAATATCTTTTGCCAAACCATCTTCCACCAGTTTTCGGGTTCTAAACAGCGGTGTGCCGGCTAACATGTAATAGCTGCGACCAACCAAAATCTGCATTTGGTTGTCATCTTTTTGCATTAGTTTAAGTAGTGCGCCGGTGTCGACCGCACTGAGATAGCCGGTGGTTTCGGAATGATATAAGGTCCACTTGTCGTCCGCAGAAAAGTCAGCCGGCGATTTAGTTAAAATTGGTGACTTGTCATTGTCTTTACCGGCTTCAAGTAGGCGAATAAACTGATCGGCTGAGTCATGGTAAATACGGTGTAAAATATGATCCACCTGGATGGATTTTGAGATGGAATGAATAAAATAAATAAAGGCCGTCAACGAGGTCGCCATCATTAAGATGGCCATCAGAATCATGCTGCCTGGTGTGGTAACTTCTTTGCCTTCGGATTGAATCAGCATCAAGGCCAGCAGACAGAAAAACAAACTGGCCAGATAAATGCCTAAAATGATTTGATGTTTTTTATTGGAGACCAGACCGGGCAATAAGCGCGGTGAAAAATTAGCAGCGGCCTGATTCAGTAATATCATGACCATGGAAAAACTGAAGACCAATATGGAAATGAAGCCACCGATAAAGGTGCCCAGAATGGTGCGTGCTGTTTCAAAGCTTTGCACCATGACAATCGGTACATGTTTAATGAAGAATTGTGACAAGCCCAGTTGTTCTAAGTAAATCATCACCAATGCCAGAAACAAACCGGCTAAAGCCATGACGCTGGGATAAAAAGCGATTTGCCGCTCAAGCTTGACAAAAAAATGCAGGGATTTTTTAACCGGATTAATCATTAAGACTTACAGCCAGCGCCCGACCTTTTTTAAATAACGGTAGTAAATATCACCAAACTGTTGGTGTAAAATTTTCTCTTCTGGAATAATTTGGTAGCGGTTCATATAGAATACGAATAACGGTAAAAATACAAAACCCACCAGATTGGACAGAATAAAGGCCCAGGCGGTCAGCCACATCAGAAAACCCAGGTACATGGGGTTTCGAGAGAAGCGATAGATACCTGTTGTCACGATGGTTGTGGTATTTTCCGGGTATCTGGGATCAATGGTGGTTTGTGCTTTTTTGAAATGGAAAAAACCAGACAACGTCAAAAATAAGCCCAGTAAAAAAAATAAGCCGGCGATAAAAGGCGTTAAGAAAAGCGTATAGTTCAGGCCCGGAAAAATATAGCGCAGAGAGGCCATGGCCGCCAGCCAGATAACAAAAATTAAGGCGGGCGGAATTTTTAAAGCCAAACGGGTTAAATTGACTGGTCGTTCTTGTGACATATTATTTGTGTGTTTTTTTATTAATTGTAACGCAAAAAGACAGGGATTGGGAACCGTTAAAAGAGGGTTTATGTTTTCAAAAAGGCTGTTTATAATAAATCTTTAACAAATAAAAGGTAAGCGGATGGCTAAATTATTTCCAGTACCCGAAATTCTGCAAAGTGGCTTAATGCCGGTTTCTGATATCCACACCATTTACTGGGAAACTGCAGGCAATCCACAGGGTAAACCGGTTATATTTGTGCATGGTGGTCCAGGCGGTGGTGTATCTGAAAAAACCTTACAGTTTTTTGATCCGGATAAGTACCATATCATCCAGTTTGACCAACGTGGCTGTGGTAAAAGCACGCCCCATGCTTGTGTGGAAGACAACACAACCTGGGATCTGGTGGCCGATATGGAGCGTATTCGTGAACATTTGAATATTGATCAATGGCAGGTATTCGGCGGTTCCTGGGGCAGCACTTTGTCCTTGGCGTATGCGCAAACTCACCCTGATCGTGTCACTGAATTAGTCGTTCGTGGCGTGTTTTTATTTCGTGAAAAAGAAATGCACTGGTTTTATCAGGATGGCTGCAGTCGGATATTCCCGGATGCCTGGCAACCGTTTTATGAACATATCCCCGAAGATGAACGCGACAATCTCATGGCCGCTTACCAAAAACGCTTATTCAGCGACGATAAAGATGTGCAGTTAAAAGCGGCTGAGCGTTGGTCGGTGTGGGAAGGTTCGGTCTGTCATTTATACCCCGATTTAGAACATATTGAGGACAATGCCGAACCTGAATTTGCGCTGGCCTTTGCCCGCTTAGAAAATCATTATTTTATGAATAAAGGCTTTTTTGACCATGAAAACCAGTTGCTGGATGACTGTGACAAAATTGCTGATATTCCCACCATTATTGTTCAGGGGCGCTATGATGTGATTTGTCCGGTGGAGTCGGCCTATGAACTCAATCAGCGATTAAATAATTCGGAACTGGTGATTGTCCCCGATGCCGGACATTCTGCCTTTGAGCCAACGCTTGCTGAAGCACTGGTGGATGCCACCAACAAGTTTGCCAACAATGCGTGATTAAACCACTTCCAGTTTGGCGTATTTAGCGGCCAGCACTTTAGGTCCGGCGTCGTTAAATTGTACCAGTACCTGCAGATAATCCCCTTTGCCGTTCATGTCTGTGACCACGCCTTCGCCGAATCGGCTGTGGCGCACGGTCTGACCGATTTGATAGGGCAGGGATTCTGACGGCCCCGGGTTAAAGCGATGGCTGCCCGGCCGGTGGTAGCCGCTCATTTGTGGTTTCGGTGGATGGATGTTGCCGCGAATTTGGTTGATTAATTCCTTGGGTACTTCACGCAGAAACTGTGAGGGTAGACAGGCGGACATCTTGCCGCGAATGCGCCGTGATGTGGCATAACACAGGATGAGTTGTTTTTCGGCGCGGGTGATGCCGACATAGGCCAAACGGCGCTCTTCCTGTAATTTCACCGGATCATCCATGGATTGAATGTGGGGAAATAAACCCTGTTCGAGACCGACAATAAAGACCACCGGGAACTCCAGGCCCTTGGCGGAGTGTAAGGTCATAAGTTGCACATGGGGTTCATCGGAATTGTCACGGTCACCGGCATCTAAGCTCACTTGTGACAGAAAAGCAGATAAGGGCGTTAATCCCAGCGCGCTTTCCTCATCTGACATGCTGAAGCTTTCCGCGGCATTAATCAATTCGTCTAAGTTTTCTAAGCGGGTTTGGGCTTTTTCGGGTGGTTCTTTGAGGTAATGGTCTTTTAAACCACTGCGTTCGATGATGTCGCTGAATAATTCCGCCAAGCTTTGATTTTGACTGTTATGTTCTAATTCATCTATTAAAGTGGTGAAATGTACCAGGGATCCGGCGGCACGTTTGCTCAGTTTACCGGCTTGACTGAGTTGCGTGCCGGCTTGCCATAAACTCACGGTCTCCATTTGCGCCTGGTTGCGAATGCGATTAACGGTGGTTTGACCGATACCTCGGGTTGGTGTGTTAATGACACGCTCGAAGCCTAAATCATCCTGGCGATTATTGATTAAACGGGCATAAGCCAGTACATCTTTAATTTCCATACGTTCAAAGAAACGCAGGCCGCCGTATATTTGGTATGGAATGGCGCGTTTTAAAAGATTTTCTTCTAACAGTCGTGATTGTGCATTGGAGCGGTACAAAATTGCAATTTCATTGGCTTTGGTGGTGTTGGCCAACATGCGTTCAATTTGTTCGGCCACAAAATAAGCTTCATCGTAATCAGAATGGGCGCCGTAAACTTGTAGTTTTTCACCGGCAGATTGTGCAGACCAGAGGTTTTTGCCCAACCGTTTTTGGTTATTGGCAATCACTGCATTGGCGGCATCCAGAATGTTTTGGGTGGAACGGTAATTTTGTTCTAATTTATATTGTTCAACGTTGGGGTAAAGGTTCTGGAAATCTAAAATATGATCCACGCGAGCACCTCGCCATGCATAAATGGATTGGTCATCGTCACCCACCACCATAACGCTGTTATCGCCACCGGCTAAAACTTGAATAAAAGCCGATTGAATGGCGTTGGTGTCTTGAAACTCATCCACCAGGATATGAGAAAAGCGTTGTTGATATTTTGCTTGTAAATCAGCGTTATCCAGTAGTAATTCATGGGCTCGAATCAGCATCTCGGAAAAATCCACCAAGCCGGCGCGACGACAATGGGCATCGTAATGGGCATAGACTTTTAAAAACACACCGATGTTGTAATCACCCATATCATCAATTTCATGTGGTCGCAGGCCTTCATTTTTTTGGTCGTTAATATAAGCCTGTACAGTCCGTGGTGGCCATTGTTTTTCATCCAGTTCCAGTTCGTTTAGACAACGTCTGATCAAACGGTATTGATCGTCGTTATCTAAAATCTGGAAATTTCGTGGTAAGCCCGCGGCCTCATTGTTTATTTGCAATAGTCTTAAAGCAATGCTGTGAAAGGTACCAATCCATAAATCCCGTACCTCACGATTCAACATATGACCAATGCGGTTTCGCATTTCCGCAGCAGCCTTATTGGTAAAAGTAACCGCCAGAATACTAAATGGGGAGACAAATTCAGCAGTTATTAACCAGGCAATGCGGTGAACTAACACCCGGGTTTTACCGCTGCCGGCGCCGGCCAAGACCAATGCATGCTGGGCATCTGTGGTGACTGCTTGCGCCTGGGTTTCGTTGAGGTTTTCAATAATACTGTGTGGGTCTAATGGCATCCCGATGACTCCTGTAATCGCCCATCCAGACGTCGTTTTAGTTTGATAGCGGCTTGATAAACATTGCCGTATTGTGATTCCAGGAAGTCATCAATGGCCGCTTGACCGAATTTGTTGAGCGGATAAAGCCAATGTTGATGACCGTTGGTTTCAGTGAGTACAGTCCAGACATAACCGGCATCCGGGTGCATATAATCTTCTAACTGCGGCTTTTCGGGCTGTAATTCCGAAGGTTCATTATGATAATAAAAGTCACCCTCAATGAGCCTGCTCTCTATGGTCTTATCAATCGGCAATTCAAGATCACTATCTGTCAAAAAATAACCCGTTTCAAGACCATGACTATGAAATACCTCATCAGCTAATCTTTGCGCCATCAGCCAGACAATATAATCTTGTTCAGTGCTTTTTGGGTGCTGATTATAAAAAGATTTGAGCGTGTAAAAAGGCATAAAAACCTGTTGTCCACGTAGATGGAAACCCTGCCGGTTGTGGTTGATATCAGCACTTTGATTTTTTGACAATAATGCAGATTCAATGACCTGCCATAAATGATGCATACCCACTTGGTTATAGTGGTTGTGCATCATCGCGATTAAATCTAAATGCGTCATGTAATTGGCGTGTACAATTTGGCCCTGGAATAATTTACTTAACAGCTGATAAGTGGGTGGCGAGACCATGCCTTTATCCAGTAATTTATGCTCAAATCGATATCCGACATCACTGTCTTCAGTGATTAAAACAAATGGAACATGCATCAAGGGTGCAGGTGTTTTCGGTGGCTGCAAGCCTTCAGGCATATTGCCATGATGTGCGCCTATGGATAAGACCCTGTGCTGATGTTGTTCGCCTTGAAAAGCGGCAGATGCGTATTTCAATAAATTATTGTGTACAGCAAAACCTGGTTTTAACAAGGCTTCTGTGGGGTAACTGGCGGCGGCTATTACCAGAGAAGTTTCGGGACTTAAATGCAAAACTTTACTAAGCTCCAACGCCATTTGTTCACCAAGCTGAGCCGCTTGGGATTTATCAAGGGTGTTTTTTAAAGCAGTTTGGCATTCTAAACTGATGACCCCGAAATAATGCTGAGAATTAATCATGGTGCTCGAACCAGGGTTTAATGGTATTCGATAAAACATCTGCGCCTTCTTTACGTAAGGCTGAGAAGGTTTGGCAGGTGGTTGATTCACTGATGGCTAAAATCGCCTTTTTAGTTTGAAGTAAGGTTGTGGTTGCCTGTGAATGGCTTAATTTATCGGCCTTATTCAGTAACACATGACTGTACAGGCCTGATTGCGCAGCCCAGTTAATCATTTGTTCGTCAAAAGCTTTCATCGGATGACGAATATCCATAATAATGACCACCCCAATAAGGCTTTTGCGGTGCATTAAGTAATGGTCAATTTCCTTTTGCCAATGTTTACGCATTTTTTCCGGTACTTTGGCGTAACCATAGCCGGGTAGATCAATCAATCGTCTGTCGGGTGCAAACTCAAAACAATTAAATAGCTGGGTGCGACCCGGGGTTTTACTGACTTTGGCCAGTCCGCGGTGATTAGTCAGGGCATTGATGGTGGTACTTTTACCGGCATTGGAGCGACCGACAAAGGCGATTTCTTGACCGCTGTCTTCAGGTAATTGGTCATAGCGGTAAGCACTGACTAAATATTGGCTTTGATTGAATAAATGACTCATAGGGTGTTGCTTAATCCGAAAAATGTGTGGACAGTCAACCAGCCAGCTAATCATTGATGCTTGGAGACTGTTTTATGGTGCCGTATTTTAATGGACTGGGTTCAAATTTGATATGTTTGACTGCTGATATTGCGTTATAATAGCGCACTTTGTTAACCAATAAACCGATTAGGGGTTGTTATGAAACAGATTGTTTTTGTTGTTTTGGCTATATTTTCCGGTCAACTATTGGCACAAGGTGATGCCGAAAAAGGACAGGCCTTATCGGCCACTTGTGTGGCTTGTCATGGTACTGATGGTAACAGTGTTAATCCGATTTGGCCAACCATTGCAGGTCAGCATCCACAGTACACAGAGCGACAATTAAAGTTATTTAAAAGCGGTGATCGGCCCAGTGCCGTTATGATGCCAATGACGATGGGCTTGACTGAAGAGAATATGGCCGATTTAGCGGCTTATTTTGGCCAGCAAGAAGCCAAATTGTTGGCGGCAGATCCGGCCCAAGTTGAATTGGGTGAAGCGATTTATCAAGGTGGCCTGAAAGACCGAGATATTCCGGCTTGTATTGCATGTCATGGACCAACCGGTCAGGGCAACCCATTGAGCGGATATCCTGTGGTTGCTAACCAACATGCCCCATATCTGGTTAACGAGTTAAAACTATTTAAAGAAGGTCGCGTGGTTCCAGGTAAAGACGAGGTCAATGGTAAAATCATGGCCGACATCGCGAAATATATGAGCCAAGAGGAAATAGAAGCTGTAGCCAGTTACATGCAAGGTTTGCAAGCGCAATCTAACTGAACTTTGCCCCGGACATCCGGTCATAATTAAATCAATAAACGAGGATTACACATGAAAAAACTGATTTTACTTTTGGCGGTAACCATGATTTGGGGTTGCTCTCAAGCCAATGATTCCGATTCGGAGGCGGCAGTTGAGCAACAAGCTAAGCAAACCACTGAAGCCGTTAAGCAAGAAACACAAGACAAAATTAAGAAAGAAGTGGAAGAAGTTGTTGCTGAACAAAGCGAAAAAGCCAAGGAACAAGCCAAAGAAGTTGCTGAGCAAGTTTCTGATGAGTTAACAGATGGTCATGACCACAGTCACGATGAGGCTCAAGAATCAGCACCGAGCGCGAACACAGACTACCAAGCAGGCATTCACTATAATGTAATAACACCTGCCTGGGATACCGGTCGTGATGATGTGGTTGTGTATGAGTTTTTTAGTTACATGTGCACCCACTGTAATAGCTTCCAGCCTTATATGAAACGCCTGGAAAGTGATTTACCCGAAAATATTAAGGTACAACGTGTGCCGGTGGTTTTTTACCCACAATGGCGTCCGCATGCACAGGCCTTTTACACATTTGAAGCCATGAATATGCTGGATCAAGCGCATGGGCCGTTTTTTGCAGCCATTCATCAACATAAAAAACAGTTTCGCAACATAGAAGATGTGGCTGATTGGGCGGCGGCTTCTTTTAATGTGGATAAGGATAAATTCCTATCCACTGCAAAATCATTTATGGTGGATGGTCAGATTCGTAAAGGCATGCAAATGATGCAGGCCATGAATATTACATCAACGCCAACATTGGTGGTAAACGGCAAATATACCCCCAACTCTCAACAAATGCGTTCACGTGATGACATCATAAAAGTCACTGAAGCGCTGGCGCTACAAGAAGCTGAGTAATAATAACTAAGCGAAAAAAACCGGTCCCAGTGACCGGTTTTTTTTGCTTAAAATATACCGACTTAGAACTTCCGTCTAATGTCTTTCACCGATTGTAGTGTTGATAAACGATTAATAACGCGGTTGAGGTGGTCAAAATCTTTGGTTTGAATGGCGATTTCGATGGTAATGGCATCGCTGTGTGTGCTGTTGTCTGTGTTAAGCGCAACAATATCACTGTCCAATTGTGCCAATAAGTGACTCATGTCTTTAATAACATTTTTACGGTCTTCGACAATAATATTAAGGACGCTGGTGCTGTGATCAGTGGCACTGTCTCGCCAGCGAACATTGATTAAGCGGTTGGGCTCCTCTGAAATCATATGAATAAAGTTATCGCAACCGCGGCGATGGACACTGATGCCTCGGGTTCGGGTAATAAATCCACCCACCGAATCACCGGGCATGGGTTTACAACAGCTGGCAAAAGTGGTTTTTAAATCAGCAACACCTTCCACCACCAGGTCGTTTGGACTGGCTTTTTTGGAAATACTTTTGCTGGCTGCTTTTTGAGGTTTTTTCTTTGGATTAAGTTGTTGATCAGCACGACGCAGCACTTGTGATACCGTGATATCACCCGTGGCAATCATGGTATATAACTTATCTAAACTCTGTAAGTTAAAAGAACTGAGTAAATTATTAATGTCTGCATGTTGTAACGCATATTTATTGAGCTCCCGCTCCAACATGTCTTTGCCAACGGTTAAATTTTTATCAAAGTTATTTTCTCGAAACCATTGTCTGACCTTTGCTCGGGCTCGGGCGCTTTGTAGGTAGCCTGATTGCTCGTAAAGCCAATCTTTGGATGGTTTAGGTTCTTTCGCGGTGAGAATTTCAATTTGTTCACCGGTTTTTAAAGGACGGGTCAGAGGAATAATGGCGCCATTAATTTTAGCGCCCTGACAGCGATGCCCCACTTCAGTGTGTACTTGATAGGCAAAATCCACCGCAGTGCTGCCTTGGGGCAGGTCAATAACATCACCTTGAGGTGTAAATACATAGACACGTTCTTCTTGGGTGTCTGATTGAAAAGCCCCTAATAAGTCATCACTATGGGTGTTTTCATTGAGTAATTCACGCATCCAGTTGACTTTTTTGTCAAATCCACTGTCTTCGCGGCTGCCGTCCTTATAGCGCCAATGAGCGGCCACCCCGAGTTCCGCATGTTCGTGCATTTGGTGGGTACGAATTTGGACTTCTAAGGTTTTACCGGATACCATCACCACTGTATGTAAAGATTGGTACATGTTACCTTTCGGTTGGGCAATGTAATCATCAAATTCTTTCGGAACATGCGGCCACATGGCATGCACCAAACCCAAAGCAGCGTAACAGTCAGCCACGGTATCAACCAATACGCGAATGGCGCGGATATCGTATAAACCTTCAAATTGTAGGTTTTTTTGCTGCATCTTTTTGAAGATGCTGTAAATATGCTTGGGCCGGCCGGCGATATCAGCGGCGATGTTATTGTCCTTGAGGACCTGTTGTAATTCTGTTGAACAGCGGCTAATAAATTGTTCTCGATCATCACGCTTTTCTGCCAGTTTTTTGGCAATCATGCGATAAGTTTTGGTGTCTAAAAAACGAAACGATAAGTCTTCTAACTCCCATTTGATTTGCCAGACACCTAAGCGATTGGCTAAGGCAGCATGGTAAGTCATGGTTGATGTTGCCAGCTGTTTTTGAATATCGTCGGAGAAATTCAGTGCAGCGCGCATTAAAACTAATTGTTCGGCCAGTAAAATGAGTACTAAACGCACATCATTCAACATGGCAAATAATAAGCGGCGTAAACCTTCGGCATTACTGGATTTCGGATTGCGTAACCAATCGGCCTGATGAATTTTCAATAAATCATCCAATGTTTCCCGCTGTGCGTCGGTCAAGTCAGTGATGACTTCGGTGCGACTATCGGGATAGTTTCTGATTTGATGAAAACACACAAAAATTTCTTTAATGTCTTGATCGGCTTTTAACGCGTCAAGTAGATGCAAGGTTTTGCTTTTGTGGTCCTTTGAGCAGTGATTGTCATCTAACCAGAAATCTTCACTTGCTTGAGTGGCGTGTTCATTCATGTGGTTTGTTGTTTTTTTTAAGCGCTAAAAAAAGTGAGTTGGTCTGTAAGCCGGGTTCTGTACGATAAATCGTGGCAATCATTCATCTGGATCAGACATTACTGCCGACCTCAAGCAACCTACCCGAAAACAAGTGCGGGTCACACCATTAGTTTTCCTATTTGGTCTTGCTCCAAGTGGGGTTTACCATGCCAACTTTGTTACCAAAGTCGCGGTGCGCTCTTACCGCACCCTTTCACCCTTACCCGACCACTCAATTTTTAACACTCAAAAGCATTAAAAATTGAGTGGTCGGGCGGTCTACTCTCTGTTGCACTGGCCGTAGGCTCACGCCTCCCGGACGTTATCCGGCACTTTACCCTGTGGAGCCCGGACTTTCCTCGAATGCATGAAGCACCCGCGATTGCCCAACCAACTCATGGGCTATTATTGGGTCGTTATCGTATAAATACAACTTGTATTTGAATTTTTAAACAGGCAATATTAAGTCTATTATTTATGAGTTATTGTTTTAATGAAAAAAATGTGGTCATCGCTTATGCTTGTGTTTTGCTGTTTTTCGTTGACGGCAACAGCTAAAGAACAAGATAACTGGCTAAGAATCGACAATCCAAGTCAGGAATTAAGGCGGCAAATGTCAGGTGTCGCCATTGAATATGACCATTTTTTATGGTTGTCGGAAAATCAATTACCACAAAATTCATCCATTTCTGATGCCTCGGTTCACGTAATCGCGCAACCCTTTCACGTCAATATTGATAACCAAAGAATAGACTTAAATGATGCGCAATTACCCAATAATATATGGTTCCAAGATTTGTCTCTGGGACGCAGCAGTGGTTCAACTCAACTTTATATCGTGCAGTTCAAAGGTCCCATCAAAGCGGAATGGTTAACAGCCTTGCAGGCTGAGAATGTCCAGCTTATTAAGCCCTTGGCACCTTTTTCTTGGATTGTTTTAGCGAATCCCGAACAGCGAAACAGCCTAAGTCAACTGCCGGCATTGAGATCGGTCAGTTATATGTACAGTGCTTTTAGGGTGGCTACAGTTAATCGAAATTTGGATTCTGCGATTTTGCCGACCATGGCTCTGGTTGTTACTGATCAATTACAGGACAGTCAAAACACGTTGATTCAATTAGGTGCCATAATCGACTCAACAGTTACCATTGACAAAAATTTATCGGCGATAAATTTCAGTCTATCCGGCTCACAATACCAAGCCGCCGCCGCCATCCCTGGTTTACTAACCATTCAAAAAGTCGCCACCGACGGCGGGCCACGGGGTGAAATGAGCCAGCAATCGGTCGTGGGTGCTTTTAATAATAATTTAACCGTGGCGCCGGGTTATCAGAGTTGGCTAACGGCTGCCGGTGTCAATGGCAATGGTGTGACGGTTGGTGTGGTTGATGGTGGTATTCAAAATAATCATCCCGATTTGGTCGGTCAGTTTGCGGCTTGTTCAGGTTCGGGTCCGAGCTGTGGCAACAGCACCGATACGCATGGTACTCATGTGGCAGGTGCGATTGGTGGCACCGGTGTTAATAATTCAATGTTAGGTGGTTTTAACCGTGGTCTGGGTGTGGCGCCGGGTGTTCATATTGTTGAACAGTTATATGCCCCTTTAATGGGTTCAGGTCCCGGTGGCATGGTGGCCGGCGGTATGTTGTCTATTTTTAAAGATTCACAAACCAGTGGTGTTTTACTGGCCAATAATTCCTGGGGTCCGAGTGGCACGCCACAAGGTTACGATATTCCTACCATGGAGTTGGATATGATTGCCCGTGATGCCAATCCCGATATTCCGGGCAATCAGCCGGTGATGCCGGTATGGTCGATTATGAACGGCAATGGTGATTCAGGCGGTAGTTGCGCGCCATCATCTCTTGGCGCACCCGATGAAGCCAAAAATTTATTTGCAGTGGGTTCAACCAAGCTACAAAGAAGCAACGGAAGCCAGCAAAATGCACTTTTTGATGTGTCTTCAAACAGCGGCCATGGTCCGGCTTGTGACGGTCGTTTGGTACCGCATATTGTGGCACCGGGTTGTTATACTGATGCGCCATTAACCAGCACTGGCTATGGCATGAATTGTGGGACCTCCATGGCCTCACCGGTGGTTTCCGGTGCAGTGGCTTTGTATTGGCAGCAGTACAAAAACAACCACGGTGTCGATCCCAGTTCCGCTTTGATCAAAGCACTGTTCACGGTTAAAGCCGATGACTTGAACGGCTATAATGACGCTGATGGTCATGTAATGAGCCACGCCCCAAACCGAAAGCAAGGCTGGGGCCGACTTAATTTAGATACCATTATTAATCCCGCGAATGCCGTCTGGCTAAAAGATCAACAAGTGATGTTTTCTACCAGTGGTGAGCAATGGTCAGTTCCTTTGGTGGCTGAAAACCCCAATGAACCGGTTAAAGTCATGCTGGTCTGGACTGATGCGCCAGGTTTTCCTTCAGGAACCTCCACTCCGGCTTGGGTTAATGATTTGGATTTAATGGTGAAAAACAATAACAATACCTACCTCGGTAATCAATTCGCCGGTAACGGTTTTTCAACCACCGGTGGCAGTCCTGATGAAAAAAATAATATGGAAGCCGTGTTTTTAAATCCAGCACAACACCAAGGAAATCGGTTTACAATACAAGTCATGGCGGCCAATATCATGGGCGACGCCCTTAATCCCCATAACCCAAGCACCAACCGCCAGGATTTCGCTTTAGTCTGCGACAACTGCCAAATCTTGGCTGATTTAATTTTTGAAAATGGTTTTGAGTTAAGCGATCTTATTTTTAAAGATGGGTTTGAATAAACCTGATTCTATAACCTCGTTCTCACGCTCTGAGATTGTGAAATAACTCAGCCAGGCACTAAAAATGATATAATTATATTACATTAAATCCTACCATATTTATGGACTCTTTTTATAAAGCTGGCACTGACCGAAGCCAACATCTTTTATTCCCCCCAAGCCTTGATGAGTTTATTGATGAGGAAAATAGTGTCAGAGCCATTGATGATTATGTCAGCATATTAGACCTTAAAAAGTTAGGGTTTAAAGATACCCGGCAAAGTCCCCGATCTGATGGCCAAAAAGCATATAGCCCGCAGCTACTACTAAAAATCTATATCTACGGTTACTTAAACAAAATTAGAAGCAGCCGAATGTTGGAACGTGAGTGTAAACGCAATGTTGAAATGATGTGGTTGACTCAAAATTTAGTACCAAGCTATCACACCATTGCTGATTTTAGAAAAGACAATCCTAAAGCATTAAAAGCGGTATTTAGAGAGTTTGTTCTATTGTGTAAAAAGCTCGAATTAATAGGCGATGGCATCAAAGCTGTCGATGGTGCTTTTTTTAAAGCCAACGCTTCTAAAAACCAATTATTAATGAAGAACAATCTTGAAAAGGACTTGATCAAGGTTGATGAGAAAATAGATCAGTATTTAGCCACATTAGATGCCACAGATAATGAACGTCAGCCCATAGATATTGGCAAGGAAATTCCCAAAGATTTAAAGAAGCTCAAAGCCAAGCAAGAAAAAATAAACGCAGGTCTTGAGCTCCTTAATCGACTCAATAAAAAGCAACATAACTACACAGATCCCGATGCCTCATTAATGAAAAAGCCGGGCCATAACCTCATGGCCTATAACACCCAGATAGTCGTCGATGATAAACAAAAGTTAATTATAGCAACAGACATATCATCAAAAGGGAACGACAATGAACAACTTCATAAAATGTCGCGACAAGCTAAAGCCACATTGGAAAGCAGTTCAATGAATGTGGTGGCTGATACAGGCTATTACAGCGCCAAAGAAATTAAAAAATGCAGGGATGAAGATATTGATGTTATCGTGCCTGAGGCCAACAGAACCAGACAGAAGCTATCACAAGGAAAATTCAGCAGAGATCACTATAAGTATGATCAAGAATCAGATTGCTACACCTGCCCTAATGAAGTCATAATAAAAAGAACCAACAGCAAGCAAGTTAAAAATGGAAAAACATATTTTAAATATGTATCACCATCGGCGATTTGCAAAACCTGCCCATTAAAAGACCAATGCCTTTCAAAAAAATCCAGTTACAAACAACTTTACAGATGGGAACATGAAGCAGTCATTGATGCCCATAAACTTAAAATGGAAACAGCCAACGCCAAGGAACTAATCAAAAAAAGAGGCTCAATCGTGGAGCACCCATTTGGCACCATAAAAAGAGCCCTTGGATGGGATCATTTCCTGGTTCGAGGCAAAGAGAAGGTGTCAGGCGAAAATGCCCTCATAATGTTCGCTTATAATTTTAGACGAGTACTGAACATCTTAGGAAATAACGGTTTCAGAGCCATGATTAGGGCTACTTAAGCCCTCAAAGCAGATTTACTCTACCAAAATTCAATAAAATACCAAAAACAACTAAACTTGATGATAGTTTAAACTAATGTTTAAAAACAATAGATATTTATAACGTTAAATAGACAACCAGGTTTCGGTTATTTCACAGTCTCTCTGCGTGGGAACGAGTAAAAGAGGCGACCTAGTAACACAGCTGGTCGCCTGTTATTTTGTTACTCAGTAGTCTTATTCTTCACATACTTCTCCAGCCATTGATCTTGTTCCCACAGCACGTGCAGGATGGATTCTTTGGCGCGGTAGCCATGACTTTCTTTTGGCAGCATCACCAGACGGGCGGTGGCGCCGAGGCCTTTTAAGGCGTTGAAGTAACGTTCTGACTGCATCGGGTAGGTGCCGGAATTATTGTCTGCGGCACCATGAATAAGTAGTAACGGCGCATTCATTTTATCGGCGTGCATAAACGGCGACATGTTGTAATATATCTCAGGTGCTTCCCAGTAATTACGTTCTTCAGCCTGAAAACCAAACGGTGTCAGCGTGCGATTATAGGCACCGCTGCGGGCAATGCCGGCAGCAAAGGTATCCGAATGGCTGAGTAGATTGGCGGTCATAAAAGCACCGTAAGAATGACCCGCCACGGCCACCCGTTCAGCGTCAATATAGCCCATATCAGCCACCGCTTTGACGGCCGCATCGCCATTGGCGACTAATTGTTGGATAAAGCTGTCATTAGGTTCTTCGTCACCTTCACCAACAATAGGAAAACCCGCATCATCAAGTACCGCGTAACCACGGGTTACCCAGTAAATCATGGAACCGTAATAAGCATAGGTGAATTCGTTCGGGTTTTGGCGATTTTGCGAGGCGCTGGCCTGGTCTTTAAACTCAGTGGGATAGGCCCACAGAATCATCGGTAATTTCGGTTTTTGATCAAAATCATAATCGGCCGGTAAATATAAGGTGGCCGATAAGTCCACACCGTCCGCGCGTTTGTATTTAATCACTTCTTTGTGAATGTTAGTCAGTGATTTAAACGGATTCTCAAAGTCAGTGATTTCACTTAACTTATCCTGGTTTAAATCACGGATATAATAATTGGGAAATTCATTCGGTGCTTCAATACGAACCAATAATTGTTGGCCATCATCGCTAATCACATCAACCAAGGTTTCCAGTTTATCTTTATAAGATGATTGATAAATCCGTTTCTTATCAAAACTGCTTAAATTAAATTCATCATAAAAAGGAAATTGACCGGCATCACTAAAGCCATCGCCCAATAAATAGGCTTTACCATCATGAATCCGCAAAACCTCTTCACCGTATTTATTCTTAACCAACATAAAACGACCGGGATCGGCATAGACATCCTGATAATTGCGGCTGTCGATCAGGCGCGGTGCTTTGGATAAATCGCTGGGAGTAAACAATGAGGTGTTGATTTGTCGAGTATTCCACCAATAATCAAAAATCAGTGCCCGCTGATCATCACCCCAGGTTAACTGATAAAAACGGTCTTTTGTTTTTAGCATTGATTCCGGCGTTGCTTTAAAGGGTTCAGCCAGCTGAAACACTTCGTCTCGAAAGTCTACTTTATTTTCAGGGTCACCACCGTCCAAAGCCTCCACCCACACCAAAGTCGCCGGCTTATCGCTGCGCCATTGCATCTCACGTTTACCGGTGCGAACTGCCATAAAACCCTTCGGTAGATCTTCAATCAAGGGCACTTGATTCACGGTTTTCACCTGTTGGCCGGATTTTTTCAGAATATCCGTTTGCACAGGGAATCGATAATAAGGCACCAAATAAGAAAATGGCCGTTGAATTTGTGTCACCATGACGTAATCGCCAGCCGGTGAAACAGTTAAATCACGATACATGGCGGTGTCCGCCCAGGGATTTTGCTTGCCGTTTAAATTCACTAACTGCAAGTCAGATAGAGCCAATTGTTCAAAATTAAATTCATCCTGTGGATTGTTCAGCAAATCCTGATATGTTCTATTCTGGGCTTTGGCACCATCACTGGTGCTCACCGTTGGTCCGGTGGGTACAGCTTGATCTGTATCGATTAGTGCCTTGCGGTCTTCGGGTAAGGTTTTTATCAGTAATTGGTTGCTGTTTTTCAGCCAGGTATAGGGCTGACCCAGATTGGCATTCAGATTGGGTTGACTTAAAGATTTCGCCTGCCGGGTTTTAATATCCGCCACCCATAAGCTCACGCCTTTATCAGTGGTATGAGTGAACGCGACCTTTTGCTCATCCGGTGACCAACTGACATAGGCCAATTTAGGATTTTGCGGCAAGCCGGATAATTCGTGGGTTTGTGAAGAATGGATATCCTGAATTTTAATGTTGTTATAATACCGAATACGACTGGAAATATTCGTGTCCGGATTAATCCGTAAACCCGCCAAACGCATTTCAGGTGCCGATAATTCATCAATCGACTGATAGGTATCACGGTATAACAGCAACAAAGTGTCAGCAGCAGAATCAATACGCACCGAAGGTGCCCGATCTATATCCACCAACTCAAGTATTTCCTGCGGTGGTTTCTGGTAATCCAGGGCTTCCTGCGCCAGGGCAGAAAAACTGAAAACAAAAGTAACAATAAGCAACAAAAAAGGCATAACAGCTCCAATCTAAAATTCAACCATCAATTCTACCAAACACCCCATCAAAACGACGGGGTCGAAAGTCATGGATTGGTGATTCTTTAAAACATTGTGGTGCACTGAAATATAGGTATTATTTGTAACAATAGCTACGAGCTTAAGCTATGTTGATCGTTTAATCTTAGCGGGGGGCTTAAATGAACAGTTTGTCTAAGGCGCAACAAGTTAAAACTTTAGTTGTATAACTTATCTTAAGTGGGTATTAGGGATTCTAATTGTGGAACTTATAAGGTAGTAGATAACGTTTTGGACATAAGTCGTGGTGGATGAAAATAAAGTAAAAAGACGATTGAGCTTGTCGAAGCCATTGGAGGAATATCTATGCTGTTATAACGCCTTCGACAAGCTCAGGTTACTTGTGGATTTAGGTTTAAATTGCATGAACTCATAAACTTATTCCACTATAATAAGCCGTTCTTTTACATGCCAATGTTCACATGGATAAACAGGTACTGACTTTTCAGGATTTAATACTTCGCTTGCAGCAGTTTTGGGCGAAAAACGGTTGTGTCGTGATTCAGCCTCTGGATTTAGAAGTGGGTGCGGGGACCTTTCATCCGGCGACTTTTTTACGGGCGATTGGACCGGAGCCATGGAACAGTGCCTATGTACAGCCCAGTCGGCGGCCGACGGATGGCCGCTATGGTGAAAACCCAAATCGTTTACAGCATTATTATCAATTCCAGGTGGTGTTAAAGCCGTCACCGGATGATTTTCAGGAGCTGTATTTAGCCTCCTTAAAAGCCATTGGTATCGATACTTTGGTGCATGATATTCGTTTTATTGAGGATAACTGGGAATCGCCGACTCTGGGCGCTTGGGGTTTGGGTTGGGAGGTCTGGCTTAATGGCATGGAAGTGACTCAGTTTACCTATTTTCAGCAGGTGGGTGGCTTAAACTGCAAGCCGGTGATGGGTGAGATTACGTATGGTTTGGAACGCTTGGCCATGTATTTGCAAAATAAACAATCGATATACGATTTGGTGTGGGCAGAGACACCGAACGGCACCGTGACTTATGGGGATGTTTTTCATCAGAATGAAGTGGAACAATCGACCTATAACTTCGAGCATGCCGATGTACCGGCTTTGTTTCAGGCATTTGATCAGGCTGAGAAAATGTGTCTTTTATTGATTGAAGAAAAACTACCCTTGCCGGCGTACGAGCAAGCGTTAAAAGCTTCGCATACTTTTAATTTACTCGATGCGCGTAAAGCCATCAGTGTCACTGAGCGCCAGCAGTTTATTTTACGGGTCAGGAATATGTCAAAATCAGTGGCAACGATGTATTATCAATCCCGTGAAGCTCTGGGTTTCCCGGGTTGTCAAGATCATAATCAAGCACGCAAGGAGGCTTAACCATGGCTGATATTTTATTTGAATTGGGCTGTGAAGAATTACCACCAAAAGCCTTATATGGTTTATCAAAAGCCTTATTCGACGGTGTCTGTGCACAATTAAACGAACAGGGTTTTGCGTTTGCCGAGGATTCCAGGTGGTTTGCCTCACCGCGACGTTTGGCGTTTTTACTGCGTGATGTCAGTGAGCAATTAGCCGACCAAAAAGTCGAAAAACGTGGCCCATCGGTGGCGGTGGCTTATGATGAGAATGGTAAGCCGAAACCGGCAGCCAGCGGATTTGCCAAATCCGTGGGTGCCGAAGTGGATGATTTGCAGACCCTTAAAACCGACAAAGGCGAGTATTTGGTTTATCAGGTGGTGGAAAAAGGCCTGAATATTAATGATGTGTTGCCCGGAATGATTGAGCAAGCCATCAAGCAACTACCGATTCCAAAACCGATGCGATGGGGTAACCATGATTACGCTTTTATCCGACCGGTGCATTGGTTGGTATTAATGAATGGCAAGGATGTGATTGCAATGGACTTATTCGGCCATCAAAGTGATCACAAAACGAAAGGACATCGATTTCACCACGCGGGTTGGCTGCGTATTGACAGTGCTTTGGATTATAAAGCGGTTTTACAGCAAGCTGACGTGATGGTAGATCATTTAGAACGTGAGCAGTTGATTAAACAACAGGTAAACGCGGAGGCCGAAGCGGTCGGAGGCCGGGCTTTAATTAACCAGGCTTTACTGCAGGAAGTGGCCAGTATCGTTGAGAAACCGGTGGCTGTATTGGGCGATTTTGATTCAGAATTTTTAAAGGTGCCGAGAGAAGCGCTGATTTCTTCGATGGAATCCCATCAGAAATATTTTCCAGTGGAAAACAATCAGGGTGAGTTAATGCCGCATTTTGTGGCGCTGGCGAACATCGATTCAAAACAACCGGAATTGGTGAAAAAAGGTTTTGAGAAAGTCATTACACCACGATTAGCGGATGCGCGATTTTTCTGGGAAAAAGACAAAGCCAGGCCACTTGCCGAAAACTTACCGTTGCTTGCGAAAATGACCTTTGAGAAATCCCTGGGTTCTTATGCTGATAAGACCGATCGTATTAAGCATATTATGGATTGGCTGGCACCAAAAATGGGCTTTAGCATGAAGCAAGGTGAACAAGCTGCCAGGCTAATGAAATGCGACTTAATGTCTGATATGGTGGGCGAATTTCCTGACTTACAAGGCCTGATGGGTGGTTATTATGCCGCTGCCCAGGGTGAGGACAGGGAAGTCGCCAACGCCATTCGTGATCAATATTTACCACGTTTTAGTGGTGATCAATTACCGGAAAATGCGCTGGGTCAGGCGTTGGCGATGGCCGACAAAATGGATACCCTGGTGGGGATTTTTGCGGTCGGTAAAAAACCCACCGGTTCAAAAGATCCGTTTGCTTTACGGCGTGCGACTTTGGGCATTATCAGTATTCTAAAAGATAAACAGATTCAGGTCAGTTATACGGAGTTGATTGATTATTGCTTCGCTGTATTGGCGGAAAACAGTGATTTGGCGGCGGGTGAGGTAGCGAAAACAAGTGTCCGGCAGTTTTTTATTGAACGCTTGCGCCATTTTTATATTAATCAGGGCGTGGCGCACGATGTCTTTAATGCCGCTCATACCTTAGATGCGACTGTGTTGTCCGACTTAGATCAGCGCATTCAGGCCACCGAAGATTTTAAACAGCAGGATTATGCCAAATCACTGATTGAAGCCAATAAACGCGCCACCAATATTGTGGCGAAAGCAAATGTTCCGGCAGAGCAGTTAGAAAAGGTCGATGTCAGTCTTTTTGATTCGCCTTTGGAAACACAACTTGATGAAAAAATTAAGGTCATCGCACCGAAATTTACGGTATTGGTCGATGATAAAAAATACAGTGAGGCTTATCAATTATTGGCGACCTTGGCACAACCGTTGGATGACTATTTCGAAGGCGTGATGGTGAATGTTGAGGATGAAAAAATTCGTTTAAACCGTTTGGCTCAACTGACTCAAGTTAGTCGTTTAACCGGTTCGATTGCGGATTTATCAGAATTGGTTAAAAGTTAATTAAATTCAGTACCGACAATTTGATTGCGGCCTTGTTGTTTGGCTTGGTAGAGGCAGCGATCGGCACGTTTGGTTAATTGTCGGTAGGCTTGATTGGGTGATGTTTTATTCACGTCCAATGTGACAAAGCCAAAACTGAGGGTAAGCCAATCAGCGGCTTTATTATCGAGGTGCTCTATGTTCTCGGATTTAATTTTTTGTTGAATGTTTTTGATGAACTGATGGGTTTGTTGTGAATCATGATTAAACAGCACCAAAATAAATTCTTCACCACCAAAGCGAGCGATAAAACCTTTCTCTAAAGGCACTTGCTGCGACAAGATTTTAGCAATCTTTATTAAAGCGTCATCACCTTTGAGGTGGCCATAAGCATCATTATAATTTTTAAAATAATCAATGTCGCATAACATTAAACTGAGGTAATCCAGTGATCTGATCTTGGCGTCAAATAAACGCTCAAAATGATTGTTAAAATAACGCCGATTACCAATGCCGGTGAGACCATCGGTTTCACTTTGTTTTAATAATCGTTTATTGTGGTTCTTTAAATCCTCATTTTTAACATAGACATCAAAAGCATTCTTTTGCATAAAATAAACAGCAAACACACCGAAAGTATTGGTGGAAATCTGGAAGAACAGGCTGGTGACCATAAACTCTGAAGCCACGTCGGAAAAGTAAAAGGTATTGATAAAGTAGGCCAGTGTAACACCAGAACCGGCCAAAATAGCCGGCTTCAACATGAGCTTATTCATGGTATAGCCGTAGAAGATAACCAGAAGTAAACCCTGGGCATAAATGGGTTTATAAATACCAGGTACATAGGCGGACATAAAGACAACACCTAATCCGGCAATAAATACCAGTAAGCCAATAATTGTTTGCCAATGGTGTTTTATTCGTGGATGAAAGGTTAATAGAATCAGTAGCAATAATATGAGGGTGACAAGCAGTCTGATTTTTAGAAGTTGCCAGGTGGTTTCATCGGCCAGGTAAAAATCCAGAAAACCAAAAACGAAGTAATAACAGGCTGCAAAAATAGCCATTTTTCGAGCATAGTTCAGTTGCCTTTCAATGAACTTTTTCTTAAATGCGGCATGCTCGGGGCTTTTAAAAAACCATTCCATGATCTCGGTTCATGTGAGGGTCTTTATAATTTAGCACATGAGCCGCTTGATGGGTATTATTTTAGATTACGGTTGAGTTGTTCGGTCAAGGCAGTTTTCATAATGTGATAAATCATATTTTGTTCCAGCACGCCGCGCACCAGCTGGCTGCCGGCACCGGTGGCATAAATAATAACATCTTCACCGGAATGGGTCTCAGATTTTAATGGGATGGTGGCCGCCTGTTTGTAGTTATCGGCCGTGGTGTCCACATGGGTTAAATCGGGACGTTGATCGCCGTTGACATAACCCGGACCATTGGCATAACTGAGTGTGGTCATGGGTTTGCCTTGGGCATCCAGTTGTAATTGATTCGATGGATTGCCCTCATCATCAGGGACCACAATTTTACCTAAAATCGGATTGCCGCGTTGCGCATAACCACTGAACGTCATGGTATGGGCGTGATCGGCAGTGACGATAATCAGGGTTTCGTCGAGATCAACATGCGCTAAAGCTGCTTCAATGGCCCGGGAAAATTCCACGGTTTCCGTTAATGCCAGTTTGGCATAGCCGGCATGGTGGCCATGATCAATGCGACCGCCTTCGATCATCAGGAAATACGGTTTGTCTTTTTGTGCCAACATTTTGATAGCAGTCTCGGTCATTTCTGTTAACGAAGGCTCACCGGCTTCGTCTTTAGAACGGTTCATTTCATACTGCATGTGTGATGGTTCAAACAAACCGAGCAGGTGGTCGGTTTGGCTTAAATCAAGGGCTTTAAATTGCTGATGGTTCCAGACATAGGCCGCGTTGGGGTATTTGTTTAACCATTCCTGCGTTAAATCACGGCCATCGCCACGTTTGCCGGGTTTTAGCATACTGTATTCGGGATCTGCATAGGTGTTTGGGATAAAGTTACGGCGACCACCTCCCATAGCCACTTCCAAACCATTACCATGGGGATAATCGATTAACTGTGCAGCAATGTCTTGGCAGTTATCAGCGTTTTTGGGTAAATCGCTGTCAGCTTCCCAACTGCGACTTTCGGCATGGGCATAAGTCGCCGCCGGAGTTGCGTGGGTTAATCGGGTGGTTGTCACCACGCCGGTATTCATGCCGGCCATTTCAGCCCGGGATAACAAAGAAAGGACAGGGTATTTTTTATCGCCACACACACCAATAGCGACACGTTCATCAACACTGATGGCACCGGCTTTGGTTTTGACGCCGGTGATCATGGCGCTCATGGTACCGGCTGAATCCGGTGTTTGTAAGTTGGTGTTATAGGTTTTGGAGAGTGCAGTATGCGGAAACTGTTCAAAGCTGAGTAGGTTTTCTTCACCGGGCTGTCCCTTTTGCTGGCCCTCATAAATACGGGCGGCATTGACCGTGGCCAGGCTCATGCCGTCACCGACAAAGAAAATCACGTTTTTGGCTTGTTTGGGAAATGTTGGAATCGATTGTAAGGCTTTGATTTTAGCTTCACCGGCTTGATACCAGTTATTATTGGTTTGCGTGACTGCTTTTGTATTGCTTAAATTTGGTTTGATTTCAGCGCCGGCACAGGCTGTTAAGGCCATTAATGCGACACAAACGATACTCATACGGATGAATTTTTGTTTTATAGCCATGCTGAAATTACTTTGAATAAATTAACAATAATAAGGGTTAAGAGTACCAGCCAAGTGAATAAGGTGCCATAAAAGCGGCCAAAACTGGCGCCTTTTTTAGCCACCAGTCCAAGCGGGTAAATAATACGCGCAATGACTAACACAATGCCTGAGATGTGCAAAAGTAAGGGTAATCCGTTATTAATTTCATAAACAGCCATTAAAATTATAATAATGGGTACATATTCCAAGGTGTTTTGGTGGGCACGGATGTGACGAATACCTTCATCGTGGCCGCCATCACCCAAATCGACCTGTTTTTTGCGCCGGAAGTTAACGACGTTATAACTCAGCCATAAAACAATAAGCGCCAGTAAAGAAGCGTATAAAGCAGTGACGATAAGCATGGTCTTTATCCTGTTAAATAGTCAGATTATTATCGTTAAACACCAATAAGATGTCCATATGAATGGGTTCTTATTTAACAACCGCCGAGCCGGTTTCAGTACGGGGGTCGCTGGCGGCGTTAACTTCGCCGGTTTTTTTATCCCAATGTACGGCATGCATATTACCCCATTGTCCATCATAAACTTTGACAGTATGGCCTTTGGCCTTGAGGGCTTTGAGGGTATCGGCATCAAACGTGCCTTTTTCTGATGACAGTGCGTCCGGTAAATATTGATGGTGGTAACGTGGTTTTGTGACCCATGACTTAACATCATGACCATCAAAGTAATCGAGAATACCCAGCATCACCATGGTGATAATACGTGAACCGCCGGGTGTGCCCAACACCGCCACACCATCATCGCCGACCACAAAAGTGGGCGTCATGCTGGACAAGGGTCGTTTACCCGCTTCAATTTGGTTGGCTTCGCCACCGGTCAATCCATAGGCGTTTGGCACACCTCGCTTGGCTGAAAAGTCATCCATTTCGTTGTTTAATAATACCCCGGTACCTTCAGCAATAAAGCCCGAAGCCAAGCCGGTATTAACTGTTAAGGTGGCAGCCACCAGGTTGCCTTCGGCGTCAATCACCGAAAAGTGGGTGGTATTTTCACCTTTGGGCGAATCACCAACACCCGGTAAATATTCAGATGGCAGTGCTTTGTCAGGGTTAATGGCGGCGCGTAATCCGGCGGCGTAATAAGGGTGGGTTAGGCGTTGTGTCGGAATACTGACAAAATCAGGATCACCTAAGTAGAGACTGCGATCGCGGTAAGCGCGGCGCATGGCTTCAGTAACCAAATGAACACGGTCTGCTTGAGCCATTGTCGCTAAATCCCAGGGCTGTAAAATATTTAGCATGGTGGCCAGCGCAATACCGCCGGAGGAAGGTGGCGGTGCGGTAATCAGCTGTTGACCTTGATAATTGGTGGTAATCACAGCGCGTTCTTTGACTTGATAGTTTTTCAGGTCATCTAAGGTCCAAATACCACCATTGGCTTTGACTGCGGCCACTAATTTTTCAGCAGTTTCACCTTCATAAAAACCTTCAGGACCTTTTTCTGCAACGCGTTTTAAGGTTTCAGCCAGGTCTTTTTGTACCAGAATGTCACCGACTTTTAAAGGCTGTCCTTGTGGCAGGTAAATGGCTTTGGAACTGGGGTAGCGCGCCAGCACTTTTTGTTTGTTGTTAATGTGTTTAACTAATCTAGGATAGACTTTAAAACCATCTTCTGCAGCCCGAATGGCCGGTTGTAAAGATTGTTTGAGTGGCAACTTGCCGTAATGATCAGCAATATGTGCGAAACCGGCAATTTCTCCCGGAATGGCCGCAGCCATCGGCCCATAGAGCATCAGATCGCGATTGACATCACCATTTTCATCGAGGTACATATCCCTGTGCGCCGCCGCAGGTGCGGTTTCGCGACCGTCAATCATGATGTTTTTACCGTCTTGAGCACGGTGCAGTAACCAGAAGCCACCGCCACCAATACCTGAAGACTGTTGTTCAACCACGGCCAAAGTGGCGCTGATGGCAATGGCCGCATCAAAGGCATTGCCACCTTGGGCTAACATCTCATGACCGGCTGCCGTAGCCAAAGGGTGGGCACTGGCAATACCGGCTTGTTGGGGTTTTTCGGCAAAACTGAAGGGGCTGCCCAGTAGCAAGATTAACAATAAAGTTTTATTCATAGTGACTCGGTCAATTGACGGTATTTTTGTAAAAGTTGTTCTTCAGTCTCTTCGTGGTTGGGATCTTTGGGGATGCATTCAACCGGGCAAATTTCAGCACATTGTGGTTCATCGAAATGACCCACACACTCGGTGCATTTATCCGGATCAATTTCAAAAATTTCCGGGCCCATGTAAATCGCTTCATTTGGGCATACCGGTTCACAGACATCGCAATTAATACATTCATCAGTGATGATTAAAGCCATGATTACGCTCGCTTGGAAAATTTATCTTTTAAGGCTTGCTGCACAATCGGGTGGGCAAATTCAGAGACATCACCGTTGAGCATGGCAATTTCTTTAATCAAAGAGGAAGAAATAAAACTGTACTGCTCTGCAGGTGTTAAAAACATGGTTTCAATATTAGGAATCAGGTGGCGATTCATGCTGGCCAATTGGAATTCGTATTCAAAATCTGACACCGCTCGAAGACCACGTAAAATCACCTTGGCGCCCATCTCAGTGGCAAAATCTGCCAATAAAATATCAAAACCAACCACCCGAACGTTTTTAAAATCATGCAATATTTCCGCTGACAATTCAATGCGTTCTGCCAGAGAAAATAAAGGGCCTTTACGTTTCGAGTCAGCAATGCCGACAATCAATTCATCAAACAAAACAGAGCCGCGTTTGATTAGGTCATAATGGCCATTGGTAATGGGATCAAATGTTCCCGGATAAACTGCGATTTTATCATTCATATCGTTTCCAAAGTTCGTAATTGACTTGACCACTGGTTTTTTGTTTTAAACATGTAAAATATGCGGCGTCCAAAGGTGGCGGCTGTTGTTGTTTTGCAAATTCACGGTAAATCCTTGCACCTGGTTGCGTTACATCAGGCATTATAACATTGATTGCTGCTATTGCATCGCTGCTAAACGGCGGGTCAAGAAAGATTATGTCATAATGTTGCCGGGTGTTTTTTAAAAACGACAGGGCGTCACTCTGAACAATGTTCACCTGATCAAATGTCAGATCTTGGGCATTTTCTTGTAATTGCTTAATGACCCGATGACTACTGTCAACAAATGTCACTTCTTGCGCCCCGCGTGATAAAGATTCAAAGCCTAAAATTCCACTGCCGGCAAACAGATCCAGCACCCGGCAACCGGTTAAATTCGGACCCAACCAATTGAATAAGGTCTCTCGAATGCGATTACCTGTGGGCCGTAAGTCGTCCTGGTTTCCCACTGTAATCAAACGGCTGCGGTGACTGCCACCAATGATGCGGATTTTTCCTTGTGTTTTTCTGTGCATGAATTGATTATGAAAGCCTGATTTGGTTGACTTGAATCTGCTAAACTAAACGCCATATTTTAACGGAATCTGCAGCATAACCCCAAACCATGAAATTTTTTAAACGAAAAAACAAAAATAAGCCGCCAAAGCACGACAAACATGAATCACCTGGCGAGTCTATTCAAGAGCAATCAACCCAAGAAGTCACTGAAGATCAAGCAGATGTAGGTCAATCAGTGAATCCGGTCACAGACGAACTGGCTACAGATAATTGCGAAACTGATCGGCATGCCGAACCGCTTAAAAATAATGAAGCGAATGGTACGCAGGATTTAGAAAAACAACTGGAAAAGACGCAAGCCAACTTCGGCAAAAAGATGAAACAGTTGTTTTCTTTTAAAAAGAAAATTGACGAAGACCTGTTTGAGGATTTGGAAACCACATTGTTGATGGCCGATGTTGGCGCCAATGCCACCATGGAGATTTTGGAACAGGTGCGTAAATCTTTAAAGCGGCGTAATTTATCGGACTCTGATGCGGTGCTGGAAGCCCTGCGTGAAGAATTAACGGTCATGGCCAAAAAAGTGGAAGCACCTCTGGTTATTGATGTCAGTAAAAAACCCTATGTGATTCTAGTCGTCGGCGTGAATGGTGTCGGTAAAACCACCACCATTGCCAAATTGGCCCGTCGCTATAAAGCCGAAGGTCATAATGTCATGCTGGCCGCCGGTGATACCTTCCGGGCGGCGGCTGTTGAGCAATTAAAAACCTGGGGTGAGCGCGAAGGCATCGCGGTGATGGCACAAAAAACCGGGGCTGATTCAGCGTCCGTTATTTTCGATGCCATGACATCAGCCAAAGCGCGTAGTATGGATGTTCTGATTGCGGATACTGCAGGGCGTTTGCATACCCAGGCCAACCTGATGCAGGAGCTGGCGAAAATTACCCGCGTGATCAAGAAAAACGACGACAGCGCACCCCATGAGACCCTGATTGTGATTGATGGTGGTACCGGCCAAAACGCCATTTCTCAGGTCCGTGCTTTTAACGAAGCCAACAAACTCACCGGTTTGGTGATTACCAAACTCGATGGCACGCCCAAAGGCGGGGTGTTGTTCAATCTGGCCAATGAATTCGGCAAACCGGTACGTTATATTGGCGTCGGTGAACGCAGCAGCGACTTAAAACCTTATCAGGCAGAGGACTTCGTCAGCGCCATTATAGATTGATGGTAAAGGTAACTGATGACAGTTTCAGTGCCCGGATTATTGCCTGGCAATTACAAAACGGCCGCCACCATTTGCCCTGGCAAGGCGATAATCCCTATTATGTGTGGTTGTCAGAAATCATGCTGCAGCAAACCCAGGTGGTTAAAGTCATTGATTACTTTAACCGCTTTATTAAAGCTTTTCCGACTTTAGATGAATTAGCAGCTGCTGATGAGCAAACCGTGATGGCCTTGTGGTCGGGTTTGGGTTATTACAACCGCGCCCGCAATCTACACAAAGCCGCACAACTGTGCCAACAAAAACACAACGGACAACTGCCTGACACGATGAGTGAATTAATGGCGCTGCCCGGCATTGGCCGAACCACGGCCGCCGCCATTATGTCACTGGCGTACAATCAGCCCGAGCCGATACTCGATGGTAATGTTAAGCGCGTTATGGCGCGTTATTTTAAAGTGGCCGGCGAGCCCAACAGTGGCCCAACATTAAAAAAACTGTGGCAACTGGCTGAGCAACAGCAAACATCAGAAAACCCGCGGGCCTACAGCCAGGGCCTAATGGATTTAGGCGCCACCCTATGCACTAAGCACCAACCGCGATGTCTTCAATGTCCGGTCCAAAATCATTGTTTGGCTTATCAAGACGACGTGATTGAACACTACCCTGAGAAAAAGAAAAGATCCAAAATCAAGGAAGTCGATTTATTCTTGCATTTGTCTTTTGTGGGCAATCAACCGCAATTAGTGAAACGCGCTGAGCGCGGAATCTGGTCAGCCATGTGGTTTCTGCCTGAATTTAAATCCAAACAAGCCCTTAAAAACAAGCACCCCCAAAGTCAACATCTGGCCAGTTTAAAGCATGTTTTAACCCATCGCCGTTTAACACTGCATGTGTTCACTTCTGCCGACGATAAAGCCCGACAAACCCCCATTGAACGCGATAATTTGGTAACATTACCCCACCCAACAGCCTTAACACATATTTTGGATTACTATGACAACCATCACTTGCCTTAAATATGGCGCAGACCAGGAACCAATCCCGTATCGACCCTATCCGGGCGAATTGGGCGAAAAGATAAAGAACACTATCAGTCTTAAATTTTGGCAAGAATGGCTGACGCTGCAAACCATGATTATCAACGAAAACCATCTATCGCCCATTGACCCTGAGCACCGCAAAATTCTAGAAGATAAAATGCGCGCTTTTTTGTTTGAAGGCGAAGACGTTACACCCGAAGGTTTCAGTGAAGACTAAACAGTCTATAAAACAACAAAAAACAATTATAGTTTGACACCGTTATAACAGCTTACTATAATTCGCGTTCTCAAATCAGGCATCAGCCTGACCACACCTTAGCCCGGTTAGCTCAGTCGGTAGAGCAGGGGATTGAAAATCCCCGTGTCGGTGGTTCGATTCCGCCACCGGGCACCATTTATCACTTCTATACAGTACTTTAGAACTTCATTCTTTATTAGTTAGAATCTTGAGTGAATTTTTCACCACCCTGACATTACAAAAATTATCATTGACTATAAAGTGTGTGACAAGAAAATAATATCACAGCAGATTCCTAACTAATTCTCACTATCATAAAGTTTGGAGTGCTTTTGAATCTTGACATTATCAGTTAATCTTTATATCTTATTAATTTGTGTCCCTGCTTGAGAAACCTGGTTAATCAAATCTTTGGTTTTCTCTATTTTGCTTGATTTGTTTGCTTGATAGAGTCTTAAGCCATTTTCTAGCCAGCTTAAACTTTGAGAGGTTTTACCCTGCTTGAATAAGTACTTTCCCTTATTGACATAAAAATCACCTAGCAGAGTCTCGTCATACTTTTTTTGCTTTTGTAAATTTTGGATTGCCATTTCTATTGCCTCTATTGCCAAATCAAATTTTAAGGCCTTAAAATAGCTGAGTGAAAGCTGATTGAAATATAATGAAATATGCCAGTGTTCTTCCCCTAAAGATTTCTTGGCTACTTCAACAACATGCAATTCCAACTGTATCGCTTGGTCTAAATTTCCTGTTTCTCGAAATATACTGGCTTTTACAGACAACGGATTGATCAGTTTATAATTATCCGAACCAAGCTTATTTGTTACTATCTCAATAGCGCGATCGATATGACGATGAGCTTCATCAAAATTTTTCCTGGATTTCTCTGCCTGCGCTAAATTAATATGACTTATGTGAATATCTAAATGGTCTGCACCTAATGATTGAATTCGAGATTGATAAGCTAACTGGTAATACTTAGCAGATTCATCATATTTTTTTAGCTGATTTAGCGTTACACCAATTGAGTTTTGTATATTGGCTATTCGTGGATGACTTTCGTCTAAAAACTTCTTTATCATCTCAAGAGCTGATAGTTGCAGCTGAAATGCCAGCTCGTACTGCCCTAATTGTTTGTAAGAGTACGCTTGATTATTCAACATATTTGCTAATTCGGGATGTCCGTCTGGATAAGCATCATTAAATATGTCAATTGCTTTTTGATACGTTGAAATTGATTTATCAGATTGTCCCATCGTTTCATGTAAATAAGCGATTGAACTGTATCCCATTGCAGTAACAGGGTGATTTTTACCAAATATTTCTTCGTCAAGCTTGATGGCTTGTTTATACATTTCATGTGACTTTTCAAAATCGCCAAGCTCCTCATAAGAAGAACCTAAATGAAATAGTGTTTTTGATATCTCAGCACGATTGGAAGGGTCTATAACCTTAAGTAACTCCTCATATAGTTCAACTGTTAACTGGTGGTCAGCTTTCTTTACACTAACATAAGCAGACGCTTTGAGAATGATTTCTCGCCCATTTTCCGGATTGTATGTTCTAACTACTTTTTCTAATTTTGTAATATAGTTTTCAGCCTTTTCTAACTCATTAAGATAAGTTAGTCCTATGATTAAACCTTCAAATACATCTAATCGTACTGGAAGCTTTAGATCTTTTTCGAGTAAAAGGTTTTCGTAGATTTTGACAGCCTCAGTATAATCGCCAATTCTTAAATACAAACGCCCAACTGTTCTAAGGTAATCATGAGAAGTTATGTCTTTGCCCATCAACTCAATTTGCTCTTTTGTCTTTTCAGTCTTTCCTAAACCTAAATACGCATTTGCCAGTGCAATCCGAATTCTTTGTTCTGACTTATCGTCACTAAAGTGTTTAGTCACTAAGTTAATGTTGCTTTTATCTAATAACTCTTCAAGTGAAACATCGTATGCAATCCCATTAGAAGGATCTGCGAATTGAAATATTGATTCCAGGAAGCTTGCTGTTTCTTCTGCTATATTTTTTTCATGCCTAATCATTTTATTTTTTGAGTAAGTTACTACGGACAGGCTGGCAAGGAACACAAAAATTAATGTAGAAAGACCTATCTTTAATGGATTAGCTTTTATCAAAAAAGAAACTTTTTCATGTCTATTGTATGGATAGTTTTCAACCCGTTTATTTTTTTGTAAAGCGTCGATTGCTTTTATTAAAGTTTCAATGGTTATTTTTCTTTCTGAAAGCTGTTTAGATGTTGCCTGGTCAATAAGCCACTTTAAAACTCTTTTTGATTGAAAATTTTCAAATTCACATTCTAAAAATATTTTATTTGCAACTTTTCCTAAACTAAACACGTCCGATGCTGTAGACAATGGGAGCCCATGTAACTGTTCTGGACTCGCATAATTTATACTCGCTGCTGCAATTTCAACGTGCTGTTCATCTCGTTGTAAGCCTCTTGCGATCCCAAAGTCCATGAGCTTAAGAACGCCATTATTATTAACTAATATGTTGGATGGTTTAATATCAGCATGAATAATGGCTTTTGCATGGACGGCTTCAACGGCCTCACATAAGGTTTTAAAAATTTTAAGTCGCTCTTGGAAAGATAATTTATTCATTTCGCAGAACTCATCAATGGGCAGGCCATTGACAAACTCCATAACAATAAATGGTAAACCTTCTGAAGTTCGATCAATATTATGAATTGTAGCTACATTGGGATGTTTGAGGTTTTCTAAAATTTGAGCTTCCCGATTTAAGAAATTGATTCCTGTTAGCTTTAAAACCGAAGGTTTAATAACTTTTATAGCGACCATCTGCTCCAATTCGCCATCATTACGTTTCGCAAGGTAAACAACAGACATACCACCAGCACCTAGTTTTTTTTCAAGCTGATAAACGCCGAGTTGCTGTCCCTCCATGTGCTCAATTTCTTTATCGCCCAATAACTGAGTTGCATTGCGATGTATCAAAGGGGCGATCAGGGTGTCGTTTTTCTGTTTGATATGGATGTTAATTAACTTAAGGGTCTCGTTGTACAAGGGCTCACTTCTATCTACCAATTCATCTAAATTTCGTTTTAACAAAGACGTATCTTCATCAACTAAATGAAGAAATAATTGATATGCATTTTTATATTTTTTCATAAGTCAATTACAAGATTTTGTTTAAAGTTTAAGTATGGTGGTTAAGCACTTTTATATGTGCTAATTGGATAGTGCGAAAATAATAGAATCTAACGATTGAATGGATGTTTAAGCATAAACACCATAAGTACAGAGTATGTAAAGTCATGAGCTATTCATTTCAGAAATTACGAAAGCCTTACCGGCTTTGATTTGCTTGTAAATATGGCTCTTCTTACTACCGGTTAATTCAACAATTTCATCAACTGATAGGCCAATAAAATAACGCCAATTTAATATTCGAGCACATTCTTTAGATTCTTTAGCTAAACTGTTGAGCGCCATATCTAACTGCAGAAACTCATCTTGCTTACCTACGGCCATAAAAGATGTTAAAGATATATGCTCAAGGTTTCCCCCACGTTTTTGCGCTGATTTCTTTCTGATTTCATCAACCATCGAGTTTCGAATAAAAATTGAAAGGTAATCAAAAAGTTGGTCACGATTCTCATATAATTCTTTTGGAGGTACTAAGCTTAACAAGGCATTATGTAATAATGAGGTGGTATTTAAAGAATCTAAAATATCCTTGTCAGAGGACTCATTCTTGCTGCGTTTGTTGTTGATATGATTTTTACAAATAACATGACAATGATGATAGATGAGCGTTTTTAAGCGTTCACCACTACAAGCGTCTCCAGAAGCCCAGGAAAATAATAAAGTTGTCAAATTGGAGTCATTGCTCATGTATCATCCAAGCAGAAATAATTAAGGCGGTGCTAATAAAATAAGAAGAAATGACTCCATTGATTTCTATCCTATGTTCAAAATAAATCACGAATAAAGCCTCCCAATATGCTGGCTACATGATAATAGTTATAATATGCTTAGCTTATCAGTTTTTTGCTTAATGTTAGTAGCTCTAATTAAAGTAATTTTCATATTAGCGTTATGGCACTATCTTTACTCCTGTATCTAAGTAAGAAATTTTTGCTTAATTTTGTTTGTTTTCAATTTTCATTATTACTACCTGTTCTGCTTAAACCGGACGAACGTCGCGATACAAGTCAACTGCACAATTAGCAACTAAAATCGCATCCGATTTCAAACATTTAATATTGGCTATACTAATAACTCTGTGCATTAGCCATCTCAAATGCAATTGTATGAAAGATTTTTAAATTAATTTAGAGATGGTTTCTCAGTAGCTTCACCCCGTCATGTATCCGCATAAAGCTAAAATTCTGTTAGAAAATTACCCGTCCTACTTCGAACAGATAATATTTTTTGAAAAATTGTTTTTGTTTTTCGTGGGTGTTTAATTGGTAAATTATTAGTTTAATATAACTAAATTTAAGTTAAGGTTGTCAATAATAAGCTTTATTACTAAAAACATATATGTGCTTTGTAAGTAATTTAAATACGGATGTTAAATATATTCATAGATAAAACAAATAAGAATTAGAAAAATGAAAAATCATGATAAAAAACACTAGAACACTTAAGGCAGTATTGCTATCCCCTGTACCAACGTTCTTTATAGGAATTTTAATAGGCGTGGTATTTTTCATGACTATTGCAAAAAATGATAATTCTGGGGCTAGTTTATTAATAAAGTTGTTAATGTTTGGAATTACGCTGATGCTAATTTCATATATAGTCATAATCATAATTGGGATACCAATGCATATCATCTATCAGCGTAAAAATATTAGATTATTGTATGCATACATCATCCCGCCAACTCTAATTATAACTTTAGCTGTCTACTTTAGATTGATTAGTCAATGTAGTGAAGAGTTGTGTTTTTATCAATCTGAATATCTGTGGTTTGTTTTACCTGCGCTTTTTGTGCCTCCAATTATGTTTGGTGTTTTTTGGTATTTAGTTAGCAAACCAAAATAAAATAATAAATATTTAAAAGGTAGTCTTTATGAATAATGCAATAATATTTACTTCCCTGAACTCCATATCTAAGCTGAATAATAAAGTATGGAGTATTTTAATGACTGATTATAATAGAATAATCTTGTTCTTTTTTTTAATAATTTTTTCAAGCTGTGTATTATCCAAACAAAAGAAAACTTCTCAGTCTTTTAAAGAGTCAAGAGTTATTGAATTTGTAAACAGTAAAAATAGTATTACTAGAGAAGATTTTTATACTATCTTGTTCGACAAAATTAATAATGAATTGATATTTGTTACCTATGAAAAAGGCGACAAATATATAAAAGTTAATAACATTTTCAGAAAAGCCAAAGTCAGAAAAGTATACTTACCTAAATTAAATAAAAACTCTAAACTAAAAAAGCATAGCCCGGAATTTTATGAGTTTTATATGAAAAAGGATTGCCAATCATACAGTATGGTAAAGGGTGATTATTTTTGTTATCTTGTTTATTTAGTGGATAAAAAAGGACTTGTAAACTTCAGACCTCTGATAAGAGATCTTTCTAAAAGTAATTTTGATGAAGTTAACAAAAAGTTTAACCAAAATGGGTTTGTTGTTAAATTTGAACAAAAGAGAAATAGAAAATATCATTTAATAGACGTAATCGAGATAACTGATTATAGAAAGTTAATATCTAAGTTCAAAAACAGTTTTCTTAACTTGAATCAATCGAATACAGACGAATTAGAATCAATACCAGAATATCTTATCTCGAACTTTACCATAGAAGAGCTTAATAATTTAAATAGGGTTAAAGAGTTAAATGTAGCAAGAGAAATTTTACAAAAGGTAAATGCTGATAACCTGATCGCAGTTGTTGAGTCCAAAATAGAAGTAGCCAATTTTCTGAACAACAATAACAATTTAGAGAATCTTACGATTTCACAATTAGAAAAAATGCATCAAGGAGAATTAAAAAACAATATAAAATTGGCTATAAAAAATAAACTAATTGAAAAATATAATACTTTTAACACTTTTGATTATTTAATAAAGAAATACGATTTAACACTTAATTTTGATGACTTGCTTCGAGCCTTTAAAGTATCAAACAATACTGCCCAACAATACATGATTTCAGAAAGGTTTTATAACAATCATTTAAAACATAAAATGGAGGAAAAAATTGATTTTAGTAATGATTTCCATAATATTTTGAAAAACTATTTAGAAAATACAAATGGGAGTCATGACGAGTTATCAGATTCAACGGTTAACGACTTAAATAAAAGTATCATAGCAAAACAAAATGATATTATTAACAAGACAATTGACGCATTGAAAACTAAGTCACTTATTGGAGCAAAATATATAAGCGGAATAATTTGGCAAGATCAACCAATAAATGCTCAAGATGTTACTAAGAGTGAAGCAGAAAATATTTGTAATAATTTAGAACTTTTAGGCAGCACGGATTGGAAGCTTCCAAATCTCGATGAATATGCCTTACTTCCTGAAAAGAGTTCAAACCTATTTTCTTATATTGCAAGATTTGATAATAGTTCATCAGACTATGTTGCAAGTGGTTATTGCGGCAATCGTAGCTTTGGCATATTAGGAATGAGAGATTGTAATTTTTGTATTGATTCTGACTATCCAAAAGAAGATGATTTTCGTAGATGTCGAAATGTTTTTAAATTAGCATTTCGTTGTATTTTAGATGTTCAATCTTATGCAGTTAAACAAATAGAGCTATCAAAATCCTTCATTAAGGAGGGTACTTTTAAAGGCTATTTATCTGCATTTAATGCTACTGGCAATAAAGAGCATTTAAAAGAAGCTTATGAATTAGCAAATACCAGTCAAGAGAAGTCAGAAATAGAAATAAGCATTATCAAAAACTTCGGAATTGATTCAGTATTCTCAATAACAGGCGAGTTGAATAGTAAAGAATCTGATGTTAGGAATGACGTTTCAGAAAAGCTATTAAAGTTTATAACCTCCAGTGATAAATCAGAAGTTTCATTGATTATCAAACCAAGACAAAAACCAAAAATACAACCAAAGTATGGTGATTATAAAATAACTGCTAAATTCGACATTGCATTAACATATCAAGTTACCGCATTTATGGTTAGCCAACCTGAAACTAAACACATAGGAAAAACCTTTGAAGTAATTTTAAATAGTAGTAATAACTACATTTCAAAACAAAAGTTTGATTTAGGTTTTATAACAAATAAAACTCAAGGTGCCATTCTAGGGATTAGCTCATCCAGAAAATTAACTAAAATAAACACAAAAATATCATTTGAAAATATTGAGTTGATAGATAAATGAAAATATTAACAATCCTATCAATATTTTTCTCTACTACAACTTTTTGTCAAGAAATTGATATAGATAGTTTATTTGAAGAACCAGTTGAAAAGAACGATAACAGTAACAATACAATTGATATAAAAACTTTTCTAAAAGAAAGTAAAAAAACTCAAAATAAGGTATCAAAAATCATAACAGATAGAGAAGAAGAAAATAAAAGAAGAGCAAGGTCTAGAGATACATCAAATGATATTTGTTATCAAATCTCAGACAATGACTCAGCGGTACAAGCTTGTTTAGGAAATGCATATTCAACTAAAAGTGAAAATGCCAGAAATATAATTCTAGGTAATTGTTATTCACTTGATAACTGGGCAAATGATAACGGTCTTCGCTCAGTGTGTGTAAATGGAAAAAATGGATGCTACTCTCTAGAAGAAAAAGATGTAGTTTCAAAATGTATTTCATGCAATGGCAATAATCGATGGGCTAGAATGTATGCCGTTGGATATAAGATGAGTTGTTATTAATTTTTCAAGTAGCTTCAATATCGATCTTGATGGTTACAAATAATTTGCACTTTGTATGAAATACAACCTAGGAATAAGCTGTGAATAACGTGATGTCTTTAGGTAATTATCTTATTGTCATTAGCTATTATGGCTAGGTTTACCGATGGTAAAAATTTGTCAGTTTATTTAATAAAAATAGAATTCATTAATTTATCTTTTATTAATAACCAGTTTTCATTGAGTTATGAGGCTAGGATTTAAATTCTGATTGTCTAATCAAATTGCATATTTTATGATTTAAAAGCCTAAAGGGCAAAATATTGTAAGCGCCAAGCGAACCCCATGGTTGATAGTTTAGTTTAGCTGTGTGTGGGTGTCTAATCGAGCTGGATGTTTTCAGGCAACAACTGTTCTATTTGTTCCACTGTTTTGGCGTTGGGTAGTTGGCGGTAGATTTCAG
>NZ_JAPMLN010000049.1 GCF_026410405.1 Marinicella gelatinilytica | reverse complement strand
ATAAAAGTAACCTTTCTTGTGATTGGGTCTTCGATAACTTATGACGCCATATAATTTCCTGTCTTCTATTCCTTTGCATATACTGGCAGTAAAGTAGCCGGCATCCAATCCCACCGCTGTTGGTTTTAGGGAAAATCGTTGAACCTGTCTGTCTATACGGGATAAGTAAGGTATCGAGTCGTGAACATTGCCGGCTGTGACATGAACATCGGTGATGAAGTTACAGTAACCATCAACTGTACGATGATCAAGGTAGAAAAAGCCTTTGGGCTTTCCGTCTC
>NZ_JAPMLN010000048.1 GCF_026410405.1 Marinicella gelatinilytica | reverse complement strand
ATGGGTTTCACACAAAAGATTATAGCCAAAGAACTTGGCAGATCACCTTCGACCATTTCTCGTGAAATATCCCGTAATACAGGCAAAAAGAATTACCGGCCTAAGCAAGCCCAACAGATGGCTGAAAGTCGTCGTAAGAAAGCCCACAAAGCCATTAAATTAACTGAGCAAGTTAAACATTGGATCATCACACTCCTGTATCATGACCTGAGCCCGGAACAGATTACAATTTATCTCAAAAGGCATAAGGGTATCTCATTGCATCACGAAACCATTTACCA
>NZ_JAPMLN010000047.1 GCF_026410405.1 Marinicella gelatinilytica | reverse complement strand
GGTAAAGGCCTACCAAGACTGCGATCTATAGCTGGTTTGAGAGGATGATCAGCCACATTGGGACTGAGACACGGCCCAGACTCCTACGGGAGGCAGCAGTGGGGAATATTGGACAATGGGCGCAAGCCTGATCCAGCAATGCCGCGTGTGTGAAGAAGGCCTTCGGGTTGTAAAGCACTTTTATATGGGAAGAAGTGTTGTGTGTTAATAGCGCATGGCATTGACGGTACCATAGGAATAAGCACCGGCTAACTCCGTGCCAGCAGCCGCGGTAATACGGA
>NZ_JAPMLN010000046.1 GCF_026410405.1 Marinicella gelatinilytica | reverse complement strand
CGTGAGCATATCCTGTTGGCACGTCAGGTTGGCGTACCTTATATTGTTGTGTTCTTAAACAAATGTGACCAAGTTGATGACGAAGAGTTGTTAGAGTTGGTTGAGATGGAAGTTCGTGAGTTATTGAATGACTATGAGTTTCCTGGTGATGACACGCCATTGGTTAAAGGATCAGCTTTGAAAGCCTTAGAAGGCGACACCAGTGATATCGGTGTACCGGCTGTACAAAAGCTGTTGGATGAGATGGATTCTTATTTTCCTGAGCCTGAGCGTGACACAGC
>NZ_JAPMLN010000045.1 GCF_026410405.1 Marinicella gelatinilytica | reverse complement strand
TGAAAGCATCTAAGCGGGAAGCCTCTTCCAAGATGAGATCTCACTGACTCCTTGAGAGTCCTAAAGGGCCCTTGTAGACTACAAGGTTGATAGGCTGGGTGTGGAAGTGCAGTAATGTATGAAGCTAACCAGTACTAATTACCCGTGAGGCTTGATCATATAACCCTAAGCGATTTAGGGTCAACAAATTGATCAAACTCTAATAATTTTAGACAAGCCAAAACTAAATCAAGATTTGAAAAGCGCATGCTTTGATTCATATTCCAAACATCAGTCTTAAG
>NZ_JAPMLN010000044.1 GCF_026410405.1 Marinicella gelatinilytica | reverse complement strand
GAGACGGAAAGCCCAAAGGCTTTTTCTACCTTGATCATCGTACAGTTGATGGTTACTGTAACTTCATCACCGATGTTCATGTCACAGCCGGCAATGTTCACGACTCGATACCTTACTTATCCCGTATAGACAGACAGGTTGAACGATTTTCCCTAAAACCAACAGCGGTGGGATTGGATGCCGGCTACTTTACTGCCAGTATATGCAAAGGAATAGAAGACAGGAAATTATATGGCGTCATAAGTTATCGAAGACCCAATCACAAGAAAGGTTACTTTTAT
>NZ_JAPMLN010000043.1 GCF_026410405.1 Marinicella gelatinilytica | reverse complement strand
CTTTCCGTCTCTGACCATATAGCCACTGTCCGGGTCTGTGGTGCTTTGTTTGATTATTTTTGTTTCAGGCTTTTGTTCTTTGGCCTTAAGGGGCTTTTTTCCATGATTTTTACGATCCTCCGTTACCGACTGTTCAAGTGTCTGAATATAATCCTTACTACTTACGCGGCCTTCTGTTTCAACCCACTTGCCTTTGTTGGCATTGGCTTTGATGTGGGTTGAGTCTGTGTATAAATGATGACCTTTGATCAGCCCTTTGCCCATCGCCTGGATGACAATCTCATCGAATATTTG
>NZ_JAPMLN010000042.1 GCF_026410405.1 Marinicella gelatinilytica | reverse complement strand
CGGAGGAAAAGAAATCAACCGAGATTCCGCAAGTAGCGACGAGCGAACGCGGATTAGCCCAAAAGTTTTATAGTTTTTAACAGAATGGTGTGGAAAAGCCAGCCAAAGAAGGTGATAGCCCTGTAAGTGAAAGAGATTATGAGATGAATGTGAGTAGGGCGGGGCACGAGAAACCCTGTCTGAATATAGGTGGACCATCATCTAAGGCTAAATACTCCCTACCGACCGATAGTGAACCAGTACCGTGAGGGAAAGGCGAAAAGAACCCCTGTGAGGGGAGTGAAATAGACCCTGAAACCGCATACGTACAAGCAGTCAAAGCCAGATTTATATCTGGTGATGGCGTACCTTTTGTATAATGGGTCAGCGACTTAATTTCAGTAGCAAGCTTAAGCGAATAGTGTAGGCGAAGGGAAACCGAGTCTTAATAGGGCGCATAGTTGCTGGAATTAGACCCGAACCCGGGCGATCT
>NZ_JAPMLN010000041.1 GCF_026410405.1 Marinicella gelatinilytica | reverse complement strand
CGGAGGAAAAGAAATCAACCGAGATTCCGCAAGTAGCGACGAGCGAACGCGGATTAGCCCAAAAGTTTTATAGTTTTTAACAGAATGGTGTGGAAAAGCCAGCCAAAGAAGGTGATAGCCCTGTAAGTGAAAGAGATTATAGAATGAATGTGAGTAGGGCGGGGCACGAGAAACCCTGTCTGAATATAGGTGGACCATCATCTAAGGCTAAATACTCCCTACCGACCGATAGTGAACCAGTACCGTGAGGGAAAGGCGAAAAGAACCCCTGTGAGGGGAGTGAAATAGACCCTGAAACCGCATACGTACAAGCAGTCAAAGCTGGAATTTATTCTGGTGATGGCGTACCTTTTGTATAATGGGTCAGCGACTTAATTTCAGTAGCAAGCTTAAGCGAATAGTGTAGGCGAAGGGAAACCGAGTCTTAATAGGGCGCATAGTTGCTGGAATTAGACCCGAACCCGGGCGATCT
>NZ_JAPMLN010000040.1 GCF_026410405.1 Marinicella gelatinilytica | reverse complement strand
GTTGTTACTGGCCGTATTGAAACCGGTGTTGTTAATGTTGGTGAAGAGATTGAAATTGTTGGTATCCGTGATACCACCAAGACCATTTGTACCGGTGTTGAGATGTTCCGTAAATTGTTGGATTCCGGTGAAGCCGGTGACAACGTAGGTATCTTGTTACGTGGTACTAAGCGTGATGATGTTGAGCGTGGTCAAGTATTGGCAAAACCAGGCAGCATTACCCCGCATACTAAATTTGAAGCTGAAGTCTATGTTTTGAGCAAAGACGAAGGTGGTCGTCATACACCATTCTTTAAAGGCTACCGTCCACAGTTTTACTTCCGTAC
>NZ_JAPMLN010000003.1 GCF_026410405.1 Marinicella gelatinilytica | reverse complement strand
GGTTTGCTTGAGAAAATTCCAGATGCTTCGACCTTAAGTCAAAATCGTCGTCGTCGCTTTAATGAATCAGATGTATACCAACAAATATTCGATGAGATTGTCATCCAGGCGATGGGCAAAGGGCTGATCAAAGGTCATCATTTATACACAGACTCAACCCACATCAAAGCCAATGCCAACAAAGGCAAGTGGGTTGAAAAAGAAGGCCGCGTAAGTAGTAAGGATTATATTCAGACACTTGAACAGTCGGTAACGGAGGATCGTAAAAATCATGGAAAAAAGCCCCTTAAGGCCAAAGAACAAAGGCCTGAAACAAAAATAATCAAACAAAGTACCACAGACCCGGACAGTGGCTATATGGTCAGAGACGGAAAGCCCAAAGGCTTTTTCTACCTTGATCATCGTACAGTTGATGGTTACTGTAACTTCATCACCGATGTTCATGTCACAGCCGGCAATGTTCACGACTCGATACCTTACTTATCCCGTATAGACAGACAGGTTNGGTAACGGAGGATCGTAAAAATCATGGAAAAAAGCCCCTTAAGGCCAAAGAACAAAAGCCTGAAACAAAAATAATCAAACAAAGCACCACAGACCCGGACAGTGGCTATATGGTCAGAGACGGAAAGCCCAAAGGTTTTTTCTACCTTGATCATCGTACAGTTGATGGTTATTGTAACTTCATCACCGATGTTCATGTCACAGCCGGCAATGTTCACGACTCGATACCTTACTTATCCCGTATAGACAGACAGGTTGAACGATTCTCCCTAAAACCAACAGCGGTGGGATTGGATGCCGGCTACTTTACTGCCAGTATATGCAAAGGAATAGAAGACAGGAAATTATATGGCGTCATAAGTTATCGAAGACCCAATCACAAGAAAGGTTACTTTTATAAAAGACAATATATTTATCACCCAGAAGGTGATTATTATGAATGCCCTGAAGGTCAGAAACTGAGCTACAGTACCACTGATAGAATTGGCTACAAGCATTATAAATCCAATCCCAAAGTATGCACTAACTGCCCGGTTAAATCACAATGTACCAAAAGTGCCAACAGCCAGAAAACAGTGACAAGACATGTATGGGAAGAATCCAAAGAGCGCATAAACCAACATCGGCTTAGTGCCGTAGGCAAACAGATTTATAAGCGTAGGAAAGAAACGGTGGAACGCTCATTTGCCGATGCTAAAGAGCTTCATCAATATCGTTATGCACGCTATCGAGGCATCAACAAGGTCAAAGCACAGTGTCTGATGGTTGCTGCAGCTCAGAACATCAAGAAAATAGCTTTAATGGCCGCATAACCCGAAAAAACCAACTAAAACAGCCTCAAAAAGTACATTTAAACAACAATAACTGCCATATCAAAAACTTTTAAGCCTACTTAAGTATCGGTTAAAAGTTCAGGTTACTAACAGCCAATTATTAATAAAAAAGCCTAAAAGCAACAAACCCCTGAAAAAAACAGGGGTTTGTCATTAGCCTGANGATTTATAAGCGTAGGAAAGAAACGGTGGAACGCTCATTTGCCGATGCTAAAGAGCTTCATCAATATCGTTATGCACGCTATCGAGGCATCAACAAGGTCAAAGCACAGTGTCTGATGGTTGCTGCAGCTCAGAACATCAAGAAAATGGCTTTAATGGCCGCATAATCCGAAAAAACCAACTAAAACAGCCTCAAAAAGTAAATTTAAACAACAATAACTGCCATATCAAAAACTTTTAAGCCTACTTAAGTATCGGTTAAAAGTTCAGGTTACTAACAGCCAATTATTAATAAAAAAGCCTAAAAGCAACAAACCCCTGAAAAAAACAGGGGTTTGTCATTAGTCTGAGCCCGAAATTGTTCGGGCTTTTTTTAGTGTACATTATATGACTGTAGATTAACTCTGATTGACCTTGCGATAGGTATAAATAATAACGGCCACAAAAGTGAGTGCGCCTAACCAGCCTGCCCAAGCAAAACCTTGCATAAAGGGTACTTGCCCCTGGAACGTTACCGCAGCAATCGCCACAAGTACGCCCATCAACGCTTCTCCGGTAATAAGACCGGATGCTAAGAGCAAGCCTGCAGCGTTTTTGCGCCCCCGAACTTCTTTGGGTTGTTTCATGGCTTTTTTCTGTAAGTAATAGGACAACAAACCGCCGATGAAAATTGGCACTGAAAGCCCCAAGGGTAAGTAAACTCCCACAGCCACTGCCAGTACCGGAAAACGAAAATCTGAGCCTCGTTTTTCCTGAATTTTATCTAAAATAATCAAAACGATGGCCAAAGCAAAACCGATAAAAATAAACGTCCACTCAATCCCACCGCCAAAAATACCACTGGCCAGAGCTTCCATCAAACCGGCTTGCGGCGCGGCTAATGGCATGGCATCAGGATTCAACGGAGATGGTCGGCCAATGCCATAACCCTGGTCCAATACATTTAACACAAACGGAATTACCAACGCCGCTGAAACCACGCCAACCACTTGAAAAATTTGCTGACGCCACGGTGTGGCGCCAACCACATGGCCACATTTCAAATCTTGCATGTTATCACCGGCAATCGCCGCTGCGGAGCAAATTAAACCGGCCAAGAATATCACTGCAATCGGTCCTAAAGTCGCTGCCGGACCTTCATTACCCATAATTTGAAATAAAATTAAAGCCGAAACAATAACGGTGGCAATGGTGACACCGGAAATTGGATTGTTGGATGAACCCACTAAACCAGCCATATAACCGGCCACTGAAGAGAAAATAAAACCAAAAACCAACATCAACACAGTCATAATTGTGGCAATTAAATTGGCATCAGGATAATCACCTAAAGCGGTTTTGAAAATGTAAAACACCGGTGCTATGGCTAACAACACCACCAAACCAACATAATGAATCGGAGTGTCAAACTCTGTTCGAGGAATACCCCCTTGGTGGTTATCACTGTTTTTGTAAGCATCAAGACTGGATTTAACACCCTGCCATAAAGGTTTAGCTAAACTGATCAATGACCATAAACCGCCAATCATCATGGCGCCGACACCAATGCGACGGTTATTTTGCCAAGATTCACCAGCTATTTGTGACCATTGTTCAGTGGTTAAGCTTGTTAATGGTGTGGCCGCATCAATTCCTGTGGCAGCCATCAGTGCATCACCATTAAAGGCCCAGTTCAATGGCACCCCAATTAAAGTGCCAATAACACCGCCTAAAAAAACCAAAAAAGCGATGTTTAAACCGACAATAAATCCGACACCCAATAATGCCGGCGATAATGTCATATTGGCCATAAACAAGTAGCTGCCGCCAAACCATGATTTGACTGTGGCAATCCCTGCAGATAATACACCCAGTCCCGATTCTAATAATTTCACCACAGCACCAATGACCGCGGCTTTTATTAAAGTGGCAAAACCCTGAGAGGCCACAGTATCTTTAACATCATGTAACCGATCATTTTCAATACCGCCGGTTTTCAGTACTTCCGCAGTGGCAACACCTTCAGGAAACTTTAATTTAGCTTCCACAATCAAGGCTTTTCTGAGCGGAATGGTGAAAGCCACACCTAAAATTCCACCAACCACGGCAATGGCCACCATTGGGCCATATTCATAACCACTCCATGCTTTCATGATAACTAATGCTGGAATGGTAAAGATAATACCGGCCACCAAAGATTCACCTGCTGAGGCCGCAGTCTGAACCATATTGTTTTCTAAAATGGTAGAACGTCTGAACATACGCAATAAGCCCATGGACACTGCCGCTGCGGGAATTGACGCGGACACTGTCAAACCCACGAGTAATCCAATATATGCATTGGCTGCAGACAAAACCATGGATAAAAGAGCCCCTAAAACCAGGGCTTTAATTGTTAATTCCGCAATATTCCGTTCCGCCGGCACCACCGGTACATCGACTTGGTTATCCGCCATAAGGCCTCCTCTATTATGTTAAAAAGTCATTATCATACTGGAATTGTCTTTGGCTTGCATGGTTTTTAGAACATCATAAAACAAGGTGTCACTATTGGAGACCTTTGCAGTAAACATGAATCACGTCAAAACCAACTCAGTTTGATACAAAGGTCTCAGATGTTTTTGATTTGTTTTGATTTACGAATTAAATTACTAACGACTTACCACTGCAAAAAATAAGTCACGGCCATGCCAAATCCTTCACCGGGTAAACGAAATGCAGTCAAATCATTGTTGTTAAAACCGACATCAGAATTAAGATTATTGCGGTTATAACCGCCGGTGTGGTCATAATAACGCTTATCAAAAACATTGCTAAACTGCGCATTAATGCGTTGCATTTGGCCAATCTTATAATCAACCGCTAAATTCAAGATTCCATAACCGGGTGTGGTTTTCTCATTATTTGTTAATGCCACCTTATCCTGTTTGGCAACATTGACCATTTCAGCTGAAAAACGCCAGGCATTGCGCTCATAACTGATTTCTGTGTGGCCATTCAATGGCGCAATCCGGTATAAATTATCATCAACATCACGCCGCTGACCACGCACATAACTGCTGACATGAGTAAGTGACCAGTGATCGGAAAAGCGATAACGCAAGGTGAGATCAGCGCCATACAATTCACCATCAACGTTGGCATAACGTAAAGTACCATTCGGTGCCGGCATCAAAGTATTGGGAATACCTTGAATATAATCGTCTATACGGTGATAAAACAAATGGGGTTCCATTTGGAAACCACCGCGTTGGTAAGCAATGCCCCATTCCAACTGATAGGCGGTTTCCGAATTCAGTGCTAAGTTGCCTAAATATTGGCGACCATCGGCCAAGCCTGCAGTGGCTTCCAGTGGCAGCCATAAATACAGTTCCTGATAACCGGGTGTGCGATTTTTCATCGCCACGCCATAATCCATTTGGAGGTGCTCATTGACGCGGTGTTTCCAGTTGAAGGCTAAATCAATATTGCTGTCACTGGTTGCTCGATCAGCAGCGTTAAATCGATCGCGTAAGGTGCGATGCAAATGAGCCATATCGTTATTCATCATCGCCATTGAACTGGCCACATCCGCTGCATCCTGTGAAACGTATGTGGCTCGTAAACCCAACACCAAACTGTGTTGTTGATTTAATTGTTGCTGCCATTCTGCAAATGCACTGTGTCGCTGGCGCTCAGTATCATAATTTTTTATAGCCAGCATGGCATTGGCGGGACTGCTGATATCGGCGCCATGTTCAGTCATGTCATAATCATAACCCAGCATTAAATCACCGGAATTCCACTTCTTTAGTGCGCCAAAGGTTAAAGCGGTTTGAGATAACGTGGTAAAAGACTCACGATACATGGCCGGCATTTGTTGGCGATAGCGGTAATTGTCCATTAAATGATCGGTGTCTTGAATTGAGCCATCCACAAAAAATGACCATTCATTGTCCAGATTCTGATTAAATTGAACAGATGTTACCCCACCCCTGGCATAGGTAATATCCATGGGTAAAGCCGGAGTTCCTGTTTCTCCGGTATCATTATAATTACTGGCAATTTCAAAGAAGCGGTTATCATCTTCATATTGATAAGCCAGCTTATAAAATTCACGATTGATTCCGGTAAAATAGTTGCTGCCACCGGGAAATTCATAGCTATCAGCATCTTCATAGGAAACGCCCAATTGCCAGCCGTGATGGCCTTTTTTAGCCGCCAAATTAACACCGCCTAACAAGCCTTCATTGACACTGTTATAACCTAAATTAAGATCACCGCTTAAACCTGATTCCTGAGTGGCGATTTTCTTACTAATCACGTCAATACTACCACCAATGGTTTCTATGCCCTGACTAATTGGACTGATACCACGGTATAACACCACGGCATCAACCTGGGAAGCCGGCAGATGACTCATCGGCGCATCCATGGCATTGCTACAAGATGACAACACTTGATGACCGTTATTGTTGACATTGACGCGATCACCGAATAAGCCGCGGTATTGGGCAATACCGCTTAAAGAACCATTGCGATTGACGTTTGCACCAGGCATTTTTTTAAGGACTTCGGCGGTATCCGACATCACCGATGACTGCTCGGGGAACAATTTAACGGACGGCAATGCTAAAATCACTCCGGGCACCACGATATCATCCAGATTTTCTTCATCACTGGGTGTTTGTTCAGCGGCCAATAAGTTTAGTACAGGAAAAACAAGTAAAAATACGGTGAAATATAGGGATTTCATGTTTCGGTTCATTTTTTAAAAGGCGGTATTTTATATAGTTAACTGGGCCCTGTGATGTGACAAATTGTCGCAGCCAATAAAGTGAACAGGCTATTATCACGCCACTTTGACAATCGCTCCCACATAATGACTAAGTTTTAAAGCTTATTTCGGTTTGTAGACGGTTTACGCTAAAATAGCCCCCTTTTGACCACCTCCAAACGGACAACTATTAAAAACCCATGAAATATATTTCACTGCGCGGCGTCAGAACCCACAACTTAAAAAATATTGACGTTGACTTACCGCGTGATCAGTTTATTGTTATCACCGGGCTTTCCGGCTCTGGTAAATCCTCATTGGCTTTTGATACCATTTATGCCGAAGGCCAGCGCCGCTATGTGGAATCATTGTCCGCTTATGCACGCCAATTTTTATCGATGATGGACAAGCCCGATCTAGATCACATTGAAGGTCTGTCGCCGGCAATTTCCATCGAACAAAAATCAACCTCACACAATCCACGTTCAACCGTCGGTACCATCACAGAAATATACGATTATCTCCGGTTATTGTATGCCCGCATCGGTACCCCACGGTGTCCACAACATGATATTTCATTAGAGGCCCAAGAGGTTTCACAAATGGTGGACACGGTGTTAGCCCTCGAAAACAATCCCAAACTGATGCTGCTGGCGCCGGTGGTGCGAAACCGCAAAGGTGAGCATTTACTGCTGATGGATCAATTGCGTGGCAGTGGTTTTGTGCGGGTGCGTATTGATGGTCGGGTCTATAACATAGACGATTTACCGAAACTCAACCCCAAACAAAAACATGACATTGAAGCGGTGGTCGATCGTTTTCGGATTAAAGACGATATGGCACAACGTCTGGCAGAATCTTTTGAAACGGCTTTATCCTTAAGTGATGGCCTCGCCCAGGTGGTCTCATTTGATGACAGCGATGACCAAAAGCCGGTCGATTTATTGTTTAGCTCCTTGTTTTCATGTCCGGTATGTGATTACTCGTTAAGTGAGCTGGAACCTCGCTTGTTTTCTTTTAACTCACCGAACGGTGCTTGTCCTGAATGCGACGGCTTAGGGATTAGTCAATTTTTTGATCCGCAGCGCATCGTGCAAAATTGGGATTTATCCCTGGCGCAAGGCGCCATTCGCGGCTGGGACAAACGCCATGGTTGGTATTTTCAAATGCTTAAGGCCCTGGGCCAGGCTTATGATTTTGATGTCAATACGCCCTTAAAAGATTTATCCGATGAGGTGCAAGAGGTATTATTTCATGGCAGCGGCAAGACACCCATTAAATTCACCTATTACAGTGACAAAGGCGAATACCAGCGCAGCCATCCTTTTGAAGGCATTGCTAACAACTACAAGCGCAGATACCAAGAAACCGAATCATCCATGGTGCGCGAAGAACTCAATAAATTTGTTAGCAAAAAACCTTGCCCGGTATGTCATGGCCAACGCTTAAACGAAAGTGCGCGCAATGTTTTTGTGGAAGGTACCAATCTCCCCACCGTCAATGCCTTATCCATTGCTCAGGCACATCAACATTTTGAACAATTAAAACTGGTTGGTCAAAAAGGTCAAATTGCCGAGAAAATCATTAAAGAAATTAAGGAACGCTTGAGTTTTTTAGTTAATGTGGGATTGAACTATCTGACTTTAGACCGCAAAGCCGATTCATTATCAGGCGGAGAAGCACAACGCATCAGATTAGCCAGTCAAATTGGTGCCGGTTTGGTTGGGGTGATGTATGTCCTTGACGAGCCTTCTATCGGCCTGCATCAACGCGACAATGAAAAATTATTAAAAACCCTGGTTAATTTAAAAAACCTAGGCAATACAGTGATTGTCGTTGAACACGATGAAGACGCCATTCGTACCGCCGATCATGTGGTTGATATTGGACCAGGTGCCGGTGTTCATGGCGGTGAAATTGTCGCCCAGGGAACGCCCGAAGATATTTGTAACAACCCAAACTCCATTACCGGACAATATTTAATTGGTCAACTGGCCATCGATATCCCTAAAAAGCGACACCCAATCGATAAAGATAAACTGTTTAAACTGATTGGTGCTTCGGGTAATAATTTAAAACATGTCGATTTAACCATTCCCGCAGGACTATTAACGTGTATTACCGGCGTGTCAGGGTCAGGCAAATCCACTTTAATTAATGAAACCTTTTACAAAATTCTGGCCAACGAATTAAACCGTGCATCACAACAACCACAACCTTATGACCGTTTTGAGCACATCGAATTATTTGATAAAGTGGTAGAAATTGACCAAAAACCCATTGGTCGCACACCGCGTTCCAATCCCGCCACTTATACCCAATTATTTGGTCCAATTCGAGACATGTTTGCAGCCACGCCGGAAGCCAGGACCCGCGGCTATAAGCCCGGACGTTTTAGCTTTAATGTGAAAGGCGGACGCTGTGAAGCCTGTCAAGGCGATGGTTTGATTAAAGTAGAAATGCATTTTTTACCGGATGTTTATGTCACTTGTGATACCTGCCAAGGGAAACGCTATAACCGCGAAACGCTGGATGTGAAATACAAAGGTAAAAACATTTATCAAGTACTTTCCATGACGGTTGAGGAAGCGGCGGAGTTTTTCAGTGCCATTCCTAAAGTGGCTGATAAACTACAAACACTGTTGGACGTGGGTTTGAGTTATATCACCTTAGGACAAAATGCCACCACCTTATCCGGCGGCGAAGCGCAACGGGTTAAACTGGCCAAAGAATTATCCAAACGCGACACCGGTCAAACTGTTTATATTTTAGATGAACCCACCACCGGCCTGCATTTTGCAGACGTCAAACAATTACTTAAGGTGCTGCATCGGCTTCGGGATAATGGCAACACCATTGTTGTGATTGAGCATAATTTGGATGTCATTAAAACCGCGGATTGGATTATTGATTTAGGTCCTGAAGGGGGTCAGGGTGGTGGTGAAATATTGGCCGAAGGCAGCCCTGAACACATTGCCAAAGATAAGAAAAGCCACACCGGTCGTTTTTTAGCGCCTATGCTCAAGTAAAATTGGATTTCAGTCTTGCATGAGTTGATAACCGACACCGCGCACGGTTTTAATCCAACGTTCTTTGTTGAAGGGTTTTAAGGCTTTACGTAAACGTAATATATGAACATCCACAGTGCGATCTTCGACCGTGGCATTGTGACCCCACACATGGTTCAGTATCCGTTCGCGGCTAAGCAGCTTTTCGCTGTTTTGCAATAATAATTTGAGCAACTTAAACTCGGTTAAACTCAGTAAAAGTGCTTCGTCATCCACCCAAACTCGGTGCGCATCCACCTCTAAACGGATGTTATGATAGTTTATCTGTCTGTTTTCTTCATAGCCCTGTGCCCGCCGAAGATGGGCGTTGATACGGGCAATTAATTCTTGAACGGATACCGGTTTGGTTAAATAATCATCGGCACCGTATTCCAAACCTTTTATTTTATCCCGTTCTTCAGCGCGGGCTGTTAACATGATAATGGGTAAATCTTTAAGCACATCATCACGGCGAATCATGGCCACTAATTCCAACCCGCTGATATCCGGCAAGCCCCAATCAATCACCGCCAAATCAGGACGTTGGCGCTGTAATAAATCTAAAGCTTGGGTGACATTCTCTGCTTTACAGACCTGAAAATTTGCATTGCTCAAAGAAAACGCCATCATTTCACGAATGGCCGGATCATCTTCAACGATGATAATTTGTTTTGTCATAATTAATCAGGCAGCTTTAAAAACAACGGTATCTTAAAGTGGTTTCATGACGACAATATGACAATGCTTAAAGTTATTTAATCGTCTGCTGGTTTATCATCAATCGCCGGCTTATCTTCACGTTTGTGCAAAATAACAATGGTGTGCCCTTTAACAGCAATACTACCCTGGGTTTGCAATTCCTTCAGTACCCGACCGGCCATCTCTCTGGAACAGCCGACAATGCGAGAGATTTCCTGACGCGATACTTTTATCTGGGTGCCTTCCGGGTGCGACAATGCCGCCGGCTCTTTACATAAATCCAATAAAGTACGGGCAATTCGCCCGGTCACGTCTAAAAAAGCCAGACGATGTACTTTGCGCGAAGTTTGTAGCAAACGATGGGTTAATTGGGTGCCGATGGCATATAAAATATGGCTGGCGTCGTCTTTCAGTTCATTTTGGAATAATTGCCCCAAACGCATGTAGCCGATTTCAGCGACTTCTGTTTTTTCTTTGGCTTTGACCATCACTTCGCGACGTTCGGTTTTCATGAACAAGCCCATCTCACCGATAAAGTCACCTTTATTCAGATAAGCCAAAACAAGTTCCTTGCCTTCGTCATTTTCATAAGAAATGGTGACTGAACCGCTCACAATGTAATACAGGGTATTGGCCAAATCACCCGGGCGAATCAGGGTGGTTTTGTTGGGGAATTTACGGCGATGACACATCGATAAAAATCGATTCATCGACTCCACACTGAGCTCAAAAAAACTGCTGTTTTGATAGCGCTCGCTTAAATAAAGCTCATCATATTCTGTATCATTAAACACGTCTGACATGTCTGTATCCTATATAGGTCTATAGTTATCTGTTAAATCAATGATTGATTGACTTGTTTTGAAATTATTACCCTTCACTAACATCATAACCTATTTTTTAGTTGTTTTGAAACACTGCCTCACATTCAACCAATAAGTCTTCACGACAAATATCACCACCCAAAATCACAAATTGACGCAATCCTGCTTGTGCAATGTATTGTTGCAAACTATTTAAATCAGCTGAATCCCGTAAATAAAACCGAAATAAGCCACCTTCTAATGGTACATCAATGTCGGAGGCAGTTAACAACACATTAATATTAGCCATACATTCTTTGAATTGTAACAACAAGTCGTCTTTATGCTTGGTTTCATGACCAACGACACTGGCAGTGCCACTGCACATCAATAAATCACCAAACTGTAAGGCCCGCGAAAAACGCGGTTGTTTTGGAGAATAATGCAATGGATATTCCCAGGCAGACACCTGCCGGTTGTTTTCAATCACCTTTCCGGATGTTTTGGAAAATACAAACACATAAGTTGATTTATGATTATGAGTGCCGATGGCTGTGGCTGCCGGATTGGGTTGACCCAGTTGGTTATGTTGATCCAGTAAAGCATGACGGGCAACACAAAATCGCTGATAATTTTCCATACCACCCATATCATCATTAATGGCTGGGAAGAAATTCCAAACACGAATTAAATGTGGATAGTCTTTATCTTGGCTGCTTTGTAAAGCATCGTTATAGACATCGCTGACCACATCATCTAAATGCGGAGATTCTGATGTATAAATCAGCACCAGAAAAAATTCACTTTTGATGGATAAACGGTTATCTTGTCTTATTATCTCAGTGGTTTGACCACCGTCTTGCCAAATTTCCTGGTAGCCGTTTGATTGTGCCAAAACCTCAAACGGTAAGACAACGGTTAAATCATCACCTTGCGGTTGGTTTAAATATGTAAACCGCACAAGGTTATTGGCTTTTATTGCAGAATTGACGTGCAGCTGCTCAACTTTTGGCATAGGGTTTTTCATGTAACTGATTGATTTTTATGGAGTTATAAAAAGCCATCTGGAATAAACAATCGCCTATTATCATAAAAACTGACGACGATAACAAGACTGATTATTTGAAATCATTTTATCAATCATAAAGTCTTTCGTTTTTGGTTGCTTGGCTTGAATCTTTGTGCAATGCCGTAATCGATGATTTACAATAGGCATTTTTATTTGCAAAATACCATGGCATTGCAATTACAAAACACCCTAACCGGCGAAAAAGAGCCATTTATACCCTTGGATAAAAATCGGGTTACCGTTTATCTATGCGGTCCCACCGTGTATAACTACGCACATATCGGGAATGCCCGACCGGCCGTGGTTTTTGATGTCTTGAATCGTCTATTACGCCATCATTACCCACAAGTGGTTTTTGCGCGCAATATCACGGATGTGGATGATAAAATAAATAAACAATCACAACAAAGCGGTCAATCCATACAAGCCATTTCCGGCAAATACGCCCAAGCCTATAATGAAGACTTAGCCTCTCTGAATGTGCTACCGCCAGATATAGAGCCACACGCCACCGAACACATCGCAGAAATGATTATCATGATTGAAACCTTGATTGATAAACAGCATGCGTATGAACAAGACGGACATGTATTGTTTGATGTCACCACCTATCCCGAATACGGACAATTATCAAAACGCGATCTCGACGATATGCGTGCCGGCGCCCGTGTTGATGTTGCAGATTACAAGAAAAACCCGGGGGATTTCGTGCTTTGGAAGCCATCTACAGATGACTTACCCGGTTGGGAGAGTCCCTGGGGCCGTGGTCGACCCGGTTGGCACATTGAATGTTCCGCCATGGCAGCGAAACATTTAGGCGAGGTCATTGACATACATTGTGGTGGTCAAGATTTAATCTTTCCACATCACGAAAATGAAATCGCGCAAAGTTGTTGTGCCAATGACCAGCCACTATTCGCCCGTTACTGGTTACACAATGGCTTCATTACCATGAGCGACCAAAAAATGTCGAAATCCCTGGGCAATATTGAACTAATCCGCGATGTTGTGGACAAGCATGGCGGCGAGGTTGTGCGCTGGGTTTTACTCAATGCCCATTATCGACAATCCGCAAACTGGTCCACAGACAGCATCCATCAGGCACAGAAAACATTAGACCGCCTGTACCGAATTTTGGCTGACTTTTCACACATCAAGACCCAAGAGACAGCACCGGACAAGGAACTGGTTGCCGCTTTAAATGATGATTTAAACACCCCAAAAGCATTTGCCCGATTAATCGCACTGGCTAAAACTTTGCAAAAAACAGAAAGCTCTGCTGAGCTCACTGAAATCAAAGGCCGACTGATGAGTTCTGCACAAATATTGGGTGTTTTACAACAAAATCCCACACAGTGGTTTGACGATAAGCAAGTCACTGATAAAAACATTAAAAGCACCATCGAGCAGTTACTAAAAGAACGCGAAATTGCTCGAACAGAAAAAAACTGGCAACGCTCAGATGACATTCGTGATGAATTAGATACAATGGGCGTTGTTATTGAAGACACTGCTGACGGCACCAACTGGCATTTTAAATAAATCGACACAACTTAAGAGATTACCGTTATGACCGAAATGGATAACCAAGAAGAAATTATTGAAACGTTTGATTTATTCGACGATTGGTTACAAAAATACCAATACATCATTGATTTGGGTAAAGAATTGCCGGAGCTTGATGCCAAGCATAAAGTCGATAAAAACCTATTGGCCGGTTGTCAATCACAAGTATGGCTGATTCACGAATACAAAGACGGCCATTTACATTTTTACGCCAATTCAGATGCCGCCATTGTTTCTGGTTTAATTGCTTTGGTGATGACGATTTATTCAGGCCAAACACCCCAATATATTGTTGATACGGACCCCGACTTTATCGAGCTTATCGGATTGTCCTCCCATCTATCTCAAACCCGCAGTAACGGACTCAATGCCATGATTGAAAAAATCCAATCAATTGCCCAAGCCCACCTCAATTAGTGTGTTTAAGCATGACTTCGGTTTTATCTTTAATCAGCTTATGACCATAAGAATCAAACAGATAAATGGTGTCATTCAGCGACAACACTGACTGAGATAAGGTTTTTGCCAAATCATAGCGATGGCATTGATAGAAACTTTGCGCTAACCAAAATTCAGCCCCAAGACGGCGCCAGCTTTTATTGGATTGATTGGCCAAACGCTGCAAAAAAGGCTGCATATCTTTAACCACTTGTTGACAGTTATCGTCCATGGATTGTTTAATTTTAATAACCCAAAGTGTTACTTCATTATAAAAATTGTCACGTTCATGGGCTGAATACACCGGCATAAATTGATGACTTAATGTTTCAGCTTCCTTCAGGTAATCTAATTTTGCTAAAACTCTGGCCAAATTACTTCGGGCACTGGCCACACTGAAACTGTCTTCGCCCAGTAAATGTTGACGGATTTCAATGGATTCGCGATACATGTTAACAGCTTCTTCATAACGCCCTAAATCCTCATACAAATAACCCAGATTATTTAATCTGATGGCATAGTTTTCCGACATTTTGCCTTTTTTGGCGGCCATATCCAGAGCTTTTTGGTACATGGCTAAGGCTTTCATGAAGGCACCACGATCGTGAAAGTGCACCGCCCGTTCAGCGATAAACTGTCCTAAACTGGGATGACCTTCGGGAAACAGCCGTTCAGCAATCTGTTGAGCATTTATAAATAGCTGATCGGCTTCTTCAAAACGTTCAAGCCGCTGTAATGCACTGGCTGTACTGAGCATACGCTGATAAGTTTTGGGATGAAAATCACCAAATACTTGACGGGCCAATTGTAAAGCCTGACTGAGATGCAGATGGGATTGTTCATTGTCATACTGAATATAGCAAATACCCAATTCATGATGAATACGTCCCATCAATTCTGGGTCCGTTACACCCGCTTGCTTAACCTCAGCAAGCACCTCTTTTGCCAATGCCAGACCTTCTTCCCGCTGCCCAATTTCAGTAACTACAGTGACTTTTTCAATTTGGTACCAAGCTATTTGTTCAAACGTGTTGACTTTAGCTAACAATTTATCGCCCTCATTTAAGTTTTTCCGTGCCAATTCATAGTCACTCATCCAGGCGGCATTTAAGGCCATTTTGACTTGTGCCATCATGGCTTTCTCAAAAAAATCATGGGTTTTAGCTAAATCGTACGCACTTTCATAATAGCTATAGGCTGCGGAGTAGTCCCCTAAATTATGCTGAATCGAACCAAATGTTTTTAATAACTCAGTTTTAGTTTCGGGTTTATTGTTGAGGCTGTGAACTATTTGTTTTTCACCAATGGCGAGCACATCCTGCAATTTAATATCCTGTCCTTTTGTACCCAAAGGTGAAGCTGCTTCCAAAATATTCAATAAAAAATCACGGGTTTTATTGGCCAGTTCGGCTTGATGCTCTGCCTGAGTCTGAGCCGTCACAGCCTGATCCCGCTGAACGGCTAATTGTCGGTTAAAGTTAACCAAAGAGATTTGCAAAAATAACACCGCTGCTAATAACAATATAGCCATGGCGGTGGCCAGCGGGTTTCTTAATAAAAACTTTTTACTTCGATACCACCAGCTATCACCGCCGGCCATCAGGGGTTTATGGTCTAAATAGTTTATAACATCTTGTTTTAAATCGTTAACCGTTTGATATCGTCGTTCAGGCTCTTTTCTTAAAGCCATCAAAACCAAGTAGTCCAGTTCCTTATCTATTTTTGTTGATAGTGATTTTTTTTCGTCATTTGCCAGTCGCTCACTGGGTGCCATTGGCATTTGGGTTGTGACGCTTTCAATCAATTGCGCCGGTGAACTATTGTTTATTTGATGCGCAGGTTGATTCGTTAATAATTCATAGAGCAATAATCCTAAAGAATATACATCACTAATGGTGGAAACCTTATCACCCTTCAGTTGCTCAGGACTGGCATAAGCCATGGTTAACATCTGGTCATGCTGGGTTTCCGTTAAATTGACATTCTTTGATTTAGCCACACCAAAATCAAGCAACTTAGCCACTGCATTGTTATCGACCAATACATTAGATGGTTTAATGTCACGATGAATGATGCCGTTTTGATGGGCATAGGCCACCGCTTCACAAATCTGGATAAACAGCCGTAAACGTTGTTTTAGAGAGAGTTTATTTTGTTTGGTATATGCAATGACATCGGTACCGTCAATCCATTCCAGAACCATATAATGGCGGTCATCAGAATACATTCCACCGGTGATTAATTGCGCAATATTAGGATGTGATAACTGAGCCAGTAATGCGCGCTCAGCCAAAAACCGTTGTTCTTCTTTTTGCTGGTAAATAGGCTTTAAAATTTTTATCGCCACCTGTTGTTCAAATTGGCCGTCCACACGTTTGGCCAACCAAACATCACCCTGACCACCTTGGCCAATGCGTTTAACCAGCTCATACTCATTAAACTGATCACCGGCTTTTAAATCTTCGATGACTAACTTGTTTTTAACGGCATCAAGTATCAATTCAGAAATATTAATGTCTGTGTTTTGGTGCTTGAGTAAAGCCAGCACTTTTTGCTTCACCGCTTCGGGATAATCTGATGCAGCAACAAAGGCCATTTGTTGCTGTTCCGGATAACCCAGACACTGATCAAATAAAGCTTTAACTTGTGGTCCAATATTAGACATGGGAACGGCGACAAGGACAGTTATTCATGACAGATAAAATCATTCAAAAAAGCACGACCAAATTTTAAATCACGCTCAACGGTGGCTAAAGATAATTCCAACATATCAGCCACTTCATTCACAGGCAGCGCTGCGAAATACACCAGTTGCGTTATTTCTTGGCTGCGCTCATCCATATCTCCCAAAGCGTCCACAGCATCACTCAATCGCTGCATATCGATTGGCTCTGAAGTGATACCCAAAGAATCTGTATAGTGAGTGGCTTTTAGCGAACCTACATTTCTGGCCGAGCCTTTATAGCGCCCATAATCAATCAGCAAGCGACGCATTTGTTGCGCCAGCGTCCGATAATAATGTTTTTTATCGTGAAAACCATGTTCGTAGTTTGAGAGTTTTATGTAAGCATTGTGCACTAAATCAGTGGGCGACAGAGTATGACCGACACGTTCTTTAACCATGAGAGAATTGGCCAGCCGTCTAAGTTGCTGATAAAGCTGCTCATCCAACGGGGGATTACTTGGGCTGTCTTGCATTGTTTATGAAGGCGTGTAAATGTTTTGAAACCATTATAGCAAAATAGATTTCAATTTCTAAAAAAAAACACGCCCAAGCGGGCGGGCCCTATAAATGTCTTAACATCATTTACTCAAACCCATCTTTGAAAATAACATCTGATTCAAAACCATTGGAAAATATTAAATCAGGAGCCATTGTTAATGCCATTTGCAAGGCAGCGACGGCATTGGCATAACCGGCACCACAAATACTGGTATCACATTGATAATTGTCAACACTGGCAAAATTGTCGGCAGAATCTTGAATGATTTGTTTAATCATGGCCGGTGACAACGAACCATTCACCGATTTAATTAAAGCCGCTATTCCTGACACATGCGGTGTAGCCATGGAAGTACCCTGTAACCATCCATAGCTGTCAGAAACAGGTACAGTGGTGCCGCTATTATAAGTTGATAAAATCATGCGGGTTTCATCCAAGAGACCTCCTTCACAGTCAGCTTCTGGTCCATACCACCAAAAAAACTCGGTGGTGTTGCAAAAATCGCCACCGGGTGCGGTGATATCGATATTTGAACCATGATTAGAATAAAATGCCCGCGCACCGTGACTTGTAGCAGCGGCGACATTAATAACATGATTACAATTTCCGGGTTGGTATGAGGTCGATGAAGAATTACTATTTCCGGCAGCGACGACAACGGTGGAACCGGCATTATGAGCGGCATTAATGGCATCTTGAATGGTGTTTGTACACGAACCATAACTTCCTAATGACATATTAATGACATCTGCAGCTGTGGTGTTGACAGGCACACCCGGAACCGTTAATCCCGCGGCCCAGCGAATACCATCAGCAATATCAGAATTATATCCACCACATTTCCCTAGCACCCTGATAGGTATCAAGCCAACATTCCAAGCAACACCCGCGACACCAACACCATTATCAGACATGGCAGCCACGGTACCGGCGACATGCGTGCCATGCCATGAACTGTCTTTAGCGCCATTGCCTCCAGGGCATTCATTGGCCACAAGCCAATCTCCAGGATCTTGGGCATCGCCGTCTCGAAGGTCTCCATCATTAGATACAAGCAAATCGGAAATCATGTCATATTCATTGACGATATTACCGACTAAATCAGGGTGTGGCCTGTAACCGGTATCCAAAACAGCAACATTAACACCTATTGAACCGGTGCTGATATCCCACGCACCGGGCAAACGTATGCCACCAGCGGTGTTTTTATAGTTCCATTGCTCGCTGTATCGCGGGTCATTAGGTAATCGTGAATGATTCATTAAAGCATCAACTTCAGCATATTCAACATTGGGATCTTGATTTAACCGTTCTAGCACGGCAGATAAATCACTGTATGCGGTTCTGTCGTAACTATTCACATACCAGACCTCAGCATCACCGGACATCATCCGCTTAAACTCAAATTCAACATTTATTTGTCGGCTGACATCGCTCATGCGATTAATGGCTAAAGCGTGTGATTCGCTGGGTGACTTAAATTTAACAATAATGGCCTGATTAAAAGGCCTGGTTTGAGATAATTGTTTTGTATAATTTAGCACTGGCTGCTTAAAGTCTGCCAATAACTTGCTTGGCTTTTCGGCCTGAGCTAAACCATAAGCGTTAAGTGAAACCAATAAAATAACAATTAATTTCTGATGAAAAGTTGGCATGAAAAGTTCCTCTTTTTGTATTAACTATTTACCGCTCTCTTGGGTAGAGCGCTTTGAATTAATCAAGATAAAACCCCAAAGAGGCCATCTGAGGATTGCCTAAATTACGTTAAACGCGATTAGAAAAAAAAGCTGGAAAGCTTTCCCGACTACTTTAAATCAATCAGCCTTCCACAGAATTTATACCAGCCTCTTGTAAATATCTTTGATGAGCACCCATTTCTTACTCGCTGATAGTTTGAAATATAACAGGTTTTTTATCAGGACAACTTTTGGACATTGCATGACATTTAAGGACAAATGCCGTAATAATTAGAAAATCGAATACCTAACAACTTAATATTAATAAAGTGACTTCAAACCGTCATCAGAACAAGCCTCAACAAAACCACAAATCCAGACACATAAATTTGTCTTTACACCGAAACAAGTTAAGATTTTCATAACCAGCTAAGGTAGCTTAAATTCCACAGTGAATATATAAATTATCCACAGTAAATCTTATCATGGCGCAAATGATGTAAATGGCGTATTTAAGTTATAATGTCGCCATGACAACGCTAATGATTGGAATAGAAGGCCTCACTCTCACGAAGCAAGATAAAAAGCTTCTGCAGCACCCTTTGGTGTCCGGCGTGATTTTTTTTGCACGTAATTATGAAAATTACCAACAATTACGTCATTTGACACAACAAATCCGTGCCATTCGCGGTGAAAATTTTCTGCTTGCTGTGGACCAGGAAGGCGGTCGTGTGATTCGTTTTAGAGCCCCTTTCAGCCAATTACCGGCACTGGGACTTTTAGGTAATCGCCATCAAAGTAATCAAGAACAAGGTTTGGCTTTAACCCATTTACACGCCTGGATTATGGCTGCAGAATTATTAAACACAGACATCGATTTAAGCTTTTCACCGGTATTGGATATAAATAATGGCAGTGATGTTATTGGTGATCGTGCCTTTAGCCAAAATCCACATGAGGTTATTGAACTGGCAAAAATGTATAGCGGTTCCATGCATGCAGCGGGCATGAAAACCACTGCTAAACATTATCCCGGCCATGGCACCGTTAAAGCGGATTCTCATCATCACATTACTCAAGACGAACGCCCCCAACATATGATCGAAAATTTGGATTTGGTGCCTTTTAGAACATTAATCACCGCCAATAAAGTTGATGCGGTGATGATGTCTCATGTCATATACAGCGATGTGGACGATCAACCGGCTGGTTTTTCAAAAAAATGGATTAAACATTTGCGTGAAACAGTGCATTTTCAAGGCGTTATTATTAGCGATGATTTAGCCATGACAGGGGCCACCGGTATCGGCGGTTTAAAACAACGTTATCTGGCTTGTCGAGAGGCCCAAGTGGATTTAGCTTTACTTTGTCAACCGGAATTATGTGCTGAGTTATTACCCCAGATTAATCACCATGATGCGCCGGGGTACAGTCAAAGCCTGCGCCGACTTCATAAACTTAAAGGTCATTCTACACTTAACAAAGAACGCCCATTTTGGGAACAACAACGTTGGCAACAAGCCACAAAAGCATTTAAGGCATTAAAAGAATTATGAGCACCCAATACCCACACCTACTCGAACCTTTAACCATCGGCTCTAAAACCATCAAAAATCGTGTATTGATGGGTTCAATGCACACCGGCTTAGAAGATCGCGCTAAGAATTTTCCAAAATTAGCGGCCTATTTTAAAGAACGTGCAGAAGGTGAAGCCGGTATCATTGTCACCGGCGGTATTTCACCCAACATTTCCGGCTGGACCGCGCCTTTAGCCGGTTTTTTAAAATACGGTTTTCAAGTTAAAAGACATCGTTTGGTCACCGAAGCTGTCCATGAAGCCGGTGGTTTAATCTGCATGCAAATATTGCATGCAGGTCGCTATGGTTACCATCCATTTGTGGTTTCTGCCACTGATGAAAAATCGCCAATCACACCTTTTAAACCCAAAAGACTGAAACATAAACAAATCCATAAGCAGATTAAAGATTTCGTTAACTGTGCAAAATTAGCACTAAAAGCCGGTTACGATGGCGTTGAAATTATGGGCTCTGAAGGTTATCTGATTAATCAATTTATTTCGCCCAGAACCAATGACCGAACCGATGATTGGGGCGGAAACTTTGAAAATAGGACGCGCATTGCCAGAGAAATTGTCAGCCAAACCCGAAAAGCGGTGGGTGATGATTTTATACTTATTTTTAGATTATCAATGTTGGAACTGGTCAAAGGTGGCCTCGCCATCGACGAAGTCATTCGTTTGGCCAAAGACCTGGAACAAGCCGGTGTGAGTATAATCAATACCGGTATTGGCTGGCATGAAGCACGTATTCCCACCATCGCCACCATGGTACCACGCGCCGGATTTAGTTGGGTTACTGAAAAAATCAAGCAACATATTTCAATACCAATTATTACCACCAACCGAATTAACGACCCGCAAGTGGCTGAAAACATCATTGCCTCAGGACAGGCCGATATGGTGTCCATGGCCCGTCCTTTTTTGGCCGACCCGCATTTGGTCAAGAAAGCCCGTTTAGGACAAGCGCAAGCCATCAATACATGTATTGCCTGTAATCAGGCCTGTCTTGATCACGTTTTTAAGAACCAAAGAGCAACCTGTCTGGTCAATCCAAAAGCCTGTTATGAAACCGAATACATCACCGAAGCAACGGTGTCACCCAAGAACATCGCTGTGGTCGGCGCTGGCATGGCGGGCTTATCTTGTGCCACCACCTTGGCTGAACGCGGCCATACAGTCACCTTATTTGAAAAAGCCAACAAGATTGGGGGTCAATTTAATTATGCCGCTGAAATTCCAGGTAAAGAAGAATTTGTCCATACCATGGCTTATTTCCAATATCTGATTAAAGAGTATGGTGTTCAATTAAAACTCAATTATCAAGTCACACAAGAAGAACTCAAAAGCTATGATGAAGTGGTGATTGCCACAGGTGTTTCACCACGGGTGCCAAAACTACCTGGCATCGATCACAATAAAGTCATTATTTACAACGAATTACTCTCAGGTCAAAAACAAGCCGGCCAAAAAGTGGCGATTATGGGCGCCGGTGGAATTGGTTTTGATGTGGCTGAATATCTGGCGGTTGAAAACCCCGACCAAGCACAAACCGTTGAGGAATTCTGTCAAGAATGGGGTATTGATCAAAGTATTGAAAGCCCGGGTGGCCTTACAAAAGCTCACGATGAGCCGTCTTATCGCACCTTATACTTAATGCAACGTAAAACCACCAAACCCGGTAAAGGTCTCGGTAAAACCACCGGTTGGATTCACCGTTTGAGTATCCGCAAAAAAGGCGTCAAACCCATCACCGGTGTGCAATACATAAAAATTGACGATGCCGGCCTACACATTGAACGGGACGGAAAACATGAGATTCTCGATGTTGATCATGTGATTATCTGTGCCGGTCAGATCTCTAACCGTGATTTGTATCAGGAACATGACACATACCACATTATCGGTGGTGCCGATGTTGCCGCGGAACTCGACGCCAAACGCGCCATTAAACAAGGTACCCTGCTCGGTCAACGATTGTAATAATTATTATTAAGGATTTATTGACCCACAAAAAAACCCGGTCTTTAACCGGGTTTTTTAATAATTATCTTAAGCATCTACCGAGTCGCTTTCCTAATCACACCAATAATCAGTAACAGCACCACCGCACCAATGGTGGCCACGATAATACTACCTAAAATACCACCGGCCACAGAAATTCCTAACTGGGTAAATAACCAACTGCCAATAAATGCGCCAACAATACCAATCAAAATATTAGCCACAATACCAAAGCCATAACCTTTAACCAGTACCCCGGCCAACCAACCGGCAATACCACCAATTAAACAAATAATTAAAAAACCTTCAAGTGTCATATTTTTTCTCCTCTTAGAGGCATTTAAATTAATTGACGGCTTTTTTCATGGCGTACAATTAATGCAAATGTTTCTCTTATTTTTTACCTGTCAAACATGCATCTTGTGAGGCTGTTTCAGGCTTTACTAAAATAGCACATTTTTTTCAAAATTACCTCATTTATCTATTCACCATTGCCATTGACGCAAGTAATTTTTATATTGGGATGTTAATCCACAATTTGAAATCAAAAAAGAATCGAACTAAAAAACATGACCACAAGCGTGCTGGTAAGAAAACTTATAAAAGCCAAGGGTATAAAGATGATAAAGTAAATCGTGGTTTTTAAAAAATGGCGGGGATAGACCCGCTGCAAGCTGATTGCGATGTATATAAAAACAAGCAGTATTAAAAATACAGCAATGTACCATCCGTTAGTCAGCAGCCAATATAAACCCATGCCGAGCATGATACACAGAAATATAAACGATCTAAGATGCAGATGATACACAAAATGTACGGTGTATTTAGTTTTAGGATAAAACAATTTAAATAGTCCCGCCATTAATAAAACATCGAGAAAGAAAGCCCAGGTCATGTTGCCGAACAGGAATTTATTAAACCCTGAGGGATCCTGTGTAAAACGCAACATGGCGCGTACAATAAGTCGGTCTATGCGTGAATTAATGTTATATTTCTCAAAAATTTTATCACTATCGAGTTGATAAATATCTCGCTCTAAGAGCTCATAACGTCCACCCAACAAAGTTATAGGGAAAGGCTTATCTAAATTGAGCGCCAATATCTCTCTAAGTGCTGTGATTGATTGCTTGGCTTTATCAACGACTTCCTGCGGTTGATTACGTTGTGTTATCAACACATTTAAATCTGTGAGTTGTTGATTGATATAATTATCGACAGAAATGGCTTGTAATAAAAAATCACGGTCAAACTGTTGTTCTTTCTCATTAGAACTGCTGCCGTTTGAGATTTTGACATTTGCAAGCAAACTATCAACCCCCACAAAGGACAATAACAAAAACCATAGAAACATTAGCACCACAAAAATTCGGATGGGCGATAGGTAGCTAACCCGATGTAGAGCCAAATATTCTTGCGTCAAAAATCCAGGTTTGAATAAACCTAAAGCAGATTGTGTTAATTTCGACTCAACATTAAACGTATTGGCAAAAAACTGTAATACCATTTGCCAAACACTGTGCAGACCTAAACCCGATTTTTGACCACACTGAGGGCAATAATTAACATCAATATGATTGCTAACATGACAATTTGGACAATTCTGTCGAAGGTGCTTTGGTTTTAAATTAATTGCGGCCGTCATTGTAAATATTTAAAGGCTGTTAACAAATTTGGAACCGCCATTTTAGCACTAAGTTAAACGGCAAAAGCAGTCACATAAAACCCAAATTTAAGTGGTTTTACATTAATTATGAGTCAATGGGTTAAATGGCGAGCGATTCTGGATTATTTAGCCGTCACAAGAATTAGAAAAGCCGTACCAAAACCGGCACCAATGACCGGATCTTGAAAAACCGATAAATCTTGCAAACCGTTAATGGTATTAGCAACCACTTGAATCACTACACCCAGAAAAGCAACCGTGCCAAAGCCATTGATTTGATGACGGCCAAACCGCTTACCCATCAGAATTACCGGTTCTTTTTTATGTGGATCGACAAATCGGTATTTTAAACTGACACCCACCACAATCAGCGCCAGGAAATACTTTAGAAATTCAGCATAAAGAGTCACAACGTCCATCGTTTATTTATGTGTGGTTTGTTTTATGGATAAATTGTTACTATAATTGCTTTTTTGAAAATTTGCACCTGATTTACGTTCAGGCCAGCTGGAGTTTAGAAACATGACACAATCCATCGTGGTGTGCGCACTGTATCATTTTGTGCGTTTAGAAGATTATAAAAAACTACGCGACCCACTGTTAGATAAGATGCTGAAGCATCAAGTACGGGGAACGCTGTTACTCGCCAAAGAAGGTATTAACGGCACCATTGCCGGTTACCGAGACGGTATTGATGCGGTGCTTACGCACTTACGGAAAGACACACGTCTGGCAAAATTAGACACGAAAGAATCCTTTACCGATAAAGCCCCTTTTTATCGCAGCAAAGTCAAACTAAAAAAAGAAATCGTCACCATGGGCTTACCGGACATCGATCCTAAGCGCACCGTTGGTACCTATGTTGAGCCAAAAGATTGGAATGCATTAATATCAGATCCTGATGTGATTCTGATTGATACCCGCAATGATTACGAATTTAACATTGGTAGTTTTGAACGGGCGATTAACCCCAAAACCGAAACCTTTCGAGAGTTCCCAGCATACGTGAAAAATAATCTGGATCCGAGTAAACATAAAAAAGTCGCGATGTTCTGTACTGGCGGTATTCGCTGCGAGAAATCCACCGCCTATTTAAAGGAACAAGGGTTTGATGAGGTCTATCACCTCAAAGGCGGTATTTTAAAATACTTAGAGGATGTACCTAAGGACGAAACCAAGTGGCAAGGTGAATGTTTTGTTTTTGATAATCGTGTGGCAGTTAATCATGACCTGGAGAAAGGCCAATATGATCAATGTTATGCCTGTCGTTACCCAATCACCGAAGCGGATAAGCAATCACCCCATTTTGAACAAGGCGTCAGCTGTCCCCACTGTCATGATAAAACCACCAGCGAGCAACGCCGCCAATTCGCCATGCGCGAAAAACAAATGCAATTGGCTAAACAACGTGGCGCTGCGCACATTGGTTTAGAAGCACAACAAATCTTAAAGCAGCGTCAGGCTGAGAAAAAGGCAGCCCTACAAACGGCCAAGTCTCAGCAACAGAATAAAATCGACAGCTAACGTCTTTTGTTTAACCACAAAGACCACAAAGGTTTTCACAAAGAACACTAAGTCTTCATTTTACGCATTTCTTTGTGCACTCTGTGTCTTCTCCGTGGACTTTGTGGTTAATCTTTTTAAATTGTTTTTAATTCTGACTAACTGTCGGATACTTTTGATATTTGCGGGAACAAGGGCAAAAAAAAGCGGCCAAATAATGACCGCTTTCTGTGGGTAAGTGTCGCTACATGATATCAATCATGCGCTAAACTTATGACTTACTTGGTATCAATGGCTTTCTCTTGACCAATTTTTTGTGGGGTAATTTTTTCACGATAAAATACTTTTTCTACCGCGACAAAAAACATGGGAATAAACAAAATAGCCACCATGGTGGAAGCCAACATACCCCCAATAACAGCGATACCAATGGCGTTTTGACTAACCGCACCGGCACCACTACTCAATGCCAATGGCGAAACACCTAAGATAAAGGCCATTGACGTCATGATAATGGGTCGAAACCTTTGACGCGCTGATTCTGCCACGGCTTCCATAATACCCATGCCCTCATGCTTCAGATCCTGAGCAAATTCAACAATCAAAATGGCGTTCTTAGAAGCCAAACCAACCGTTGTCAATAAGGCCACCTGGAAATACACATCATTGGGGATACCAAATAATTTAGCCGCCAATACAGTACCAAGTACACCTAAAGGCACAGCCAGAATCACCACCAAAGGAACTGCCCAACTTTCATACAATGCCGCTAAGGATAAAAACACAATGAGGACGGAGATGGCATATAGTGCCGCTGTTTGATCCCCACTTTCTTGTTCTTCGTAGGATAAGCCAGACCACTCAATACCAAACTGTCCGGGCAAATTATTCACAATTTGTTCTATTTCATCCATGGCCACACCAGAACTGATACCCGGTGCCGGTTGACCTTGAATGTTCATAGACGGCACCGCATTAAAACGCTCTAATTTGGGCGATCCATATTCCCATTCCATGGTTGAAAAACGATCAAAAGGTATCATTTGGCCTTGGTTATTAGCCACATACCATTTCGACAAATCTTCCGGAACCATGCGACTGGATGCCTCACCCTGCATGTAGACTTTTTTAACTTTTCCGCGATCTAAGAAATCATTAACGTAACTGGAACCCCAAGCGATTTGCAGGGTGCGGTTAATGGCACTCAGGTCGAGGCCCATGGTGGCCGCTTTCTCATTGTCGATATTAATTTTTAACTGTGGCACATCACTTAAACCATTCGGTCTGACAGCCACTAATTTTGGATTTTGCGCCGCTGCACCCAATACTTGATTACGAGCCTGCATCAAGGCCTCATGTCCGGCACCGCCGCGATCTACTAATTGGAAATCAAATCCCGAAGCGTTACCTAAAGATTGTATTGGAGGTGGAAAGAAGGCAAAAGCACTGGCATCTTTTAGCTGAGAAAACGCTCCCATGGCTTCACCGGCCACCTGGAAAACACTTTGCTCGTCACCAGGTCGATCTTCCCAGTCTTTGAGTCGAATAAAGCCCATGCCGGCGTTTTGTGCCGATCCCGAAAAGCTAAAACCAACCACCGTAAAAAAGCCTTCAACAGTATCGGCCTGTTCGGTTAATAAATAGTGTTCAATTTGAGCCATCGATTCACGGGTTCGTTCTGCGGTTGCGCCCACAGGTGTATTAACAATGACAAACATCGTCCCCTGGTCTTCATCAGGTAAAAATGATTTGGGTAATGACGCAAAGAAAAATACCATGACACCAATAATCAGTGCATATATACCCACAAACCGTAAAATTCTTCGTGCCATATGCGAGGTGGCGCTTTGATATTTACCTCGTAACCAGTCAAAACCTCGGTTAAAAGGACCAAAAAAACCTTTTTTACGGTCGTGATCGGGTTTTTTCGGTTTTAGGAAGGTGGCACATATTGTCGGAGAAAGCACCAAAGCCACCAGCACTGATAAGCCCATCACGGAAACAATGGTGATGGAAAACTGGCGATAAATGGCACCACTGGAACCCGGGAAAAAAGCCATCGGCACAAATACCGCCGACAACACCACACCGATACCAATTAAAGCACCTGAAATCTGTTTCATGGATTTTTTAGTGGCTTCTTTGGGATCTAAACCATCTTCTTCCATCACCCGTTCAACGTTTTCAACAACCACAATGGCGTCGTCCACCAATAGACCAATGGCCAGCACCATGGCAAACATAGTCAGTACGTTTATGGAATAACCAAACACACCCAAAATCGCAAAAGTACCCAATAACACCACCGGAATGGCAATGGTTGGCACCAATGTGGCACGGAAACTCTGTAAAAACAGTAGCATCACTAAGAACACCAAACCAACCGCTTCAATCATGGTCATAACCACTGAACTAATTGATTTTTCAATAAACGGTGTGGTATCAAACGGGAAAACAACTTTGACCCCTTCCGGCAAATAAGGGGTTAATTCGTTGACTTTAGCCTTCACCAATTCTGCCGTATCAAGTGCATTGGCGCCGGTCGATAATGACACAGCCATACCCGATGCGGGATTGCCTTTAAATCTTGAGATGGTGCCATAAAATTCAGAACCCATTTCTACTTTGGCGACATCCCGAAGTCGAACTTGTGATCCATCAGTGTTTACACGGAGGATTATGCGCTCAAAATCTTCGACAGTTTGAAGTCGTGATTGGGCTTTGACAGTGGCATTTAACTGCTGACCTTCCAGCGCCGGTAGAGCCCCCAACTGTCCGGCTGAAATGTCTGTGTTTTGCGTTCTTATGGCGTTTTGCACATCCAAGGGTGTCATACCATAATTAACTAATTTTTCCGGCTCTAACCAGATTCGCATGGCATATTGTGAACCAAACACCTGAACATTTCCGACCCCTTGTAACCGTGAAATCGGATCCTGGAAATTAGACACCAGAATATCACCCAATTGCCCTTGGGTAACACTACCATCTTCGGAATAGAAGCCCACAACCAACAAAAATGAATCGTTGGATTTAGTAACAGTTACCCCTTGGGTTTGTACTTCTTGTGGTAAACGGGTAATCGCACCTTGTACCTTATTTTGCGTTTGCACCTGGGCAATATCGGCATCAGTGCCTGGTTCAAAGGTTAGTGTAATAGAGGCTGAACCATCTTGACTGGAGGCATTAAAATAACGCAGGTTATCAATACCGGTGAGTTGTTGCTCAATCACCTGTGTTACCGCGTTCTCAACGGTTTTAGCCGATGCACCCGGATAACTGGCGTTAATGGCCACAGTTGGCGGTGCCACAGTTGGGTATTGTTCCACCGGCAAATTGGTGATGGTTAGGGCACCGGCCAACATAATAATGATGGCAATTACCCAGGCAAAAACCGGACGTTCAATAAAATAACGAGCCATAATTACTCTCTACCTGCCTGAGCTGGCTGTTGTTGTGGTGATGTTTGGTTGCCTTTTGCTTGTGGCTGCCATGGCGTGGCACTGACTTGACTGCCGGGTTGTAATTTCTGATAACCTGTGACGACAATGGTTTGACCGGACTCCAATCCATCACCAATAATCCATTGGTCACCATGTGACTGAATACTTTGAACCGTTGTTTTTTTGGCGGTGTTATCTTCATTAACAACCCATAAATCCAAACCACCTTGCGGATTTCGAGTTGCTGCTCGTTGGGGCACCAATAGCTGTTCAACTTTTCCTGGCTGTAAACTTGCTGTCACAAACATACCGGGCAGCAACTGGAACCGCTCATTATCAATAATGGCGCGCAATGTAATGGCACCGGTACTCTCGTCAACCACCACGTTTGAAAATGCCAATGTACCTGTTAATGGCTCTTGACCGGCCTGGTTAACCACTACAGTTACTTCCTTTTTTGCTGTTGGCGTGTCTTCAGCTTCGGATATTGCTTCCGCTTGGTATTCATTAAGTTTTCTTATGAGCATTTGGGCACGTTCTGCTGATATCTGCATATCTACATAAACCGGATCCAATTGTGTAATTTGCGCCAATGGCTGGGCTTGGCCGGAGCTGACTAATGCGCCTTCAGTTAAAAATGACTGTCCGATACGGCCACTGATAGGCGCTTTAATTTTTGTATACTCCATATTGATTTTTTGCAAATCCACATTGGCTTGTGCCATGGCTATAGCGGCTTTGGCCTGATCTAACTGTGCCAAAACATCATCTAAATCTTGTTCACTGACGGCTTTCTGTGCTTCTAATGAGCGGATTCGTTTAGACCGTGCCTCCACTGTTTTGAGTTGCGCTTTGGCATTTTGTAAATCCGCTTCAGCACTTTTTAAATTAGCCATGTATCGGGCGTCATCCAATTGGTACAACTGTTGTCCTTTTTCTACCAAACTGCCCTGTTCAAAGAGACGCTCTTCAATAATTCCAGACACTTGCGGTCGCACATCAGACTGACGATAGGCCACCACCCGAGCCGGCAATTCCATGGTCATTTCTATGGCTTCTTTTTTAACTTTCAGGGTTTCAACAGCGACAGGTCCTTGCGCACCATAACCTCCGGGACCGGCCATACCCTGTTGAGCTTCTTCACCTGAACCCGGCCAGAATAACCAAGCCAAAACCGCCACAGCGGCAACAAAAATCAGTCCGGTAATAAGTGTACTTTTTTTCATTTATTTTTCTCTAATTATTTTTAGAATGACGTGAAAGATCTGTGCAATCGCCTTAATTATGATGCTATTAACGATTTATTATTCAACATATAGTCACATTTAACTCAATACAAGCAAAAACCAGCGATTTTATGGTGTTTAGAAGGACTATACGATAAACAAAACAACATGAAAATACGGTCTAAATCACATACTTTTTATTTAATCGGCATTATACATTCATGAATGTATGTTGTCAAAGTTAAATGTTACTGGTAGAATGCCAATATGCGTAAAACCAAAGAAGATGCCCAAAAAACCCGTGATGATATTTTACAAGCGGCTGTAAAAATCTTTTCAGAGAAAGGATTTTTCAACAGTACCCTGGATGACATTGCCCAATCAGCCGGAGTTACCCGCGGCGCTGTTTATTGGCATTTTAAAAATAAAGCCGAAATTTTTGATGCCCTCCATGCCGCCTTGCATGAGCCGTTTATTGAGTCTATTCTGGCAGATTTAGAAACCGATTCAGCGCACCCCATCGTGCAACTTCAAGAACTCATTATTCATTTGTTGCGCCAATTCGCCGATCAACCGGGTAAACAAAACACAACACGTCTGTTTATTAATTGTGATTATTCCGGTGTATTGGCACCTTTTAAAGAACCCCATAAAGCCAGTAAGCGAGAAAGTCTGGCTTTATTTGAGGCCTATTTTAAACGCGCACAGAAAAAAGGCGACCTCAGCGAAGAGGCAGATGCAGAAATTTTAACCTTGACCCTGCATTGTTTTATTAAAGGTTTACTCACCGAGTACTTAAACGGTGACATTATTGATTTAAAAACCCACGCCAGACCGCTTATTGCCCAACTGTTTCAGGGACTTCATACCATGAATGCGGTCACATGATTTATTTCTGGGCCACGCTCTGTGCATTGGCTTGCGGCCTGACACTTTGGTCACAATCTAAACAACGCGCTTGGTGGGCCGGTCTGTTTAAAACACTCGCCAGTATCAGCTTTTTTGTGCCCGCTTGCATCTATTTAATCAGTCATCAGCAACAAACCTGGTCGGTTTTAATGGTGGCTGCTTTCGGCTTTTCCTTGCTGGGTGATGTTTTACTCATTAAAACAACGAATAAACGGTTTTTCCTGCTCGGTTTAGCTGCCTTCCTACTGGCACATCTGTTCTATGCCGGGGCTTTTGCTTGGGCCGGATTACGATACCCTGAAGCCATCACCACATCAGTGGTGGTCATTGCCGCCATGATTGGCTGTTATGTTTGGTTATACCGACACCTGACGGGCACAATGAAAGTCGCAGTGCCGGCTTATTTAACCGCCATTGGCCTGATGCTGATAGCCGCCATGCTGACCCGGCATCATGCGCATCAGCTGATTGTCGCCGGTGCGGTGCTGTTTGCGCTGTCCGATGTGTTTGTCGCCCGACAACGCTTTGTGTCACCGGGTTTTAACAACCGATTAATTGGCTTACCGCTGTATTATGCCGGTCAGTTAGTGTTATTGGCGGCTTTGCTCTCATCTTCCGGCACATAGATTAAGTTACCATCATCCATGCGGTAGGTGATACCTGCTTTGATACCGCTGCCCTCGCCCATTTGTTGGCTGGATTTATAGCGCTCCATTTTTTTGCCTTTTTTGATGATAATTTCCATATTCTCTTGACCGGCGTTTTTCACAATGGTGACATCATCGCTGTTTAAGGGATTCACCGGATTATTCATAATAATAATGAATAAAATCACGATAATAACCAAAAATATATCAATAATATTCACCATGCTGAGGATCGGATCGTCATCATCGGCATCTAAAATTCGGCGACTCATGCGGATTTCCTCTGTAAATAAACCGCATGTTCGCTATTTACTTGTTGTTGCTGTTTCTCAATGTTAAGCAGACTGCTTAAGCGCCAGCGCCGTTTGACGGTCAGAATAACAAAAGCCACGGAAGCCGCCATCAGCGCCACAATCACCGCCGCAAAAGCCATACCGACCTGCTCGCCCACCACCGACATTTCACCGGCTGAGACACCGGCCAGCGCCGGTCCCATGGGAATCATGGTGGCCACCAAACCCAATAAAGGCGCTACCCGAGCAGTGACTTTCAAACCTTCCAATTCTTGCAAAATCAATAACTCAAGCTCTTCTGAGTCCAGTTTCTTTTGCTCGCTGAGTTTGGCCAAGTGGCAACAATAGTTTTTCCCAAAACGCCGCTGCCAGACTTCGGTAAGGAATTGACCGAGGTGGTACAGTGCATATAAAAAGGCCATCACAATGGCTGCCAAAACCGGAATTAAAAACCAGCTCGATAAAGTGTATAAAATCGCTTCAATGTTCATAATGTTGTCCTGTTATGTTGTTTAAGGATACCGATAAAAAAGGGTGCAGACAGCAGCAAAAGCCACCAATAATGGTTATCCACAGCGGCTTTCGAGGTACTTTGTTTCACCAGTTTTTGGCCCTGTACTTGCTGGGATTGACCGCTGTTTTGCGGTTGTGCCTTAGTTTGCGCCTGGCCGGCTGCTAAGGGTTGCAAGCCAAAACCCACGGCCTGTTGATCCACAAACTCACTGAGGGTTTTGGATGCCGGTGTTAATTGATGTTTATTGACCTTGTCAATATAGGCTTCGAGCAGTTGTTTTTTGGTTTCCTCAGAAGCCTCCCAAAAATCTTTACGCACCGCTTCAATCATGCGCTCCATCATGCGCACTTGCGCCTCAGGGGCATTTTTTTCAAACCATTCATTAAGTTCCAATTCAAGTTTATCCTGGACATAAATATCATGCATATTTTGCCATTGGACATCTTTCACCACATCGGGCGATACTGATTGCCAGCCCCAGAGGTTATTGGTCATGTCTTGAAGGTGCAAGGCACCGGCATAACCCTCTTCTTTGAGCGATTTAATCCAACCGGGATGAAACGCCCGACTGTTCATTTCCAGCGATAAAAATTCATCAGCGGTTTGGAATTGCACCTCACCGGGCTTTCTTTGGTTAGAAATATATAACTCCGGACTCTTGCCGCTGAGATGCCGCACCGCCAAATCAAGTCCGCCCAGATATTGAAACGGATCATCGGTGGTCAGCATGCCGTATAAATTCGAGCTGCGTGCCAATAAGGCTGCATCCACGGTCTTGAGTTGTTGCGCATATAAATCGGAAGCATCGGCGCCCTGGCTCCATTGTTCAGGATCCGGTCCAAAGGCGTGGCTCATGCGTTTTAAATACAGCTTGGCTAATTTTTCATCACCTTCCCAGGTGTCGCTGGCCAGGGTGGCATCATCCAAACCGGTGCCATAGACGCCGGTGGGACTGCCAAAAATTCGGGTTTGCGCGCCCACTTCGGCCTCTTTTTGTGACACCCCTTGTTTTAACAAATCCGCCAACAGTGTTTGGGTGTTTTTATACAACTGATTATCAGCTTCTTCTAATTGCGCCACTTCAGCGGCAGCTTTCGCCAGTTTTTCCATGACATTGGGAAATTGATCACGGTATAAACCGGTCACCGACAGCACCACATCCACCCGCGGACGCTTTAACTCATCCGCCGGTATCACCCGATAACCGCTGACACGACCGCCTCGGCCCCAAATCGGCTCCACACCCATGGCATAAAAAGCCTGACTTTCTAACACCCCGCCATGGCGCATGGCTTCCACCGCCCACAGTGAAAACGCCAGTTTATTCGGGTATTCGCCGTGATTATCATGGTAGTTAGCAATCAAATCAGCGGCGGCCTTCTTACCGGCTAACCAGGCTTCTTTATTGGGGATTTTAGACGGATCAAAACCCACTAAATTTCCGCCGGTGGGTAAAGCATCAGGCACCCGGATTGGATCACCGCCAATCTGTGGCGGCACATGCTGCCCCGATAAGGCAGCGGTTAAACCGGTTAATTCGCCATCCGTGCGTAAGTTTTCATACATCTGTGTGGCTTGATCGGCGAAATGTTGCTGTTCGTTTTTAACGGGTTTATTGTTAACAATCACATCCACCAGCCACTGATAAGGCTCGGTTTGTTCAAGTTTTTGATAATCTTGCACCAACAATTCATCGGCATCCGGCAAATCAAAGCTGTCAATGAATGCCTGTCCCAGCATTTGCATCACTGTACTTATTTTTTGCGGTTGCGGGCTGTCACTGGCAAACGTGTGTAAGCCAATCGGCTGCGATTGCGCTGCCAATTCATGCAAATAATCATGTAAAGCCAGAATAAAATCTTCAGGCTGTTCCCGGGCATCGTCTTCACTCCAGGATAAACTTTCCGCCAGTGATTCATCTTTGGCCATTTGCATTAAACTGTTGAGCGTATTGGCTTTGACTTCACCGGGTTCCAAGTTTTCCCATTGATGTATCAGATCATGAACATCCACCAGGGTACCGTGCAAACCGGAGGCCCGGAATGCCGGTGTTTGATGACTCACCATCACCGCCCGACCGCGCCGTTTGGCTTGCACCGCTTCGCCCACATCATCCATAATATACGGGTAAATAATGGGAATATCGCCAATGGCCACATAGGGATCGTCGGCCACCGCACTTAAACCGCGCTCTTTACCCGCCATCCATTCCTGGGTACCGTGGGTACCAAAATGAATCAAGGCATCGGCTTTAAATTCATCCCGCAACCATAAATAACTGGCTAAATAAGCATGGCTGACCGGCACCCGGGTGTCATGGTAGAGTTTTTTCTCTGTATCAATGTCACCGGTTCCACGCGATGGTTGTGGTAAATACACCATATTGCCCGCTGTTATCATCGGAATGATAAAACCCGATTCACCTTGTTGTTGGCTGAGTAAGGAAAACGCCTCGGGTTGCCCCCAATAATCTTCAATGCGTTTGCGGGTTGTTGCCGGTAATTGTTGATACCATTGTTTATACTGAGACAGCGGTAACCACTGTGCTTTTTTATCAGCCAGCATCTCTTCTCTGAGACGTCGATCAAAACCGGCCCCAATCACATCGGCAAAATCATCAATAAAGGCTTGCTCAGATTGCGCTTGTGTTTGATAACCGGCTTGTTGCCATTGTTTGCTGAGGTTCGCTAAACTACGCGGCACGTTCATGTAAGAGGCGGAAAAATTATGCTGTCCAGGTGGATAGTTGTAGACCATCACCGCCACTTTTTGTGTGGCTTTGGACTGTGTCCTGAGTTTAGCCAATGCCACCGCTTTATTAATCGCGGCATTAATCTGCTCAGGAATTAATTCAATAACACCGTCATTTTCAGCCCACATCACCAACGGATCGATTAAGCCGTTTTGTTCCGGTAACGCCAAATACAAAGGCGTTGAACTTAAGGACAGACCCACCGGATCTTCGCGCCAGCTGTCAATACTGTCGCCCCACCAACCAATGCCTTGCATCACCGGAATACCGAGCTCATTCAACTGATCTTCTAAGCCGTTGTGATAAACCGGCTGCATATGAATCAGAACATCCACTTCTTTCGGCAGCAAATGCACTAAATCCACCTCATCACCCAAGGCATAAAACAAAGGTAAAGCCACCGCACCTTTTTCTTCAATGGCTTTAACCAAGGCATCGATGTGTTCGGTGGCGGTGGATTCAATGTAGCGGGGGTGAAAACCGATGGCAATGACCGCTTGCTGAGATTCGGGCTTGAGGAACTTGAGCATGGCAGATGCATCCGCAGTAAATTGATTCGGATAGTCAGCATAGTAAGCACCGGCTTCCGGTAAAACCAAAGGTTCGGCTAAACCACTGATGGCTTGGTCTTGTACAATTTGTTTCACCGCCTGCATAAATTGCACCATGTTGCGTCGTCCGCCATGACGGTAATAACTGAGCAGTAAATCAGCTTGTTGGGCGCTGAGGTTTGTGTGGTGATAAGCATCAGAAGCATACCAGAAATGATTATTGCTAAAATCCTGACCGGCGGGTTCGATGTGTTTAACCATCGCCGTCATATCAAAGGATCGGGCTAAATCCACCAAAACAAAATCACCGTGGCTCATGGCTTTATGCAACTCATCCAGTGACAGTTCTTGTTTCTCAATAATCGTTAATGTAAGTCCTTGCGCTTCTGCCGATTCTTTAAGTAGCGTCTTTTTACCCGATAACATCATCGAGTCAGTAACCACCTGAATGGTTTGTGCCTGAACGGCTGTGCTCATGCATATTAAAATAAATAATAATCTCATCATAACGCCTCCTTAAAAATGCATTCGCCAACCAAGGCGAATATTGCGACCATAAAGGGCATAGCCAAAGTCATCACTTTCTTCACTCAGCACTGTATTTGTCAGGTTATTCAATTTTAAAGAGAAACTGTGCTGATTCATGCGATACTGAATCTGGGCATTCACCAATTGATAGTTGGGCAGTTTGATTTGCTGATTCGGCTCGTTTATCCATTGTTCACTAATGTATTGCCATTGCATACCAGCCGATAAGCGCTCATCGAACCAATGTCGATTAATACCGATGGTGGCTTGGTGTCGGGGCCGATTCGGTAATGTCTGGTTATTGTCCTCATCGTGACCATCGGTGTAGGTGTAGCTGCTGTTAAAGGTATTACGTTCACCCAAATTTGTATTCAACTCAAACTCAACACCTTTAATACGGGCTTCATTGACATTGACATATTCATTGACACGGCCAAAGGGCACGGAACAATTTTCCACACATTCGGTGGCAATTAAATCCGTCACCTTGTTATTGAACACAGTGGCACTGATGGCGGTATTGCCATCGCTTTCATAACGAATGCCCAGTTCCACATTGTCACTGGATTCAGGTTTTAACTCGGGATTGCCGACAAAACTATGGGGACCATCAAAGCGGTATTCAGGTGATATCTGTTTTAAAGTGGGCGCTTTAAAACCATGGCCATAACCGAACTTAACCGCCCAGGCGGTGGCCGGCTGCCACACCAGATAAGCCCGAGGACTCATTTCACTACCAAAATAACCATTATGATCCCAACGGTTACCCAAGGTCAGCGCCACATCATCGACAATTTGCCATTCATATTGCGCCAACACAGCTTTATGAATGACATCATCACCATTGTTAATAAAAGCACTGTGCTGTAACTGCTCTTTGCGCCACTCAGCCCCTAAGGTCAGGCGATTAAGTCCAAAATCGCGGTAAAACCCGGTTTCCACAATATCATCGGTTAAAAATTGTGGCGTATAGGCATCAACCGCCTCATGATCATTACTGTTGACCACATCAATGTCCGCTCGGTAGTAAGCCAGACGACCGGACCACACATCAAAATCCCCTTGCCACTCCAGTGAATGCTGCTGACGGTTAATGTCGTACATACTGCGGTAAAAAGGTGCCTGGCCCCGATAGTTGGTTTGATACCAGGTGTCCTCATCGGTGTATATACTATTGATTGTTAAACTTTGACTGTCCGTAAATTGCCAGGATAAAGCCAGTTGCCCGGTAGTGTATTTTTTACCTTCGATATCAGATATACGTGCATCAACAGGACTTAACACATCATCGCGATTACCGGAGGCCACATTAACATCTAATGCCAAAGTTTCGCCAAGAGGTACATGCAGACTGGTACTCAAGTTATGGTTACCACCACCGTTGTCTTCGGTATCTAAGTTACCTTCGGCACTAATGGTTCCTGAAAATGAGCCACGGCCTTTAAGGGTGATGATATTAATCACCCCACCCAAAGCTTCGGATCCATATAAAGCCGACATTGGGCCACGAATCACTTCAATCCGCTCAACCGCATCCAGAGACAACCAGTTATATTGTAAGTCCGAATGCCCGATGACATCGTCGGTGGCAGAAATACGCCGACCATCGATTAATATCAACGCATGTTGAGATTCCATACCACGCAAACTAATCACTTTCCGGCCACCGACACCGCGTCCCACTAAACTCACACCGGGCACCTGGCTGAGTAAAGAAGTTAAGGTTGGCTCCGGAGAGGCTTCAATCATGGCACGATCAATCACCGTCAAAGCCGCCGGCGCGGTTAAGGTACTGTGCGCATTACCGGTGGCAGAAACCACCATTTGTGCTAAAGGAATCACATCATCGTCGGTGTCTGCTTTGGCACAAGCCAGTGAGGCCAAACCACAACATAATAAACAGCTTACCGGGCGTAACTTTGCTTCGGATATCATAGACAACTCGCTTATAAAGAATGATGCGAATCATAATGATAACCGTTCTCAATTGCAATAGAGGGTCATTAATTAATTCATTTTTTTGTGTATGTTGATTTTTAAAATCACATAATTTTGGATGAAAAAAAACCCGCACAATGGCGGGTTTTTTGGTTAATACCTAAATCAGCAGACTTGATTAATTCATCCCTTCGAAGCCATCTTTAAAAATTATATCACTTGGCTCAGTTACGCACACACCCTCAGGTATTGCAAAAGATTCTGTCTCATCCCCGAGGTTGCTGCTGCTTCCAGACGAAGCACCTTCGCCCAAGCCACGTTTGGCAAAAGCGGACCAGATTTCACAATGATTCGCGCCACGGTTATTGGCGGTATCTGCAGCTAAAATGGCATCCCGACCGGTCTCAAATCCCGGTGAGCAGGGTTGTAATTTAAGGCCATCTATCACCAGTTGTAGGGCCATATTGTTACCGCCACTGCCCTGATAAATATCTTCATCAAATCCATATTTATCCACCAGATTCCAATACATATCCCATAACATGGCCGTCCAAATAGAACCCACACCATGGGGTGAAATATCACCTCCACCATAATCGAAATCACTGACATTGGCCAAAGTATGCGGATTAATGGCCATACTCCGTGAATAAGGATAGGTTCTGATGCCATTGGGTCGCTGGGTGGCAAAGTGACCCATAGCTCTGGCATCATCGGCCTGATCACCGACTTGCGCCGTCATCACCAGCGCAAAGAAATCACTCCAACCCTCGCCCATTTGCTCATCATTCCACAAACAACTGCTGGTACTTGGTCCACCGGTTAAGCGATTTGAAATACCATGGCCGTACTCATGAATAATAATGCCGTTATCAAAGTCGCCATCACGATCAACACCATCCTTACCCAAGGTGCCATTGACTGTTGTGACTTCATTTTTAATCAAATCGCCATTGCTTAGACCAATCATAACCGTTGCAACATTGACCAGATTACCATCATCACCGGGGCTCATAGAGATTAAATCATCACCTTGGTTATTGACAATAATAACGGCACTGGCACCGGCATTTTCAGCATTTAAGGCTTTCGTACCAAATTCACAACCACCACGATCTATTAACGCAATATTGCCTGACTGAAAAGCCACAAGCGCATTACAAGCTTCACTGCCATTGGCGCTTCCATCATCAACCAATTCAATATCACCTGTTATACCTGCGCTGTTTAACGTGGCACCAAATCCGGCCGGCGCCGCTGTATAAAAGCCGGCTATTCCGGCAGGTGAGTTAACCGTTAATCCGGCACGAGCAGTAAATATAAACATTTGCATACGCGGGTTTCCACCATCAGGTGGTGTACCAAAATTGGCATTATTAGTACCCGAACCATCCAAAGCATCGGCATTAACAGCATCACTGCCAGCACCACCATTGCCATAATTATTTTCCTGAAAATTACCGGCGGATTCATCAAAACCATACTGATACATCACATCATGAATAATGTTGTTCCAATAGAACAAATTCACAATCGCTGCTTCCATATTCTCACCATCCGTGGGCTCTAATTGGCCATTCCAGGTATAAAGAAAGTCTAAACCCGCACCGCCATCTGGCCGAAAGCCACCTGAATTAGTGTCATTTAGGTCTTCTTGCGCAAAGACATTATTTCCACGTGTATCATTGTATTCCGCACCACTGAGACCATCGGCATCATGCCAGCCATATGGCGAAGCCACAGAATCCGCAGGATCGGTCACGACACTGAAAGCCGCACCCACAGCTGTTGGGCTTTCATACGGCAAGGGTAACACCTCGTAGGAGGCGTGGGCTTGCCAGCTAATTTGATTAATCACTTCATTACTTAGAGCATCAATCCGTAAACTCCACCAATTATCAGGTGTCTGAATCGACAAATCCCAAGCCAAATTCAAAGAACCGTCCGGCATTTTTTGATACACCAGTTTAACCGGAATATCGACCCCGGAAATCTCATCACCGCGGAATATAACCGCTTGATTATGTGTCCGACTTATATTGATGGCCACCGGCGGAAAATAGGTATCGATGTTTAGATGAGATGCTGCTGAAAGCACCGCCTGATCGGCTACTATACGATAATCGCTGGTATTAATTTTGGTTTCTGCATAAGGTGTAAATTGATTGTGTTTGTTAATAATCTGATCATCTTTACTCAAATTAATCTGCAAATCACCGCCATAAACCTCAATACCGTTAATGTATTGACGCCACACTAAATGCTTAACACCATTGTGCTTGGTGGTATAAGCATCTTGAATTCGCGCATCCAAAATATCAGTTTTAGATAACTGTAATGTATGCTGATGTTGTAATAAATACTGACGGGCTGTTTCAATAGATTCCTGCATAACAGTCTGTTGACTGTGCGCAATGGAAATTAAACCCAAAAACAAACTTGATGTCACGATACCGCGGATAGATAAACTCACTGGGGACTCCTCTCTTATATTTTTTGTAAAAAACCGAATCATCATATAGTAATGTTTAAGTCGACACCACAAAAAAACCCGTCTATGCGACGGGTTTTTGACGTCTGGCAAGCAACAAAAGGTTACTGTCCGTATTTCACCACCTTTTGTTCGATGGTACCGAAAACATCTTCACCATTGTCGTTGGTGATTTGAATTTTAACGGTGTCACCAAAGCGCATAAAAGGGGTTTTGGCTTCGCCGTGTTCAATCACTTCCAGCACCCGTTTTTCAGCCAGACAGGTGGAACCTTTAGCCATGTCATGATTTGCTATGGTACCGGAGCCAATGATACAACCGGCTGCCAAAGGACGGGTTTTAGCCGCATGGGCAATGAGTTCAGCGAAATTAAACTGCATATCAATACCACAATTGGGTTCACCAAACCATTCACCGTTATACCAGGTACGCATCGGTAGATGGATTTTATAATCTTTCCAGGCCGATCCCAGTTCGTCTGGTGTAACAAAGAACGGACTTAAGGCAGTGCGCGGTTTAGATTGCACAAAACCAAAGCCCTTACCTAATTCAGCCGGAATTAATTTTCGCAAAGAAACATCATTCAAGATACAAATCAACTGAATATATTGCCCGGCATCTTCTGGCGATACATGCATCGGCACATCAGAGGTAATGACAGCGGCTTCGGCTTCAAAATCAATACCATAATCTTCGCTGACCACTTCGATGTCTTGATTGGCCGCTAAAAAGCCATCACTGACCGCCTGGTACATCAGCGGATCTTCTTTAAAACTCGGCGGCATGTCAGCGCCTCGAGCTTGGCGCACCCGTTCAACATGAGCTAAGTAGGCACTGCCATCTAAAAACTGCAGTCCACGCGGTAAGGGTGCCATAATTTGGTTCATATCCAAATCAAAGGTATCATTAACACCGCCCTCATTTAAATGCTGATAGATGGTATTCAGCTGGGGTGCGACTTGTTCCCAGTTATCGAGGGCTTGTTGTAGTGTTTCAGCTACTTGCGGGACTTTGACCGCTTGCGTACCTTGTCGATTAACCACCACCAACTGTCCGTCACGGCTTTGGTTGTTTATACTTGCTAACTTCATTGTTCACTCCAGGAATTGATGTAACCGGACCACTCCACTTCCGTGGCATCAGGTCTGACCTCCAGCGGATCGCGGGTATCAATCATAACCGCCACTTCTTCAGTCATGGCATCTGACTGCTCAAAAGCTTTTTTCATGGCTTTGGGATGTGGTCCATGGGTAAATCCGGCAGGATGCAGCGTAATCATGCCGGGATGAATGTTGTCGCGGGAAAAGAAATTTCCGGCGTGATAAAACAGCACCTCATCATAATCATCATTATTATGATAAAACGGCACTTTAAGTGCTTTTGGATCGGTCTCAAATAAGCGTGGCACAAAGGTACAAACCACAAAGCGTTCAGCCACAAATGTAGTATGAGCTGATGGCGGCACATGCGAACGGTGACTCATGAGCGGCGAAATATCGCGCCAGTTCAGCGCAATCGGCATCAAGTCGCCTTGCCAACCAATGGCATCTAAAGGATTAAATGGAAAGGTAATGCGGTTAAATTGATTTAGCCTTTTTACCACAACCTTCCATCTGTCTTCACTGTACTGCGCTTTAAAAGCATCATCGATTTCCGGCACCCGGTAAACAGCGGTATCGACAATGGCATTCGGGCCTAATAACCCTTTATCCGGTGATTTAAAATGGCTGTTGGTGGCTTCAATCATTAATATTTCACAGGGATTATCCATCTCAAGACGCCACATGGTACCTTTGGGGATCATCACATAATCACCTTCTTTAATCACCAAATGCCCGAAGTCACAAAATAAATGGGCGGTGCCTTTGTGAAAAAATAATAAATCATCGCCATCGGCATTGCGCACCAACCGATTCATCGATTCTTTGATATGCATCATGCGAATTTGTACACTTTTATTGCGCAGCAATACAGGCGCTTGCCAGGGACTGGTTTGAATCTCATCCAATTCATTGGTATCAAAAGCCCGAGGTCGATTATCACCTTCAAAGTCACTCCAGCCGGTATGTTTATGACGATGATAAAAATGGGTCACCGGGCCAAAAAAACCTTCTTTGCCCATTTCCCGCTCATAGCTGTCTTTGGGCAAATCGTAATGGGCTTGTCGGGCCACTCTACCCTCTTTTTTAAATAATTTAAACCATTGACTACTCATCTAAATACCCTCGTTTTTGTTGTTCCAGCTCAATTGACTCAAATAAGGCCTGGAAGTTACCCTCACCAAATCCCTCATTGCCTTTACGCTGTATGATTTCAAAGAAAATAGGACCAATATTGGTTTGTGTGAAAATTTGCAGCAACAACTGTTTTTTAGTTTCCTCATCGGCATCGATTAAAATATGGTTTTTCTGCATTCTGGCCACATCTTCATTGTGCTCAGGAACACGACGATCGATGATGCTGTAATAGGTATCCGGGGTTTCTAAAAATTCAACGCCGGCGGCTCGCATCGACTCAATGGTTTCATAAATATTGTCAGTAAACATGGCGATATGTTGAATGCCTTCACCTTTATACTCATCCAAATATTCATTAATTTGTGATTTAGGGTCATTGGACTCATTTAAGGGAATTTTTACTGAACCATTGGGGCTGGTCATGGCTTTAGATACCAGTCCGGTTTTTGCGCCTTTAATATCAAAATAACGGATTTCTCGGAAATCAAATAAATCTTCGTAATAAGCACTCCATTTTGCCATATTACCAAAATACAGATTATGGGTTAAATGATCAATAAAGGTTAATCCAAAACCTGTGGGGTTTTGGTCAACACCCGGTATATCTTCAAAATCACGTGCCAACACAGCTTCATGCGACGCTTTATCCAATAAATACAAAGCCGCATCACCAATGCCCTTAATGGCGGGAAAATCCAATCCATTATCCACTTTAATTTGTTCAGAGCCACCTTTTAAACTGTGCTCTAAAGCGGCTTCTTTATTATCAAAGATAATTGAAAAGCCTGGTGCACTGGGACCGTGTTGCGCACGAAAGTCAGCGGCAAACCCGGTTTCACATTCGTTGATAAAGAAATCGGTTTGCCCCTGTCGGTAAAGAGTAATGGGTTTTTGCTTGTGCGTTTTAATGGCATTAAAACCCATTTGTCTAAATAAGCGGTGTAAAGCTGTGGCATTATCTGCCGAATATTCAATAAATCCGAATCCATTGATGGTGGCTGACATAATTATTCTCACTTTTAAAGATCAATTAAAAAAAACGACATAACGCTTCCTGTCATGAACACAACCGTTCGATTTGACGAGGCGATTGGTTAAGGGCTAAAACGTGCAATGTGATTGTCGCAAGCTTATTCACTTAGGTTGATAAAACAGTGAATGCGCAAATAAACAGTCATTATAACGCAAGATAGTTACATTTGAAACTAAATACGGTATAGTGTTTATCACAACCCAACAAGACACATAAGTGACAGCCCTAAATCCATGGACTATAAACAATTTATTCCTTATCAAATATCGGCCTTGAGTCTAAAAATATCCAAGGGGCTGGCGAAACATTACCGCGACCGATTTGATATTTCGGTTTCAGAATGGCGGGTGTTAGTGATTCTCAATAGCCACCCAAATATCACCGCAAAAGCCATCGCAGATCACACGCAAATGGACAAAGTTCGTATCAGCAGAACTTTAAAAATATTAGCACAAAAATTCTACATCAAACAAATGAGCCATCCCGAAGATGCCCGGGCTGTTATTAATCGGCTGAGTGATGATGGCCAGTCTTTGATGCAGGCAGTCATACCTGACGCTGTTAAATATGAACAATCTTTATTGAAACAATTAACCACAATCGAACGACAACAACTGCGACAGCTGATTGCTAAATTTAATCAGATTTTGGATTAAACAGACCTAAAATTTATCTGCAAACTCACTAAAACGACTTCCTTCAAATAAGACTGTCATAGTAACATTTAATTTAAAGAGAAGTATGATCAATCATGGTTAGTGTAGCAGGCTAACTAAAAAATATTAACAACAATTATGATGTCGATTTTTTAGCTTCCAGTTCATCCCAGCGATCATATTTTTCCTGTAAAGTCTGTTCAAGTTCAGCCAATCGAGTGGTGGTTTTTTTTATGGTTTCAGCATCCTGTTGGTAAAACTCAGGTTCACAAGCTTGAGCAGACAATTGATTAATATCCGCTTCTAAGCCATCAATTTCCGACGGTAATTTTTTTAATTCTTGCTGCTCATGGAACTTAAGGGCATTGGTGGTAGAAGATTGCTTGCCGGCTGCCGGTTTTTCAGATACTCTCTTGGTTTTAATGTCCTTTTGAGCAGCGGCTTCTTTGGGCTTACGTTGCCTTAAATAATCTTCATAGCCACCGATGTATTCATTCACTTCATAAACACCGTCTTCAGGATTTTCAAAAACAATTGTCTGAGTACAGACTTGGTCGATAAAATCACGATCATGACTGATGAGTAACACAGTTCCGGGGAAATCAAACAATAAATCCTGCAATAAGTCTAAAGTCTCCATATCCAAATCATTGGTGGGCTCATCCATCACCAACAGGTTTGCCGGCCGTGCAAATAAACGTGCCAGCAATAACCGGGATCGTTCACCGCCGGATAACACACTGGCTGGCCCCCTGACCTTTTCGGGGGTGAACAGAAAATCCTGTAAATAGGAAATAACATGTCTCGACTTACCATTGATGGTGACAAAATCCGTGCCCAGTTGCAGGTTGTTTTGCACCGTATCATTGTCATTAATGTCTTTTTTAAGCTGATCAAAATAAGCCACCTCAATACCGGTGCCTAATTTTATTGAGCCGGAATCCGGTTCAAGTTCACCGAGCAGCAGATTCACCAAGGTGGTTTTACCAACACCATTCGGGCCAATAATACCCACCTTATCGCCACGCATTATTTTTGTGGAAAAATTGTCCAAAATGGTTTGTTCACCAAAACTAAAACCAACCTTATACGCAGTGATGACTTTTTTGCCACCGGCTTCTGCCACATTAATGTCCGCTTTGGCACTCCCTGATTGTCGTCTGCGTTGTTTCTTTTGTTCACGCATTTCAAGTAGCTTCTGGACACGACTTTCACTGCGCGTGCGCCTAGCTTTAATGCCCTGTCGAACCCAGACTTCTTCTTGAGACAGTTTTTTGTCCATCCGCTCCCATTCCTTGGCCTCCGCCTCTAACCGTTGCTCTCTACGTTGTAAGTACGTGTCATAATCACAATCGTAACTGTAGATTTGTCCCCGATCTAATTCAATAATACCATTAGCGACTTCTCTTAGAAAGCTGCGATCATGGGTCACAAAGATAACCGCACAATCTAAGTTTTTGACCAGTTGTTGTAACCAGATGATGGTTTCGATGTCCAGATGGTTGGTTGGCTCATCCAGTAACAGAATATCCGGCGCCTGCACTAAAGCGGCCGCCAGGTTTAGACGCCTGCGCACCCCACCTGAAAGACTTTGTACTTGTGCGTCTGCCTGCAATCGCAATCGCGTAATAATGGTATCCAGTTGGTTTAAAAGTTGCCAGCCATCTCCATCATCAATGCGTTGCTGGAAGCGCATCATGGCATCGGTGTCTTTGGCTTGCTCGTATCCTGCCAAAGCCTCTCCCACATCACCAAGTGATGACATCAGGAATTCGCGCACCGTACTTTCTCCTTCTGCGGTCGCCGCGGACTGCTGCATTTTAGCCACAGTCAAACCATCTTGACGTTTAATGACGCCCCCATCAATCGGCAAAGTACCATTAATCACATTCAGCAAAGATGATTTTCCTTCACCGTTACGACCAATCAAGGCCCACTTTTGGCCACGTTCGATGGTTAAATTAACACCATCCAAAATAGGCTTAGCGCCAAAATCCAGATAAACTTGTTCAAAATTAATTAGAGCCATGGGGTCCTGATATTAAAACTGTCACTATTGTATGCGCAGAGTTCACTTTAACAAGCGACAACTGCGAGAAATCAAAATAACTGACCCTTTTTGGCAGTTTTCACATTTAAAAAGTCGGTTCATTTATATATTTATTATTTTTATGATGGCGGTCACACTTTTCATGCGATAATAATTTTTAAAACAGTGTGAACGATTAAATTAAGTAGAATAATTTTAACTGATAGCAATCTGACTAACGTGAGAACCGTTCCTAAATTAAACATTAATATTCCAGATCACACCATTTTGGATAAAATTGGTGAAGGCGGTATGTCTGCGGTCTATTTAGGCCGCCAACAATCATTACAGCGCAAAGTCGCCATTAAGGTCTTAAAAAAATTGGTCATGGAAGATAAATTGTTGGCTGAGCGTTTCGTGGAAGAAGCCAAAACCGTGGCTTCTTTAGATCATCCGCATATCATTAGTATTTATGAAGCCAAAAAGTTACCCTCAGGTTTAGCTTACTTCACCATGCCTTATTTAACGCACGGTGATTTTAGTGAAATTATTTGTACCAATGCAGAGCACTTAATTGATTTACTGGGACAAATATGTGACGGTCTCAGCCATGCCCATGAACATGGTGTAATCCACCGTGATTTAAAACCCGAAAATATATTATTCGATCAATTTGGACGCATTAAAATTGCCGATTTTGGTATTGCCATTTCCAAAAAAACACAACGCAAAACCAAAGAGACTCAACTTTTAGGCAGCGCCCATTACATGAGTCCGGAACAAATCCAGTCACGACCCATTAACCACCGCAGTGACATCTACTCATTGGGCTGTATTATTTATGAAAAAATAACCGGAGAGCACGTGTTCTCAGCCAACAGTGACTTTTCAATTTTGATGTCTCATATTAATAAGCCGATTCCAATCCTACCGGCAGCGCTCAGTGTGTGGCAGCCCATTATTGATCAGTGTTTGGCCAAAGATCCCGACGATCGTTATCAGTCTGTGGCTGACTTAAAAGCAGATTTGATGAAAATTCGCTATCAAGACAGTCAACCTGAACCTGACCGCCAAAAATCAACCCAATCTTATAAAAAATTTATTTATCCCATTTCAGCAATGGCTGCCATGCTGGCAATAATTGTGGTGGCTTTGCTGTTGTTTTCAGATAATTCAAGCGATAAAACAAATGAACAGAGTGCCGAGCTTAACCAACAAACAGAACCAACAAGTAGTGAACCCTTGGCCCAAGCAAGCGTTTTAACACCACCGGATTTATTGGCTAAAGAGGCACCTCAGCAAATAACCGAACCTTCATTAATGGAAACCGTCATCACCTTACCTGAAAATGGAGCTTCTCAATCACAAGAGCCCGACTTAACAGCTCGTCTATCGACAGCCAACGAATCCCTTAAAGATTTCCGATTAACAAAACCAGCCGATGATAATGCCGCCTCACAATTTTCTGCCATTTTAGCTGAATATCCTGATAACCAAGCTGCTCGGCAAGGACTCCATAAAGTGGGTTTATACTATTTCAGTTTAATTAACAGCAAACTGGATCAACAAGCCTACGGCGATGCCATCACTCACATTAAGTCGTTAACCGACTTCTTTAAAGACTATCCAATAAAAGCCGATGATTATCAAACGGCGATTGATGACATCACAAGCCAAGCCATAAGCCTGGCTAACGGCGCCATACAAAAACGTCGCACAAACCCTCAAGCCCAAGATTATTTAACCATGTCTTTTATGCTGGCGCCAAATAATACAGATTTAGCTGCTGTCGAAACCCGTTATCAAGCCATTCCAAAAAGTGGTGATGTGATGACTGACTTATCGGGACATACTTGGGTATTTGTGACTGCAGCTAATAGCACCGGTGTCGGCGATTTTTGGTTGGCTCAAAGTGAGACCAGCGTAAGTCAATTCAAAACCTTTGCCGCCGATCAAGGTTTTAATGAGCGCTGTGAACATTTTGGTAAAGGCGGTTTCTTCAAAAAAACCTGGGATAAACCACCTTTTGATCAGACCGGCCAACATCCGGTGATTTGTATCACCGCCGCGCAAGCCTCCGCTTATGCCGCATGGCTTTCAGAAAGTCAACAAGCCGACTATCAACTACCAACCCTGGCACAATGGCAATCAGCACAACAGCAACTGGCTAAGAACCCAAACTGCGCCAACAGCAACATAGCCGGCCAAGAAACCGACAGTGAATCTAAATTTGCACAACGCAGTGATTGCCGGGATGATTATGTTTTTACTGCACCGGTGAAATCTCTTGCAGCGACCAAAAATAGCCATGATTTAACCGGCAATGTGGCCGAATGGGTGCGCGCTTGTGGTAACAGTGATTTTTGTGCCGCCGGCGGCTCCTGGATGAGCGCAGATTTAGCCGCCACCCAAAGCACCGAATCCGCGGATCCGAACAAAGCCTTGTCTCATGTGGGTTTTCGACTCATCAAAACCATTGATTAACGGTTTATAAGCGCGGTATTTCTTGTAATTGATCCTCTGCCCATATTTGACGCATGGTGGCGGCGTCAATATTACCACCGGATAACATCACCATTACCTTCTTCGGTGTGGATTGTTGTTGCAGCCACTGATACACCGCAGCCATGGACATGGCACTGGCGGTTTCGATATGTAATTTTAATAAATGCTGCAGCCACTGGGTCCAGTAAATAATACCTTGCTCACTGACCAGCATAAAATCATCCATTTCTTTTAAGTATTCAAAGGTAATATCACCAATTTCATAGGTCCTGACACCATCGGCAATGGAATGAGAAGGCGTATCCAACGGTGTGATTTTTCCGGCCTGAATAGAACGCCAGGCATCATTGGCGGTTTCCGGCTCCACGCCAATGACTTGCGCATTGGGTGCCAATTCTCTGGTGGCTATCCACATACCCGACAATAAACCGCCACCGCCGCAAGGGGCAAACAGGGCATCGGGTAATTCAGGCATTTGTTCAATGGCTTCGATGGTGGCGGTACCCTGGCCGGCAATCACGGCCTTGTCATTAAAAGGTGAAATCCAAAAATGCCCCGGCTTTTCATTAACCTCACGTTCCACCGAAGTCACTTCATCGATGTGATCGTATAGCACCACATCAGCATCGTAATCCTTGGTGGCTTGTAATTTCACCGCCGAGACGGTTTTGGGCATATAGATGGTCGCCGGAATATCAAATAAACGGGCAGCCCATGCCACCGCCTGGGCATGATTGCCTAAGGAACGCGCGTACACCCGGTCCACTTTCGGCTCATTGGCCAATAAAGTACGCACCGCGTTACAGCCACCACGGGCTTTAAAGGCACCGACCCGCTGCAAATTTTCGGCTTTAAAATAGATTTCATGGCCAAGCCAATCGTTTAACCGCCGTGACTGAAACAACGGTGTTTTAATGACATAATCGGCAATCGCCGTCTGCGCCTGTTTGAGGTCTTTAAATTTAACTGGTTTTGACATACGCTAACAACTGGTTATTGGCCGGCATCGAGACATCTTTTAGACATCGAAAACCCGCTTGTTGAAAAAGTCCATCAATCCACTCAAAATCACGGATACCCTGATGCTCTGCCGTGGCTTTTAACTGGCGATCGAATTCACGATTAGATTCACTGGTAAAGTCACCACCGTACTTAAAAGGTCCGTAAACCACAAAACGAGAACCTTTGTGCATATTTTCACCTGCCTGTTGAATTAATTGAGCCACCAGGTCAGCGGGCATAATATGAAAGGTATTGGCGGTAAAGACCATATCGGCCTGATCTGATTGCAACGGCCAGTTACTTTCTCCCACCCGAAAAACCTGTGATGTCTGAATACGTTCGCAATTGGCTTCTTGCCGCCATTGCTCAATACCCGCTATTTTGTCTTCCATATCGGTTGGGTACCAAAATATATTGGTCAACTGCGGTGCCATATAAGCCGCATGTTGGCCGGTGCCTGATCCGATTTCCAACAAAATCCGATCCTCAGGTCGCACAATGGTTTTTAGTTCATTCAAAATCGGTTTACGGTTTCGTTCACAAGCCGGTGAAAAAGCAGCTGTTTTTGACATGTATCAGGTTCGTCTCTGTGAGTGCTATGTTATTATAATCAATCTACTACAAAACAACATGCGCCATGTCAAACATTGAGGAGTTAAACCAAAAACTGGTCGATATCGAAACCCGTATGGCTTTTTTGGAAGACACCGTGGATACCTTAAACACCACTGTTTTCCGTCAGGATGAACAGCTGACTAAGCTCAAACACCACAACAACCAGCTCAAAGATCAACTCAAACAAGTCCACGATGCCTTAGACTCAGCGCCTCAAGACGAAACACCACCGCATTATTGATTATGAACAACGAACTCAACACCCATCAAGTCATTAACCAACCACAACCGCTGGTTAACTATAACAGCTACCAAAGCGATGTCGCCTTACAACAGGTCTGCACCCAATTTAATGGCCAGTGGGGTAACGACAGTTTAATCAAATTAGGCGGGCTTTTGGGCCAACCCGAATGGATTGCCAAAGGTGATGTGGCCAATAAGGTGACACCTGAATTTTATTCCCATGATGCCTATGGCCGACGCATTGACGAGATCCGCTATCATCCGGCCTATCATGACTTAATGGCTTTGGCTTGTGAATATGATATTCCCTCCTTACCCTGGAAAGACGACCAACCCGGCAGCCATGTGGTGCGTATGGCACGCAATTATTTGTATAACCAGAATGAAGCCGGCAGTGCCTGTCCTCTGACCATGACTTTTGCCTGTGTACCCAGTATTAATCACAACAAGGCACTGGCCAAACATTGGTTCCCGAAAATTCTCAACAGTGACTACGATGGTCGTAATCTGCCGCTGTCTGAAAAAAAAGCCGCCACCGTTGGTATGGCCATGACCGAAAAACAAGGCGGCACCGATGTTCGCGCCAACACCTCGCAGGCTAAGCACATTGGCTCAGATGAGCTGGGCGAACGCTATCATTTAACCGGCCATAAATGGTTTTGCTCAGCACCCATGAGTGATGCTTTTCTCACTTTGGCTCAAACCGATGCCGGATTAAGTTGTTTTCTGATGCCGCGCTGGCGTTATGACGGTGATAAAAACAGTATTCATATTCAGCGTTTGAAAGACAAAATGGGTAACCGCTCCAATGCCTCGGCTGAAATCGAATTTGCCGGTAGCGACGCCCACTTAATCGGCGAGCCCGGCAAAGGCGTGCGCACCATCATCGAAATGGTGGCCATGACCCGTTATGATTGTATGATCGGCTCCTCGGCCCTGATGCGCCAGGCCACGGTACAAGTCTTACACCATATTGCTCAACGCAAAGTCTTTGGTGAGTTACTGATTAATCAGCCATTAATGCAAAATGTGGCCGCTGATTTATGTCTGGAATCTGAAGCCGCCCTGGCATTAACCGCACGGGTGTCCCATGCTCTGGACCACCAGGACCAACAGCATGAACGTGATTTAGTACGTCTGCTGACCGCTGTTGGTAAATACTGGATTTGTAAACGCGCTTCGATACACATCGGCGAAGCCCAGGAATGTTTGGGCGGTATCGGTTATGTGGAAGAATTACCACTGGCCCGCCTTTATCGGGAAGCCCCGGTGAACTCCATCTGGGAAGGCAGTGGCAATGTACAATGCCTGGATTTCATCCGCGCCATTCATAAACAACCGTCCTGTTACCAGTCGTTTATCAAAGAATTAGAAAAATCCAAGGGCAGCCACAACTTATTTGACCAAACTGTGGATGAACTCAAAGCCCTTTCCGGCAAAGACTTTACACAAGTATCCGCCCGCTTTTATGTGGAAAAAATGGCCAAAGCCATGCAAGCCGCACAACTCATTCAACTGGGTAATGATTTAGTCAGTGACGCCTATTGTGAAGCCCGATTGACTAATACGTCAGGTTTATGTTTTGGCCAGTTGCCCGGCACGCTTGATTTTAACGCGATTTTAAAACGTTCTTTTAAGAACAATTGATAAAATCGTAAGTTGGGCTGAGCACCGCGACCAAAAGCAGGGCCTCTTAAGGCAGTCCAACAATTTTTCTGGTTCGATGTTGGGCTTCGCTTCGCTCAGCACCAACCTACACTCTATGTAATAACAAAATATTTTTATATGGCGTATAATTCGCGCCATGAATATGACAGATCAACAAACCGAAGAACTGGCACAACGCAGTCATCAACAATGCGAATTATGCCGTTCAGAAGAAAATTTATCCGCTTACTTAGTCACACCCAAAGAAGGCAACGACATTAGCGACTATGTGTATGCCTGCGAACAATGCCGAACTCAAATTGATAATCCTGACACCATGGATGTTAATCACTGGCATTGTCTGAATGACAGCGTCTGGAGCGAAGTCTCTGCTGTTAAAGTCCTGGCCTGGCGGGTTTTAAAACACCTGCAACATAACCACGGCCCGCAAGATTTATTGGATATGATGTATCTGACCGACGAGGAAAGCAGCTGGGCCAAAGCCGGCTTTAGTTCCGGAACTTCGACAGAAGATGAACAAGAAAAACACCGCGACAGTAACGGTGATGAGTTAAGCGATGGTGACGACGTCTTTTTAATCAAAGACCTCAAAGTCAAAGGTGCCGGCTTCACCGCCAAACAAGGCACCAAAGTCAAAGGCATTAGCTTGGTTGCCAATAACATTGAGCATATTGAGGGCCGAGTCGAAGGCCAACGTATTGTGATCCTCACTGAGTTCGTCAAAAAGCAGTAACTGTAGACGTACATGACTTTTGCTACAATGATATGTTTCAGCGTTTTTAAATTAAATCATAAAGGCGCATCAAGATGTCACTGACAATTTTTGAAAACACCACCATTCTCTTATCAGGAATACTTACTTACTTGATAATACTCTGGCCAATTGCCAAAATAATTCGACGTGCCGGGTTTTCTCGGCTCTGGATTTTAGTTGCCTTTGTACCATTTATAAATATTATCATGCTGTGGGTTTTTGCTTACGCAAGATGGTCAAAGGATCCTAACAACTACTAAGGTTTTACAGCAGAGTCCGTGGTAATCAGCCGACAATTCATTTTCTGATAGAGACCTTAGATGATGGCCGGCTGTTATTTTACATTAACGAGTGATACGAGTTATTTTTGAGCCTTCTAAGGTCAAGTTAAACATCAACCCCTTATTTCCAAACACAAAGCCCACTATCGGGTCTTTAAAATCCATGGTGTTAATGTCCTCGCCAACGCCCCATTTGACAATCGCCACCGAACCGTCTACCCCGGCTTTCCAGCCTTTAGCTTGTTTAAACTTGTTTAACGCTGACTGCTCCAAAAACACAATCACCACAGACTTGGACTGGGCCCCGGCTTGAAAGCCAAAACTGGCCGATGCGGTGCTGTAATAAGCGGTGTTTTTGCCACCTTCTCGCAGCACCCCTTCTCCATATTCACCACCAACCCCTAAACCGGCTTTTAGCACTTGTGGAAATACCAATACGCCAACGGCTTGATTCAAAAATTGTTGGCCGCCAGTCACTTCTTTGTTGAAACGCTGTAAAGTGGCATCCGCTAAAATATTAATTTCTTGTGCTGATTTGCTGTGGGCAATTATTGGCAGCATGATGAGTATGCCCAACAATAGGCTTAATTGTCTTATCTTCATCTTTTTAACCTGATTTTTAATAACGCCATTGTATCAATGGCTCGTTAAAAAGTTGTTGTCTATATTATTTCAAAGATTTGACGGCCAAAGCCAACATCACATAAGCCCAGCCGTGGAAAATCATTTCAATGGCAATCATCAAACCAATAAACCACAGTGCTGATTCCGGCCATTGAAAGAAAATCATGACACCTAACGCCAGTGAAATAACACCGGCAAACACCAACCAGCCCCAACCCAGACCATAGCCTTTTAATTGGAAGCCCATAAAAATTCGAAATAAACCGGTGATAATAAAGGCCGCAGCCAACAACGCGGTTAATGCCATAGAGCCAACCACCGGCTCAGTAATCAGCATAATTCCGGCCAATAAATAAATGGCCGCAATCAATACATGACCAAGAATGCTTTTCCAGCCTTTATGCTTAAAGGCCTCAAAAATCTGCACCACACCACCAATTAACAGCAGCACCCCGAAAAATAATATGGTCACCACAGTCATCGCCACACTTAAACCCAAACCGATGGTACCCAGGATAATAAAGACAAGTCCCAAAGCCAACAACCATCCCCACTTTTGCGGTAAATCACCAATAACAAGCTTCGCATTATTTTGATTAAATTCTGACATCAATCACTCCAATAAGGAAAACATTATTTTAGCACAGATTAACTTAACATAGTTTGGACTGATTAAAGCGTCCACAATGAATGCCGACTCATTGTAATCTTAATTGGGTTTAAAAAAATAATAAGGCTTTTAATACTTCTACACTTTTCCTCATTTGCGACATCCTCAGGCACCGACCCGTGGATCCAATCGCTATCAAGTCCAATTTAGTGCGATACACCTACATTCCTATAGACGATTTAGTGCAACAAACAAAAACAAAGCTTTATAAAACCACCTAATATTATTTAAGATTTACAGATGGCTTGCGGAGCAAGCCAAAATAGTACTTACTTAAGAGGTAAGTAGTTGTAATGTGACTATATTTAAAACAAAATTACGAACCAATAGGTAGTTGGCTTCACAGTCTGTTAAGCCAACCATTTACCCTTATCCTTTCTTGTGATAACACAAATGTAACTTTATTTGATGAGTGTTCAGCAGTTAACTCAGATAAGTATTTTGAAATAAACCCACAATCAGATATAAACAATACAGTTATTTCATCGATTAATGGTAATTGGTACGACCCTGATTATAATGGCTCCGGTTATAATATCGTTCAGAAACCGGTTGGTATGGTGATGTATTATTACGGCTATAAAGCCAACAGCAATGGTGAAGCTTTATGGCTGATGTCGGCCACCGGGCCTAAAACGATTAAAAAAGACGAAACCTATACTTTAGATATGCTACCGGGCTTTATCGGCAACGGTGGCAGCTTAACCATGAAGCCCACAGCAGCCAATTCTGGTGTGCAAAAATGGGGCAGCGCGGACATCACATTTTTTGACTGCAACAACGGTGAAATCACCTTATCGAAATCAGATGGCACCACTGTCACGCAAAATATTATATTGCTTGCCGGTGTAGATGGAATGACTTGTGAGTAATTAACAAATGCTTTGTCTGTAATTTATTGCTTAGCATCGAAATAACTCAATAAGGAAATACAAGCCTACGCTTTAAATCTTTGATTATGCTAAAATGTGTATTTTAATACATAGTATACACATGGGTGATATATGAGAACTAATATTATAATCGATGATAAGCTGATGGCTGAAGTTATTAAAGCCACCGGATACCGCACCAAAAAAGAAGCGGTTGAACAAGGCCTTAAATTACTTCTGTTACGCAGTAAGCAACAGGAAATTCGCAAACTGCGCGGTCGGGTTAAATGGGAAGGTGATTTAGACGAGATGCGGAGCAATCGGTGATACTGGTTGATACCAGTGTTTGGATCGATTATTTGAAAGGTATTAAAAGCCAACACACAGACGCCCTTGATGATGCCATCATAGAAGGCATTGTTGCTATGGGGGATTTAATCTTTCTCGAAATTCTTCAAGGGATTCGTGATGACCACGAATACCAACTAACTAAAGAATTACTACTGACACTGGATCCACTGGAAATGCTTGGCAAAGATATGTCTGTAAAATGTGCGGACAATTACAGAACACTCCGCAAGAAAGGTATCACCATCCGCAAAACAGCGGACGTTATTATTGCGACCTTTTGTATCGAACAAAAGCTGCCGTTACTTTTTTTAGATCGTGATTTTATTCCATTTATTGACCATCTGGGTTTAGGCTCTGTATTACCAATAACGTCGTCAAAGTAACGTTACTGCACAACAAATTCATTGGGTTCGACAACTATAGAGCAATAGGTTGAAAATAATTCTCAAGACGGCTGAGCCCGTCGAAGCTTCCTTCAAACACATGGACTAATAATTACTAAACAACGCCTTAGACAGGGCTCAGGCTACTTCCATTCACGAATTAAGTTAGGTTGGGCTGAGTTCCTGATACCTTTAGTTATGAATATTATCTTCCCTGCAAAAAATACATCGCACCGTAAACAACCGCAAAAATATCAATTTGATTGGGTTTAATGTGGTATGTAATCCTTTATGAAGAGATATGAATCTCGGCTGTTTCGGTCCAATACACATTCACTCAGAAAGTCCGTGTTTTTTCCTTATTTCTGACACGTGTTTTATTTTACCGGCATGACTGTCACTTAAACCTTTTCCAATGGTCTCGCGAATGTATATTTTACGCATTAAATCGCCCCATGTCGAATCAACCGGTAGCTGATCCACCAATTTATGCGCTTCATCTTTACTCATTTTTGTCGTCATCTTCATTGCCCTTAAGAAATATACTATTTAAAAATTACATTAATTATTTCTCAATGAAACCAAGCGTAAGAAATACTCAAATATTCTTATCACGACAGATTGGACTGAGCAACGCTTTGGTTTTTTCGACTTATGTTAAGCCTCAACTATCAACATCGCATCGCCATAACTAAAAAAGCGGTATTTTTGCTCGATGGCATGCTGGTAGGCGTTCATGATGTTGTCACGGCCGGCCAAAGCGGAGACCAGCATTAATAAAGTGGATTCGGGCAAGTGGAAATTGGTGAGCAAACCATCAATAACTTTGAATTGATAGCCGGGATAAATAAAGATATCGGTATCACCGCTGTAGGCACTGAGATCGCCGTTTTGGGCAGCGGTTTCCAGACATCGGACCGCGGTGGTACCCACAGCTATGACTCGACCGCCATTGGCCTTTGTTTCTTTCACGGCATCAACCACTGTTTCATCAACCCGAAGCCACTCTTTGTGCATTTTATGGTCTTCGATGTGATCGGCTTTAACCGGTTGAAAGGTGCCGGCACCAACATGCAGGGTCACAAAAGCACTGTTAACGCCCTGCTCTTTTAAATGTCTTAGTGTGGCTTCGTCAAAATGAAGTCCCGCAGTCGGAGCAGCCACTGCACCGGCTGTATCAGCATAGACCGTCTGATAACGCTCACTGTCAGTTTGGGTGCTGTCACGCTGAATATACGGTGGCAAGGGCATCACACCATGGGTTTCCATAATGGCATTTAGATCACCGGATTTATCGATTGTTTCCACTAAAAAAAACATGCCTTGGCGGGCGCTGACTTTAAGTACAGGTTTATTATTAAAGTAAATCTCCGTGCCTAAACGCACGGATTTATTGGCTTTCAGTAAGGCTTTGGCTTGGTGGTTGTTTAAAACCCGCTCGATAAAAACCTCGATTTGACCACCGGTTTGTTTCTGTCCTTGTAAACGTGCCGGCATGACTTTGGTGTTATTAAAGACCAATAGATCACCTGGTTTCAGATAATTAAGAATCTCTTTAAATTGACAATCAATGACTTTGCCACTGTTTTTTGTCAGCACCAACAATCGACTCTGGCTGCGTTGCAGAATTGGTTGCTGGGCTATTAATTCTTTGGGTAACGTATAGTCAAAATCCTTTTTATTCATATCGAAACAGCTGATTATTATTGCTTTTTAACTTCAAAATCGATTGTTTGATGATGCGATTCACCATTTTCGGTTTCATAGCGTAAAGTAATCTCCACCACTTGACCAAGTTCAATCGCTTGTTTTGGCATCATTAGCATAATATGCAAGCCACCCGGCTCCATGGTTAAAACATCACCGGCAGCTATCGGTAATGCCTGTTGCTCTTTCATTTTAAAAACCCCATTCACTTCAATGGTGCGATGAATTTCAGTCATGCCAAAGGCATCACTATCGGCAGCCACCAAGGTCATGGTTTCATTACTTTCATTGCCCAGTTTTACATAAGCAGCCATCATATTGGCATTTGGCGGACCGGCACGCAACCAAGCATCTTCAACTGTCAGTACCAGTTCAGACGCTTGCGTTGAACTCATAAAAATAGATAATATACAAAAAATATAAGTTTTCATAATTCACTCGCTAAGTTTGATAAATCTTCGGCATGCTGTTGCGCCAAGTCTTGCTCAACCGCTTCCACCATAATACGTAATTTAGGCTCAGTCCCGGATGGCCGAATTAAAACGCGACCTTGATCGCCTAAAGCCTTATCAACCGCATCTGCCGCCCGACATAAATCATTGTTTCGGCCTAATTTTTTTGGTTCTGGATGATTGATGTTAATCATGACCTGTGGATAAACAGGCATTTCATCAGCCAAATCTTTTAAGCTTCGTCCGCTTTCCATCATCACATTAAGCACCATCAAAGCACTGATAATGCCATCACCGGTGGTGGCCAAATTCAAATTAAGAATATGCCCGGAAGATTCACCACCTAATATCCAATTATTTTTGTGCAATTTTTGATGGACATAACGGTCCCCGACTTGTGCACGCTCAAAAGGTATACCCAAATCCTTTAGCGCCTTTTCCATACCTTGATTTGACATCAACGTACCTACCACACCACCATTTAATCGGTTATTGGCATGTAAATGTTTGGCAACCAGAAATATCAATTGGTCACCATTGACTTCATTACCGGTGTGATCTACCATCACCACCCGATCACCATCACCATCTAAAGCAATACCAATATCCGCTTTGGTTTCAAGTACTTTTTCCTGTAGCACCGCCAGCTCAGTACTGCCACAGTCTTTATTTATGTTAAAACCATTCGGTTGATTTCCCATTACCACTAAATCTGCGCCTAATTCAGTGAATACCCGTGGTGCAATTTGATAACCGGCACCATGAGCACAATCCAGTACAATCTTAAACCCGGATAACATCAGGTTATTAGCGGCGTTTTTACAATACTCAATGTAACGTCCATCGACATCACTTAAACGACTGGCTTTACCTAAGCGCCTGGATTCAACCATGTCCATGGGTTGATCCAACAACTTCTCAATGGCCAGCTCTTGTTCATCAGATAGTTTTTCACCGTATTCGTTAAAAAATTTAATACCATTATCATAAAAGGGGTTATGTGAGGCACTGATAACGATACCGGCACTGGCATGCAAAGTCCGTGTTAACCAAGCCACGGCAGGGGTTGGCATCGGACCGAATAGGGTGGTGTTTATCCCTGCTGACACCAAGCCGGCTTCCAAAGCGGATTCAAATAAATAACCCGACACGCGCGTGTCCTTGCCAATAACAATTGTTTTACTGGGTTTAGCTTCACCCAACACTTTACCGGCTGCATAACCCAGCTTTAAAGCAAACTCGGCTGTCATTAAAGGTCCGCCTACTTTGCCGCGAATTCCGTCGGTACCAAAATACTTTTTATGTTGGTTCATTTTGAATTAAATATTGGCTCATGGTTAATAAATCACGGGTGGCAGCCACATCATGGGTTCGAAATACATCCGTGCCCTGAAAATAGGCAAATTGACTCACCGCCAAAGCACCAGGCAATCGTTCATCGACAGCACGCCCTAATAAGGTCTTAAACATGGATTTACGTGACACGCCCAATAAAACCGGAAAACCCATTTGTTTTAGGGTGCTGATGTTTTTTATCAACGTTAAGTTATGTTCAACCGTTTTTCCAAAACCAATACCCGGATCTAAAATGATTCGATCAGGATCGATACCGGCTCGCATACAGGCTTCGACTCGCTGTTCAAAAAAATCCAACACCGACTGCACCACATTGTCGTATTGGGGGTTGTCTTGCATGGTTTTAGGCGTGCCTTGCATATGCATGAGACACACCGGCACATCATATTCAAGCGCCACTTCAATGGCACCATCACTCTGTAAGGCGTTTATGTCATTAATGAAATTAGCACCGGCGTGTAAAGCCGCAGCCATGACTTCGGGTTTACGGCTGTCGATGGAGAGGGTGACTTTAGGGAATTGTTCACGTAATGCTTCAATGATTGGTACCACCCGTTCAATTTCTGCTTGTTCGGACACTTCAGCGGCTCCCGGGCGGGTCGATTCGCCGCCAATGTCGATGATATCGGCACCGTCAGCAATCATTTTTTGCGCATGTTTAATAGCCGTCGAGGGGGCGTAAAATTGACCACCATCTGAAAAAGAATCGGGGGTTACATTTAAAACCCCCATAATTTTAAAGTCCGGGTTCAAGGCTATTTAGGTTTGTTCGGCCGCATCTCCGAAACCTGTTTTATTAGGTGTCGGTTTTTTTTTCGGCGGTTTATCATTACCACCTTCATCATCATCGTCACTGGTTACCCAGCCGGCCGGTGGTGAAGGCTCCTTGCCTTCCATAATCTCAGCGATTTGTTTGCTGTCAATGGTCTCATATTTAATCAATGATTGCGCCATCAAATGTAGCTTATCGATGTTGTCATGTAAGATTTGTTCAGCCCGCTTGTAGTTGCGGTCAATTAAGTCACGCACAGCCTTGTCAATCTTATCAGCGGTGGTGTCAGACATGCTCTTGTGTTGGGTTACTTGACGACCTAAGAATACTTCACCTTCATCTTCAGAATAAGTGAGTGGCCCCAACTCATCAGATAAGCCCCACTTTGTCACCATGTTTTTGGCAATATCAGTGGCGCGTTCAATGTCATTTGAGGCACCGGTTGTAACGGCATCTGGTCCACCGATAATTTCTTCCGCTATGCGGCCGCCATATAATGAGGAAATTTGGCTTTCTAAGGCTGTTTTACTGTAAGAGTACTTATCTTCTTCAGGTAAAAACATGGTTACTCCAAGGGCACGACCGCGAGGAATAATAGTGACTTTATAAACAGGATCATGCTCAGGAACCAATAAACCCACAATCGCATGGCCGGCTTCATGATAAGCTGTGTTGTGCTTTTCAGACTCTTTCATTACCATAGATCGGCGCTCAGCGCCCATCATAATCTTGTCACGGGCTTTATCAAACATCTCCATGGCAATTTCAGTGGCATCTTCACGGGCTGCAAATAATGCGGCTTCATTCACTAAATTTGCTAAATCTGCCCCGGAAAACCCGGGTGTACCGCGGGCAATAATACCGGGTTTAACATCATCTGCCAGCGGCACCTTTTTCATGTGAACTTTTAAGATGGCTTCGCGACCTTGAATATCCGGTAACGGCACCACCACTTGGCGGTCAAAACGACCCGGACGTAATAAAGCCGGATCCAAAACATCAGGACGGTTAGTGGCAGCAATAACAATAACGCCATCGTTGCCTTCAAAGCCGTCCATTTCAACCAATAACTGGTTCAAAGTTTGTTCTCGCTCATCGTGACCACCACCTAGTCCGGCACCACGTTGACGACCAACGGCATCAATTTCGTCAATAAAAATAATACACGGCGCAGTCTTTTTAGCTTGTTCAAACATATCACGAACCCGTGAAGCACCAACACCGACAAACATTTCCACAAAATCTGATCCGGAAATACTGAAAAACGGCACTTTGGCCTCCCCGGCAATGGCACGAGCCAGTAGTGTCTTACCGGTTCCGGGTGGACCAACCATCAGAATACCGCGTGGAATTGTGCCACCTAATTTATTAAATTTGGTCGGATCTTTCAAAAAATCCACCACTTCAGAGACTTCTTCCTTGGCCTCTTCAGCACCTGCCATGTCAGCAAAAGTTACCTGGGCATTTTCTTCATTTAATAATTTGGCTTTGGATTTACCAAAACTCATGGCTCCGCCTTTACCGCCGCCACCTTGCATATGACGCATAATCAAGAAAAACAGACCAATAAACAGTAATATCGGGAAAATGGTTTCAAAAATTCGCCAACCCCAACCATCTTGTTGCGGCGCTTTGATGGAGTACTTAACGTCATTAAGGATTAAGTCATCTTCCAAGTGCGGATCATCGCCGGCTTGAACAGTCAATTGTTCACCACCGGATGTTACGGCTTTAATTTTGCGGTGGACTGTGGTTTCAGGATCAATCACAACCTCTTCAATTTGGCCGTTTTGAACCATCTTAATGAAATCAGAATATGGAACATCTGTGTTGTTCGCAGGCGGCTCAACCATACTGCCGAAAACACTCATCAGCACCATCAGTACCACAACCCAAAGTAATAAATTTTTAGTAATGTTATTCAAACTATGCCTCTTCGTTTACGATTCTTTAAAGCCCATGGATACGGCAAACACTTCTCTTGAACGTGACCGAGAAGAATCAGGTTTAATAATCACAACCCGTTGAAAACTCTGTCGCAGGGCTTGTATATGACCATCAAAACCTTCGCCTTGAAATAATTTGACCACATGTGAACCACCTGGTTCGAGTGATTGTCGACAAAAATCCAATGCCAGTTCAGCTAAATACATACTTTTTGGCTGATCGGTGGCGCTTACACCACTTAAATTGGGGGCCATGTCGGATAAAACAAGGTTTATTTTGTCACCCTTTAATACGTTTAACAAGCTTTGATAGACCTCGTCATCGGTAAAATCACCCTGAATAAAATGGACCCCTTCAATGGCTTCAATGGGCAACAAATCAAGCCCGACAATGGTTAAGTCATTGCTCGATTTTTCTTTCACAACTTGACACCAGCCACCCGGTGCAGCGCCCAAATCAACCACAGAGTAAACACCATTCAGCAAGTCATATTTATCAATGATTTCAATTAACTTATAGGCTGAACGTGCGCGATAGCCTTGTTGCTGTGAATTTTTAACATACTTGTCGCTGAAATGCTCTTGCAGCCACTGCTTAGAACTTTTACTTTTGGCCATGATTTCTGCTCTGCTTAGGTCAAGCCCTGTTAACGTTTGTGAAAAGGTCTCGACTGCTGTTAAAATGACGGATTAATTTGAATTTTACCATTTAATGACACACAAATCACTGAGCAAAGCCGCTGTTAAATACCTGAAAGGGGTGTCTCACGGTCTTAACCCTTATGTTACCATTGCTGATAAAGGCATTACTGATAACATCATGACGGAATTAGAAACCACTTTAGATCATCACGAATTGGTTAAAATCAAAATCAGAGCCGATCGTGAGCAACGCACTGTCATTATTGACGAGCTGATTAAACGCACTAAAGCCACAGAAATACAACGCATTGGCCAAACTTTAACCTTATACCGTGCTAATCCCAAAAACCCTGTCTATGAATTACCGCGTTAAAACATCCTATGGATTTATCTGAAACAGTTACCCAGCATCCTAACATCATAAAATCAGCTGCCGCTGATTTCTGTGAGTTTTATCATCAAACTTATCGACAAAGTATTTTAATACCCTGGGATGAGGCCATTGAAACGGTTGCCATTAAAGGTGACGAACTCATAGATAAGCGACTGGTTAAAAAAATGGTTAACATGAATCCGGAAGTTATTTTATTAGCCACCGGTGAATCCATTCAATTTCCTGATTCAGAACTGCTCACACCGTTGATTAAAAACAACATTGGGTTTGAAGTATTAGACAACCAAGCCGCGGCCAGGACTTTTAATATTTTACTGTCCGAAGAACGTGAAGTTATCTGCCTAATGATTATAAACGATTAACCATAACTTAATTTTTAGGCAAAAAAAATACCCTCACGAAGAGGGTATTTTTAATTGTTCAGTCTAAAGCGGATTATCTTTGACGGGCTTTTAGTTTAGGATTTGATTTACAAATCACAAATACTTTACCACGGCGACGCACCACCTTACAGTCTCGCGCTCGAGTCTTGGCTGATTTTAATGATGATAGGACTTTCATAATTTACCGCACAAATTCAAAGTGTGTCGATTATACGGATATCCAGATAAATTTCAAGGTTAAAATCAAACCGACAACTCGATATAAATCATTTGTCTGAAAATTAGCAGAGAGTTCTCTGTTATCTTTGGCCGTATAACTCTTGCGCTTTTCGGTACATTAACCATGAAGTTAAGATATACTTATCTTCAGACTCAGGTCGATTACCTCTGTGGGTGTGGGTGAAAAAAGCCGGCGCAATAACCAAAGTGCCTTGTTTGGGCTTAATTTTCTTTTGTTGAAAATAAAACTCAGTGTGACCACCTTCCGCCACATCATTCAAATAAAACATCCATAATAAAACCCGATGTAATGAATCTTGTCCCGGATCATTGGGATGCGGATAAAACTCCGAATGGTAATAGAAGTAACCACCTTTTTGGCGCTTATACTGCTGCAAATTGGTACCGCCTAAGCGAAATACAGTTTTAATTATATTCGCTAGCTGCTCATCATTCATGTTTTCAATGTCTAGTGCCGAAATTTGACGGGGGCCTTCAGGAGATTCGACCTGTAAAGCCAAAGCACCTACTAGAACATAAGGCCACTTTTTAGTGTAGCGAACCAAACCATCTAATACAGCCTGATGAATGGTTTGTAATTCACTCTGCCAATCGCTTTGTTGGTTGAGCATCAAATCCATACTGTTTTTTTTGGTTAAATCAACACCTTGTCCGGTTTCACCTTGTGCAACATTGTTACTATGAGCGAACTTTTCGACACAATGCTGGCAAAACTCTGTCGACAAAGCATCATCATAAACACCAATAAAATCAGACATACCAATACCCAAAAAAAATAAGCAGTATATCATAACAACGACAGGCAAAAAAAAGGCGCCAAGGGATGGCGCCTTAAACAGTTCGCTGAGGAAGAGGGAGGAAAAACCTCAGCTAAGTCGTATGTGAGTAGATCACATACTGAAGAAATCTTGCGATTTCTAAGGGAACAATGAAAAACCTATAAAAGTATTTTACATTTTCAAAATGAATATTATGTGAATAAGTGATTCATTTACTGGGTTTGACCATAATTATTGTGAAAGTTCAAATTATTTTCAGTAATCAATAAATATGTTTCAAACCAACCTGATTTCCTGCATACTTGCCATATTATATGACTATAATAACAAACATCAAACGATATTTATTTAGGCAATCGATTAGAATAACTAATGCAAGCAACCAATCAACGTTATAAACACATTCCTCCACTGAGGGCGATTAAAGCTTTTGAGGCTTCAGCGCGACTATTAAGTTTTACCCAAGCCGCAGAAGAATTACATGTTACCCAAGCGGCCATTAGTCACCAAATCAAAAAACTGGAAGAACTTACCGGCGTTCAGTTGTTTGAACGCATCAATCGCAGTTTGAAGCTGACATTTGAAGGCCGTATGTATTTAATCGCTATTCGCCAAGCATTAGAAAATATAGAAACTGCCACACGTCAACTGATTAACCGAGATGCCGCCGGCACACTGAATATTTCGGTACTGCCTTCTTTCGCCACAAAATGGCTGTCGAAACGGATTTGGCGTTTTCAACAACAATATAAAGAACTGGATGTTCGAATTGCTTCTTTTGAGTGGATGACTGACTTTAAAAAAGACAATTTTGATATTGCCATTCGATATAGCAGTGACCCAAGTTATGCAGGTCTGACCAGTGAGTTATTACTCAATGAAGAAGTTTTTCCAGTTTGTAGCAAAGCTTTTTATGATACCTATAAAGGCCAATTAACACCAAAGGATCTTTTGTCAGCTAAATTATGCCATGATGACTTCACCACTGAACGTTGGGATGACTGGTTTAATGCAGCAGGACTCAGCCCCCAAGCGCCTCTGCGTGGTACCCGCTTTAGCCATATGGTCACCATGTTAGAAGCTGTGGAAAACCATCAGGGCTTTGGATTGGGACGCACACCGCTGGTCCAAGATGACATCAATCGTGGCTTACTGGTGGCACCCTTTGATATTAAATTACCTGGAAAAATGGCTTATTATTTGGTTTATCCAACCAACACAGGGCAAGATCAAAAAGTACAAATTATCCGTCAGTGGCTTTTTGCTGAGGTGGATAAATTTAAAAAAGCCGCCAACAAATCTACCAATCTTCTTTAGGGCCGGACAAATAGTCAGCGATGTCCTTTGTTAATTTATCCAAACCAAGATGGGCAATGGACGAAATCACGTAATAAGGCCCTGGCCAACCAATTTCCTTAACATAACCATCAGCCATGGCTTGCGCCTCTTCGGGTACCGTAATATCCGCTTTTGTGAACACCAACCAACGGGTTTTATCTTGCAAATGCTCTGAAAACTTAACCAGCTCTTCACTGAGTTGATGATATTGCTCTACCGGATCTGGCATACCTTCATAAGCTGGTAATTCAATTAAATGCAACAACAAACCAGTGCGTTGTAGATGCTTAAGAAATTGGATGCCTAAACCGGCACCTTCTGCCGCGCCTTCGATTAACCCCGGAATATCAGCAACCACAAAACTGGTTTCTGCATCAATCTTAACCACACCCAATGAAGGATAAAGTGTGGTGAAGGGATAATCTGCTATTTTAGGCTTAGCTTGCGAAATGGCATCAACAAAAGTTGATTTTCCTGCATTGGGAAAACCAAGCAAACCCACATCGGCCAATACCTTAAGTTCTAATTTCAGGGTTCTCTGCTCACCAGGCTTCCCTGATGTAAATTGCTTCGGGGCTCGATTAACTGAACTTTTAAAGTGCATATTACCCAATCCGCCTTCGCCACCTTTGGCCACCACCAACTTTTGCTTGTGCTCCGTAATATCCGCTAACTTTTCATCCGTTTCGAGGTCGTAAACTTCTGTACCAGTTGGCACTTTAACAACGATGTCCTGGCCGCCCTTGCCATATTGCTGGCGCCCTCTTCCGGATTCACCTTTTTGCGCTTCGAAATGTCGTTGATGGCGAAAATCAACCAATGTATTTAAACCCTGATCACCGATAAGTATCACATCACCGCCATCACCACCATCACCGCCATCAGGTCCGCCGTGTGGAATAAACTTTTCACGGCGAAAACTGGCCGAGCCACTTCCGCCATTACCCGCTTTTACCGTTATTTCAACTTCATCAACAAATTTCATGTTATTTTACTCTCATATGTCGCTACGTATCTTACAACATTGAATGACACCATAAAAAAAAGCCCACTTTAACAGTGAGCTTTTTATCAACAGATTAGTAATCTATTGTAGTACGTTTTATTTTTGCGTTTCAATAGAAACATATTGGCGGTATTTTTTGCCTTTTTTAGCAAATTTAACGACACCGTCTTTTAATGCAAATAATGTATGGTCTTTACCAATACCCACATTGTCGCCGGCATGGTATTTAGTACCACGTTGGCGCACTAATATGTTACCGGCCAAAACGTTTTGACCACCATATAATTTAACGCCAAGATACTTAGGATTTGAATCGCGACCATTATCAGTACTACCCGCTGCTTTCTTATGTGCCATGAGTAACCTCTTATCCTATGTTAGTGATTTTTAATTCAGTGAAATTCTGACGATGACCCATGCGTTTCATGTGGTGCTTACGTCGTTTGAATTTAATGATACGTACTTTTTTTCCGCGACCTTGAGACAATACCTCAGCTGAAACCTTCTTACCATCTAACATGGGCGTACCAATTTCAAATTTTTCGCCGTCAGAAAGCATCAACACTTGATCCAATTCAATCGTGTCACCCGCTTCTGCTTTGATGGTTTCTACCTTAATAATATCGCCGGCTTTAACTCGGTATTGCTTGCCGCCTGTAGCTACAACTGCGTGCATGAAACTACTCCAATTCGGTTGTTCTTTCAAAGAGCGGGGATTTTACTTAACTTGGCCACTTAGGTCAACTCATAATTACGGATTTCACTGTATTTGCTGACGATCACTGCAAATTGCTGATTGGATACAGGTAAAAATCCGCTTAAAGTAAAAGGATAATTAATAACAACAGCACCAATCCAGTCAACAGCGTTAACCACCAGTAATGAGGTCGTAGAGATTTTTTATGACTATTCTTGATGTCCGCTTCGGACATAGATTCACTTAACATCACATTGCGCGGGTGTGATGGACTGAATTTTGAATAGCCTGAATGACCCGGACATTCCACATTAAAGTGTTGGTCTTTATATTGAAGCCGATCGCCATTTTGCAACCACGTATTGTGCACCTGTCGACCATTGACAAAGACCGGATGGTTGTTTGAAATTAATGCCAGCTTAGCATCGGTTCGATACACCTTCCACCCATCTTTGTGATGATAGTCTGATTTAATAAAGGCACCATTTTGTTCGCCAAATAATTGTCTTAAACCAAATACCGAAGACATGTCCTCTGGCCGTTCATTGTGATTAAACTGTTGCAACGAGTTAATCTCTTTTGGAACATAATCATCATCGACCAGGCGCATCATTAAATCAGACATCATTAATTTATCGCCTGGATAAACCAAGCAACTTGACGAAATTGACGTCCCATTCACCAAAATGGGTGATGACTCTGCCTGTAACACCAGACCATAGCTGAGCACATCGATGCTGGCATGACGACCCCATATTTCCGGACGATTAATTTGCACCTGACAATCCTCATCATTACCAATGAGTAAAGAGCCTTTTTCGGGCAAGTCAAATATAGCCTCACTGTGTTCGAGTATTAACTTCATATTGCTTAATTTTAGTCTTTATCCTCTGTGATTTCCATAAACTGTTTTATGGTGCTGAACTAAATTGGTATCGCATTCACGGTGTTGTCGGCGATAAACAATAGCATATTGTTGAGTTATTTTTTTTATCTTCGTATAAAAGTGTGACTGACTTGTCAGTTTACAGCTTTTTATTGGCTTTCGCTGAGGGATTTAACTAAAATACAGTCAACAAGAAAAAGGACTCACTGTGTCATTGAAGCATCAACATTTTTTATATTGGACGCTATCAGGCTGCTTTTTACTGTTAACAGCTCTTTTTTTACTCAAAAGCCACCATTTGTCAGACCACCCACTTAACTCGTTGCAGCCGTTTGATGTGACCACTGCCATTGAAGTACCTCCCGGCCGCTACTACCAAACAAATGGTCTTTACCATTTAGATATGACCGGCACCACTCAATTGGTATTGCCCATAAAAAAGGGGCTTGAAAACATGTCTGCACTTGATACTCTAGTGATCAATAACCTTGACAGTAACCAGGCCGTCAACCTCTACTTAACAGCTCAACTTACCAACCGAGACACGCAGACACCCTTTGCTTATAAACAAAAACTCATCAATAATCAGTTATCAATCAATGAATTGGATTATGGCTGGCAAACTGCTGCTAAGATTAGTGACGTGGCTCTGGTTGTTGAGTCAGAAATTTCTTTTGGATTTGGTGATAATTTTGACAACCGAATAAGCTGGCAATCGATTCAACTTACCCATCATGGTCTTATCAATCAGACTCAAAAAGTTTACACAGGATTATCCACTTTTGTGCCGCTGAGTTTTTCCTCGATAAATTTTTACAGCAATGATTTTGTTAATATTTATAAAGCTTTTTTGATGTGGCTAGGTATTTGGCTTGCTATTAACTTCGTTATATTTATTGTTATCAAGCCCGCTCCGATTCACTTCATAGTCGGCATCATATTAGCATGGTTTATGGTTACTATAGTATTTGCCCATAACTTCACCTTACAGGGCCAATTTAATCAAAATCGATTCGCTCAACATAATAACCACCTTAATCACATGGATGAAAAACTTTATGACATGGCGCAACTCATTGATCAAACAATTACTGAACAAAACAACCATTCATCAGATATTAAAATTTTTATCTTAGGCGGTGAAAGTTTCAATAATAAACGACTTAAATATCATTTGCTTCAATATAATGTGGGCGTTATTGGTCGTTACGAAGATGTCTTAAAAACCTTGAACCGAGACAACAGTTATGCAGCTCTACTGCCGCCATTTAATTCGATTTGCGAACCGCAGGAGCCATCTCAGGAAACGCCAACGCTCAACATCTTAGTTCAAACGACTCAATTCTGCTTGCTGCAATGATGAAAACCATTTTATTTAGCATTGGCTATGTGCTGTACTTCATGGGTTTAGGAATTGGCTCACGAATTGCCGTACTCAAACTAATGAAGCTAGAGACCAATAAACGGCGGCTATCCAGTCTTTTAGCCCATGGTCTTTTTATGGGTATGTTTATTCATGTTTTATTGTTAAACGGCTTACAACTGTTCGGCAATCACAATGGCATGGCTTTAGTCATTGTCATGGTGCTATTTATATCTTGCTTGGGTTTAATCGTTCACACTGCACTGGTTGGTGACGGTATTCACAAGCCATCAGAAATCAGCCGACAACAAGTCATCACCATAAGCCTAATTGCCCTGGCATCTTTATTGGTTATATGGAACAGTTACCAACTTCCGAACTTAGCTTGGGATACGTGGACTGTTTGGGTTGCCCGTGCCAAGCAATGGTACTACCATGGCCTCGGCGTGTCATTTACGCAACCCAATGAATGGTTAGATTCAAGCAGTAGTTTACTGAATTTATCATCACACTATCCTGATGGTGTTTCTCTTATCTTCTATCCCATGCTATTTTTTAGCGATACCGCAAAACCCATGGTATTGGGGTTATATTTAATGATGTACGGATTTTTAGTGTTACTCATGTGTAACCGCTTACAAAAAGCCAACACCCCTTTTTATCTGCGGCTATTCTTAATAGTGGTTATGTACACAACACCTTTAATGGTTAACCATTTATTGTTGCCCGGATATGCTGACTTAATGATGGCCGCTTACATTTTGCTAATCATGCTGGGGCTCCTTGATTATAACGACCAACCCAAACCGGCTTTACGATTGCTTATTATCTGCTATGCGCTGATGTTACCGCTGATAAAATTAGAAGGCTGGGTTTGGCTTCTTGTGGCGCTTTTCAGCCATAGCTTTATTATGTGGTTTAATCAAAAACAAAGACTCATTATCATGGCTATTATGGCCGCTACTTTTCTGCTGTGGTTTTTATGGGGGGGCATCACTGTAAAAACCCCGTTTGGACCGCTGATTATCTCGCCTGAAGAGATTAATTTATTTAATAAGGCCTATATTGCATTTGGATTTACCAACGTTACTGAGGCAGTTTTTAACAGCCTGTTTTGGCAGCTTAATTGGTCACTGCTGTGGTTTGGTTTACCTTTTTTGCTCCTCTTTATGGTGCGTTATCACCACAATAAAGCACAGCAAGTTAGCCACCTGTTTTTTACGCTGGCATTTTCTCTAATATTATTATTGTTTTATCTGACACCCGCGGCCAAATATGCCCAGGATTATACCGCCATAAACCGTATATTTTTACAGCTGATGCCCTGTTACATTTTACTGTTATTCAATATGTTAGCCACCGTCGCAAACCAGACAAAGTCACCGCCCATAGTAAACCGTGACTAAGACACTTTATCATTTTAACTGAGCACCACCTTGTTCAAAAACGATATCCACTGGGATACCGGCGGCATTAATGGTACGCAACGCCGTTTTTAGTTGTGGGCTTTGTTGACCGCCTTTATCAAACCAGTCTTTAACAGCCTGATAATTCCCGTCACCCTGGAGCGTCAGGATTTTTTCGGATAAAGATGCAATGGCAGCAGACATTTTTTCAGGGTTAACCGAATAATGACCGCTGTCAGCATCGTAATTAAAGGCATCATGCTCAGCAAAATAATTAAAACGCAGTAAGTTTGCCACGCCATGCGCTGAACTGGAACCAAACCGGACCGAGCGAAAAATGCCGGCCATAAAAGTGGTGTAATAATCCATTAATTCACCACCGTCTAATTCACCCATATGGTGCAGCTTTTCAACCATATATAATCCCAAAATATCTGCTTTACCTTCTTCCAAGGCGCTGGCATATTCTTGCAACGCTTCACGAACAGTGCCCCCGCCATTAAGGGTATTTTTGATGCCTAATCCATGCGCCACTTCATGAAACATGGTGTTGGCAAAAAATGCATCAAAAGTGACATGTTTGCGTTGTTCAGGAACCACCAACTCATGTGCGATTGGCAATAAGATTTTTTCAAATTTTGCATGCATGGCATTTTTTAATTGCAGCCGACGGGTGCCTTTTAGTAATTGCACTTGCTCATCATTGGGTAAATTAATGGCAATGGTTTTACTTCCTGCATTTGAGCTACCGGCATAATACAGGGCATCATATGCATTTAAATCAGAATCAGTGCCGGGCTTTTCTCGTTTATAGGCATCTGCCACCGGCAACTCTGCTTGTAATTGTGGCAAAAATTGGGCAAATTTAGCCAGTTTTTGACTCCACGCCTGATCTTTGATTAACACAAACGCTTCATAGGCAGCCTTATAACCAAATAATTGATCTTCATAGGTTTCAATGGGACCGATAATGACATCAACGGTATTATTTTTCATGTCTAACCAGGCCAAATCTGAAGCCTGATAGTCATCTTCTAAAATGGCTTTGGCGCGTAGCTGCAGATAGTTTTTAAAACCTTGATCTTCTGCCAATTCCGCGGCTTTATTAAGCCACTCAGCAGCCTGTAGCAAAGCTTGTTCGTAAGCAACATGATAGGGAATGGCTTGCAATTGACCTTGCTCGTCGGTTCTGACCAAGGTATATAAATCACGCAGCGCATCGGTCGCTTGTTCATTAAATTCTTGTTTGGTCATCTCAGGGGGGTAAAAACGCGCGCCCAAGGGTTTCTCTCCATAACCTTCAAGGAAAGGCTCATCACCTTGCAGTCGATCCCATGGACCGTAATTAATGGCGGCATAGCGTTTTAATGCCGGATCTTTAATACCCTCAAGCAAATCATTTTTATCGCCGTAACTTTGCAACCAAAACAAATCATCCATGATTTTTGCCGCTTCTATTAAATAGCCAATCATTTGTTTTTGATTTTCATTTAAACCGCTTAAATCAGAAGTCAGGGTGAAAGATGCATAATTAGACAATAATTGTTCACCGACACTTTTTTGAGCCTTGGTTTTTATATTTTCCGGCTTTGGGTCTTGTTGGTAGGCCACTTCACGGCCGTTTGTTTCAGTCGCCTGGGCCTGGGGCACGACTTGTTCTTGTGTGGTCTCGTCACTGGTTTGGGATTGACAAGCCGTCAATAAAAATATGGCTAACAATACAATACATTTCTTCATGGTGACTCCGTGGCTAACATATGTTGATAATAGTCGGTTATTTTTGCGGCAGTTTGATCAATGGTCAAATCAAAATCCACCTGTTGCTTAATAATATGGGAATAATTATGCCGAATGTGGTTTAATTTCGCCACCAAATCCATCAGTTGATGATTGCCAAAGGTGAAACCTCTGGCGTAACGGGTGGCTAACCAGCGCATTCCCGATCCTTCAGTGTCAGCGGCCAATATTATTTTCTGTCGCGCCATGGCTTCTAATAACACCATGCCATAAGATTCGGCACGGTCATTAGAAGCCAAACAAAACACATGGCATTCGTTAAACAAGGTTTGCTTTACTTCGTCAGTGACCGAACCGGCTAAAGTGACACGATCGGTTAGCTGGTTAGTCTTAATATAACGCTCTAATTCAGCATACAAATCACCACCACCGGCAATGGTTAAATGCATGTCAGGCAACTGTTTCATGGCATCAATCAATAAGCGGTGATTCTTGTAATAGCTCAGTCGACCCAAGGTTAATATCTTAAATGGTTTGTCGGTTATTGCTGTGCTGTCAGGAATGGTGATCTTATCGGTATTCAGCCCCAGGGGAATTACGGCAACGCGATTTTCATGTTGCTGCAGCAGCGGTGATTTTTTTTGATATTCGGGGCTGCTGATTAAAATACCGGTTGCTCTTTTAATCAAAGATGATTCAATGGGCTTAATGCAAGCATACACCAAACGCAGAAGTCGTGAAGATGATTCTGTGACCATATCCGAATGCCAACGAATCACCCAAGGAATATTTTTAGCGGCTCGATTGCGTAACAGTGCGAATAGGCTGGGATTTGGCACATGTAGGTGAATAACATCGATGGGTTGGTTTTTTATGATGTCAATAACCTGTTTGTTGAGTCCCGACATTAAAGGCGTAAACATAATCGGCCGCCAACAGGCTTGTCTGATTAATGTTAAATTAGGCAGCACTTGTTCCACCAAAGTCTTGGATCTTAAATCGTGCCAATCATGATTGTGAACCAAAACCGTCACATGATGCCCTTGTTTTACCTGGGCTTCAGCTAAATCCTGCAAATAAGTTTCCATGCCACCATAATAAGGCGGATAGAATTTACCAATATGCAGTATGTTCATGAAAAATCAGTCAGGAACGTTGTGATCTGTATGCACTGAATCAGATTTATTTAAATCATTTTCCAGTATGGCAAGACGTTGTGTTAAGCGGCGGATTTTTTGTTCTTTGCGAGACAGCGCCAAGTCCATGGTCAACATGCGAATTAAGATAAAACTAACCGACACCACCAATAGTAAGGTTGGCGGATAAGTGATACCCACTTTTATCGCCACCCAATCAATTATTTTAGGAAAAGAAGACAATACAATGGCAAACACAGCCACCATCAGCCACCAAGTGGCATACGGACCGTGCAGTTTACCTTTACGCACCAGGTATAAAATACTGACAGATAGCACTGCGCCGATAATAAATATGGTGAGGGTGGTCATTGTGATTTTTTGGCTCCAATATTGGCAATGCACAAGGTTGTGGTTTGTAACATGTATTTAAAAACCACCAACCATGAACTAAAAACACGGGATTTGCCGTCCTTTCGAATGTCCATTTTAACAGGGATTTCGGTAATTTTTAAGTCAGCTCGCAATAATAGCAGCAACACCCCAACATCTTGATAATCTAATAAGCTTGCGGTTTTATCAGCCAATACATCGATGGCTTTTTTATTATAAACACGGAAACCGGAAGTCAAATCTTCAATGCGTATCTGTGAAATAATTTTAAAAAAACGCCACGCAATCTTTTTTAAGCGACTAACCCGTTGCGGACAAGTCCCAATAATCACATCATACTGGTGATTGTTTGCTGCCTTTAATAAACCGGCAATTTCATGCGGCACATGTTGACCATCAGCATCCATGGTTAACACAAAATCATAGTCATGACGCTTGGCATAGCGAATCCCGGTTTGGGTGGCGCCCCAAGCACCTAATTGCAAAGGTAACCGCAAACAAGTTAATCCCTGATTGCGAACAGTTTCAACCGTACCATCAGAACTAAAATCATCCACCACCAAAATATCAGCCGTCACAGCAGCACACAACTGTGGCAATAATTGTGCTAAATTATCCGCTTCATTAAAAGCCGGAATAACAATCAATGTCTTCATATTTAATGGCTTACGTTACAATGGCAGACTATTATGCGCCAAGTATTTGATGACAGGGATTTATTATGCATTTTTTAACCAATTAATATGACAAACGACATTTTAACCGTTCATGACCTGTTTTTCATCAAAGGCGGTGGAGAACGTTTAATTATGACCTTGTGTCAGCAATTACGCAGTGACTTACTAACCGCTGCCGTCAGTATTGATAGTTTTAGCTTAGACGATTTGCCGGGAGAATTATTTAATTTAAACGCTTTAGGTACTTTGCCGGGCATTAAAACTTGGCAACTGGCGCGGGCTTTTAAAAAAACACCCCCCACTGTTCATCACTATAACAATGTCATCTACAGTGGCGTGGCTGCTCCTTTAGCCAATCGCCACTTTGAAAAAGCCCAAAATATTTTTTATTGCCACACACCACCCCGCTTTATCTATGATAAAAAACAACACTACCTCAATGGTTTATCAGCTTGGCAAAAGCCGGCATTAAAAGCTCTGATTCGATGGTTTCAACCACAATACGAAGCAGCTATTAACAACATGGATGCCATTATTGCTAACTCAAAGCACATTCAACAACGCATTAAAACTCACCTCAATCAAGACTCCCATGTTGTTTATCCGCCTTGTGACACTCATTACTTTAATTGGCAATCGCAAGGTGATTATTATTTATCCGTAGGGCGACATGATCCATTGAAGCGCATCGACGTCATTATTGAAGCTTTCAAAAGCTTGCCAAATAAAAAATTGGTTGTGGCTTCCGGTGGCAGTGAGACCCATAAACTAAAAAAATCAGCTGCCGGTCACAGCAACATTTATTTTACCGGTTGGTTAGAAGAGCCCAAATTACTGGACCTCTTGGGAAACTGTTTAGCCACGATTTATATCCCTGAAGATGAAGACTTTGGCATGACACCGGTGGAATCCATGGCCGCCGGCAAACCGGTGATTGCCAGCCACCAGGGCGGTATCAAAGAAACCGTCATTGATCAAGAAACCGGTTTATTTATTGGCGGTGATCAACTAAAAAATAAGCTCATTCAAATAGTAAAGTCTTTGTCAGCAAACAAAGCCGCTGCCATGCGTGAGGCTTGTGAAGCCCGTGCCGAAGATTTTAATCAACAACAGTTTATTGACGGTATAAAAAAATATTTAAAATAATCGTGACTCTTTGCGAACATTATCCGTCTTAGTTAGTATCTGATGTGAAAACACTAACTTTATTTTGAGCCCATTTAAGCAAACCATTGATGCCAAAACATATCGCCGACTTAAGCGACGGCAACAACGTGCTTGTCATCAAATTTACCAACAGTTCTCAGCGCCGGTTTATAACCTGGCATACCGGATGCTGCAAAGCCCGGAAGATGCACAAGACATCAGTCAAGTTAGTTTTATAACGGCTTTTAATAAAATTGAACAATGGTCACAAGCGGTTGCTTTTGGTTTTTGGCTGCGACGCATCGTCATCAATCAATCCCTTGATTTACTAAGAAAAAGAACACCACAATTATTAATTGACGATGGTAATCAAATAATTGCCATGATAGCGGGTGAAACTTCAATAACATACGATCATAGCCATGATGCCAACCATTACTTAAAAAATTTATCACCAGCCATGAGAACCATTATCTGGCTTTACGAAGTCGAGGGCTTTACCCATCAGGAAATTGGTGCGTTTTTCGATTGCAGCGAAAGTTTCTCAAAATCACGTTTGGCGCGTGCCAAACAACAACTGAAACAATTACTAAACAAACAAAAGCAAGAGGTCAGCAGCTATGAAAAAACCCTCTAATATCAATCAGTGGCTCAAAAGCCAGCCACCGATGTCACCGCCAAAAGATGACTTTGCAGCCATATATCAGCAACTCGATAAACCCAAAACATTAAAAAAGATGGTTTATACATGGTCTTTTGCCGCCGGAATCGCCCTAATGGCCATTGGAGTCAGCTTCTTTTATCGCTATACACCAGTATCTGAGAAGTCACATAACGAAACAGCCATCATCCAATTACAACAACAAGTAAGTCAACTCGAACAGCAATTACTAACAAGCGATTCAGCCATCGTTAGCAACCCGGGCTCGACCCAATTAGAAAATGAAATCATGCTAGAACAATGGCTGGATCACTTAAATAAGCATTTAGCTGACAGTCACAGCCCTGAAAATCGACAAAACTTATTACAAGCAAAATTAACGATATTACAGAATCTGAGCAATCAAAATCAGACTATTCAACTAATTTAAACGCAGGAGAACACCATGAAATATTTAAACGTCATTATATTAATATTCATCTCAAGCACACTTTGGGCTGCTGACAATGAACACCTTGATATACACACCCAAATTCAGGATGGGCAAGGTAAAGTTATTATCATTCATAATAAAGACGGCAAGCAAAATAAAATTGAAGAATCATTTGATGTCACCAACGAAACCGATGTTGATCAAGTAGTTTCTGATGCTTTAAAAAAGCATCATATTGATATACCGCCTAAACCACCTGCTCCACCACAACATAACTGGACTCAGCAACTAGATAATGTCGACGTTGAAGTCATCGATAATATGGTAACAATAACCATCAAACAGGATAATAATGGTTCAGTCAAGCTCATTGAAGAAACGTTCAAAATTGATGACACGGATGACATCAACAAATTGATTGAGGAAGTCATGAAAAAACACGACATCGAAGTTGACCAAAATGCCAATCGTCAGGTTATACAAATTGACCGCAACTATTTTAGTAGCATAGACATAGAGGGCGCATACTTTGGTTTTATGGCATCTGTTGAAGATAAGGGCTGGCAGGTTATTACCGTCATTCCAAATAGTGGTGCTGATCAAGCCGGTTTGCAACAAGGTGATCTCATTGTTGCAGTAGATAATCAAAAAACAACCAAAGGCGGCATTGAGCTCAAAAATCTCACTAAAGAAGCCAAAGCCGGACAAAAATCTACCTTTAAAATTGTCCGAAATGGAAAAAACAGGACACTAAATATAACTGCCCAGAAACGCAGCTTAAGTGATGCCGTATTACCGCCGATTCCACCGATGCCGCCTACTGTTAATTCATACAATATCATCACCATGGATGGGGACAATTCAATGACGCCTCATGTCATTATGCGTCATCAAAAATTACAAGATTGGTTGGGTGATAAACACCAACTGATTGCCGTTAACCCGGGCTTGAAAACCTACTTTGGTACTGACAAAGGGGTTTTGATTGTCAATGTCGATAAAAACAATAAACTGGCTTTGGCTGAAGGTGATGTAATCTTATCCATCAATGGTGACCCCGTTAACACACCCAAACAAGCTGTTAAAGCCCTATCAGCACTTAAATTAACCGATGGATTTAATATCGAAGTGATGCGCAAAAAAGAAAAAATATCTATCGCATCCTAAATCATCTTGCGATAGAATACCGCTTCTTTGGTGAGCGGCATCGCTCACATCCCAGGTCAGAGGGCGCGTAGCTCAGCGGGAGAGCACTTCGTTGACATCGAAGGGGTCACTGGTTCAATCCCAGTCGTGCCCACCACTGATTTCTATATTACCAAAACAAACCATGAATTTTTGCCGGCGAAGGCCGGCATCCAGCGTCTTTAGTCCGAACGTTGTCTATGAACGTCACAAAACCATAAGCACCTAAATCTGCCTGCTGAATTCCGTATAATCCATTGAATGGTGTATGGAAAGAAAAACGCTACGACTACATTCAATTCTGATAAACTTTAATATCATTCCGAATATGCGAATATTGTTTCTGTAGCTGCGACCCTTGCAGTCGCCCTATCTGCTGTACTCTAAACTCTATGCATTGACATCCGGCACATGCACATGCCCTGACATCAGCACTCGAGCACTGCGGCTCATAATAACTTTCTCTACTTTCCATTGCCCGGCTTGTTCAGTTACTTCGGCACCCACTTTTAAGGTCCCTGAAGGATGTCCAAAACGCACTTCTGTACGATTCCCGCCACCGGCGGCTAAATTAACCAGGGTGCCGGGTATGGCGGAAGCCGTGGCTATGGCGACGGCGGCCGTGCCCATCATGGCATGATGCAATAGACCCATGGATAAAGCCCGAACATTGAGATCAATGTCACCAATGGCAATGGCTTTACCACTGGATGAGATATAGCCCTTGGGCGGCGCCACAAACGCCACTTTAGGGGTGTGCTGACGGCTTTCGGCTTCTTTAATGTCTTTGATTAAGCCCATTTGTACCGCGCCATAAGCCCGAATGGTTTCGAACATTGTCAGGGCGTCATCATCGCCATTAATATCGCCCTGTAATTCGGTGCCCAGATAATCAATGGCATCGGCATTCAGAAATATCGTCGGAATACCGGCATTGATAAAGGTGGCGTCAAATGTCCCAATTCCCGGCACATCCAATGTATCCACCAATTGACCGGTTGGGAATAGTTCCGCATCACCCACCGGATTAACAAACTCAACCTTCACCTCAGCGGCCGGAAAAGTCACACCATCCAATTCAAAATCACCGGTTTCTTGGACCTGTCCGTCGGTCATTGGCACATGAGCGATAATGGTTTGTTTGATATTGGCCTGCCAAATCCGCACCACCGCGACGCCATTAGCAGGAACCTTGTCACTATCAAGCAAGCCGGATTTAATGGCAAACGCCCCCACCGCAGCGGTTAAATTGCCGCAATTACCGCTCCAGTCCACAAACGGTTTATCAATCGACACCTGGCCAAACAAATAATCCACATCGTGATCAGGCTGACTGCTTTTCGATAAAATAACGGTTTTACTGGTGCTCGATGTCGCACCGCCCATGCCATCGGTGTGCTTGCCATAGGGATCGGGGCTGCCGATTACCCTCAGCAATAAACGATCGCGGGCTTCACCCGGTACTTGTGTCGCTTTGGGCAAATCAGTGAGATTAAAAAAAACGCCTTTAGAGGTACCACCCCGCATATAAGTGGCCGGAATGGTGATTTGGGGTTTTTGATTCATAATTTATTTTGTTTACTTTACGTGGTTCTACTGTCAAATATTTGACAGCCTATCTTCTCATAAATAAACATTCATAACACACTGTTGTTTTTGATTTAACGCAATCCGAGAAATACTTTTATCACTACTCAGATTTAAAATAAATTGAGTTTTAAACCACAAAAAGCCGTTAATAGTAACGGCTTTCTGTATTAGCTAACCGGGTTTAACATAACCCAGAATAAACTTACATTTAACGTACTTTTCGGATTGATGTTTTTGTAACTAACAACACTAAGCCCATCAGCATTAACAGGCCCCATATTTGCAATGACGGTACACTGGTCGCTTGTGCACCACGTAAATTATCTTCAATACTTTCAAAGTTTACCCATTGATAATTTTCACCATTAATAACAATACTGTCAGCCGCTGGATTTGCTGCCGATAAGGCCGACTGTAAAGACGCTAAATCTCCTGGAGGAACGGTCATAGAAAAACGCAGAGTATCAACATCTGTCCCACCATCCATCATGCCGTTAATGGTGGTGTTATCACCAATTTCAACAAGATCATCACCACTATCGGCCTCGATAGCTGCATCACTTCCGGTAATAACGGCACCACTGATAATAATGGTATCATTACCACCATCACCTTCGACACCATCATCACCATTTCCTGTTATCACGCCACCGGTTATGATAATTGTGTCATTCCCATCATTCAGACGAATACCATCTGAATCACCAATAAGACTTCCAGATGTCATGGTCACATAATCATCCCCATCTTCTGTTTCTATCGGATCAGAATTACTTGTAACCGTGCCTCCAGATATTAAAACCACATCATTACCGTCACTTAAATTAATGGTATCACCCGATGCTCGACTGACTACGGCACCACTCGGGATGGTTAAATCATCAATGAAAAGGGTCCCATCATAACCATCGGTATCTGTGCCTGTACACATAACAATTTCACCGCCTGAACCAGTGGCGCCGGTGACAGCACAATCAGCTTGAGCCGTTTCTACGTGAGCAAACAGTCCAAAAACCACAAATATATATGTAAACAAATTAAAACGCATAAATTCCCCTTTTGAATATTGATTATTTGAGGTATTTAATTTTATGCGCAATTAAGGGCCCTGAAAAGAAGTTTTTTAATTAATTCTCCCGAAATCTCTTCATATTGAGAACTAGGTCACATTATAAAAAACCCACAAATGCTCAACGATCGTCACGCATAAAATCATTGGCAAAACGCTGTAACAGACCACCTTCATTGTAGGTAATGACTTCGTCGGCGGTGTCTAAACGACAAATCACAGGTATTGCAACCTGCTCGCCATTTTTACGATGCATGATTACGGTTAATTGACCGCCGGCAGCAATTTCACCTTTGACATCATAGGTTTCACTGCCGTCAATGTCGTAGATTTGACGCGATTCACCGTCGACAAACTGCAACGGTAATACACCCATACCAATCAGGTTGGTACGGTGAATGCGCTCAAAGCCTTCGGCGACAATGACTTCGACACCGGCCAGACGTACACCTTTGGCGGCCCAGTCACGGGAAGAGCCCTGACCATAGTCTTTACCGGCAATAATAATGAGGGGCTGTTTGCGTTCCATGTAGGTTTCAATGGTTTCCCACATGCGCATTTCTTGACCTTCGGGTTCTAACCGCGCCAGTGAACCTTGTTTAACCTCGCCCTGTTCGTCTCGCACCATTTCATTCAATAATTTGGGATTGGCAAAGGTGGCACGTTGCGCTGTTAAGTGATCACCGCGGTGGGTGGCATAGGAATTAAAGTCTTCCTCGGGCAGACCCATTTTGTGCAAATATTCACCGGCAGCACTGTTCATTTGAATGGCATTCGATGGTGATAAATGATCGGTGGTGATGTTATCACCCAAAACCGCCAATGGCCGCATGCCGGTCATGGTACGTTTTGCCGCCAGGGCACCTTCCCAATAGGGCGGACATTGAATATACGTGGATTTGGGGTTCCAGGCATATAAAGGTTCCGTGTGTTTACGCAGGATGTCTTCGATGTTAAACATCGGCTCATACACTTTTGTAAAATGCTCAGGTTTCACACTTTGTTTAATCACCGCATCAATTTCTGCATCATCCGGCCAAATGTCTTTGAGCTTAATGGCATTACCATACGCATCATAGCCTAAAACATCTTTTTCAATGTCAAAACGGATTGAACCGGCAATGGCATAAGCCACCACCAGGGGTGGTGACGCCAGGAAGGCCTGATCAGCCTGAGGATGAATACGACCATCAAAGTTTCGGTTACCCGATAACACCGCGGTCGAATAGAGATTTCTCTCTTCTATTTCCCTGTTGATTTCCGGATCTAAGGCACCACTCATGCCGTTACAGGAGGTACAGGCATAGCCAACGACACCGAAGCCTAAGTTTTCTAATTCAGGTAATAATTTGGATTCTTCTAAATACAAAGTCACGGCTTTGGAACCAGGCGCCAGGGAGGTTTTCACCCAGGGTTTTCGCGTTAAACCGAGTTTATTGGCATTTCTGGCAATCAATCCGGCAGCAATCATATTGCGGGGGTTACTGGTGTTGGTACAACTGGTAATGGCAGCAATGATACAAGCACCATCGGGCATCTCATCACCTTCAGCTGAATAATCACCGGTGATTCCCTGCTCCGCCAGGTCATTGACTGAAACCCGGGCATGAGGATTCGATGGTCCGGCAATATTACGACCCACTGACGATAAATCAAAGGTCAGAACCCGTTCATATTGTGCATTTTTCATGCCATCAGACCATAAGCCGGTTTGTCTGGCGTAGTTTTCAACCAATTTTATTTGCGCTTCCTCTCGACCGGTGAGACGTAAATAATCGATGGTCTGTTGGTCAATATAAAACATGGCGGCAGTGGCGCCGAATTCCGGTGTCATATTAGAAATGGTGGCGCGGTCACCCAGGGTTAAACTGTCAGCACCTTCGCCATAAAATTCAATATAAGCCCCGACTACGCGTTCATTACGCAGAAACTCAGTGATGGCCAGAACGATATCTGTACTGGTGATGCCCGGTTGTGGCTTACCGGTTAAATGCACACCAACAATATCCGGTAAACGCACATAAGACGGGCGCCCCAACATCACACTTTCCGCCTCTAAGCCACCGACACCCACAGCAATGACGCCTAAGGCATCAACCATGGGTGTGTGACTGTCGGTACCGACCAGGGTATCGGGAAACGCCACACCGTCCTGGGCTTGAATCACCGGCGACATCCGTTCTAAGTTTATTTGGTGCATAATGCCATTACCCGGCGGCACCACATTGACATTCTCGAAGGCGGTTTTACACCAGTTAATAAAATGAAATCGGTCTTTGTTTCGATGTTCTTCTATGGCGCGGTTTTTTTCAAAGGCATCCTTTTCAAAACCGGCATGTTCCACCGCCAATGAATGATCCACAATTAACTGCGTCGGCACCACAGGATTGACTTGTTTCGGATCACCACCTTTTTTGGCAATTGCTTCGCGCAAACCGGCTAAATCCACAAATGCCGTTTGTCCCAAAATATCATGACACACCACCCGCGCCGGGTACCAGGGAAAATCCAAATCCTGTTTGCGTTCGATAATTTGCTCCAACGAAGCCGTTAAATCTTGCGACGGGCAGCGACGCACCAGATTTTCTGCCAACACTTTGGACGTATAAGGCAGGCCATCGTAAGCCCCTGGCCGTATCGCCTCCACAGCTTCACGGGTATCAAAAAAATCTAAATCACTATTGGCTAAGGGTTTACGAAACTGTTGGTTCATGTTTTTCATCCGGATTAAGGCAAAAAGGCGTTATTTTAACGTTTTGCATGACAAACAGCCAGTGCCACCAATGACAGTTGATAGTGACAAGCTTTCAATGGCATACATTTTACTTTTGGGCACTGAAGGTTTAGACTGATTAATACATCTTTAAATCAAAAAACGAGAAAAATATGAGCACAGTAGATATTCGCTCTGCGGAGCGTCCTGAATTCGATCAAGTTATTAAAGATATCGTCGATTATGTCCTGGATTATGAGGTGCAATCTGACGAAGCCATGGACACTGCCCATTATTGTCTTTTAGACAGTTTAGCCTGTGCTTTACTGGCGTTAGATTTTCCTGAATGTGTTAAACATTTAGGTCCGGTGGTACCCGGCGCCACATTAAACACAGGTGCCAAAATCCCCGGCACTTCCCATCAATTAGAGCCGGTTCAAGCGGCTTTTAATATCGGTGCATTGATTCGCTGGCTGGATTTTAACGACACCTGGTTAGCGGCCGAATGGGGACATCCTTCTGATAACTTAGGGGCCATATTATCGGTGGCAGATTATCTCTCCCGACAGCGACTAATGAATAACCAGCCACCTTTGCGCATTAAAGATGTTTTAATGGCCATGGTTAAAGCCCATGAAATTCAAGGCGTGCTGGCACTGGAAAATCCATTTAATCGAGTCGGCATAGATCACGTTATTTTAGTGCGCATCGCTTCCACAGCGGTGGCGGCACAGATGCTCGGCTGTAATCGTCAGGAAATAAAAAATGCCGTATCCAATGCCTGGATTGATGGCGGAGCTTTGCGAACCTATCGCCATGCGCCCAATACCGGATCCCGCAAATCATGGGCTGCCGGTGATGCCTGTCGGCGGGCTGTGCAATTGGCGCTAATGGCCAAAACCGGTGAGATGGGTTACCCATCGGCTTTAACGGCGAAAACCTGGGGGTTTTATGATGTACTTTTTAAAGGCCAAGCCTTCAGCTTTCAAAGAGAATATGGCGCCTATGTGATGGAGAATATTCTGTTTAAACTGTCTTTTCCGGCTGAATTTCATGCCCAAACCGCGGTGGAATGCGCCATGACATTGCATGACAGTGTTAAAGACAGATTGGATGACATTGAACGCATTGCCATCGAAACTCAGGAAGCCGGGGTACGTATCATTGATAAAACCGGCGCCTTGGATAATCCGGCGGACCGCGATCATTGTTTACAGTATATGGTGGCTGTGCCTTTGGCTTTTGGGCGTTTAACCGCTGATGATTATGAAGACGATATCGCGCAACTGCCCATCATAGATCAACTTCGCGATAAAATGACGGTGAAAGAAAATCCGCAATTTACCAAAGATTACTTTGATCCCGATAAACGCGCGATTGGCAACAGCATCCAGATTTATTTTAAAGATGGTTCCAGCACTGAAAAAATTTCCGTCGATTACCCCATCGGCCATCGCAATCGCCGTGAAGAGGGCATTCCGGTGCTCATCAATAAATTCGAACGGGCTTTAGACGATCATTTCTCACATAAACAAGCCACCAAAATCAAAGCAGTCGCTCAAAACAAAGAACAGATGGCTGCCATGTCAGTGAATGAATTCATGGACTTATGGTATCTATAGTGCACTGCTAAATTAATACGATTAATTTTACGGACACAATTTATTAACACGGCTAAAATAGCCAACTCATAATTTGAGTTGGCTATTTTTTTTAGAGGATTTTATATCGATGAATTTAACAATTGAAAATATCTTATTAGTCGGTTCACTATTGTTATTCATCAGCATTATCGCCGGTAAAACTTCTTACCGTTTTGGGGTGCCGACACTGCTGTTATTCTTGGGTATTGGTATGCTGGCAGGTTCTGAGGGCATCGGCGGCATCCACTTTGATGACCCAAAAGCAGCCCAATTTATCGGCATCGTCTCGCTTAACTTTATTTTATTCTCAGGTGGACTGAGCACTCAATGGACTGCAGTCAAACCCATACTTAAAGAAGGGTTTGTGTTGTCGACGCTCGGTGTTTTATTAACCGCAATTTCACTGGGTTATTTTGTTTGGCTGGTGACCGACTTCACCATCTATGAAAGTATGTTGCTGGGCTCGATTGTGTCATCCACCGATGCAGCCGCAGTTTTTTCAATATTACGCTCAAACAACCTGGTTCTACGAAAAAATTTAAGACCAACCTTAGAACTCGAAAGCGGCAGTAACGACCCCATGGCCTACGTGCTAACCCTGGCTTTTTTAACGTTGGTTATTCACCAGGACCAGGGTATTGCTTCAATTATTCCGATGTTTCTTCAACAAATGATTTTGGGCGGCATTTTTGGTTATGTCTTTGGCAAACTCAGCAAGAAATTAATTAACCGAATCAAGCTGGGTTTTGAAGGGCTTTACCCGGTATTGGTGATTGCCATTATGTTTATCACATTTTCCACCACAGACTTTTTTGGCGGTAATGGTTTTTTGGCCATTTATATCAGCGCAGTCTATCTGGGTAATCAGGATTTAATTCACAAAAACACCATTTTACAAATGTATGACGGATTGGCCTGGCTGATGCAAATTGTGTTGTTCTTAACTTTAGGCTTACTGGTATTTCCCTCACATATTGTGCCTGTTATCGGCATTGGCCTGATTATTTCTTTGTTTCTGATTGTTGTTGCCCGGCCGATAAGCGTTTTTATCAGTCTCATGTTTTTTAAAATGCGGTTAAGAAGACGCTTTTATATTTCCTGGGCCGGTTTACGGGGCGCTGTACCGATTGTATTTGCCACTTACCCTTTATTAGCCGGGATTGATAAAGCTGATATGATTTTTAACATTGTATTTTTTATCTCAGTGACATCGGTACTCGTTCAGGGCACCACCTTAAGTGTTGTCGCTAAATGGCTAAATGTTGGCGCTCGAGAAGAAATTAACCCTTATTCAGACATCGAAAAATGGCGGCCTGACCTCCCTAAATCAGCCATCCGAGAAATTGAAATATCATCAGATTTTTATGCCGTTAACAAAAAACTGGTTGATTTGAGCTTCCCTAAAAATGCGTTTATTACCATGATAATACGTAAAAATGAATACTTAACACCCACAGGCTTTACTGTCATTAAAGCCAACGACACTTTAGTCGTCATTTCAAACAATCAAGAAGATTTAATTAAAGCGGAAGACTGTTTACGTCACCCTTTGGAAGGACAAAAAACCACATAACAATCGAGGTTTTTGAATTAGTCGCTATTATTTCAACGTTTTTTGACTTTATTTTTTTCGTTTGTGGATTTGTTTTCTTTTCCTAAATACGGTTCAACATGAATAGACGTGTCAACAATATTAAAACGTTCACAAATATGGTCCTCGACCCGATGCGCTAAATCATGGGCATCAACCGTTGGTAAATCAGCCGCCACTGCGATACGCATGTCCACCGCTTTTTTGGAGCCAATCCAACGGGACCTTACTTGCCGAACCTCCAAAACACCAGGTACTTCAGCTGCGGTTTTACTCAGCTCATCGGGATCAATGGCATAACCGTCCACCAGTATCGGAAACACTTTTTGATAAAGTCCATAGGCAAAATAAAGCACCATCGCAGCAACGCCTATTCCCGCCAATTTATCAATCCAGCCCCAACCCAAAGCCGCCAACTGCCAACTGGCAATCACCATGATTGTGGTTAGTACATCCACCAAAGTATGTTGCGCATCAGCCAATAAAATAGCAGAATCAAGCTTTTTTGCCCAATACCGCTCCCAAATGGTGACCGTAATGTTCATTAAAAGAACCACCAGCATTAAACCCAGCGCCCAAGGTTCGGTAACGGGTACTTCTGATTCTGCAGAAAAAGCCCGAATAATCAGTTCCACAGCCAATACCACCAATAAGGATGCCAAGGCAAACACAGCGATGGTCTCAAATTTACGGTGACCGTAGGGGTGATCATAATCCGGTGGCTTGCTGGCGACACGCATCACCATCCAAATCACCACATTGTTGAGTACATCAGTTAATGAGTGAACCGCATCACTTAATACAGCCAAAGAACCTGTGGTAAAGCCAACGATGGTCTTTAAAATTAAAACAATAAAGTTATAAATACCTTCAATGGTAATAATCTGTTGAACTTTTTTATCTTTATTCATCTTTATACCTATTCATACCCGCTTATTTTAACGTATCCGTTAGAATATGTGGGTTCTGTTCTGAAAGGGCCTCGTTAATTAATGCTGACTTTATTGTTTTATATTTTTCTACTGGTGTTAACAACGCTTCTGATTCACCGCTATGCCAGACTGCCGACCAATATCAGTTTGTTATTTTTAGCACAACCACTGATTATTTCAATGGCGCCAGTGATGGTATTTGTCGGCGGCTTTATCGCGGAACCGATGACAGAACATAAGGATTGGGTGACTTTACCGGTTACCATGATGGTTTTAGGAACCGCCGCTGCCACCGTACCGGCGGCCATGTTAGCACGTCGCTTGGGACGAAAAACAGCCACTATATTGGGATTTTCAATGAGCGTGATTGGTGGCTTAACTGTGTTACTGGCAATCAATAACCAGTGGTTTTGGTTGTTTGTGGTTGCCGCTTTTTTTATGGGTAACGCCGGCGCCTTTGCACAACAACTGCGATTCGCCGCCATTGAGAATTTGAATCATGACAAAGATATCCCCAAAGCTGTGGCCTTATTAATGTTGACCGGACTGTTTTCTGCATTAATTGGTCCTGAATTGGCCGTGTTCAGCAAAGACTTATGGCCACAACAAGCTCCTTATTTTGCCACGTATGTGGGCTTAATCAGTATGGCGCTGATGGCCATGCTGATTATTTCACGGCTACAATTACCACCAGTGGTGATACAAACCGACCATCGCCCCGAGCGTCCGCTTAGTCTCATAATAAAACAACCGGTATTATGGGTTGCGGTGATTTCAGGTGCGCTTGGTTATGGATTAATGAGTTTTATGATGACCGCCACACCTTTAAGCATGCATCAAATTCATTTACACTCTTTAGAAGACACTAAATGGGTCATCCAATCACATGTGGCGGCGATGTATCTACCTTCTTTTTTAACGCTGTGGCTGGGCTCAAAAATCCCCACCAAATACTTTTTGCTCAGTGGTACCCTACTGTATATTTTGGTATTGATTATTGCCATGAGCGGTGTCGCAGTGATGCATTATTGGCTGACTTTGGTGATATTAGGTATTGGCTGGAATTTCCTATTCTATACCGGTACTACGCTGTTACCACAAAGTTATCGACCCCAGGAGCGACATAAAGCTCAAGCACTCAACGATTTTATGGTGTTTAGTTTTCAGGCCGGCTCCTCACTGATGGCCGGCTGGGTGGTGTATCGATACCAATGGCACGGTATCGTCATGACCGGTATTCCCTTTGTCATTATTTTAGCGATTATGACCTTTATCCGATTCTATAACACCGCAAAACATCAAAATACTAATGGATAAATATAAACTTACCAGAGAAATGTGGGTCATAGCATGATGGATTCAAGTCTCTTAAATATGCGTTTCATTCTTTTTACGATTGCCAGCTTGCTCTCTGTGGCCATCGCTGCATTACTTATGTACCATGTCTTTATTCAACCGGTATCCGTTCTTGCGTATGAACAAAAAACTGAAATAGAGTTTTATGGTATTCAACAGTTTGCTGACAGCCAAATATGTAATACTGTCCATGAAAGATACAAACAGTATTACGAACAGCCAGCCATAAGCTGTCAAAAAGATGTTGACTGTAATGTTTTTGCAGGCAAAATGACATGCGATAGTCCTATTTCTGTAAACACAGAAGGGCTAGAAAAACTAAACATCTTATATCAAAGTGTATCTTTTAATTGTTTTATGCCAACACAAAGAAAACCGCGAAAAATACGTTGCCCTGAAACACCATTCCATAACTACCAATCTGTTTGCCTAAACCAGCAATGTGTCGCTGTTCCAGAGATTAACATGGGAAAGATGAAAAGTTTAATTCGCAGAATGAATCAAGAGCTTGAGCCTCATACGAACAATTAGTTTTCAAGTAGTTCAATTGATTTCAACAACAAACTAAAAGCGCCCTCCTGCTTATCGCCAATCAATAAACCGTATTCCAAAATATTTTCCAATTTTAGGGGAGGCTTTTGAATGACTCGACCCCGGAAACTGGCGGAGAATGCCGATACGGGAGCTGTGATGGTGATGGCTTCACCGGCTTGGGTATCAAAATTATACACATACGCTGAGCCATCATGGTTATCAGCAGTGAACAGACGGAATTGATAGCGCTTACCATCACCGACAACAGTTAATTGAATCGCTGCGATGTTTTTTTTGGATTGATCATCACCATTTAAAAGCCAGCGACCACGCATTGAGGCAAAACCGCCATTATTGGCTAGGGACACTTCGCCACAAAAACCAATGCCCTGTTCAGTCATAATAACACGGCTGTTTGAAAGACCACCCATCACGGTGTCATTAATGGATCTTATCTGATGTGGTAATGGAGGCGTCATAACTGATTTTCCTTAATACTGTAAATTAATAATTGTGACTATCATTCGGTGAAAAAACTGTGAACAGTATTGAGCGTTTTACTCACACGCCTTCAACACAGCTATAGTTATCATTTGTCTTGACATCGCATAAACCCGAATAATTCATGTAACCGGTACAAAATAGACATATTTAGTAGATATACCAGAGACATGATTTTGGTTTGATTTATGACAACTTTTACTTGAATGGCTTTATGAAAAAAATGGCTTCAAATCTTGCATAAAATCGCTGACAACATATGAATAACTCTGTTTGAAGCGATATTTATACAATCTATTTTGCCATTTTATCCCTAAATTCCATTCTTACATCAAATGTTCGGGCTAAGCGATTTCTTTTTCTAACTTACAGAGGCTTATTATGAAATTATTTAAAACAACATTATTATCTTTAGTTACATTGACATTGATGACGACCATGGCTGTTGCCGGTGGAAGCTATAAAAGCGACAAAAAAGACATCGTTGATACCGCTGTAGCTGCAGGCAGTTTTAGTACCCTGGCAACCGCTTTAGAAGCTGCGGGATTGATTGATACCCTGAAAGGTGACGGTCCATTTACCGTGTTTGCTCCCACTGATGAGGCGTTTGCAAAATTACCCGAAGGTACAGTGGAAAGTTTACTGAAACCTGAGAACAAAGACAAATTAACAGCTATCTTAACCTATCACGTCGTGGCCGGAAAAGTGTATGCCAAACAAGTGGTTGATTTAAGTTCAGCCACCACCGTTGAAGGCAGTGATATTGCCATTGAAGTTAAAGACGGTAATGTGATTTTAGACGGTAACAGCACAGTGATTAAAACCGATATCAAAGCATCTAATGGTGTGATTCATGTTATCGACACTGTTTTAATGCCATAAAAATAATCGCCCTTTTACCCACAAAAAAACCCGCCAATTGGCGGGTTTTTTGTTTATATATTACAGACCGTCTGGTCCGCAATCATTTTTAAGATAATCAATCATCGCTTCAAAAAACTTAATTTGATGGCGATAAAATAAAGTACTGTAAAAATGATCGGCACCATCAAGCTCTACATATTTGTAGGGTTTACCAGCCTTTTCAATCACTTTCAAATAGTCTTCAGCGTGACGAGGAGGTACCCGTTGATCAACACTGCCGTGAATCAGTAACACCGGCACATTAACCTTATCCACTTCTTTAATGGGTGATAAACTATCCACCCACATATTTTCTTGTTCAATTTTACTGGCACCACGCATACGATCCCGGTAAAAATTAACTTGCAGCATATTATCAGTCACGGCTGCACCGGCCACCACACATTGATACAGTTGTGGCGTTCTTGAGGCTGCGATTAAAGCGGCATAGCCACCATAGGACCAACCAAACATAGCAACCCGGTCTTTATCGCTTAAGCCTTCTTCAATCAGATACTTAACACCATCGTCCTTATCATCTTGCATGGCTTTACCACCTTGACCACCTTTAATGAATGCAGACTTATAAAATTCCAAACCATAACCTTTTGAACCACGGTATTGAGGCTGTAGTACCAAATAACCTCGACTGGCCAATAATTGCGCCCATTTATCATAACCAACCACTTCTTGCACGAAAGGTCCACCATGGGGCATGACAATGGTCGGGAATGGCGCGTCACCTTTAGGCATAGTGATATAAGCCGGAATGGTTTTTCCATCTCGAGCTTTGTATTTTATGTATTTAACTTCTGCTAATTGATCATGCTCAAAAGAAGGTTGTCGACTACCAATCTCCTTTAATTTACCGTCTTGCAACAAATAATAGGTGCCAGGATCCTGGGGACCGCTATTAAAAGCCACAATGGCTTCGTTATTTTTTGAACGACTGGCAATTTGAATTTGGTGACTATACGGAATGCTTTTTTCTAATTGAGCATACAATTTCGCTTCATCGGCATCAAAGTATTCAAAATGGTATTTATCAGTGGCGTAAACTACAGCTGCTTTACTATCTGGCTTGTTCCATTCATCACTGTGCCCTAGAACACCTGTAACATCAACATCATTACGGGCGTAGATCAATTCTCCAAATTGTTTTTTACGGGCATCAAATGTCCATAAACCCTGTTTGTCCTTGCCATTATGGGCTATTACAAACAATGTATCAGCCTCAGCTTGGTCAATACCTACAATTTGAAAATTTTCAAAGCTGTCAATACTTAGACGTTGAATTTCGTGCCACTTATCTTCTTTAAGGCCCCGATAATAAAATACTGACTCACCTGAATTCTGGTCAAAACCTAAACCAATTCGCGGATTACCATGACCATCAAAGATGATTCTTCCCATGGATAGTTTGCCATTTATTAATAATTTTTTTCGTCCACTTTTTAAATCAAGCTCGTAATATTGAAGAGGTCTTAACTGAGTGGGCGCTTTTAAATTAGATCCGCTATCAGCGTTAAATGACAAGATAACTTTGTTAGGATCAAATGGTAATAAATTGACTATCCGTGCATTAACCTCACGAAACTCTTTAATTTTTTGTTTTTGCAAATCCAACTTGGCTAACTTACCCTCATAGACACCCTGATTAAAACCTTCAATTTTATCGCGTACCTTTTGGCGTAATGATAATAAAACATCTTTATTACCAATCCATGAATAATTGATTATTTCCATGGGATCGGCATTAACCCTGAACGGCTCTTTGGAGAGGTCATTCGTCTCATATATCTCTAATACCGGATCACCCTCTTTGGTAGCAATTTTCATCATGGCCAACCTTTTACCATCGGGTGAAACATTAACTTGGCTAATAATATCCCTTAGAGCGAAATACTCCAGAGGATAAGGTTCGTTCTTGGATTGGGCATGGCTTGAGGCAAGCAGAATTAAACCCAATACAGTAAGTAAAAAACGGGATTTTCTCATTGGTTTTTCCTGTAAATCTTAATCAACAAATATCTTAGCAAAAAAAAACCGGTCAGATGACCGGTTTTTTCTTTAAATAACATTTAGCCAAAACTATATTGTTTTGGCTAAGAAAGTTCACTACTTAGAAACGGTAACCGACATTGAGGAAATAGCGACGTCCGTTTAAGTCATACCCATAACCAATGGGTGTGTTGGCGGCCAAAGTAACAGGCGCGGTATAATCAAGTTGTGGTGGCTCTTTATCAAAGACATTAACAACACCAAATCGTAATGTCCATGCATCACCGCGATAACTTACAGAAGCGGTGTGATTAGTATAAGAACCTAAATCCCAAATAAACTTACAGAGCTCATCACCATTATCTGGGCCGGCACAGGTATACATATTACCATTGTAGTCATCAAATTCATTTAAAGTATCGACATCATGATGCTGTTTTCCAATATAACGTGTTTCCCATGCAAATCGATATTTACCAATATCGGCTCTCAGGTTAAGTGTGCCGCGCCAATCAGGGTTGCCATATTCGCCCGCATCATCATCAAAGGCAATGTCACCGTCTTCATTGGTAAACAGTTCAGAGTTTTCTTTGGTGTGGTTAAGACGCAAATCAACACCAAAATCAACACCTCGATCAAACATATTAAAGGTTTGATCGTAGCTGACGTTAACGTCTATGCCGCGCGCTGTGCGGTTATCTCGGTTAAGGAAGCCTGAGTCGATGATATCAAAGACACCATCAGCATCACGTGTTATGCGATTACAGAACGTTGAGTCAAATTGCGGATTTGTATAACAATCATTGACAATAAATTGAGGACTTGGCTCAACAATGGTGTTGTTAATTTCAATTTCGTAATAAGTGGCACCCACTGTTAAATTAAAACTATCAAAAGGAACATCCCAGGCAAAACCATAGGTAAAGGAATCAGATTCTTCTTCAGTAATATCAGTCGCACCACCTCTTTGAATTTCAGTACTAAAGGTGTTAAAACCATTATTATATAAAGCGGTCGGATCGACACCTTGACGCGAACAGTTTTCTAAGACCTCAGGTCTTCTGGGATCTTGATTTGGTAGATAGACACCATTAATGGCATCCCATGCTTCATCAGGAATGTGACAGGGGTCAAATACATTTTGGAAACCGGTTTGACCTTGTAAAAAGTTTTCACGTAAATTCGGCGCTCGATAAGAAGTACCTTTAGTGGCCCGAATTAATAACTGAGAAACGGGTCGCCAGCCTAATTTAGCAGAATAGGTATTGGCACTTGGGAAAAACTCATCTTTGGTGTATCGACCAGAGATGTTTAAAGTTAGTTCCTCCGCCATTGTCATATTAGCTAACAATGGAATTTCAAACTCGGCAAATGCTTCCCGGGTAAATTTAGAACCGGTGGCACCACCATCTGCAAAGAAACCAAAGAACAAACCATCACGAGCGACATCATCAGGAATGGAACGAATTTCATCTTTACGAATCTCAAAACCAATACCACCGACTAAAGGACCAGCAGGTAAATCAGCCAGGTAACCGGAAGTAAAACCTGAGAAAATCGTTTGTTCCACTTTGGTTCTAAAGTCACGTGAATCAAATAAGTAAGCACGCTCTGCTGCAGTGCCAAAATCACTGACGATGGGTGAATATAAAGAAGGTGAAAATAAATTAATGGGCACACAACCATCGTTATTACCACAGACCACTTCACCGGTTGCAGGATCAATACGTGAAGTATTCAATGAGTACATTAAATGATCTTCACGAATACCGCGACGTGATGAGGTACCATCAGATTCATGATAAGAAATAGAGGTTTCAAAGTTCCAATTATCCAGACTGCCAAAATTCATAAAAGGCATATCACCCCGAACACCGGCAATAAAACGTGTTAACTCAACGGTACTACTGGTATTATCACGATCACCATTAATGGCAATAACCGGACGTGTTCTTTGTGGACCGAGAGGACCAACAGTTTGATCACAACTACCACCCGCACTTGGATCACAACCAAAGTTATTAAAAATCAAATCAGAAAACCCAGGGTTGTTCATAAGCTCATCCCATGCCAATCCACAGTCAACGCCATTTAAACCATCTGGGTTACATAGATTGTAGGGATTATTAGCCGGCACCCACGGGAAAAACTGAGGTTGCCCGGAATCCTGGAAGGTATCTCTTCTGTTATAACTGGCTTCGAAAAATGGCGTAATATTACTGTCACCTTCAAAAGTATATTCACCATAGGCCATGACATTTTGAATTTTCACTTCAGCAGATAAACTGGCGCCTGTCTGATGGTCATATAATGAATAAGGAATATAACTTGGTAAATCTGCAACGCCATCACCATTGGTGTCCATTGGACCACCAAAAGGATTACCAGCAATGGTAAATCCAGGCCAGCCACCGTTAGAATCACCGGTGTAGTAACCAAAGCCTGCTAATGGGAATTGTAAACGTCCTACTGTTGCATTTGAAAAACAAGAACCTTGATCACGCAGATTAAAGTCAATGTTGTAAATATCTTGTTGTCTGACTTCGCCGCTTTCAGTCACCTCATAATGCTGATAACATTTATTGGTCCATTCACGGTCCTTAAATTTAATTTCTTCATAATCATTTAATTCAGCACCGAAACCAATAAAACCGCGGTCATAATTTTTACCCCAGGTTAAGCTTAAGGAGTTTTGAATACCATTTGACTGTTCTGGAACGGTGGTGTCAAAATTGACTTCCCAACCATTAAAATCTTTTCTTAAGACTGCATTGACCACACCGGCTACTGCATCAGACCCATAAATCGATGAAGCACCATCCAATAAAATATCATACTGCTGCACCAAACCACCTGGAATGGTATTTAAGTCAGCGGAAGAAGGCGCACCTTCAACACCGGAACCACCCAAGCGACGGCCATTGACCAATACCAAAGTCCGATCAGCACCTAAACCACGTAAATTAGCAGTCACAGAACCAGGACCATTATCCAAAACGAACCCGGCAAATGTTAAATCAATCTGCTGACCTCCTGATGCTGTGGCGCCTTGAATAATATCACCGGCATTAATTTTTCCCACTTCACGAGATTCCTCGGCGGTAATTACTTGCATTGGTGAAATACTGTCGTACGTTTGACGTAGAAGTCGTGAACCGGTGGTTACGACCGGTGCCAATTCTTCTACATCTTCGTCATCCACTTGGGCTGAATCTGTTTGATCTTGATCGTCGGCTTCATCTTGTGCCCAAACCTGAGCACTGCCAAACATCAAAATCAGTAACAAAATCAGACTAAACGACAACGAACCGGTTGGTTTTTCATGAGTAGTCATTAGATATGTCCTCTTTTAAAACGTTTAATTAATAATTAACCCAATGCTTTTTATAGACATTTTTGGGCACTTAGCTAAATATTACCTGTAATAAAATGTTATTCAAGTTATTTTTACGTTTTTTTAACATTGTTACTGTATTTGTGACACCCAGTTAAAATTATCCGATTGTTGGCCTTGTTGGATGGCAGTGAGCTGTTCGCGGAAAGCCAAAGTTTGTTGACCGATTTCACCGTTACCCGCTGCATGGATTTTATTGTTGTAAATAAATTCACCCACAGGTGAAATAACAGCAGCAGTTCCTGATAAAAAGGCTTCACTGTCCGGTAACCAACTAATTAATTCATCCACAGTGAAATCGCATTCAATCACTTCAAAACCCTGATTTTTAGCCAGTTGCATAATCGAGTCACGGGTGATGCCCGGCAAAATGCTGCCATCGAGTTTTTTGGTAATGAGGCGGTTTTTGTGTAAAACAAAGAAGTTGGCAGCACCTGTTTCCTGAACATTAGCTTGAGGACAATAGAGTACTTGATCGGCACCGTATTGCTCACGGGCACGCATCACGGAAGACAAGGCTGCGGCGTAATTGCCACCGGTTTTGACCTGCCCAAAAGTCGGTGTGGAGCGCATATTGACCTCATCAATCAATAGTTTTAACGGCCGGATACCACCACTAAAATAATCACCCACCGGTGAGGTTAAAATATATAAGTAAGCTTCTTTAGAGGCTTTGCCGGCTGCACCGATGTTGTTTTCAGTGCCAATCAAGGTGGGTCTGATATACAAAGATTCCGGCAAGTCCGGGATTTCATCACTCACTGACAGAACCGCTTGTTTAATCATGTCATCCAATAAAGCTTCATCAGGAATCGGCAAACATAATGCTTTGGCACTGGCGCGTAACCTTTTGATGTTGTCTTGATAACGAAATAAGCGAATACCGCCGTCCGCCCAACGGTAGGCTTTTAAACCTTCAAAACACGTACTGGCATAATGCAACACATGTGATTGCGGTGTTAGTTTAAAATCATCCAATGTGGTTAGGCTTGGTTTCTGCCATTGATCATCCTGGTAACGACAAAACGCCATCAAAGAAGTAAATTCTTGTCCAAAAGCGGCCATATCTTTATCTCGATTATAAAAAAGAAAGGTATTTTAACGCATAGCCACTTTTTGTGCTTTTAGAAATTTAGCCTTGCACTAAACCATCTGTCTGATGCGTTGCATCACTTGACGACCAATCACCATTCGACCATATAAAAGAGCAATGCCTGCCAACACAAACCATAACATTAAAGCACCCAGAAATAAGGTATAAAAAGGTAGACTAAACTGTAAATTAAACCATTCAGTAACCATAAAATAACTCACAGTCATGGCTAACAAGGTACCGACCAAGCCGGCTAAAAGACCAAGAACGGAAAGTTCAATCACATTAATGGCATACAAATGCCGGGTGCGCATCCCCAATAGTCGAAAATAGGCGCTGTCTTGTAAGCGGTCTTGTGAGGTGGATAGTAACGAAGTCAGCAAAACCATAAACCCGGCCACCACCGCTAAACCGGTGAATAAAGTTACCAATTGGCTCAATTGACCGACAAATGATTTTATCTGGCGGGCAATGGCGGCACCATCCAAAGTAGTGATGCCCGGAAAAGTCTGCGCGATGGCGGTTTGTAAACCAACCACACGTTGATCATCCACCCGAGTGGTGGCAAATTGAATTTGTGGTGCCTTTGCCAGTACTTCAGGCGGAAAAATAAAATAAAAGAACGGATTGGGTCCGCGTTCATAGCGAGCTCTGATGCTGCTGATGCGACCGGTCAGGTTAATGCCCTGTATATTGAAAGTAATCTCATCACCGATATTCACTTGTAAGTAGTCGGCGATGCTCGCCAATATTGACATGGGGACCACGACATCATCATCCCAATCGGTGAATAATTGTTTGTTGTCCCGGCTGCTTTTTAAATATTCAGTGTCCAGTAAATCTTCGGCATAACTGAGATTAAAAACGCGACTGATGTCGTCATAGGTACCCAGCTGTTCCTTGAGTACGTCTGCGCTGACACCGTTAACTGTTTTAATACGGGCACGTACCACCGGATAGTAAGTGACCGGTGCTTTGATCATGTCATTGAGTTTTTCATGTTGCTCGGATTGCACATCCAGCAAAAACATATTCGGCGCATCTTCCGGATAGGTGCTGATTAATTGCCGATCAATGCTGTGGTTTAATAAAGCCACCATCACCATTACCATCACTGCCAAAGACAAAGTGGTGAAAAACAACACCGAATGGTTACCTTTGCGGAATACATTTTGAATCGCTAAGCGACTCAACCAATGTTTAACCCAGTGATGATTGACCAACCATTTTAGCGCCTTCAACAAGAGTACACTTAACAACCAAAAAACCAATAACACCGCGATAAGGCCACCGGTTATTTGCACCGCGCGCCACAGATTATCCAATTCGATAACCATTAACAGGAAAACTGCCAAAACCACCGTCAGTGACCAACCCCATGCGCGGGTTTGTCGATTGCGAGGAATTTTTTGCTGTTGTAACACGGCCACAGGTTTAACCAAAGCCAATAAGCGCAGACCTTGATAACTCACCAGCAAGGTCATCGCCACGGCAATAACAGTTATTTTAATCACACTTTGCCAGACAATTTGAATATCAATATCAGCGGGTAAAAATTGACTAAAGTAGTTTTGTGAAAACATCAAAAATAAAACACTGAGGCCATAAGCCACCACTGCAGATAATAAGGCCATCAATATAAACAGTCGATAATAGGACTGTTTGATGGGTCGCATTTGTTCACCCAAAGCCCGACGGATGGCATTGCTGTTTTGTTGTCCTCGGATAAATGCCTTCATGACACTGAATAATCCGACACCGGACAGCACCACCACCGCCACCACCAATAATTTTAAAAACACCAAAAAGTTAGCCGATACATTGGCTAAGGCGGTATCTGATTCAGCAGCTGTTTCAATATTGATTTCTTGGCTGCCAATCAATATTGTGAGTTCGTTTTTCCAGTTTTCCAATTGTGACGGCCCAAGTGCCATTTCAATGCGATAACCGATGCGACTGCGTTGTCCCATTAGTTGAGTTTGTGGTAAATCATCGGCATGCATTAAAACCCGCGCACCAAAGCCAAAAGCGGTCAATGGCCGATCCGGTTCAGCGGTTAATTCATCGGCAATCACAAAACTGGCTTCGCCCAATTGCACCGAGTCACCAACGGTCAGATCCAAACCACTGAGTACCTGGGCTTCCACCGCCACCGTTCCGGGTTGCACGGCTTGCCACAAATTTTGGTTTGATGCCACCGTGGCTTCTCCGTACAAGGGATAATTGGGTGTCACCGCTTTGATACGTGCCAACAAAGATTGTTCATTGGCGTATAACATGGCATTGAACTGATAATCATAAACCACATCAGTCTGGGGTAGTTCTGCCACTTTTTGTTGAATATCTTCAGGCCACTGTTGCCGCGTGGTCATAATCAGATCCCCACCAACCATGGCCAATTGATTGCTGTCAATGTAATCATCTACGGACTGTTGCAGGGAATCTAAAGTCAGATAAGCGGCTAATGACACCCACAAACTTAAACCGAATAGTAACGGATAAACCGGCTTACCAAACCAGGCACGGTTCAACATTTTTCGAGATAAACCGGAGGTCATACGGTGTGCCCATCAACGATGGTAATGACCCGATCGGCACGATCGGCCACTGCTTGATCATGGGTAACCACCACCAAGGCACTGCCAAAGCTTTGTTGTAAATTAATCAATAAATCCATCACTTGATTGGCGTTTTTTTGATCCAAATTACCGGTGGGCTCATCCGCAAAAACGATGCTCGGCTTCGACACCAAGGCTCTGGCCAAAGCGGTGCGTTGTTTTTCACCACCGGATAACTGATGCGGCATACTGTCACGGCGGTGATTCAAATCAACCGCCTGTAATAATTCTTCAACCCGTTCAGAATCCGGCTTGCCAGCAATTTGTAATGGGAAAGCCACATTCTCAGCCACCGTCAAGGTCGGAATTAAATGAAATGATTGAAACACAAAACCCATATCGCGTTGACGTTTCAACGCCAGTTGTTCTTCATCCATAACCGTTAAATCATCTTGATTTAACATGATGCGGCCACTGTCGGGATAGTCTAAACCCGCCAATAAACTCAATAATGTGGACTTTCCGGAACCGGATTTACCCATAATCACCACAAATTCACCGGCCTTAACCTGCAAAGACACGTCTTTAATAACGCTGATGCCAATTTCGTCGATTTGAAAAGATTTACTTAAATGCTCGGCCACAAGGACCGCAGATTGTTGATTTGTCATGGTTTATTATTGTTCAAGTATTGAGTCACGGCGGGTAAAATATTGTTTTCCACAATCACTTGATAACCTGAGTGATTGGGATGAATACCATCTTGTTGATTTAATTCGGGGTCACCGGCCACGCCTTGTAGAAAAAAAGGAATAAATGGCAAATCCAAATCTTTAGCGATACGTGGATAGATGTCTTTAAAACCAGAGACATACTCACGGCCTAAATTATCGTAGATTTCCATTCCGGCCAAAATAACATCGCTGTTTTTTTGTTGCAGGATTTTAATTATGGTGCGAATATTATCGTCTGTTCGCTCTAAATCCAAACCACGCATGGCATCATTGGCACCGATGGTTAAAATGGTCAAATCCGGTTGTAACTGCATCACCCAATCGAGGCGATTTAATAAACCGGTGCTGGTTTCACCACTTAAGCCGGCATTCACCACCTTCACATCAACAAAACCTGTGTTGTGTAATTGTTGCTGCAAAATGGCAGGATAATTGTGTGTTTCATCAACCCCCAAACCCTCAGTCAGGGAGTCTCCCAAAGCCAAAATAACAAAATCATTCTGTGCTGCTTCAGTTGCTGTGTTGTTGACATTATTTGGTGGCGCTGTATCCTGACAAGCCATCAGACCAAACAGCATGATAACCCACAGTCCATATTTTAAATTGTTCATATTCCTCTATGTGGCGACGATTTTAGTTTTAACAAGAAAATCTTATTATCAATAACTGGTGTTAATGATTTGTCAATATTGACGTTTTTTTCGCAATCAGCCGTTACAATAGATGTTTTTTCACATATTTTAACGAATGGAATATAAAAGCCCAAATTATCAACACGGTGATTCACGAAAAAAAGGTGTTTTAATGGTCAATTTAGGTACACCGGAGGCACCCACCAAAGCTGCGTTAAAAAAATACCTGAGAACCTTTTTGTCGGATCCGCGGGTTGTGGAGTTTCAAGGACCACGATGGTTGTGGTTGCTGATCTTAAATGCCGTTATTTTAAATATTCGGCCCAAAAAATCAGCAGCCGCTTACGCCGGCATTTGGGATGAATTGGGTCGCGGTACCGGCTCACCATTGATGCATATCAGTCAATTGCAACATCAGGCCTTGCGACAAGAATTGGGTGATGACACCCTCGTTGAATTGGCGATGCGCTATGGTGAACCGAGCATTGAAGCCGGTCTTGATAAGTTACAACAGCAGGGCGCACAATCGGTGGTGATTTTACCGCTCTATCCGCAATATTCTGCGTCCACGGTGGCGTCCATTTTTGATGACGTCAGTCGCGTATATCAACAGCGTCGCTGGCTGCCGGATATACGGTTTATCAGCCATTATCACGACCATAATCTATATATTGAAGCGCTCGCACAAAGTGTTATTGCGCATCAAAAACAACATGGCAAACAGTTTTTACTGATGTCTTTTCACGGCATTCCATTGCGTTATTTGCATAATGGCGATCCTTATCACTGTGAATGTCATAAAACCGGACGTTTATTAGCAGAGCGTCTACAGTTACGTGAGGATGAATACCAAGTCAGTTTTCAATCCATATTTGGTCGTGAGCCCTGGTTAAAGCCATACACCGATGCCACTTTAAAAGCGCTGCCGGACAAGTCCGTGAAACAGGTTCAGGTGATTTGTCCCGGTTTTGCTGCTGATTGCCTGGAAACACTGGAAGAAATCGCCATTGAAAACCGTGATTATTTTATTAATGCCGGTGGTGAGACATTTAGCTATATCCCGGCGCTGAATGATAGCCGGGCACATATTCATTTATTGGCTGAACTCATCAAGCAACAGAGTCAGGGATTGGACATACCCGTACCACAGTCACCCAATAAAACCGCCGAGCGTTTTCAACAACATCCTTACAACCAAAAGACCTAAGCCATGTTTCGAAAATCTGTCTCCTTTTTTATTTTAGTGTCGTTATTTTGGGTGCTGTTATGGGTCTATATTCCCGACGCCACACCGGGTCAATTAAGCTTTACTGATTTTTTGCGAGGCTTATTACTACTGTTTTCCTTCAGCGCTTTTTTGTTTGCCCTAATTATGTTATTTATTCGTTTTTTTGGGGTGGATATTATCAGCAGGTGGATACCTCATACCGCTACCATTTGGTGGTTAGGTCAACATGCTTATCGCTTTAGTCAGCCAAAAATTACTTTGCAATTAAATTACATCGGCCAACAAAAGAACATTCAAATAGTCATCAATAACGGTGATAAGAAATTCACCACTAAACTAAAGCCACAGAGATCAGAGAACGTTGTTATTGGTGTTTTAAAATCAAATCCCGATATAGGTATCAAGTATCCGGATAAAACAACCCAAAAACATGCGTTAAATATCCAACATTTAGTCAAACGAATGGGTAAGAACATGACATTCGTGGTAACCATTGATGACAGTGGTTTAAATTATCACCGACAACAAGCTCAAACAGCATCTTTAATTGATCATGAATAGTTTATTTTTTGGCCAAAACTTTTTGGATTGAGGGCCGGCTTAAGGCCTCCTCAATAAATTGATTGTTAATGCGTATGCCATATTCTTCACCCAATTCAAGATTATACTGCTCACCCTGATTGCGATAATGCACATATAACCGGGTCTTGCCAGGACCATATGCCTGACATAAGTCACTGATGTCATCGACCAATTGTTCGCCATGATGCAAAGACACCAAACATATGTGGTTACAATACATTGCCAATGCCTGATCCAAGGTCAGCAGTTCTTTAACAGACACCACAAATACTTCATTATCAGGTTCACCGTCACGGCCTTTAAAACTTTTTAACCCCGCTTCACCACTCACCATAACAATTTCATGTTGTGATAGATGCGCTTCATATTCACTGAATAACTGAGGCGATAAGGTAAAATCAAAATCGCCGGTGTTATCATTCAGCAATAATTTCATTTTCTGTCTAAAACCGGGACGAACACCTGAAACCATACCAAGCACCCGAAACTCTCTGGGTTGCTCGCTGTTTATTTTCATCTGATGAAAATGACCTAAAGGAAAACTCAGCACATGTTGTAAACATTCCCATGCAACATCAATCGGGTGACCACTTAAAAACAAACCCAACACCGACTTTTCTGCCAATAAGCGGTCTAACTTTAATTCTTTCTTAGCCGGCGGCAATTGGATATCCGCATAGGTACTGTTGTCTTGGCTACCGCCAAAGAGATCAAATTGCCCCGACTGTTTGTCTTTATTCTGTTGCTCTGAAGCTTTAACCACCTGCTCCATGCCATCTAAGAGTTGGCTGCGATTGTCATGTAGACTATCGAACGCACCGGCTTTAATCAAGGCTTCTAAACTGCGTTTATTTACTTTGTTAAGACTCACACGGCCACATAAATCACTAAAGGATTTGAAAGGCCCACCCTGTTCTCTGGCATGGACAATGTCTTCAATGGCACCTTCACCAACACCTTTTATGGCACCCAAACCATATTGAATTGCACCTTTGATGGCTTTGAAACGATAAAAAGATTTATTAACATCAGGCTGATTAAGACAGATTCCCAAGGATCTAATGTCGTATAACTGCTTGACAATTTTATCGGTATTATTTAGGTCAGCTGACAGCACCGCAGCCATAAAGTGCACCGGATAATGGGCTTTTAAATAAGCAGTTTGATAAGCCACCAGTGCGTAAGCGGCTGAATGAGATTTGTTAAAACCATATCCCGCAAAGGTTTCTATTTGCGAGAAAATATGTGCCGCCAATGCCCCATCAACTCCCCGCTCAACGGCACCATCAATAAATACCTGTTTTTGCTGTTCCATGACCTCATGGATTTTTTTACCCATGGCTTTTCTAAGAATATCAGCGCCACCTAAAGTGAAGTTAGCCAAAACTTGGGCAATTTGCATCACCTGCTCTTGGTATAAAATAACGCCATAAGTGGGCTCAAGAATTTCAGTTAAATCATCATGCATGTAGTTGGGTTTCTCAAGCCCATGTTTACATTTCACAAAGGTATCCACCATGCCTGAGTCCAAAGGACCTGGTCGATACAAAGCCACCAAAGCAATAATGTCCTCAAAACTGTCCGGTTTTAAGCGCCCAATCAGTGACTGCATACCCGGTGATTCCAACTGAAACACCGAGGTGGTGTTACCGGTACGCATGAGTTGAAAAGTTTTGGCGTCATCTAAGGGTAGTTTTTCAATGTCCAATTGTTTGCCGGTATCCGCAGCTATGGCTTGTACCGCCCAATCAATAATGGTTAATGTCCGTAACCCTAAAAAGTCAAACTTAACCAAACCGATGCTTTCCACATCATCTTTATCAAATTGACAGACCACACTTTGCGATTGTTGCTCAATATAGATGGGGCAAAAATCACTGATGGCACTGGGCGCAATCACCACCCCACCAGCGTGTTTACCAACGTTACGTTTTAAACCTTCTAATTTATACGACAAATCGATGATTTCTTTGGCTTCATCATCGTCTTCATAGAGTGCCAACAAGTCCGGTGCCGCTTTCATGGCTTTTTTCAGGGTCATGCCCAAATCATTGGGGATCAGTTTGGCAATGCCATCGGTTACCGGATACGGATAACCCAGTACCCGACCGGCATCACGCACCACCGCTTTGGCATTCATGGCACCAAAAGTAATGATCTGACTGACTTTTTCCTTGCCATATTTATCCGCCACGTAGGCTATCACCTCATCGCGACGATCCATACAAAAATCCACGTCAAAGTCGGGCATGGAGATCCGTTCGGGGTTTAAAAACCGTTCAAACAGCAGCTCATAAGTCAGTGGATCTAAGGCGGTAATCTTAAGCATATAAGCCACCAATGAGCCAGCACCGGAACCTCGCCCGGGACCCACAGGAATTTTGTTATCTTTTGACCAGCGTATAAAATCCGATACAATCAAAAAATACCCCGGAAAACCCATATCCAAAATGACTTTAATTTCTAGTTCTAAGCGTGCTTTATAATCTTCATCACTGTAATCTTGATCACGCACATCCGATTGCAGAAAGGCCGTTAAGTTGGATCGACACAAATTGGCAAAATAACTGTCAATGGTTTCGCCTTCAGGAACCGGAAAATCTGGTAAATAATAATCTTTGGTATCAAAATCAAAACTACAGCGTTGTGCAATGTGGTAGGTGTTTGACAATAAACTTGGATAATCGCTGAATAAATCAGCCATTTCATCCGGTGATTTCAAATATTGCTGTTCGGTGTAATCGTGAGGACGATTATTGTCAGCCACAATGTGGCCGCTGTTGATACATACCCGTGCTTCATGGGCTTCAAAATCATCCGCTTGTAAGAAGCGACAGCGACCAGTAGCCACCAGAGGAATATCCTGATTAGCCGCCATATACAAAGACGCATCGTGACAGGCTTGTTCCCCGGCCCGTTTAATGGCCGCCAAAGCCACATAAAACCGATCACCAAAAACCGCTTTCCAATCAAGCATGGCCTGCAATGCCGCTTCTAATTGGCGCTGTTGAATTAAACGCCCAAAATCACTGACCATGGAGTCGGCCAATAGCAATAAACCTTCACTGTGCGCCAATAAAAATGATTTTTCCACGTACACTTGCCCGCGATCATCACTTTGTCGCTGTGATTGGGAAATAATTCGACTTAAATTAAGGTAACCTGTGCGATTTTGGCATAACAATGTCATTTCAAAAGTGCCAATCTCAAGCGCCGGATTATGGACACTGATATCGGCTCCGAAAATTGGCTTAATACCTGCTGACTTAGCGGCATTGTAGAATTTTAAGGCAGCAAATAGATTATTGGTATCAGTCAAAGCCACCGCAGGCATTCCCATATCCCGCACTGTTTTTACCAACTGTGCTATACGAATGGTTGAGTCCGTTATCGCGTATTCACTGTGTACATTCAAATGAACAAATTGCTTTGCTGTCATACAAATAAACCTTGTTGTTCAGCTGCACGAACCGGCGCAAAACTACGTCTGTGGATGGCACATGGCCCCCATTTGCTTAACGCCTCCATATGTGCTTTCGTTGGGTAACCTTTGTGTTGATTAAAACCATACTCAGGAAATTTCTGATGTGCTTCCAGCATTAAACTGTCTCGATGACATTTAGCAATTATAGAGGCTGCAGAAATACAGGCCTCTAGACCATCCCCGCCCACCAGTGCACGACATGGCAGTGTCATCTTAGGCACTTGATTACCATCCACCAGAACTTCAATTGGTTGAACTTCTAATTGCTGCACTGCCTGTTGCATTCCCCATAGAGTCGCTTGCAAAATATTCATGTCATCAATCTCTTCAGGCGAAACATGCACCACACTCCAAGCCACTGACATAGATTTAATCAATGGTAATAATGCCGTACGTTTTTTTTCACTGAGTTTTTTAGAATCATTTAAGCCGTCTGGTATGGTTTTTAAAATGACCGCAGCCACAGTCACCGGTCCGGCTAACGGGCCACGTCCGGCTTCATCAACACCAGCGATCATAACGCCTCCATTATATCTGAGACAATCTGCCCTGCCTGCTGATTTTCGGGTGGTAACAATTGACGATGTAATCGGGTAAATTCAGCCACCACCGAAAGTCGTCTGTTACTTTGTAGGCTTTGTTGTGTGGTCAGTACCAATTGCGGCACAGTTAAATCATTTTGCATCACTTCGGGCACTAAAAAATCACCATGCAAAACATTAGGCAAAGAATAATAGGGCAATTTCATCAGTTTAAATAATCGCACAATACCGTAACTCATCGCGGCAATTTTATAGGCCACCACCATCGGTGTTTTACACAACATGGCCTCCAAGGCCACAGTTCCTGAACCGACAATGGCAAAATCGGCAGCTTTTAATACGGCTTGACTGTCATCAAACCAGTGAATTTTAAGACCATACTGCTTGGCGATTTGATTCGCTGTTTTCTGCTTTTCAGGACTCACAGCACTGCTAATCAATTGCCAGTCAGAGTTGGCTAATTGGTTTGCCGCTGCTGCAAACAGAGGCATTAATGTGTTTATCTCACGGCTACGACTACCGGGCAACAGGGCTAGTGTGAAGCATTCTGGTTCCAAGCCAATGATTGCTTTTTGTTGTGATTTATTCACTTCAATTGGAATTTGTTGCGCCATCGGATGGCCAACAAAAAAGGTCTTTATCGTGGTGTCAGCATATAAAGCCGGTTCGAACGGAAATAAAGTCAATAAATAATCAATATAACGGGCCATTTTATAAACCCTTTTCGGCCGCCAAGCCCAGACCGATGGGCTGACATAGTGCATCACAGGTACCTGTTGTTTGTGTAGTTTTTTGGCGATGGCAAAATTTAGTTCTGGTGCATCTACGCCAATATATAAATCAACCTGTCTGTCTAATAAGGTTTTAACCAGCTGATTTTTGGCTTTTAATAAGGCCGGTAAATCAGCCACTATTTCCACCAAGCCCATGACCTGAAAAATTTCATTATCGGCAATGAGTTCAACATCCAGGGCTGACAGCTTTGCACCACCAACCACTAAGATACGAATCTCCGGCTGTAATAGCTTCAACTGTTTGATTAAATCCACAGCCAGTAACTCGCCGGAAGCTTCACCGGCCACCACCGCAATTGTCTTACTCTTTTTTGACATCAGCGAATAATACTGCGCTGCGAGGCTTTGATAAAGTCGTACATCAATTTCACATCCTCAGACCTTGCCATTAAGTCAGCCATGGCAGCCAAGGCATCAGATAGGCCTAAATCAGACTGATACAAAAATTTATAAGCTTGTTTTATGTCTCGAATGCGTTGTTTTGTAAAATCACGTCGTTTTAAACCTTCAAAATTTATGGCTCGGGGCTTTGCCGGGCTGCCATGGGCCATAACAAAAGGCGGCACATCTTTCTGAAAAGCAGTATCCATGGCGGTAAACGCATGGTCACCCACCCGACAAAACTGATGAATTTTAGTAAAACCACCTAAAATAACATAATCACCAATATGTACGTGACCGGCTAGCGTACTGCCGTTTGCCATAATGGTGTGATTTCCCACCACACAATCATGGGCAATGTGAACATACGCCATAATCCAATTATTATCACCCACTTCAGTCACTAAACGGTCATCGGTGGTACCACGATTAATGGTGACATACTCTCGGATGGTGTTGTTATGACCAATGCTTAAACGGGTTTGCTCTTTGTTAAATTTTTTATCCTGTGGCGCTTCGCCCAAACAAGCAAATGGATAAACCACATTATGTTCACCCAACTCAGTATGTGGGCCGATGACGACGTGAGATTTGAGTTCACAACCGGATGCAATTTTGACATCTTCAGCCACAATACAATAAGGGCCGATTTTAACATCATCGGCAATGTCAGCGCTGTCATCGATGATGGCAGTTTCATGAATCATTTTGATTTCTCAGCACATAACAAATCTGCTTTGGCCACCAAACGACCTTCAACCGTGGCTTTGCAATGATAAAGTGTCATATTTTTAATAACCTTTTTAATGTGGCACTCAAATACCAAGGTATCACCGGGCACAACTATTTGGGTGAATTTTGCATTGTCCACTTTCACCAAGTAAAACAAGGCATCATCGCTACGTCCGGAGCGACTTAATTGGGTTAGCACACCGGAGGCTTGAGCCATGGCTTCAATCACCATAACACCTGGCATCACCGGATGACCGGGAAAATGACCGTTAAATTGTGGCTCGTTAAAGCTGATATTTTTTATGGCTTTAATCCATTCACCGGCCTCATAATCCAATACCCGATCCACCAACAAAAAAGGATAACGGTGGGGTATTAAGTCCATTATTTGCTCAACATTTATGGTGTTTGGAGTTCTTTGTTCAGTCATCTATTTTTCTCTCTAATTTTTTAAGCCGCTTTGCCAGGTCATCCAATTGCTTTATCCTGACAGCTGTTTTGCGCCATTGTGCATTTTCTTGTAACGGTGCCACCGAGCCATAAACACCGGGTTTTTTAATGTGCCCGGTGACCAATGCCATGGCTTGAATTGTCACCGCATCACAAACTGTTATATGACCAACCACACCGGCACCACCACCAATCAAACAATTGGCACCAATCTTTGCAGAACCCGCCACGGCTGCACATCCGGCAATCACCGTGTGCGCACCAATCTGGACATTATGGCCGATTTGAATCTGATTATCCAAGTGCACGTCATCCCCTAAAATTGTGTCATCAATGGCACCTCGGTCAATGGTGGTGTTGGCACCAATGCTACAACCATTACCAATAATAACTCGCCCTGTTTGTGGTATTTTAAGCCAACCATCAGAGGCCCGAGCCAAACCAAAACCATCAGCACCAATAATGGCACCGGGATGAATGATCACATTCTTGCCAATATGACAGTTATGTTCAATTATGACGCCAGATTTAATCTCACACCCTGACTCGATGATACAATTTGAGCCAATACTAACACGATCAGCAATACGGCAATCGGCAGCTATCTTGACATTGGCACCAATCACTGAATAAGCGCCAATACCCACATTGTCTGCCACTTCAGCAGTGGCATCAATGTCTGTTTTGGGATGAATACCCGATTGTACTGGTTGCCTGGGTGCGAAAAATGATGCCACCCGGGCAAAAGTGACATAAGGCTGATCACTGATTAATTTATTGCCCGAATACTGTGAGGCCAAATCTGAAGACATAATCACCGCAGATGCCGCGGTGCTGGCAAGGTCTTTAATATAAGTGGAATTACTGAGAAAGCTGATAGCGCCGGTTGCAGCGCTTGATAAGGTACCTACATGGGTTATTTCAACATCACCATCACCTTCATACTGTAAACCAAAATGAGACGCCAGTTGTGACAAAGTGGTCATACGCTTATCTATTGACTGGTGGCTGTATTGTATTCTTCTCGCAATTGCGACAGAATTTCATCCGTAATATCAATGCGTTCGTTGGCATACAAAATGGCATTAATCAATATCACATCATAACCGTTGGTTTTGGCATATTCTGATACCACACGTTTAATTTCATTTTGTACTTCATCCACCAGCTGTGAATTTCGAATGGTGATGGCGTCTTTCAAATCTTCTTTGGCACGCCGTACTTGACGCTCTAAAATCCGTGCCCGTTCCTGTAATTTGGCGAGCTCATCGGGTGTCATAAAATTACCCTCTTGACGGATGCTGTCTTCCATAACCTGCAAATCAGCTTCCTGCTGAGATATTTCATTATTCTGTTCTTCAAATTCTCGAGTGAGTGTTTGGTTAGCAGCCAGAATTTGCGGTGAGTTATTAATCAAAATATTCATGTCTACATAGCCGATTTTATCAGCGGCTCGGGCACCTGACTGAAGCAACATTATGCACATAAACAGAATAAGTTGTGAGCTCACCTTTTGCATTGCTTAGAAAGTATTACCAAAGGTGAATTGTAATCGTTCCTTACGGTCATATTTATCCGAATTAAACGGATACGCATAACTAATCACAATCGGACCAACGGGTGCTTGCCATTTTAAAGCAACCCCAGTAGATAATCGCAATTCTCTGGCCTCAAAATCATCGTAACTATCAAACACATTACCGGCATCGATAAACCATGCCAGCCGGGCTGCATTTGAATCTTTTGCAAAAGGCGTTGGGAATATCACTTCAGCAGAACCAATCACTTTAAACTGACCACCGACCGGATCTCCAGGACGTGATGTCAATGGTAAATGATCGTAGGTCCCGGGAATTTCAGCAACCAATGATTTAGGTCCTAAGGTATTATCATCATAACCCCGAACCGAATTCACACCCCCGGCAAAGAAATGTTCAAAGAAAGGCAAGCTGTTGGTATCACCGTAACCTTCGCCATAGCCAATTTCACCACGCAGTGATAATGTTAGGTTTTTAGTTAAAGGGAATAAAATATTTTCTTTGAGATTAATTTTATAAAACTCAGCAGTACTGTTGGGTAAACTGGCTTCAAAACCGATGGAGTGATAGGCACCACGGGTTGGGTTGAAAAAACGGTTACGGCTATCGCGCGCCCATCTGGCAGTGGTTTTATATAAAGTAAACGCACGCCGATACTGATAAGGGCTGAGAATGGTTTCCCCATCCGCACCGGTGGCCGGCGGAATGACACCGTCAGCAAAACATTGATTCGTCAAAGGCAGTAAATCATCATCGTCATCCGGCCGCACTGAAGGCAGACAGAAATAGGCATAACCACCTAAATCCAACAACTCATCAACAATGGCATCCGCAGTTCTGCCTTGTGTCGCGCGTAGTGACACCCGCTCATAGGCAAATGATGTATATAAACGATCGTATTCGGTTAACGGGAAAGACATATTTACGCCTAAACTACCATTAGATGAATTATATTGGGCAATATTGGCTTCTCCCTGGTCAATGTCAGTAAAATTCAAACTATAACCCAATGAAATACCATCGTCGGTAAAATAGGGATTTTCATAGTACAGGTTAATGCGATTGTAATAGTCACTGGTATTAACTGCCACCGATACTGAATTACCACTACCTAAAAAATTAGCCAGTGACACACTACCCGATAAGTTTAGACCACTGACTTGTGAATAACCTAAACCAAACTGGAATTGTCCTGAGTTTCTTTCTTTAACTTTGACATTGACGTCAACTTGGTCTTCACTACCCGGGACTTGCGGCGTTTCTATTTCAATTTCTTCAATATAGGGCTTTTGCTGTAATCTTAATTTAGAACGGTCGACCAATGCCTGTGAGAACCAAGCCCCTTCAAACTGACGCATCTCGCGACGCAACACTTCATCTTTGGTTTTGGTATTTCCGATAAAATTAATCCGTCTAACATACACCCGTTTACCCGGTTTAACGTAATACGTTAAATCCACAGTTTTATCATCTTCATTAATTTGTGTCACCGGCTCCACTTCAGCAAATGCATAACCGCGGTTAGATAACAGGCCTTTAAAATTATTAACCGTAATTTCAATTAAGTTTTGGGCAAAGGTATTACCTTCTTTGGTAAACAGGTAATTTTCCATAACCTCTTTATCATAAATTAATTCACCAGTTAATTTTTGTTCACCAAATAAATACTGATCACCTTCTTGAATGTTGATGGTGATGTATATTTCTTTTTTATTAGGACTGATGGTGACTTGAACTGACTCTATGTCAGTGTTGACATAGCCACGGTCCATGTAATACGACTTGAGCTTTTCCAAATCACCATTGAGTTTCTCTTTGGAATATTGGTTATCCTGAGAATACCACGATAACCAATTGGTTGTATCTGACTCAAAAGTATCAATCAGCTCTTCATCACTAAAAACGGTGTTGCCAACAATTTTAATGTGCTGGATCTTGGCTGACTTCCCTTCATCAATGGTAATTGTCACCATGACCCGATTACGGTCCAATTCTCTGTGACTGGTATCAACTTTAACGTTGTATTTGCCCCGTGAAAAAAACTGTTGAACCAGTTCACTTTTTACCCGCTCCAGTTCTAATTCATTAAACACTTCACCTTCAGATAAACCGATATTTTCCAGACCGGCTAATAACTCCTCGGTTTTAATACTTTTATTACCGGTAATGCTTATGGTGGCAATGGCTGGACGTTCTTCTACTGTAATAATAAGAACCCGTCCGTCTTTAGTCATTTTAATGTCATTAAAATAGCCGGTGGCAAATAGCCGTTGAATACCATTTCTGACCATTTGTGCATCAATCTCATCACCTCGCTCCATGGGTAAATGCGAGAATATGGTGCCTTGAGAAATTCGATCAGCCCCAATAATTCGGATGTCGTCAATTACAAATGGCTCAAACGCAGAAGCGCCGGCAGTTACCAGTATTAACAAAAGTAAAACTATTTTTTTCATATTAAAATTTTTTATATTTATGACAGGGTTCTTAAAATGTCGTTATAAATTGCCAAGGTCATTAAAGAAACTAACATCAACATACCCAGTAATTGTGCACGTATTTCAAATCGCTCACTTAGCGGCGCACCTTTTACTTTCTCAAACAGTAAAAATAAAATCTGACCGCCGTCAAGCATTGGTACCGGCAGCAAATTAATGATACCTAAACTTAAGCTTATTAATGCCAAAAATGACAAATACCAAGAAAATCCTCTGGCCGCTGAATCATTGGCCACCTGGGCTATGGTTATCGGACCTGATAAATTTTCTAAGGATGCTTTTCCGACCAATAGTTTACCTATCATCTCCAAGGATTTGCCAGTTATTTTCAGCATTTCTTGCCATGCCATCGGCATGGCTTGTAAAGGACCATAAGACAGTTCGTAGTAAAGGCTTTTAGCATAATCAACCACTTGCTCATCCGGTTGAATCGGTCGAATCCCGATAACTTGACGTTTTGGATTGTCCGGATCTGTTACATATTGATTAATTCGCGCTTCAAACTCTTGACCGTTGCGCACATAGGTGAGTGTTAACGGCGGCGAGAGTTCACTTATCTGTTGGCTTAATTGATACCAGTCCTCAACCGTTTCACCATTGATGGCAACAATTTCGTCACCTTTTCGTAACCCGGCTTTTGCCGCAGGTAAACCTTCTGACAATTCACCCATAACAGCCGGCACTGGCATTTGCCAGGCTTTTAAGCCAATGGCGGACATCATCTTTGATTCTTTTATGCCGCTGGGTAATTGTGAAAGTTTAAGGTTTTTTTCCTGAACCGAGCCGGCATTGTTTTTAATGGTGACCTGAATGTCTCTGCGGTCCAAACCCGCGGTAATAAGATACATGGACACATCAGACCAGGTGTTAACTTTTTCACCGTCTACTTCAATAATTTGATCTTTGGCACTAAAGCCTGCCTGTTCCATGAGTTTGGTGGGCTCTCCAATGGTGGGTTTGATTTCCGGTTTTCCGACAACAAACATCATCCAATATAGGAGAAACGCCAAAATAAAATTAAAGGCCGGACCGGCGAACATAATGAGGAATTTTTGCCATGCAGGTTTATGATTGTAGGCGTTATGTTTTTCAGACGCACTGACGTCACAATTACGTTCATCCAGTAGTTTGACATAACCACCCAAAGGAATGGGCGCCACCGCAATTTCAGTACCATAACGGTCAAAACGAGACCATATTGGCTTACCGAAGCCCACACTAAATCGCAAAACTTTTACACCAAACAACCGCGCCAATAAAAAATGGCCCAATTCATGAAAAGTAACCAACACCCCTAAAGTGATTATTAACCAGAATATACTTGCCAACACAGTCATCATGACATTATCTCAAAGAGGCTATACAGGCTTTTGTTTGTCGCCTTACTAACTGATCTAATTCAATGAGTTGTTGCACAGACTCAACCTTTTCTACAGTAAATGAATTCAGCATTCTATCATTGATATCGGAAATTTTCGTAAAGGCGATTTCATTGTTTAAAAAAGCCGTTACTGCTTCCTCATTGGCCGCGTTCAAAATAGCCGGTGCTATACCACCGATTTCAATCGACAATCGAGCTAATTTTAAATTAGGAAACTTCTCATAATCTGCAGGATAAAATTGTAATTGGCCAATCTCAGTAATGTCTAACAAGGCCGCATTATTGGTTAACCGTTGACCCAGCCCCAACCCGTGTGAGATAGGGATTTGCATATCAGGAACACCCATTTGTGCCAAAATTGAACCGTCTATATAGTTCACCATGGAGTGAATAATACTTTGTGGATGTATGGCCACACGAATTTCATCAACCGGCATATTAAACAACCAATGCGCCTCAATCACTTCTAAACCTTTGTTCATCAATGTTGCTGAATCGACTGATATCTTAGCGCCCATATCCCACTGCGGATGAGCCACGGCTTGTGCCGGAGTGATTTGTGGAAAATCAGATTTGGGGGTATTCCAAAAAGGACCACCGGAGGCGGTTAAGGTTAGATGAGCCACTGATTCAGGTCGGTTTCCAATTTGGTAAGTTTCAGGCAAGCACTGATAAATGGCATTATGTTCGCTGTCCAGTGGAATTATACGTGCGCCGGTTTTAAGTGCTAAAGGCATCACCAAAGAACCTGCCGTCACGATGGATTCCTTATTAGCCAATAACAAGGTTTTGCCGGCTTCGATTGCTGCCATGACAGAAGACATCCCGGCATTGCCGACAATCCCGGCCACCACCAAATCTATCTCCGACGCTTTAACAGCCGCGTTTAAAGCCTCTGCTCCATAGTGAATATCAACACGGCTGACTGTACAAGTCGACTTGACGGCTTTATATGCAGTCTTATCCGTGATGACGACATGACGCGGAGTAAACTCTTTAATAAGCGTGAGTAATTTATCACTGTTTTTGTGGGCTGATAAGGTATGAACTTTGAATTTTCCTGGGTGACACCGCATTACCGCCAAAGTAGAATCACCAATAGATCCCGTGGCACCCAATACTGCAACCTGCTTCATAAAGCGTCCAAAAGAATCAAATACAAAGGTGCTGCAATAATCATACTATCGAAACGATCTAATATGCCACCATGTCCAGGTAAGATTTGTGAACTGTCTTTAACCTTTGCTTGACGTTTACCTAAGCTGGCAACCAAGTCACCCACCACTGAAAATAAAGCCACCACCATCATAATTGGTATCAGAATGAACATACTTAACTGAAAAACGATGGCTAATATCATGGCATAAATAGCCACAAAAAGCTGTGCACCGATGACACCTTCCCAAGTTTTACCGGGTGAAATATTGACAGCCAACTTGTGACGACCAAAGTTCTTACCACTGAAGTAAGCACCAATGTCCGCCACCCAAATTAAAAAAACCAAACTCAAAACCCTGAAAACACCCATCTCATGATCATGAAGTTGCTGCATACTCAGCATAAACAACATAATGGCCAAGACACCATACAGCGTCTTAATCATAATTTGTAAGCCTTTTTGTTGATATCCCCATTGGTGGTTCTTTAACCACAATAAAGCCGGTAACCAGATCAAAGCACTAAGTAGCCAATAATATTCGAGTGGTTGCGGTAACCAACGCATTAAGTAGCCACACAGCAGGGTTATACTAACTGCATTTAATGCCACTATAGCAATGGGTAGCTGATTTATCTTCAACCACTCAAAAATGGCCACAGCACCGATTAGTAAAACCATGGCGGCAAACCCTATATTTTGACCGTAGATTACGATGAGTAAAAATAAAGGGGCTAAGATTAAAGCTGTTATGATGCGTTGTTTAAGCATTGAGTTGATCGCTGGTTTGGCCAAATCGGCGTTCTCGTTTGTTATAATCCACCAATACAGATTGTAACACTTTTTCATCAAAATCTGGCCACAGCGTATCGATAAAAAACAATTCCGTATAAGCACATTGCCACAATAAAAAATTTGATATACGTTGCTCTCCACCGGTGCGTATCAACAAATCGATTGGCGGTTGTTGGCTTAAACAAGTGTGTCGATTAAAAAGCGACTCATCTATATCGCTTAGGTCAAGCGTTCCTTGCTGATGCATAGACGCTAATTGTTTAGCCGCTTGCACGATGTCCCAACGACCACCATAATTGACTGCAACATGTAAAGTTAGCCGTTTGTCTTCAGGTTGTAAAGCAGAAACTTCCTGCATTTTAATTTGTAACTTTTCAGAAAATGCCGATAAATCGCCGATAAATCGAATGGCAACACCTTGTTGTAATAATTCCGGTGATTCTTTTTCTAAAGATTGCAAAAACAAGGTCATTAAGCGCTTCACCTCAGATTGAGGGCGACGCCAATTTTCGCTGCTGAAGGCAAATAAAGTCAGGTGACTTATACCTGATTGAACACAGGCTTTGAGGGTGGATTTTACTGCCTTAACACCGGCCTTATGACCCCAGGTGCGAGGTCTTTTTCTTTGCGCAGCCCACCGACCATTGCCGTCCATGATAATGGCGATGTGCTGAACATTCATACATGGCTCCCAATCTGGACAGACCTTAGATGTCCATCAACTCATGTTCTTTTTCAGCCACCACTTCATCAACTTGAGTGACGAATTTATCGGTAACTTCTTGAACCTGCTTTTCACCACCACGCAAGTCATCTTCAGTAATCTCTTTAGCACTTTCCATGGCTTTTAATTGGCTATTGGCGTCTCGCCGTATATTGCGAATACTGATTTTAGAGTTTTCTGCGATTTGACCAACCATCTTCACCATTTCTTTACGGCGTTCTTCAGTTAATGGCGGTAATGGAATTCGAATAACCATACCGGCACTGATTGGATTTAAACCCAAATTTGATGCCATAATGGCTTTTTCAATGGGCTCAATCATGGTCTTTTCCCAAGGCGTAACAGTCAGCGTTCGGGCATCTTGAACTGCAACATTAGCGACCTGATTGAGTGCTGACGAGGCACCATAGTAATCTACCATGATACCATCTAAGAGGTTAGTGTTAGCACGACCGGTGCGGACGCCTTTTAATTCATTACGCAACGCTTCAATGGTTTTAGTCATTCGCTGCTTTGCTTCATTGACAACATCATTAATCATAATTACTCCAAAATTCAAGCTGTTACAATGGTTCCGATACTGGCGCCTTTAACTATGTCCATGAGGGCGTTTTTACGGTTAATATCAAAAATTCGAATGGGCATGTTACGATCTCGACACAACACCACAGCTGACGTGTCCATGACGGCCAATTTCTTTTCAATCACCTCATCATATGTCAGATGATCGTATTTAACCGCATTGGGATCTTTTACGGGATCAGCCGAATAAACACCATCAACTTTGGTGGCCTTAAGCACAATATCTGCGTTAATTTCAATGGCGCGTAAGCTGGCAGCTGAATCAGTGGTGAAAAAAGGATTACCTATACCAGCGGCAAATACAGCGATATTTCCTTTAGCCAAATGCCGAATGGCACGTCTGCGAATATAGTCTTCACATACTTCGTGAATACCAATGGCTGACATAACGCGTACTTTATTGCCTTGTTTTTCTAAGGCATTTTGTAAAGCCAGGGCATTCATTACAGTCGCCAACATACCCATGTGATCACCGGTGACACGATCAATACCCGATTTGCTTAAACCTTCACCGCGAAAAATATTACCACCACCAATAACAATGCCTATTTCAACACCCAATTGATGAACGCGAGAAATTTCAGCGGATAAGCGGTTAATGACCTCAGGATCTATACCGTAATCCTCAGCGCCTAACAGCGCTTCTCCTGATAATTTCAGGAGAATGCGACTGTATTTTAAAGACTCAGTTTCCACGTGCTTGTGACATGACCTCTTCGGCAAAATTATCTTCTGCTTTTTCGATACCTTCACCAACTTCAAAGCGAACAAAACTTAACACATCTGCATTGTTATTTTTTAATAACTTAGCAACTGTTACGTCTGGATCTTTGACAAAGTTTTGCCCTTTTAAAGTAATTTCAGCCAAATATTTGCGAACACGGCCTTCTACCATTTTTTCAATGATTTCTGCGGGCTTACCAGAATCTTGTGCTTGCGCCACCAAAATCTCTTTTTCTTTATCCAAGATTTCCGCAGGCACTTCATCGGCATCAATAAATTGTGGATTAGAAGCTGCCACGTGCATGGCAATGTCTTTAATCAACTCTTCATCAGCACCGGTCGCTGCAACCACGACACCAATATTTTTACCATGTAAATAACAACCAACCTGACCTTCATCCAGGGTGATTTTTTGAATACGGCGTAACTGGATATTTTCACCAATTTTTGCCACTAAATCAGTTCTGGCTTGTTCGATACTTTTGCCATCCACTTCACAAGCCATTAAAGACTCGACTGAACCCACATTGTTATCCATGGCAGCTTGAATTAGGGTATCAGCAAATTTTAAAAAGTTACTGTCTTTTGCCACAAAATCAGTTTCACTGTTGATTTCAGCAATATAAGCAGTTTTGTTGTCATCAGATGTGATAACTTTAATTATACCATCTGCAGCCACTCGGCCTGATTTCTTAGCCGCTTTGGCAGCACCCGATTTTCTTAAGTTTTCAACGGCCACTTCAATGTTGCCCTCAGTCTCAACCAGAGCCTTTTTACATTCCATCATGCCGGCACCGGTGATTTCACGCAACTCTTTAACCATTGCTGCTGTAATACTCATATCATTACCTCGTTATTTAATCACCACACCTAGTAAAATTTATGGTGACATATTAATCAAAAGATTGGTTTGATTGAACATCAAACCAATCTATCACCTTAAATTATTCGTCGCTTTCTTTTTTAGCAACTTTTTTCTTGGTGGTTTTCTTTTTGGCTACTTTCTTTTTAGCCACTTTCTTTTTAGTGGTTTTAGCTGCTGCTTCTTTATCATCTGCTTCATCAGCCACTTCCGTGTCTTTGGATTTAACAGCAGGCTCTTTAGAATCATCAGACTTTTCTTCAACTACTTGTTTGTCATCCGACTGAGCTGATTCTTTTTTAGCAGACGTTTTCTTAGCCGTTTTAGCTTTTTTCTCTGCCGGTTTGTCTTCCTTTTCAGCGCTGTCATCGGTGCTGATTTGCATCGATGCCTTACCTTCTAAAATGGCATCAGCAACAGTAGCGGCATATAAGCGGATGGCTTTCATCGAGTCATCATTGGCCGGAATCATATACTCAACATCTTTATAATAGTTGTTGGTATCAACGATAGCAACCACCGGAATTCCTAAGGTTTTTGCTTCATTAATGGCAATTGTTTCAAACTTTGTATCTACGATGAATATGGCATCAGGTAAACCCTTCATGTCCTTAATACCGCCTAAGGTTTTTTCCAATTTAGCACGTTCACGATCCATCGCTAATTGCTCTCTTTTCACAAATCGTTCCATACGACCATCTTCTTGCATGGCTTCAATGTCTTTTAATCGATTGATGGACGCTTTAACTGTTTTATAGTTAGTTAACATGCCACCTAACCAACGGTGTGAAACAAAAGGCATACCACAACGGATGGCTTCTTCACGAATAGCTTTACTGGCAGCACGTTTAGTGCCAACAAATAAGATTTTGCCTCGACGTGAAGCAATGGTACCCATGAAATTCAAAGCGTCATTGAACAACGCTTGGGTTTCACGTAAATCGATAATATGAATTTTATTTCGGGCGCCAAAGATGTATGGGGCCATTTTAGGATTCCAATATCTGGTATTATGCCCAAAGTGAGCACCAGCTTCCAGCAGCTGTTTGACAGTTACGTTTGCCATAATTCTATTTTCCTATTGTAAGGGTTGTTTTCAATATAAAAACCCATCATAACAACCCGCTATTTCTACGGGCACCCAGTTATGAATACTGGTTTTTATAGACATTGAGTAATAACAGACTAATCATTATTACCGTTCAATAAGCGCACTCTGAATTGAGCTTACTTAATTTTCTTCTCGTTATAAATCACATGCTTTCTGACAACCGGATCATATTTTTTCATGGCTATCTTATCAGGCGTGTTCTTTTTATTTTTATCGGTGGTGTAATAGTGACCGGTTCCGGCACTTGACACCAATTTAATTAAATCTCGCATAATTACACCTTTTCTCCGCGATGACGAATTTCTGCCAATACAGCATCAATTCCTTTCTTATCAATCACTCGCATACCTTTTGCAGAGACGCGCAATCTAACCCAACGATCTTCACTGTCAACCCAAAAACGATGGGTCTGAATGTTAGGCAGAAAACGTCTGCGAGTTTTATTCATGGCATGAGAAACGTTATTTCCCATGACTGTTTTTTTCCCAGTAACCTGGCATACTCTTGACATAACTATTCTCTCTTAGCTCGTGTTATTTTTTAGTGCCCAGCTTTTCTTTAATACGTGCTGCTTTACCTTCAAGTCCACGTAAGTAGTACAATTTGGCGCGACGTACTTTACCTTTACGTTTCACGTTAATGCTGGCTATCATCGGACTATGGGTTTGAAACACACGTTCAACACCTTCGCCATAGGATATTTTTCTTACCGTAAAGGCTGAGTTGATACCACGATTTTTAACCGCAATAACCACACCTTCAAAATTTTGCACGCGCTCACGACTTCCATCAACCACCTTAACACCAACTTCAACGGTGTCACCGGGGCTAAACTTAGGTAAGTCACTGCGTAATTGCGCCGCGTCTAATTCTTTTATAATGTCACTCATGATTTATACTCTTTAATCATTACAAGACCTTTCATTCCAGCCTTTCATTACTTTATGGGCACTTGAGCGGTCATTATTTACCCTCAGAGGTGCCTGCCATTAAATCAGGTCTTTGCTGTTTTGTTTTAGCAAGTGCTTGCGCCGCACGCCAACTGGCAATTTTTTTATGATCACCACTTAACAAAACCGTTGGGACACCTGATTGTCCCAGTATTTCTGACCGTGTATATTGCGGATAACCCAATTTACCGGTCATGAAAGAATCACTTTGTGCCGAGGACTCATCGCCCAAGACACCTGTCAATTGTCTTGACACTGCGTCAACCATAACGGCAGCTGCTAATTCACCGCCACTAATCACATAATCCCCAATCGACAACTCCATGTCCACATGACGATCAATAAAGCGTTGATCAACACCTTCATAACGACCACATAACAAAGTTAAGCTGTTAACTGTGGCCAAATAATTACAATCAACCTGCTTTAAAGGTTGTCCCTGTGGTGACAAATACACCACCCGCGTATCAGCATCTTGTTCTTTTATGGCCATCAATGTCCGATACAATGGGTCATACATCATCAGCATACCCGCACCGCCACCAAAAGGCCGATCATCAACCCGTCGATGCTTATTATCAGACCAGTCTCTGGGGTTAAAATATTGTATCTGTATTTTGCCCGCTTCTACCGCTCGACCAATCACTCCGAAAGACAGCATATTCTTAACCGCTTCAGGAAATAAGGTGATGACATTAAATTTCATCAGCCCTCCGGTTGATCTATCTCAGTCCAATTAACCCGTATCTCTGAGGCAACCAAATCCACACGCTCAACAGTCTGTCCATATAAATAAGGAATCAGCATGTCACCCTGATCAGATTTAACAACCATTACATCATTGGCACCGGTCTCAAATAAAGAATCAATGCATCCCAGAGTTTGATCATCCTGATTGATAACAGTCAAGCCTATTAATTGATGCCAATAAAAATCATCTTCCGGCAACGCACTTAACTGTGACACATTCACTGATACCGTTTGTCCAATTAGCGCTTCCGCAGCTTCTCGACTGTTAATGTCGGGTAGCTGTGCGATAATGGTTTTACCGTGTTTTTTGGCTTTAATTCCTTTGTACAACCGCTCACCAATATACCATTGCTGGTAAGCTGTTATATTGTCCATTGGCTGGGTATAGGAAAAAACCTTAAGCCCGCCTTGCACACCAAAATGACCCGTTATCTTACCAACGGTTAACAAGTCATCGCTCATGATTTAAGCAGATTGACGTGCTTGCTTCATTAATGTGTTGATACGATCCGATACTTGAGCACCTTTGGCAACCCAAGACTCAATACCTTCTATATCAAGGTTTAACTTAACTTCCTGTCCACGGGCCATCGGGTTATAAAACCCCAGTCGCTGTAGCGCTTTACCGTCACCGGCATTACGCGAATCAGTGGCCACAACTTTGTAGAAAGGCGCGCGTTTAGAACCATGCCTAACCATTTTAATTTTAACCATATTTACCTCAAAAAATTCAGGGCACTAAAAAAGACGGGCAATTTTATAGGAAATTACCCAAAGATAATAGTTTTTTCTTGGCTTTTTTAGTGAATTATTGCCACAATCAGCCTGTTTTGCGTAAAAAACATCACAGACCTTAAATTGATGCGCATTGTACAACAATCCAAGTTCAAATGACATTCTTTATCTGCTTACTCAGACGTAGCTATTTTAAATAATTATCGTTTTCTAAATCATGCAAAACCAAGGATTTAGAACAGGAAGCATCGTTAAAACTTCAAAAAATACCAATGAATGGAGTGGGCGCCCCAAGCAAAAAATCTTAAACACCATCATTATCAATCATCTTGATTGATTTCATCGGCATCTAACAATCCATGACGGATGGCCAAATGAGTCAGTTGCACCTCATTATTAACCTCCAACCTTTCTAAAATGCGGTACTTATAAGTGGCCACAGTTTTTTCTTTCAGTCCCAGAATATGTCCAATTTGTTTGGCTTTTTTACCACGCACCAATAACATTGCCACATCAATCTCTCGTTTTGCCAAGACATCAAAAGGGGAATCATTTTTACCGCCGGGCAACATAGACAGCGCCATTTGTTGTGCAATATCTGTACCCACATATCGTTTTCCGGCATAGACTTGTCGGATGGCACTTTCTAATTCATCGGCTGCACAACCTTTGGTCAAATACCCGGTGGCACCGGCATCCAATAATTGTTTGGGATATGGGTTTTGCGCATGAATGGTCAAAATAATTATACGAATATATGGATCAGCTTCTGTAATTTGGCGCGTGGCTTGTAGACCACTAATCCGCGGCATGTTAATATCCATTAACACCACATCAGGCTTCAATTCCATTGCCTGCTCGATAGCCTGCTGTCCATTGGTGGCTTCACCGACAATTTTAATGCCGGCCATTTTTTCGATCACCATCTTGATGCCGGTTCTGACAATATCATGGTCGTCGACCAATAAAACCTTGATAATCATGTGTTTCTACCTACTCTTTTATGGTTATCTTATCATAACTTTAACTGTCGTCATAATGACACCGATGATGGTGTCTTGGTGAGATTTTGATTATAATAACGCCATGATAACCATTAAACCTGCAGCTGATCCGATCAGCAGTAACCATAAGTTTGGCCTGGCGTTAGCCGGTGGAGGCCCGTTGGGCGGATTTTATGAATTGGGGGCTTTGTGTGCTTTGGAAGACCACATTGAAGATGTCTCCATGAATGACTTAGACATGTACGTTGGCGTCAGTTCGGGGGCATTTTTAGCCGCCGGTTTAGCGAACGGTATCAGCCTAAGGCAAATGGTGCAGATTTTTATCTTTGATAATCAATCATTAACGCCCTTTAATCCCGACCATTTTTTACAACCAGCTTATCGTGATTATATTGTTAATTTAGCCAAATCGCCTAAGCTGTTAACAAAAACACTTTTGGAGTGGGCTAAAAATCCCATGAAAATGGGCATCGTGGATTTGTTGGAAAATTTAGGAACCGCGCTACCTACCGGCGTCTTCAATAACAAAAAACTGGAACAGTTCTTACAGTCTATATTGATTAAACATGGCAAAAGTAACGACTTCAGAGAACTGGACAAACAACTGTATATTGTGGCCTGTGAGTTAAATACCGGTAAAATTGCCGGTTTTGGTAATGGTGTTAATGAAGATGTGCCTATTTCTAAAGCCGTACAAGCTTCATCCGCATTACCCGGCCTCTATGCACCGGTAAATATTAATGGTAAATATTATGTAGACGGCGCTCTGCGGCGCACCATGAATGCCTCCGCAGCATTAAAACAAGACACTCAACTTTTATTTGCCGTGAACCCAATTGTGCCCTTTTCACGGGCACCTGAGTCCACTAAAAAAGGTCTGGAATCAGGTGGCTTACCCATGGTTTTATCTCAAACGTTTCGCTCCATCGTGCAATCGCGATTAAAGTCAGGCTTAGATAAATATGAGTCGTTATACCCAACAGCAGATATTGTTTTGGCAGAACCTGATGCCGATGATGAGCGTTTATTTAACTCTAATTTGTTTAGCTATTCTCATCGTGACGAACTTTGTGATTATGCTTATCAAGTGACCCGCAAACATTTACAACAGCAGCAACAGGAATTAATTCCTATACTGAATCGACACGGATTACACTTCGATTCGCACAAACTTAATGCCAAACATCGCTGTTTGCAGGATTACATCACCAACAGCCAACCAACCTACAGTTGGCGCGAGCGACTGGATGATTCCTTGTCGCAGTTGGAGCAAAGCTTAAAAACCGGCTAAATACCGGCTTTTAAGCTTCATCAAATACTCATTACTTTTTAGAAGCTTTTTTCTTCGCGGTTTTCTTTGTGGTTGCTTTCTTGGTCGCTTTGGATTTTGCGGACGTTGATTTAGACGCGCCGTCTTCTTTCTTTGATGCAGATTTTTTAGTAACGGCTTTCTTTTTAGTTGTTTTCTTTTTACTGGTTTTTTTCGCTACTTTTTTAGTCGTCTGAGCACCCGATTTTTTATCGTCGACACCACTTTTTTCAGCTGTTAATTCACTGACCTGCGCAGTTAACTTTTCAATCCGATCCACCAATTTATGTAATTCGTCATTGGTCGGCACACCCAATCGATGCAAAGATTTCTCAACTCTTGTTTCGAATACACTTTCAAGCTTATCCCAACTTTCGCTGGCTTTCTTTTTAGCAGAATCCACAGTTCCGGAAACAGATGATTTAATGTCTTTACCGGCTTTTTGGGATTGTGATTTAAAAGCCTGCTCAAAGTCTTTACCTTGTTCGATTAATTTATCAAAAATCTTTTTACCTTCGGTTTGTGCTTTAGAGAAAGCGCCCAAACCCGCCAGCCAAATCTCATTGGCCGAACCCATTAAATTTTCCGCCAACTGCGGTGACTTCTTTTCTTCTGATGCTTGTTTCAATGTTTTTTTCTTCGCCATAATATCCTCTGCTTATCTATGAATATCGTCATTATCTCGAATTATTATAGAGCATTCACACTAAGCTGCCTAATTTTCTCAGAAAATTAATTCCCTTTAAGTCACTCAACAGCATTCAGTTTACATAAAAATAAAAAATGCGGCCGTCCCTGCCACAAAAACAATCAATAACAGAATAGACAGCAGTAAAAAGAATTTGGCTTTCTTTAATCCCACAAAAGAGCCCGCTTCATTTTTCTTAAATGAAAAAGCCAGTGAAATCAACACCGCCAGAACCGCACCGATAATCCAGACCGTTATGGCTGCCGGAATATCGCCTTTATTAGCCGCCAACGCAGACGATGTCAAAGCCAACAGCAAAACACTGACCAGCAACCTTTCTAATGCCGTTAGAGAACTTGCACGTAAACTCTTATTTGTGTTTGTTTTTATCATTTGAACATTATTACTGATTCTTGGCCTTTCTTATACATTAAATAAACTTTTAAAATAATAAAGGGACTAATACCTATAGAGTAAAAAAAATGATGATGAATAACCAAACCACAACTGCTTTAGTCCATTTGTTTATTGTAATCGTTTTACTCGTGACTTTTTCGTGGGTGGGTTTGGCTGATTTTTCCTGGCAGAAATTACCTGATTCCATTGAGACATTTCAAGCTGAAAAAGTTTTAGAAGATGAGCTTCCCATGCTTTTAAGTTACGAGATTCAGATTCTAAAACGTGCCCAAAGAATAGAGTCACCGAAAGTCGGAGTAGCCGGTAGTCCCTCTGAAATATTTCAAGCCTATCAAACCATATTGGCAGCAAAAGAAGCAGAGCAGATTTTTAAACATTTGCTCAATGATAAAAATAAAGTCACAAAAGTTTATGCCATGAAAGGCTTACAAACAATCAACTCTCCTTTGTTTAATGAAATTGAGCCCTACTTTTCCAACAGCCAACAATCAGTTTATCAAGTCTTAGGCTGCCTGGTTTCAAAAAAACGCATAAGTGACATGATTGAAGACCACTGGCTATGGAAGAAAACTGTGCCTGAATGATAAAACCATCTACAAACTGGTCGAACACATTTTTCAGTTCCCTCTCAAAGGAGGAAGTAAATTTAACTTAACAACACAAAAACCGACAGTCTCTGCGATTGTCAGTTGTTTATCATGGGGTTTATCCATAAAATAAGCGCCTACTGGCTCGCTTGGGCTTTTTTTAATCCAAACCTATAAATTAAAATCACATGTCAAATCAAACTTTGTTAGCCAATGCCATCCGATTTCTGGCCATGGATGCCGTTCAACAAGCCAATTCGGGCCATCCGGGGGCACCCATGGGCATGGCGGATATCGCTGAAGTCCTGTTTAATCATCACCTGCGGCATAATCCGAAAAATCCCAAATGGTTTAATCGCGACCGTTTTGTCATGTCCAACGGCCATGGTTCGATGCTGGTATATGCGGCTTTACATTTATCGGGTTATGATTTGAGCATGTCGGAATTAAAAGATTTCAGACAGTTACATTCGAAAACCCCGGGACACCCGGAATATGGCTATACACCCGGGGTGGAAACCACCACCGGACCGTTGGGACAAGGATTGGCTAATGCCGTGGGTATGGCTTTGGCCGAAAAAATGCTGGCCACACAGTTTAACCGCGATGGTCATAACATTATTGATCATTACAGTTATGTCTTTCTGGGCGATGGCTGCTTAATGGAAGGCATTTCTCATGAAGTGTGTTCCCTGGCTGGCACCTTGGGCTTAGGAAAACTGATTGCTTTATATGATGATAATAATATCTCCATTGACGGTGAAGTCGATGGCTGGTTTACCGATAACACGCCACAACGTTTTAAAGCCTACGGATGGCATGTCATTGAAGCGGTGGACGGGCATGATGCGGCGGCTGTTGATGCGGCCATTAAGGCAGCCAAAGACAATACCGAACAACCCACGCTTATTTGTTGCAAAACCACCATTGGCGCCGGTGCTCCGAACAAAGCCGGTTCCCATGAAACCCATGGCGCGCCTTTGGGTAAAGATGAAATTGCCGCCACCCGCAAAGCCTTAAATTGGTCTTATGCACCTTTTGAGATTCCGGATGAAATTTACCGAGGCTGGAATGCGGAAAGCAAAGGTGCGGAACGTGAGCAAACCTGGCAAAATACTTTTCATGCTTACCAAAAAGCATACCCTGAATTGGCGGCTGATTTGTCGCGTCGCATAAACAATGAATTACCGGCTGATTTTGATACCAAAATGGATGCCTACTTAAAACAAGTTGCTAAAGATGCCCCTGAAATGGCCACCCGTAAAGCCTCTAAATTGGCTTTAGAAGGTGTCGGCCCTATGTTACCGGAACTGTTTGGTGGTTCAGCTGACTTAACACCATCTAATAATACGTTTTGGTCCGGCTCGAAGCACATCAATGGTGGTGATTTTACCGGTAACTATTTGTCTTTTGGGGTGCGGGAATTTGGTATGAGCGCCATCACCACCGGCATGAGTTTGCATGGCGGCATTATTCCTTACACGGGCACTTTTCTGATGTTTTCTGATTATGCCAAAAATGCGTTACGCATGGCGGCCCTGATGAAAGTAAGAAATATCTTTGTTTATACCCATGATTCCATCGGCGTCGGTGAAGACGGACCCACACACCAGCCGGTGGAACAATTGCCGGCTTTGCGCATGATTCCGAATATGCATGTCTGGCGACCTTGTGATGCGGTGGAATCAGTGGCGGCCTGGCATGCAGCCATCAAACGCAACGATGGACCCACCAGTTTATTATTTACCCGTCAGGGTGTACCGCATCAACAACGTCGTGACGATCAGTTGAGTTTGATTCATAAGGGTGGCTATATTCTCAATGATTGTAACCAGGATCCTGAATTGATTATTATTGCCACCGGTTCAGAGGTGGGGATTGCCGCTCAGGCCACCGAAGAACTACAACATAAAGGTCATCAGGTTCGCCTGGTGTCGATGCCGTGTATTGAGGTATTCTTACAACAGTCACCGGACTATCAAAACACCGTTCTACCACGTCATTGTCGACGTCGATTAGCCGTGGAAGCAGCTAAAACTGATGCCTGGTATCAGTTTGTCGGCCTGGATGGTGCAGTTATCGGTCAAGATACCTTTGGTGAATCAGCACCGGGTAAGGAATTGTTTGATTACTTTAATATCACCGCCGAAGCGGTATTAAAACGGGCTAAAGCCTTATTGAAGTAACACAATGACCCAAAAAAACCCCAGCGACTCAAGGTCGCTGGGGTTTCCTAAGGTGTTAAATAACAGCTTATTCGATGACTTGAACATCCACCGCCAAGCGAACACGGTCACCAGGATGGCGGGTCATAAAGGTATCATACCATTGACCTTGGTATTCATAAGTCACATCATAACCACTTAATTGACGCTCTTCTCGGTAACGGGTGTCAGTGTAACAACGTGGACGTTGTTGACGATGTGATGGCTGGTTAGCACCAACAGTTGCACCGGCAATCACCCCCACCGCAGTGGCCGCATCACGGCCGGAACCGCCACCAATCTGATTGCCTAAAACACCACCAATAATACCACCTAAAATGGCACCACCGGTGTTGGCGCGTGGTTCACGATATTGTGGACGTTCACAAACCCGTTGGCGTTCAGGAATAGAAACGCGTTCATAAACAGGACGAACTTCTATCACTTTACCATAAGCGACATTGTTATCATAACGTTGCGCCATGGAAAGACCGCTGAACAATAAACCAATAATAAGAATCTGATATTTCATGACATTATTTCCCGTTAAATAAGTATCAGTTTATCGGTTTTAAATGAATCGATGATGAACCGTTGGCGTTCATTCAGATAAGTGAGATATTTAGACAATACAGGCACAGAAAAGGTTGACCGGATAAAATATCCGGTCAACAACGACAATTTATATGCGTACGCACATAAATTGTCCATGGTCGCTACAGAAGCTTTGACCAGGCTTCGTTAAAGTAGCGACACTTACCCACGGTGAATATTTTATGAAAATCGACTTAAAAAGCAAAGAGAATATGAGCTAATCACTAAAAAGTCTATCAGAACGGGTCAAAATCTCCGATTTTGACATGGCTTTGCCGTAATAATAACCTTGGCCAAAATCGACTTCCAATTGCTTGAGTAATTTATGTTGTTGTTCATCTTCAACGCCCTCTGCCACCAATTTCATACCTAATTTTTTTGCCAACGAGACCATGGCTTCTACCAATATTTGGTTAACCTGTTCAGATAATAATCCCTGAATGAATACCTGATCTATTTTTAACACGTCGAAAGGCAACGAAAGCAATTGTTGTAAGCCTGAATAACCGGTACCAAAATCATCAGCGCAGACACGAAATCCCGACTGATGACATTGTGTAATCCAGTGCTGAGCCATTACGGTGTCAACCATCATGGTCTCTGTGATTTCCAACTTCAACCGATTCGGCTGAATATCACTGGCTTTTAATTGTCGTGATAATCCGGGTAAAAATTGTTTATCATTCAACTGTTTTGCCGATACATTGATGTTGATAAAAATCGAATCCGGTAATTGTGACAGCAAATCAATGGCTCGATTAAAAACCAAGGACCCCACCTCAATAATCATGTCCGTTTCTTCAGCCAAAGAAATAAACTCAAATGGCGACATAACACCAAGCTTTGGATGCTGCCAACGACTTAAGGCCTCAAACCCATAGATTTGATGATTCGTGAGATCCACTATCGGCTGAAACACGGTAAGTACTTTACCTTCATTGATGGCCGTTCTTAGTTCACTTTCCAGTCTGAATTTTGATAATCCACTTTTTTCAATAACAGAAGCCACATGAGACAGCAGATCATCAGTCTGGTTATTATTTCTCGGTAGTAAAGCCCGCAAACGTTTTAACAAAACGCCGATTAAAGCACGTATTATGGGATCGGTCTCTGTCAAGCGATCAGTAATTTGACCGGGTTTAATTTCTAATAAGGTAACTTGGGTTTTAGCCCGTGCCGCAGTAGATCGTACCGATTGATCTAATACCCCCATTTCCCCAAATAACTCACCCACTGACAAAGAATGGATGGTTTCATTATGATCAGTCAGTATTTCCACTGTACCTTTTTCTATAATATAAGCGCGGTCAGAACGGGCTCCACTATGAAAGATGAATTGTCCAGGCTTATAAAAACTTAAGTGAAACCCCACCCTAACTCCGCTTACTCACTTGAAGAACCTTGTTTGCGAGGATAAATATTTAATATCCTCGCAAACAGATGATTATCTTTATGCAAAAATACCACCGGGCATTTTAGCTAACAATGGGGCAATCACTAATGAAACAATGGCCATCACATTGATGAGAATGTTCATCGCAGGTCCTGACGTGTCTTTGAAAGGATCACCAACAGTATCACCCACCACAGTGGCAGTATGTGCGGTTGAACCTTTACCGCCAAAGTTACCCTTTTCGACAAATTTTTTGGCATTATCCCAAGCGCCACCTGCATTAGCCATGGTTAGTGCCAGTAGCACACAAGTAATCAAAGCCCCACCAAGCATGCCACCTAATGTAGCAGCTCCAAATACAAAACCCACCACTATCGGTGACAATACAGCCAGTAAACCAGGCGCTACCATGCGCTTTAAAGCCGCCGTGGTGGCAATATCCACACACTTGTCACTATCAGGTTTTGCTGTGCCTTCCATTAAGCCGGGAATTTCTTTAAATTGACGCCGGATTTCTTTAATCATGTCAAAAGCGGCATCACCCACTGCGCGCATGGTCATTGCCGATACCAAGAATGGGAAAATACCGCCTAAAAACATACCCATTAAGACCCTTGGGTCAGAAATATTAAGCGCAAAACCGGGAACACTGTTACTGATAACTTCAATAAAGGCGGCAATAATCGCTAACGCGGCTAAACCGGCTGCGCCTATGGCAAAACCCTTTCCGATGGCAGCTGTTGTGTTACCAACTTCGTCTAAACCGTCTGTTATGGCACGCGTTTCAGGCCCCATCTCAGCCATCTCAGCAATACCGCCGGCATTATCAGCTACAGGGCCGTAGGCATCAATGGCCATGGTAATACCCACTGTTGCCAACATCCCAACAGCCGCAATACCGACACCATATACACCGGCACCCTCCGGTAACAATAAAGAGGTACCAAATATAATGGCAGCTAAGGTTATCACCGGAACCACCACCGATTCCATACCAACAGCCAAACCAGAAATCAAAACTGTGGCAGGTCCAGTTTCTCCGTCTTTGGCAATATCACGAACCGGTTTTCCGCCAGTATAATATTCTGTGACTAAACCAATCAAAATACCACCGGCCGCGCCCAACACAACACACTGCCAGACATGATTATTAATGGCCAAGTAAGCCATTAAAAAGTAGGCTGCGATAATAAATATAATGGTGGCACCTATGGTCCCCATACGTAAAGCCACATCGGGTTTTTGGCCGCTGGCTAATTTGACGATAAATATACCCAAAACCGAACAAATCAGACCCACTGATGCTAAAGCCAATGGCAAAAACATCAAATCCTGTTGACGTTCTGCAATTTGCTGGTAAATTGGCACTGACATGGTCGAAGCAATCGCTATACAAGCAATCATGGCACCGCAGTACGATTCAAAAATATCAGAACCCATACCCGCCACATCACCCACGTTGTCACCCACATTATCTGCAATAACACCCGGATTACGGGGATCATCTTCGGGGATGCCTGCTTCTATTTTACCCACTAAATCTGCACCAACATCGGCACTCTTGGTAAATATTCCCCCACCGACACGTGAAAACAGCGCCACCACAGAAGCCCCCATACCAAAACCGTGAATGGCATGCACAGTTTCATGATCGGTACCAAATAAATAATACAACAAACCTAATCCCAATAGACCCATCGCGGCAACGGTTAAGCCCATAATGGAACCACCATAAAAGGCCACAGATAAAGCCGCAGCCTGGCCTTTTTCATTGGCGGCCACCGTGGTTCTGACATTGGCTTTGGTGGCTGAAAACATGCCAAAATATCCGGCAATGGCTGAACATAACGCACCCACAATAAAGGAAAATGGTGTTTGCCAAGTACCAAAACCGATGTATAACCCAATAAATAAAATGGCCACAAATGAAAATAAAATCGTGTATTCACGGCGCATAAAGACCATGGCACCGGCATGAATTTGATCTGCAATCTCTTTTACTTTACCGGTGCCCGCCGGTAACTTGAGAACTTTTAAAAATATAATTAACGCCATCAGCAGACCAAAACCGCCGACCAGCAAAGGGATAAATGCTTGATTCATATAAATAACCTCTTTTGAACAATCTTATAAAAACAATGCCTGCTTATGTGCTAACAAATAGCTGCCGGTTCACCGTTGCGAATTGCACTTACTTTCGATGAGCATCATGTACTGATTGATAATCATGGTATCTACGATACACTTTACTCCACTTAACCAAATGCAGATTGACTAAAGATTTTAACACAAACCATCGTTAATTCGTGATGGGATATTTATCGCCACAGTCGCGCTTATTTTTAATCTGTACCACATTTGCAAATAGTCCTGAATTGATTATTCTTTCATGGCAAAATAGGCACATTTAATGACACCATTAGACAACCATGCAATCTGCAGTATCTGCTGAACAAAATTTACCTTATGTGGTGGATTTTGACCCCATTTTTATCAATTTAGGCCCATTGGACATCCACTGGTACGGAATCACTTATTTAGTCGGTTTTGGTTTATTTTATCTATTGGGTCGTTACCGCATCAGAAAATATCACACTGGTTGGAACAAACAACAACTATCAGATGTTATCTTTTATGGCGCACTTGGGGTGGTGTTAGGCGGTCGTATCGGCTGGTACTTATTTTATAATGACACAGGTTTTAGCAGCGACCCGTTGTTATTGTTTAAGGTATGGGAAGGCGGTATGTCCTTTCACGGAGGATTGGCCGGTGTGTTGTTGGCTTTGGTTTATTTTAAAAACAAAACCAACAAAACCTTTTATGAAGTTAGTGACTTTGTGGCGCCTTTAACACCTCTGGGGATTGCTTCAGTTAGAATGGGTAACTTTATTAATGGTGAATTGTGGGGACGAATAACTGATCAGCCTTGGGCCATGATTTTTCCACAATCCCTACCATACAGCAAACAACCTGACATTATTGGCCAAGACACATGGCAACAACTTTATCAACAAGGTCAGCTAAATGTGTTTGCACGTCACCCTTCACCTTTATACGAAGCCTTTTTAGAGGGTATTGTCACTTTTGTGGTGGTTTGGGTTGCGGCTCATTTCGCGCGTAAACGCGGTACCGCGTCAGCGGTATTTTTACTGAGTTATGGTTTTAGTCGCTTTTTTGTGGAATTTTTCCGTGAGCCGGATGCCAACCGGGGCTTTATTGCCTTTGATTGGATGACCATGGGTCATATTCTGACTTTACCGATTATCGCTTACGGTCTGTGGATTTTATGGTCACAAAGAAATAAGCAACCTATAAAAACTTAATAAAACCCGGCACGATTAAGTCGCCGACCGCCACCCGGTCGCGGATCACCGACACCCTGCAAAGCTGAATTAAGTTGATAGAAGCCCGGTTTCGGCACAATATCAACATTCAGTTGCCATCGGTTTGGCTGAATATAAAAAGCACCGGACACCGTCAAACGATCTGAATTTGAACTTATGGTGCCGGCGATGACACCCGCACTTTTTGTTTCAAGATCTATTTTAACCTCACCCAAAGGCATTTGATTGGGCGCCAAAAGTTGAAAATCTTTTAAGATAACTTGACCATTCAATCGTTCAATTCCGGTTTGTTTACTATAAACCAACTGATCTATAGCAAACTGCCAGTAACCATCAAATCGACCTTGTTTAATCTGTAAATAAGGTTGTAAATATGCCCAGTTTAGATAGCCGGTTACTTGCTTAATCTTGGCTTGATTTTGATTAATCTCTTTGAGCTTAAAAGTTAAATCATATTGCTCATCATGCAACCTGACACGACCGCCAATGCCCTTCAGGGAACCGGGATAAAGTAGCCATTCAGCTTGACCAAGAGGTATGACATCATATCGTAAAGCGCCGGCTTCACCTTTAATGACTGAACCTGATACATCGCGCAGCACCACAGGCTTAAAATAATCGCTGGCATAGTCATAATACCAACGCAATGGCAATACAGCCAATAGTAAAACAATGATGACCGCTAAAATTAACAGCCATTTAATTAATCCAATGATTCGATCTGTGGTACTTTTCATGATTTTGTTATCCGCATACGAATGGTGACCAGCCCCGTGGTCCGATCAGTGACATTAATATCTGCTTGATCAACCACCACACCAAAATTCTGATAAATTAACTGTAACCAATCAGCCATTTGATCGAAAGGCACCGACTCTAACCACAAAGTAACTGTTTGTTCATCTACGGGCTCTGAACGTTTTACTGATTGTTGTAAGTTCAGCTGTATAAGCTCACTGTCTAACCAGGCTGAAAATGTTTTATCCTCAGGCAGTGACTGAATTGTTTGTGTTTGTTGGCCAATGAGCCGTTGACTGGCTTGTTGCATGCTGTTCAGCTGTTGTTGTAACTCCATTCTCAGCGCTGCTTGACGTGTAATATAATCGGATACTGGTTGAAAAATCAACAGCCAGAGTAACACCACTAAGACTATCAAGCCGCCATACATCAGCAGCGTTCTTTCACGTTCACTTAATTGAGATATAAATGACTTCATCGGGGCTTTATAGTAATTATGGATTGATAATAACCATCGGTTAATTCGTTAACACCAATATTAACACGGTAATCAACCGCTTGGTTTTGTAACGCTTGTCGATAGTCGTTAATACGACTAATGCTCGGTGCAGTCACTTGAATTTCCAAATTATTGTCAAATAGACGAATATTTTTTATTTCTATTTCTTGGTGTTGTTGCCTGGCTTCCCCTAAAAAATACAAGCTGTCGAGTAAAATACTGTTCGGCTGATTTTCGTTGTTGACTTGCTTCAGCCGTGACTGCATGGCCGCGAAAGGATCGCGTTGCTCTGTGGCTGAAAGATCATTAAATTTGTCCGCTAAAATTTGTTGCTGTTGAGATCTTAAATCTTTGATTTCAGTTGATAGCTGCCACCACTGGTAGACATTGATTATCAGCCAGCTAATGATTAAGAATGATGCCGCCAGCAACGGCTTTAGCCAAGTTATGGATTGTGTTTGGCGTTCGTTATCTTGGTCCTCACCCCGGTACAAATTAACTTCATTACCCGACAGTAAATTTGCACAACAGTCAGTTAATGATAAATTTGTCACTGTTTCAAATTGACTGGCAACAGCGATATCCGGTTTATTGGTCAGTAAATGTGTACAATTTTTTCCAAATGCCTGAATTAATTCTGGCATTTGTTGTTCCTGACACTGCATAGAAGCCTCAGGACCAAAACGTAATAATATTCGCTGATTTTCCTGCCAAAGACTTAAATGATTTTCTTTAGCCGGACAAAAGACAGCCTCACTGTATATGCCAGTAACAGTTAAATTATGTTTTTTAATAAAATCATTAATCTGATGACGCTTATCTTTGCTGATAACAGCCACACTTTGTAGATGCTCTGACCGTGCTTGCCACGCATAGTAATTGTCATCCACCTCATTGATCAACTCATCTTCAATACTAAATGGAATGGTTTTTTGCAGAATTTCGGATGAACGACTGGCCACTTGAGTGCTGGTCAAATAGACCCATGAAGCCGGCACCAGAATAGTGACATTAACTTGACTGGGTAAGGTTGAACTGAATTCTTCCTTAGGTAGTTTCTGGGCGGTATTTTGGGTCGTGTCATAGGTGATAACTTGCGTGACATTGAATTGATTATCTATATGAATCAGCAAAAAATCAGCCATTGTAAGATTCGTTTTATTCAGTTCGGAAACAACTGATTGTAATCACCTTTCCAAGTGACCACAATCAGTTTTTTCGTTAGCGAGATTTGGGCATCAACCAATATGCCAGAGCAGGTAATAATAACAAAGCACCAATCATATTAACAATAAACATAAAGGCCAATAAAATACCCATATCCGCTTGGAACTGTAAATCGCTAAATATCCAGGTACCCACCCCAATACCCAAAGTCAGTGCAGTAAATAGTACCGCTTTACCGGTCAATCTAAGGGTTTCACGATAAGCATCGACCAGATTCAAACCTTTATTGAGTAAATTTTGTAGTCGACTGAAGATATAAATACCATAATCAACGCCAATTCCCACACCCAAGGCCACCACTGGTAATGTATTCACTTTTAAACCAATCCCTAAAAAGGCCATTAACGCATACGCCAGTAAAGACACCAGTGCCAGTGGAATTACAATACTCAAAGTGCCGGCTATCGATCGAAATGTGATTAAGCACAATAAAATAACGGCACCATAAACCATGATAAGCATTGGCATTTGAGCGCTTTTAACAACGTCATTGGTGGCGGCCATAACGCCGGCATTACCGGTGGCTAATCGGAAACGAACCGAGCCATCAATCAATTCGCCATTATCGTCTAACTCAGGTGGGTGAGCTTGCTGATAGTCTTTAACAGCAGCCACCACACGGTTGATGGTGCTGGCTTTATGATCTTCGGTAAATATCGTTACCGGCATGACACTGCAATCACGATTAAGTAATCCCGTTGACGTGTCAACACCTGATAACGATTGGCGCATGACGTAGTTATTTCGCGATATCTCCCGCCATTTCGGATTACCTTCATTCCATCCTGCGGTTATGATTTTACTGACATCTGCCAAAGTAATGACCTGTTGTACGCCTGTTATATTTTCCATGGTCCAAGCAAAGTCATCAATGGTGCTCATCACCTGATAGCTTTCAGTACAGGCAGATGGTGGGGTCTCAACAATAACATTGATCATATCAACACCCAACGAAAACTCATCACTGATAGTCATGGCATCTTGATTATAACGTGAGTCAGCACGCAACTCAGGCACACCAGCTTCAGAGTCGCCAATTTGCATTTGTTCACTTTTAAAGTAACCAAATACAAACAGCACGATGGCGATCACAACAGCTGTGGTGGCCAACGGATTTTTAGCAAACTTAGACAGGCCATCCCAAATTTTTGTTTTGTGGTTCTTGGCTTCAAATTTAGACACAAAAGCATCCATATTTTTGACCTTCATACCGTACAAAAGCAGCGGCAATAACACCAAATTTGTAATGATGATTAAGGCCACACCAACAGTGGCAGTGATGGCTAACTCTTGAATAATTTCAATTTTAATAAAGTATATGGTGGCAAAACCGATGGTATCTGACAGTAAGGCAATCATACCGGGAACCAATAAAGCCATAAAGGCCGCTTTGGCCGCATGTTGCGTGTCTTTTGTACCCGATTGTTGCACCAGATCATTGGTCCATCGTGAAATCATTTGCACCCCATGACTAACGCCAATGGCAAAGATTAAAAATGGCGTTAAGATATTCATCGGGTCGATACCCATGCCCATCATTTTCAAGGCACCCATTTGCCAAATGACAGCCACCAAAGAACATAAAATCGGAAACAGTGTCAGTTTCCAGTTTTTTGAATACCAAAACAATAATAGTGCCGTGATGAAAATTGCCAACGCAAAGAAATACAGCACTGATTTAGCACCGGCAGCTACATCACCAATAACTTTAGCAAAACCAATAATATGTACAGTTTGTCCGTTACCTTCATACTTTTGGCGCAGTGCTTCTAATTCTCCAGCCACTTTCTGGTAATCGATTTTATCACCGGTTTCAGGGTTAATTTCTTGTAAATCCGCCCAAATCATGGCGCCGTTAAAATCCGCAGCCACTAAACGTCCAACAATGCCGGCTTTGACTATATTTGCGCGTATAGTTTTAAACATGTCTTCATTGGGCACATAGTCCGAAGGAATCACATTGCCACCGGCAAAACCATCTTCAACCACTTCCACAAATCGCACATTGGGTGTAAAAATTGATTTAACACTGGGTCGATAAACACCGGTGATGTAATAAACATCGTCAGTAAGTTGTTCGAATTTGTTAAAAAACGGCTCATTGAACATATCACCACTGTCATCAATCAGGGCGACCAATATTCTGTTTGCACCACGAAACTCGGTATGCTCCATGAATGTCTGCATATATTCATGGTTTAAAGGTAATTGTTTTTCAAACCCAGCATCAACTTGTAACTGTGAAGCAAACCAAGCCATGACCAAGGTGGCCACAAACAACAAACCTAATAATACTTTTTTGGCACCAAATAAACCGTTGGCCAATCGTTCAGTCAATGTGGTTTTAGTCGTCATATCGTTCATAGTTGTCTCTATTTATGGTTTTGCTAAGGATTGGATATCACTGCCTTCTTCGCCGAACAGCAATAATTTTTGGCCATTATCCAATATCAATACATCAGCATAGTCATCTCCAATTTCTAGCGCTGAACTACCCGACAAGGTGGTTAATTGCCTGTCCTTATAGATAACACGCGCGCCGTTTGCACCGACCATTATCGCTGAATTTTCATCTAACAGGTCACCACCGAATAAACTACTTAAATTTTTATTGGGAATCTCTTGCCATGACTGACCTTGATCGATGGACGACAACACATGCCCCCTGAGCCCAAACATAATAACCTCATCCTGCAATCCCAGAACACCAAACATTGATCCCGGGTAAGGCAATTCAATGGCTTGCCAGGTATCGCCTAAATCGGCACTGATGAATCCGTAACCAGCCTCCCCCGCCACATATAAATGACCATCATTTGCCATGGTTATATCATTCAGATGGTAATCAAGTTCATCATGAATTAAATCATCTTCCCAGTTTTCACCGCCATCATAGGTGGTCATAATGGTGCCATAAGCACCTATCGCAAAACCATTTTCAGCATCTATAAAATACACAGACAATAAGGGCATTTGACGATCTGGGTCATAAAATTGCAATGTCCATGTTTCACCACCGTCGCTACTGTGAATGATGGTGGCATCATGACCGACAGCCCATACTAATTGCTTCACGGAAAACACTTTGGTCAATAAAATATTAACAGGTACATTTTCAATTTGGCGCCATGTTTCACCCTGATCTGAACTTTTTAAAACATGACCATGTTCGCCAACAGCCACTAATTCATTGCCTAAGTTTGTCACAGAAAGTATCAGCACTTCATCAGCTAATGGCATGACTTTGCTGACTTCTTGTGCAGACAACAGCGGGCTCATTGTCAACAACACGAAGACAACAAGTTTACATGTGTTTTTTATAATCATAATGTCCCCTATGAGGTATGTTTATAATGAAAAAAGGCCAAAGGCTAATGCCTATGGCCTTTTTTTTAAGCCTTTAGCTGACGAGGGTTATCTTCGTCCACGCTTACGTAAGGCACTTGGTGAATAATTACTTTCATCCAAAGGTGAATTAAAGGTATTCACTTGGTCTTGGTTATCTAAACCAACCGCAATGTATCGGCCGGATTGTAAATCATGATGAGATTCCACTGTTGACCAAAAAGTAGGCACATCATAGTAATTGATGCTATGAGCTTCAGAGAAGCGCCAGATATCACCACGACTGTCATAATGATCAATTAACAGAATTTGATAACTGTCTTCATCTAAATAAAACGTTCTGCGGCTATTAATATGACGGAAACCATCACGTAATTTGGCATCAACCACATGCACACGGTGTAATTCATAGCGCATATAGTCCGGATCTAAATGACCAGGTTTAATCATATCGCCAATGATTGAGTCACTGCTGTGCGCTTTATATGAATTATAAGGCACATACATTTCTTTGGTACCCACAAATTCCCAAGTAAAACGATCCATGGCACCGTTAAACATGTCAATCATGTCACTGGTTCTTAAACCATCAGATGCTGTACCCGGATTATCATAGGCCACATTTGGTGCACGTCTAACACGACGCTGACCGGGGTTATAAATCCAGGCTTTACGTGGTGATTCTGTTTGGTTCATGGTTTCATACACCAACAAAATCTCACCAGCTAATCGAGCCGGTGCTTCAACCACCTGATAGAAATACAGTAAGATATTATCAATGTCAGCAATGGTTTTGCCGGGCATATAATATTTAGCGAATAATTCTTCTCTTAATCTGACCAACGTATAATTACCTGAAGTGGTAACCGCAGCTTGATTGTTATAGCGAACGCCGCCACTGCCTTTATACTTTAATTTATGATTGAACATCAATTCATAGGCATTTTCAGGGAATGGGAACGGAAATCCTTCAGCCACATTTTCAACCCCTTCACCATTAGCCACTAAAGTACCGGTTTTACCATTTTCGATGGTTTTCTCATAGATACGTTCAGGAAACGAAGCACTTCGTCGGGTTGTATACACCGGCATTTTAAAGGTTTCAGGATAACGTTCGAACATGGCGATTTGACCCACCGATAACTGATCTCGATACTCCTGATAATTGCTGCTGTCAATGGTGAATAAAACCTTATCATCAGCAAACGGATCAGGATGATGATCACCCGGCTGATAACCCGCAGGTGGTTCAGTAATACCACCGGTCCAGGCCGGAATCGTTCCCGCTTCATTGCCGGCACGTACAGAACCCATTGGCGTTAAATCGTTAGATAAACGCTCGATTTGATCCGGCTTAGGTCCGGCATAAGCCACAGACATTGCCATGGTCAAGCCGGTTAAGCCGGTAATGATTGTTTTGGTTAATCGTTTCATAGAATAGTACCTATCTTAGAATGAATATTTAATGTTAAAGGACACAAAGTCTCTGTCGCCAATGAGGTTATGAATGCCACCGCCTGAAAAATTAGTATAGCTTAAATCTGCACTTAATTTTTCTAAGTAAACACCATTGACACCAAATGTTAAAGACTTAACACCTTCAATAAAGTTCCCGCCAGGTCCTGGCGTGGTGCCATTAACATCATGATTAAAAGCAATACGTGGTGAAATATTCCAAGATGATCCAAAGGCCCCTAAGTAGTCAAATCTTGCTGCCATGCGATAGCCCCAAGAAAAGGCTGTGGCAAAGCCTGAAGATGGCTCCGTCACAGGGTTTCGGCCATTACCACCGGATTCCTCTGAAGGTCCGCCGCCGGTATCAGTACCGGGACCGTTATAACGCATAACATCTTGATTCGGTAAATCCCAAACATTGGTAAAACCAACTTCTGCAATAAATGCAATGGAGTCGGTTTTAAAGAAATTATTAGGACCAAATAATTTGGTACCGGTGAATTGAAGTTGAGACACCTTATGTCGTTCCCAACCACGAATGTAGTCTTGAGGCTCGTAATCACCTAATTGCGATTGGAATCTGTTGTAAGGTGCTTCAATCAAAGGGTTTAAAGGCGATAAAGCCGCAAACAGTACTTCCACATCATCGAGTTGTAACGGCACATTATCCCGATAGGATAATTCACCTTGTAAAGCCCAGCCGATACTATTAATGGTGGTACTAAAACTTAAGCCATACAAATTAATGTCTTCAGGGTATTCAGTGAAGTAAGCCCCAGAGTTTGGTGTTGACGGACTGGTTCCACGATTCGGATCACCCAAAGCGATACCACTGATTAACGGTAACCTTGAATGATAATTCAAATAATAAAAACCAAACTCCGTGTTATTAAGGGGTTCGGAATAGTATTTAAAAGAAATTCCGTATTGACCATCATCACTTGCACCAGCGACATTTCTTCGTTGAATTGAAAAGTCTCTGGTTTGTGCTGCCAAAGCTTCCGCTCCAGGAATTGATTGTAAATATGGTAGCAACGAATATTCCGGAATAATACCAAAACCTAAAGCCACATATTCACCGCCGGGTGTGGCGAAGTCATTGGTACCGAAATACGTACCTGCCGGATCCGGGTCAGTTTGTTCAAATTCAAATAGATATAACGCTTCCATCGACAAATTGTCAGTCAAACTTGTTGAAAACGTAATCATATCAATGGGCAAGAAGGCTTCTTTTAATTCTGCACCTGCGACACGAATTTTTGAGACATCAATTGGGTTAATAACGTTAATACCTTGCTGAATAAACGTGGATTCACCCCAACTGACCACTTGACGACCTAATCGTACAGAGGCAAATTGGTTACCGATATCGAAATTTTTATAAACAAAGGCATCGAGTAACCGGAAATTTTCACCGACAAACTCTCTGGCGGTCGGCGATAAATCTTCGCGGTCCGCATTTTCAAAATCATAAAAATAATTAATACGGAAAAAACCACCCCAGGAATTATATGAAAAGGCAATATCACTGGTTAATTTAATGGCATTTGAGAATAAATCACCATCATCATAATTCAGATTACCATCATCTGAGTTGATGGACCAACGACCGGGAGCCGCAATGCGCTCCTCCAACGTACTTGAACGGCCTTCTGTCAGATTAACACCGACAAATGGATTTAAGTTCGACTTTCCGATTAATCGGTCATCCCGCTCTTGCACCCGAACCGACGCACCATAAGAAATGGTGGTATCGATACTAAAGGTTAAGTCATCCTTATACCAGGTTTTTGCCATAACTCCTGACGAGGCAGTTAAGGCAGCCAGCATCATCGCAGCTTTAAGCGGCTTAATGCGAATTTGTTTTTTGTGAGTCATATTTGTTGCTCCACACTTTTTAATTTGATTAGTCATACCGGCCTCCTATTGCACCACACTGGTGTCATTAATATTGACAGTGGTGCCTTCAGTGGCTTGGAATGCAGCTAATTGTCGTTGCATTTCTCGGGTCGCAGCAAGTGATGCGGCCGGTGACAGTAAGCTACCATGATCACCTTCAATAAAACGAACCACGCCATCGATACCGGCGGCATCAAAAGCTGACTCAGAATAGGAAGTTAATCCCATCACCGAAATCAAAGGCTCGGTACCAGACAATGGCGCGCCGGCAACTCGGTTGGTAATGACTTGATCACCAATTATTTCGTGCAATAAGATGTTGTTCTCCATACTGGCTTTAGCACCATGGTTAATAGGGTCAGCGGAATCAATGACTGTTTGAGTAGCCAGCATAAACAGGTTAAATGAAGTGGTGCCCTGCTCGACACCGGCAGCAGCTAAACCGGCAATAATTCTCGGTCCAAACGTGGGTGAGCCCAGTAACAGATTGGCAATACCACCACCTGGTGCTGATAACACCGCACTGTCAACATTCGGGCTAAAGGCCAGGTAATCAATACCGGTCATGGCGCCTAAAGATTGTCCGGCAAAGCTCACTTGACTGCTGTCGAAGTCACCAGCCTGATCACCATCAATATCCATAAAAGGTATGTTGGCTGTCAAGGTAAATAAATCTGCCACACCTTGGCGTACATTATCCCGAGACACCAATAAATTCTGCAAGTTAATAAAATGGGCACCGGAAGAATCAATCATACCGTCAGCGCCCGGGGCACCTGACGCATTATCGGTGTAATCCACATCAAATGTTCGCTCAGAAGCTAACGTGCCAAAAGGTGTGTTGCCAATATAAAAACCATTATTAACCGGATCAGTAATACCGTGAAGCGGTAAATCAATGGCCACCACAGCATAACCGATGGACGCCATGGTATCCGCTAACGCCAACATATCGGTCCGATTTCTGGTGATGCCATGCTGAAATATCATTATCGGCCAACCTGCTGCCGGTTTACTTATACCAGAATTTGCATTAGGCACAGTCATTAAGACAGGGATTTGCTGCATTGAATTGGCCACTGGAACCGGATTAGCTAATGTCACATGTTGTGATGTCGGATCTAAACCAAAAGCGTCAAAAGGCGGCACATAACCACCGGGTGCAGCTTTCCAAAATGTATTTAAAGGAGCCGTTGGGTTGCTTTGCGATGGCGCCCCTAAGTAATAAGGTGTCGCCATAATACCCATATAAATATCGGCAATACCGGCACCATTAATAGGCGGTGCAGAGGTGTTTTGCTGTGTAGAAACCAATGTGGTTGAGGTACTACCGGAAATACTTTGTACCGCTGATAAAGCCTTGGAGATAGATTGCGTGGTCATGGTCCATGACAACACAATGTTATCGGGATTGACGCCCTGCGAAGCGGCAGCCGCTTCTTGGGCATTGGTCAATCGTCGCAGTGGCTCTAAAGCATTGGCCGTGGCATCATCCAATAATGGATCGGTACTTTGACCATTGTCATCAATCAAAGGCGATGTCCGCTTGGCAATAAAATAAGTTTGACTTGGGGTGGCGGCATTGCCATCACTGTCTGTCACACCGTTGGTGATAACAGCCATATAGGAGGTCAGTTCCTGAAGTGGTTTTAATGGCACAATATTGACACTCTTGTCATTACCAACAGCCACATAATCCTGACCAAACACAAGCTGCTTTTCAACGCCGGTTACGGCACCACCTGGGCCCGTTAACTTGACTTGATAAACCTTGATACTGTTTGGGTTCACACTGGCAGGGGCAACAGGTACTGAAAAATTAGTGGCCCAGGGTGCCACTGTACTAAAACCGTCCAAACCATTCAATGCCACCAATGGGTCGGAATAGTCGGTTGGGTCTGCCACCGGTATGTTTAAGGTTAAATCAGTGGTACCGCTTAAAAACAAATTGGTTGGAATCGGCAATTTGGTGGGATCACCGGAAGCCGGATCAAATACCGCTGTGATGACTCCGGTAACCACACTGCCATCAGGATTGGTGGCTGGTGGTGCATCGGTTGCTCGCGGTGCATTACTACTGCTGCTACATGCTTGAATAAACAAAACAGCGGTTAATAAAATAAATCGTAAACTAACTTTCATTCATTTGCCCCAAAAAAATCAATGCCTATTATCTTACGAATTTATTGCCTGAAATTACAAGAACAATTATTAAAAAAACATTAAATTAGCATGCAAATTCAATAAAACGATTGTTTTATTTTAACCCCCTATCTGCGCTGTCAAAATTTAGTGATCAAATTAGCTATTCAACGCGTGAAAACCAAGGACCTCTTTAATGTCTTCGGCTTGAATCAAACACATGTGCAATCGTTCAATACCGACAGCGACACCGGAACAAGCCGGTAAGCCACTATCAAGCGCAGACAACAAGTGCTCATCTAAAGGCAATGCATTTTTGTGATGCTGTTGGCGCCATTTAAGATCATTCTCAAAGCGTTTTCGCTGTTGCTCAACATCCTGTAACTCCTGATAACCGTTAGCCAACTCAATGCCACGGAACAAGAACTCAAAACGCAAACACGTTTTAGGGTTATCAGGATTGGTTTGTGCCAAAGCGGCCTGTTCAATCGGAAAGTGAAATACCAGCAAACCATCCAAGTCGACCAATTGCGGCTGAATGAGTATCGAAAAAATAAAATCTAAGGCGCCGGTTCGCGATAAATTCGAACCTCGGTAACCGTGACCATGACAAAATTCATTAAGCCATGAATCTGTAACATTAAAAGGATCGATCTCAATATAATCCTTAAATAAGGATTGATAACTGGTCAATTGGGTTTTATCGACAAGCAAATTAAATCGACGCGCCAATAACTGAAACAAGGCATCCATTTCAGCCATCAAATCCGACATATCAAAACCAAGTCGATACCATTCAAGCAAAGTAAATTCAGGATTATGTAGCCGCGTCACTTCCCCGCGACGAAACACCGGTGCAATTTCAAAAATATCACCACTACCAGATGCCAATAAACGCTTATGAAAAAATTCCGGCGAAGTCCGCAAATAGGCTTGTTGCTTATCGGGATGAATGGCATCGGTGGCAAACACTTCAATCTGCTGATCGGTATTAGCCGCTGAAGAAATAATCGGTGTGGCAACCTCCATGACGCCTCGCTCACCAAAAAATTGTCTGATTTCAGCCAGTAAAAAAGCCCGCTGTTGCAAACGCACCAACGGGCTTTGGAATTGCCAAGAGGTCATACCTTATTTTTTGACTCGACTAACGTACTCACCACTGCGGGTATCCACTTTTATGACCTCACCTTGAGGCACAAATAAAGGCACGTTGACCACCGCACCTGTTTCTAAGGTCGCCGGCTTACTACCGCCACCTGAGGTATCGCCACGCACACCGGGATCGGTTTCAGTGATGGTTAATTCCACAAAATTAGGCGGTGTCACTAAAATAGGCACATTATCCCACAGAGTAATCATGCACATATCTTGTTCCTTTAACCAGATTTTTTGGTCACCAACAGCCTCTTCAGAAGCTTGTACTTGCTCAAAACTTTCCGGATCCATAAAATGATAAAAAGTACCATCACTGTATAAATACTGCATTTCGGTTTCTACAACATCCGCACCGTCTACTTTTTCTCCGGATTTAAAAGTACGCTCAATCATGCGGCCGGTTTTCAAATTACGAATTTTGACACGATTAAAAGCCTGACCTTTTCCGGGCTTAACCTCCTGATTTTCTACAATGCTGCATGGATCACCATCTAACATTATTTTCAAACCGCTTTTAAATTGATTGGTACTGTATACTCCAGACATCTAAATGGCTCCTTGGACATGATTTTAAGAAGTTGGCGATTATAACATACCTGCAAACGAGAATAACGAGGCTGAATCCACTCAGATGTTATTACATGTTAAAATCACCGCTATTTTTTATACTTCAATTATTATGGCCAAATCTTGGCAACAGCAACTCAAAAATGCTTTAAGCGGAGACCACAGCAAAACGTTGCAAACTCAAGAAGATTACAGTCAGCAAGCCGCCAAACTATTTAGACCTGTGGTCACTGACGAGGTCATCAACGCAATTCAAAAACAGCCTTACACAGGTGCTTTAAGCAATCAGTTTCTGCCAACATCTGCAGAAACCGAAGATCATCCTGATTTCACAAGTGATCCGGTGGGCGATCACAACGCTTTAGCCGATCAAGGCATTATTCACAAATACCACGGCCGCGTATTATTGGTGGCATCAGGCAGCTGTGCCGTCAACTGTCGCTACTGTTTTCGCCGTCATTTTCCTTACCATAAACACTTGGCATCTCGTCACAACTGGCAGGCCGTCATTGATTACTTGAGTGCACATACTGAAGTTCATGAGGTGATACTCAGCGGTGGCGATCCTTTGACATTAACCACCAGTAGTTTGCAATCACTGACAGATCAACTGACTAAACTAAACCATATAAAAACCCTCCGAATTCATAGTCGCATACCCACTGTATTACCGGATCGCATTGATAAACCCCTAATGGATTGGTTAGATCGATTGCGTTTTCATAAAGTCCTGGTGACACACATTAACCATGCCGATGAATTAACTGATAACGCCATTAATAGTCTTAACAAATTAAAACAACACAATGTAACCTTGCTAAATCAAAGTGTATTATTGAAATCTGTTAACGATGATGTCGACACATTAATCAAACTGAGTTATGCCCTATTTAACAATGGTGTACTACCTTACTATTTACACTTATTCGATCGGGTACAAAATGCGGCCCATTTCGAAGTGGACATAAGCCAAGCAAAGCTTATTTACGAGGGCATGCGCCGGAAACTACCGGGATATTTATTGCCTAAGATGGTTCAAGAAGTGGCCGGACAAACAGCGAAAACCCCGGTTAATTAATTGATTTTTAATGACTTGGACATGCGGATAACTGAAATTAGCGATTTCACCGGCTTCTCATATCCGTTGCGAATGACTATAATGGTAAACTTCAATTAAATCTATTAGGTAACAGGAGTCGTTTTTTGGCCACAGAAAAATCCATTAATCTTTTGATTATTCATCAGTCAGAAGAAGAAGCCGAGCGTATATTATCTTTATTGCGTAATTACCAAATTGCCGTTCGTCCAACGCGCTGTTTTGACGAAGAAAGTTTAATCGGTGTATTAGAAAGGAAACAATTAGATTTGGTTTTGTGCCAACAAATGCAGCAAGAACTTCCGGCACAAACGGTGATTGATCACATAAAACGCATGGGACAAGATTTACCGTTAATTGCTTTGATTGACGATTTTGATATTGACCAAATCAGTGATGCCATAGAAGCCGGTGCCAATTCTTACTGCTCGCCTAAATTACCTGAACACATGCGACATGTGATATTGCGTGATATGAAAAATCTGCGACAACGCCGTGAAAACATCCGACTGGCACGTGAACTTCGACAAACTGAAAAGCGAGTCAATAGTTTATTGGATTCGTCAAAACAGGCAATTGCTTATATTCATGATGGTATGCACGCCTACACCAACCAGTCCTACCAAGAGTTATTTAAGTATGATGATTTTGAGGAATTAGAAGTCACGCCATTTTTGAATATGATTGCCAAGGACGATGTGGCTAAAGCCAAAAGTGTACTGCGCGATCTTAATAAAAACACCTTACCTGATGAGCAACTAAGCTTTCAGATGATGACATCACAAGGTGAAAAATTCGATGGCTTAATTGATGTTTCTAAAGCCACTTTTAAAGGCGAGCAATGCGCGCAATTTATCATTAATTTACCGTCCGTTGATCCGGAAGTTGAAAAAGAACTGTTTGAAATTAAAAACAAGGATTTGTTAACCAAATTTTATAACCGCAGTTATTTCCATGAATTGTTAGCAGACGATGTAGATCAGGCCCGCAGCAAGCCCGGTGATAGTTTACTCATGATTGCCATTGATGAGGAGCAACGTTTAGAAAAAGAACTCGGTATTGGTAATTTTGATTTATTTATTGCTAATGTGGCTGAATTCTTGCAAAGTAAATTCGGATCCGACACGGTTTATTGCCGTTACAACGATGCAGTGTTTATACTTAAAATAAACACCAATATTGAAAAAGCCGAAAAAGCGGCCAGTAAGATTTGTCGATTAATCACCGAGCAGATTTTTAATGCCGGCGATACTTCAACCAACTGCACCGTCAGCATTGCAGTCACACAGCTAACACCACAAAGTGAGTCGGTCAACAATGTCATAAAAACCCTTACTGATCTGATTGAGAATTTAGCCAAAGATGGCGGTAACCAAGTGGCTGTTTTCGATCCGGCTGAAGAAGAAAAACAAGCCAGAGCAGCCTCCCAGGCATGGATTGATCGCATCACTACAGGCTTGGAAAATGATCAATTTATTTTACATTATCAGCCGGTGGTCAATATTGACGGTGACGATGTGCAATCTTTTGAATGTCTGGTGCGCCTGAAATCCGGCGATGATCAACTTATTTATCCCCAGCAGTTCATTCCGGTGGCCATTAAATACGGCTTCATCAACGACATCGATCGTTTGGTGTTATCGAAAGCCATTCAAGCCATTAAACAAGCTCAGTTTGATGTCACTTTGTTTGTTAAAATATCATCCGAATCCTTAACCGATTCTGCTTTTCCCAGTTGGCTAGCCGATCAATTTAAACAAGCCGGCGTTTCCGGTCAAAAGCTGGCATTAGAGATCAAGGAAAGTGAACTGGTTACCCATGCCACAAAAATGAAACCCATCATTAAAGCCATCAAAGCATTGAATTGTAAAATAGTGGTGGAAAAATTCGGTTCAGGGCTCAATTCATTCAGCATTTTGAAACACTTCCCGGTGGATTTATTAAAAATAGACTCAGCATTTATGACTGATCTCGTTGATAATCCTGAAACCCAAGAAAAAGTTAAATCCATTGTTCAAAAAGCGCACAATCAAGGTAAACAGGTGATCTGTGAGTTTATTGAAGATGCCAATACCATGAGCATTATGTGGAAGATGTCTATTAACTTTATCCAAGGTAACTTTATCGGTGAGCCCACAGAAACCATGGAGCCGGTTGAACAATAAAGCAGCTGTTTATACCGGCCGATTTGCGCCGTCGCCAAGTGGAGATTTGCACTTTGGATCACTGCTGGCGGCGCTGGTTAGTTATTGTGAGGCACGTAGTAACCAAGGTCTATGGCGTTTGCGTATTGAAGATGTGGACAGCACCCGGACCGTAATCGGTGCTGATGAACGTATTTTTAAAACCTTACAGGCTTTTGCTTTACACTGGGACGGTGATGTTATTTACCAAACAAGCGAACAGCAACAAGAACATTATCAACAAGCCCTTCAAAAACTACAAGAACTCAACTTAACCTACCAGTGCCGCTGTACCCGAAAACAACTGGCAGGTCATGACACCTATCCAGGACACTGCCGACTACTGCCCGGCAATCATTCAGCACCACATTCAATTCGAGTTATCGTTGATGATACTGATATTTGTTTTGATGATGGCTTCCAGGGGCCTCAAAAACAGAATCCAGCGAAGCAATGTGGCGACTTTAACATTAAACGAAAAGATGGTTTATTTAGTTATCAGCTGGCAGTGGTTGTTGATGATGCTAACAGCGGTATCACCCACGTGGTGCGTGGTATTGACATTTTAGAATCCACTGCCAGACAAATTTTTTTACAACAAAAGCTGGGGTTACCAACACCACAGTATGCGCATTTTCCAATAATAACCAATCAACATGGCCGCAAATTAAGTAAACAAAATCATGCCACAGCCGTTAACCGTGAAGACCCTGTGACAGTTACTCGATTGGCACTGCAACTACTGAATCAGTCTTTACCGGATAAAAAGCCAATGACCCAACAACAACTTATTCAATGGGCTGTGGATCATTGGCAACCTGACCGGTTTAAAGGCATGAAGCAGATTGTTTATGGCGCAACACCTTGATTGGCTTCAGCTGCCAATTGTTGACACAAATCCACATTAGAATCTGATTGACGGTGCAACGGAATGGTGCCGGAAATGCTTGGTTGCGTTAATTCATAGGTCATCACCGCTCGGTTACAACTACTGAACTGAATAGTCACCGTTCCAATCTGTTGGTAGCTAACTGATTCAGAACTGTCAAATACACCACCGGTTGTGGAATAGACCAACGACTCAACGGAATCTTCCGTATAATTTCCTTCCATGGTCAACCAGCGTTGGTCAGTTGCACCAATGCCATTACTCTGCCCTGTATCGCCCGGTAATAAATCATATATAAACCATGCGGAAATCAACATATTGACAGAGGGTAATACCTCTAAATACACACCCTGGCCATTGGTGTCCGGGTTAAACCAAGCACCCGATAACCCCGCATTAATTTGAAATGTATCAGACAATACAAAGGCACGATTAATTTTAACTGTGTTTTCTTTTTTAACTGAACCCGCTAAATACCCATAAATTGGAAAATCCTTGGTAGCTTGTCCAAGATTACTGCCAGCAAAATTAACTATTTTAAATGATTCAATAAATTTAACGATGTCCAAGCCCCTGATAACTTTTCCAAACACCGCATAACCTTCATTAGAACCACTTGGATTTAAACCAACATTATCCACTAAATTAATAAACCATTGATTCGTGGCACTATCAGCGAAGCTGGTTCTGGCCATGGCGATGGTTCCTTCGTCATTGGATAATCCGGCTTCAAGAACGATGGGCGAATCAGTTGCAACCGTGGTAAACACATTATTTCCGGAATAACGGTAGCCACCGCCTTGAAAAACAAAACCCGGAATTGAGCGATGAATAACTGTGTCATCATAATCACCATCATTCACATAATTTAGAAAGTTTTGTACAGTGACCGGGGCTTGGTCATCATATAATTCGATGTCAATATCTCCGACATTGGTTTCGAAGCGAACCGTGGTGGATTGTGCATTAAAAGTGATAAGTAAACTGATAAGCACTAAAGTAAAGTTAATTTTTTTCATGGTTTTTTGTGTTATCTATAGGTTGATTATTGGTTATTCCGTAAGGTACATGACCGGTTGCGGTGTGCCTCGATGCTGTTTTAACATAAGTCAGCTGATCCTCAAAGAAAATATCAGCCCGGAATGATTTTAAAAATTCAGATTTATCTCGCCCCCCTAGAAACAACGCCTCATCAATACGTAAACCCCAACTACGCAGAGTTAAAATAACACGCTTATGCGAGGGCGCCGAGCGAGCGGTTACCAGCGCAGTTCTGATGGGTGACTCACCGGGTGGAAAGATATTCTGAAGATCATGTAATTTTTTCAAAAAAGCACCGAAAGGTCCCGGTGTCAAAGGCTGATTTTGTAAGTTATGCTCATTTTTACGAAAAGCATCCAGCCCGTCTGACTGGAAAACCTTCTCTGATTCATCAGAAAAAATCACTGCATCACCATCAAAAGCGATTCTGACTTGACTGTCTTCTGTTTTAACCGACTTTCGGGTCATTAAATGAGCGGCCGCATAGCCGGCTTTTAAGGCGCCAATAACATCAGAGTTATGCGCCGACAAAAACAGTTCAACGCCTAATGCCGGTAAATAATCATAGGGCGATCCCCCATTACTGAAGACAGCACGAGAAATGTTTAAGCCGTGATGTTCAATGGAATTAAAAATACGTAATCCGGTGTCACCGTTATTACGCGACACCAACACCACTTCCACCAAATCTTCACCACTTTCCGGGTGCTTTATATTGAGTAATTTGTGTACCAATGGAAACGCCACACCCGGATCCAAAGGCTCATCTTCATGGGCCAACTGATATGCACGATATGCCGCTAAACCTTCTGTTAAAAAAATTTTATGGGCTTCATCCAAATCAAATAAAGTTCGTGATGAAATAGCAAGTGTTAGCATTTGTTAAGCAAATTGCTCATTAATAATACGGTCTTCTAAATTATGATGTTCATCAAACAACATTTCAATTTCAATCTCTCTGGCTTCGGTAATTTTGACTTGTTTAACATCCCGCACTTCAAAATTATCCGCGGTGGCAGCCACGGGTCTTTTCAGGTGACTTTTGACTTTAAAACAAACCTCTGCATGGCTTGGAATAATCGCGCCGCGCCAACGGCGAGGGCGAAATGGACTGATGGGTGTCACCGCCAGAACTTGTGTTCCTAAAGGTATCACCGGTCCGTGTGCTGATAAATTGTAGGCCGTACTACCGGCTGGTGTGGCCACCATAATGCCATCACCCACTAAGTTTTCAATTTTAGTTTGACCGTTAATCTTAACTTCTATATGAGCGGATTGTTTGGTTTGACGCAATAAAGACACTTCATTAATGGCCAGTGAATTAAATTCTTCGCCGTTGACCTTTTCTGCGGTCATGGACAGTGGGTGCAAAATGGTTTTCTTCGCTTGTTGGATTCGTTTCGGTAAATCATCTTTCTGGTAGTCATTCATTAGAAAGCCAACTGTGCCGCGGCGTAATCCAAATAAAGGTATTTTTTGGTACATGTATTGATGCAAGCTGTGCAGCATAAAGCCGTCTCCACCCAATACCACAATCACATCAGCTTGATCAGTCTCGACTTGACCATAACGTTTAACCAACTGAGTAAGTGATTTTTGGGCGTTTTCTGATTGACTGGCGACAAAAGCAATTTTCATGAATCTAGTTTACCAAATTTGACGGTAAGAAAGGAACCGGTGATCGCATGACCACCTGCGATGCGCCATTATTACGCCGCCACAATAAAACATAGCCATGTTGGCGATTGTCCTTAAAAGCCACTTCAGTACGGGCTTGCATATAACGTGTTTGCACCCCGATGAGCTGGTTCAAAATTGGTTTTATTTGCTTAATATTGTCTAGATATTGAATCGTATCAAATTTATAGAAATCTTCCATTGTTGTAAAGCTGGCTTGGCATTGTTGATAAATCCTTATGGCCAATTCCTCACTAATGCTGTTATCAAGCGCCTTAATCATGACAGGCGGCAAGGTATTGATGTTCATGAGTGTGGCGCCATTAGTGACCGGTAAAGCTGTAACATAAGGTAATAACTGATTAAATTGTGAATCATCCATACCGGCAATCAAACGTAATTCATTGACGTGTGAAAAAGGGCCACCGGCGGTTTTATAAGGCGGGATTTCTGCCGCATAAGCAAAATCTTCAGCACCACCCTGCCGGGGTTCTTGATCTTGGTCTATCCAGTCCATGATTTTATCGGTTATATTGACATCTAAATTAAGGGCTGTTAATAAGCGTCTGAAATAAGCCTCATGCTCTACTGAAATCACATCATTAATAACTAAATTATTGACGTTAAATAAATGATTCATACCGTTTAATTCACCTGAAAGCACGGCCTGCTCGACGATAATGCCTTGAATACCCTGATGCCAAGGGTCGGCACTATTATCATAAAATTGATCAGATTCAGTGTAATCTTTTTCCAGCAAATCACTGGCCCATAGTAATAAACCCTGGCTTAAATGTTTAGCTTGTAGTTTTTGTTGCAAATGATGGGTTCGAAACAGTGTTAACCGACTGCTGTACCAAATCCCGGCCACCAAAGTTACCGCAATGGCCATCATCACCAAAGCCATTAATAAAGCCATTCCTTGTTGTCGTTGTTTTACCATATCTGTTGCCACGGCGTAATGATCAAATCTGACTGGCGATCTAAATCTGAAGTGAGTCGGCAACGAACCGACCGCGGCAAGGCTGATAACTGTTGACTATCTGGTGGCCAACGGTCTAATAGTTGGCCGCTGATTGTCTGATATTGGCAACGTATTTGTCGAATCGGCAACATTGCTTGTTCTTGCCAGGGTGCATATTCGGTGCTGACAGCCGGACGAGTGGCTCGGTACCAGGTACTGTCTCGCACAAACCAGCGTACATCTAAAACGGTGGCGACTCGTTCCTTTAAATGATTAACCAAGCCTTGTCTCGGCACCGCTTGATATGGGTTAAAACGCTGTAAACGAATGGCTTGCGGTTCCCCTGTAAAATCAGTGCTGTTGCTGATTGCGGTCATCAGTGTCTGACTGGTGGCCATTTGGATGTCATCACTAAAAAGTTCCAACACCATATTTTCTTGATTTAAACGCTGAGCCGTATCATCCATTTGCTGTTTTGCATCAACCAAAGTATTGATGGAGGCAAATGCCATCACCGCGATGATAGACAATAGCGCAACCGCCACCAACAATTCCAATAAAGTCATGCCACTTTGTTTATGTGAATCAGCAACCTTAACCATTGCTTTTGAAACCGGTCAGTTGTGCCAAAGCGTATTCTAAGTTGCGATCAAGTCCAACCCGCACATCGAGACGTAAAATTCTTGGATTATCAGTACTTTGAACATCAACTGACCAATAATAGGTTTGGTCTTTTTGTTGTTGACTGCCTTGCTCATCATCCACAGTTGTACGCTGATAGAGTTGCATAAGAACCTGATCGGCGACGCGATAGGCTTGTTGTCTTTGATCCAGTTCCACGGTCTGTTTGTGAGCAAAGCCGGCCGCTTCGACCATTGCCACCAAAGCCACGCTAATGATTAAAAGGGCCAACAACACCTCTAACAATGTAAACCCAGATAAACGCTTATTCATTCCATTGACCGGTTATTTGCCAAGGGGATTCAGAAGCAATTTCATAAGTCACCTCGGGTAATTGGGTTAACCAAAGTTTCAGACTAAATGGGTTGATGCGACCATCACTGTAACAGACAATATGAGGCAAGGCTTCAAAGTCATTCGCCAACGGCATATCACGACCATCCAATTGCACCAGCCATGATAATTCCTGATTTGGTAAGGCCTCCGTAAATTGCGTGAGCGGTTGCCATTGTGGTGGCTCAAAAACCAGTACTTGAGTGGCCTTTTGTGATAACTCAACACCATAGGCTTGGTTATTAAGTACGGCTTGTTGGCATAGATAAGTCAGCATCTGTTGCCATTGATGGCCTTGTTGTTGTAACTGGCGTTCACTTGACTGACTGGTCACTAAACCCACACCTATGGTTGTCATAATGCCAATGATAACAATCACCAGCAAAACTTCCATGAGTGTGAAACCTGATATGCGTTTGTTAGGCTGTAAAGTTACCAATTGCCAATGTCTTTATTGAGCCCATCACCACCGGGTTGTCCATCTGCACCCAATGAATAGATATCCACATCACTGTGATTGCCGGGATTTAGATATTGATAAGGGTTGCCCCAGGGATCATCTGGCAGTTGTTTTAAATAGCCACCGGGTTTCCAGTTCTTTGCTTCCGGACGGCCACTGGGTTTTTGTACCAGAGCCTGCAACCCCTGTGAAGTTGAAGGGTATTGAATATTATCCAGTTTATACATGCTTAAAGCCGTTTCTATGTTTTTAACGTCGGCCTGAGCACGGGCTTGACGGGCTTTATCAGGGGCATCTAGAAACTGTGGCACCACCGCCACCGCTAAAATGCTTAAAATAACCACCACAATCAAGACTTCCATCAAAGTGAAGCCCGACTGATTACTTATGGATTGTTGTATTTTTTGTTGTTTCATCATTTAATATCGAAGAAGACTTTATTGATTATAGGCAATTTTAAAATATTGACCAGAGAGAACCCGTATTTTTATGAGAGTTTCACGAATTTATTTACCCATTAATCACCTGAATTTGAAAGACACCTGGATTATTGAACAGCCTAAAGCGCACTATATTCGTAATGTATTGCGGCTCAAACCGGGGCACCCACTGCAATTTTTTACCGCAACAGGTCAACAATATGATGCCGTGATTGCAGCTGTCAACAAACATGAGGTGGTGATTAAAGATATTGTGGCTTGCCAACAGGAGCCGCCAAAAAGCACTTTACACATAACCTTGGTTCAAGCCATCAGCGGCAGCGATCGCATGGATTACACCATTCAAAAGGCGGCTGAATTGGGCTGTAAACAAATACAACCGGTGTTCAGTGAGTTTTGCTCACACCGTATTGCGTCTCACAAATACGAAAAAAAACAACAACATTGGCAAGCTGTGGCCATCAGTGCCTGTGAACAATCTGGCCGCGCCGATCTTATGGAAGTTAGTGATATAAAATCCTTAACTGAAATTATGTCTAATAATCATTTAGGAATTTATTTAGAGCCCACCGCAGATCAATTTATTCATGATATTCCCGAGTCCTTACAACAACAGTGTCATATTTTTATCGGGCCTGAAGGTGGCTTTTCACCAACCGAATTAACACAATTTGAACAGCAAGGTCATTACGGTATCAAAATGGGGCAGCGGGTGTTGAGAACAGAAACCATGGCACCGGTGGTACTCAGTGCCATGCATACTTTATACGGAGACTTTAGTCCAAAAATGACTGGCCAATAAATAGTTAGGTAAAAAACAACCAACCACAAAAGTCAGATTAAGCAGGCTCTCCGGTTAGGCTGATTAGTTGTGTTTCAAGATAATTCATGTTGGGAATGTCAGCCATTTCATCTTCAATGGACACCAGAGAAGCAATGGCATGATGATTCACCTCTTTTTCTTCATGCAGCTGAATATCACCACGCGACACCAGCTGTAATTTAGGTATTCCGCGAGATAAAACCGCAAAATAGGGTAAATTTTCAGGGTGATTAATGCATTTAAGTACCGCAATATTGTCAGTGGTGGCCATTTCTTTCACGTCATCACTTTGATAACCGGTTAACAATCCGAAGTCTATCAACGGAATATCCCAACCACGCCAAGAAACCGTACCAAGTATCCAATCTTCATTCACATCAATGTCATCGATGCTCCGCATTGCCATTACCTCCGCCACCATGGCATTGGGTAGTAACAATTTTCTGTTGGTTTCTATGGGTATAAGTACCGCACGTATTTCGTTGGCCATTTAATCACCTACCGTTAATTTCTCTTTAATATATTGTGCCATTTCATTCGGCGTACCGTCAAACCGAGACATTTTCATTTTTCTCACTTCGTCAGAAATGGATGACACCACGCTGCTTTCCGCAGTTTGGGTAATAATTGTACCGCCATTATCAAAAACATTACTGGCACCCATAATCCCATCTGATGCCATACCACTAAATACAGCTAAATTAATAAACTTTAACTGGCTGATTAAATCAGCACAGACATCGTCTATACATGGAGTAGCCGCACGATTTTGATTGACATCTTTGACAGCCAAGCGTCCGTTATTTTGAAAGACAATACTTTCATCCACAGGAACCAGTAAAGCTTCTCCCGGTTGAACGGCAACACCTGAACCGGCTAATTTAACCGGGATTTGGCCGTTTTTTTCTAACTGCTTGACCATCATACCAACAAATTCACTGTCCATGTGTTGGATAATAATAAACAACACAGGCTCTTTGCCATCGAACTCTGATAAAAAACGAACAATGGCTTCAGGACCGCCAATTGAAGCGGCCAATACCCAAACTTGCTGAATCCCAAAGTCAATCAGGTCCAGACTATCGACATCACGCTCTGTATTTATCGCCGGTAATAAATCATGTTTAACGTCAATTTTGTGAAGAATATGTCGTAACCAGCGATTCTTATTCCAACCCACCAGATCATTGGCCACCTGGGTATCGTTAAATACAATTTTCATGCCCGCATCTGTTAACTTATCAACCACCGACTCAATATTAAAATCATCATCACTGAGATTAATAATATACGTATCAACATCATCATCAATGCTGAATTCTTCAGCATCCACTTCAATAACCTGATAATTATTGGTCTTTAACTGATCAGCTAAATATAGTGCGGATGCTTGTGGTTTTCCCACATGAACCAGACCAATTATTGGGTGATTAGACATCTTCCAAATTCAGCAACTCTTTAATGTTTTCTAACAATTCCAATTCCTGATAAGGCTTACCTAAATAGCGATCAACACCTATGGCTTTAGCACGGTCTTTGTGTTTTTGTCCGGTCCGCGAAGTAATCATAATAATTGGTATATTTTTGAATTTTTCCGATTGCTTCATAGCGGTTGCCAGCTCATAACCATCCATTCGAGGCATTTCAATATCCAATAACATTAAATCCGGGATCTGTTCTTGCAATTTATTCAAGGCATCGAGACCATCTTTAGCGGTCATCACCTCAAAGTCATTCCGAGCCAATATACGCTCTCCGGCTCGACGCATGGTGATGGAGTCATCAACAACCATAATGGTGGTGGCAACTTCTTCCTCTTGCACCTCTTGCACCTCAACGCCTTCTGCTTTTAAGCGTTCCAGTTTTTGCATGTAATCCCGTTGCATTGGGATGATATCCAGAATCAATACCACCGCACCATCACCCAAAATGGTGGCACCAAAAATTCCGGGCACTGATGCCACTTGGATACCCACTGATTTAACAACAATCTCACGTCCGCCAAAGGTTTGATCAACACGCAATGCAACACCTTGGTCACCAGACTTAATCATCACCAGCGGTACCAAGTCGCCTTCTGCCATAATATCCGAATCCACATTCAGTAACTTATTGAGCTCCTGAATCTGATACTTCTCACCGGCATAATCATAATCTAAATCATTGTCATCAATTCGCCGTTTAAATTCATCCACTGACATACGAACCAAGCCTTCAACACCAGAAGCGGGAATCGCGTATCGGTGATCGGCCACTTGGACGATTAATGCTTGGGTTAAGGCCAACGTATAGGGTAAGCGAATGGTGAATAATGTTCCTTCACCTTTTTTTGAACTAATTTCTAAACTACCACCTAAACGTTTGATTTCGTTATTGACCACGTCCATACCGACACCACGTCCAGCCAATTTCGTGACAGTATCAGCCGCTGATAAACCACTGTGGGTGATTAATTGAGCAATGTCATGGTCATTATATGAACCATCTTGACTAATTAGACCGCGTTTTAAAGCCTTCGCTCTTACCGCATCTAAATCAATACCGGCCCCATCGTCTTGAACTGTAATCACCACCTCTGTTGCTTCACGTGAGATGTCAATTTCAATTTCCCCTTGCTTCGGTTTATTGACCGCATCACGGTCTAATTCCAACCCATGAACCACTGCATTTCTGATCATGTGCTCTAAAGGCGCTTGAATACCTTCCAGTACAGTTTTATCCATCTCGCCTTCGGAACCATGAATGACCAACTTGGCATTTTTACCCAGTTCTTGGGAAGCGGTTCTCAATACCCGTCTTAACCTCGGTACCAATGAATTAAAGGTCACCAGCCTGGTTTCCATTAATCCTTCCTGCAATTCGGTATTAACCCGGGATTGCTGAATCAACAATGTTTCAGATGACCGCACCGATTCTTGTAGATAACTTTGAATGTTGGTCAAATCCGATACAGACTCTGATAATGATCGTGATAGTTGCTGTATGGTGGAAAACTGATCAAGCTCTAAAGGATCAAAATCTTCCTCTAATTCCTCTTCTTGTAACTGATAATTAGAAATAATCTGTGCTTCAGTCTCATGCTCTAAATCACGCAACTGTCTTCTTAAACGTTCTACAGTATTTTCCAATTCGTCAATATTAAGCTTTAACTCAACCGACTGTTGCTCCATGCGTGAGCGATAAATACTCACCTCACCGGCAAAGTTAACCAACTTATCCAGTAATTCAGAGTTAACTTTAATTTGCCCACCGGATAAGACATTGGATTTTTTACTTCTTGCTGGTGTTGTGCCTTTTTTGTCCAGGACTTCAGTTTCATCTTCATCGCTTTCATCGTCAGTGCGAGTTAACGGATCAAAGAAACTTTGATCGAGCTCTGACTGTTCTTTAATCTCACCGCCTTCAGAGGTCAGTAGCTGTTCAATCACTTGCGTGGCTTCATCGATGGATGTCAGCTGCCCGAAATCATCAGAACTCACCATGTCATTCAATTGATCCATGGTTGTTGAAATCACATGAAACTGTCGGCTGTCCACTTGGGCTTGTTTGCCGGCTATGGTCTCCAACAAGGACTCTAACTGATGCGATAAATCACCAATTTGATTCAATCCGGCCATCCGCGCACCACCTTTTAAGGTATGCAAATCACGTTGTAAGCCCTGAACAGCATCAACTTTTTCAGGATTATCCTCTAATTCTGCCAATAAATGTTCAGCCCGATCAAAGATTTCTGATGCTTCTTCTGAAAATATTTCCAGTAACTCTTCATCAACTTCTAACTCATAAGCCTGGGCTGCGGCCACCTCATCAACTGGTGTTTCATCCTTTTTATTAAGTGCATATCCGGCTTCAAAATCATCTGTCTCAAGTTTATCTTCCCCGACTTCACTGACTTCAGGCTCTTCACTGTCATCAGTATCATCCTCAAGTGCAGACAATTCATCCTCATCGGTTTCAACGGCGTCTATCTCAACCTCATCAGTCTCAAGTTCATCGCCCTCATCGGTAATGTCCTCAAGTGAGACCATATCAAATTCGTCAGTTTCGACCTCATCGACTTCGTCCGTCTCAAGTTCACTTATTTCAACCTCATCGCTGTCCTCACTTTCATCCTCAAGTGCGGTCAATTCAGACTCATCGTTTATAACAGCTTCATCGTCCGATTCAGATTCAGTTATTTCAACATCATCGGTTGCGAGCTCATCTGTCTCAAGCTCATTGGGTTCAGTGGTATCGCTTTCAAACTCTAAGGAATCAAAATCAAATTCATCCGAGTCAGCTTCCACTGCCAACGCCTCATCCAGCAGGGCGTCCTCTGCTGCGGTTTCCATAAGCTCGTCACTTAAATTTGCCACCCGATCATTGAAATAGTGACTGATTTCATCATCCTTAGGCATTTCGCCGTTACCCAATGAGGCCAATTGGCCTTTGGTGTGCTGAATCAGGGCATCAATGTTGTCAATATCTTGGTCATTAAATTGCTGACCGGAATCATGTAAATGCAATGCCAGCTTTTCCAGTGGTGTGGTCATATCTGTGATGGCTTTTACATTGGCCATACTGGCCGCACCGTTCAGGGTGTGCACAGTGCGTACAAAGTCATCGTTGACGGCTTCAGTTGAACCATTTCGATAGCGGTTTAACTGCTCTTCCATATCATCTAAATGACCGCCCACTTCTTTTTGTAATATTTGGATAAATGCCGTGTCGTGTTCCCAATCATCATCAGATTCCCCATCCTGATCCTGTTCGTCACTACCGACAGTCACCATGTCATCTTGGTCTTGTTCAAGGTCTTGTTGACTATCTTCAGATTCTATCGACACCACATCTTCGCTATCCACTGACTCATCTTCAGAATCATCATCTAAACTTGCCAAAACCGCTTCTAAGTCTTCACTGTCTGCAAAATCAAAGGTATCCTCTTCAGTTTCAGTGATGTCATCGTCATCATCCCATGACAGTTCCACCGCTTCCTCTTCTTGCGGCACATCCTCATCTTGTTCCAGAATATCTTCATCGGAATCTTTATCAAGTTTTTGTTCCTCTGAGTCACCCCAATCAACATCATCTAATAACTCTGACGGCCGTTCATACTCAAGAGGCTTATCAATATCGTCCACATCTTCTTCTGCTGCGTCTTCCTCTGACAAATCCATGACTTGCTCTGATTCAGACTCAGGTTCACTTTCCGTGGTTTCAATCTCATCTACTTCGGCCGTTTCAACACTTTCCGTGGTTTCAGCATCATCCTCAGCATCTTCCATTATCAGGTCTTTGTCAATGGCCATGTCTTCGACATCTTGATCATCTAAATCCGGTGTTTCCTCAGTAAGCTGAACCTCAGCCAAGGCAACCAAATGTTCACTGCCGTTGGCAACATTATCCGCATTTTGCAACACCACCGGATAGGCCGCCGGTACCGGCCCTCGGTTTTTCAGTGCCTCTAACAACGCTTCAGCCAATTCGATACCGGAAGCCAAAACAGTTTTAAAGTTTTGGTTATAACCAATCGCGCCATCCAAGGCTCGATTACACATGTTTTCTAATTTCCAGCCGAACTCACCAATGACATCAGCACCCACTAACCGTCCACTGCCTTTCAAGGTATGAAAGATTCGACGCATTTCACCGAGGTTTTGTTCACTATTTTCGGGGTCAGATTGCCATGTTTTATGCTGAGATTGTAAATGTGGTAATTCTTCTTCAAACTCTTCAATAAACACTTCTTTAATGAAATCATCCGCATCTTCACCGAACGTGACCAGCTCACTTTCCGCGAGATGCTCATGTGCACTTGGCTGATCCTTGGAGTCCTGTTGCGCTTCCCTGTGAGCGTCTTGGTCGTCGGATTCTTCGCGCTCAGATTCTGCAGTGTCAGATGCATCAGTTTCTTCTGCGTCTTTGGTGGCATTAGCCAATTCAGCTTGTTTTTCCTGCTCCGCTAAATCAGTTTCGGCAACGGTTTCTTCGGCTCGATCATCCTGACTTACTTGCTGTTGCAAGGCATCAATTTGACGCGCCACTTCATTAATCAAGTTTTCACGAATGCGGTGACCTTGGTCAAGGTTTTCTAAATAATATTCAATCGAAGACACCACCGTCGCCAATTGTTCCAATTCTGATGCCGAGGGTTTCGCGGATTTAGTCAGTATCTCTTGATCTACATAGGTAATGATTTGCTGAATATGGTCACCGGCTTGTTTTAAATCAAGAATATTTAAAGCACCGGCAATTTGTTTTAGTAACAATGGATTGTCTTCCACCTGATGCTTATCCCAAGGCGCTTCAATAAAGGCCACGAAATTGGCTTTAACTTGCTGCAAGTTAACAATTGACTCTTTGGCCAGCTGTTTAACAATCTCTCTCTGTTCTGATTGTGGAATGTTATGATCCTGCTCAGCATCCCTTTCTGAGGTGATACCTAAGGATTGAATATGATCACCTAAATCAGACTCAACTCGCAACAAAGTTTGGGCCACTTCTAAAAGCTCACCATCTTTAGGTCGGTTGTTATCTTCTATAAACTGTTTCAGCTCACTTTGATGTGTTAATACATCATCACGCGCCACGCCAAGACCCAAAATACCCAGGGTATCTGCAATTTTCTGTAAATTACCTAATAAAGGCGACAGCTCTTCTAATTGGGCAGATTTATTACGAATAAATAAATCCAAAGACTCTTGAACAACTAAAATATCATCTTTAATGGCTGCCGAAACAGTCTGTAATAATTCCTTGTTTTTGCCGGATAAGCTGCCCTGAGCATGTTTAATTTCAGCCTCATCAGGCATAAACTGATCCAAGTGAAAATAGGCCTTAATGGCATCCACTTTTTCGGAACCGGCTTCACCCAGAGCGATGTAATAAAGAAAATTTCGGGTGAGCGCACGACCAGTGGATTTGGTTTGGCTGTCTTTATTTGTTAAGTCCTTAATAAATAAATCCACTTTAGCTGCCAGCGATTTAATGGCAATACTGTCTTTAACGCGACCATCAGACAAGCCCTCTAATAAACCACTGTACACCCAAAACAGCTGTTTATAATCAGTTTGTGGCAGCACCATACGCAACTTAGATAAGATTTGTTGCATTTGTTTAATGACCTTGTCGTTTTGATCATTTTTAATCCATTTCAGCAAAGCCATTTGATAGGCTGACCTTAACTTCATTAACGCTGTTTTCAATTGATTACCGTGAAGTGCGATGTCTTGCTGTTGAATATGTTCTGGAACACCGAGGTTTAAATCCGGATTAAACAAAGCACTTTCTGATAACAACCGTTGGCTGCGTACCGCCCGTAAGTCATTAACCAAAGGCAACAGCACAATGGGCACATCCTTATGACCTAATTCAATTCGCTCCAAATAATCGGGTAATTGCAATATGCTGCGAAGCAACACATCAAAAGCGGGGTCTTTGTCTTCAATTTTTTCATCCAATAGCGCTTTGGCGACTGCTTCCATTTCCTCAGCCACCATTGCTGCACCATAGAGCTCCACCATTTTTAAGGTGCCCTGGATTTGATGCAAATAGGTGATGCAAAACTGAAGTTGATTACTGTCTTCAGGCTCATCAATGTACGCCATTAACGCATCTTTGGCGCGATTTAAGGTTTCATCTAACTCTGATTTAACCCAGGTTAATGTTGAGAAATCTATGTTGTCTTTATTACTCATAATTATTTAAGCCTAAATGCCAAAGTTCGCCCTTTTTCCACCCGTTGCATGGCCGGATGAGACCACGCATTAATTTCAGTCTGACCCAAAATCAATAAACCACCACCATTTAAATAGGTCACCAAACCGTCTAATATTTGTCGACGAACATGGCGTTCAAAATACATCAAAACATGCTGACAATAAATCAAATCATATTTAACTTGTGAAGGTCGCTTAACATCCAATAAATTAAAAACCCCAAATGCCAACCGCCGCTTTATCGCTGCTGAAATGGTAAACATTTCTTTATTCAAGTCATCCAAGTATGGATGATACATGGCGTTGATTTGTGGTTTTTTATCAACACCGTATATGCCTTGTTTTGCTAAGGCAATTGCGGGACTACTGACATCCGTGGCAGTCACGCCGTAGTAACATTTTTTATCCGACTGCTGACATAAATGGTGCGCCACCATAGCCAAAGAATACGCTTCTTCTCCGGTGGCACAACTGACTGACCACATTTTATATTTGAGAACATCATCAGCCGCTTCAAGATGAGCCTTAATGTCTTCTGCCACCAAATCAAAAGACGGTTGGTGTCTAAAAAAGGAGGTTTCGTGAACTGTCAGTCGATCCACCAGCTGCGACCATTCCAAGTTGCCTTCAATACCGGAGTTGATAAATTCCCAGTATTTATCGTAGCGCTGATAACCAATTTCACGCATCCGTGACCAGATTTTGGATTGCAAAAACATCTTGCGCTCTTTCGGCACAATGATGCCCAAACGCTCTGCCAACAAACCCGCCCAACGCTGATACTCGGCTTCGGTCAGTGGCGATATCTGAACAAACGGTTGTTTATACATTTTGTACATTTCAACTTAGTGGCAGTATAGAAACGCTCTTTGGCGTCTCAATATTAATAAAATTCATCATCCGGCAACTTAAAGTCTTCTACTGATTTTCTTAATTCAGTTGCCAGCTCCACCAGGTTACCAATCGACTCAGCAGTTTGCTGAGTACCGGCTGATGTTTGGGTGGTAATTTCTTGAATCACGTTCATGGTGCCGGAAATATTGGTCGCAGCCACCGATTGTTGTCGCGCGGCTTCAGAAATATTTTGAATCAATTCCGCCAAATCATTGGATACCGTTTCAATTTCAGTCAAGGCTTCACCGGCATCCTCTGCTTTTCGGGCACCACCCACCACTTCGGTGGTGGTTTGTTCCATTGATTTAACAGCCTCGTTGGTGTCGGTTTGAATGGTTTTTACAATACCCTCAATCTGCCTGGTGGCGCTTGAAGAGCGTTCCGCTAGTTGCTGTACCTCGTCGGCAACCACCGCAAAGCCACGTCCCGATTCTCCGGATGAGGCGGCTTGAATCGCTGCGTTTAAGGCCAAAATATTGGTTTGCTCCGCAATGTCGTTAATCAACTCAACGATACTACCAATTTCTTGTGAGCTTTCGCCCAGTCGTTTAATCCGTTTCGAAGTATCTTGAATCTGAGTTCGAATATTATTCATACCTTTAATGGTGTCACGTACCACTTCAGCGCCGTTATGGGCAATCAGTACCGAACGTTGCGCCACGTCAGCAGATTCCAGAGAGTTTTTAGATACTTCATCAATGGACACTGCGATTTCGTTAATGGCTGCTGAGGCATTGGTGATCTGGGTGGCTTGATGCTCAGAAGCTTCCGCTAAATGCATCGCTGTTGCTTGCGCTTCTTGTGCCGCTGAGGTCACACCAACGGATGCATCATTAATGGTTTTTACCAATGAACGTAAAGCTTCAATCGCGAAGTTAACAGAGTCAGCAATGGCTCCGGTAATGTCCTCAGAAACCGTGGCATTCACCGTCAAGTCACCATCAGCCAGAGATCCCATCTCATCCAGTAGTCGCAGAATCGCTTGTTGATTTCGTTCGTTTTGTTCTTGTGCCACCACCGCGCGAACACGATCATTTCGCGACAAGGTGCGGAAAATCCATAATAACCACAAGAAGGATAAACCGGCAATCACCCAACCAATCAGGTCAGAGGGCACGGCTTGATTCATACCGGCTAAACCATTTCGCAATTGCTCCGCATTGGTAACAAATAATTCGGTATCAATATCAATGTCCGATGCCGCTGTTTGGGCATCAAAAAGTTCCATGGCACCTAATACCGTAGAAATATCTTCCTGAACACTGTTAAATGCACTAAATACACCCCCTAAAGCCTCAATGGCACGGTCATCGGTAATGGCATTTATGTCATCTGAACCGTTAAACATGATGTTAAGGACTTCTTGGAACCGTTTGGCATCTCGGTCCAAACTGTCAGCCGCTTGAATGGACGCTGCCCCACCTTTTAAAATTTCACTCATTCGTCGCAGCATTCTATCGGCCAAAACCAATTGCTGTGACGCTAAATAAATCAAATCCCGGTCGCCATTGATGGCCACAATACGCTTAACAACCGCATCAGAACTGGCTTGTAGAATCGGAATTTCAGAGGCAAATTTATCAGAAATAGTGGCCAGCTCAACAATACGATCTCTTTGCTCAATAATCACCAAAGCATTGCTGTTGATGCTTTGCCAATTCTCTTTTAAAGCACTGAACTGAGGACTGACATCAACAGGCAACGCCGGGTAGTTAGGTCCACCGTTATTTAGAGAGCTTACTGTGTCATTTATAATTCTTCGCTCGTTGATTAACACATCAAAGGCATCGATATCTCCGCCACTGGCTCGCTGGGCATATTGTGATAACTGCTGCGCCTTGATGTTGATTTTATCAACTTCTTGAATTTGCTCAGCCCGGTTTGATTCAACCGATGCCAACCACACAGAATGGCCAAAGAAAGCCATGACTAAAATAACCAACACCATTAACTGCCATAATGGCAGGGTACGTGTTCGTTGGTCCATATCTACAGTTGTGCTGCTCATAAATCAACTACCTCTATTAAACTAAACGGCGGCGTTTTGAAATTTAATATCTGAAACCAATTGCTCAATTTCAAACATATTCCAAGTTACCCCTTCGTGACTAAAATACTTATCACAATATAAATACACACGTGAGTCGTTGTCACCTTCGACATCCTGCCGGTCACTGACATTGAAATGTCGCTGACCAAATACCTCATCCACCACCAATCCGGCTTGGCCACCGGGTTGATTAATGACCATCATACGGCTGTGCTTAGTAATTTTGGCGGGTTCACCGGTTAAAAAATACTTTAAATCAATGGCCGGAATTAAATTACTGCGAATATTAACCAAGCCCAACACCCAATTATCAATGCCGGGAATACGAATTAACTCAGGTAAAATAACCACCTCATTAACGTCATCAACTTCAGCCACTAAATGAAAATCACCGACTCTAAAGCCAATGCCTGACCAATCGCCACGATCACCCTCATCAACGGTACCGCCTAAAGCATGGGCTAAACTGCGTTGTTCATACTGAAGTAATAATTCAAACGGTTTAATGATTTGTTTACTCATGATGATTAATCCTGTTTCACATGGTTTTCAATGGCGGCAATTAATTCTTCCTTGGTAAAAGGTTTGGTCAAATATTCCTCGGCACCGACCACACGGCCTTTGGCCTTATCAAACAAGCCATCTTTACTGGATAACATAATAACGGGTGTTGACTTGTGCTCGCTATTCATTTTTATCAGCGCACATGTTTTATATCCATCCAACCGAGGCATCATAATATCCACAAAAATAATATCGGGATTCAGGTCTGCAATCTGTGACAAGGCTTCATAACCATTATCAACACAAATAACGTCACAACCTTCTTTTTTTAAGAGCGTTTCGGCGGTTCTACGGATGGTTTTGCTGTCATCAATCACCATCACTTTTAGACCTTCTAAATTCATAATCTCTCCAAGCTTATTAGCAACAATTTTTTTGTAGATGTTATTTTACACTTATTGTTAACTAAACCTTCTAAGTATGTCATTCTCAAGAAAATAACCGATTCTTATTATGATTACAAAACAATTTTTCCAAAATAACCATTTTATCTGTTATTTTCACATTATGGCGGTCATATTCGAAACAAGTTCGAGCCACAGTGACAATAATTATTAATGTTCACGCTTATGGCAATTTTGCGCGTAAACTGTTACAAACAATTTTTTTCATCATTGTTTTTGACTTTAATTCCTGACTGATTCTATCGGGTACGGTAAAATCACATCGTTAGCATATTATAATTCGATTCATTTAACAAATTATTAACCACAAAAAAAATGAAAATAGCCATCATCATGGATCCCATAGAATCCATTAATCCAAAAAAAGACTCCACATTTGCCATGATATTGGCGGCTCAAAAACGCAGCCACCAAATCAGCTACATTAAACCCGAAGGATTATACACTTCGGGCGGACAGCCAGCCGCGATGTGCCAATCAGTTAAAGTGGTTGACCAAAGCCAAAATTATTACACCTTAAGCTCCAGTGAAAGCAAGTTATTAAAAGACTTTGATTGCATCGCAATGCGTAAGGATCCGCCCTTTGACATGGAATACATCATGGATACCTACATTTTAGAATTGGCTGAAAAACAAGGGGTCCTGGTGTTCAATAAACCACAGGCTTTGCGAGATGCCAATGAAAAGTTTTTTACTGAATTCTTCACTGAATTCACTCCCCCTAATCGCATCAGTCGCAACCCTGAATTACTCCGTCAAGCAGTTCATGATTTGGATGAGGTTATCATCAAACCCATGGATGGCATGGGCGGCCAATCTATTTTTAAAACATCTAAGAATGATAAAAATTTAAATGTAATTTTAGAAACAGTGACGAAAAATGGCACCCAAACCACCATTGTGCAGAAATTTATTCCCGAAATCAGTGAAGGCGACAAACGAATTTTATTGATTAACGGTGAACCCGTACCCTATGCTTTGGCTCGGGTACCCTCCGATCACGATTTTCGGGGTAATTTAGCCAAAGGTGGTACCGGTCATGGGGTGGCGCTCAGTCACCGTGATTTCGTCATTTGCGAAGCTGTTGGTCCGGTATTAAAATCCATGGGCATTGTATTTGCCGGTATCGATGTCATTGGTGACTATTTGACTGAGATAAATGTCACGAGTCCCACTTGTATTCGTGAGCTGGACCAAATTTATGGTTTAGATATTGCCGGTGATTTGATAGAGACCCTTGAATCCATGCTATGAATGATCGTCGCATCACCAATAAAGATAAGAATGTCATGACTTTTACGCTGGCAGTTTTGGTGCTGGCTATGATAATTTTAGGTGTGTCTTTTTCTTATCAGGATCGATCTCCTAAAATTATTCACAGTATGGACGTGATACTGACACAAAAAGCCCACACTGAAATCCCGGAAGAAGCCGATTATCTGGCAGCCAATAATCAATTGGGCGGTGGCAATTTAGAAGAAAAAAGTCGACCTACAGACATAGTCAGTGGACCGGCTGTAACACCGGACGGCGTTTCTAAGCAACAAACCAAAAAACAACAAAAAAGCCGACAACAACAGGACACTGCTGTGTTGACATCTGTTTCCAGCCAACAACAGCAATTATCCGCCAAGCAACAACAAACTCAACAACACACCCAACAAAACAATCAACGTAACTCTAAACAGCAAAAACTTGCGCAAATGAAGGAGGAAATCGCCAAAAAAATTCAACGTTATGCGAAAAAACCACGCACCAAATACATTTCCAGCAGCACCAAAGCTTACGAATATGCACCTTATATTAATCAATGGGTGAAAACCATTGAACGCACCGGTGATTTAAACTACCCTGAAAAAGCCAAAAAGAAAACATTTAAAGGCGAAGTGATGCTCACCGTTGGTATTAACAAAGACGGCTCGCTCCATGAAATAAAAATCATTAAACCTTCAAAATACCGTTTTTTAGATGAAGCGGCTAAACACATTGTTGAGATAGCACAACCGTTTGAACCCTTACCGGAAACCAAAGAACCGGTTGATATTTTGTATATTACCCGCACATGGCAGTTCCTACCCGGACATTTATTGAGACAAAAATGAATTTAACCAATCAATTCCTGATCGCCCAACCCGGTATGCCCGATGAACGCTTCACCGAAGCGGTGATTCTTATCTGCGAGCATAACGAACATGGTGCCATGGGTATCCGTGTTAATCAGCTGAGCGACATTGACTTTGAAGAAGTATTAGAAGGCCTTGATATTGAAGCCGCCGATGGTGTCAATAACCAACCCATTTTTTCAGGTGGTCCGGTCAATGCCGAATGTGGTTTTATCTTACACCGTGGCAAGCAAAACTACGACAGCTCCTTACAGTTGACACCATCACTGGCATTAACCACATCTAAAGACATCATATTGGCCATTGCAAAAAATAACTTAAAAGGAGAATGGTTTATGACCTTAGGCTGTGCCACTTGGGAAGCCGGCCAATTAGAACAAGAAATCGCTGACAATGATTGGTTATCAGGGCCTGTGGATGAGAATCTGGTGTTTGATTTAAGTGAAGACAAATGGTCTCAAGCCCTAGCACTTCTCGGTATTAAACCCCATCAACTGGTCGATATCGACGGCCATGCCTAAGACGGTACTGGGCATTGATTATGGTCAAAAACGAATTGGATTGGCCGTGGGACAAACCTTTACCGCCAGCGCCAATCCCTTAAAAGTTATCGGCAATAACAAAGACACACTCAACCAGTTACAACAAGTTATCGACGAATGGCAGATTGATCTCATCGTTATGGGGTTACCACTCACCATGGATGGTGAAGAACAACTGATTACTCGCCAAGTCAAAAACTTTGCCAAAAAGTTACGCCACTTAACGCAACTGCCTGTGGCATTCAGTGACGAACGCTTAAGTTCCTATGAAGCCGAACGCGGCTTTCAGCAACAGCGGCAACAGCAAACCCGCAAAGCCAAACACAAAAACAATCTGGATGCTGAAGCCGCTGCCATTATTCTGCAATCCTGGTTCAACCAACAACTGTAATATGAAACATCTACTGGACATCAAAGACCTCAACCAGACCCGCATTGAACAGCTATTTCAATGCGCTGACAACATTAAATCGCAGCCCAAAGCAGAACGGTTAAAGCATCTAATCGGGCGTCAGGTGGTGTGTTTATTTTATGAAAACTCCACCCGCACCTTGTTATCTTTCCAGCTGGCTGCGTCCGGTCTCGGTGCTTCAGTTTTTAATTTGCCGGTTGATCATTCTTCCGTTCAAAAAGGTGAAAGCTTTCATGACACCATAAAAACCATCGCCGCCATGGCCCCGGATGCCGTAATTATGCGCCACCCGGAAGATTATGCCCATCGGAATATCGCAGATTTACTCACCGATAATATTCATTTAATCAATGCCGGCGACGGACAAAACCAACACCCCACACAAGCGCTGTTAGACTTATACACCATCCGCCGGCATAAACCTGATTTTAAAGACTTAAAAGTCACCATTATCGGCGATATTAAACATTCTCGGGTGGCTAACTCACTCATCGATGGCTTAAACATTCTGCAAACAACAGACATTAGCCTATTTGGCCCGGATAATTTAATACCCGAACAATACAGCGACAAAAAAGCCCCGACCATTAATGCAGCCCTGGATCAGGCCGATGTGGTGGTGATGCTGCGTATTCAAAAGGAACGGTTTGAAAAAAATGAATTTCTGAATGTTAATCAATGGCACCAAAATTATGGTCTTAATTCCGAAAAATTAAAACTGGCGCAAAAAGATGCCATCGTTATGCACCCCGGCCCCATGAACCGTGGCATCGAAATTAGCGCGGCGGTGGCCGACGGACCCCAATCGGTTATCTTAGAACAAGTCAGTAATGGTGTCCTGATACGTCAGGCAGTGATGGCCACCTTATTGTCTTAATGCTGCCAACTGCCTATCATGCCACCGCGAAAATACCCCTAAAGCCACCACCGCACCAATCAAAGCCAGAAACATATCCGATTGGGTATCCCACACATAACCCTGGGTACCTAAAAAGGATTCACTGGCCTCACGACTGAGTAATGCCACCCACCATTCAATCAGCTCATAAAAGGCTGAAAAGCCCAAACAAAAACTGATAATAAAAAAGTTCATCCAGGCCCGTGAGTTAAATACGCCATAACGCAGTACAATCTCGCGACACGCGATGGCAGGCACCAACCCTTGCATAAAATGGCCCAACTTATCGTAATTATTGCGCTCCGGCCAAATAAACGACATAAAGCCATCAAAATATGGCACTCGGGCATAGGTGTAGTGAGCGCCCACCACCAAAACCACGGCATGCAAAAATATCAGGACATATAAAACCCCGGTCAACTCAAAACGCCGATAAGTCACCAACAGCAAAACAGCCGCCGCTATCGCCGGCAACGCCTCCAGCGCCCAGGTCGCCAAATCATAAGGCTGATAGGCTGACCAGGCCAAAATAACAACAAATACCGCCAATAAAAACCACAATACCCGAACTGACATCACCAAACCTCCTCCTATTAATTATTATTGCTATCGTAGCGACAAGGCATGCCTTGTCGTTTTTCAATCCTGTCTTAAATATTTTAAAATCATTAACCTCGATAAAAACGATCATCTTTCCAATTCAAAGGATTGTCGATAATGTAGGCCTGAATCTTTTCTAAAGCTTGTTGATTCCGAATAATATGTTCATAAAACCGAGGTTGCCAATTATGCTCAAATCCAATTCTTCTGGCATGCTTTGTCACAGCAGATTTATAACCACCCATAATCGAAGATAATGTGTTTTTACCTTGGTTCTGAAATCTATTCTGTCCCGTGGTCTGTTTTTGTACTGATTTAGACAAGGCATGCCTTGTCTCTGCACCTTTTTTTATTTGTGTGTCTATATTGCCGTGTAAAAAAATAATCCCATGAACATGATTTGGCATCACCACAAAGGCATCCAATCCAATATTGATGGCATGGTGTTTTATTTCATACCACAGAATGTTAGCTATAATCCCTGTTTCAGATAATTGTATCTCCCCCTCTACTACATCTCCCAGAGAACAGACTCTATTTTTTGTACATAGGGTCACAAAATACGCTGCATTTGAACCGTAATCCCAATGTTGTAATCGGGTTGAATCTCGACGATATTTATTTTTAAATTGATCTTCCATTTTAATTTCCCTATTTCACCTCATTTATTATTCCATGAAATCATTACATATTGGAATTAATCTGTATCGTAGCGACAAGGCATGCCTTGTTGTTTTCTTCCTGACCAGAAATTCATTTGCCAATCTGACCTAAAAATTCTACCATATTCCTTTTAATCATTGAATAAACCATGACCACAGGCAGCCACGCAGCAGAGAACGACCCACGTAACCAGGATGTGCTTATTTACGTTAACGGTGAGATGGTGCCGCGCAAAGACGCCAAAATCTCGGTGTTTGACAGTGGTTTTTTAATGGGTGACGGCATTTGGGAAAGTGCGCGCTTACACAACGGCGTGCTGGTATTTATTGATGACCATTTAAAGCGTTTGTTTAAAGGCGCCAAAGCCTTGGCCATGGACCTTGAATACAACGCCGAAGATTTTAAACAAATGCTTTATCAAACCGTCAAAGCCAATGGCATGCATGACCATGTGCATTTACGCATGATGGTCACCCGGGGTGAAAAAACCACACCCTACCAATCACCGGCAGCCACCAAACCCGGCACCACGGTAGTGATTATTCCGGAGTATAAAACCCCTTCAAACCGTAAGAAAAACCAGGGAGTTAAACTGTTCACGGCCCATGTACGCCGCGGTTACCCGGATATTCAGGACCATAAAATTAATTCACATTCGAAGCATAACTGCATTCAGGCCTGTATTCAGGCCATCGCAGCCGGTGCCGATGAGGCCTTAATGCTGGATCCGCACGGATTTGTGGCCACCTGTAACTCAACCCACTTCTTTATTGTGGTGAATGGCGAAGTTTGGACTTCAACCGGTGATTTTTGTTTGGGTGGTATCACCCGCGGTAAAATCATCGATTTATGCGGAGATTTGAATATCCCGATACGGCAGAAGAACTTTTCTCTGTTCGATGTCTACAGTGCCGATGAAGTGTTTATAACCGGCACCTTTGCCGGTGTCACACCGGTGGTTTCGGTGGATGGTCGTGACATTGGACAGTCGGACAATTACCGCGTCATGAAATCTTTACAACAGGCATACAGTGACTTAATTGCCGCTGAAGTCAAAAAACAATCACAATCATGAAACGCATCGCCATGTGGTCAGGGCCACGCAATATCTCCACCGCCATGATGCGATCCTGGGAAAATCGCAGCGATACCGTGGTCATTGATGAGCCGTTCTATGGTCCCTTTTTAGCACACAGCGGCGAAAATCATCCCTTAAAGAACCAGGTTATTGCCGATCAAGGCAGCGACTACCATGCCGTATTAAAAAAACTTTTAGCACCGCAAGCAGCCAATATAGACATTTTTTATCAAAAGCACATGGCCCACCATATGCCGGATATCGCGTTTGTGGAAAACCATTTGATTACACCTTTTAGCCATGCTTTTTTAATTCGTAATCCTCAAGACGTGGTGCGTTCTTATGTGCGCAAATATCCGAATATTACGGCCGAGGCTCTGGGTTATAAACGTCAGGTGCAGATTTTTAATTTGGTCAAAAAACACATCGGTGAAAACCCACCGGTGGTTGAATCGGTGGATGTACTCAATCAGCCGCAAGAGACCTTACAAAAACTGTGTCATGCCTTAGACGTGAAATTTGATGAGGCGATGTTGAGTTGGCCAACCGGTTATCGTGAATCAGACGGCGTCTGGGCCAGCCATTGGTATAACCGCGTGATTGAATCCACGGGTTTTAAACCCTTTCAGAAAAAACATAAACCATTAACAAAACGGGAAAATGAAGTCGCCCAAGCTTGTCGGAGTGATTATGAATTTTTAAAAGCTTTTAAAATCTAACAAAAATTACTCATCAACCTGTAATGAAATACCTGAAATATCGACTTCGGGTTCCAATTGTTTGACCTTTTTCACAATAGGTTCATCAGAATCATCAAACGCTATGTCATCAACCGGAATATCAGGTGGCTCTATCTTTTTGGCATCGACCATTATGGCACCCACTTCGGCGGTTGTTAAATCATCAATATTGATATCCGGTACTTCAACTTCTCTGGGTTCAACAATGGGATCATCCACATTTTCATCAATTCGAATGTGATCAATGTCCACTTCAGGCGGATCGATTTCAACTTTTTCTGTTAACCGACCCAAATCCACTGATAATTTAATGTGAGATGTTTCAATGTGGGTCTGTGGGGGAGCAATCGGCCGTAAAATAACCACACCGGGTTCACTGACTTGCCATTCTTTGTTGGATTTAGCATCCTCCGTGACTTCATTTTTTTCCAAGGATACTTTGATGCCGGCTTTTTTCAAAACACTGCGAAAATGATTGGCCTTGTCCATGGGTAACGCTTTTTTAAGAATCCTGGCTTTACCGTCAAAAAACAATTTGGCTTTTTCAGGCGATAACTTAAATAATTTAGCAAAATTCGCACACGCCTTTTCAGCGTCGATATCACGAACGGTCTTACCTTTGAAAACAACTTTAAATGTCTGATTTTCCATAGTACTCAGTCAGCTTACTGTCCTGTTTATACCACAATTGTTGTAGCCAGTTAAACAGTTCTTGTTTGAATTTAACATCTGTCATGTAATTTTTGTGTAAAAGCGCGTCAGGAATCGCAATTTTTTCGACGACAACATGGGCTTTTTTAAAATCACCACTCAAATATTGCCACATGGATGGCGGTTTTGGTTGATAAGCCACAGTCACCAATAACAAAGTCTTCACTTGTTCACCCATGGCACCGAATACAAAACCCACACCACCGGCTTTGGGCTTTAACAAATGTTGATAGGGAGAATCTTGCCGCTGCTGTTTTTTAGGAGTAAACCGTGTACCTTCAACAAAATTGATAATTGAAGTGGGAAAATATTTAAACTGCTCACATGATTTACGGGTGGCTTCAATGTCTTTACCTTTGAGATGTGGTTTTTTTTCTAAGGTTTCTCGGCTGTAACGTTTCATAAATGGGAAATCCAATGCCCACCATGCCAAGCCTAACAACGGTACCCAAATGAGCTCTTGTTTTAAAAAGAACTTTAAAAACGGAATACGCTTATTAAATACCGCCTGTAAAATTGGAATGTCGGTGACACTTTGGTGATTGGCCACCACCAGATACCATTCATCGCGACTCAATTCCGGCAAGGGTTCGACTTTGATTTTATCACCATGCACCCAACGAAAAGCATTGGCATTCACGGCAATCCAAAATTCGGCAAGAACCACTAAAATTTTTGAAATAAATACCCGAAAGGATTCAATCGGTATCACTAACTTAATCACCGCAAACACCAGCAAAATAGTCACCATCACAATGGTATTTACAATCAAAATAATCGCTGACAACAGACCTTTCAGGTTTTTAACCATCTCTAAATTCAATTCAACTTCTGGAACTAACTAATATATATGCTGGTGTATTTTTTGCAAGTTTAATTCCGTTTTGTGCCTTTGAGCCTATGAATAATCACGAAAAATAACCAAAAGTTGACATTAAAGGTGGACATTAGCCGGAAAAAAAATACAATATATCTCTTTATTCGCATTAAGAGATATATTGCCATGAGCAACTACCTGTTTACCTCGGAATCCGTGTCCGAAGGCCATCCGGATAAAGTGGCCGATCAAATTTCCGATGCCGTCCTCGACGCCATCATTAAAGACGACCCCAAAGCCCGTGTGGCCTGTGAAACCATGGTCAAAACCGGCACCGCCATTGTTGCCGGTGAAATCACCACCAACACCTGGATTGATCTGGATGAACTGGTTCGTGAGGTTATAACCGGTATCGGCTATGATTCCTCCGATGTTGGATTTGATGGCAAAACCTGTGCCGTGATGTCACTCATCGGTAAACAGTCTTATGACATTAATATCGGCGTTGATCGTAAATCTCCGGAAGAACAAGGCGCCGGCGATCAGGGCCTGATGTTTGGCTATGCCTCCAATGAAACCGATGTGCTGATGCCGGCACCGATTACCTTTGCCCATCGTTTGGTAAAACAACAATCCGATGTGCGCCGCTCAAAACAAGTGCCCTGGTTGCGCCCCGATGCCAAATCCCAGGTCACTTTCCGTTATGAAAATGACAAGCCGGTGGCCATTGATGCCGTAGTGTTGTCCACCCAACATGATGAGGATGTGCGTTTACCGGATCTGCGTGAAGCAGTCATGGAAACCATCATCAAACCGGTCCTGCCGGCGGAATGGCTCACCAAAGACACCAAATACCATATTAACCCAACCGGAAAATTCGTCATTGGCGGACCGGTGGGTGATTGCGGCTTAACCGGCCGTAAGATTATTGTCGATACGTATGGTGGCATGGCCCGTCATGGCGGTGGTGCCTTTTCCGGTAAAGATCCCTCTAAAGTGGATCGCTCTGCAGCCTATGCGTGTCGTTATGTGGCGAAAAACATTGTCGCTGCAGGACTCGCTGATCGTTGTGAAATCCAAGTGTCCTACGCCATCGGTGTGGCTGAACCCACTTCAATTAGCGTCACGACATTCGGCACCGGTAAAGTGCCCGAAAGTACTATTGAACAACTCATTAAAGACCATTTTGACCTGCGTCCTTATGGCATCATCACCTCACTGGACCTGTTAAAGCCCATCTATCAGCAAACCGCTATCTATGGTCACATGGGTCGCGAGGACATTGATTTAACCTGGGAACGCACTGACAAGGCCGAACTGTTAAAATCAGCCGCCGGTCTTTAAACTTTTATAACCACAACCAAAAAATTATTATGACTACAGATAACGTAAAAAACTTACAACCTGATTATGCCATTGCCGATTTAGGCTTAGCCGATTGGGGCCACAAAGAAATCCGTATTGCCGAAACCGAAATGCCGGGTTTGGTCTCGATTCGTGAAGAATTCAAAGGCGAGCAACCTCTCAAAGGCGCCCGCATTGCCGGTTCATTGCACATGACCATCCAAACCGCGGTATTGATTGAAACCCTGCGCGCTTTAGGTGCCGATGTCCGCTGGGCCTCTTGTAATATTTACTCAACCCAGGATCACGCTGCAGCCGCCATGGTGGATCAGGACATTCCTGTTTATGCCATTAAAGGTGAAACTTTGGAACAATACTGGGAATACACCCATAAAATCATGGAATGGTCAGACGGTGGTTCTCCGAATATGATTCTCGATGACGGTGGTGATGCCACTTTATTGTTAATCTTAGGCGCCCGCGCCGAGAAAGATGCTTCTATTTTGGATAACCCCGAATCAGAAGAAGAAACCTTTATGTTTGCCGCCATTAAAAAGCGCTTACAAACCAAGCCGGGCTGGTACCAAAAAACCCTGGACTCAATCCAAGGTGTCACCGAAGAAACCACCACCGGAGTGAAACGCTTATACGAAATGGCCAAAGGCAAAGAACTGCCCTTCCCGGCCATTAATGTCAACGATTCTGTGACCAAATCTAAATTCGATAACCTCTATGGTTGTCGTGAATCTTTGGTGGATTCCATTAAACGCGCCACCGATGTCATGATTGCCGGAAAAACTGCCGTGGTTTGTGGCTTTGGTGATGTCGGTAAAGGCTCAGCGCAATCACTGCGTGCTTTGGGTGCCATAGTTTGGGTCACTGAAATCGATCCGATTTGTGCCCTGCAAGCCGCCATGGAAGGATTTAAAGTGGTGGACTTAAATGATGTGGTGGATAAAGCCGACATTTTTGTCACCGCCACCGGTAACTACCAGATTATTAATTTCGATCACATGAAAGCCATGAAAGATCAGGCCATCGTTTGTAATATTGGTCACTTTGACAATGAAATTGATGTCGCCGGTTTAGAGAAAAACTGCGAATGGGAGTCCATCAAAGACCAGGTCGATCATGTTATTTTCGAAGACGGCAAGCGCATCATCTTATTGGCCAAAGGCCGCTTGGTGAACTTAGGCTGTGGTACCGGTCACCCAAGTTTCGTGATGTCCAATTCATTCACTAACCAAGTGCTGGCGCAAATTGAACTGTATTGTCACGGTGATAAGTATGACAACCAAGTGTACGTCCTACCGAAGCACCTGGATGAAAAAGTGGCCAAATTACACCTAGAGCGTGTTGGCGCCAAACTCACCACACTGACTGAAAAACAAGCCAAATACATTGGTGTCGATGTCGAAGGCCCATACAAGCCTGAGCACTACCGCTACTGATGCAGGCCTGTTTTTTACAAGCTGATAATAAAAGAGCCGGACATTTTGTTCGGCTTTTTTTTGCCGTATTATTGGAGCATAAATCATGAATAAACCTGATTTCGGTCTGAGCTATGAATTTTTCCCGCCGAAAAGTTCCGAGCAAAAAGTTATCCTGGAAAACACCCAGAAACAATTACGCAAAACCCACCCGGATTTTTTCTCGGTCACTTTTGGTGCCGGTGGCTCCACCTTAACCGCCACCACCGAAACCGTGATTGGCCTAAAACAGCACGACACCCCGAAAGTGATTCCGCATTTATCCTGCATGGGCGGCACCCCTGAGGACATCAGAAACCTACTCAACAAATACCTTGAACACGGTATCACCGATATCCTGGCACTGCGTGGCGATGTGCCCTCAGGCATGGGATCGGTGGGCTATTTCCGTTATGCCAACGAACTGATTGAATTTATTCACCAGGAATTCCCCGACACCTTTTCAATCACAGTCGGCTGCTACCCTGAAGTGCACCCGGAGTCAGTGTCTTTGGACACAGAAATCAAATACTTTAAACAAAAAGTCGATGCCGGCGTTGACCGCGCCATCACCCAGTTTTTCTTCAACCCCGAAGCCTATTTCCAATACGTGGATTTATGCCAGAAAAACGGCATCGATGTGCCCATCACCCCGGGCATTATGCCCATCACCAATTACAGTAACATCAAACGCTTCTGTGGCTTCTGCGGCACCGACATGCCCAGATGGCTGCACTATAAATTAGAAAGCTACGGCGACGACCGCAAAGCCATCCAGGACTTTGGCACCGAATATACCATTAGACTCTGCCAACAACTCCTCGACCAAGGCGTCCCCGGCATTCATTTTTACACCCTGAATCGAGCTAAAGCGACTTTGGATGTGGTGCGTGCTTTGAATAAGTGAGATTTTAGTAGGATGGGCTCTGCCCATCAAAAATTAAGGGCATTGTATGTGACGGTAGGAGATCAACCTTGTCTAAAATTGCTAATTTTTTACTTCCAGTGTTGCCACCAATTTCCATCAGCTTCTCTATCAACGGTTTCCTGAGGTTCAAATCCAATATAGACACCATCTCGTCCCGAAATTGGATATTTGTGAACTACGAGAAGATTTCTTAGTTTTTTATAGAGTTCTTGGTTTTTAGATAACCTTTCTTTTTCTTTGTCTGTATTTACACAGATCCAATATACAAGGTGCCTTGGATGAATGTCGTTTGCACTATAATGAAAAACCCAATACTTCTCATTTGCTACTTTTGCGACTTCTGAATGAATGGCTTTCTCAATCTTTTTCGTCGTTTTCTTTATTTTTGTTATTGAATCATTAGCGTTTTCAACATTGCAAAAAACTGATTTTAGCCAATTAATCATATATTTCTACCTAATGGAAACGTTAAACAGCTTGGCCTGAGTTAATAATTTAATTTTAGCATAGACCACGTCTGCTGGTTTAGGTTGTTACGAACCGCTTGCGCGACGGGACAAATTGAATGGATTTAGTGGGTATCTTAACAAGGACTGTTAAGCAGAATCACTTGATAATATGTCATATCTGACATACAATAGCCGTTATGAGTCCAAAAGATAAGTCACTGGTTTGGTTGCATGGCGAAGTGAAAACACCGCCGTTTTCATCTGAAGCCAGATTGGAGGCGGGTTTTTTGCTTTGCAGACTTCAGACAGGTGAGAAAATAAGCCTGCCACACTCACGTCCAATGAAGACGATTGGTCAGCGTTGTCATGAGCTTCGTATCAATGATGAGGATGTGACTTGGCGAATTATGTACCGGATTGACGATGACGCCATTGTGATCGCTGAGGTATTTGCAAAGAAAACCCAGTCGACTCCAAAGAATATAATAGCCCTTTGTAAAGAAAGATATATCCTCAATTCGGATAATAAGTGCAATTTCCTGAGGAGGTCGGTTAACTGGTATAGTTACTGATTTTTCTCACCAAAAGGAAAATGCAATATGAGCTATAAACAGTTAACCGAAACAGAACGATATCAGATTTACA
>NZ_JAPMLN010000039.1 GCF_026410405.1 Marinicella gelatinilytica | reverse complement strand
CCTGGTGATGACACGCCATTGGTTAAAGGATCAGCTTTGAAAGCCTTAGAAGGCGACACCAGTGATATCGGTGTACCGGCTGTACAAAAGCTGTTGGATGAGATGGATTCTTATTTTCCTGAGCCTGAGCGTGACACAGCGAAACCATTCTTGATGCCGATTGAAGACATTTTCTCAATTTCAGGTCGTGGTACTGTTGTTACTGGCCGTATTGAAACCGGTGTTGTTAATGTTGGTGAAGAGATTGAAATTGTTGGTATCCGTGATACCACCAAGACCATTTGTACCGGTGTTGAGATGTTCCGTAAATTGTTGGATTCCGGTGAAGCCGGTGA
>NZ_JAPMLN010000038.1 GCF_026410405.1 Marinicella gelatinilytica | reverse complement strand
CTTTCCGTCTCTGACCATATAGCCACTGTCCGGGTCTGTGGTGCTTTGTTTGATTATTTTTGTTTCAGGCTTTTGTTCTTTGGCCTTAAGGGGCTTTTTTCCATGATTTTTACGATCCTCCGTTACCGACTGTTCAAGTGCCTGAATATAATCTTTACTACTTACGCGGCCTTCTGTTTCAACCCACTTGCCTTTGTTGGCATTGGCTTTGATGTGGGTTGAGTCTGTGTATAAATGATGACCTTTGATCAGCCCTTTGCCCATCGCCTGGATGACAATCTCATCGAATATTTGTTGGTATACATCTGATTCATTAAAGCGACGACGACGATTTTGACTTAAGGTCGAAGCATCTGGAATTTTCTCAAGCAAACCGAAACCTACAAACCAACGATAGGCTGTATTAACCTGAACTTCTTTGATGAGCTGGCGTTCTGAACGAACCCCAAAAATATAACCAATCAATAATAACTTAAACATCTTGGTTGGATCAAAGGCTGGACGGCCATTGTTGGAGCAATACAAATCAGCAACTAAATCATGGATAAAACTAAAATCAACGGATTGATCTATCTTTCTGACTA
>NZ_JAPMLN010000037.1 GCF_026410405.1 Marinicella gelatinilytica | reverse complement strand
ACTGTATGTGACCAACCGAACGACAAGCGCAACGCAGTAAACAGGCAAAAGACCAAGTAAATGGGTCTGTAGCTCAGTTGGTTAGAGCGCACCCCTGATAAGGGTGAGGTCGCTGGTTCAACTCCAGCCAGACCCACCAATTCTTCACTGTGCGGCGTCAGCGAATTACTTGCCTATAACACAATAGGCTTCGCAATCCGCTTCTTTGCTCAGTAGAGAATTACACTGGAAGCTTTACGAAGAATTTTTCTCAAACATGGTGAATGTTTGACAAGGATTTTTCAGGCGAAAGTCTGAAGGCAAGTATGCTTTATACAGAGTAATTTAACAATTTGGAATATGAGTCTGATGATAATCATGATGAGTGATTATTATCTAC
>NZ_JAPMLN010000036.1 GCF_026410405.1 Marinicella gelatinilytica | reverse complement strand
ACTGTATGTGACCAACCGAACGACAAGCGCAACGCAGTAAACAGGCAAAAGACCAAGTAAATGGGTCTGTAGCTCAGTTGGTTAGAGCGCACCCCTGATAAGGGTGAGGTCGCTGGTTCAACTCCAGCCAGACCCACCAAATTTTGCGCTGCTCGGCGTTAGATTAAAGCTCACCTATTGTTAATAGGCTTCACTTTAATCTGCCTTGATCAGCACAAAATTGATTTAGTTTTACTTAGTGTTAGATGTAAGTTTATTTAATGGTAATAAACTTTATTTTCATCTGACTTGATTAAAACAAAATTAGTGCTGGTATGGATTTTTATTAAAGAATTTTTCTCAAACATGGTGAATGTTTGACAAGGATTTTTCAGGCGAAAGTCTGAAGGCAAGTATGCTTTATACAGAGTAATTTAACAATTTGGAATATGAGTCTGATGATAATCATGATGAGTGATTATTATCTACAAATCAATTTGATTTGAGTCAATGGCGTCTAAAATAGAATTTATTGTAGTAAAAAAATAAAATCGTTATTAGAGAAACCGGCGAGATGTGTATGTGTGAGAGCATGTATATGTTTTGTTATGATCCATATTTGTTTGAAAGATAACCTTAGATTTTTTGGGGTTATATGATCAAGTGAATAAGCGTATGTGGTGGATGCCTTGGCGGTAGGAGGCGATGAAGGACGTGTAAGTCTGCGATAAGCTGTGGTTAGCTGACACAAAAGCGTATAACCCACAGATTTCCGAATGGGGCAACCCGATCTTATAAGATCATCTTATAGCTGTAAGGTTATAAGAAGCGAACCCGGAGAACTGAAATATCTAAGTACCCGGAGGAAAAGAAATCAACCGAGATTCCGCAAGTAGCGACGAGCGAACGCGGATTAGCCCAAAAGTTTTATAGTTTTTAACAGAATGGTGTGGAAAAGCCAGCCAAAGAAGGTGATAGCCCTGTAAGTGAAAGAGATTAT
>NZ_JAPMLN010000035.1 GCF_026410405.1 Marinicella gelatinilytica | reverse complement strand
TGATGTGATGAACGCCTCCAGGACGGTATCAAAGTACCTGTCTTGTAAAATAACAAGGACTAACAACCGGAGACATTCATCATGAAACATTGTAAATTACTTGGCATTGACTTGGCAAAAACTGTTTTTCAGTTATGTGCTATGGATATCAACAATCATGTCATATCCAATAAGAAAGTTCGCCGTAAACAATTAATTCACTCTGTTCTCGAAATTAAACCAGAAACCATCGTTATGGAATCGTGCTATTCAGCAAACTACTGGGGAAGAGAATTTCAATCAATGGGTTTTAACGTTAATTTAATTCCCCCTCAACACGTTAAGCCATTTGTTAAAACCAATAAGAATGATCATCACGATGCTTTGGCCATTTGTGAAGCGAGTTTAAGACCTGGGATTCACTTTGTACCGGTAAAAACCATCGAGCAGCAGGATATTCAGGGGATGCATCGTATTAGAGAAAGACTGGTTCGAGACCGCACTGCCATCGTTAATCAAATCAGAGGTCTTTTGGCCGAATATGGGGTTATCATTAATCGAAGTTATCGTTGCATGAGAACCCAATTACCTTTAATTATTGAGGATATGGACAATCAGCTATCCTTTATCATGCGAGCTGAGCTCAATGAGTTATATGAAGAACTTATGACAGTCCAAGAGCGTATTAAATCAATTGAACAGCGACTGAAAAATATATCGGATTGTTATCAGGGATATAAATCACTTAAGGCGATTCCGGGCATAGGACCTATCACTGCCTCCGCACTGGTTTCTCAAGTCGGTGATGCCAGGCAGTTTAAAAATGCCAGAGGCTTTGCTGCATGGCTTGGGCTTACCCCAAAACATAGGGCCAGTGGGACGAAAATCGTTAACCAGGGGGTGTCTAAACGAGGCAACAAATACCTCAGGAAACTATTGATACATGGTGGCCGTTTGGTGATATGTTCATATAAACAAGATGATGCGCTTAAAAGGTTTGCTGATCGAGTCAATGAGCGCCGAGGATTACATAAGGCTTCAGTCGCTGTTGCGCATAAAATGGCCAGAATTATCTGGGCAGTGTTAAGTAAAAACGAGCCTTATAATCCAGAGCATGTGTTGAAACTTAAATAAAACAACCAACCTGAGATAAGTTAGCAAAGCATGATGATAAAAAGGTAACCCGACCTGACTTTAAACTAGCTCGCGGCAAGACCATGAAAAGGTCGTAGGTGTGATAAGAAAGTCAGGTTCGGATCTCATCAAGGCCAGAGGCAATAATGACCTCACAAAAAGGCCGGATATATGTACGAAACCATTTATTATCAGTGATTAAAAACTTAACTCATAAATGGGGCGCTGCCCCAAACCCCGCTGCTCGGCGCAGTGCCGTGGGTAAGTGTAAGAGAAAAAGAATGAAAACTTAAAAACAACACAGCCAAAATAGGCTGAAAACCA
>NZ_JAPMLN010000034.1 GCF_026410405.1 Marinicella gelatinilytica | reverse complement strand
TAGTCGCCCCTGAAGAACTAATAACCCATTGATATTCAACGCAATATAGCGTTATTATGCTATAATAAATTGCAAGAAAACATGAATCAACCATCAAAAACCTTGCAATATGAAACCTAAAAAACCTAACAATCACCCGGATATGTTCAGATCACAATTGTCTCAAATCATTAACCTTAAGCACCCGCTGGTTAAACTATCCCATAAAATAAACTGGGAACGTTTAGAACAAGAAATTGATGTGGTTTATAGCCCGGGTTCAGGTCAACCGCCACTGCCAACGCGTCTGCTTGCCGGTTTGCATTATCTGAAATACACTTTTAACGAAAGTGATGAAAGTGTTGTGGCACGCTGGGTTGAGAACCCCTATTGGCAATATTTTTGTGGTTTTGAATTTCTCCAACATGAATTACCTTTACATCCCACCACATTGATTAAATGGAGAAACCGGGTTGGCGAAAAACTGGAAGCCTTGTTGCAAGAAACCATCAAAGTGGCCAGTGAAAATGATTTGATTAAAGCCTCAGAAACACACCATGTTAATGTTGATACCACGGTTCAGGAAAAGAACATCACTTTTCCAACCGATGCCAAGTTGTACCAAAAAGCCAGGGGATTGTTGGTCAAAGCAGCACAAGAGAACGGCATTAAGCTGCGTCAGACTTATTTGAGGGTAGGTAAAAAGGCATTAATCATGCAGGGACGTTATTCTCACGCCAGACAAATGAAGCGGGCTGCAAAACAGACCAGAAAGTTAAAAACCTATCTGGGCCGTGTCATTAGAGACATCCAGCGTAAATGCCCTGAACCCGATGAATCCATGCATGCTTTGTTGCAAAGAGCCAGGCAGATACACGACCAAAAACGTAACGACAAAGATAAAATCTATTCAGTGCATGAAGATGCAGTGTTCTGTATTGCCAAAGGCAAGGTGCATAAAAAGTATGAGTTTGGTAACAAGGTTTCTATCGTATCATCATCTAAGAATAACTGGGTATTATCAGCATTGAGCTTTGATAATCCATTTGATGGGCATACTTTGAAAGATGCGCTTTCTCACTGTCAAAAACTCACCGGCAAAGAACCCAAACATGCCTACTGTGATGGCGGCTATAAAGGTCATGAAATTAAAGGCAAGACCAAAGTTCACCTGATTGGAAAAATCCCCAAAAGAGCAACCAAAACCATGCGCAAGTGGATGAAGCGGCGAGCAGCGGTGGAGCCAGTTATTGGTCACATCAAGTCAGACCATAGAATGAACAGAAACTTCCTCAAAGGTGATGATGGAAACCGTAATAATGCACTTTTAGCAGCCGCTGCCTTCAACTTTGCTAAGTTGTTGAAGGCTTTTTATTGGGCCTTGAATAAATTCACTACAAATACCCGCCAATGTCTAATTTATTCACCAAGTTCATTGGTGCTGAAGTGAATTCTTCAGGTTCGACTA
>NZ_JAPMLN010000033.1 GCF_026410405.1 Marinicella gelatinilytica | reverse complement strand
GTAAGCGCCAAGCGAACCCCATGGTTGATAGTTTAGTTTAGCTGTGTGTGGGTGTCTAATCGAGCTGGATGTTTTCAGGCAACAACTGTTCTATTTGTTCCACTGTTTTGGCGTTGGGTAGTTGGCGGTAGATTTCAGTGAGGTATTTTTCGGGGTTGAGGCCGTGGGCTTTGACGGTTTCGATGAGGCCGTAGAGATTGGCTGAGGCTTTGGCGCCTTTTTGGGTGTTGGCGAACAGCCAGTTTTTGCGGCCGACAACGAATGGCCTGATGGCATTTTCGGCCGGGTTATTATCAATGGGGTAATGACCATTTTCGATGTAACCGATTAACTTGGGCCATTGGTTGTGCAGATAACCAAGGGCTTTGCCGAATATACTTTTAGGCGCACAGCCGATAAGCTGCTCATCGTTGAGTGCTTTGATTTTCGCTAAGATAGGTTTGCTTTTGTCTTGTCTGCTTATCTTCTTTTTATCCGGCGGGTCGTCTTTGATTTGTTTTTCGATTTGGTAAAGTTCAGCGATTAGTTCGACCATTTTTCGGGCACCAGCGTGTTCACCATTATCAAGAACCTTGATAAAGTATCGTCTGGCGTGTGCCCAACAGCCCAACTGTTTGTTAGTCAAGGTATCATAAACACCATAACCATCCGTTATCAGGGTTTTGGCGTAGCCTTTGATGATTTTTTCAGCGGCTTTAGTGGAACGAGATGATGAGTAGTCAAACAGGATAATGTCTTGACCTCGGCGTACCCACATGTAGCTTTTAGATGAAGGTTTTTTGCCTGGCTCCTTCAGGACTTGGACAGTGGTCTCATCCATGTGGATAAAAGGTTTATCAAAGAGTTTGTCTTCCAGCAGGTTAACCAGCGGTTGTATCAAGGTACTGCATCTAATCATCCAATCGGCCATGTTGGTACGGCTGATTGAGATATCCAGACGTTTAAACATTTGGCTTAAGCGATAAAGTGGCAAGCCATCTGCGTATTTACTCACTGTGATGTAGGACAGTAATTCAGGTGAGGCAATGGACTTGGGGATGGGATCAGCGGGCTTTGGCGCCGTGGCGATGTGTTGTTTACATTGAGGGCAAGCCAGCTTATGACGTATATGCCGGATGACTTTGATATGTGCCGGGATAAACTTGAGTTGTTCAGAAACTTCTTCACCGGCATAAATCAATTTAGCCCCATCATGGGGACAGGTTGTTTGTTCAGGTTTATAAACCTTATCTTCGCGTTCTAAGGTTTTGGGTAAGGGTTTTCTTTTACCTGATTTTTTCTTCTTGACTTTGGCTTTCTTGGCTTTGGTTTCAGTCAGCACTTCAGCTTCGTTGAACAAAGCCGTTTGGGCATTGTTTTGTTTTTCAGAGGATGAGCCGAAGCGGTACTTTTTAAGATCGATTAACGCCGCTTCGAGGTTTTGGATATAGGTGTTTTTGTCCTTGAGGGTTTGCTCATAAACTTTGCTTTGTTGCTTAATTTCAGCCCGTAATTTGGCGTTTTCCTGTTGTAGTTTTTGGGCTGATTTCATGCCAAGCATTATAACATTTACCAACCATAAACGCTCACTTTTATGGGTTAAATTGCATTATAATTCAATGTTTTATGCGGTTTCAACTGGGCCACGTTAAAGCCGCGCAATAACCAATCAAGTTGCTCAACATCCCAGTGAATAATGCCATTTGTTTCCTTCTTTGGCCAGATAAACTTATCTTTCTCAAGACGCTTTTGCCACAAGCAAAACCCGGTCTGATCCCAGTACAACACTTTGAGCTTATCACGGCCTTTATTACAAAATACAAACAAGCCAGGACTAAACACATCCATGCCCATGTTATCTTGGACAATTTGACTCAAGCCGTTAATGGCTTTGCGGAAATCCACATAATCCCGGTGTAGATACACCGGTACATCGGCAAAGTGAATCATCGCAATGCCTGGAGCAATTGATGAACATAATCAGGATCAGGCCAGGTATTAAATTCTATTTGGCCGTGCCCCGTGTTCAGTGACATCACCGTTCGATGCAACGGTTTATCAACCTTGACCTGAATAAACTCATTCTTGGTCGATGACCTAAACCCAAAATCCTTTTGTCGCTTGGAAAAATACTTGGCATTAATGCCTTGTTGTCGGCAGAATGCAGCGGCTGTTAAACCGGATTCTTTATGGGCTTGAATAAGCTCAATCCATTGTTCTTTGCTTCGGTAAGTTTTGCTCATGTAATTCACTGTGTTAAAAACACACAGTGTGCATCAGACATCAGAAAAATAGTAGAATGGGGTTCGCTTGGCGCTTAC
>NZ_JAPMLN010000032.1 GCF_026410405.1 Marinicella gelatinilytica | reverse complement strand
ATCCTGGCGATGTCCTACTCTCACATGGGAACTCCCACACTACCATCGGCGATGCTACGTTTCACTTCTGAGTTCGGGATGGGATCAGGTGGTACCATAGCTCTATTTTCACCAGAAAACTGGTCGCTTAAGAGATGTTCTTCTTAAGACTGATGTTTGGAATATGAATCAAAGCATGCGCTTTTCAAATCTTGATTTAGTTTTGGCTTGTCTAAAATTATTAGAGTTTGATCAATTTGTTGACCCTAAATCGCTTAGGGTTATATGATCAAGCCTCACGGGNAATTAGTACTGGTTAGCTTCATACATTACTGCACTTCCACACCCAGCCTATCAACCTTGTAGTCTACAAGGGCCCTTTAGGACTCTCAAGGAGTCAGTGAGATCTCATCTTGGAAGAGGCTTCCCGCTTAGATGCTTTCAGCGGTTATCCCGTCCGAACATAGCTACCGGGCAATGCCATTGGCATGACAACCCGAACACCAGTGGTTCGTCCACTCCGGTCCTCTCGTACTAGGAGCAGCTTTCCTCAAATCTCAAACGCCCACGGCAGATAGGGACCGAACTGTCTCACGACGTTCTGAACCCAGCTCGCGTACCTCTTTAAATGGCGAACAGCCATACCCTTGGGACCGGCTTCAGCCCCAGGATGAGATGAGCCGACATCGAGGTGCCAAACACCGCCGTCGATATGAACTCTTGGGCGGTATCAGCCTGTTATCCCCGGAGTACCTTTTATCCGTTGAGCGATGGCCCTTCCATACAGAACCACCGGATCACTAAGACCTACTTTCGTACCTGCTCGACTTGTAAGTCTCGCAGTCAAGCGCGCTTATGCCTTTACACTAACCGTACGATGTCCGACCGTACTTAGCGCACCTTCGTGCTCCTCCGTTACTCTTTAGGAGGAGACCGCCCCAGTCAAACTACCCACCACACAATGTCCCCGACCAGGATTACTGGCCTAGGTTAGAACTTCAATTACACAAGGGTGGTATTTCAAGGACGACTCCACACACACTGGCGTGCATGCTTCAAAGTCTCCCACCTATCCTACACATATCTAATCAAAGTCCACTGTGAAGCTATAGTAAAGGTTCACGGGGTCTTTCCGTCTAGCCGCGGGTAAACTGCATCTTAACAGCTATTTCAATTTCACTGAGTCTCGGGTGGAGACAGTGTGGCCGTCGTTACGCCATTCGTGCAGGTCGGAACTTACCCGACAAGGAATTTCGCTACCTTAGGACCGTTATAGTTACGGCCGCCGTTTACCGGGGCTTCAATCAAGAGCTTCGCACGAATGCTAACCCCATCAATTAACCTTCCGGCACCGGGCAGGCGTCACACCGTATACGTCCACTTTCGTGTTTGCACAGTGCTGTGTTTTTGATAAACAGTCGCAGCCACCTGGTCTCTGCGGCCCCCAACAGCTCATAATAAATTAATCACCATCGGAGGCGTACCTTCTCCCGAAGTTACGGTACCATTTTGCCTAGTTCCTTCACCCGAGTTCTCTCAAGCGCCTTAGAATTCTCATCTCGTCCACCTGTGTTGGTTTACAGTACGGTTCTTATATACCTATGCTTAGAAGGTTTTCCTGGAAGCAGGGCATCAATCACTTCGCTCAATAAAGAGCTCCCCATCACGCCTCAGCATTATGTTCCCGGATTTGCCTAAGAACACTGCCTAAACGCTTGGACCGGGATAACCATCACCCGGATGACCTAGCCTTCTCCGTCACTCCATCGCAGTATATAAAAGTACAGGAATATTAACCTGTTTCCCATCGACTACGCATTTCTGCCTCGCCTTAGGGGCCGACTCACCCTGTGCCGATTAACGTTGCACGAGGAAACCTTGGACTTTAGGCGAGGGGGTTTTTCACCCCCTTTATCGTTACTCATGTCAGCATTCGCACTTCTGATACCTCCAGCATGCTTTACAACACACCTTCACAGGCTTACAGAACGCTCCCCTACCATGCTAATAAATTAGCATCCGCAGCTTCGGTACACCACTTAGCCCCGGTAAATCTTCCGCGCGGGCCGACTCGACTAGTGAGCTATTACGCTTTCTTTAAAGGGTGGCTGCTTCTAAGCCAACCTCCTAGCTGTCTATGCCTTCCCACTTCGTTTCCCACTCAGTGGTGATTTTGGGACCTTAGCTGGCGGTCTGGGTTGTTGCCCTTTCGACTACGGACGTTAGCACCCGTAGTCTGTCTCCTATGATTGCACTTCACGGTATTCGGAGTTTGCCATGGGACGGTAGGTCGGTGTGACCCCCTAGCCATAACAGTGCTCTACCCCCGTGAGTGATACATAAGGCACTACCTAAATAGTTTTCGGGGAGAACCAGCTATCTCCGGGCTTGTTTAGCCTTTCACTCCAATCCACAGCTCATCCCCGCATTTTTCAACATACGTGGGTTCGGTCCTCCAGTCGGTTTTACCCGACCTTCAACCTGGCCATGGATAGATCGCCCGGGTTCGGGTCTAATTCCAGCAACTATGCGCCCTATTAAGACTCGGTTTCCCTTCGCCTACACTATTCGCTTAAGCTTGCTACTGAAATTAAGTCGCTGACCCATTATACAAAAGGTACGCCATCACCAGA
>NZ_JAPMLN010000031.1 GCF_026410405.1 Marinicella gelatinilytica | reverse complement strand
AGCCTGTAAATCTGATATCGTTCTGTTTCGGTTAACTGTTTATAGCTCATATTGCATTTTCCTTTTGGTGAGAAAAATCAGTAACTATACCAGTTAACCGACCTCCTCAGGAAATTGCACTTATTATCCGAATTGAGGATGCAATTGCAATTGAGGAGCACGACATAATTCTTTTGCAAATTAATAAATTAAAAACACTAGATCTTGATGATGACTCAATTAAGATTGTAAATCTAATTGAATCACAAGAATACAAAAATGTTATTCAACTTATTCAACAATACAGTCAAGATCACACAGGCATCAGTATTTATGAGGATCCAGCGATTCAAGGTCTAAAATTTGAGCTGTTAATTTTAGAGAACACCATAAATCACTTAAGTGATGAAAAAATGGAACTCGAAAGACGAATCAATAACTTTAATAGTGAGTATATGGTTCAATTAGGTGAACTAATTAAAGAAATATTAAAACTGAAAGCATCGGATAATAGCCTTAATTCCCAACAGCAAAAAGAATCAAATGAACAGTATCAATCCTTTAAAAAAGAACAAAACGACCAACTATCTGAATTATCACACCACTTAACAAGTGATGAGAAAAAATTATTAAAAACAGCCTATCGTCAAGCCAGTCGTCTTTGCCATCCTGATAAATTAAGCGATGACTTATCACAACAAGGTGAAGCAATATTTAAATCCTTAAACGAAGCATATCGAAAACAGGATATTAATAAAGTGAATGAAATTTTATCAGGACTTCAAAATGGCAAAATGTTTAATGTTGCATCTGATGAGATTAATGATTTAGATATTTTACAAAAAAGAGTGTCAGCGTTAAGAACAAAAATAGCAGCAATTAAAAAAGATATTGCATCAATAAAAGAGAATGAAACATATCAAACTATTCAAAATATTGAAGATTATGATACTTATTTGTAAAAGTTCAGACTTAATCTGACACATTGCGATCATTAAAGGTTGCAAAAAGAAGAGTTACCCGTTTTGATGTAACTACAACATTAATCAAAACAAAAATAAAGGTAACTCTTATGATCCATACTAACGAAAAAATCATTAAACATAAAGTCGGCTTATTAAATTTAGCCGAAGAACTTGGAAATGTTTCCAAAGCCTGCAAAATGATGGGTTTATCTCGAGACACTTTCTACCGCTACAAATCAGCTCATGAAGAAGGCGGGGTTGAAGCATTATTTGAACGTAATCGTCGTTCACCCAACATGAAAAATCGCATTGATCCAGCGATTGAAACCATTGTTGTGGACTACGCCACTGAAGAGCCTGCTCATGGCCAAACACGTGCCAGTAACGAACTTCGTAAACGTGGCACATTTGTTTCCCCAAGTGGTGTGAGAAGTATTTGGCTAAGGCATGATTTAGCTTGTTTTAAAGACCGTTTAAAATCATTGTCTGACCAAGTGGCGAAGGATGGTGTTATCCTGACTGAATCACAGGTGGCGGCCATGGAGCGCAAGAAGCATGATGATGAAGCTTGTGGGGAAATAGACACTCAACATCCTGGCTACCTTGGCTCTCAGGATACCTACTATGTTGGAACATTCAAGGGTATTGGCCGTGTTTACCAACAAACCTTTGTTGATACATACTCTAAAGTGGCTCATGCTAAGCTCTATACGACTAAAACACCCATCACAGCAGCTGATATGCTTAATGACAAGGTGTTACCATTCTATGAGGAGAATGAACTTCCTATGCTACGCATTCTGACTGACAGAGGTACAGAATATTGTGGTCGAGCTGATCAACACGATTATCAGCTATATCTGGCACTTAATGATATTGAGCACACCAAGACTAAGGTTAAATCACCTCAAACTAATGGTATCTGTGAACGATTCCATAAGACTATTTTGAATGAATTTTATCAGGTCTGCTTGAGAAAAAAGGTCTATCAATCTGTGGAGGAATTGCAAATTGATCTTGACCAATGGTTGATAAAATATAATACTCAAAGAACTCACCAAGGCAAAATATGCTGCGGGAGAACGCCGATGGAAACACTCATTGACGGAAAAACAGTTTGGATGGAAAAATTAAAGAACTAAATCCAAGCTGACAATCGGTTATTGAAAAATGGGTAACTGTCAGATCGGGTCTGAACTTCTACAACTTATTTTAGTGAGATTCGCCAATCATTAGAATTAGAGCTAAAAACTCTCCAAGATACTAAATAATTCTATGGTCGGGACTGAACTTCTACAACTTCTACATGTAAAATTTCTACGGCTTGGCTGTATTATCTCTTTTTACTTTATGTGATTCCAATATATTTATTAAATCATCTATCATTCGATCACTTTTAAATATTTCAGGAATTATAAGTGAGTAACCTAAATTTGTAGCATCTAAACTATTTGATGCTTTTGAAGTAGGCAGTTTATTATTCGCTTTTGAAGGAATTTTCCAATAATGAAACAATCGATTTTTCTGAAGATCAAACGAAATATTGAATACGTAAAATACTATATTCGGCATTTCAATTTTCCATCCACTTATTAGCTTAGAATTTCCTGTTGCTTCAAAAGGTGGAATTAAAACTCTTTTGGGTGCATTGAAAATAGAGTGCATTTCACTTGTTAAAAAAAATATTACGGCATCAATAAACTTAAACCCCCCATCATTTAGCAAATCTTGACTAATTAAATTGAAATATTGATTGCTTAGTCTTAGCTTTTTAAATTCCATCAAATTGGACGCACTGATCCTCCATAGTAAAGACCCCACAAAACCTTTAAGCATTTGAGCATTAATGTTGTTAAAGATTATAAATGCTTCATTGCTATCGCTAAAACTACTTCTAATGTGATTTTCTTTATCACGAAAAATTCGAATAGCATAATCATCATATTTCGAAATTAATTTTTCACACTCAGCACATAAAATTTCCTTATCATATAGAGCCGCTGGTAATTTACGCCCTTTTCCTTTTTTACTATAGGATCTAATATTTCCTCAATTCGGATAATAAGTGCAATTTCCTGAGGAGGTCGGTTAACTGGTATAGTTACTGATTTTTCTCACCAAAAGGAAAATGCAATATGAGCTATAAACAGTTAACCGAAACAGAACGATATCAGATTTACAGGC
>NZ_JAPMLN010000030.1 GCF_026410405.1 Marinicella gelatinilytica | reverse complement strand
TAGCCTGTAAATCTGATATCGTTCTGTTTCGGTTAACTGTTTATAGCTCATATTGCATTTTCCTTTTGGTGAGAAAAATCAGTAACTATACCAGTTAACCGACCTCCTCAGGAAATTGCACTTATTATCCGAATTGAGGCCCTATTGAGAGGGGCGCAGGGGTGTGTTCAATAAGCATGTTAATCAGTGCGCTACTTCATAGTATCGGTGGTGCGCATTGGATTAAGTTATTTAAAAATCGATTTAGATGTGAATGGTTTACGTTTGGATTGTGCGAAACGTCAGGTTAATACGGGGTTCGGTGATTTTTACAGTGGGCGGTAAACGGTGCTGCCAGTGTTGTTGGGTTTCACCTTGCATAATCAACAAACTGCCTTGAGCCAATAAAATCGCCACTTTTTCTTTGCTCTGTTTGTGTTTGAACATAAAACGGCGTTCGGCACCGAAGCTGACGGAGGCAATGGCCGCGCCTTGTTTTAAATCTTTCTCGCCGTCACTATGCCACGCCATACCCTCAGATCCATCGTGGTATAAATTTAATAAACAGCTGTTATAGGTGATCTGGCTCTTTTGTTCTATGGCTGCTTTTATCGACAATAACGTCTTAGTCCAGGGTAGGGCGATTTTTTCCACACCGGAATAACGGTAACGGAAATCACGTTCACCATGCCAGGCGACTTTGCGGGCGGTTTTAATGATTTTGCCACCGAATTGCGCCTGGTCCGCCTGCCAATCTATTTCATGCATTAATTCATTAAAATAGTGGTCGGCTTGAGCCTGGTCGAAAACCACGCCATGATAATACACTTCGCCATCCTGCGGCAGCAGGTTTTGATCAGGGTCGTTGCACTGTGCAAACAGATCGCGGGTGTTCATCACACAATAAATTGATTGAGGTGCTCAATTTCCGGTAAATTCTGCGGTTGTCTGACCGGCAGGGATTTGGCTTCCGTTTTTAAACGCTCAGCTTCTTGCAGAAATTGTGCATACAAGGCCTTGCGAATACCTGCTGACAAAGGTTGTGGGGTTTCATCATGTCGATCGAAGGCGGCTTTTAAAGACAGTTTTGGACAATTGTCATCACCTTTAATGTGATCCCATGTAGCCTGTTTTAAACAAAACCTATACCACGGCAGAAAGTCCGTGCCGTTATCGGCAATAAACCGAACACAGTTAATAATAAACTGCACCTCCGCTGCATCCATGGCGTAGTGAAAACTGACCCGACACCAACCGGGTTTAATGCCGTGGTAGCCTTTTTCTATTAAGGTGCGATACTGTTCTGAGGTGTTTTCATCGATGCCCAATAACTGGTGGCCATAAGGTCCGGCACAGGAACAACCGGCACGGGATTGAATGCCAAATAAATCATTGAGTAGAACTGTGACGAATTTTGGGTGCAGGTATTTACCGGAAGCGGTTTTAATATTAAAGGAAACGATACCCACCCGGTTTTCAGGGTTTTGATCGCCCAGTATTTCAATGCGGGGATGCGCTTGCCAGGCGGTGAAGGCCTGTTTAAGCCACTTCTGTTCACGGTCATGGATTTGCGCCACACTTATTTGTTCTTTCACCGCAAAACATAATGCGGCGCGCATAATTTGCAGCACACCCGGGGTACCTGCTTTTTCGCGTTCTTCAATGTCATCGATAAAATCATGGTCATGACGCGCCACATAACTGACCGTACCACCACCGGAAACTGTGGGATTAAGTTTTGGGTTATAAATCTTTTTATTAAACACCAAAACACCGGATGAGCCGGGCCCGCCCAAAAATTTATGCGGCGACATAAACACCGCATCGTAATAGCCTTCCGGGTTATCATCCGGGTGCATATCAATATCCACATAGGGCGCACTGGCGGCGTAATCAAAAAAGGCCAGACCGTCATGTTTATGCATTAAACGCGCCAAGTCACGGGTATGCGAAATTAAGCCGGTCACATTTGAGGCGGCTGAAAAGGTGCCGATTTTTAAGCGGTTTTTATAGGCATCTTTTTGAAGAAGTTGTTCGAGTTGTTTGATGTCCGCATGACCGCGATCATCGAGGTCTAATTCCACCACTTCACATAAACCATCACGCCAGGAAATTTCATTGGAATGATGCTCATAAGGCCCTAAAAACACCACCGGTGCCTGGGCTTTGATTTTATCCAGATCACAATCCGCCGAGGCTTCAATTTGTGCGCGTGTCGCCGGCGGTAAATAAGTGCCTAAAATTTGTTGTAATTTGGTGATGGCCCCGGTGGCGCCGGTGCCGACACAAATAATCCGATCATCTTTATTGGCACCCACCGCGTCCTTAATTTGCTGCTCGGCTTCTTCCAACAACTGCGTCATGGAACGCCCGGTCATATCATCTTCCGTGTGGGTATTGGCATAGTTCCGTTGCAAACGCATCAGATACTTTTCAATAAACAACAAGGCACGTCCCGAAGCGGTGTAATCGCAATAGGTCATCAAACGCTCACCAAACGGCGTACAAAACGGCGCATCGACACCAATCATGGCGCTCCGCAAAAATTCAGGGGTTATTTTTTTCATGGGTACGGTCTAACTCAGAAACAGCGCAATGAACGTGCATTTTAGAGAGGCCAATGCTTAAATGCAATGACCCAATGCGCCCATTGATTAAGGATATGTAAAACACTTAAAATACAGGCTGTCGTATAGGTTAGGCCTATTTCAATGTTACCATTCGTTTTGAAAGGCAGAGCCCGGACTGCGAAACTGTGATAAAATCATCATTATAAATTAGAAATACGGCGATTATTCAGTATGCTTAGCAATACAGATTATCCAACAAGGTGAACAATGAAAGATTTAGATTTTAGGCGTATGAGTGTTAATGAGCGTTTGCAAATGATGGAATCAATTTGGTCCTCTTTGTGTCAAGAATCTGAAGCCATAGAGTCGCCAGATTGGCACACTGAAATCCTTAAAGAAAGGAAAGCAAAGCTTGAAAGCGGGGAGGCTAAGTTTATCTCACTTGAGACACTGAAAGGCTATAATATTGCAAAGAATTAGCCGTGTCTTGATTCTGGAAGAGGCGGCAGATGATTTAGTTGCCGGTCGTGATTTTTATGATAAGCAAGAACAGGGTGTGGGTCTGTTCTTTTGGGATTGTCTTATATCTGATATTGAATCCTTGACTATTTATGCTGGTATTCATCAGCGCGATTTTGGATTATTTCGACTGCTTTCAAAGCGATTCCCGTATGCGGTTTATTACGAAATTGTCGAGTCTGTTGCTTATGTCATAGCCATTTTACCCATCAAAAGAGATCCTGATTGGATTCATCAGCAACTGGGAAATCGCTCATAAAGAATTGTTAGTTGAGTCAAATAAGGTGATTATACACATCGCAATCTTTAGATAAATTTTCGTTTATATTGCTGACCAGAAGGGAGAAATGAATGACTGATTATAAAGGTTCATGCCTGTGTGGCAGAGTCAGATTTGAGGTGGTAGGGCGTTTTGACAGTTTCTACCTGTGTCATTGCCAGCATTGCCAAAAAGACACGGGATCTGCCCATGCGGCTAATTTATTCTCGCAGTCTGCCCGATTAACCTGGTTGAGCGGTGCAGAAGCCGTGACCTCGTTTACGGTGCCGGGCACCCGCCACCAAAAAAGTTTTTGTCAAACCTGTGGCTCAGCCTTGCCCAGCGACCAGGACACTGATGGTCTCGTCGTTCCCGCCGGCTGCTTAGACACCGACATCTCGCTGCAACCAACAGCGCATATTTTTACCGCCAGTAAAGCAAGCTGGTATATAAAGCTCGATAAAGCACCGAAATTCAAACGATTGCCGGAGTAAAGTGAGCGGCTTTCACGCGTCTATTAAGTCTGTGTTGCTGTTTAGCATTGATACCTCAAATTATCTAAAATGCGTTTTTATCCGGCTACATCGATGCTTATAGGACATTAATGCATTTTAATCTCGAATAGGCCGGATAAAAACGCAAAAACCACACGAAAACAATCGCTTTTTAAGCCTATAAGGCGCTAAAAAGCCTTAAAAAGCTAAAATTAACCCATAATAATGATTACAATGCATGTTTAATAAATTGTTAGCCATCTATGAAAATGAGCCTAAGAGTCCGACGATATTTAAACGTTTTCTTGTCTGCCACACTGCCATTTTTTGCTGCAGCGGTATTCACTTTGCCGAATCTTTATCTCGGGCTCCACTGGGGTCAGATAAACTGGTTAATGCAACCTCTAGCCACCTTTTCGCTTGTTCTTTCACCAATCACATGGCTCATATTTGTTCTAATGGGGGTAAGTTGGGCGCGATCCAAAAAACTCCACAAATCCATACCAATAGTGGGTCTATTGATAGGGCCGATAAGCCTCGTGCCTTGGATCACATTCATTATCCCGTTAATCTTGATGTTGCCTGCGATTGTCTTGGCAGTCCGCCTTGTGATTTATCATCTAGAGGCTCCAATTAGTGGGCAGGTGGGCTAACAAGTGCAGGCACGGCGACGCCCATTACATTGCGCCTTCGGCTCCACTCCATGGGCGCGCATGCTGCAAGCGTTACCGGAGACGCTTTCGCGCCTCCGGTAACGAGCCACATAAATTTAAACTATGAAAGAAGTTGAGCGAATTTTACGAGTTGACCATGCGGGCGAGTGTGGTGCGATTCAAATTTATAAAATGCAGCTCTTCGTTTCGAAAATTTTTTACAAAGACATAACATCTGCTCTTGAAGAAATGCTTGAACATGAAAAAGAACATTTCAGCATCTTCGATACAATCCTTAAAAAAAGAAATATTAGACATTGCTACGCATTACCGTTTTGGTCTTTGGGCGGTGCAGCGCTTGGTTTAATCACGGCTCTTTTAGGCCGCAATGCAATTTGGGTTTGTACAAACTCAATTTAATCTACAGTCTTACACCACCTCGTCTGGCAACTCGACTTTCTTGAAAAAAATGATTCCGAAGTTCATGATGCTGTTTTAAGGATTAAAGCTGACGAAGAAGCTCATCAGGAATTTGGACAAAACCATGGAACGGACTCACTCATATATAAACCAATATTTTGGATTGTTCGCAAATCAACGGAACTGGCAATATGGCTAAGTACTAAGCTTTAAGTTCTAATCTCAGTATGTAACAAGTCTATCACCGTTTAACTTTGACTGGGTGCGCATATCTCGCATCTGCTATAGAAGCGTTATGTCTTTCGCTTAATATCCCGATAGAAGTTTTCATGTGAAGCTAAGGCCAGAAGTTCAAGCACAAGTGTGTCCTCGTTAAAACTGTAGCCTAAAAGTGTTAATTGTTTGTTAATTTTGAACTTATAAACACGCAAGAAAGCCAAATCACCTTTCTTTTGTTCTTCGATGTTGGGGTTAGCTATCAGTTCCTTAACGGCTACATCAAGGTCTTTTTTCTGATTGGGTTTGAGTTTTTTGACCGCTTTTTAAATGTCGGGGTTTGAAAGACTTGCGTGGCTTTAGTCAAAGTCATACGCTTCAAGTTTGCCGGCCTCACGTTCGGCCTGGGCGATGATGGCTTGTTTGACAAATTCATAGTGTAAATCAGGATTGTCTTCCATGATTTTGCCGATTTTTGCCCAATGCTCAATTTGCTTGGGTTTGGTGCGATTAAGCGCTTTACCCATGATGGCGGCTTGTTCAATCAGTTCCTGATCTAAGCGAATACTATTGCTGGACATAATGATGGATATTTTTAAAAGTTATCAAATGTAGCAGAGTGCGTCATATGTGGCAAGATGTTGCATTAAAATGCGTGGATGTTAAACAGCCAAGTAGGATGGGCTCAGTCCATCATAAATCCTTACCATTAAGCGCCTGAAGAAATTGCTTTTGCTAAGTCACGATTTGATGCGCCAACCGCCAAAAGTGATTTAACTAACAGATCCAGGCTCACCGAAGCATCGCCCGCTTCCATCTTCGCAACACGTGATTGGCTGGAGTGAATTTCTTTTGCCAAAGCTGTCTGACTCATTTTTTTCTGGGTTCGCATTTCCTTCAAGCGCTTGGACAAAGAAAGCTTCAAGTCAATGTACGCCGCTTCTTCCGGGCTAAGCGCCAAAAAATCTGCGGCTGAGCCTACTTTCCAGCCCTTGGCTTCAAGTTTTTTCTTTTTAGCTGTTTTCATCGTCATACCTCATACTTGAATTCAAGTAATAAGTGCAATTTAATCATGCAGCAAGTAAATCGACTTGCTGCCCCATAAATAATTCATTCGGAGATTTCCCGCCTCTTGTTTTCCGTGGTCTGTTATTCAGGCAATCCATTACGTGTTCTATT
>NZ_JAPMLN010000002.1 GCF_026410405.1 Marinicella gelatinilytica | reverse complement strand
AACGATATCAGATTTACAGGCTAAAGAAAATGGGTTTCACACAAAAGATTATAGCCAAAGAACTTGGCAGATCACCTTCGACCATTTCTCGTGAAATATCCCGTAATACAGGCAAAAAGAATTACCGGCCTAAGCAAGCCCAACAGATGGCTGAAAGTCGTCGTAAGAACGCCCACAAAGCCATTAAATTAACTGAGCAAGTTAAACATTGGATCATCACACTCCTGTATCATGACCTGAGCCCGGAACAGATTACAATTTATCTCAAAAGGCATAAGGGTATCTCATTGCATCACGAAACCATTTACCAGCTTATTTATGCCGATAGAGATGCCGGCGGAACACTTTACAAGCAATTGCGAACTGCTTGTAAGAAGTACCGCAAACGTTATGGTTCTTATGATAAGCGGGGTAAAATCAGAAACAGGGTCAGTATTGACGACAGACCGGCTGTGGTTGATAAGAAAACAAGGATTGGTGACTGGGAAGGTGACACAATCATTGGCAAAGGTCGTCAAAGCGCTTTGCTCACCTTGGTTGAAAGAAAGACCTTGTACACCATGATTTTCCGGTTAACCGGAAAACAAGCTTCACTGTTGGCAGAGACAGCCATTGAAGGTATGGCGCATTTGGTTGACCAAATACTGACAATCACTTTGGATAATGGCTTGGAGTTCGCAGCGCATGAATTGATTGCAGAAGGACTAAAGGCTGACATTTATTTTGCCCATCCTTATAGCTCCTGGGAGCGTGGTATCAATGAGAATACCAATGGACTAATCAGGCAATATTTTCCAAAGGGAACCGACTTCAATCAAGTCACAGATGAACAAATAGAACACGTAATGNGGTTGAAAGAAAGACCTTGTACACCATGATCTTCCGGTTAACCGGAAAACAAGCTTCACTGTTGGCGGAGGCAGCCATTGAAGGTATGGCACATTTAGTTGACCAAATACTGACTATTACATTGGATAATGGTTTGGAGTTTGCAGCGCATGAATTGATTGCAGAAGGACTAAAGGCTGACATTTATTTTGCCCATCCTTATAGCTCCTGGGAGCGTGGTATCAATGAAAATACCAATGGCTTAATCAGGCAATATTTTCCAAAGGGAACCGACTTCAATCAAGTCACAGATGAACAAATAGAACACGTAATGGATTGCCTGAATAACAGACCACGGAAAACAAGAGGCGGGAAATCTCCGAATGAATTATTTATGGGGCAGCAAGTCGATTTACTTGCTGCATGATTAAATTGCACTTATTACTTGAATTCAAGCAGGTTCATTTGATTGATTAAATTCGTAAAGCTGTTTCTGTGCACTGCCACCGACCAGAATGGCCAATTGTTCATTGGATAAGTCTAAATCCTTTCGAAAACTTTCACCTGTTTGTAAGGTAAGTACCCGCAAGCCTAAGGCCACAGTAAAACGCGCACCTTGTTTTTCTGAAAGCGCATACATAATTCGGGCATTACCAATTGTTTTACCACAACCGGTTGACGCCATATTTACGCCAAAAAAACCATGCTCCTGAGATTCATCTTGGGCTTTCCGTGCTAATAAAGCGGCTTTATTCTGCCATTTGAAGCGGTTTATATCGGTGTCTTTAGCCAGGCTGTTGTGGTCTTTTAATGTTGGTAACTCTTGAGAAATGATGGGTAAAACTCTGGCAAACTCAGAGGTAAAACGACTGACACCCAATAAATGCTCATCAAGCGACTGTTTTATTTGTTTTGTTTTTCTATCGGTATTAGCCGCTAATTGTTTGTAACTTTCATCCCCGGAAACACGTCGATGATCATCAGAATCTAAACTCGAGTAATTGTGATCACCTATCATTAAAGATAAACGTGATAGGTGTAGTAACATTGGGTCAGAAATACTTGTTGATTTATCTGATGCCTGTTGGCTTAAATTGATTAAAGTGGTGTTTTGTAGGGCTTTATTTGACCATCTTTTCAACGCTTTTTGCCAGACAGGGCTGTTTAAGACCAATTGATTAAAATCCCAAAAAGTTTGTTGTTGAGTGTCAGATATTTTGTTTTTGCCTTCAAATAAAGATGGGTTTTTGACCCAATAATCGATAGCTTTGACATGTTGATAAAATTTTGCGAGGTCACGTTTAAAAAATTTGCCACTACTTTTAAGGTTTTTAATTTGTTTGGCGTTGTAATATATCTCACCAAAAGGAGGTAGCCTATGATGGGTTACAATTAACCATGCGATCCATTGAGCGAGTGGTGGCATTGTGCCCATAGTTGATTTTTCTTTATTATTTGTAATCACCTCAAGCAGTGAGTTATGGTCGTTTAAGTTTTCTGATAGATAATCCTCAATATTGGCAAATCGTTGCAACCAAGCTTCATCAGTTTCACAATCTTTAATCAGCCATTCAAACAATTTAAGTGATAGCCATTCGTGACGATAAGGGTCACCATAAGCTGTGAAATTGATCAGTTTAGCCTGAAAGCCAATAGTCGATTTACCGATATCATGTAATAGAGCGGCTAAAGTGGCGATAATTTGAATACATGAAATATAAGTCCAATCACTTTTCCATTCATTGTGTAAAATATTTCTTCGGGTGCTATTCACCGGCACATACCCCATTTCATTAAATTCATAACGTTTGCCCACTATCCACAAGAGTTCAGAGCGGGCGCGAGATCGAATCCAGTGGCAGCTGACGGCGGTGCTTTTACTGGCGGTTTTCTTAAGGAGTTTGTGCGCGGCTTGTAAGCCTTCTTTGGTGATGACGGTTTGCCAGGTGTTATCCCCGATGCGATTGGCGAAGGCGTCTAACACCCGGCGGGTTTTTTTGAGGGCTTTCTTTTCGCATTGGCTGACGAATGTGACCATCATGGCAGTACGTCCTCAGATTTGTGCTGGTTGAGTGCAACTTCTTTGACCTGGTCGAACATAAAGTCGAGGGCTTTTTGGTCGGTGAAGGCTTGTAGGCATTGTTGCCGGAATTCTTGTTCTTTGGCGTTTTCTTTTGCGGAGATAAAGGCCCAGGGCAGAATAATGGCGTCTTTGATTAAATCGGCAATATCAAACACCAGTGCACCTCGACGGGTTTTACCGTGCATAACGGCGAAGCCGTGTGGAATGCCGAGTACCCAAAGGGTGGTGGCGGCTAAGCCGTAGGCGAGGTAATTGCCGTGGTTTAAAAAAGCATTGGCTTTGTCGGTGGCTTCACGGTCGCGTCTGAATGCGCCGTAATCGATGGAATTGGCTACGGTTTTATAAAGGCGTTTGGTTAGGTCGGCTTCGATGGCCAATAGTTTACTGACCTTTTGGGCATTGAGAATCTCTTGTTCGGTTGTTTTGAGTAGTGCCTGGATGCTGTCGCTGTTACCGTCGAGTCCTTCCATATTGATATCACGGTCTTTGCGCCAGACGTTATTTAAGTAGAGTAATCTCGACAACTGAAATTTCTTGGCAGCGGACAAACGTTTATTGTCATCGAACCAAAACTGCATCCAGCCTTGCATGTATTCGGTGGGGCGGTATTCGCTTTGTGGCATCAGCCATTCGATTTCGTTGGCCATTAATAAGGGTGTGCCACCGCCGCCGCAAAAACCCACCAAAACACCGGCTGATGCCAACATGCGCATGGCGGCTTGGGTGATTGAAGTGCCGGTGCCGAGAAGAATTACGGTGGTGTTGGCAATCGGGATATTCCAGTATTGGTTTTCTTTTTTTGCCTCGGTTAGATAGAGCACCCGACCGTCTTTTTGCATAACGCGACAGTGCTCAATGTAATATAGATTAGCCCGCTTGGAGTGTAGTATGTGCTTTAAATTGCTTAGTTGTTCCATGTCCCTTTATCCACTGTTGTTATTAACTTTATAAGGTGGTTAATTTTTGTCAATTTTTTTTAAATTTTATCGTTTGTTTTTCGCAAAAAGTGAGAATAAGGAAAATTTTTTTAGGTTTGTGCTTAGTTCGAGACCTTTTTGACATAATTCGTCACTTTAGTTTTGTTGGTTTTACGGTTGTTAAAAATCTTTAAATTATGAGTGTTTAGATGACTGTTAATTAAAAAGCATGGAATTTGTTTACCTCAGGCGCGGTGGTGTGGGCTTTGGTTTATAATGTGCGATTTGTCATTAATAACGCTTTTATTTAGGGTAAATATGCCATGAATCAAGTTTCACCGGAATGTTCTAACTATCGCCAAGACAGGCTGTGGGCTTTGTTGGTTTATGGCTTGATGGGATTGGTGTTTTTTTATCCGGTGCTGCTGGGTTATTTAATTTCACAAAGTGATTATTTGTTTTTTGTGAGCCCCTGGAACTCGGTGCGTCCGGATGATTTATTGGCGGCTTCTAATCCTTATTTACAGGATCAAACCACCGAGTTTTTGGCGTTCTTTTTGACGGCTAAGTCTCAGATATTGCAGGGTATGTGGCCGCTTTGGAATCCATTTATTTTGACCGGCACACCGTTATTGGCCAATACCCAATCCGCTTTACTATTTCCGCTTAACTGGGGGCATTTTGTGTTGCCGGCCGGTTGGGGTTTTACGGTCAGTGCTTTATTGAAGGTTATTTTGGCGCCGTGGTTTACCTATTTATTGGCGCGGCGTTTGCGCTTATCTCACGCATCGGCCTTGATTGCCGGGGTGGCTTTTGGGTTTTGTGCTTTTTATGTTTTTTGGCTGAACCATCCACACAGTAATGTCACACTGCTGATTCCTTTGTGCTTTTATACCACAGAAAATTTATTGGCGCGACAAGGCATTCGTGAGGTGGCTTTATTGGCGCTGATTACGGCGGTGACCTTGTTTGCCGGTCATGTGGAGATTGCTTTATATACCGGCATGGCTTGTGCAGTGTATTTATTGGTGAGGGCTTTGCAACTAGGACAAATGCGCTGGCGATTGTGGTTCCAGTTTGGTGCTGCTTATGTGGCTTCTTTGTTATTAACCGCTGTCATGATGCTGCCGTTTTTGGAGTTTTTGACGGTGGCGGCGGTGTGGGAAGAGCGCAGTAACTTTGTGCATTACACCATGCCGATTTCAGCCATGGCTACGGGCATGTATGCTGATATTTTTCGGTTGCCCGGTTGGAGTGAACATTATTTGGGTTTTCATATCAGTTCTTTGTATATGGGCGTGACGGCTTTGCCGTTGGTATTGATTGGGGTGGTTAAAGGTGGTCGGCAAATGTGTCCGTGGCTGACGGTATTAGTGCTTTCTATGATGCTGGCTTTTGATATTGGGCCTTTATATGATGTGGTTAAGCATCTTCCGGTGCTGGGTCATTTACCCTTGTTTTATTGGGCTGTTTTAATCGCATTTTCGGGGAGTATGTTGGCCGCCATCGGCTGGCAATGTTGTATAGACAGTCAGATCAAGAAAATGACCATAGGTTTTGTGGTGTTATTTATTTTGGCGATGGTCTGGGTGGTGGCTTTTTTCTGGCAAGGTACAGATTATCAAGAGGCACTGGAGAATGTGGCGTTATTAACATCAGCACTAAAACAACGGGCATGGTTGATAACCTTGTTAATTTTAGGGGTGGCGTTACTGATGTATCTGGCGCAAAGCAAATCCCGCTGGGTGTCGCTGATTATGGTGACTGTGCTATTTGCTGATTTGTGGTGGTTTAATCACGGCTGGAATCCCACCGTTGATGCCAATCATGTGTTCCCCAATGAGACACCGAAGTCGATACAATTTCTACAACAGCAAGCGGGCCCGTATCGTGTTTTAGGCTTAAATCATATCTTAAAACCCAGCACCAATATGTTGGCTGAGCTGGAAGATGTCCGTGGTTATGATGTGCCGGTTAGTAAACGTTATCACCGTTTTTTTAAACAGGCCTTACAGGGTACGGTGGCTTATTGGGTGTATGAGAAAACCACATTAGAGTCAAATTTATTGCCGTATTTAAACCTACATAATGTGCGTTATATTTTGGCCAAGACGGCATTGCCTGAAGAATTCGAGATGGATTTGATTTACGATGATGACATCAAAATATACGAAAACACGGCGGCCGAAGCACGTCTATTTTATCGGCAACAAGCAAAGCTGGTTGCTACTCCGGACTCAGCCCTGGAAACACTTTTGCAGCAACCACAAGCATTAAGCAATCAGGTCATTATTGAATCATCTGATAAACCCAGAACACAGGAGTCAGATAGAGTTGCTGAGGTGAAAAACACAACAATGTCGTTTGAGCTGATTGCTCACCATGCACAAAAATTAACAGCTGATGTTAATATGGCGCAAAGTGGCTGGTTAGTACACGCCGCTGCTTTTTATCCCGGTTGGCGCGCCTATGTGGATGACAAACGGGTTCCCTTGTATGCTGCCAATTACACCCAACAGGGCATTTATTTACCGGCCGGCAAACATCGGGTGCGCTTTCATTATCAGCCGTGGAGCTTTACCATAGGTTTATTATTGTCATTATTGTCTTTTGCAGGATTATTATGGATACTCATCAAAAACAAAAAATAATTATTGTGATGCCGGCTTATCATGCCGAGAAAACGCTGCAAGACACGGTGGCTGCCATTCCCGATGGCTGTTACGACGAGATTATCTTAGTGGATGATTGCTCCACAGATAATACCGTAGCAAAAGCCAAAGATTTAGGTTTAACAGTTTTTACTCATGACATTAATAAGGGCTATGGCGGCAATCAAAAGCTGTGTTATCAAGAAGCCTTGAAAGCCGGTGGGGATGTGGTGGTGATGTTGCATCCGGATAATCAATATGATGCACAACTGATTCCTTACTTTACCGGGTTTGTGGAAAAAGGTGTTTGTGACTTTATGTTGGGCGCCCGTATTCGTACCCGCAAAGAAGCACTTCAAGGCGGTATGCCTTTATATAAATATTTGAGCAATCGAATGTTGACGCTGATTATGAATGTGGTACTGGGTCAAAACCTGGCCGAAGGCCATTCCGGGTTTCGGGTTTATCATCGCCGGGTATTGGAGACCATACCGTTTCACGACAATGCCGATGACTTTTCTTTTGATGCCGAGTTGATTACCCAGGCGGTATATCATGGTTTTAAATTAGGTGATGCGCCAATGCCGGTGCGCTATTTTTCTGAGGCATCCAGTATCAGTTTTAAAGACAGCAGTATTTATGGCTTAAAGATATTATCGACTTTAGCTAAGTACATATTAACAAAATGGAAAATTAAAAAATCCCCACTGTTCAAAAAACATAACGACTAAAGCCCGCTTTTAAAACGGGCTTTAGCTGGCTTGAGCAACTACTCTTTAGCCAAAGATAAATTTAAAGATAAAAAAGAAGATAATGGACAAAGCCGCGCCGGCAGGAATCGTAACCACCCAGGAAGCAAAAATATTCCGCACAACTTTCAAGTCAATGGCAGAAATACCGCGAGCCATGCCAACACCAAGCACAGCACCCACTAAAGTCTGGGTGGTGGAAATGGGCATACCGGTACCCGACGCCACGACAATGGTGGTGGATGCCGCCAATTCAGCGGCAAAGCCGCGGGAGGGTGTTAAATGGGTTATTTTCTGGCCAACGGTGCGAATGACACGCACGCCGTAAGTGGCCAGGCCAATAACAATACCCACCGCACCCAGCATTAACACCCAGGTTTCTAAGGCAGATTCCGCAGCAACCATGCCGCTTTGTGCAGTGGAAATCACCGCTGCCAAAGGACCAACGGCATTGGCCACATCGTTGGAGCCGTGGGCAAAAGCAAGTCCGCTGGCGGTGATCACCATCAACACCGCAAAAACACGTTCCACGGTATAGAAATGAAAGCGTTTTTCTTTTGCTTTGTCAGGCTTAATTCTATTAATAAATACAGCACCAATGATAGCCACAAGAATGCCGAACAGAACCGCTAAACCGTAAGCTTCAATATCTGTTAAGTGCAAGCCGATGTGTTTAAGTCCCTTTTTGATGGTCACCAGTGTTAACACAAAGGCGGTGATAAACATATAAAAAGGCACATAGCGTTTGGCACGGGATAGGGGGTCATTCTGCTTTAAAATCAAATGGTGTACGGATTGAAAGATAAAAAAAGCCAGGATTCCTGCAATCAACGGTGTCACCACCCAGCTGAGAACGATGTCCACCACTTTTGACCATTGAATGGCATCCGTACCAATACCGACTGCGGCAAAACCGACCACTGCACCAATCACTGAATGGGTGGTGGACACCGGCCAACCTTTTCTTGAGGCTAACAGCAACCAGATGCCGGCTGCCAATAAAGAGGACAGCATACCAAAAATCAGTAGTTCAGGTTGTCCATTAATGCTGTCTGCCGTAATGATACCTTTACGGATGGTTGAGGTGACGGCACCACCGGCCAACACCGCCCCGGCGAATTCAAAGATGGCGGCAATAATAATCGCCTGTTTAATGGTGATGGCTTTTGATCCCACCGAAGTGGCCATGGCATTGGCAACGTCGTTGGCACCGATACCCCAGGCCATAAATCCGCCAAAAATAGCGGCCAGAACAATATAGGTAACTTGATACTCCATAAATGCCTCTTTTTATTTTGCGAGTAAAATTTCTAAACGACGACCGATGCGTTCAGCATAATCAGCAATACCGCCAACCATATCGATTAAGCGGTACAAAAACATCACTTCAATGGGCGGTAATTCTTGTTCCATTAAAAACAGTTTTTCCTGAATATCTGTTTGTTGATTATCGGTTTCGGTTTCAATCTTGCCTAATTTGGCAATCATTTTCTCGACCGTTTGTACCTCAACACCACGGAATCCGGTGGCATACAATTCATCTAATTCGTAGACACTGTGCTTGGCTTTTTTGGCCGCTTGCATACAGCGACTGACAAATGCATTAAAACTGTCAATCAAGGCATCCGGTATTTGCATTTTTCTTAAGCGCACCATGCCGGCAATCTGTTTGCTGATATTGGCAACCTTATCCTGCACCAACAACAATTCCAATAAATCTTGTCGCGGCACCGGCATAAATAAACTTTTTGGCATGTTGGAGCGTATGTCCATTTTCATGTCATCGGCTAAATTTTCTAAATCCCTGATTTCCTCGGTTATTTTGTTCACTTTAACCCAATCATTCAGATTGGCTGCCGCGAATAAATCAGGCAGCAAAAAAGCCGCTTTGCAGGCCACTTTAATGTGTTCTTGTAGCGGCTCAACCGGTGATCGGCCGAGCATTTGAGAAATAAAATTTGTCATAATAATTTACCAATATATCGGGTATGTTGATTTAATCGCACCCACTTCAGTGTTGAAATAAAAAAGTCTAATATCCCTGTGTGACCTCTGCATAATTCGTGACATTATGAAAGCTGAGTGTGACAGTTTCATGACAAAGGTGACATATTTGTTTATTTAAAAGCCGGTCAAAAGCTTAAATGAGACTTCTGCAGAAGTCTCATTGTCTTAATTCAGCACTGTTTTGATGCTCAATTAAGCCTTCGGCGCGCGCCATCTCTGCCGCTATTTTGGCTAAAGTCATGCGACCTTGGTTATTGATTGATTGCTGAGTTAAGACTTTTAAAAACTGATGGACGCCGAGACCACCTGAATACTTAGCGGCTCCGGCGGTGGGTAAGGTGTGGTTCGGACCGCTGCAGTAATCACCAAATGCCACCGCAGAATTTTCACCTAAAAACAGTGATCCGTAATTGGTGAATAAACCGGGATTGATATCGGATAAACAGACCTGTAAATGCTCGGGGGCATAATCATTAATAAAATCGATGCTGTCGGTTTGGCTGTCACTGTGCAGTAACACAATGTTACCTTGTTGGAACAAGGCGTTGGCTTTATCCCGACCTTGTAAATCCGCTTTAATATTGTTTAATAGTGACATGGATTCGCTGACCACCACACTCACAGCGTTTGGGTCATGTTCGGCTTGTGCCAGGGCATCGGCCACCAGCCAGTCAATGCGTTTAACTTGGTTGGCATAAATGAGTAGTTCACTGGGCCCGGCTAAGGTGTCTATCTTGGTGCGGTGTTGAATCTGCGCTTTGGCTTGATTGACATAGGCATTCCCGGGTCCGACAATCATATTAACCGGAGTCATGTCTTGCCAGCCGAAGGACAAGGCGGCAATTGCCTGCGCGCCGCCAATTTTGATAAAGTCGGTGGCACCGGCCAGCGAAGCGGCCGCCATAATGGCCGGATGATCGCTCGGTGAACATGCAATGCGCACCGGGCAGCCGGCCACTTTGGCCGGGGTTAAGGTCATAAGCGCCGTTGATATAAGCGGAAAACGACCGCCGGGAATATACGCACCGATGCGTTCAATCGGTTGGTAAAGGGTGGTAAATTCACCACAATCATCTTGATAAGAGGCTGTTTTAAGCCCCTGGGCTTGAAACCGGCAGAATTTTTTAATGCGTTGGTGGCTGCTTTTGATGGCGGCTTTTAATTCATCCGATAAATCATAGTCTTCAAAATTTGTCAGTATTATGCGTTCAGGACTGAAACCGTCGATGTCACGGCTGAATTGATCAATGGCGGCGTCGCCCTGATACGTTACCTGTTCTATCAAATTGCGCACAGTTTCGACAATGGCTGCCTGCTGAGTCATCGCAGGTCGTTGGTAATCCTGAATAGAGATGATATCAGCGTTCATGATTTCGACTCCTGAGTTCGTTAATAATATCTCGGTAACTAACACCGCGGGCTTTGGCCATGGCCAGTGCAAAAAAGATCACGTCTGCAGCTTCCCAGCGGACTTCGCTGTGTGATTTCGCCTCAATCAGCTCCTGACATTCCTCTTCTAATTTCTCGATTTGTAATGCGGTGCTGGTCAGTAATTGTTGGGTAAAACTTGGTTGTTGCAAATTTTGATTAAGTCGTTGATTAAATAAATCATCCAGATAATTTAAAGAATACGGCAATTGTTGGCTGGCAAAACAGCTATAGCGGTTAAGGTGACAGGCTTGATTGGTTTGTTTAACTAAAAATAACAGCGTGTCGCCATCGCAGTCTACGTCCACTTGAATTAATTGTTGTACATCGCCGCTGGTATCGCCCTTGCGCCATAATTCCTGTCTCGAACGTGAATAGTAAATGCCCCGTTTTTGTTTTAAAGCTTGTTGTAAAGAGGCTCGATTAGAATAAGCCAGCATCAAAACCTGGCGGCTGTCGATGTCTTGTACCACAGTCGGTATTAAGTCGGCTTTGTCAAAATCCACCATCGCCATCAACGCCTCATCGAGTTGAATGGCGCCGGAATAAATGGCCATACCGATTTGGGCATTGCCACCTTGTTGCGCTATCCAGGTTAAATCGGCCACGGTACTGATGCCGCCGGCCACTGTCACCGGTCGTGGGCTTTGTTGAATAACCGCCGATATGCGTGGTTTATCGATGCCTTGCATCATGCCTTCATTATTGACTTGGGTATAGAGAAATTCGCCACAATTGGGTGCTAATTGGGTGATGGCATCACTGACGGTTTGGTTCTGGGTTTGTTGCCAACCGTGGGTGGTTAAATAATCGCCTTTGGCATCGATGGCAAAAACCAGGGCGTTCCGCGGTAACTCGTTGACCCAGTCTGCGGTGGCTGCTGTGCCTAAAATAATTTTACTGGCACCGGCGGCCAGATAACGCCGTGCGGTGGCCAAATCCCGAATACCGCCGCCCACACGACAAGGCTTTCTTTGCAATAGTTGTTCAATAAGTAATTGATTGTCGCCTTGACCCATGGCGGCGTCGAGATCGATTAAAGCCACCTCGCCATAGAGAGAAAATTCTTCGAGCAGCGCAAACACATCGTCACGCTCAATCACTTTTTTCTGACCCTGTTGTAGTTGTACGGCTTTGCCGTCCATTAGGTCGATAGAGGGTATCATCATAATATTGTTCTCATGTGAATGTTTTTAATAATAAGATATTCTTTAATATCCGCAACGGTGTATTCGTCACGGTGAAAAATACCAGCGGCCAACACCGCATCGGCACCGGCTTTGATGGCGTCATAAAAATCTTCAGGTTTGTTGGCACCGCCAGAGGCAATCACTTGAATCGGATAATCAGGCCCAAAATCAGCCAATAAATCGCAATCAAAACCGCTACCGGTGCCGTCTTTATGCATGGCGGTGAGCAGGATTTCACCGGCACCGCGATCCACCACTTCTTGTAACCAAAGACGATAATCTAAAGCACTGCGCTGACTGCCGCCATGGGTGTAAACGGCCAGATCGCCGTTGGCTTCACGGTTGACATCAATGGCCACCACAATACTCTGACTGCCGTACTGTGTGGCGATTTGATTTATCAGCTCCGGCTGTGCCACCGCCATGGTGTTCAAGGTGACTTTATCGGCACCGGCGTGAAAAAAGCGATGCACATCATCCATGGTCTTTATACCACCGCCTACGGCGAAGGGTATGGATAAATTCATGGCCACATCGCGCACCATCGCCAGTGCCGAAGGCTGCTTATCGACACTGGCTTTGATATCTAAAAACACCAGTTCATCTGCCCCCTGACGCTCATATTTTTTGGCCAATGTCACCGGATCGCCCATATCCACCAGCTGTTTGAAGTTGGTGCCTTTGACCACCCGTCCGGCAGCCACATCCAGACAGGGAATAATGCGAGCGGTTAAATCCGAGTTGTGTTTATTGACAAACATGTTGTAATAACTCCCGACCGAAACGGCCTGATTTTTCCGGGTGAAATTGAAAGCCATAGACGCGACCTTTTTGTACCGCAGCACAAAAGGGCTGACCGTAAGTCACTTTAGCGGTGCTGGCATCGCAATCCGGCACCCCGTAAGAATTGACAAAATAAGCATATTGATCTTTCATGTTCAATTTATAGCTGTCTAATTTGGCCCAGCCGACCATCGGTGTTTTAGGGTGCTTTAAGTGCTGACAACGTCCGCTGAAATAGCCTAAACCCGGGGCCTCAGGGTCTTCATCACTGCCTTCAAATAAAATTTGCATACCCACGCAAATACCCACTAAATGTCCGCCTTGATTGAGCCAGTCGCTTAAAAAACTGCGCCAACCAAGAACATCCATGCGTTCGCTGATAAAAGCAAAACGACCTTGCCCGGGTAACACCAAGATTTCATCACCGCGAAAGTCATAAGCACTTGGCTTTTGAATGCGGCATACCGCTTGCCCATCCCGATTAAGTGCATTCTCTAAACTCAGTAAGTTGCCTGAATTTAAGTCAATGATAACCGCCGGCTTCATAACACACCCTTGGTGCTGCGTTGTTGTTTGGTCGGTGTAAGGGCTTCTTTTAAGGCATAGGCCAATGCTTTAAAACTACTTTCTACCAAGTGATGGTTGTTACCAAAATATTGGTTGTTGATGTGTAAACAAAGACCGCCATTAATGGCCAGGGTATAATAAAAGTGTGACCACATTTCGGTGTTAATACCACCGAGCAGCGGCTGTGAAAAGGGTAAATTAATCACGGCGTAGGGGCGACCGCATAAATCCACCGCACACGTGGTCAAAGTTTCATCCATGGGCAGTAAGCGTTGGCCGTAACGTTGGTTACCTGCAGTCGCTTGCCAGGCTTGTTTTAACGCTTGGCCTAAACAGATGGCGACATCTTCGATACCGTGGTGATCATCCACCTGCCAATCACTGTCCATGTCTAATTGCAGGCACCAGCCGGCATGGGTGGCCAGTTGATCTAACATGTGATCAAAAAATGGCTGGCCGGAGTTGATGTTGCTTTTCTCGTTTGGCCCGTTAATATCTAATTGCAGAGAAATCCGGGTTTCTTTGGTTTCGCGGTTGATGGTAATCATAATAAAGACTCCATTTGATTGACGTTGTTCAGAACCAGATCAGCACCGGCCTGAGTTAAAAGAGATTCATCAGGACCAATGCCGATACAAATAAATCCGGCGGCACGGCCGGCCTGCATGTCATCGACGGTATCACCGATAAACCAACAACCGGCATTGTCATCGACAAGTCGGGTATTTTTGATCTGTAACAAACCTTCGGGGTCGGGTTTTTGTCGACTCACATCATCGGCGTTGATCACCTCATGAGGCTGCCAGTTGATTTTTGCTAAACCCAATTGGGCTTCGGCGCGGGGTCGACCGGTGACTACGGCGGTGTTGAGGCCATTGTCTTGTTTTAATTGCTGCAATAAGCCCATCGAAATCAGGGTTCGTTCTTGTTCGATTAATCCGACTTGGTTTTCCTGACCTAAATAGTGGTTTTGAAAGACGGTAATAACACGGTCTAACTCGCCTGAATAGCCACGATTTTTTAATAGCGCCAAGGATAAATCCCAGTCGTTGTTATAGCCGCCTGCGTCTCTTAGGTTTTGAATATCTTGCTTATTAACAGTTGCACCGGACAAATCTCGCACGGTATTGATAATGCATTGGTCATAACTGTCACCGGTATCAATCAACACACCATCCATGTCAAAGGCAATGAGTTTTGGTGAGAAGACTTTGTCGAGTACTTTGCTGAGCGTGTCGAGATTGAATGGCACCGTTATACGCACGGCACTGGGTAGCCCGTTCAACGCAGTTTTAATTAAAATTCCATGCCGTTGTAATACATTAAATAGCAATGTCTTCATGGCATCGCTGGCATTAAACAGCACAAAATTACCCTGGCTTGGAAATACCTCAACGCCATAATCATTGAGTTGTTGAGTCAGGCGCTGACGATTGCTGGCTATTTGTCGGGTATAGGGTAAAACCTGATCCCGGTTTTGCCAGGCCTGGGTGGCCAGTTGTAAGCCAACAGATGACACATTAAAAGGGGGTGCTAAACGGCGAAATTGATTGATCAGTTCGGGGTTGCCTAATAAATAGCCCACCCGAACACCCGCTAAACCAAAGGCTTTGGAAAACGTGCGTAATACCACCACATTATTCATGGCGATATAGTCTTCGGCAGATATTAATTCTTGGCTTTTTTCAGGCTCTGAAAATTCAATATAGGCTTCATCAATAAACACCTTGGCATGGGTTTTTTCTGCGGCTTTGATAAGGGTCATTAAATCAGATTTATAAATAATTTCACCGGTGGGATTATTGGGTCGGGTGATGACCAGCCATTGATTGGCTTGAATATTTTGAATCAATAAGCCCTGATTGATGGCCAGTGGTTTAGAAGCATCGACCGAAATAAAACGGCAATCATTCTGCCAAATCTCGGCGTTGTGACTGTATTGACTAAAACAAGGCTCGGGTATAAGCAGTTGTTTGTTGTTAATGGTGCTGTATTTAAACAATAAATCAATGCCTTCATCACCGCCATTGGTGAGCAACACGGCGTCGTTTGGTAAGGTTAAATCTTGTGCCAATTGTTGTTCAAGTCGTTGCCGATTGGGGTATTGCCATAAATTATCGGTGTTGACCTTGGCTTGCGCTATCCAGTCAGGCTGGTGATCACTGCGTTCATTAAAGTCCAGCTTATAACGGGGTTGTTGTGGTAATTCTTGCATCACACGGCCTTACGAATCGGTAGTTCAAGGATGTCCACGGCACCGGCGGCAATCAGTTGCGGGATTAAGGCCGCTGCTGCTTTGGTGGGCACGGCTGCGCGAATCGAATAAGCATCACTGTTATAAAGTTCGCTGACGGTGGGTGAACGCATCGCCGGTAACAGCTTAACAATATCGGCCACCACAGATTTGGGACAGTTCATTTCCAGCAGTACCCGCTCACGGGCATTCAGAACCCCGTTCATGAGCAATAGAATATCATCAATAATGGGTTTTTTATCGGCGTCTTTTAAGGTGTTTTTATTGGCAATGAATTGAGTTGAACTGCGGTAAACGGTGTCGATAATTTTTAGCCGATTGGCTTTTATGGTGGTGCCGGTACTGGTGTTATCAATCACCATATCGGCATCCTCAGGCGGAAACACTTCGGTGGCGCCATAAGAGCGAATCAGTTGATAATCAAAGCCTTGTTTATCCAAATACTGTTTGGCTAAATTCATGTATTCCGTGGCCACAATAATAGGACGTTTTTTTAAGTTGGCGATGTCCCAGTCTTCGGGAATACAAGCCACAATTTGCACCGGATTAAAACCTAAATTATTAATCACCTCGACATCGGCATTTTGTTCGGCGACCCAATCCAGGCCGGCAAAACCAATGTCGTGCTGACCAATTTCCACCAATGATGGAATATTTTGGCCTTTTAATAATTTAACCTCTAAGCGTTGATCGGAACAGCCGGGTCGGTAATTACGGACATCACCATAAAGCTGAATGCCGATGTCGGCCAATAGTTCACTGATGGCCGGTTGTAGTTTGCCTTTTGGGATGGCGATTTTTAATGTTGTCATAGGTTCTCCTTAGTAATCATTGTTATGTCGCCATTGTTCCGGAAATAAAAAACCCCGAGGCCAATGGCGACGGGGTTTTGATTTTTAATTTATACGCGCTCTCAAAACCATCGTCGCTGATGTAAACGATGATGGTGATGATGTAAGTTTTGGTTGTTTAAAAAATTCATGTTGTTGTTTATGGTTAAATTAAAAGCAAAAAAAAGCCCCGTTTCAGTGAACGGGGCTTTTTTTAGTTTTTTCTTTATGGCACTAACCAACCCCGTTTGTTAAAACGTGGTGGTGATGGTTGTGCTGAATTAAATAGTTCATGCCATGCATAGTAAAGTTAAATAAAAAGTCTGTCAAATAAAATATTTTTTATTTATACCTTTCAGCTGCTTTCGATAAGATGTTGGCTATTTTTTGGCGGTAGTCGTGTGGTGACAGAACCTCGACATGTTCTGACTTCGACAAAATCCACCATTTTAATGACCAACTGTCACGAATCCGGATGTCTAACAAGCCACCATCTTCCCGGGGGGTTAATTGTTGATTTTTGGCCAGTGGCGTTTCTTGTAATATTTTATACATCACGGCATCGAGCTTCAGCTGTAAATCCATGGGCTCAGCAACACCAAATTGCATAAGATCACTGTCCAGACATTCTTTGAGTTTAAAGTTCTTACGTTTGGCTTGTTTATGCGTTAACACCCGAACCATTTTAAAACGATGGGCGGCATAAGGCATGACGTCATCGGTTTTTGCGTCGTGGGTTCGGGCAATGAGATAGGTTCTGACTCCGCGCAACACCAAAGCCAGCGGATGCAGTATCAAATCTTTTGCTTGTGGTTCTTGTAATGATTGATACTTCACCTGGATTTGGTGGTTATTAATCAGGGCATTTTTTAAGTTTTCAAAAATCTCGGCATCTAGTGTTGGGCCGATATAGCCCAAAGTTTCTTCACTGATGCCCACCTTGTTTTGCCAGTTGCCGGATTGTTGCTTAAGTTGGTTTCGTGCTTTGTCTATACGGCCTTTGAATACACTCATCATACTTTCGGGGACTAATGTTTGTAGGCGATTGCCCAGCAAATGAAGAGTCAACGCATCGGAGATATCAAGTGCCGGTATATCACCGCCCATGCCGGCCTGCCAGTGCCAGCCATAGGGTTTGCCTTTGTTATTACATTCAATGGCCATGACTTGTTTTAATTTGACCAAATCACGTTGGGTGGTGCGGATGTCTGTGGCATAACCGAGTGTGGTTAAATAATCAGTGATTTCTCGGGTGGTGATGCCCGGACCTTTGGATGGTAAGGCCCTCAAAAGATGCCAGTGGCGTAAAAGGGTGTCTTTATTATTCTTTTTAGGCATAAAGGATGGAAATTATTTGGGGTTATAACGAAATTGCCATGACACACCATAACTGTCATTAAACCAGGCATATTGTTCGGCAAAATCATGATGATTTAAAGGCATCATAATCTCACCGTCTTGGGAGAGCTGGTGGTAAGCTTTTTTGAGTTTATTGGGATTATCAAAGTCCACCATAAAAGATATGGCCGGCGTAAAGCCAAAGGCATGTTCAACAGGTGAATCAATGATAATTAAATCCTGGCCATTGATGCTTAGCTCTGCATATTTAACACATCCGGCCATGGCTTTGGGCTTGTTGCCGAAATAATCAATTTGTTTAACACGGCAATCGGCAAAGCAGTCTTGGTAGCGTTTAATGGCTTCTTTGGCGCGGCCTTTAAACATTAAAAAGGGTGTGGTTTTTTGCATATTAATTAGGTCAAAGCGTTGCTTAACTGGTTTAAATGATTGCGACAAGCAGCCAAATATCCATGTCCAAATAAGTTATAATGATTTAAGTAATGATAGAGATTGTAACAGATTTTCTTTATCGGGTACTGCGCTGAACGCGGGAGTTGGGCGTGATAGGCGCCATAGAAGGCTTTTGGAAAACCGCCAAATAACTCCGTCATGGCGATATCGGCTTCCGCATCACCCCAATAAACAGCCGGGTCAATTAACCAAATTTTGTCCTCACTGAATAAAACATTGCCCGACCATAAATCTCCATGAAGCAGTGATGGCAATGAGTAAAGTTCATTCAGCCAGTTGATTAAGGGCGTTTGTAAGTTGGACAGGGTATCTTGCAATTCAGCGCGGATATGCGGGTCTTTGATTAGCTGACATTGAAACAACAAGCGTTGCTGATAAAAAAACCTGCCCCAGTCTTCGAACAAACCATTTTTTTGTGGGTTGAGGCCAATATAATTATCATCCGTATAGCCAAAAGTCTGTTGACGGGCTTTGTGCATGACTGCCAACTGATCTCCCAATAATTGCCATTGCGCCTGTGTGGCTTTGCGGCTGACAATGCGTTCTAAAGACAACTGTTGGTCGTCAACGGATATCACTTTGGGGATGTGAATTGCTAATTTTAATTGTTGGATTAAATCCGACAAGGCCTTTAAACCGGCCGCTTCCATGTGCATGGCTTTGGGGTTACCGGTTGGATTATTTTTAATAAACGACATGGTTGGGATTGTAAGTCAGAAGCTGTTAGGGTTAAGTTAACTGCTCACCTGTAACTTGAATCAAACCAAGGTTGTAACCATATAAAACAGTGAAATTAAATGAACAGGTTTTAAGTATGCGCGATTACAGACAATTTTATATCAATGGACAATGGCAGTCGGCCGAGCAGCGAGACGTTATTGATGTCATTAACCCGGCCACTGAGGTCGTGGCAGGCCAAGTGGCGGCGGGTCAATCCGAAGATGTTGATGCTGCGGTCAAAGCCGCTCGCAAGGCCTTCAAAAGTTTTTCACAAACCGATAAACAAACGCGTATGGATTTATTATCACGTATTTGTGAAGTCTATAAAGAGCGTAGTACTGATATCGCGGCTGCCATCACCGAAGAAATGGGTGCCCCCAAATGGTTGGCCGCTGACCACCAATCTAAAAGTGGTTATGGTCATTTTAAATCAGCGTTGAATATTTTGCGTGATTTTGAATTTGTACAAAAAACCGATGGCAGCGAAACCCGATTTGAGCCGATTGGCGTGTGTGGTTTAATTACGCCATGGAATTGGCCGATGAATCAAATTGGCTGTAAATTAGCGCCGGCATTGGCCACCGGTAATACTGTGGTTTGGAAACCATCAGAAGTGGCGCCCTTTTCCGCTCAAATTCTTATGGAAGTGCTTGAAGAAGCCGGTGTGCCTGCCGGTGTGGTCAATATGGTTCATGGTGACGGACCCACTGTCGGATCAGCGATTTCAAAACACCCCGACATTGATATGGTGTCATTTACCGGATCGACTCAAGCGGGCATTGAAGTGGCTAAAGATGCCGCTGCCACCATTAAACGCGTCACCCAGGAATTGGGTGGTAAATCCGCCAATATTATTTTAGACGATTTATCTGCAGAGCAGTTTTCAAAAGCGGTTGCCGGCGGCGCCAAAGCGTTATGTGTTAATTCCGGTCAAAATTGTAATGCCCCATCACGCCTGTTTGTGCCATTATCAAGGCAGCAGGAAGCCGAGGATATTGTTAAGAAAACCCTGGAAAAAATTCATGTGGGTGATCCCGGCAGTGAAACCACTTTTACAGGTCCGGTGGTATCGAAAACCCAATGGCAACGGATTCAAAATCACCTTGAAAACGGCGTTGCAGAAGGTGCTCGAATAGTTACCGGTGGGCCCGGATATCCGGCCGGCCTGAATAAAGGCTTTTATGTTAAACCAACGGCTTTTTCTGATGTCGAAAATGACATGTCGATTGCCAAACAAGAAATATTTGGTCCGGTGTTATCGATATTGACTTATGAGGATGATCAACAGGCCATTGCTATGGCCAATGATAATCCCTATGGTTTATCGGGTTATGTGTCCGGTAACGATGAAGGCCGAGTTAATAACATCGTTAAGGGTTTACGCGCCGGTGTTATTCATGTCAATGGTGCCACCATGCAGGGGACTGAACCATTTGGTGGTTATAAACAATCCGGTAATGGTCGCGAACGTGGGGTGGCGGGATTTTATGAATATTTGGAAACCAAGGCAGTACTCAAAAAAGACTGTTGAATTTGCTTACCTGAGTGTAGGTGACAACAAAATAATTGATTAATGGATAATGTGTGAAAAAAATTGAAATTAAAAATCGGGTGTTAACATTTGTACCCAATGGGCCCAACCCTTTGGGTTGGTTGCTGTTTATTGCCTTGTTGTTGCTTCTGATACCCATTATATTGTTAATCGTGGTGTTGGTGCCGGTGGTGTTGTTGGTCAACTTCATCCGTATGCGGTTTTTCCCCAATAAGAAACCGCGTTTGTTTGCCACGCCTTTTGGCTTTACGGTTTACTCTCAGGCACAACGCACTCTGGTTAACTACACCTGGCATGAAATTGCCAAAGCTGAAGTCTGGCAAGAAAAGGGTGATACGTTTCCGGTGCTTATATTAAGCAACGGCACTCAGGTTAAATTAGCGGGTATTGACATTGAACATGTTAAGTCGCTGTGTGCCCAACACAACATACCTTTTTATGATGACGTGATTTTGTCCGGCGATTAAACGCGCAATTTAAACACACTCATTAAGCCGTTACCTTCGGGTACGGCTTTTGCTTTTTGAATAATAATAATGAAACTCAAAAAAAACCAACAACAAATTTATTACTTTGAACTGATTGTGTTGTTAGCCATGCTCAGTTCCTTGGGTGCTTTGACCATTGATTTACAGCTGCCGGCGATGCCTGAGATATTGAACTCCTTTGGTTTACAAGAAGCCAATTTACAACAATGGATTGTCAGTGCCTATATGTTGGGGTTTGCTTCAGTACAGATTTTGTATGGTCCGATTTCGGACTCGGTGGGCAGAAAGCCGGTGGTGTTATTTGGGTTGGTGATTTATATCGCCGCTTCCTTCTGGCTGATGGTGGCGGATGATTATTGGGTGTTTTTATTGGCACGGGCTCTACAAGGTGTGGGTGCCGCTGCTGCGCGAATTATGATTAACGCCATTACCCGAGATTTTTTTAAAGGCGATGAAATGGCCAAGGTCACTTCTTTGGTGATGCTGATTTTTATTTTGGTGCCGGTGTTTGCTCCGACCGTAGGTAGTTTATTGCTGTGGCTGGGACATTGGCATTTAATTCTATACGTTTTTTTGGGGTTTGGTCTGGCGGTATTTTTATGGACCTGGTTGCGGCTGCCCGAGTCTTTGGCACCACATCATAAAAAACCGTTGCGATTATCTCGGTTAAAAGCGTCATTCATTCAGGTGGTGACCGAGCCATTGGCCATTGTTTTTGCGGTGGTGAGTGGCGTTATTTTTAGTGGTTTTATGGCTTACTTAAACAGTGCTGAGCAGATATTTGCTGATTTGTACGGTGTGCCAGAAAAATTCCCCTATATTTTTGGGTTGCTGGCTCTGTTTTTTGGTTTAGCGGCGTTTATTAATTCACGGGTTGTCATGCGGTTTGGTGCCATGCGGGTAACTTTATATGCCTTGATTGCTTTGGTTGTAATTAATGTTATTCATATTGGGCTAATGTTTGCATACAGTGGTTTAGCGCCTTTGTGGGTGTTTGTTGCAGCTGTTGCGCTGATTAATATGTGCGTTGGTTTGGTGTTTGGAAATGTTATGGCCATTGCTATGATGCCTTTAGGTGATGTGGCCGGCATGGGGGCTTCGGTGATTGGTAGTATTTCTACCTTTTTAGCAGCCGTTATCGGTATCGCTATTTCGCAACAGTTAGACGGCAATTTATGGCCCATTGCGCTCGGGTTTTTTGGTACCGCAATAATATCGCTGGGCCTGGTGTTTCGTTATAAAAATGCCGTACCCAATAAAAGAAACCTGGTTACATAAACCACATTGGATACGGCACAGATGTTTAAAGATTAAAGGTTATCGGATTGGTGGTTAACAATCGGATCCACTGCTGATTGTGCCAACGGGTGATAACCCGGTCGGGCTTTTTGATATATCCGCTGAGCTAAATGCTGTAATTCATCGGTTTCCATCATGGCCTTGTACAGTGGCACAATGAGTTTCATGCGACCAATGGTGGTCAGATATTTTATCAGGCGACTGTAAGCAGGTTCGTAGTGATAGCGAATACTGAGCAACAGCCAGTCATGGGCAATTTCACTGTTTTGGCTGTTGCTTAAATCAAAGGTTTTATCCAGCTGTTGCATGGTTTGTTTATCAAGCGGTGTTGGTAAGGCGCGCAGAAAATGCAGCCACTCTTGGGTGGTCCATTTGTCGGTTTCAATGTCTGCTAGGTTGCGTGTGCCATTATGCCATGCCGCAATGTTGTCATTAATGACTTCGAACTTATCGGTAACCGGTACATATAAAACATCCGGTAAACCAGGGCCATAAATCCACGTGTTAACAATATCCAGTGGCAATTTATCTGCATGTTGTGCCATCAAGTTTTCTTGTAAATAGGCGATAAATTGCTTAGATGTGACGCTTTTAAATGCAAAGTGATCAAAATATTGATTTAAAAAAGCATCAAAATCAGCACGACCCACTTGTTTTTCCATCCATTCTAAAAAGAAACGGCCTTTGTCATAGGCGACACCACTGAAGACATCCTCGCTGTCTAGGTTCACCTCACAGGTGGATAAACGTTGTTCCGCTTCAGGTAAATCCGCCATTTCTTTTTGTAAGCCTTGTAAGTTTAAAGCGGCTTCCATAATCATACGTTGCTGACCGTGAACCGCTTCTACCAGCCGTGCTTCAATATAGGACGTAAAGCCTTCGTTAAGCCATAAATCACACCAGCGGGCATTGGTGACTAAGTTTCCTGACCAGGAATGTGCCAGTTCATGAGCAATCAATGAATCCAATGAACGGTCTCCGGCAATCACAGTCGGTGTGATAAAAGACAGACGCGGATTCTCCATGCCGCCAAAGGGAAAACTTGGTGGCAGCACCAATAAATCATAATCACCCCAGCGGTACTCACCGTAAAGTTTTTCTGCAGCGGTGATCATGTCTTCAGTTTTGGCGAATTCATAAGCCGCGGGCTCTAAAAAAGGCTGCTCGGCATAAATGGCCACATGTTCGCTGATTTTCTTATACTGCAAATCACCCACAGCAATGGCCATTAAATAAGAGGGTATGGCTTGCGGCATATCAAATTGATAAATGCCATCAGGATTTATTTCAGGGTTGTTTTTAGCACTCATAACCGCCCGCAAAGCGCTTGGCACTTCAATCTGTGCTTGATAGGTAAAACGTACCGCCGGTGTGTCTTGTAACGGAATCCAACTTCGCGCATGAATGGCCTGGGACTGAGAAAATAAAAACGGGTGCTTGGCGGTGGCGGTTTGTGTTGGGTTTAACCATTGTAAGCCACTGGCTTTTGGATGGGTTTGGTAATCAATACGAATGGCCGCTTCACCTTCAGGTAATTTAATTCGTAATGCACTGCCCAAAGTGGCTTCAGCTTGTCCCAGTTGCCACGATAATTGTTGTTTGCTGTCATTGGCCAATGACACGCGACGAATTTTTAAATCTCGGGTGTCCAAAACCATGTACTTCACGTCCGGATTTAATTTTTTATAGTTAATAACCACGTGGCCTTTCAGGGCCTTATCCGCAAAATCAGTTTTCAATTCTAATTTTAAATGAGTGATGACGACATCCTCAAAATTAGCCAGTGAGTGGGGATCCGGTCGTTGTAATTCACTCTCTGAAAGCGATTCAGATGCTTTTTTGTCAGTGGGTAAAGATTGACAGGCTGTTAACAAGATAAGTAAGGGGATTAAAAATAGTCTCATGGTCACAATCGGCATAAAACGGAACATGATACTCAAAAAACAGCGACACATAAACTATAATAATTAACAGACCTCTTCAAAGACTGAGAATAAATTTAGCAAAACTGAATTTCCAAGTTGTTTCTAGGAAAAACTTTAATAAGAGAGTCATCCTATTGAACTTAAGATGTGATGATGGGAATTTAAAGTATACAAGCTTATTGTGCTCAGTTTTATGAAGGAATCATTTAACAACTTGACAGAGGTGGATATGGATAAAACAAATCAACAAGAGGCGCAACAGGTTTTAAACTTTTGGTATGGGGTTGAACCGGCGATGTGGTTTAAAAAAGACAAGGCTTTTGATGATGCCATCAGAACACAGTTTTTTTCAATCTGGCAACAGGCTGCCGCCGGCGAACTAAGTGCATGGCGCAGCTCAATTGAGGGTCGATTAGCTGAAATTATTGTTTTGGATCAATTTTCCAGAAATTTGTTAAGAAACCAAGGCGAGGCATTTGCTCAAGATGGCATGGCACTTATCCTGTCGCAAGAAGCGTTGCGCCATTGCGATTATCTGAAATTACCTCAAAATCAAGCCAAGTTTTTGATTATGCCGTTTATGCACAGCGAATCCAAAGCCATACAAGACCAATCTGTGAAATTATTTGAAGCGCTGGGTGATGCCAGTAGTTTAGATTATGCCAAACAGCATCGCGACATCATTATTCGATTCGGACGTTATCCGCACCGTAATCAGGTTTTGGGAAGGGTATCAACTGAAGAAGAAAAAGCGTTTTTAAAACAACCGGGATCGTCGTTTTAAGGCATCTTAAGAACTGGCGGAGTGGACGGGACTCGAACCCGCGACCACCGGCGTGACAGGCCGGTATTCTAACCAACTGAACTACCACTCCTCAGTCAGCCGCGCATTCTACTGGGTTTTAATCTGGGAAGCAAATGTTTTTATAATAGGAAGATGAAAATGTCATTTTTTAACCACAATAGTGAATGTTTATCTTGTTTTATGTACAAGACTAAAAAAGACAACTTAGACCAGTGGAGCAGTGACAGAAAAAGACGTTTTTTACTGAAAAATGAAATTAAAGTAGCGCTTTCTGTAGACACAGCTGTTTGGGATGACTTTGAAAAAAACACAGTGAATTTCAAACATACGATATTGGTTGTCATCCCGATTTCCGATTAGGTGATAGTCATTCGACTATAGCTGTTTCTATGCCTGTGACAGATTATCGTCGTTTCTTTAACCATTTGGATAATTCTGAAATCTATTGGCCAAATTGGAATCAATGTCTGAATACGGATTCTATTCAGCTTAATTTTCTTGGTTATGATATTGCAGATTTTATGCTGATTAGTGGTGTGAGTAATTGTGGCTATGGGGGTAACGATAGAAAGTTGTTTGAGCAATATATTCCCTTTATTAATGAATATGGTCTTGTCAGTGATTTAGATGCAGCCGATTCAATCAGAAAATTGAGTAATCAAAGAGTAACTGAACATGCGCCATTTTATATTTTTGGAATTTATGAGCTCAAAGAAAGGGTAGACTAAACCATTTTGAAAATAATTATCTATGTCAGTGGTGGGACCTTCAAGATCCCCTTTTAAACAATCAAACAACAATATCAATCAAGATGTCATAACTATCCTGAATTAAAGTAAAATGAGGGATAGTTTTAAAAAAATCACTTTGCCTTTGAGATATTATATTGTTTGAATACCTCTCCTCCGCCTACCTCAAAAGTGGTGGTTAAGAGGTATGTTTTATCATTTTAGATAAAACTGATCTATTGGTAGGCTCATAAAATACCTCTTTGGTGGCTGAGATAGGGATTTGGTGGTAAAATGCGCAGCCATTAAAATCGTTCTTATCTATTAACCCTTCAAATAGAGATAAATCGCTATGAGTGAAGACAACAGACCGTTACCCACCGAATTTTTTGCTGACTGGAAAGAAAGAGAAGCTCTGGCAGAGGGCATGATTCCGCTGATTGGCCGCTTGTACCGGCGCCGTAATGTATCTTTGTATATGTACGGTAAAAGCATGATTAATCAGTCAGTGACTGATCTTATGAAAGCCCATCGTTTTGTTCGCCAGGTAGAAGGCAACGAGCTCAGTGAATACGAAACGTATCCGTTTATTAAAGCCATTGCTCAATTACCCTTAGGGCCTGCGCACATTGATGTTGGCAAGATGGTGTATCGTTATTTTAAAACCAACAGTTACGATGACATTGAGCAATCGGATGTCGATGCCTATGTCAAGAAAGAGCTGGCACATTTGATTGGTTCTGATAAAAAACCTTTGGAAAAACCCCAGGATGTGGTGTTGTATGGTTTTGGCCGGATTGGTCGATTGGTGGCGCGTTTACTGATTGATAAAACCGGTGGTGGTAATGTTCTGGTGCTTCGCGCCATCGTGGTACGTAATACCGGTCAAAAAAATGACTTGGAAAAACGTGCTGCATTATTGCGAAAGGATTCGGTTCACGGTAAATTCCACGGCACCATTCGGGTTTTGCATGATCAGAACAAGCTGGTCATTAATGGTAACGAGGTACAGATTATCTATGCCAATTCACCGGCGGATATCGATTACACTGAATATGGTATCAATGATGCCATCATTGTTGATAATACCGGTGTTTGGAAAGATGAAGAAGGCTTACGCGGACATTTGCGTCCGGGTGCGGCCAAGGTGTTATTAACGGCACCTGCTCAAGGCGATATCCCGAACATTGTCTATGGCATTAACCATGATCAGATCACCCCGGATAAGGAAATTATTTGCGCCGCTTCGTGTACCACCAACGCCATTGTACCGGTACTGAAATGCTTGAATGATAAATATGGCATCCAACATGGCCACATTGAAACCGTGCATGCCTATACCAACGATCAGAATTTAATTGATAACTATCACAAAAAAGACCGCCGTGGTCGTAGCGCAGCCTTGAATATGGTGCTGACCTCAACCGGTGCCGCTAAAGCGGTGTCACGGGTGTTGCCGGAACTAACGGGTAAACTCACCGGTAATGCCATTCGGGTACCGACGCCAAACGTGTCGATGGCGATGTTAAATGTGCAACTTAACGAAGATGTCACCTTAGAAGAGTTGAATGAGTTTTTACGTTATAAATCATTGCACTCCAAGTTACAGCAACAAATCGGATACACCATTTCTACGGAAGCGGTATCCACCGATTTTGTGGGTTCACGACAGGCTTGTGTGATTGATTCGGTGGCCACCATTGTCGAAGGTAATAATGTGATATTGTATTGTTGGTATGACAATGAATTTGGTTACAGCTGCCAGGTGGTACGCTGCTTAGAGAAATTCTCAGGCGTTAAATGGCCCACCTATCCCAGTAAATAAGCCAGTGGCTTAAGGCCCTATAAACCGCTGTTTTGTAATCAAAACAGCGGTTTTTTTATGGTATTCTATTTTTTAGGCATACATAAAAAAACTTGCATTCACAGGCGCCTTTTAGTATTTTGTTTTGTTATTGACTAATAAATTGTCTATGTGTGTGTGATGGTGGAAATCGGGATATGATGAATCGAGATCAATTACTTCAGGAACTAATCGTCATTTTTGATAAAGGCTTGCAAAATGGCTTAGCAGAAGCTGTTAAGCTGACTTTGGGTAAGCTGTTCCATCTGGCGCAGAATGCGGATAGCAATCAAAAAGAACAAGTATTCTTCAATCAATACCGTGAGTTAAAAGAACAAGAAAAACGCCTGCGGCAAGAGGTGCGTGAACAAACTAAACGTATGCCGGACTTTATTTCCAGTGAGGTTAACAAGTCTGACAAGAAAATGTCTTTGGCTTTGGTTGAAGATGAGGAGTTGTCCATTAGTTTGTCTTTGACGCAGTTGGACTCAACCCTTGAAATCGCCGGACACACTGAACTTTATCTGTTAGAAAAGCGCATGAATGTGCTGTTCGGTGATGAGCGCATTGATAAAACCAATATGCCCTTTTCACCGGCCGCCATTGTTTGGTTAATGAGCCATGCGCTGAAATCAATGAATTGGAGCGAGTCGGTAAAAACCAAGTTGATTGAAGCATTACAAAAATCGCTACACCGTTCCATCAGTGAACTTTATCATCAGTTAAATGAACGCTTGATTGCCAGTGGGATTTTACCTAACTTACAACCAGAATATAAAGCCCCTCAGTCACGTCAGTCTGAAATAGAAAAAAAACCGGAAAAAGCCACACAAAGCGAACAGGATAAACCGGACGATGAGCCTGTTGAAACGCCAACAACACCCAAGCAAGATCAAACTAATAAAGGTATGGCGTCTTCAGGTGATGAGCAACAACTGATTAACTCCATTTTTAAATTATTATCTAAACAACAATCACAAGGTCAAAGCTACCAATCTAATTATGAGACCGATGTGCCGCGTTCAAACAGATTGAGCCAGGCGTCACCGCCAAACGATGGGCAAGTAGGTGGTCGTCAGCATGAGGTTTCAGGCAATGATTTTGATCAGGCTTTGTCACAAATAGAACAAGATGCAGGTATTCTGGCTAACTCCAGAAACTTGTCTGATCTGAAATCCTTATTAACCGATCGAGTGCGCAATAACACCGGGAATTATTATCCCGAGCTTTCTGAGCGACAGCACAAAACCATCGATTTGATGGGTATGATATATGATGAAATCCATGAAGATAATCGCATTGATAAGGATATTCGCTCATCTTTAAATGCCATTAATGTGCCGCTCATTAAAACTGCGGTTAAAGATGATACTTTCTTTTCAGACCAAGACCATCCGGCGCGTCAGTTTATGGAGTTATTATTGCAAACCTCACAGCGCTGGTACGGTACCGATGTCATCAAACAGGTACACCAGTTCAGTGACCATGCGGCGAAAGATTTTGATGGTAGTCGTGAGGGATTTGTAAAAGCCCTGAATTCATTGTCAGAATTTTTATCGGTGACAGAAAATCGTGCCATAAAAGCAGAGCAAAAATGGGTCAGTGCCGCTCAAGGCAAAGAAAAAATGCAATTGACCAAGGAAAAGGTCAATCAAGAGCTGGATGCCATATTAAAAGATTGTGAAGTTAAATTTGTGCGTGATGTGGTGAAACAAGTCAGCATGGATGCCTTAACCTTGACCATGCTAAGAGAAGGTCAAGATTCTGAGCAATGGCAGGCCAACATCAATACAGCCAAAGTATTGTCGCAGATTGGTAACCGTAAAAAGTTTAAACAGTTAACAGGTCCGCAAAAATTGGCGGCCATGCGGCACTTGGATGAAACCATGGATGAGTTGGGGTTTTCCAAACGTGATCGCATGACCACCAAGGATAATTTACACGCGTGTTTTATGTGGCAGGAGGCCAATCAGGATCAAGAACAGACAGAGCCACCCAAACTCAAAAAAGTTCAATCTGTAGATAAAGCATCGAAAGAACATAAACAAGAATCTGATTCTGATAAGAAAATCGAAGAAATAAGGTCGCTTAATGACCGTGAAAAACAATTGGTTGATCACATTATTCACGTGCCTTATGGCACCTTGTTTGACTTTAAAGCCAATCAAAGCGGTGACATCGTTCGCCGTAAATTATCGTGGGTTAGTACTTTAAGTGAGCGCGTGCTATTGGTTGACTTGGCCGGCCGTCACCCACATAAAATGGGACTGGCACGTATGGCCATTGATATGAGCCGTAATAATATTATACAAGTTGAGTTAGACTCAGGTGGTTACATTAAAAAAGCCTTGGGTCGTATTATGAACCGGCTAAAAAAGATGGCCGCTTAATTTCGAGGTAAATGATGGTAGAAAAAAGAGCCCATATGCGTGTCCATCCCGCCACCGGTTCTCAGGTGCTTAATGTCATGACTGACCATACCATTGGCAGAGTGGTGGATATCTCGGAAAATGGTTTTTTATTATCTAGTCGTGAAACCATAAAGCCGGGAATTATTCTACAATTATCCATTTCCCTCAAAGAATTAGCGACGAAAACCATTGCGTTAGGTGCCGAATGTATTTGGTCAGACCACCAAGACAGCGGCCTGACCTTTGCCGGGTTTCAGATTATTGACATCAGTGATGCCGATCAGCAATTGCTGGCATCAGTTATTGATGCGTTAACAATTGATTAATTAATAACACATCATCTTGCGTTAACGTGCCGGCAGCCCGTTTTAAATTAAGAATATTCATTAAATAGTCGTGTTTGGCACGGGAGTAATCGCGTTGCGCTTGATATAAGCTGCGTTGTGAGTTCAGTACTTCTACGATGTTTCGGGTTCCCACTTCAAAGCCTGCGGCAGTGGCTTCTTCAGCACTCTTCGCCGATACCACAGCCAATTCTCTGGCCTGTACCGAGCGCCAGCCGGCTTCGACATTGCGTAAAGCACTGCGAACATTGCGAACCGTGGCAAAAGTAACCTGGTCTAAGTTTTCCATCGCTGCTTGATACAAAAACCGTGCTTCATCAGTCAGTGAACTGACCCGAAACCCGGAAAAAATAGGTACAGTGAGCGTTAACTGTGCCGAGGTGCTGTCGGTTTCCTGGGAGCCGGTGGCAAACACATCTTGGGTTTGCGGATCCCTTAAGGCGACGTTATTGTTAACGTTATTACTGCGAGCCACAGATAAATCCACTGTTGGGAAATGACCGCTTCTTTGTAAATCGACGGTCTTTTCCGCTAATTCAGCATCAATTTTAGCGACGGCTAAATTTGGGTTATTGTTAAGTGCTAAAGATTCCCAGAAAGCAACATCATCCTGGGGCAATGTTAATTGCTCGATATCAGCCGGTAAAGCCGCTAATTCTTGATAATATGTTTGGGTGATTTCAAACAGCGCTTCACGGCTGTCATCTAAAATATTTCTGGCATTAATGACATTGGCACGCGCAGAGTCATATTGAGCGCGGGCTTCATGGACATCAGTGACCGCCGATAAACCCACTTCATAACGTTGTTCCGCTTGTTGTAATTGTTGTTCAATGGCTTTTTCTTCGGCTTCTGCAAATCGAACCACATCAATGTTGGTCAACACATTAAAGTAGCTTTGTGACACCCGAATCAAAAAATCTTGTCGCGCCATATCATAACTGGCACTGCCACGGGCTTCTTGCAGTTCTGCTTGGCTCATTCTGACGAAATTCGCATGATCATAAACCGACTGGTTTAAAGACACGCGCCAACCGTACTGATCAGTATCAGGTACATTAAGTTCACCAATGATATCTAATTCAGATTCGGTTTCAGCCCATTGCTTATTCCAGCTACCATTGACTTGTGGTAAGAAATTAGCAAGGGCTTGGGTTTTACTTTCTTGCGAGGCTTTCAAATTATATTCTGCCGCACGTAGCTGCGGGTCTTGTTGTAACGCCTCATTGAGTACGTCAACTAAGCTGGCTGCTTGGGATTGTCCAGCCATGAGTAAGCTGATGATTGCTATTTTTTTTATCATAATTCGGTCAAAGTTTAAAGGTTGAAAGTGGGGTTAGCGGCTTTGGGTTGAAGCAAAGGCGCAACCATGGTGTCAAAGTGAGTGGTGTATTTATCAGGTGAGGTGTAGATTCGGGCTTCCATCACCGGATCCTCGCCGATAATCACGAATACCTGACCATTGTCTTTAAGCCAGTTAAACACAAATGCGGGCAACTCTGTTAGTGAACCGGTTAAAATAATATGGTCGTATTTTATGGGTGCTTTAAAATCAAAAAAGTCCGCTTGTTCTAATGTGACGTCCTCAATCTCTTGATCCGATAGTTTCTGTCGGGCGCTGTCTATAAAATCTTGAAAAATATCAATGGAATGAACATGTTCTGTCAAAGTGGCTAACAGCGCAGTTAAGTAGCCGCTGCCGGTGCCCACTTCTAAAACCCGGTCGCTTGGTTTTAAATTCAGAACTTGCAAGGTACGTCCTTCTACAACCGGCTTCATCATGTGTTGGTCATGACCAATGGGCAATGTCATATCCGCAAAGGCCAGTTTGCGCTGTGATACCGGAACAAATTCTTCGCGTTGAATGGATAACATGGCGTTTAAAATGTCTTTGTTAACGACGTCCCATGATCGAATTTGTTGGGTTACCATATTATGTCTTGCTTTATCAAAATTCATGTCTTACTCGTCTGTTTTTGTTATCATTCCATATTTACAACATCATGAGATGGGCCATTGAGCCGTCATAACCGACAGCTTACCTTTAATGTGGGGCTCAAATCATGGGTTAAAAGTCATATTTTAAGCTATTTTCACCAATGAACGAAGCCAATTCACAAGAGTCTGCTAAACAATTACTACAATCTGGTTTAGAACAACTGGATTTAGATGTTGAAAAGTGCCCATCCATTATGCACTTCTTGGCCTTATTACAGCGCTGGAATAATACCTATAAAATGACTGCCATCACTGATTGGCATAATATGGTGGTGCAACATGCCTTAGACTCTGCGGCTGTGATTCCATATGTGGAGGGTGTCCATATCATTGATGTCGGCACCGGTGGTGGTTTGCCCGGTATTATGCTGGCTTTGTTTAAGCCTGAATCATCGATTACACTTATTGATGCAGTGGCCAAGAAAACCCGCTTTTTAAATCATGTCAAGCGCAGCTTGGCTTTGCAAAATATCCATATTGTTCATGATCGGGTGGAAAATTTTATTCCCGATAAAAAATTCGATGTGGTAATATCACGTGCATTCGCTGAGGTGAATCGATTTTTATCTTTAACCCAACATTTAGGCGATCATCACAGTCGATTTATGGCCATGAAAGGTCCTAAAGAAGAACCGCTGGTGGTTGATTCTGAGTTTAACTTGGTGTCAACGCTAAACATCGAAGTTCCCTTTTTAGACGCACAACGTAAACTCTATCAATACATGAAAAAAAGCCAATAATACTATGCGACATCAACCCAAAATAATTGCTGTGGCCAATCAAAAAGGTGGCGTCGGCAAAACCACCACTGCGGTCAATACCGCTGTTGGCTTAGCCCATTTAAAACACCGTGTTTTATTGGTTGATTTGGATCCTCAGGGTAATGCCACCATGGCTTGCGGAGTTGATTCGAGGGCCTTGGAAGTCTCAGCCTGCGAATTGTTATTGCTAGAATGTGATGCCAATGAAGCCATCATAAAAACCGATATTGTCGATGTTATAGGCGCCAATACTGATTTGACGGCTGCCGAATTACAACTTATGGATTCGGATAATCCACAACATGCGTTAAAAGATCAATTGGCTCAGGTGGCTGATAATTATGATTATATCCTCATTGATTGTCCGCCATCGCTGAGTATCCTGACCATTAATGCGTTGACCGCAGCCGATAGTGTCTTGATACCCATGCAATGTGAATACTATGCACTTGAAGGTTTGACTTCTTTATTGGATACCATTAAGCGGGTTCAGCAATCAGTTAATCCTGATTTACAGATTGAAGGTTTATTGCGCACCATGTTCGACGGCAGGAATAATCTGGCCAATGACGTGGCAGCTCAAATCAGTGAACATTTTGGCGATAAGGTATTTACCACAGTGGTACCCCGCAATGTTAAAGTGGCTGAGGCACCCAGTTTTGGTGTTTCTGCGATTGAGTATGACCATTTATCTCGTGGTGCAGTGGCGTACAAGGGATTGGCCAGTGAAATAATTAGGAGAAATCATGGCAGAACCTAACAAACCTAACAAAAAAGTCACCAAAAAAACCAAACGCAAAACCGGTTTGGGACGTGGTTTAGATGCCTTATTGGCCTCTTCGAAAAATGCGGATGCCACAAAATCCGATCATGATGTAAGTGAATTACAAACCTTGGCTGTCAATCAATTGCAACCCGGTCAATACCAACCACGCACCATTATGGATGAAGATAAGTTACGTGAATTGGCTGATTCCATTGAATCGCAAGGCATCGTACAGCCGATTGTGGTGCGTCAAATAAGCAGCCGTAAGTATGAAATTGTCGCCGGTGAACGCCGTTGGCGTGCCGCCAAAATGGCAAAACTCACCGAAGTGCCGGTATTGGTTAAGCAGATTGATGACCAACAAACCATTGCCATGGCATTGATTGAGAATATTCAACGTGAGGACCTCAACCCTTTGGAAGAAGCTCAGGCATTGGCGCGTTTGATTAAAGAATTTTCTATCACCCACGCCCAGGCCGCTGAAGCCGTGGGTCGTTCACGGGTGGCGGTCAGTAATCTCCTCAGGTTATTAGATTTATCAGACCAGGTGAAACAATTGCTGAATCAGGAATTGTTAGAAATGGGTCATGCCCGCTGTTTGTTGGGTCTGGATAAAACCCAGCAATCACGCGCCGCTGAACAGATTGTGGCGAAGAAGCTAACAGTTAGACAAGCCGAAGCTTTGGTTAAAGAAATTAAAAACCCAACACCTAAAAAGCCCCCCGAAATTAATAAGAAAAATGCCGATGTCCGACATTTAGAACAACAACTCAGCGAGCAACTGTGCACCAAAGTATTGGTCCAGCAGAAATCAGGCGGAAAAGGCCAATTGGTGATTCATTATCATGATGCAGATGAGTTACAAGGTATTTTAGAACGAATCAAGTAAAAGTCGTTGGTTTGCGGTTTCAAAGTGTCTGGGTGCTTGCTTTTCATGGACTGAACGGTTAAAGTTTGCAACCAATTTTTTAAACCAATCAAAACCACATGAGCACATCTAATCAAGTGTTGGCTGATTGGGTTCAAGAAGTTGCTGAACTCACCCAAGCTGACGACATTTACTGGTGTAACGGCAGTGCTGCCGAAGACGAATCCTTTAACCATCAATTACTTGAAGACGGCAGTTATAAACGCCTGAATCCCGAAACCCATCCAAACTGCTATTTGCACTTATCCGATCCCAAAGATGTGGCGCGGGTAGAGCACTTAACCTTTATTTGTACTCAACAAGCGTCCGATGCCGGCCCCAATAACCATTGGATGGATCCGCAGCAAGCCCATAAAAAAATGGACGATTTATTTAAAGGCTGTATGAAAGGACGAACACTGTATGTGATTCCTTACTGCATGGGCCCGATTGACTCGCCGATTTCACGCTGTGGCGTAGAGATTACCGACAGTGCTTATGTGGTGCAAAATATGCGCCTGATGACCCGCATGGGTGACGAGGCTTTACGCCGAATTGAGCGTGAAGGTACCTTTGTTAAAGGTTTACACTCAACCGGCGAATTAGATCCTGAGCGACGTTTTATTATGCATTTCCCAGAGGAGCGCGTGATTAAAAGTTATGGCTCTGGCTATGGTGGTAACGCCTTACTTGGCAAAAAATGCCATGCTTTACGAATTGCTTCTTATCAAGCCAAAGATGAAGGTTGGTTGGCTGAACACATGCTGATTTTGGGCATTAAAACACCGGCTGGTAAACAACATTATGTGGCAGCCGCGTTCCCGTCTGCCTGCGGTAAAACCAATCTGGCGATGCTGATACCGCCGGAGGGCTATTTACAGGATGGTTGGGAAATCACCACCGTCGGGGATGATATTTGTTGGATGCGTCCAGGCGAAGATGGCCGTTTGTGGGCCATTAACCCGGAAGCTGGATTTTTCGGTGTGGCACCGGGAACCGCCAAAGACACCAACCCCAATGCCTTGGCCATGCTTTACCAAGACACCATTTTCACCAATGTGGCACAAACCGCTGATGAACAACCTTGGTGGGAAGGTCTTGATGACCGAGTGCCTGCCATCGATTGGCAAGGTCGCCCCTATGATCCGGCCAATGGGCCTGCCGCACACCCCAATTCTCGTTTTACAGTATCAGCCAAGCGCTGCCCCAGTTATTCGCCAGCCTCTGAAGATGCCAGTGGGGTGCCGATTGATGCCATTATTTTTGGTGGTCGACGGGCATCATTAGTACCTTTGGTGAATGAAGCCAGAAATTGGAATCATGGTGTTCTCATGGGAGCCACCGTGGCTTCTGAAACCACGGCTGCTGCCACAGGTAAAGTCGGTGTGGTGCGTCGAGATCCAATGGCAATGAAACCATTTTGTGGTTACCATTTTGGTGACTATTGGGGGCATTGGGTATCGATGCAGGAAAAGGCCAATAACTTACCGAAAGTATTTACCGTGAACTGGTTCCGTAAAGATGAAGACGGTGGTTTTATGTGGCCCGGTTTTGGTGAAAATATGCGTGTTCTTGAATGGATTATCGGTCGTTGTCAAGGCACTGCCGAAGCCCATGAAACCGCCATTGGCCTGATGCCGAAAGCCAGTGACATTAACACGGAGAATTTAGACTTAGACAGCGATGTGTTGGAAGCCTTGTTGGCTGTTGAAGCCAATGGATGGCAACAAGAAAACCAATCTGTCGCGGAATTTCTACAAGAATACGGCGATCGTGTTCCACAGGCTTTATATGATGAGCTGGCTAAAAGTGAGAAAAACCTTTCCAGCTGATTAAAATATCATGAAAAAAGGGCTTAGTCACTGTCCAGGAAAACCCGTCGATTGACGGGTTTTTTTATGGTCAATTTAATAACGAGAAACACATCACAAGGGCATCTTCTTTGACTTTTTTGCCCTGCTGGTCTTGGTAGCGATAATAATTTCGACGAAGACCTTTGGTCTCAAAACCGGCTTTTTGATAAAATCGAATGGCCGGTTCATTGCCGGCGCGTACTTCAAGCCAGATTCTGCGGGCATGATTAATGCGACAAATCAGGGTCAAACGTTGTAACATGGCTTGCGCTAAGCCTTTTTTCTGATGTTCTGGATGGACCGTGATTTTGAGCAAATGGGCTTCTTCATGACCGATTGCCATAAAAGCGTAACAGAGAATATCCGGACTTTGTTCTGATAGGCCCTTGAGGCACTGATAATCAGCATCTAAGCAGTCTTGCATGGTTTTCTGTGGCCAGGGATTGGGGTAGCATTGTTGCTCAATCGCCGAAACCTCAGGCAAATCATCGGTTTCAATTTTTTGAAAAATGATATTGTGATTCAAAGTGTTATCACGTAAATTAAATGTATGGTGTAAATCTCACAATATGATACCCGATTGTGAGGCAAAGCGCCAAACCACCTGAATATAATAACAAAAGAGACAACTAATGGCAGAAACCCAGCCCAACGAAACCACAGAAAAAGAAATTCACGCTTTACACATGGCCTTGGATGAGGATCACCTAGGTGCTGTTTCACGAATCATAAATGGCATCCCGGGTGCTGAAGCTGCCATGTTTTTGGAGTCTTTGCCCGGTGATAAACGTTTTCAGGTGTGGGAGTTAATAGACGAATCTTGTCGTGGTGAAGTGCTGGTGTCTTTGCATGATGAGGTGCGTGATAGTCTGATTGAGCATTTGAACACCGATGAATTGGTGGAGGCCACTCGAGACTTGGATCTCGATGATATGGCAGATATCATTGTTGACTTACCTGAAGAGGTGTCCAATGAGTTGATGTTGTCAATGGACAAAACCTCTCGTGACATGTTGCAACAGGTGTTGTCTTACCCTGAGGACAGTGCTGGTGGTTTGATGAATCCTGATGTTTTACGGGTCAGAACAGATGTCAATGTGGATGTGGTATTGCGTTACTTACGGTTTCGGGAAAATATCCCCAAACCCATCGGAGACTTGTTTGCCGTTGGTCGCAAAGGCCATTATAAAGGCCGGGTACCTTTAGAAACCTTATTGACCTGCGATCCAAAAACGCCCATCCGAGATATCGTTGATGAAGACGCGCCGGCGATATTGGACACCACCCATGCCAGTGAGGTAGCTCAGGATTTTGAGCACAATGACTGGATCTCAGCACCGGTGGTGAATGAAAAAAATCAGTTAATCGGACGAATCACCATTGATGACGTGGTGGACGTCATTCGTGAGGAGGCTGAGCGCTCAGTGATGCGGATGGGCGGTATGGATGAAGAAAGCGATATGTTTGCGCCCATTTTTAGTTCTTCAAAACGCCGTGCTGTGTGGTTGGGTGTTAATTTATTAACTGTTTTATTGGCGGCTTTCGCCATTGGTTTTTTTGAAGACACCATTAAGAAGATAGCGGCTTTAGCGGTGTTGATGCCGATTGTTGCTTCAATGGGTGGCATTGCCGGTTCGCAAACCTTAACCTTAATGATTCGTGGTATGGCCACCGGTCAGGTGGGTAGCGGTAACATAAAAAATCTGTTGAACCGTGAAGTCATGATTGGCGTGATTAATAGTTTGGTGTGGGCCATTATCTTATCAATTATCATTGTTGCCTGGTATAAAGACATTGAAATGGGTATTGTTATCGCTTTGGCATTGGTAATTAATCTGATTGCCGGGGCTTTGGCCGGTGTTATGGTGCCGGTGTTATTACGTCGACTGAGCATCGATCCGGCCATCGCCGGTGGTGTGGTGCTGACAACCGTGACGGATATCGTTGGTTATGTGTCTTTCCTGGGCTTAGGTACCTGGATTTTGCTCAATTAAATGAACATCGCTAAGAAATCGCCCACTAAACGATCACGATTCTCTATCGGTCCTGCCAGTTTGGTGGCTGCGGCTTTTATCGGTCCGGGTACGGTCACCACCTGCACCCTGGCAGGCGCTCATTTTGGTTATGCTTTATTGTGGGCTTTGTTGTTTTCAATTGTGGCGTGCATGTTGTTGCAGGAAATGTCGGCGCGTTTGGGCCTGGTGACGCAGCGTGGTTTGGGGGAAGTGCTTAACAATCAATTTCAGAACCCGATTTATAAAACCCTGGTTTTTACCTTAGTGACTGTGGCCATATTTATTGGCAATGGTGCTTATGAAGGCGGCAACATTGCCGGTGCGGCTTTGGGTTTAGAAGCGATGTTGCCGGCGGTAAATTTCCCCTGGCCGATAGTGATTGTGGCGGTGGCTTTTGCGGTTCTAATTCAGGGAAGTTATCGTATTTTTGAACGGGCTTTGATTTCTTTGGTGTTGCTGATGAGTGTGGCTTTTGTCAGCACTTTTTTATTAACCAAACCCAATTGGCTGGCACTTTTCCAAGGCATGAAACCACAAGTCCCCGAAGGTGCCTGGTTAACCATTGTGGCTTTGGTGGGTACCACTGTGGTGCCTTATAATTTATTTTTACATGCCTCAGCGGTGAAATCCAAATGGCATAACACCGAGGATTTGTCACGGGTTCGGCAAGACACAGTGATTTCCATCGGTATTGGTGGTTTGATTTCACTGGCGATTGTGGCCACCGCTGCCACCGCTTTTTTTGGGCAACAGGTTAGTATCCAGTCCGCCGCTGATATGTCGGTTCAATTACAACCTTTATTGGGTTCATGGGCCTCTGTTTTTATTGCGCTGGGTCTGTTTGCTGCGGGTATCTCTTCAGCCATCACGGCGCCCCTGGCCGCGGCTTATGCGGTTTCGGGCATGTTGGGCTGGCCAACCGATGGCAAGCACATCAAATTCAAAGCAATCTGGATGCTGGTGCTGTTCAGTGGTTTGTTGTTATCTTTATCCGGTTATCAACCCATCACCATCATCTGGTTTGCGCAAATCGCCAATGGTTTGCTGTTACCTTTGCTGGCGGCTTTTTTGCTGTATGTCATGAATAAGTCGGACTTATTGGGCCGATACAAAAATAGCTGGCTTCATAATTTGCTGGGCGTTGTGGTTATTCTGGTGGCTGTCTTATTGGGCGGTAAATCTTTATATTTTGCTTTGAGCTGATTTTCACAGGGACTGTGATAAGTTCAAGTTTTTAAATATCTTCTCCCATGATAAGACGTTTTTTATTGTTCTCAACAATGGTTGTTGCCACTATGTTCACCAGTTATCAAGCCTCCGCCGGTGTCGGCTCATTTCTGTTTAATACCGGAATAAAAATAAGTCACCCCATTCAATCCGAAAAAAACATTGCCTACGGTTCTGAGTCTTGGCAAAAACTCAATATTTATCCCCAAAAAGACAATGCTCATGCGCCCGTGGTGATTTTTGTTTACGGTGGCGGCTGGAGTAAAGGCAGTAAAGAACAACACCATTTTGTCGCGGATGCTTTGGTGAGAAAAGGCTACTTGGTGGTGATACCCGATTACATTAAATACCCCGATGGCAGATTCCCGACCTTTGTTGAAGACATTGCATTGGCCATCGCTTGGGTTAACAACAACATCGCCGATTACGGCGGTAATGCCAATCAATTGCTGCTGGCCGGTCATTCGGCCGGCGCCCACACCGGGGCTTTACTGGTCACCGACAAACGCTATCTGACACAAGTTGGCGTGGATATTCAAGACATTAAATCCTTTGTGGGTTTGGCCGGTCCTTATAATTTTACCCCAAAAAAACCACAATATATCGAGACTTTTGGAGCGGAGAATTTTGACAAAATGAAAGTGAATCATTTTGTGGATGGCAGTGAACCGCCGATAAAATTAATCCATAGCATGGGCGATAACACCGTTGGGCGTTTTAATTTCGATACCTTCGGTAATCAGTTAAAAGTCGCTGGCAATTGGGTAGAAACGGTTTTATATGAAGACATCGGGCATGTTATGACATTGCTGAAAATCCACCCATGGTTTGCCGATGAAATCGATGTGGCCGAGGTTATGGATGATTTTTTTCAGCGGGTCTTAAGCGAGACAGAGCCACGATAAATGAATACACGCGCCGGCAAGACGCTTCGGTTCATTGCTGTTGTGCTGATGTTGTTGCTGATCGGGTTTGGCTGTTACAAGCTGATTATGCTTTTCTTGCCGGATAACGTTAATCCGTTTCAACCCCTGCGTATCGCTGACAAACCCACATTCGTCACCAAAACAAAGATAAACCGACTGAAAAGCCACCCTGATGAATGCTTTGCTGTACTTGAAAACAGCACGTTAACATTCGAAAAAATTGAAGACCAAAAAACCGGTGAAAACTGTGCCTATAAAAACGTCGCCATGCTGCAACAATCCGGTATTTCTTACGGTGGTGACATTGTTTTAAAGTGTCCGGCGCTGGTGGCGCTTGCGATTTGGGAGCGACATGATTTGCAACCCTTGGCGATAAAATTATTTAACCAAAAAATCATCCGCGTGCGTCATTACGGCACCTACGCCTGCCGCAATATCAATAACGCCAGACAAGGCCGCCGTAGTCAGCATGCCTATGCCAATGCCATTGATATCGCCGGTTTTGTGTTGGCTGATGGCAGAGAAATATCGGTTTTAAAAGATTGGGGAAAAGACTCCGAAAAAGGCACGTTTCTAACCGCAATTCATCAATCCGCCTGCAAGCGTTTTTCCACCGTTTTAGGCCCAAATTATAATGATTTGCACAAAAACCACTTCCACTTTGATCAAGGTGCTTGGTCGATTTGTCGATAACCAGACGGTTACTGATTTTCGGCTGATATGCGAAGTTCAGTGATTTGTTCACCATCGCTTGTTACCTGAAAAACAATCGGCTGACAGCAGACATAGCAGTCCTCAACATACTGTTGTTCAACCACTGAACAATCCACCACCGTTTCAAAAGTTTCCCAGCAGTAAGGGCATTGTATTTGGGTTGTTTCTAAACCGTTCATGTCATTTAGAAAAATGATTAACTAAAAACCACTTTATCGCGCACATAGAGGGGCTGGATATCGGCGATGTTTTGTTGGTCTGATTGAAAGCGGCTTTGGGCGATTTCTAATAAGGCCCGGGCGTCGGGTAAGATGTTGGCATCAATGGGGCGTGTTTCATTGTCTTTAATTTGCTCGCGCAATAAATCATGAAAGGCGCTGCCAGCGGCGGTATCAAAGTCTTTTAAATTAACCGCTTTTGGTTTGCTGACCCGGTCGGCATTTAGCCGGATGAGTCGGCCTTTGTGGGCTTTGAATTCGGCCCAATAAACTTCGTCCATGCGGGCGTCGTTGGCAATCAGAATGTGTTGTTCTTGATTGGGATTTTTTTGAAAAATCTGCCAGGCTATATTTTCTAAGGTTGAAACACCCAAAACCGGAATAGCCAGTGCCAGTGCCAGACCCTGGGTCACTGCAAAGGCGATGCGTACGCCGGTAAAGGCGCCGGGGCCGAGGCCGAAAACGATGCCGTCAAGTTGTGACTTTTTGAGCCCGGCATCAGTTAATAAGCCTTCAAGTCGATCCAAAATAATGTTGGCATGTTGTTGTGGCGCGATTTCTGCGGTAGTGCTGATTTGGCCGTTGTGCAATAATCCGAGGGCGCATTGTTCGGTGGCGGTTTCGATGGCGATGAGGTTCATGGTGTTTGGTGTTAAAATGTTGCATTTATTATAAGAGAATTGGGTATGAAATTAGTAGCTTTGATACTTTTATTGACCACATTGTCGGTATCTGCCGATGATTATTTTCTCAATATCAAAGGGCAGGCGGTGCAAGGTGGCTTGTTGATTGCCCAAACCAATCCGGATGCGGCGGTTCGTATTGACGATGAAGTGGTTAAAGCAGATGCTGAAGGCTACTTTATGTTTGGTTTTGGGCGTTTTGATGAACAGCCCAAAAACCTGGCCATCACTCACCGAGGCCAAACCCATCAGTTATCTATCGATGTCGAAAAACGTGATTTCCCCGAAGAACGCATTGATGGTTTACCGGCTGATAAGGTCAATCCCCCGGCCAGTTTCTGGGAACGGATAAAAAAAGAACAGGCCGAAGTGAAACGTGCCCGTTCAGTGTGGTCTGAGCAGCGGTATTATCTACAAGACTTTATCTGGCCGGCCACCGGTCGCGTCAGCGGCGTGTACGGCAGTCGTCGTATTCTTAATGGTGAGCCCAAACGGCCTCACTACGGCATGGACATTGCCAATGCCACCGGCTCTGAAGTGGTGGCACCGATTGCAGGCACCGTGACCATGGCGGTGGATGATCATTATTACACCGGCGGCACAGTTATTCTTGATCACGGCTATGGTTTAAATTCCACCTATTTACATTTAAGTCAGGTCAATGTCGAAGTCGGTCAAGTTGTACAGCAAGGTGATAAAATCGGTGAAATCGGCATGACCGGTCGAGCCACCGGACCGCATTTGGATTGGCGCATTAATTTAGGTACGGATGTGCGCTTGGATCCTCAATTGTTGTTACCACCACAAGAGGCTGAGTAAGTTGATATTCACTCAATTTTCAACCAGCTTGTGCCATCATAGAATCATATTTACCGGAGGTTACCATGTACAAACCACTGTCAATTTTCCTGCTTATTCTTCTGGCCGGTTGCAGTCACATGACTCAGCACGATAAAAACACATCGATAAAGACGGATGATCAGACCAGTTCTGAACAAATCTATTGGGTCAACAGCTGGCAACGAACTTGTCAGGGTGTGGGCGAACGTCTGTGCCTGCAAGTGCAGAAAATTAATCAGGATAATCAAGAACAAGCCAATATTGAGAACTGGTCCTTGTTTTATGCACCGATTGAAGGTTTTGATTATGAACTCGGTTATGTCTATAAAATCCGGGTAAAAGAAACCCAATTACCGGCCGCACAAGTCCCCGCCGATGCCTCGTCGATTCGTTATGAATTGCTTGAAGTCCTTGATAAACAAGCCGATGAGACCCTGCGGCTGCATGATATTTGGGCATTAAAAGAACTTAACGGCCGAGATATTGAGTCAATGACTGCGCTCAATGACAGGCAACAACGACCGAGTTTAGAATTTAATTTAAACAAAATGCAGGTGTTTGGTACAGACAGTTGTAATCGCTTATCCGGTGGCATTGAAACGCTCGGTCAGGGTCGAATTGAATTCGGTGCTTTGGCCAGTACTTTGATGGCATGTCCGGATATGAAACTGGCAGACGAATTTACGCAAGCGCTTAATCAAATTAAGCATTATCAGTTATCAGATTTAAAACTGACGCTTTTAAATGCGGATGAACAGTCTATACTTGAGTTTAAAAAGGTGGATTGATTCTGGATATTTTGCCAAATACGTCGCATTGTTTGATATTTTTTCGCCATATCATAAGATTGGTGAGTCATTCTGATCCCTCTGTTGATAAAATCATTCTATGAGCACACACTCACAATTCCATCTACTGAAAGAACGTCGATATTTGCCGTTTTTTCTGACCCAGTTTTTTGGTGCCTTTAATGACAATGTCTTTAAAAATGCACTGATTATTATGATTGCTTTTCAGGTGGCAGAACAGCACATTAATCTGCTCACCAACTTAGCCTTTGGTTTGTTTATTTTGCCGTTTTTCTTGTTCTCGGCTTTTGCCGGACAGGTGGCGGATAAATACCCGAAAGATGTGCTGATTCGCCGCGTTAAAATGGGTGAAATTGTTATTATGTTGCTGGCTTCTGTCGGCTTCTACCTCAATCATGTGGGTTTGTTGATTTTTGTTTTGTTTTTGATGGGGTCACAATCGTCTTTATTTGGTCCGGTTAAATATGGCTATTTACCGGAAAAACTGAATCGCCATGAGTTGATGGGTGGCAATGGCTTAGTGGAATCCAGTACCTTTATTTCGATTTTATTGGGCACCATTTTAGGCGGTATTTTGATTGCCATGGATTCTTTTGTGCCGATTTCTTTGGCGGTTGTGGGTTTTGCCACTTTAGGGTATGTATCGGCCCGTCAAATTCCTCTCACACCGGCGGCAGAGCCGGGGATTAAACTGGACTGGCGTTTATGGCGAGCCACTGCTGCTAACCTCCGGGTTGTCAGAAAACACCGGGATATTTTTTTAGCAGTGATGGGAATTTCTTGGTTTTGGTTTTTTGGTTCGGTGTTTTTAGCACAGATGCCTAATTTTACGCGGTTGGTTCTGCACGGCAATGAGCATGTGGTGACTTTGTTGTTGACCATGTTTTCCGTCGGTATTGGTGTTGGTTCATTGTTATGTGAAAAACTGTCCAACCGGCGGGTTGAAATCGGATTGGTGCCGATTGGGGCTTTGGGTTTGGCGATATTTGGTATGGATTTATCGATTGCCGGTATGGGTATGGAACTGGAGGTTGAAGGGATTGTTGGCTTAGCCGAGGTGCTCGCCTTTGCCGGCACCTACCGCATCAATTTTGATTTGTTGATGATAGGCGTGTTTGGTGGCTTATACATCGTGCCCTTGTATTCCATGGTGCAGGCCCGTGCGGAAAAATCCTGGGTGTCGCGTATGATAGCCGGTAATAATATATATAACGCCCTGTTTATGGTGGTGGCTGCAATACTGGGTATGGTGGTATTGGCTGTGCTTAACTGGTCTATACCTCAGCTGTTTATGATTACCATCGGACTGCATATTATCGTCAGTTTGATTATATTCAAGTTAATGCCGGATTTTATTGTCCGACTTGTGGCCTGGGTGGTGAGTACCTTGATTTATCGCACACGCTATCAGGGTTTGCACAATATTCCATCAGAAGGTGGCGTGATTCTGGCCTGTAATCACATCAGTTTTATGGATCCGGTGATTATTTCAGCCCGTTCCCCGCGGCCGGTACGCTATGTCATGCATCATCGAATTTATCAAATGCCTGTCTTGCACTGGATTTTTCGTCTGGCGCGCTGTATCCCGATTGCTTCAGAGCAGGAAAACCCTGAAGTTCTGGCAGAAGCCTATCGACAAATCTATGAGCGGCTTGAGGCCGGCGAAGTGGTGGTTGTTTTCCCCGAAGGCCGATTAACGGATGATGGTCAGGTGGGTGAATTTAAGCGGGGCATTGAAAAAGTCTTGCAGAAATATCCGGTGCCGGTGGTGCCAATGGCGTTGCATAACTTGTGGGGCAGTATGTTCTCGCGCTACGGTAAAAAATGGTATCAGCGATGGCCACGGAAATTTTGGGCACGTATTGAACTGATTGTTGGTGAGCCGATGGTACCTGAAGAAGTGACCGCCGTTGAATTGCAACGGCGGGTGATTGCTTTAAAAAATCAGGCAAAAACGGATAACTCTTTATTGCCGGATCCGCCATTAAAGACCGACTCTAAGGCTTGATCGATATCGGCAATGATATCGTCGATATGCTCAAGTCCCACCGATAAACGCAGTAAGGTGGGGCTGATTAAATGGGCAATGAGTTCTTCTTCAGTATAGGTTGAATGAGTCATAGACGCCGGATGTTGAATAAGACTTTCAGTGTCGCCCAAGCTTACAGCGCATAAGATTAATTGTAATTGATTCACAAAAGCAGCGGCTTGCGCTCGGTCGCCTTGTAATTCAAAAGCCAGCATGCCGCCGGGTTGGCGCATTTGCTTTTTGGCCAGTTCCGCCTGTGAAAAACCATTCAGTCCGGGATAATCAACCTGTTTTATGTAAGGGCTTTCGTTTAAATACTCAGCCACTTTTTGGGCGTTTTCACAATGTCTGTCCATGCGTACATGCAGGGTTTTTAAACCACGCATAAGTAACGCCACGTCATGACCTGAAATGACAGCCCCGGTCATATCTTTTAAGCCGAATTGTCGGATATGTAATAGGTCTTCAGCTGATCCTGCCACCACGCCGGCAATCAAATCACCGTGGCCACCGAGGTATTTTGTGGCTGAATGTACCACGATATGAGCGCCCAATGAAATGGGATTTTGTAAGTAAGGTGTGCAAAATGTGTTATCAACCATAAATTTAATGCCGTGTTGGCGTGTGATGTCTGCCACTGCGGCAATGTCCACAAGACGCATGTTTGGGTTGCTGGGTGATTCGGTATACACCAGTTTGGTTCTTTTGGTGATGTGTTCGGTTAGAAATTGTGGTTTCGACAAGTCCATGTAGTTCACAGTGACGCCAAATTTCTTTAAGCCATGTTCAAAAAAGCTAAAGGTACAGCCGTACAAACTTTTATCAGCAATAATCTCATCACCCGCTTGCACCAGTGACCAAATGGCTGAGGTAATTGCGCCCATGCCGGAAGCGGTCACTAAAGCTGCTTCACTGCCTTCCAGGTCAGCCAAACGCTGTTCTAATTGCTGTTGCGAAGGTGTGCCCAGACGCGAATAAATGTAATGGTCATTTTCACCGGCAAAAGCATCGCCACCTTGCTCAACAGTATTAAATGCAAATGTTGAACTGGTGTGTATCGGTGGTGTTAAAGCGCCATGGTTTTGGTGCGGATCATAACCGGCATGAATGGTGCGCGTGGCAAAGTGTAAATGTTTGTTTTTCATGTTTTACGTCACAAGTGATAAGCATAATAAAATTATAGCTTGAGTGTCCTGTTAGACCAAGTTAAAATGCGTAAAATAAATATTACAATAAAAATCAAATAACATATAAGTGATTGAAATAAAAATAAAAAATAATTGTAAGAAAATCATTACACGATGAAATTATCCATTACCACAGAAAATAAACTCGGTATTACCGATGATATTTTAGCCTTATTGAAAACACAGCAAGCGGATTTGCAAAAGCTGGAAGTTGAAGACGGCAAAATATACTTACAAACACACAATCTCGATAAAGCCACACAAGGCACTTTGGCCAGTCAAATTATGCGGGTTCCGGGGGTTAAATGGGTTAATCAAATTGACGTCTTGCCGGGGGTTGCTACCCAACAAATGCTGGCATCTTTAATGCAAGTTATGCCTGATCCGGTATTAGGCGTTAACAGCAAAGGTCAGATTGCCTATGCCAATGGTGCCGCGGAACAGCGATTTGGAATTAACTTAAAAGACCAAAAGCCGGTGCCAATGCAAGGTGTTTTTACCCAAGCCGGTTGGCAAGATAAACTCAATGCCGCTGCAGAATCTAAATTGCCGGTCAATATCGAAACCGTCGGCGGAACGCTATTACTGGAAGTGCAATCCATTAAAGGTGCCGGTGACAAACCGGTGGCGGCGATGTTATTGTTTCGGGATCATGAAAAAATCCAGGCCAGCAGTTATGTGGTGCAAGGCGAACAAATTGACGGCTTAAAAAACCTGGTCTTTAATTCTGAATCATTTGCTCAGACGGTACAAAAAGCCAAGCGCGTGGCGGTGGTCGATGCGCCGATAAATATTGTCGGTGAGCTCGGTACCGGTAAAACATTGTTGGCGCATGCATGTCACAGCTTAAGTGATCGCGATCATCATATGTTCACCGTGATTGATTGTCAGGCAATGAAAGCCGAGCCCATGGAACAGTTATTGTTTGGGCGTAATAATCGACCCGGAGTATTAAGTCTTAACCGTGAGGGTACTGTGTTCTTTTCACATGTGGAATTCATGCCTAATCATGTACAAGAAAAGTTAACCAAATTTTTCCACCAGGCCGGTGAAAATGGCCCCCGGATTATGACGTCATCTTCCAGGCGTCTGGGTCAATACCAAGAGTCAGGGCAAATGAATAACCGCTGGGTCGAGCTGATTAATGTGTTGCGATTAAATGTCTTGCCGTTGCGTGAACGGTTGGCTGATATTGAGCCTCTGGCCATGTATTTTTTACAACAAATGAATCAGGAAATTGGCCGCAATCACATTCTCAATGATGATGCGGTGAGTAAAATGAAGCGTTATTATTGGCCCGGCAATGTCAGTCAATTGCGTCAATGTCTTTACAAAGCGGTGATGGTCAATCGCAGCGGTGAAATAACCGCCGCTGATTTGGATTTAGACGGTGCTGTCAGTTTATCAACGGATTTAGAAAACCTCACCTTACAAGAAGCGGTGGACGAATTTGAAAAGCAGTTTATGCAACACTGGTACCAGAAGTATCCATCAACGCGAAAACTGGCGCGGCAGCTGGGCGTGTCTCATACCACTGTGGCACAGAAAATTAAAAAACATCAACTTAAATTAAATTAGGACAAAAATTATGTCAATTAACCAACCACACGGTGGTGAGCTAGTAAACCTGCTACCCGCCTCAGATGAAGAGCAAGCCAAACGGCAAGCCATCGCCAATCAACTACCTGACTGGAATTTAACACCGCGTCAAATCTGCGACTTAGAATTGTTACTGAACGGTGCCTTCTCTCCGTTACGTGGTTTTATGTCTAAAGCAGACTACCATTCTGTACTAAAAGATATGCGACTTGAACATGGTGATTTGTGGCCGATGCCAATCACTTTGGATGTCGATAAAGCCACCATGGAAGCTGCTGTCAAAGCCGGTCAATTGGCTTTGCGTGACGAAGAAGGTGTGGTGTTGGCGATTTTAAATGTAGCAGATGCCTGGCAGCCGGACAAACAAGCCGAAGCGCAAGCGGTGTTTGCCACCACCGATGAAAAACATCCGGCGGTCAGTTATCTGTTTAATCAGGCCGGTGATTTTTATTTAGGCGGCGAGATTCTGGGTTTACAGTTGCCGACCCATTATGATTACCAACAACACCGCCATACGCCGGCTGAAATTCGCAAGAAATTTAATAAACTGGGCTGGGGCCGAGTGGTGGCTTTTCAAACCAGAAACCCAATGCACCGCGCCCATCAGGAACTTACTTTTCGCGCGGCACAACGGGCCGAGGCCAACCTGCTGATTCAGCCGGTGGTCGGCATGACCAAACCCGGTGACATTGATCACTTTACCCGGGTGCGTTGTTATGAGCAGTTATTAGAGCGTTTTCCGGAGCGCACCACAACCTTGTCTTTGTTGCCCTTAGCAATGCGCATGGGCGGTCCGCGTGAAGCACTTTGGCATGCCATTATTCGTAAGAATTATGGTTGCAGTCACTTTATTGTTGGCCGAGATCATGCAGGTCCGGGTGAAGACAGCCAGGGTCAGCCATTTTATGGCCCTTATGAAGCTCAGGAATTGTTACAAAAACACCAGGAAGAGTTGGGCATTGAAATGGTTGAGTTTGAGATGATGGTGTTTTCTCAAGACAAAGCACAATACATACCCATGTCTGAGGTTCAGGAAAATGAAAAAACTTTGATGATTTCCGGCACTGAATTGCGCCGTCGCTTACGGGAGGGTTTGGATATTCCTGAGTGGTTTTCTTATCCTGAAGTGGTGGAAGAACTGCGTAAAAGCTATCCACCCCGTAACCGACAGGGTTTTACCGTGTTTTTCACCGGCTTATCCGGTTCCGGAAAGTCCACCATCGCCAATGCCTTGCGCATTAAATTGATGGAAATGATTAACCGCCCGGTGACTTTATTGGATGGTGACATTGTCCGTAAAAATCTTTCCAGTGAATTGGGCTTCTCAAAAGACCACCGTAATATTAACGTTTTACGCATTGGTTTTGTGGCCAGTGAAATCACCAAGAATGGTGGTGTTGCCATTTGTGCGCCGATTGCACCTTATGCACAAACCCGTGCCGAAGTGCGTGATATGATTGAACCCACTGGTGGCTTTTTAGAGGTGCATGTATCAACACCCTTAGAGGAGTGTGAAAAACGCGACCGCAAAGGTTTGTACGCCAAAGCCCGTCAAGGTTTAATCAAGGAATTCACCGGCATCAGTGACCCTTATGAAGCCCCTGAAAATCCTGAGTTGGATATTGATACCATGAAATATTCACCCGATCAGGCCACCCAACAAATTGTCCTGAAACTCGAAGCGATGGGTCTTATAGGTTAAAAACCATGCAAACAAACAGCGAAACACAAGACAAACCGGTTTTTCTCATTGATGCCAGTGTCTTTGTGTTTCGCAGTTATTATGCGTTGAAACCTGAGTGGTTTACCCAACGTAACGAAGAAGTCCATGCGGTCTATGGCTTTGCCCGGTTTCTCATTCGATTCTTAAAACAAACCAGTCCAAGACACATAGCGGTGGCCTTTGATGAGTCTTTGGCGAGTTCTTTTCGCAATGAAATTTACCCACCCTATAAGGCCAACCGAGAACCGGCTCCGGTTGAGCTCAAGCGCCAATTTGCTTATTGCCAACAAGTCGCAGAGTTATTGGGGATAGCCACCTTTAAAGACCGCCATTATGAAGCCGATGATCTCATTGGTAGTTTATATAAACGACACAGTGACGCCGGCCATAATGTGTGTGTGGTCAGTGCAGATAAGGATTTAGCCCAACTCATTCGTCCCGGCGATTGGTGGTGGGATTACGGTAAATCTAAACCGCTGAGCTATGATGCCATTACCGATAAATTTGGCGTCAGACCTGAACAGATTATTGATTTTCTGGCATTAGCAGGTGATCAGGCAGACAACATTCCCGGCGTCAAAGGTGTTGGTACGAAAACGGCCCAACAGTTATTACATCATTTTGAGGATTTAGAGCACATTCTTAATGACTATCGACAAATAGAATTTTTAGCGATTCGTGGTGCTAAATCATGCATGCAAAAAATCAAAGAGCATCAAGAATTGGCACGTATTTCAAAACTTCTGGCGCAAATAGTGCTTGATGTACCTTTATCCAATAATGCTATAATAAAATCACAAAATGTTGATGAGGGAGCGATGCAAGCGTTTATAGATGATATGAATTTTGGACCATTCTTACGCCGAGAATTGTTTACGGCAGCTTCGTTATGAGTACAGATAAGAAAAGAATTTTAGTGGTCGATGATGAGCCGGATATATTACAATTGTTGGATATCTCACTGACCCGTATGGGATTTAGTGTCTATAAAGCCGAAAGTCTCGGTGCCGCTAAGTACCAGCTGTCAAAATACAGCTTTCATTTATGTTTAACCGACTTTAAATTGCCTGATGGTTTGGGTAGTGATTTAGTTGGTTATGTTCAAGAAAATTATCCACAAATGCCGATTGCGGTAATCACCGCTTTTGGCACCATTAACCATGCTGTGGATACCTTAAAACGTGGTGCTTATGATTTCATCACGAAACCCATCAGTCTCGAAACATTGCGCAATTTGGTGATTGCCGGCTTACAGATTAATCAGCCTCAAAAAAATGACCAACAACAGCATTTACTGGATGCTGATGTGCCATATTTTAATGAACTCAATAAGTCCATTTTAAAATATGCCGAAAGTGGTGTGCCGACCATTATTTATGGGCAATTAGGCAGTTGGAAGGAAGAACTTGCGGTTTTGATTCATAAAAACAGTCGTCATCATGATTCTGCCATCACTTTTATAGATTGTAATAATGATGAGGCCCAATTGATTCCTGATGCCGGTGGAACCTGGGTGTATGCCAATATGGAAGCACTGAGTACTGAAAAACAGGCTCAATTACTTAAGCAACTTAAAACCTTAGATCAAGAACCCCAAATTTTCGTCACCAGTAACTGGTCACCGGAAGAGTTTAAAAACTCATTAGGCATAAAAAAGACGTTATTGCGTCATTTGGTGGTGGGTGAGATAGAAACCAGACCATTAACCACGCTTAATAACCAATTGGCAGCAATCTGTGAGTCTCGATTGGAAACCCTGGCCGAAAAATGGCAAAAAGTACCTTGTAAAATACATCCCACGGCATTGACCAAATTGCGTAATTACAGTTTTCCGGGTAACTTAAAAGAGCTGGACTTAATCCTGTCGAAAGCTGCCATAAATTGTGAAAATCATTTGATTCGTGAAAAAGATATTGAGCTGGAGAATACCGGCTTCAAGCCCCATCTCGATGGTAGTCGTAATTTAGAAAAATACATCGAAGACATCGAAATCCGAGAAATTAATAACGCGTTAGCGAAAACCAATAATAATAAGACCAAGGCGGCAGAATTGCTGGGCATAAGCTTTAGAGCCCTGCGGTATAAAATCAAAAAACTCGGCATCGAACCTTAACCAATCTGAGCGTGAACTTCTGCGTTGGACTTCGACTTCAAGACCAATCACGCACAACTTGTGCGCTCATGGCCATTGAAGCCCAAGCCCGCCTTGACCTTCACGCTCAGATTGGCTAAGGAGATTAGGTGTGAGCGGGACTAAAAGTGCAGGATGGCACTTTTGAACGCACGGAGTGCGGCCCGAAGGGTTGAGTGCAGGACGCACGAAATAATCTCTGCGTTGGGCTTGAACTTTAAGACCAATCACGCACAAATTGTGCATTCATGGCCATTGAATTTGGAATGCTACCGCCTCCGCACACGTGTCATACTCTGGCTTGACCCGAGTATCTCTAAAAATGACAGGCATTACTTGGTTCGCTGATATTCTCGGGTCGGAGCCCGACAATGACATCTCTAATGGGCAGTCTTTCATCGTCGAATCTGTGATTGTAAACTTTGCCGATTAGTGTCAGTTCAAACGCTTGAACAATGGCTTACACACCCCTGACTCCCCTTCTCAAGAGTGGACTTTATCTGCTCTTTCCTCGTTCCCAAGCTGGATAATGTAGATGCTTTTAACCGATTTGATTTTATCAAGTCATCTTGTAGCCGCACCCCTTGCGGTTGCCAAATTCCTAAAAATCTTAGGCTTTAAATTTTCTAAAAGGCGACTTTTTTGGAAAATGGTTCATCAGGTAAACCATTTGATCGGCAATAATATTTTTATTCTGTAAAAATATATATTCGGCATAGTTGGGCGCAAATGGAATCGCGATGAGACGCATATTGGCTTGTAAAGGGGTTCGATCAGCTTTGTGATTGTTGCAGCGTTTGCAAGACGTTACCACATTCCGCCAGGTATCTTTTCCACCTTGTGAAAGCGGTGTGACATGATCGCGCGATAGTAAAAATTTGGCAAACACGTCACCACAATATAAACACATATTCTGGTCGCGCTTGAATAAGGTCTGGTTATTGAGCGGTGGCACATAATGAGCCAGTTGTTTATGCAGGTGGTTGTTATAACCTTTGGTGCCAATGATGGCGGGGATTTTGAATTCGCTTTGGATGCCGGTGCGGGCATTGATGCCGCCGTGGAGATGATGAACAATGGTGCCGTAAGCGTATTGCACCATGTCTAAAGCCATTAATTTAGCAACTTGCGTGGCATTCAGCCATTCAAGTGGCATCCCCGAAGCATCAGTTCTGAGGGTTTGATGCGCCCCGAAGCTAAGCTGGTTAATAAGCATCTCCACAAGTGGTTTATGTCATTAAAAACCAGAAAAGCTAAAAAATCAAGTGTCTCAGTTATTTTCCTTTGATCGGCTTTTGATTAGCCCACCAACATGCCTGCCATAGTGGCCGATAGTAACGAAGCCAGGGTGCCGCCAATCAGGGCTTTAATGCCAAAACTTGAAAGGGTTTTACGCTGACCGGGTGCTAAAGAGCCTATACCCCCCACTTGAATGCCAATGGACGCAAAGTTAGCAAACCCACAAAGCATATAAGTGGCCATTAGAATGGATTTGTCATAGGTTAAGGTCAACCCGGTGGTGGCGTCTTTTAAACGGGCCAGTTGCTCATAGCCGACAAACTCAGAGGCGATAAGTTTGACCCCCAGTAATTGTCCCAATAAAGTGATGTCTTCAACCGCGACACCAATCAGCCACATCAAGGGTGAAAACAGATAACCCAATAAAAATTCCATGGACAAGTTTTCATAAGCGGTATTAGCAGCAATCCAACTATTAATTGAAAGCCAATCGCCAATTGCAGCCAGACCAAAGTTCATCATGGCTAGAAAAGCAAAGAACACCAATAACATGGCGCCTACATTAATGGCTAAATTAACGCCTTCCGTGGTACCGTTGGATAAGGCATCAATAAAATTAGAACCCACCGATTCATGGGAAATTTCGACATTAGAGTTAATTTCTTCCGTTTGTGGATACAGCATTTTTGCAATCACAATCGCGCCTGGAGCCGCCATCACTGAAGCCGCTAATAAATGCTTCGCGTAAAAAATCTGTTGGGCCTTATCTTCACCACCTAAAAACCCCACATAAGCCGCTAAGACGCCGCCGGCGACAGTCGCCATGCCGCCAATCATCACCAAAAGAATTTCAGAGCGGTTCATTTTCTCCAGGTATTTTTTAATCATTAAAGGTGATTCAGTCTGACCTAAGAAGATATTGCCGGCCACTGATAAACTTTCAGCGCCAGATATCTTCAGGGCTTTGGTCAATAACCAAGCCAGGCCTTTTACAATTTTTTGAATAATCCCTAAATAGAATAGCACTGAGGTCAGGGCGGAAAAGAAAATAATGGTGGGTAATATCATCACCGCAAAGTTAATCAACGGTGATTCAATCTCGCCGGTTCCGAAAGAGCGGAATAAAAATGCCGTCCCGGCTTTTGTAAACTCCATAATATGGACAAAGAAACTTCCGATGCCTTCAAAGATGGCCTGTACAAAAGGCACAAATAATACCCCGATGGCCAGCAACATCTGAATGCCTAAGCCAATGCCCACCACCTTCCAGTTGATGGCTTTGCGATTACTGGAAAAGGCATAAGCAATGACAATCAAAGTCAGCAAGCCCAACAGGCCGCGCAACATTGATTCCACAGAAAATCCAACAGAAGGAATGGCATCCATAAGCACACATGAAATTTAAAACCCATTGATTATAAAAGACCACAGATAAAATAACAGCTTTTTAACATTCTTAGTGAAAAAACATGTCTTATCAGGACTTATTTATCATATCAAAAAGAAGTCGGGGTTTGATTTTTTCATAAAACAAACGCTCAATAAAAAATCTAATTAACCGCCTTGGTCTTCCAGCGCTTGACGTCGTTTTTCATCGGCTTCATGAATTAATTTTTCCGGGTCTTTGGCTTTTTGAATTATCTTCTCCTGGTCGCTGAGCATATGTTCTTTATTATCGGATCTGGCGTTGTTCATTTCTGAATCTGAAGGTGTTTCACCACAGGAGTAAAGCCACGTAATTAAAACCAATATGACAATTAATTGGCGCATTTTCTCTGTCCTCAAAAGTGGCGTATAAAGAATTTAGCTTTCATTATAAGTCATTATACCAGCGTTCAAATCGCGGTTTACTAAAACCCTGCATCTGCTTTCTCTTGGCCACCAGTAAGGGTACACCGGTTCCGCCTAATTGCTCGTAACGCTGTTTTGCCTTAAGATTTTTTTCAATATCGTATTCAACGTAGCGTATTTTGTTATCTTGAAAATAAGCGCGGGCTTTTTTGCAATAGCCACACCAGCTCGCCGAATACATGGTGACTTTTTGTTTCTTTTTATAGGGTTTGTCACTGCCATCGGCTACTGTTTTGATTTGATTGCCGGAGTTATTCAGTTGCGATAAATCCGGCGTATGTGGTTTTATTTTAATTTCCTCGCTCTGCTGATTCTCCGGCTTTTTATCGCTGTAATGTATATTGCCCTGGGCATCCACCCACTTAAAGACCTCGGCCTGGACCCATGGTGCCGTGAGAAGTGTAGCGAATAAACAGAAAATAATGCGTAATTTAGTCATGTGTTGTTATGTGATGATTTGCTAAAAAGTATAGCCTAAAGTCGGTTAATCGTCAGTTATAAATTATGTATCTCTGCCTTTGTAATGACTAATTAATAATTTTTACTTATGAAATTATCTTGACAATAAAATGATTGTGTATATACTGTGCATACCAAATATATACAGCATGTAAAGAATAAAACCGATGAGGACTTTGATGACCCATAAATCAGGCTACATCAATACCACTCCAATTAACCCATATAGATGGAAGGGCACGAATATGAATAAAGAACAAATAATTAAAATGAAAAGTATATTGGCTTTAGTCATGTTTTCCATGATTTTGATCATTTCTGGCTGTGGTCAAGACGATGTGAGTGATCATTCTTCAAAAAAACCAAAACCGCCAGTCATTGATATCCACACAGCTGTTATTTCCGGGGATATTAATGCCATAAAGCAGCATATTTCGGCTGGCACTCATATTAATCAGAAAGACCCGTTTGGGGGGTCCAGTCCATTAATCAGTGCTGCTTTATTTAATCAGCCGGAAATTGTCACATTATTACTTGATGCCGGTGCCAACATCGATTTCAAAAATAATGACGGATCAACGGCTTTGCATGTCGCTGCGTTTTTTTGTCGCCCGGACATCGTTAAATTACTTCTCAATAGGGGAGCGGATAAATCGCTTTTAAATAACAGCGGCAGTACAGCTCACGATACTGTTGCTGGCCCATTTGAGGCGGTGAAACCGATTTACGATATGCTGGGTCAATCATTAGCACCCATGGGCTTACGCTTAGATTATGACCAGCTCAAGGCGACCAGACCTCAAGTTGCGGCTCTGTTGAAGTAAACAATGAACTTAAATCCTAATTACAGAAGGCATGATATTGATTGGTTGCGAGTCATTTCCATCGGCTTATTGATTGTTTATCACGTGGCCATCGGCTTTCAGTCCTGGGGTCTGATGATTGGTTTTATTACTAACAAAGAATCCTGGGCCGGTCTGTGGACACCCATGTCGTTAATCAATGTTTGGCGCATTCCCATCCTGTTTTTTGTTTCCGGTATGGGGGTGTTTTTTGCACTTCAGAAAAGAAACTGGGTTGAGTTGATTAAAGAGCGCTCAAGAAGAATTTTATTGCCTTTTGTTTTTGGTGCGCTTTTTGTGGTGCCGGTGCATATTTTGATTTTACAATCGTATTATTCCTGGCAACTTAGCTTCAGTCCTGGTGTATCCCATTTATGGTTTTTAGGGAATATTTTTAGCTACACTTTACTATTTTTGCCACTTTTTGTGTGGATTAAAAAATACCCGAATGGACGTTTGGTTTCAGGGTTAAAGCGCCTGTTCAGCATGCCTTTTGGATTTTGTATTGTTCTGATCATTTTTGCTATGGAAGCACTGGTATTAAAGCCAATACCTTTTGAATTATATGCCATGACTGCTCATGGTTACTTTCTTGGTTTAATGGCTTTCTTCTTTGGTTATGTTTTTGTTCTCTGCGGCAAACCAATCTTAGACAATTTATTAACCTGGCGATGGGTGTTTTTTCTCATGGCCCTGTTCATGTCTATCTATCGAATTAATCAAGGTCAAATGGCTGCTTATCTGGTGTCCATTGAATCCAATCTGTGGATATTCTCCATCCTGGCCTTTGCCTACAAGCATCTAAACTACCCCAGTCAGGTTTTACGTTATTTAAGTCAAAGTGCCTATCCGGTTTACATTATTCATATGATTGTTTTGTATGCTGCTTCTTATTTTATTTTCCCGCTTAATTTTGATGTTAGATTGAAATTTTTAGTGGTTGTTGTTGTGACATTGGCCGGTTCATTGGGTTTGTATGAATGTCTGATAAGGCGATGGGTCTTTATCAGGCCCTTCTTCGGATTAAAAACGAACCAATCGGTGTCATGAAGGATGACTTGATTTATGGAGACCACTGCTTATACTGTGAATATCTATTATGTACAGCAATTAAGCCATGAAAAAAATATTTGCCTTATCACAAAAAGATGGCAGGCCCATGTATTTGCAAATCATGGAACAGATTAAACAGCTGGTGGCGCAGGGTGATTGGGCGCAAGGCGAAAAAGTGCCCTCAATTAGAGAGTTGGCAGTGGCAACAAGCGTCAGTGTGATAACTGTCAAAAGAGCTTATCAGGAATTGGAGCGGGAAGGGGTGTTGGTAACACAGCAGGGTATTGGTTCTTTTGTGGCAAACAATGAGAATCTGAACGATCTGATTATACACAATGAAATTGATAAACATCTGAAGCAGGCGTTATCTCATGCCGGCAACTATGGGATTTCAGTAACCGATTTAAAAAAACGCTTACAACAATTATCGGAACAAAAAGAGAGTGATAATGAATGACAAGGCCTTTGAAATGATTGACGTGAGTCGTCAGTATGAACATTTTAGTTTGCAAAGTATCAGTTTGCATTTAGATCAAGGTGGCATTATGGGTCTCATTGGACCCAATGGTGCCGGAAAATCAACCCTTATCAGTATTCTGATGGGATTGGTGTCAGCAGATTGCGGTGATGTTACTGTGTTAGGTCATCGAATTCCAGCGTTTCAGGTTCTTGCCAAATCTGATATTGGTTATGTTTCAGAAGACATGCGATTATATAAAAATGCCACATTAGACTGGCACATGGAATTTATTAGGAAAGTATTTCCTGAAAAATGGGACAAGCAATATGCCGATAAATTACTCACTGAATTTGATTTGATTCCGAACCAAAAAATGAAAGGCATGTCACATGGACAGCGGGTCAAAGCCGGCTTGCTTTTGATATTGGCCAGACATCCACGATTACTTATTTTAGATGAACCCACCACCGGTTTAGACCCGGTCGCCAGAAAAGAAGTCAATAATCAACTCATGGCTGTATTGGCGGACGACAGCCGAAGTATTTTGTTTTCTTCTCATAACACCCGGGACGTTGAGCAATTATCTGATCACATCACATTTATAGATCGCGGTCAAATAGTGAACAGCGATGACAAGGAAACCTTTATAGAAAAATGGCGGCGGGTGCGGCTGACCGTTGACGGAAAACACAACATAACGATGAATACTCATATCAAAGAAGTGGTCGAAATTGGCCAAACCCTCAGTTTAGTTATCCATGATTGTAACGATCAGGTTTTGGCCGATTTAACGGATAGAGGCGGTCACATTCAACAGGTTGAATACATGAGTTTGGAAGAAATTTTCGTCGCCGAAGTGGAGACCAAGCGTCAAAGGAGAACCTCATGAAATCATCCATTATTAAAGCGCTGGTCATAAAAGATATTCAATTCAATAAATATCCATTATTGGCTTACTTAGTGGTGGGATTGATTGGCCTATGGTTGCTCACCTGGGAACATTCCGGTGCCTTTTATGGCGGGGTTACTATAATATTGTCAATGATTATTATTGCGGGCGCTCAAATGATAATTACCACCGTAACCACAGAGAGAAGTGATCACAATTTACCATTTATACTGAGCTTGCCGATAACCTTTCTTCAATACACCCACGCCAAGATTGTGGCCAATCTGACCGTATTTGTGTCTTTTTGGGTAATCATCGTCAGTGGTTTGATGTGGGTAATCTTTACTCAAGAAGCCATTCCGAATGGGTTGGCTGTTTATAGCATTATTTTAATGCTAGAAATGTTGGCGGTTTTTTTCTTGCTACTGTTTGTTGGATTGGTCAGTGAATCTCAGACCTGGACAATTGTGGTACTGACCATCACCAATATTGGTCTATCACTATTTATGTTCTGGCTGTCAAGCATAACGGACATTCAAAAATATATGGAGGCCGCATCGCCGGTATGGAACAGTACCGCGTTAACAATTATTGCAGCTGAAGTGGGCTTTATAATTTTGTGTTTGGGTCTAACTTATTATCTGCAATTCAGAAAAAGAGACTTTTTGTAGAAGGTTAATGGCTGTCCTCGTTCCGCGATAGATGTTTTTTCAAGTAGGAGTTGATTCAGTTTCTGTGGCCCTGAAACTAATAAGTATTAACCGCCTTGACCTTCAAGCGCCTGACGGTGTTTTTTATCGTCTTGGTGAATTAATTTTTCGGTGTCTTTGGCTTTTTGAATTATCTTCTCCTGGTCGCTGAGCATATGCTCTTTATTGTCAGATCTGGCGTTTGGCAACGAACACAGCTTTATTCGTTCTCCGTTGAAGTGGCATTAAAGTGGTTAGGGTATGCGACCTGGAACGAGGAGAGATCCCTAATAACGAAGTTTAAATTTTTTTGTAATCAACGATTGTAGATAATTGTTTGAAATAAAAAACGACTTACCTGTCAGCGCGCATTGCCCGGACGGGTAAGTCGTTCTTTGATGACAGCTTTAATTTCCGTGACAAGCAGCGCCATCTGTGAAATTGTAATTAGCGTCATATTTTACACAACCACCGGTCCAGTCTTTTGATTGACAGTCGGTTGATTCAGCGTACAAATGACTTTCAAGAATTTTCAAATCACCCTGGGCGCGGGTGAGTTCAGGCGCAGGCAAATAAGAAGTTTCCTTTTTAGCTTTGGCGCAAGTTTTGACGCCGCCTTCGATATAGCCTTCAAATTTACCCTTGGCATCCAGACAAACCTCAATGCTGGTGCCCGAAACACTACCAACATCGCGATAAACCAACTGGTTGATTCTGGCAATGGGCATGTTGTGCCATAAGTCCGTGTGTGTGGTAATGTTTACACAGGAACAAGCCTGCACAGATTTTGTGGCAAGTGCAATCCCGCCGCTGGCAATATCATTATGATTAAAAAAGTGAAATTCAACAGGCTTCTTTGACTGGTTACATAATTGGGCGTTTATGTTCACGTCGGCTAAAGCATACCCTGAGAGCAGTGTCAGGCAGAGCCCTTTAAATAATTTAGTTTTCATAATATTTCCTCTAAGTTACTGTTTTGTATATCCATTTATAAGATTATCCCCAAATATAATCATAGCAAAATATGGTTATAATTCATAGAATTTTAGTTGTTATTATTTTCAAAACTGAGAGTTCTCCCATGGGCGAGTTTTTTCTACTCTAATGTCTGTAGCAAGTGAGTACGCTATAATAGGGGGTTTAAGAACTGATAACTATGACTTTACCGAATAAAAAACAATTTGAGCAATACAGTGGGGATGAATTTGGGATTACTTTTGTACAGGATCAACCCGTATCGTGTCGTATAGAAGAAGTTAAAGCCGGGCTTCAGCCTCAGAATAAATCGCAGAATGAACAATTTTCAGTGGTGTTTTCATGTGATGAAAAACAGGTGTTTGAGCAAGGTGTTTATCAGGTTTCTCATTCAAAGATGGGGGAATTTGAACTGTTTTTAGTGCCGGTTTTTGGCGACGATAAAGGTGTGCACTATGAGGCTGTTTTTACTTAAAAGAGATTAACCGGATTGGTTCTTTTTCGCTGATTTTGGGTACCATTCCATATATTGGTATACACCTTTGTCTTCCACCTGTTGGAAACCATGTTTCAGGTACCATTGGTAGGCCGGATTGAAGTTCTCCACATGGATGACTATTTTCTTCTTTGTTGCCTGAGCTTCTATTAATAACTCTTTAAGCAGTTTAGTACCAAGTCCGCTGCCGCGATGTTGTGTGAGTAATGCCACATCAATCAAACATATTGAGTTTTCATCACGGTCAATATAAATCCGCCCAATGGGTTTTTTGTCTTTTAGAATCAGTAATTTTTCAGCTTTAGGGTAGTGGCTGTTGTAGTGTTCATGTTGCGCGGTAAACTGTTGGTCTAGAAATTCGATGCGTTGTTCATCATTCCACGGAGCTTGAAGCACCTCTTGCCATCTAGTGCTGCGATACAACTCAGAAAGAAAAGCCATATCCTTATTAGATATGGCTTTGAATAAAACACTTTTCGGTATAAATTTGAACGACTTTTGGTTCAACCAATTTTCAGGCATGCGTTCTCCGGTTAAAGACCGCCTGTAGTTGATTTTTATTAACAGGTGTCATAAAAATCTCGTGCTTAATACCCTTGTGATCAGTCAAATGGTAAATTTTTTCTTGTAAATGACCATCCGGATTATGAACGTCGAAAGTAAGCACAAACTGTTGATGGTCCTTATTTTTTGTGGGCAATTGGTGGCCACTTAAGGTCATTTTAAGTCCATCATCTGTTTGCATGCTGTGTCCAGCTTCAAAATTGATTGAACTTGTTTTAATTGAAGAGGAATGAACCATCACCGGGCTGGTCAGCACAGATGCGCCCAAGCCGCCAAGGATTGTTTTTGCAAATAGTCTTCTGTTCATAATTAGCTCCTGGAAGGATACAGGCCCACCAATGCGATAATGAAATTAATCACGATTAAGGGCTGTAAATTGTTATGGGCTTGTGATCCGCCAGTGTTACTGGTGGGGTTCATTGGGCTGAGATTAGATGATCCGTCTGCGTAGAACTGGCCACTGGCTGATGTGCTGGCCATATAGTGACCAGCCGGATCAGGTGTATTGGCACCGCCTCCTGAAATGCCTCCTGCATTGGCATCAGCTATTATGCTGTGTTGATGTGAGGGGATTTGCGCTTCGGTTAAGGTGACAGTTTCTGTGCCACCACGTTCTCCCAGTCTTCGGTCTGTTAAGCCCGGTCCCCGACCAGGATGCATGGCTGCTCTGCCTTCCAGATTAGGGAGTGCCGTGGTTGTTCTTCCGTCGCCACCGTAGGTGGTGCCAATCAAGGAAAAAAGCGCTGTATTTTGAGATACCGGTAATAACTGGCCATTGCAAAAGGCCCAGCCTCTTGGGGCAAAATTACCTGCGAAAATTCTGATTTCTGCGATAAATGGTTCTGACATAATAATTCTCCTTAATGCCTGGATGGGTAAATACCGACCAAGGCAATGATGTAATGAACGCACAAAAACGGCATGAGATTGTTGTGGCTTCTTGATTCGCCTACGTTGTTTGTTGCGTTGTTATTCAGTGTTGTGTTGTTAGCCGAAAGCGCTTGAACATAGAGGTTTGAACCTGCAGTGTCTCTGGCTAAATGACCTGTGGGTGTGGCTGAAGAGCCTGGGGTATTGGCCGCTAACAGTTCATGCCGATGGTTGGGCATTTGATTTACCGTGAGGGTTTCTTTTTCGCTGCCCGATTTCGACCCTAAGCGTCGAGGACTCAAACCCGGTCCGTCGCCAGCATGCATGGCTAATCGGCCACGCATATCGGGTAATCCAAAAGTGGTTTGCCCATCACCGCCGTAAATGGTTCCTAATAGGCTGAATAAAGCATCATTTTGTGATACGGCTAATAATTGCCCATCACAAAAAGCCCAGCCTCTTGGTGCAAAGTTTCCTGCAAACATGCGTACTTCGCCGACAAATGGTTCTGACATAATTTTTCTCCTAATTTCGTGATGGGAATAAACCTTGTAGGGCAATGCAATAATTCATTACCAAAAAAGGTTGCATATTATTATGCGCCTGACCACCCCCCACATTGGCTACCGTGTTCTCTCCCATGGCTGCCGTTCCTGTTGTATTATAAGGCTTGCCATTATTGGCTGCCGGTAACAGTGTATTGGTGGGTGTGGCTTCACTGGCTGTATTGCTGGTGCCGTTAACAGGGTGTTGGTGCTGCGGGATTTCAGACGTTGACAAAGTATGTGTTTCTTCGCCGGTTTTCTGCCCCAGTGTGTGATTGGTTCCACCGTCACTTTGACCGGCATGGATCGGCACGCGTCCCCGCACATCAGGTAAGGCAAATGATGTTCTGCCATCGCCCCCGTAGGTGGTACCCAGTAAGGAATATAAAGATTGGTTTTGGTTGATGGGTAATATTTGGCCATCACAAAAAGCCCAGCCTCTGGGCGCAAAATTAAAACCAACGATTCTGATTTCTGCTAAAAATGGTTCAGACATATAACACCCCCTTTATAAGATAGATTGTTAAATAAATATTTTTTAAATTTAGAACTGAGCTCAAAACTTTCACCTTAACCACTGCCAACCTGATTGACAGTGGTTATTTTATTCATATTGAATTGACAGTTTATTGTGGACAATTACTGGTCACTCCTGTGAAAGCACCACCGACATTAAAGACATTGACATCAGTGGCCAGGCTGGTGCCTGCATCATTTGTAATGATATGGTTATCAACCTGGGCTTCAGATAAGGCGCCAGCAATGGGGTTTTCAAGTTGAAAGACAGTGCCAGTAAATGACACAAAGCCATAATCTTCGCCATCGACCCCAATGGCATTAGGTGCCGAGGCATCGTTGCCAATAATATCTGTACAAAGAACATTATTGTGTCCCGTTCCCGTATTGCCGGTCAGAGCAAATATGCCACCCGAAAAGCCGTTATCACCGGCAGAAAAAATGGTGTTATTGGTGGTGGTGACTGACAGTTCTCCGTTACTGTTAGAAGCCCGGTACTCAACACCCACAATGGTTTCATTGCCACCGGAACCAGTCATGTTTATAGTGTTATTGTCAATGGTGATGGTGTTGGCGGCTAAGTTACCGACACCGGTAAAGTTAGAGAAGAAGCCACGGACATATTCATCATTTGATACGATTATATTGTCATTGATAAGACCGCTGATGTTTCTTGATCCGCTTAGAGCATTGTTTGATTTACCGGTACCGTTTGAGCCACCATCGTCCTGGGTATTGTCATTGCCGGTTGCATTTAATGTGGCCAGGGCCGTGGTACCAACGGACTGAGCTGAAATACCCACAAACATCAGGCCATTGGTGCCGGAGTCCGGTCTTGAAATGGAGGCCACACCGGCGCCCGGTTGTAATAGGCTGTTTCTAACATTGGCTGTTATGGTTCCGTTGTTGGCTACAAACAGCGCCCCGGTGTTGGTGTTTTCGATTAGTAAGGTATCACCAACACCAACCGCTGAAGCATCACCGAGTGTGACCGTTAAGTTGGCGGCAGCCGTTGTTGTTCTGGCTTCAAAACCACCTTCACGGGCATTCGATAGCGTTGAGTTGCCATCAATCACTAAACTGCCTGTTCCAGTGTTTTGAACCACCAACACGGCGGTGTCACCAAGGGTGTTGTTAACGGTGAGGTTTTGCCACCGGCTTTGTTGAGCACCTGAGCCTGATAAATTGACCACATAGATACCATGCTCATTGAGATCATCTGAGACATTTTGAACGGTAACGCCGTCCATATCAAAATGGGTTACATTTTGACCGAATATGCCCAGCTCATCGGAGGCATCGCCATTGCCATCAATCACTGTATTAACAAGGTTGATGTTACTCGAATTCACCAATTCAATGGCTGCATGACACACACCTGTGACGCCACTCACATCCGCCAAACAACCGGGCGATTCATTGGCACTGTTGGTGAAATTCATGTTTCTTAAATCAATGTTACTGGTATTCATGGCCGTAAAACCACTGGTGCTGTTATTTTGAATGGTGCCACCACTGCCTGCCGTGGTGCCGGTGCCGGTTATTCTGAACTGACCGGCACCTGTGATGGTGTCTAATACAATGCCGGACGTGGCGCCATTGACATTCACCTGATTAAATGTCATACCCGAGACACCGATTGAAACGTTTTGCAAATCAACAGCCACACCGGTGGTGGTGTCAATGGTGTTGGTGCCGGTTACATTGAGCGTACCACCGTTAGATGCTGTGAATGCGGCGTTGGCGGCGGTGTCTAAATCGATATTGGAAAAATTAACTGTTTGGCCGCCATTATTCGCCAGATTGATGCCTGTACCGCTGTCAACAAGGGCACCTGTAAAACTGACCGTGCCACCGGAGTTTGAGGTTATATTGACTGAACGTCCGGCTGTGTTGTTTATATTGCCCGGGTAACTCATGGTTAATGTACCGCCAATTATTTCAATCGCAGGAAGTGCGGATCCATTGGTAATACCGGCTGTTGCGGCAGAAATTGCCAGGGTGCCGCTGACACCGTTGAGGGAAAGCGCCGATGAACTGTTGCTATTGGAGCTTAATTCATCTAATTGAACATTGTTGGCAAAAGCCGCACTGGTACTTATGTTGATTGCGCCGCCATTGCCGCTGATACCGGTTTCAGAAATGTTCAGGTTACCGGCTGTGCCGCCACTGATTCCATAGCCTGTGGTGTTGCCAATATCGACCCCACGAATGGTGTTGTTGAGCGCTAAACTGATACCATCAGCAGAGCTGATAATCTGGGGCTTGACGCCTCCCAGCGAGGGTCTGGCGACACTGTTGGCCGGTGGTGTGATCCCCGCAACGCTGTCAAAAGTACTGGTTGTTCCTTGGCCGAATAAGACTTGATTGTTGGCCAGCGTTATACCGGCTTCATTGTAAGTACCGGAGGCTAAATAAATATAATCACCGTCTGCCGGAATGGCTGATCCATTAAAATCGGCCAGGTTGTCAAAGGGTGACAGTAAGGTTCCATCACCACCCGCTGTGGCGGCGTTATCAATAAACCAGACCACATTGCCACTGACATTCAAATTTACAGTCGCCGTAGCGCTACAGGCTGAAGGTAGTGGCAAGCCATCGTCACAGACCTGATAGTTAAAGGAATCTGAGCCAGTAAATCCGGGGGCTGGGTCGTAGGTAAATTCACCGGTGCCGGTGTTGACTGTAACAATACCATTGTTGGCAGTGGTTATGGTGCCGGAACCTTGCACGGTCAGTGTGGTACCAGGTTCCACATCAGTGGCGCCTGCCAGTAAGTCATTGGCACCATCTGGGATGCTTATTCGGATATGCGCGGTGGCTGCAAAAGGACCCGGTGGTGTCACCACGGGCGCATCATTGATCGGATTCACTGTAAGGGTTAGAGAAACCGGCGGACTGGTGGTATTTACACCGCCGTTCGCGGTGCCGCCATCATCCATTAACACCACATCATAGCTGACACTGCCAAAAGCATTGGCAGCAGCGGTGTATTCCACCTGACCGGTGGTGCTGTTGACTGACGGGGTCACGACAAATGACAAGGTGGGGTCGATGCTGGTTTGGGTCAGCATAAAGGTCAGGTTCTGACCCGATTCATTGGCAGGGCCAGCTGAAATGGCTGATGCCCAAGGCAATGATTCAGGACCGCCGTCTTCATTGGTGGCGGGCGGATTGCCACTGCTTGTAAATGAAGGGGCATCATTGACATCTGCGATGTTGATGGTGAAATTTTGCGGTGTGGATGTATCCTGGCCGCCATTGGCTGTGCCGCCATCGTCTGAGGCGGTTACGGTCACCACGGCTAAACCGCTGGCATCCGGTGCCGGTGTGTAACTTAAATTACCGGCAGCATCCAGAGCAGGCTGTACAACAAACAGTGCATTATTGTTATTTGTCACGGTAAAGCTGACTGTTTGAGACGCTTCATCCGCGGGTCCGGGGGCAATACCGGTGGCCCAGCCATTGACTGTTTGGGCGCCACTATCCTCGAGAATGTTCTGGTTGGCACCCAGTGTGAAAACAGGTGGATCATTCACCGCTGTAACGGTAATCATAAATGACTGAGGTGATGAGGTGTCATTGCCGCCATTGGCGGTACCGCCATCGTCCATGAGTTCTAAGGTGATATTGGCCACACCGTTGGCATCCGATGACGGTGTGTAACTTAAATCGCCATTGGCGGCCACCGAAGGGCCGGCAGAGAATAAAGACGGATTATCATTGGCCGTAATATTAAAGGTCAGGGTCTGGCCGGCTTCATCGGGCGGACCGGCTGAAATACCCGTTGCCCAGCCATTCACCGTGGTGGCACCGGCGTCTTCGTTATTGGATTGATCAGGACCTGCAGAAAACGAAGGTGGATCATTGACATCCGTAATGGTGATGGTCAGATTCATGGTGGCAGAAGTGTCCGCACCCCCATTGGCGGTACCGCCGTCGTCGGATAAATTCAGGGTTAAATTGGCTGAACCACTTACATCTGTCACAGCTTCAAAACTCAGTGTGCCCGACGAATCAATGGTAGGTTGGGAGCTAAACAGTGCGCTGTTATCATTACTCAATATAGTGAAGGATAAAGTTTGGCCTGTTTCATTTGGCGCACCCTCTGAAATATTCGTTGCCCAAATCTGGCTATAGGGACCGCCGGTTTCCAGGTGGGTGACATTGCCACCGGAAGTAAAGGTGGGTGCGTCATTAACTGCTGTGATGGTCACATTGGCACTCGCCGGTGCTGAATTAACCTGGCCGTCATTGGCGGTAAAAGTGAAAGAATCATTGCCGTTAAAATCTGCATTTGGCGTGTAAACCACAGTCGAGGTGGTGCTGTTGATTACGGTAAAGGCACTCAAGGTGCCGTTAGACGGTGGACTGTTGACAGCGAAGGTTAATGGGTCACTTTCGGCATCAGAACCAGAGACTGTTAATGTCACCGCATTATCTTCTAAAGTACTGCCACTGCTGTTATTAGCCACCGGAGCCTGGTTTTCCACATCCACCACATCCATGCGAAAATAGACATCATCATTGTGGGAGGTGAAGAAGACGTTGGTCAAATCGGCATAACTGCCCGGTGATGAAGTATCATTGACTGGATCGGTGTTGGCGGGGTTGACAGTACTCCAGTCGGCGGTTTGTCCATCCACGACAATCACCACTGCCCAGGCAGATGTGGCAATCACCATCAGCACCACCATCAGGGTTATTTTTTGATTTAAGTGGCGATTGGCAATGATTAAAAACAGCACTAGTAAAATCACTATCGCCATCAAACCAATTGCAGGCACCGGCAAAGTCATACCTAAAATAATGGGGTTACCATCAACATTACTGAGGACAATATCAGAGGCCGTGTTTGACTCGGTGGCGTAATAAATAACCACCGCCCGGGAAGCGCCGGCATTCATGGTGGCACGGTTTAATCCCACTTCAAACACGTCTTCACCATTGAGCCCGGCGTTTAAACCCAAAGCGGCCGGATTAATCGCGGTACCGGCATCAAAGACCAATCCGGAACAATTGTGGTAGAGGGTGCTGGTAATGGCCGGTGGTTGGCTACTGTCAGTGGTGATACTTATGCGACCTTCAGCGCCGTTAATGGCGGTAGAAAAAGCGGGTAAATTAACATCACAACCGGTGGCTGTGTTGTTATCTGTATCGACATAGACATGATAAAAACGATTTTGAGCCTGGCTGTCAAAAGCCGTTAAAACCGTCAAAAAGAGAATAATAAATTGTAACCCGCGAATCATACGTACTCCAAAAGTCTCAGTGGACAATAAAATCGGGGTTTAATAAGACATTGCATCGGCGCCTCCCCCCAAAGACAACAGGTTTTAGAATAATTTAGTTTTCTAAAGATGTCAAAAAAAATTTGAATTTTTATGACAAGATCACTAATGACAGCAATGGCTTATGGATCGGGCCAAATAACTAAATTCGGATCCGGCCAGATAAACGGTGCCGGAGAAAAACCGGTGCCATTCATCCAATCCACACAAGCAGCGGTTTGCTCCGGTCGATTGGTGAAAGTAAAGTAGCGGGGACAGACCTGGTCGGCCATAATTTGCTGACAACCGGCCATGGTTTTTGGCCTGAAGGTACTTCGGTATTGTTGTGCGTACTGCCAGGCGAGTTGTTGCAATACCACGCCGGTGCTATTTTGAATTGATGCCGGAATGGTCGCGCCTTCGGGACTGCGCATATTGACAATGGCATAGCTCAAAGCGGCCAGATAATAAATACCTGATTCATTGAGATGCACGGTGTCACTAAACAAATCATCCACTTTTTGGACATCGCTACCGGTAAACCCCGGTACTTCATCATCGAGAATATGTTGCAACAGATTAGCCAAGGCCCAACCGGCCGGAATAACATTAATGCCTTGGGTTTTGTTTTCCGATTGCAGTGTTAAATTGACTTTGACGGCGACACATTCCCAGGCATTGAGCATTAAGGTTTCGAAGCCAATCCAATCCTGTGGATCGTTCGGATCAATATCCAGCCAGGAATGATACAAATAGGTTTCAGCTTCAGGATTTCCGACCAATAAACGATTATGATAATGATGCAATAAGCTGTTGGTGTATTCCCAGCGAACAACATCGAGAATATCGTGGCGTTCGGTAATCAGCAGTGCGTCATACAACTCATTGCTGCCGATGGTGGCCGGTGAGGTCAGTTCTGCAATGACGTCCATATCAAAGGTATCGCGGTTTTTGCCGGTATGATAACCAAGCCAGTTATTGGGCGGTGATTGATTGCCGCTGGTTCTCACCCGAATCGGCGAGCCGATACCGATTTGCTGATTCCACTGATACTGCACGCCCAGTGACGTGCTAATCGTTTCCAGATAATCCGCATAGGGATTATCCATTAAGCTGTGGCCTGAGATAAAGGCGTTGTTTTTAAAGGGATCGAAATCACTTTTGTGGATGACATCCCATTGCTGGGCCCAGCTTGTATTGATAACAGCCAGTAAACATAATAGCCGAATAAAAGTCATGAATTTTCGATTCATCATTTTCATCATCGATATAATTCAATTTACTTTAGCAAATTTCCACTTTTAGAATATGTGTTATTTTGCGCCTTACTTCACAAAATGCATAAAATACTATGCATAATCTGTTTAAATAGAGCGACAGATTATGATTGATATAATTGAGACGATGTAAAACAAGGTGAATTTATGACTAATAACACAGCGCTAAGTTGCCAGTGTGGTCAGGTAACAATACAGGTTCAAGCACAACCTATTTTAAGTGCCGCATGCCTCTGCACTGAATGTCAGCAAGCTGGGGAATTTTTACAATCTTTGCCCGGTGCGCCAGAAGTTCTGGATGAATATGCAGCGACCCGATTTGTGCTTTACCGAAAAGACCGAATGCGTTTAATAAAAGGTCATAAATATCTGCGAGAACATCGTTTAACAAAAGACACGGAAACACGTCGCGTGATTGCAACCTGCTGTAATACACCATTATTTCTAGAGTTTATAAAAGGCCATTGGCTTAGTTTATATGGCGTACTTTGGCCGGCTGATGGTTTACCAAAACTTGAATTAAGAACCATGACCAAAGATAAAAAAGAAGACATCGTTTTAGCTGATGATGTGCCCAACCCCAAAACTCATACCCTTACTTTTTACGCTAAACTTTTATTTGCCTGGTTGGCCATGGGATTTCGTTCGCCGAAGATTGATTATGTTCAAGGCACACTAAACGCAGAAAAGCCTTAAAGAACGCCCCATAAACAAGACAATAAATTCTTGCGCTGTGCAGTTAGTCAAAGACCCCAATAACCGGATTCTCGCCCTGCCAATAAACAATATCCGACGGTTTATGGGCTTGCCAGTGCACCAGATGCGCTTGTTTACCGACTTCGAGGCTGCCTTTTTGGTCGGAAATTCCTAAGGCTTTGGCGGCGTTGAGGGTGACGCCGAGCCAGGCTTCGGGGATGGTCAGGCCGAATTGGGTGCAGGCCATGTGCAGGCATTGCAGGATATTGGTTGATGGTGCGGTGCCGGGGTTGCAGTCGGTGGCGATGGCCATGGCAACGCCGTGTTTGCGGAAAGCTTTAATGGGCGGTTTCTGGGTTTCTTGTAAGGCATAAAAAGCGTAAGGTAATAAAGTCGCCACAGTGTCATGGTCGGCCATGGCCTGAATGCTTTTGTTTGAGGTGTATTCCACATGATCAGCGGATAAACCACTGTATTCGGCCACCAGTCCGGCACCGCCGAGATCACTGAGCTGATCGGCATGTAGTTTCACCGGTAGCCCTGAGCGGGCGGCGGCATCGAATACCCGGCGGGTTTCATCGGGTGTAAAACCAATGCCTTCACAAAAGGCATCCACGGCATCGGCGAGTTTGTCTTTGGCGACTTTGGGAATCAGTTCCTTGCAGATTAAATCAATGTAACCGGCGCGGTTATCTTTGAATTCCGGCGGTAAGGCATGGGCAGCCAGTAAGGTGGTTTTCACCTCGACACCGGTGGCTTCCCCTGCAGCACGGGCGACTTTCAGCATTTTAATTTCATTGTCCACATCTAGGCCGTAACCGGATTTAATTTCCACCGTCATCACGCCCTGAGACTTTAAATGAACTAAGCGTCTAACCGCATCATCTAACAAATCGTTAAAGCTGGCTTCGCGGGTGGCTTTCACGGTCGACAAAATACCGCCACCGGCTTTGGCAATGTCTTCATAGGAAACGCCGGCCAAACGGGCAGCGAATTCATCGGCACGCGAACCACCAAATACCAGATGTGTGTGGCAATCAATTAACGCCGGTGTCAATAACTCGCCTTGTAATTCATGCACATTTTCACACTGGAATTGCGCACTTTGGGCAGAACTGCCAATCCATTGGATCACGCCATCGCTGATGGCCACTGCGGCATCTTCCAGTAATTCATCCACTGCTTGTAAGTCACTACAGGTGGCGATGGTGGCGTGTTTAATTAAAAGGTCGCATTTTTTCGTTGAGTTCATGGCGGTTCTATTTGACAATGAATGTATTGAAAATCACATTATAACCAATGACAAACTATTTTTTTCATCAGGCTTTAATACCCAAGGGCTGGGCCAAAAATGTCCGGGTGGTGGTAGAAAATGATCTGATTCAATCCGTTGATTGTGACGTTAGTGCTGAACCGGGTGATAAAAAAGCGTCGGTGGTGATTCCGGCAGTTCCCAATATTCACAGCCACGTATTCCAACGCGCCATGGCCGGTTGCAGCGAATACCGATTGCGTGAGGATGATGATTTTTGGTCGTGGCGTGAATTGATGTATAAACTCGCCAATGCCATGGATGTGAATGCTTTTTATGACATCGCAAAAAGCACATTTCAAACCATGAAAGATCGCGGTTATGCCAATGTCTGTGAATTTCATTATGTACACCGTGATTTGAACGACCCAAACAACACCCATGCTCAAGCCGAAGCCATTTTACAAGCCGCCGATGACGTCGGTTTGCCCATCACTTTATTGCCGGTGCTATACAGTTATTCCGGATTTGGTGAACAGCCTTTGCTTGAAGAACAGCAACGTTTTGCGTTAACTGTTGATGAGTACCTGCAATTGTATGCGCATTTAGAGAAGCAAATAAAGCCCCAACAGCGACTGGGTATCTGTTTTCACTCCCTACGCGCGGTCAGTCCTGAACAAATGCGCCGATTATTGGATGCCTTACCGAAAGAGGCTCCGGTGCATATTCACATTGCCGAACAAACCGCCGAAGTGGATCAATGTAGGGCACTTTACGGCCAGACACCTGTTGCCTGGTTACTTGATAATTTCGAGGTTAATGAACACTGGTGTCTGATTCATGCCACCCATCTCACTGAACAAGAAAGCAAAGACCTGGCCCAATCAGGTGCCATTGCCGGATTATGTCCTCTGACAGAAGCTAATCTGGGTGACGGTATTTTTCCTCTAGAAAACTATAAAAACAACCGCGGTCGCTGGGCCATCGGCTCGGACAGCAATGTCAAAATAAACCCCGCCGAAGAATTACAAATGCTGGCGTATTCGCAACGTTTATCCCTGCGCAAACGGGTGGTGTGTAGCGATCAATCACAAGCCCATGCCGGCAGTTGGTTATGGCAACAAGCGGTGGCCGGTGGTGTGCAAGCCAGCGGTCAGAAGGTTGCAGGTATTGTCAAAGGTCATATGCCGGCATTTTTGGCCTTAAAATCAATCAATCAGGCTGATCAAAGTCGGGACCACGCCGAAATTTTATTGGATCGCTTGGTTTTTGCCGATGATGTTGGTATTGAGCGCATAGACTGACATGGATTTCATGTCAAATTCAGAAAATGACAACAATCACCATGCTACAATGTCGCAAACCAAACGCCACGGATTATGCCACTGACAAAAAACGCCAACATCATACTCATCGGCCCCATGGGTGCCGGCAAAACAACAGTGGGTAAACAACTCGCGATGCGCTTAGGCAAAACCTTTTGTGATGTGGATCAAGAACTGGAAAAGCGCACCGGCGTATCAGTTAATTTGATTTTCGAAATCGAAAAAGAAGCGGGGTTTAGGGTTCGTGAAACGGCCATGCTGGCGGAGTTATTGCAGCGCGAAAATTGTATTATTGCCACTGGCGGCGGGGTGGTGGTGACTGAAGCGAGTCGTCGGTTGTTACAGGAAACCGATCACACCGTGGTGTATTTAAAAACCGCTGTTAAACACCAGTTAAAGCGCCTGAAGCGCGATAAGCAACGACCACTTTTACAAGGCACAGGACGTCGTGAACGATTAATGAAACTGGCGAAAGAACGTAATCCCTGGTATGAATCGGTGGCCGATTTATCCTTTGCCAGTGGCCGTAACAGTGCTTATGGCATGGCGCAGAAAATAGCCGACTACCTCACCAAAGAACAATAACGTCATGCAAAAACTCAGTCTGGATATTCCCGGAAAACAATACCCGATTATCATCGATCAAGAAGCCTTTAATCTGGCGGAAATTCGATCACGACTCACCGCTCAAAAAGTGATGTTGGTCAGCGATGAACATGTGGCACCCTTATACCTTGAACCCTTACGCACTGAATTAGATGGTTTTGAAGTCCATGAGTGTGTCATTGCAGCCGGTGAAAATCACAAAAACACCCACAGCTGGCAAAAAATACTGAACGCATTGGCGGCGCATGGCTTTAATCGCAGCGATGTATTGGTCGCTGTCGGTGGTGGCATTGTCTGTGACATCACCGGTTTTGCCGCTGCCAGCTGGATGCGTGGCGTGGATTTTGTGCAAGTACCCACCAGCTTACTGGCACAAATTGATGCCTCCGTAGGTGGGAAAACCGGCGTTAACCATGCCGCCGGTAAAAACCTCATCGGCGCGTTTCATCAACCCCGGGCGGTACTGATTAATATCGCCACCCTTCAAACCTTACCGGCGCGAGAATTCAATGCCGGCATTGGCGAAGCCATTAAATACGCCGGCATCAATCAGCCTGAATTTTTTACCTGGCTACACGATAATCGCATGGCAATTAAACAACAGAATAAAGACGCCTTACAGCATTTAATCAGTGCCTGTTGCCGTTTTAAAGCCGAGATTGTTCGCGATGATGAAAAAGAGCAGGGCGTGCGCGCTTTACTGAATTTGGGCCACACTTTTGGCCATGCCATTGAAAATGTCAGTGATTACCGCTATTTACATGGAGAGGCCGTGGCTTTAGGACTGGTGATGGCCGCCGATTTATCGGTGCGTTTAGGCCATGCTGAACCCGAATTAAAAGCGCAATTTGTTGAATTAATTGAAGCCTTTGATTTACCTCATTTACTGCCTAACAATTATTCACCGGAACAGTTACTGAATGCCATGCGATTAGATAAAAAAGTACAATCAGGACAACACCGCTTAATTCTGATGCGTGGCATGGGCCGTGCTTTTGTGGCCAATGATATTGCAGAAAAAGTTATCATTGAAACCATCCGTGCATGCAGTGAAGGAGATAGCCATGATTCTTAAAAGATACGCATTGACGGTCATCGCTTTGTTGATAACAACCGATGTCATGGCGCAGAATTTACCAGTTCCGGACAGTGACGTGTCTGACAGTGAACGCACCGAAGTGGTCTGCTATGCCGCACAAGACCGTTGGGTTTGTACGCCAAAGGGCAGCGAAAAACCAACCGCGACCATTGAACAAATAAAAGCCGAATCAGATGGCGATGAAGCCGAATCGCTTACCGAAGACAGTCCTCTAAATCCACTTGATCCGCCGCCAGGCGTTGAATCAATCACCGACACTGCGCCGGAACAACCCGTCGTTAACCTGATGACTGAAACACCGGACGATGTTATCACCGAACAATCGCCACAAGCCACCAATACACCTGAACCGCAACAGACGGTAACAAAAACACAACAGACTGAAGAACAGCAAGCAAAGCCGGATTATGCCGGTGATAACTGGTTTCAACGCTATCCGAACCATTGGACCATCCAAATTGTCGGCGTCGCCAATCAACAAAACCTGGATGCTTTTGTTCAGCAACAAAAATTAAACGATCGGGATTACCGAATTATCGAAACTCGGGTTAACGGCGCACCTTGGTGGGTGGTGATTTATGGTCATTACCCCAGTCGTGATGATGCTGACAGAGCCCGAAATAATTTACCCGAAAACTTAGCGAGCGATGCCTGGTTACGACCCTTGTCATCCTTAGCAGGAGAATAAAATGTTTAAACCTGAAAACAGCGCACTGATGATTATCGATGTCCAGGGCCGCTTAGCCAGTTTAATTCATGGTGCCGATGATTTAATTAAGGAGATTAACATCATGATAAAAGCGGCTGAAATTTTGGACATGCCGATTATCTGGATGGAACAATACCCGAAAGGCTTAGGCACCACCGTGGCTGCCATTAAAGATAACCTGACCGGCCATCAGGCCATCGAGAAAATCACTTTCAGTGGTTGTGGGAATGATGACGTGTTGAAGGCACTGAAAGACAGCGACCGTAACCAGGTCATTGTCACCGGTATCGAGTCCCATGTTTGTGTGTACCAAACCGTTTTGGGCATGATAAGCGAAGGCTATCAAGTGGCCATTAATCAGGATGCGATATCCTCACGTACACCAACCAATAAGCAACTGGGCTTAGAACGCATGAAAGACGCCGGTGCCATCAAAACCTCCACCGAAATGATTTTATTCGAGCTGATGCAAACCGCCGAACACCCAAAATTTAAACAAATCTCAAACTTGCTTAAATAAAGCGAACTTGACAAGAGTACAGAAGTAAGTACAATGATATTTATTTGTGGAACCCAGTATGGACTCTATTAATTACTCATCCTTTCGAAAATCGATGGCAGAATATTTGGATCGTGTTAACGAGGACTGCTCGCCTGTTTTGATTACCCGTCAAAAAGGTGCTTCTGCGGTTTTGATTGGTTTGGATGATTTTCATGCCATGCAAGAAACAATTTATCTTATGGCCAGTCCTAAAAATGCCCAAAACTTGAATGAGTCGATTGCGGAAATTGAATCTGGCAAGGTTGTTGATGTTGATTTAAATAATCTGGATTCATGAAAATGACCTTTTCCCAAAAGGCATGGGAAGATTATTTAGAGTGGCAACGGCAGGATAAGAAAAAATTCAAAAGAATAAATACCCTCTTTAAAAACATCAGCCGAACGCCCCATGAAGGTCTTGGTGATCCCGAACCGCTTAAGTATGATTGGCCAAACAGTAATAAATCATACTGGTCAAGACGAATAGACATAAAAAACCGATTGGTTTATCGGGTTAAAGAAAATCAAATCATCATCGCACAATGCAAATACTATTATTAATGCTTTAGCGACAAATTAAGTCGCAATGAGTTTCCTCTCAGCCAATTTATGCTGTTCAAAGCAATCTCCATTCAATACAATAAAAACGTGAGAAAAACATCAACGTTCTCAATTTCATACCCTTTTAAAACCCTATAATTAAATGAAACTAATCATCGCCGGCGGTCGTGATTACCGCTTTACCCTGAAGGACATCGAACGCTTAAATAACCTTGAAAACATCACAGAAGTCGTTTCCGGTGGTGCCAAAGGCGCCGACGCCGAAGGCGAACAATGGGCCGCCGAACAAGGCATCCCCATTAAAGTCTTTAAAGCCGACTGGAAACAATACGGCCGCGGTGCCGGCCCCCGCCGCAACCAGGCCATGGCCGACTACGCCGACGCCGTCGCCCTATTCCCCGGCGGCAAAGGCACCGAGAATATGTTTAAACACGCCCAAAAGATTGGGTTGGTTATTTATGACTGGCGGGTGTGATTAAAGCTAAACCCACTGGCTGTCATACTCGGGCTCCGACCCGAGTATCTCATTACTTCTTAGGTCTTTCCTCAACGTGCCGAGATTCTCGTATCACCAAAAGTAGGGCCCATGAGGGCAGTGCGAAAATGACGGAATTTTTTTGTGCAGTACGTAGATTATATTTATCCGCCTCGTCTTCGGACTTGATCCGGAGACCCATGAAAAAAAGCAGAACTCATATTTCAGTTTTGTAACCACCTCACATCAACAGGAGAAAAACCATGCAACGACTAGAAAAAGAAATAAGAAAAAAACGCGCCGAGCTGTTAGCCGGCCTCAACAGCGAACAAATTGAATTCTTCGAAGCCGTCGAAGAACTCCGAGACACGCTTAATCGCTTCGAGTCCAAGTTCCACGTCACCTTATTCCCCGAAGAATACGATTTTATGTACGATGATTCGGTAGACGCCAAAGCCCGTTACCGCGGTGATAACCCGATGTCTGAAAGTTACCAAACTAAAGTCAACCAACGCCGTCAACAATTAGGCCTCAAGCCATTAAGTGAAAACGGCATGATTAACAGCGACGACAGCGTCCGCTACACAAACAAAACCGTCCGGCGCTTACTAACGGCCAAGGATCAGGCCCTGAAAGACCAGTTAAAAGAACTCATCGACATCGGATTCGATTTCAAAGAATTCACAGACCGCCTCAACGCATATGACAACATTCAATACCTGGCAGATAAAAGAAAAGAAATGGCCGAGCGGTTTGGGGCGGATAATGTTTGATTTATAGACCGTTAATAAGCATTTTTAGTTGATGGAATATATCTCTACATGTATAATGGGTTGTTTAAAAAGTTTTCTATTTAATGAGACGTATTTCTTTTGTCGGTCAATCTTTGAACGATATAAAGCAATTCCCCGAAAACGCCAAACGCGAGGCAGGGTATCAGTTGGATATGGTACAAAAAGGTGTGTTCTTGGGACTTCATTCACTTTTGTTCCCGACAAAAGTGAAAGCGGCCGCGGCGAACACTTCATATAACTTCGCGCTCTTCGCCTCTGATTCGCTTCGCTCACCAACCGGCTCGGCGGGTCGTGCTGCTCAGCAGCACTCCGAGGCTTAAATCCAAACGACTGGAAAAGCATGGTTAGCATGGGTGCAGGTGTAAAAGAGATTCGAATTAAAGATGCAACAGGTATCTATCGCGTCATCTACGTTGCCAAGTATTTAGACACGTTATTTGTATTGCATGCATTTAAAAAGAAAACCCAAAAGATAGCGAAAAGAGATATGACCATTATTAAAGAAAGATTAAAAATAGTTGATCAGGAGATTAGAAAATGACCAAACCATTTGATAACGTCTGGGACGCTTTAGAAGATGATCCCGTCAAACAAGAAAACTTAAAATTACGTTCACAGTTAATGATTGAGATTAATGCGGTACTGGATAAGAAAGCACAAACCCAAGCCGAAATGGCTCAACTTTTAGCCACAACCCAACCGCGAATTTCCGCTTTAAGAAAAGGTAAAATTAATAATTTCAGGTTAGATAGGCTGGTCGATTTTGCCACCCGATTGGGGCTGAGTGTTTCGATAAGTGTGGCTGCTTGATTTGATTGTTAAAATCAACCTACAGCTAATTTTGCCGATTCTTTTAATAAATAAGCCGGCATGGACTCTTTAGGTTTTATTAAACAGAAAAACAAACAAAGTAACTCTTTCATTCCGACTGAGCGAAGCGAATGGAGGAATCACCCAAAGTTGGAAATCCAGATTGAAAGATGAAACTTTTTAAAACTCTTCATCCTCATCAGAATCATCCGAATAAGAAGCTCGGATAATTCGACCGTATTTGCCTGTGAGTAGAGTAATACGATCTAAATCAGAACCACCCAGTAAGCGACAAATCGAATGAGATAAAACCGTCGCGATAACTTCATCTTTATCGTTCATAATCACACCAGTTTGCTCAATGGGTGAGTTGACCAGATGGCCGTAGGCTTTTTGGAATTGAGAGTATGACATTTACATTCCTCTTTTCAAAAGATTAATAAATAATACTTGTAAAGTTATAGGTAATTATACTATATTGGACAAATATTGTCTAAACAAATAATGTCCAATGAGAACGTTAGGTGAAAAATTGTTAGAAGCTAGAAAATCAAAAAAGTTAATTTTGAGGAAGGTTTCGGCGGGAACAGATATTGATCAATCTCTGATTAGTAAATTTGAAAAGAATGAACGTCGGCCAACTCATGTGCAACTTAAATCTTTAGCAAAGTTTTACGATATAGATGAAAAGGACTTGATCATTGATTGGTATTCTGAGAAGATAGCAGATGATTTAAAATATGCCGAATCACCCTCTGAAATCCTAAAAATTGCTGAAGAAAAACTTAACTATATCGAGACAAACAAACATGGAAAAAAATAAAATTAAAGTTGTGGAATTATTCGCTGGTGTAGGCGGGTTTCGACTTGGGCTTGAGAAAGCAGGGAATTATGAAGTTGTCTGGAGCAACCAATGGGAACCTAGCACAAAAGCACAGCATGCGAGTTGGGTTTATGAAGCCAGATTTGGAAAGGAAAACCATTCAAATGAAAATATTGAAACAGTCATCGAAAAAAACTTTGAAGATATTCCTGATCATGATTTATTGGTAGGCGGCTTTCCCTGCCAAGACTATTCAGTCGCAACGACACTAAAGAACTCAAAAGGTGTGGTTGGTAAGAAAGGTATCTTGTGGTGGTCAATTTACAATATAATAAATAAAAAAGAACGAAAACCAAAATACCTATTCTTCGAGAATGTTGACCGTTTGTTAAAGTCTCCAGCTTCGCAAAGAGGCCGTGATTTTGCTCTTATGCTAGAAAGTCTCAATCAATTAGGCTATGCGGTTGAGTGGCGTGTCATTAATGCTGCAGATTATGGTATGCCTCAAAGACGACGACGCGTTTTCTTTTTGGGATATCATAAATCTACCAAAGCATATCAAAGAATCAAAAACCAATCTAAAGAAGAATGGATTAGTAAAACTGGCGTAATTGCTAATGCGTTTCCAATACAAGAAAATCTAAATACTGGATTTAATCAATTCAAACTAGACAATGATGTCACTGTTATTTCCGATGAATTTAATAAAGGTGGAAAAAAATCTTTGTTTGAAAACACCGGCATTATGATAGGTGGTGAAGTCAAAACCATGAAAACATATCCTAAATATGATGGTAAAAGAATAGTGCTTAGAGATATCGTATTGAACAAGAAAGTCGAGGATGAGTTTTATATCGATAATGGAGATGAAGAAAAATGGAATTATCTCAAAGGTGCTAAAAAAGAAATAAGAAAATCTAAATCAGGTCATGAATATCATTATGCTGAAGGAGGGATGGTGTTTCCTGACGCCTTAAATAAACCTTCAAGGACAATAATTACAGGTGAGGGCGGAAAATCTCCATCACGCTTTAAACACGTAATTGAGACGAAATACGGTTTAAGAAGATTAACACCCGTCGAACTTGAAAAACTTAATATGTTTCCAGAAAATCACACTAAATTGGATGGTATTAGCGATACGAAGAGAGCTTTTTTTATGGGTAATGCTCTTGTTGTTGGTGTAATTGAAAATATAGGTAAAGAATTATACAAAAAGGTAAATCTATAATGGCAGGATATTTATTTAGTCTTAGCAATGTTGAGTCATTAATTGAGAGCATTAATTTAGGAGTATATTCAACATTAATTTCAACTCCTAAGAATAATACTTGGAGAATTTCACAAGAAGGAACATTTGCGGATTTTTGTTCTATGAAAGATGGTGATAATGTCTACTTTTTTTACAAGAGAAAAATATATGGAATTGGAAAGTTGGTAAATATAAATGGAAGTTGTAAGTTCTTAAATTATCCCAAAGCAAACGTTCCAGAAAATCAAAACTATCAAGATATAAAAAGTGATTTATTATATGACAACGGCGAAAATAGTGTAAATAATAGATTCATTTGCACTTTCGAACCATTACCATTTTTTTTTAAAGATGGGATTGATATGGATGAAACTTTATCCTCTGCACCTGATAAATTTAGAATATTAAGAGCTTTTTGGAAATTAAGTTTTATTAAATTTTCTGATACGGAAAATCAGGCATTCAAGGATATTATTTTAAGAAGAAATATTGAGGCAATAAACAACCCTGATAATAATAATACTTATGAAAGCAATTATTTGGCCAATCATGAATTTATATGTAAAAAAACAAAAAACAACAATGATTATGAACTAAATATCGCGCCCTTTTTAAATACAATAAATAATTTGGACGGAAGCATTAAGCATGAAATGGCAATTGAAGCAGCATTAATTTATCAGTTGTCAAATAACTTACGAGAAACTGTAGATATTTTTGGTAATTGGGATTATTTGACCCATCAGGTAATAGCATCTCCTTTTAAGCCAATCGACTTTATGGATAAAATGGATGTGTTTGGTTATAAATATATTCAGAACCAAAATCCAACTATTTCTGATTATCTGGTAGTTGAAATTAAGAAAGACTTAATAAATTCTCAAGACTTAATACAATTAATGAAATATGTTGATTGGGTTAAAAATGAATATGCTTATGGTGACTATAGTATGATTAAGGCATTTATGTTGGGATTTAAATATTCAGAAGATGCTTTAGATACATACCGAATAAATATTGAGCGAAAATATATAAAAGGCGTGAGACCTTCAATTTCTAAAGAATGGAATGATGTGAAATTAATTCAATACAAATTAAATCAAAATACTGACCTGTTAGAGTTTGAGGATATAACACCTAGTGAATAAAAGAATAAAATTTGATATCTATTCAGCAGAATCAATAGTTAATTTTGCTAAAAATCTAAAAAATCAAACACTAAGGCAAGCTTGTGATGAAGATATAGAAAAACACGGGTATAAGGGAAAAGGGAATTATGGGCAGGTTTTAGAAAAGTTTTATTTCGGGTACGAACCGAATTCTAATTCAGAACCAGATTTTCCAGAAGCTGGTATTGAATTAAAAACTAGCCCTTTGAAAACCTTAAAAAATGGGTCAATTAAATCAAAGGAAAGATTAGTCTTAAATATCATTAATTATCTAGAAGTTCATAAAGAGGATTTCGACAATAGCTCTTTTTGGAATAAGAACGCACATTTGTTGCTGGTTTTTTATTTACATAACAAAGAGCAAGATTTTCTAGATTACATAATTAAGTTAGTAGATCAGTGGCAATATCCAGCAGATGATCTGAAGATTATTAAAAATGATTGGGAAAAAATTAAGTATAAAATTGAAAGTGGTGAGGCGCATGAGATTTCTGAAGGCGATACTTTTTATTTAGGCGCTTGTACTAAAGGAGCAACAGCTGCAAAATCATTAAGAGAACAGCCTTTCAGTAAAATAAAAGCAAAACAGCGAGCGTATTCATTAAAGCAAGGCTATGTAAATCATATTATTGCAAACATAGCCAAAGAAGAGACAGCAGTATATGGGAAAATAATAAAACAACCGGAAATTTTAGATACTTTTGAATCAATAGAAGATGTCGTCATTTCAAAATTTAAAAGATTTTATGGAAAGTCATTTGAGCAAATTGAAAACGAGTTAGGTTTAGATTTAAGTAAGAAACCAAAGCATTATTTCGCTAATTTGACCAATGCAATTCTTGGGATTGAACTAGGTAAAAAGATTGAAGAATTTGAAAAAGCAAACATCCAAGTAAAAACAATTCGGCTTAAAGAAAATAATTTGCCAGACCAAAACATATCATTTCCTGCATTTAAATATGAGGAATTAATAAAATCAGATTGGGAAGAATCTGAATTTAAGAATATATTAGAAAGTAAATTTTTCTTTGTGTTTTATCAATTTAGAGGTAAGAAATTGATATTGAATAAAGTTAAATTTTGGAATATGTCTTACTCTGATATACATGAAGCAAAAAAAGTATGGGATGCTGTGGTTAAAAGGCTAGAACGAGGAGAGATTGTAAAGAAAATAACACCCAAAGGAATTCGTAAAACTTTTTTTCCTAGTTCAAAAGACAATAGAATAAGTCACGTAAGACCGCATGCAAATAATGCAGCGGACACATATAAACTACCTGTTGCAGATAAACTAACTGGGTTAACAGAATATACTAAATATTCATTTTGGTTGAATGCAACTTACGTGAAGGATGAAATCTATCTGAAATAGACATAAATTAAAAAATATTTTAGAATTCTTGGATTGATGCGTAAAAATTAAAATGCTTTTTTTAAATCAAACCACATCACTAATAATCGATTGTCCAATCTCAATATTTTCATCACTTACAGTAATCGCTTTTAATAACTGTGTTTTGGCTTGTTCAAAACCGGCTTTGTTTTCAGCGTGGATTAAACACAAGGGGGTTTGCTTGTCTAGTTTTGTGCCCAAGGGGGCGATTTGGGTGAGGCCGACGCTGTAGTTGATGGGGTCGGTGGATCGGCGGCGGCCACCGCCGAGTTCGACGACGGTTAATCCGATGTCGCGGCAGTTGCTGGCGGTGAGATAACCGGGGTTGGGTGCGAATAGGGGTTCGATGATATTCGCAGGCTTTAAATAGCTGTTGGGTTTATCGATTAAATCCGCAGGACCGCCATGGACTGAAGTCATAAAGCTGAATTTTTCGGCAGCTTCACCGTTGTCGAGGACGCTTTGCACTTTGTTGAGGGCGCTGTCGAGCTTGGTCTCGATGTTGCCCATGATGAGTAATTCGGCGGCCAGACGTTTCACCAATTCATGCAAGCGGGCATCAACGTAGTCCCCGGTTAAGTAATCGATGGTTTCGCGGATTTCCACGGCGTTTCCGGCTGAGTGGCCGAGCACCTGGTTCATATCGGTAATCAGGGCGCGGGTTGGGATGGGTGAGACGTTAACGATGTTTTTTGCCAGGGCGCGGGCCATGTCTGGGTTATTGGCAAAGGCGCCGTTACCGCATTTCACATCCATAATCAGGGCGTCGAGGCCGGCGGCAAGTTTCTTTGAAAGAATAGACGCGGTGATCAAGGGAATGCAATCAACGGTGGCAGTGATATCGCGGGTAGCGTAGATTCGCTTATCCGCCGGCGCCAATTCAGCGGTTTGGCCGATAATTGAACAGCCAACTTGTCGGGTAATACGTTTAAATTCGGCCACATCAATGTGGGTGTTGTAGCCGGGGATGGCTTCGAGTTTGTCTAAGGTTCCGCCGGTATGGCCTAAACCACGGCCGGAAATCATTGGCACATGGGCGCCACAAGCGGCTAATATCGGTGCCAGCATCAGCGATACTTTATCGCCGACACCGCCGGTGGAGTGTTTATCTAAAACCGGTCCGCGTAAATCACAATCCGACCAATCCAAGGTATCGCCGGAATGCTGCATGGCAAAGGTGAAATCCCGACACTCATCGAAGGTCATGTCCTGGAAATACACCGCCATGGCAAAAGCCGCAATCTGCGCTTCAGTCACCGATTCATCGGTAATGCCACGGACAAATTCATTAAGCTCTGCGGTACTTAACGCATGGCCATCGCGTTTCTTCTTGATGATTTCTTGGGGTAGCATTCTGGTTTTCTGGTCTTCGTTTAAATAGGTATTTTAGCGGATTGGGGGAGATTGTGCGAGCGGGGCCGACACCCGTTGTCGTCCCGGTCACTATCTATCCATTTTAACGTGACACACCGCCATCCATGGCGGCGAGCGTAGCCGAGGGATCTCATTCAATCTGGTTCTTTTTCAATAGGCCAGTGTTCAAAATAATATTTATTTAACTAAAAAGATTGGTGATTATTGAAACTGGATTTTGAAATCACGGTTAATTTAGGAGATTCCTCGACTCGCTGGTGCTCCCTCGGAATGACAATGATGGCTGTTATCACAAGATGTAGCAGTTAAATCTGAAGTCAATGCAGGTATTTTTTTAAAGAATATAATAATTTGTCATTTAATGTGTACGTCAAAATGACGTATAATAAAAATTTTAACCCAATTATTAATATGTCTTTAAAATCAGAACGTTTAGAAGCCCGGGTACTTCCTGATGTAAAAAAGCTGGTGGAGCGTGTGACGGCCATTTCGGGTCAGTCGGTCAGTGACTATCTGACTGAGCTTATTTTGTCTGATGCACCCATTAAAATTAAACAACATGCCAATATTAGCTTGTCGAATAAAGAATTTGAACGGTTTATGGCGATGACCCGGGTAACGGTTAAGCCGGGTAAAAAGTTGCGCGATGTCGCCAAAGCGTTGGATAACGAAGGTTTTTAATGGATTTAGAGACTCATTTTGTACCTTTAGATAAGAGCAAACACGACCTGAAGTCGTTCGATTGTGGCATTCAGTCGATGAACGAATATCTATCAAGATTTGCCGGTAACCATCAAAAAAAAGGCTTGAATGCCACTTTTGTCTTAACTTCTGATGTGGGGACCAATGGTAAAGCCCAAATTGCAGCCTACTATACTTTGGCGAATAGTGCGGTTGAGAAACAAAAGGTGCCGATTGAAACGTCTTTACCCAATTATTCGATGCCAGTTATTTTATTAGCGAGATTGGCGGTATCAAAATCTTTTCAGGGCCAATCAATTGGTTCTAAAGCACTGGTTTATGCGTTGCGGCATGCTTACCGTATAAACGAAGAGGGGTTGCCTTCCCTGGGCTTAGTATTGGATGTTTTAAATGACGATGCCTTGAGGTTTTATCAGCAATTTGATTTTTTTAAGGTGATGTCTGAAAAGCCAAAACGGTTGTTCGTGTCGATGAAATCCTTGGCAGAATTGTAGTGCCAATATACATTGCTGCAGAGACAAGGCATGCCTTGTCTTTATGTGAAGGTAACTAAAATTTAGTTACCTACAGATATTAAAAATGGGTCTCCGGGTCGGTGCCCGAAGACGTCGCGATTAAAAAATTGCTTTACGTATAGTAATGATCCAAAAAGCCGGCGATCAGTTGTTTCATGTGGTTGGCGGCTTTGGGGGCGTAGCTGAGGGTTTGGTCGTGGCTGATGCCACCGTCGTCCATGCCGGCGCCGTAGTTGGTGATGACGGATAGGCCGGCGACTTTCATGCCGTGATAGCGCGCTAGGATGGTTTCCGGGACGGTGGACATGCCGACGGCATCGGCACCGAGTTGGCGGATGGCTTTAATTTCAGCCGGTGTTTCAAATTGTGGTCCGGCCATCCAGGCGTAAACACCTTGCGCCAGTGGAATGTCGTGCTGTTTGGCGATTTGTTTAAAGTAATAGCGGAATTGGGCATCGTAGGCATTGGCCATATTAACAAAGCGCTTATCACTGGGGCTGCCAAATAATGGTGAACGTCCGGTGAAGTTAAGGTAATCTTTAATCAGCATGATGGAACCGGGGACTTGGTTTAATAAGGAACCGGCGGCATTGGTGATGATTAAGGTTTCGACGGCAGCGGCTTTTAAGGCGCCGATAATGGGGGCCATGGCGGCGGCGTCACCTTGTTCGTAATAATGGCAGCGACCATTGAGAACAATCAACGGGTGACCATCAAGGGTGACAATCGATAATGTACCATTATGACCGCCAACACCCAATTCCGGGAAACCGGGTAAGTCGCTATAATCTAAGCGAGCCATGACTTCAACTGCTTCGCTGACTTTGCCTAAGCCGGAGCCTAAGATAAGTGCCACTTTGGGGCGTAAGTCGCCGCAGGCATCATCAATGATGCGCGCCGCAGCACGGTGTTCTTCAGTTAAAAGATCTGTTTTTTTTGTCATGATTGAGTCCGTTATTCGCCGTAAGGTGTCCAGATATTTTTGACTTCAACACTGTGGCGTAAAAATGTTTTGTTTTGGGCTTTATCAGAAGTCCAGTCTTTGGGCTCTGCATGGGTCCAGGTGCGTTTCAGGTTCAAAGAAGATTCCTGTTCCACCAATGTAACGCCTGCTGGGTCTCCGAAATACCAGAGGGCATCGACATTCAGATGACCCGCTAAAGGTTTCAGCATATCGGCTGACTGGCCGGTTAAAATATTAATGGTGCCGGCCGGCACATCCGAGGTGTTAAAGACCTGGTATAAATCCAGCGCCGGTAGCGGCTGGCTTTCATCGGCCAGCATCACCACGCAATTACCCATGGCTAAGGCCGGTGCCAGTAATGACACAAAACTGAGCAGCGGGTTTTCTGCCGGGCAAACTATGCCGATAACGCCAATTGGTTCGTGCATGGCCATGGCCACTGCGCGCATCGGTACGTTATGCACCCGGCCATCAAATTTATCGCACCAGGCGGCGTAATAGTTAATCCGTTCGATACTTAAATCCACTTCTTTTTTAGCCGCGACACTGCTAAGACCGGTGGCTTTTAAACGTGCCACAAATTCGTCATAACGCAGCGATAGGTTTTCGGCGATAAAGTACATCACCTGTTGTCGTTGGTAACCGCTCATAGTGCGCCATTGTTTGGCGTTGGCGGCGGCTTCCACGGCATTACGTACGTCTTTGCGATTGCCTAAACCGACTTGGGTAATGGCATTGCCTTTGGCATCCAGTACTGGGTAGGAATAACCACCATCCGGACGCACTTGTTTACCGCCGATGTACATTTTCGCGGTGCGGTCCATGCCACCTCTGTCTATTCCATTGGAGGCTTCGCTTTGGCCGGAGGCTTTGGTTGTGCTTTTTGCCGATGCTTTGCCGGGGAAATTGTCTGTGGGCTTGAGGTATTCAAATAAACCTTCAAAACCACCTTCACGGCCAAAGCCGGATTCTTTCACGCCGCCAAAACCGGCGGCGGCATCGAATTGATTGGCGCAGTTAATCCAGACCACACCGGCTTGCATTTGTGGTGCCAGATGCAAGGCCAGATTAATGTTCTCACTCCAAATGGTGGCGGCCAGGCCATAGCGGCTGTTATTGGCTAAAGCCACCGCTTCGTCCGGGGTGCGGAAGGTCATGCCGACCAGTACCGGGCCAAATATCTCTTCCTGTACCACCAAGTCGCCGGGTGCCACATCAGCCAATAAAGTCGGCGGGTAAAAGTAGCCGGCTTTGGGTAATTCACAAGGCGCTTGTAAAATTCGGGCGCCTTGTGCAACACCCATGTTTACCATCTCGGTGATTTTTTGATGTTGGGATTGATTAATGATGGCGCCGACATCGGTGGATTTATCCAGTGGATCACCGATACGGAGTTTTGCCATGCGTTGCTGCAATTTTTGTTCAAAACGGGCCGCCACCGATTCTTGAATCAGTAGCCGCGAGCCGGCACAGCAGACTTCGCCCTGGTTAAACCAAATGGCATCGACCACGCCTTCAACAGCGGCATCCAGGTCGGCATCTTCGCAGACGATAAAGGCCGATTTACCACCCAGTTCCAGGCTCAGTTTTTTACCGCTACCGGCGGTGGCATGGCGGATTTTACGGCCCACCGCAGTGGAACCGGTAAAGGCGATTTTTTGAATATCCGGATGGTTAACAATGGCTTCACCAACGCGACCATCACCGGTAACGATATTAACCACGCCCGCCGGTAGATTCGCTTGTTGGCAGAGTTCGGCAAAACACAGTGCTGTTAATGAGGTTTCTTCGGCCGGTTTGAGCACCACGGTGTTGCCGGTGGCAATCGCCGGGGCAATTTTCCAGGCCAGCATCAGCATCGGGAAGTTCCAGGGAATGACCTGGCCGACCACGCCTAAAGGTTCATGATCGGGCAATTCGCTGTCCAGTAATTGTGCCCAACCGGCATGGTGGTACAAGTGACGCGCCGCTAAGGGGATATCCAAATCCCGGCTTTCGCGAATTGGCTTACCATTATCCAAAGATTCCAAAACCGACAGTACCCGTGCATTTTTCTGAATCAGACGGGCCAGGGCATAGATGTATTTAGCCCGCTCATGACCGCTGAGGGCTTGCCATTTGGGGGCAGCTTGTGTGGCGGCCTTCACGGCTTTATTGACCACGGTTTCATCGGCCTGGCTGATTTTAGCCAGTTTTTCACCGGTTGACGGGCTGATACTGTCAAAATGATTAGAGCCTTTGAGCCATTTGTTGTTAATAAAATGACCAAAGGATGATTGTTGTAACCATTCCTGAGCGGTGGTTTGACTTTCGGGAGCGGTGCCGTAATCCATGGTTTTTAGTATCTCTTGAATGTTCATATTAGTCATTATTTTAGTTCCTATCCCATGGCGTGGCGATGGGCGGCTGAATAGTGGCCGGTGACGTGATGTTCTAACTGGCGCTCAATGTCAGCCAATAAACTGGAGGCACCGAAACGGAACAGTTCAGGTTCCAGCCAGTCATTGCCGAGTTCTTCTTTCATCATCGATAAATAGACCAGGGCGTCTTTGGCTTTACTGATGCCGCCGGCCGGTTTGTATCCGACTTTGTGGCCGGTTAAATCCAGATAGTCACGAATTTGGCGAATCATGGTGAGTGACACCGGCAAGGTGGCGTTGACACTTTCTTTACCGGTGGACGTTTTTATAAAATCGGCACCGGCCATCATGCACACCATCGAAGCTTTGGCGACATTTCTTAGGGTTGCTAATTCACCGGTGGCCAGAATGGTTTTTAAATGGGCGTCTCCACAGGCCTCGCGGTATTCTTTGATTTCATCATAGAGGGCTTGCCAGTTTTGTTGAAACACATGTTTGCGAGTAATCACCACATCAATTTCATCGGCACCGGCAGCCACCGAGGCTTTTATTTCAGCGACTTTTAATTCATGTGGCGTCAAACCGGCGGGAAAACCTGTGGATACCGCAGCCAAATGAATGTCGGTACCTTCGAGGGCTTTATGGGCGGTTGCCAACATATCGTGATAAACGCAAATGGCGGCCGTGGTCAGTTTCATATCACCGATGCCCAAAGCGTCCTTTAAATCCTGGCGCAGCGGGTTTTTGGCCTTGGCGCAGAGACGACGAACCCGTTGTTCAGTGTCATCACCGGCCAAAGTGGTTAAGTCGATTAAGCCAATGGCTTTGATTAACCAGGCGGCTTGGTGGTCTTTTTTTACTGAGCGGCGGGTGCCTAAGGTGGCAGCTCGGCGTTCGGTGGCACTGGTGTTGGCCTGGATGTTGTTGACCCAGTCAAGATTCAAAGCCGTTCCCGGATTTCTTGTTTGTTTACTATTCGTCATGGGTTTATTTTATGGGGTTGCGCAAAAACTTTAAAGCCGGCTGTGATAAAAGGTACCAAACGGTCATGCACGGCATATAAATCAGACGGTGGGCATAAGCCTTCGGACAAGTTATTGATACGCTCCGTGCCGGAAAAAGTTAACGTGAGAGCGCCGGATAAAAAATGGTAACACCAGTATAAATCTTCAGGCTTGCTGTCCGGCATGGTTTCTTGAATGGCGGCAATAAATTTTTTTGCTAACGGATCGAAATACTGGGTCATGATTATACCGCCTAATTCCGGGTGGTTATTAATCTGTGCAATGATGGCGAAATAATGTTTCCAGCCCTGGCCACCCTGGGTGGCACGGTTCAATAGCGCATGGGTAAAGGCATCAATGATTTCATGTAAGGGTGCCGGGTTGGGTTTAGCGCGTCTGATACAGTCGTCCAACATGGCAATCCGCTCACGATTTAATACTTCAGCACGGCGTAGCATCACAGCGTTAAAAATATCTTTTTTCTTGCCAAAATGATAGCTGGCTAAGGCCGGATCAACGCCGGCTTCAGTGGTGATTTGGCGGATTGAGACACCGTAAAATCCGCGGGTGGCGAACAGTTTCTCAGCGGCATCAAGAATACGCTCTTTGGTTGATTGTGGTTTTTCCATAGTGAAAAAATTTTGGCTTAAATCGGATGAAAATGCATTTTAGCACGGCTAAGGCGCTGATTAGTGACTGAATGATTAAACACTTGTTGAAATAAGTTAAATATTTGTTGTAACATAGCGAATGGACATTCTTTTTTATGGGGACACCATTATGAAACAGTCAAAATTAAGCAAAGCCGTGAGCCAAATTTTAATGGCATCGGTTTTGGGTTTAGGTATCAGCAATGTGGCATTGGCCCAGGCTGAAAACGAAACAAATGATCAAGAAAACACAGATACTTTGGCCTTAGATGATGTCAAAGTAACAGCACGAAGAACCGAAGAGTCGGCTCAAGATGTGCCGGTTGCGGTCACTAATTTTAGTCGCGAAGACTTGCAAGATGCGCAAGCTGAGAATTTAGATGGTTTGGCCGGTGCGGTTCCGAATATGAATTTGGTTTTAGGCCGTGGTTCGGCTTCCAGTGCCAATATTTATATCCGTGGTATTGGTCAGCCGGATGCGCTGCAAACCTTTGACCCGGGTGTTGGGATTTACGTGGACGGTGTTTACATGTCACGTATTCAAGGTGCTTTGATGAGTTTATATGACGTCGATCGTATTGAAGTCTTGCGTGGACCGCAGGGTACTTTATACGGTAAAAACACCATTGGTGGTGCGGTTAATGTGGTCACCCGTAAACCTTCGGACGAGTTTAGCGGAGAGTTTGAGTTTTTATTCGGAGATTACAGTAAAACCTCCGGAAAAGCCTATTTAACCGGCGGCATCAGTGAAAATACCAACATGAGCTTGTCGATGGTTCATAGTTTGGACAATGGTTATGTGACCGATCCGGTGACGAATCAACATTATAACGATCGCGACAATACCGCAGCACGTTTGATTATTGATTCTAATCCAACTTCACAGTTAAATTGGACCTTGTCATTTGATTACACCGATCAGGAAAATGCGTTGACCTTGGGTAAAGCAGAGGCACCTTTGATTGCCATTGATTTTGCCGATCCGACCAATCCGATTTTGACCTATTTACCGGATCCGGGTGAATATAACTTTCATGGACGTTCATCATTTAATAATGACGAAAACCAAGAATTACGTCATTATGGCGTGAGTTTTTCGGTTGACTATATGATGAATGAGGCATGGACGTTTAAGTCAATCACTGCTTATCGTGATCTGCAGTCTGACTCATTTATTGATATTGATGCAACCGTACTGCAATTAGGCGACGTTTTTGTGGGTGTGGATCAAAATCAAACAAGTCAGGAATTTCAATTTCTCTATGATAACAATTCCGGTTTTAATGCGGTCATGGGTTTGTATTACATGAAAGAAGATGTACCCTCGCATCAAGAAGCTTACGCGGACGATTTTCTGCGCTTTGCTGGTGTACCTTTAGATTTTTTGCGTACCATTGATGATGATTTAGAGACCACGTCTTATGCGCTGTTTACACAAGCTAACTGGACTTTAACCGATCGTTGGGGCTTAAGTGCCGGTCTTCGTTACAGTAAAGATAAAAAATCTTATGACCGTACCACCACCACAACATCTGTGGCAGGCCCGTTCTTAGATGGTACTTTTGCTTTCCAAGCTTCTGACAGCTGGGATGACATTACGCCAATGGTGTCATTGGATTATAGTATCAGTAAAGATCATATGGTTTATGCCAGTGTTTCTAAAGGCTTTAAATCCGGTGGTTTTAACGGCCGTGCCAATGCCGCTACGGATGTGAGTTCATTTGATCCTGAAACTGTATGGACCTATGAAATTGGTGGTAAATCGATGTTCTTTGATAATCGCATGCGTGCCAACTGGGCAGTCTTCAGCAGTGATTACGAAGATTTCCAAGCCCGTGTCGCTGAAGATATCTCCAGCTTCCCGGTGATTAATGCCGCTGAATTGGACATCAAAGGCGCCGAGTTAGAAATGACTTGGTTACTCAGTGCCAGCACCAGTATTTACAGTTCTATCGGTTACCTGGATGCCCAGTACAAAGAATTTTTTGATTTCAGGTATCCTGATCAGGACCGTTCTGAAGACACACCGCCTTTTTCTCCGGAATGGACTTTCAGATTGGGCATTAACCACAATGTCTATTTAGATGGTGGTGCCACCTTACGTATGGGTGCCAATGCCAGCTTTACCGATGACATGTATTTATCAGTGGATAACCGCGAAGTCTTGTCACAAGACCAATATTGGTTGACCAATGCTTATGTGGCTTATGACTTTGCCGATCCAGCTTGGTCGATTCGTGCCGGTGGTAAAAACTTGACAGACGAAGTTTATAAAGTCGATGCCCAGGAATTTGCCAGTGTCGGTAATATCCAAACAGCCTATTACGGCGCGCCGCGCACCTGGTATGTTGCACTAAATTATCGTTTCTAATTGTTTTCCTCTCTTGGACGTCGTTACTATAGTAGCGACGTCCGCTTTTTTTACTATAAATGAGGGAAGGGTCATGAAAATCCGTGTTTTAATTTTTTCTATCATTGTATTTTTATCTGCGTGCCAGTCAACGCCTGAAATGCCGACGGAACAAGCGCTTGAGACAACTACTCCGCTGTATTTGAAAAAAGTTTATTACGATGGGCAGAGTGATGATTTATTGACCGCCGGATTAAGCTTAGCCGAATTGCGTTCTGCACAAGGCCCTGAATTAAGTGCTTTACCTACGGCCACTGAATTACGGCGTTCTGCCTATTATCACCAGTTTAAAGCCCTGAATGATGTCAGTGAGGCCGGTGGTTTTGGTCGCCTTTATGGTTTTGATGAAAACATCCACGCCATTGCCGGAACCGAATATTGGCAGCAGCGTGCCGTCGCTGATAATGCCTACCATACCATTGTGGTTCAAATTCCCGATTCTTTTAATGTTGCAAACCCTTGCCTATTGGTGGCACCATCCAGTGGCTCGCGCCATGTTTTGGGTTCAGTGGCGACCACCGGAACCTGGGGTTTGTTGAACAATTGTGCCGTGGTGTATACCGATAAAGGCACCGGCACTCAAATGAGTTTATCGGCCAATCAAAGTGATGGTCAGGTATATGCCATTGATGGCACTTTGGTCGATGCCGATAATCCGCTGGCAGAAGCCACCCGATTACCGGTAAATAATGGTTTACAAGTCATTCAGAAGCAAGCCTTCTCCGCTGTTCACCCTGAACAGTATTGGGGTGAGTTTGTGCTGGATGCCACCCGCTATGGATTAGCCGTATTAGCTGAGGAAGTTGACAGCAGCTTTAATAGTAACAAGGTGTCTGTCATTGCCGCCAGTATTTCCAATGGTGGTGGTGCGGTGCTTCGTGCCGCTGAGTTGGATAAGGATCAGTTAATTGATGCGGTGGTTGCCGCTGAGCCACAGTTGAATTTGGATTACCAGTATCAAATAAAAAAAGGCCCTGATAATCAGACGATTAAAACCCAAAGCCTGATTGAATTGGGCACTTTGCTGGGTGTTTATGAGCCTTGCGCGGCCTTACACCCGTCATTAAATGAAGCGCCATTTAAAGCCAATACCGCATTGATTCAATCTTGGTTAATGCAACGTTGTCTGGTTCTTCAAACATCTGGATTATTAGCGACTGATGCCACAGATTTACCGGCAGCCGCTCTGGATAAATTATTACAGGCAGGTATTTCTAAAGAAGCCTTGTCGATGGCTCAAATCAACACCTTGAGTCATATGTGGGCCAGTATTGGTCATACCTATATCAATAGTTACCTGCAAACCAAACCGACTGATCAATTGTGTGGTGTGGTGTTTTCCGGGATGGGTCAAATGGGCCAGGCGCGAGCATTAACGGAAACAGAAACTCGCACGATGTTTGCTAAAGGCAATGGCATTGCCCCGGGTAATGGCATAGAAGTGGCTGGTTTGGGTGATAACGGTGAGCCGGATAAACGCCTGATGATGCACCCAAATTTCGGCTTTGATGCACAACAATGTTTCTATAACAAAGCCCGTTCACAGGAAATACAAGCGGCTATTAAAGCCATTCAGTTGGATGCTGATTTAGGTCAAACCCCAACCGTGATTTTACACGGCATCGCCGATGGCACCGTGGCCATTAACCACGCCTCGCGGGCTTATTTTACGAAGAATCAAAGCAGCGAAAACGCCAATCAAAATTTGCGGTTTTATGAGATTGAAAACGTCCAGCATTTTGATGCCTTTTTAGCTTATCCGGGCTTTAATGCGCAGTTTGTGCCGATGCATCCTTACATTGAGCAGGCGCTGGATATGATGTGGGTCCATTTGAAAGAACAAAAACCATTGCCACCCAGTCAATATGTTGCGACAAAAAATAGAGCCACAACAGAAGCTGGCGTGGCAGATTTAGAATCTGATAATATTCCGGCGATTAATCTGCAGCCAAGTCAAACGATTCAAGCCGACAATGATGCGCTGGAGTACCCAAGTCATGACTAAACAAACCAAACACGTCCTGATTACCGGTGCCAGTGGCGGCATTGGTTTGGCCATCGGAAAACATTTGGCTCAAGACCATCGCGTGACGTTATCGGATTATCACTTAGATTCGCTCACTCAAACCCAACGGCAGCTTAAGCAACAAGGACTTGATGTGGACATTATGCAACTGGATGTCTGTAATGAAGACCATTTAGCGGCGTTAAAAGCCCAAGCGGAAGACAAGGGCATCGATGTTTTGGTCAACAACGCCGGCATTCAATATGTCTCACCACTTGAAGATTTTCCCCGCGAAAAGTGGCAACAACTTATCAATGTTATGCTCATGGGTCCGGCCATGACCACGCAAGCGGTTTTACCGAGTATGAAAGCCCATAACTTCGGCAGAATTATCAACATCGGCTCAGTCCATTCCCTGGTGGCTTCGGCCTATAAATCAGCTTATATCTCCGCAAAACACGGTCTTTTAGGTTTGGCCAAAACTTTGGCTTTGGAAGTGGCCGAGTTTGATATCACCATTAATACCTTATGCCCGGGCTATGTGGATACCGCCATGGTGCGCGACCAAATCAGCCAACAAGCCCAAGCCCATGGCATCAGTGAAGATGAAGTGGTGGAGAAAATCATGCTCAAACACATGCCAAAAAAGCAATTCGTCAGCGTCGAAGAACTCGCCGGCACCGCGGCCTTCCTCATCAGCCCCGCCGCCCGCAATATCACCGCCCAAGCAATCGCCCTCGATGGTGGATGGACTGCACAGTAAGAAGTGGCTCCGGGGCCGTTTCTTGCACTGCGTGCAAACCGCAACCCGTGCTCAGGCTTCAATGAGTTCCGCTGATTGACTCGCTGCGCTCGCCTACAGGACGTAGGTGTGCCGTGTAAGCAGGACGCGGAAACGGTCGCCAGTGCGAAACATGCGTCAGTAGCTCCAGCGTCGCTCACCTACATGGAAGTAGGTGTGCTGAGTTAGATTCGACTCGGTATCAGCGCTTGCACTGCGTGTAAACCGTAACATTTTAAAAATCACGTCATTCTCGGGCACCGACCCGAGAATCTCAGAACGTTTGCTTACAACCATAATTTATAAGATACTCGGGTCTTTGCCCGAGTATGACGGGTTTTTATTGTTCAACTAAAGTCGGCGTATAAGTTGTTTTAACTTGATAGGATTAGCAGTTTACGGCGGGCTCAGCTGCTCCAGGCTCCAGCGGGGATAGGCTTGAATAGCGGTTTCTTTTTCGGGTATATTCTCTTCTAAACGCATGGCGCCGGCAATGGCAATCATGGCACCGTTGTCGGTGCAGTATTTAAGTTCCGGAAAGAAGGCTTTGAAGTGGTGTTTTTGGCCCATTGCATTCAATGTTTCTCGCAGTTGAAGGTTGGCGCTAACGCCACCTGAAATAACCAGTGATTTGTGGCCGGTTTGTTTTATGCCGCGCAGGCATTTTTTGGCCAGGGTATCAACCACCGCATCCTGGAAACAGGCGGCAATATCAGCGCGTAGTTGTTCAATGTCATCGTCATCCTGGTGTTGTTCCCAGGTCACCCGGGTAAAGGTTTTTAAACCGGAAAAACTAAAATCAAGTCCCGGTCGATTCATCATTGGTCGTGGAAACTTAAAGCGTTTAACATCGCCTTTTTCAGCCAATTGCGCTATATATCGGCCGCCGGGATAGGGTAGGCCGAGTAGTTTGGCGGTTTTATCAAAGGCTTCACCGGCGGCGTCATCCAGGGTATCACCCAGGATTTTATAATCACCCAAGCCTTGTACATCCACCAATAAGGTATGACCACCGGACACCAGTAAACACAAAAACGGAAATTCAGGTTTATCCTCTGCCAATAATGGCGCCAGTAAATGGCCTTCCATGTGATGAATTTCGAGACTGGGAATATCTAAAGCCCAGGCGATTGAGCGCCCGACACAAGCGCCCACTAATAATGCCCCGATAAGACCGGGTCCGGCGGTGTACGCCACTGCATCGATGTCTTGCAAAGTCATGTTCGCTTCTTCACAGGCCTGTTCAATCAGCGGCACGATTTTACGGACATGGTCACGGGATGCCAGTTCCGGCACCACCCCGCCGTATTTGGCATGCAGTTCGATTTGGCTGTAAAGCTGATCCGCCAGCAATTCTCCGGTAACGCTGTTATAAATCGCGATACCAGTTTCGTCGCAGGAAGATTCAATGCCGAGGACAATCATAGCAGTCTCTTATTCATACAAAGTAAGTGACTTTATCAGCCAAGTCAGGACGGGCGCGGTCAGCAGGTAGATCTTCCGTTGAACCGATATAAACATAACCGATAATCCATTCATGGTCGGCCAGTCCCAGGGCTTTTTGGGCGTCTTTATCCAGACAAGACCAACCGGTGACCCATTGACTGGCATAACCTAAAGCCGCCGCCGCTAAGTTAATATGTTGCGCCACCACTGCACCGGAACAGGTTTGTTCTTCAATCGGTGTGTTGCCTTCTTGTGGCGAAGACACCACCGCAATCACCAAAGGTGCCCGCTTAAAGTTATTGGCTTCAATCTCAAGCTGTTGCGGAATCAGATCATGTTTTTTTGCCCGAATATCAGCCAGTTTCTGACCCAAATGGTCACGACCTTCGCCCCGGATAACCAGTAACCGCCAGGGTTCCAGTTTGCGGTGATCCGGTACCCGGGTGGCGATGGTTAAAATGGTGTTCAATTCGGCGTCATTGGGGCCCGGTTCTGTTAAATGTTTAATCAGCACCGAGCGGCGGTTTTGTAAGAACTCAATAACTTCAGGGTTGGGTGTACGTTTTGACATGGTTAATATTCAATTTTATCGGTTTTGTCTTGCCAGGCCTTAAAAACGCTTAAGGCTTCGGATTGTTGCATTTGTTTAAAGGGAATTTGACGGTTATCGATACCGGCATCAATCTCATCATATATTAACTGATCATCAAAATCGATGGCCGCGGCATCTTCACGGGTACAGGCATAATAAACCACTTTCGGTCGCGCCCAATAAATCGCACCTAAACACATGGGACAAGGCTCGCAAGAGGTATAAATCTCACAATCATTTAACTGAAATGTACCTAACTTTTGACAGGCTTCGCGAATCGCCGTGACTTCCGCATGCGCGGTTGGGTCATTGTCTGAGGTGACACGGTTATAACCTTCGGCAATAATTTCACCATTGCGTACCACCACTGAACCAAACGGCCCACCGGCACCGGCATCCATTCCCTCACGCGCCAACTCAATGGCTCGCCGCATAAATTGTTTTTGCATAAAATCTATTTATTGTTAAATCCTTATCTTAATCTTAACGACTGATATGTCAATGGTGGTAAAAAATATTTGAATATAGTACTGAATAATAGTACTATAAGCTGATGAAAGCAAAAGACAGGAAGACATTGGCTTTAATATTTAATCGCCCAGTCAGTGGCAATATTAAATGGAGCCGAATTGAGTCCCTGTTCAAGGCTTTGGGTGCAGATATATCAGAGCGTGAGGGTTCACGTATTGGTGTTAAATTATTTAATGAGATACGTGTTTTTCATCGTCCACACCCAAGTCCGAACACTGATAAAGGTGCGGTGGCTTCTAAGAGAATGGTTATCTGTGCAGTAAATTGAACCTCTATGCGTTATGAGAATCGGCCATAAGTCTCATAACCAGGAATCATTTGCAGTTAATGGCCAAAGTCCTTAACAAGAACGATAACGCCGTAATGAGGCTTATGGCTGATTCCCGAAGGGTGAACCCTAAAACAGTCATCTACGGCGTTATGTTTCCTTGCAATATGAATAACTATTACGAAGAAAACAAGCCTTGTAGCTGAGTGTTTTATGATTCACTCATAATGCACAGAGGTTCAATTTACTGCACTAAAAACGGAGTAAAATCAGACAATGCTTAATACAATGAAATTTGACGATTACTTGGCTGTCATTAATTATGATCCGGACATAGACATGTTTCGTGGTGAGTTTGTATTATTAAACGGTGGTGCAGATTTTTATGCTAAGGATATCGCCGGCTTGAGGAAAGAAGGCGAGAAATCACTCAAAGTGTACTTGGATATGTGTCAAGAAGAAGGTATTGAACCCAAAAAATCATTTTCAGGACGCTTTAATTTAAGGATTTCATCCGAACTCCATGCTCAACTTTCAGCTCGGGCCGCCACGGAAAACATGAGCTTAAATAATTGGATTGAACGGCAATTAGATCAGGTTGTGCATAATGAATAATTAGTTCTACCCGTGGTGAATTTGGAATAAATAAAATAAATATTGTCATTTCGACCGAGCGAAGCGAATGGAGAAAACTCCTAAATATGAAAAATACTAATATTAGGAATTATTATTTATAAATTGGTTTTGCCATGGCAATAAACTATTAAAATATCTATCAATAGCATTGACTAATTGAATATCAATGTTGTCAAAAAAACCAGTAAAAATTATACTGCCATGAGGGGACACTTTAACTAACTCGTCAATCCATGCTTTAAGGTAATCTTTATTAAAAAAAGGTCCTGTTTTACTAAATCCACCTGGTGAAAATAATTTAAAACCAGAAGATGTTGGATGAGATGCGGCTTCTGACAGTAGTGAATATGCTTTTGCACGTTTCTTATCCTTAAAATTGTCACGATTATCAAGTTCCTGTCTAATTAGTGCAGGCTTAAATTTTTTAAGTCTTTCGTTCTTGCTTGCGACTTGCCATTCATTTATTTTATCTCGGTTAGAATGAAAATAATCTAACAGCATTACTGTTTCAAAAATCTCTCTAATCTGAGAAATTGCAGAATGATAATAACCTGAAAGGCCAAGTTTTATAGATGCAGCTGTGGAATTGAAATTTCTAATTCCAAGCCTCATTATAGTCAATTCATCAGATGTATAGTTTTCGTAGTTTTGAATAATTATACCAATGATATCCATCGAATATTGAATTGCAGAAAACTTAATTGATAGCTCATTATTAGGCTCTACAACAGCCAAACTTTGTTTTCGAATTTTTTCTTCTTCAGAATTTATTAATTTTAAGCTTATGTTCATTGAAATATTTAACATCTATTAAAGATTAATAAAAATTATATCAATATGGTAGGCTTAAAGTTTTTTTAATTTGGATTTGATATTTATTTGAGGATTTATATATCAATGGTGCCCGGGAGAGGACTTGAACCTCCACGGGGTTGCCCCCACCAGCACCTGAAGCTGGCGCGTCTACCAATTCCGCCACCCGGGCTCTTTATGCAGGACGATCGTCCTGTTTTGAGATGGCTTATTCTACTTGAGGTGGGATTTTCTAACAAGTCAAAAATTCTGTTGTAGAGAAAAATCGCTTCAGTATTTTGGACGTTTATTTTGACCAGATTTGCATCATTATTTGAATTAAGGCGCGCAAGGGTGGGAGCCAGTTGTTGTCATCATAATGACGATAGAAATCTTCCAGAGATTGGCCGCTTTCATATTCGATAATCAACCAGTCAATCAAGGGATGGCCTAAACCGGCAAACTCCCAATCCAGTAGCATTGGCGGTTTCCGGCCAATCATATTGCGTGGGTTTAAATCAAAGTGGGTGAGGTATTGATTGGCCTGCCAAAAGCCCAGTTCGGTGAGTTTATCGATGTGGCGGTTGATGTGGTCTTTAATGCGTTCTTTTTGGTTTTTGGCATAGTTTAATAAGCGCTTATCAAGACGACTGTCTGTAAAGACTGTTTCTTGCGAGAGGTCAATGTGATTGAATTTTTTTAATTGTTCAGCCAGGCTTTTAACCAAGCCTTTATTCTTGAAATCGCTTGCTTGCCAGAGTTTACCGCGACACCATTCAGTGATAAGAACATTATTTTTCAGGTCGTTGACAAAAACCTTTGGGCTGATGCTTAAGGGTGCAATCAGTGCCAGTATCTGCGATTCCCGTTGCCGATCAACGCCTGAAATAACGGCATTCAAGCGCACAAAGAAATGACCTTGCTCGGTGATGACCTGAAAGCTGTGATTATTTAAACCGTGCTTAATTGGCCGGGCTTCGATCAGCCCGGCCCTGGCAATAAATTCAATGCGTTGCAGTCTGTGTTGATTGTCGGTCATAACTTTTGGACCATTGGATCAAGCCGATAATCACCATAATAAGGTAAATGACGAATAAGCCGGTGAAAAAATACAGTTCTTTTTGCCAGAACAGCCAGACAGAAACACTGTCAATCACCAACCAGTAATACCAATTTTCAAACACTTTATAGGCCACTAAAATGGTGGTGAGTACCGCAAAACATGAAGTGAAGGCATCCAGAAAAGGATAAGCAGCGCCGTATTGTTGTGTATAAAGACCCAGTACCGGCACACATAAAGCCGTTATGACAATCCATATCAGGTGTTTTTTTAACGACCATTTTTGTATTAAGCGGTGGTTGTCAGTCTGCCCGCCACGCCATTGGTACCAGCCATAAACGGCCATCACCAGATAGAACACATTGAGCAAGGATTCGCTTAATAAGGCGGCCTGGTGAAAAATATAAATAGACAAGGCGGTGCTGATGAACGCATAGAACCAGCACCATATATTTTCCCGGATAGCCAGCCAAAGGTACAGCACCGCAGTGATGACAGCAATCAGTTCAAGCCATGATTGGGCTTGTAAGCCTTGCCACCATTGATTAAGAAACTCAAGCATACTTGTCGCTGTGCGCATCCAATAAATGGCCGTTAAGTACTTTCATAATAAACGCCGCTTTAGGGGTTTGTTTATGGGTGGCTTGCATGGCGGCATTGACCTTGTTTAACACGGTGGCGTAATCACCAAACACTTGGGTGCTTAAATCATTGACCTTAATCGTTAGATCCGGTTCTTGGCGTAGGCGTTGAATAAAATCATCAACCACGGTTAAAAAATCTTCGGTTAACGGGTATAAGCTAATGTCTACGGATACGTTCATTTTTATCTCCTAAAAATCAAATTCAAAGGTTAAACCAAAATGTTGTGGATCACCTAAATGCGTGTATAAAGTGTCTTCAAAATTCGGTGGTTCAACACCAAAATAAAAGCCTCGTACCGCATAACGTTCATCCAGCACATTTCGACCCCAGGCATACAGTGCCCATTGCGGTGCCTGATAACCCACTTTAGCATGCAGCAGTTGTTTACTATCGGCGCGCTGGTCATGAGAATTGGAAAAATAAAAATCATCAACGGCCTGATAATCCATGCGAGCAAAAAAACCACCGTCACCCATGTAGGTAAATCCCAGATTCGTGGTGTAATTGGGCGCATGGGCCTGTTCGCGACCTGTGAAGTCACCGTCGATGGTAACGTAGTCAGTGTATTTGGCTTTTAAATACCCCAAAGAGGCATGGAGGCTTAAATTGCGATTGACCTGCCACAGCGCATCCATTTCAAGACCGTAATTTTCACCTTCGGCGGCATTGCCGGTGTAATAAACATAGGTGAGTGGGTCATTGGGGTCGCTTTGGAACGAGGTGCTGACTTGCATGTCTTTGCGTTTGGAATAAAACAGCGCGGTATTCAGTTGCAGACGGTAATCAAATAAAAAGGCTTTGCTGCCTATTTCATAATTGATTAAATATTCCGGCGCATAGCTGCGACGGCTGTCGGGCAAGGTGGTACTAAGATTAAAACCGCCGGCTTTGAAGCCCCGCGCGACAGTGGCGTAGAGATTGTGATGTTGATTTAATTGGTGTTTGAGGGAAATCTGGCCCCCAATCATGTCATCTTTAGGTCTTAAATCAAGATGATTATCATCAATGTAATCGGCTTTACGCTGTTCAAAACGCAATCCCGTGGTTAAGGTGGTTTGTGGGCTTAACCGGGTGTCGAGTTGGCCGAATAAAGCCATGTTATCGGCCTGATAGCGGCTGCGAAAATCACGGTAACCGACACCATCGGAAGCTTCTAAGGAATGGTTGTCTTCGTCTAAGCGTGATAAATAGACACCCACGAGCCAATCGCTGCGGCCATTAAAAAGTTGGCTGTCTTGATTGGATAACAATCTAAATTCCTGGGTGGTGTGCCGCCGTTTGCGGTCATTGTTCAAGGCGTATTCATAGGGCGCGTATTCACCCCAATAATCGTTATTCCCCCAGTCACCGTCAAAAAAGTAGGTGATATCGGCATCAGTGAATGCCGTAATACTGACCACATCAAAAGCATCCCATGACCAGCTGTTTTTCCAGGAACCACCGGCGGCTTTTTGGGCATCAATGCCCAAATCATTGCTGTAGGTGGTGAAGTCATGACTCGGTGTCCAGACATCAAAGCCGTTGTCCTGGTCTATCATGATTAGACTAATATCACTTTGCCAGTGATCGTTGATTTGAAAATGCATCCTGGCGCGCAACGTTAATTCATCTTTCTCGTCAGTATCATCCCGATTCAAAAAGACATTGTGGCGAAAGCCGTCGCTTTGGTACTGATGAACAGCCACACGGTAGGCATTGTCTTCACTGTTCCCCAGGCCGCCGGTGGCGCTAAAGCCCAAACTGCGAATACCATTTTCTCCCACAGAAAGTCGCCCGTGATATGCAGCCTCGGTTTGCGGTGCTTTGGATTGCACATAAATCAGACCGGCCAGGGCATTGGCACCATAGCGGGTGCCTTGCGGACCACGCAAAACTTCAATATGCTCGATATCGAACAAGGTGGCAGCACCGCCGATGCCGGTAAAATCCATATCATCGATGATAAAGCCCACCGATGGGTTGGGCGCACCTTCATACTGTGAACGCTCACCGATGCCACGGATTTGGAAATAGCGCGGACGTGAGGTGGAACCGGACCAATTGATATTGGGTACTAAGTTCAACACGTCCTGAAAATGTTGTTGGCCGGCTTGCTCAAGGGCTGCGGCATCCAATACGGTTAACGAAGCAGGCACTTCGCTTTCTGTGGTGGCAACGCGAAAATCGGAGGTGACTTTGATGTCACTGAGCCGGGTTTCTTCGCTGTCTGTTGTGGTTTGATCGTCGGCGGAAAAAGCCATGAAAGATAAGCCCAAAAGGCTTAACGTCGATATATTTTTTAACATAGGATCTCACTTAAATCTGGCCGGTATTCAAATGAGTTTTTATGAACAACCGGCATAAAAAGGAGATCCGGTTGTGGCGTGATGAATTTAATCCATTCCTACGCCGGTATGAACCGGATCAGGTACAAAGGGTTCAGAAATTTCTGTCTCAGGCTATGCCGCCCCTTGGATGCCGCGAAGTATAACAAAATAACGAATAAAGTATGCATTTTTTGAACAATCTTTTAGCAGCCACAAAATTATACAAAGCGTTAGCAAATAAAAATATCCGAAGACGTAGTCACAAGTAGGTTGAGCTGAGCTCCGCGAAGCCCAACCTACTGAGTTACTTCAACATCGATTGATACGGCTACGGGGCACGCTCATTCCGAAAGACGCTAGATGCCGGCCTGCGCCGGCACGGTTGATGGGGTGATTGTTTTTAACAAGATGACTTTAAGCCGTTGTCGCCAGTCGTGGCACGCTATTAATGAGCTGTTGGGTGTAGTGGTGACGGGGTTGCTGAATAATCTCACGGGTTTCGCCTTGTTCAATCAAACGACCTTGTTGCATCACTGCCAGGCGATGGGCGAAGCCGCTAACCAGGGCAATATCATGAGTGATAAACAATAAACTGAGCCCGGTTTCTGCCACCAGCCGTTCTAACAAGGCCAGCACGTGCTGCTGTACCAAAACATCCAATGCCGTCACGGCCTCGTCACAAATTAATAAATCAGGCTCACAAGCCAAAGCCCGGGCAATGGCGATGCGCTGACGCTGGCCACCGGAAAACTGATGCGGATAGCGCGGTAAGGCGGTGTTGTCTAAACCCACCTGGCTTAACAAGTTGATTAGGCGTTGCCGGCGTTGCTTTGGTTCCTGGTATAAGCCATGGATGGTCAGAGGCTCTGACAAGGATTGTTGGATGGTCAATTGCGGATTTAATGAAGAATAAGGGTCTTGAAAAATCATCTGAATACGCTTTTTCGCCCGGCGGCTTGTGGACAGCGCCTGACCTTGAAACAAAATCTGACCTGATGCAGGGGCTTGTAAGCCCACCAAACTTCGGCCCAAAGTGGTTTTACCGCTGCCAGATTCACCCACCAAACCGACAATCTCGCCGGTTTTTATAACGAGATTAACTTGATCGACGGCGGTGAAAGACTGTTGTTTAAATAGATGTTTTGTATGTTTAAAACGAATTGTCAGGTTGTTAATATCCATCAAATTGGGCTGATTGTTATTGCGTTTACGGTCGGCTGAGGGTTGTAAACCGGCCGCTGCCAACAAGCGTCGGCTGTAATCGGTTTTGGGTTGTTGTAGCAATGTTTGGGTGGTTTCAGTTTCCACAATTTCGCCTTGTTGCATCACGGCAATGCGGTCTGCGATTTGTGCCATCACCGCTAAATCATGGCTGATAAAAAGCATTGCCATGCCGTATTTTTGCTGTAATGTGTTCAGTAACTCAATGATTTGTTGTTGGGTGGTGACATCCAGTGCGGTGGTGGGTTCATCGCAGATTAGTAAATCGGGCTGACACGCCACTGCCATGGCGATCACCGCGCGTTGTTTTTGCCCGCCGGAGAGTTGGTGGGGATAGCGGTTTCTAAAACCACTGTCCAATTGCACATCATGAAGTAATTGCTGTACTTTTTGGCGACGTTTTGAGCGGTTTAAGTCAGTATGCAAAAGCAGCATTTCTGCGATTTGCCGACCAATGGTTTGCACCGGATTTAAAGCCGTCATGGGTTCCTGAAAAACCATGGCCATGGCCTGACCGCGAAGCGCGCGCCACTGTTGCGGCTTTAACTCAGTCAATGCCTGTCCTTTAAAATGAATTTGACCCTGTTGTTGACAAGCGGCGGGTAATAAACCCATGATTGCCAGCGCGGTTAATGATTTTCCGCTGCCGGAGGCACCGGCTAAACCCAGTGTTTCGCCGGCTTTAATATGAAAAGAAATGTCTTTTATCACGGCCTTTTTTTGTGCGGCAAAACACACCGTTAAATGTCGAATATCCACAAGGTTATTTGGGTTCATGATGTTATTTTAAGCGATGCTCAATAACCCGGCAACCACAGACAACAATCGGAGGCTTTAAAAACCCATATAAAGCCCCATCTATAATTGTTTGAACACACCACCTAAATTGTTATGAAAGACTTTATTAAACATTGGTTTACCGAATTTGGTATTGAATTGTCACAACTACAAATGGGATTGGTTATGGTGGGTGTGATTGTTATTATTTCACTGCTGATTCATTGGCTTTTTCATAAAGTGATGGTCAAGGTGGTGGATAAAATGACCCGTAAATCCAGACATATCTGGCGAGCCATTTTGTTTGAGAAAAAACTGTTTAGTCGACTGGCTTTAACGGTTCAGGGTATCATTATTTTCATACAAATTAACCTTTGGCTAAACCCTGAGGGTGCACTTTTTACCTGGTTGCAAACCCTGACCCTGTTATGGATTACCTTGTTCTTACTGTTGACGCTGTTTTCTTTGGTGAATGGCTTAGGCTATATGGCCAGACAACATGAACGCACCCGTGATTTGCCGATTCAAGGATTTTTACAGGCGATTAAACTGGTGTTCACGGTGGTGGCCATTATCTTTATGATTGCGGTGGTGGTGAATAAATCACCAACCTTGATTATCAGTGGTTTAGGTGCCATGGCGGCGGTATTGATGTTGGTCTTTAAAGACCCTTTGTTGGGTTTTGTTGCCGGTATTCAATTATCAGTCAATGACATGCTGCGCATCGGTGACTGGCTGGAGATGCCCAGTTACGGTGCTGATGGTGATGTTATTGAGATTGGTTTGACCACAGTGAAAGTGCAGAACTGGGACAAAACCATCACCACCATTCCCACTTATGCGCTCATTTCAGATTCGTTTAAAAACTGGCAAGGCATGACCCAATCGGGTGGCCGGCGGATTATGCGATCGATTTATATTGATGTCACCAGTGTTAAGTTTATGGATGATGAATTAATGGAACGCCTGAGTCAGGCGAGTTTATTGGCGCCCTATTTAGAAGAGAAAAACCAAGAAATTAAAGCCTATAACAGCGAACATGACTTTAATATGGAGCTTAAAATAAATGGTCGGCGTTTGACCAACTTAGGCACACTACGTGCTTATTTGGTTAATATGCTCAAAAACCACCCGGGGATTCATCAAGAAATGACTTTGATGGTGCGTCAACAAGCTGCAGAAAATCAGGGCATTCCTTTGCAGATTTATGCCTTTACCAACACCACCGTTTGGGCCGAATATGAAGCCATTCAAAGTGATATTTTTGATCATATTTATGCGGTGATGGATGCCTTTGATTTGCGTATTCATCAGTCACCCGGCAGTGCTGATGTGCGTTTTTTGCGGGAGACGTTGGCACAATCGACGGCGGCAAAACAACAGCCTGAAACCCTACCGGCCGAAGGCGAGATTAAGCACGTCTCTGAATCACCGCGAACGTAATTGGTGTGGGTCCCAGTAATCCCGTAAACCATCACCCAACAAATTAAAGGCCATTAAGGTCAGTGATAAAAATGCCCCGGGAATCCACAATGACCAGGGTGCAGTTTGTAGATTATCCACACCTTCACTAACCAGTGTGCCCCATGAGGTGTTGGGTTCTTGCACACCCAAACCCAGAAATGAAATAAAGGATTCAATCAAAATCACCTGTGGAATGGTGAGGGTGGCATAAATAATCACCACGCCACGTAAATTGGGCAGCAAATGCATGGTTAATATACGACCGGTTGATTGGCCCATGGCTTGCGCGGCTTCCACATAAGCTTGTTTTTTTAACACCAGGGTTTGACCGCGGACAATGCGGGCGGTATCAAGCCAGATATAACCACCGATGGCGACAAACAGTAAAATCATGTGCTGGCCAAAAAACACCAACAGTAAAATCACCAAAAACAAAAATGGTAAGGCGTATAGCACATCTAAAAAACGCATCATCAAACGATCGATTCGACCACCCAAATAACCTGAAACTAAACCGTAACTCACGCCAATCAATAAACTCATACAAGTGGCCACCAAAGCCACCAATAAGGATAATCGGCCTCCCAATAAGGTGCGCACATAAAGATCCCGGCCCATAACATCGGTACCAAACCAAAACTGACTGTTGGGTGCCTGGGCCATGGCATCCCAGTGAATAAACTCCGGTTGTTGGCTGGATAACCACGGCCCGATTATGACCCATATGCCCATGATAATCAGCCACGTCAGTGCGATCTTAATTTTCATGGCTTGTCATCTCCGGCGCGTGGGTCTAATAGACGATACAAAAGATCAGCCACCGTATTCATAATCAGCATTAATAAGGCCACCACCAACACCACACCCAAAACCAGTGTGTAATCCCGGTTTAAAGCGCCTTGCACAAAGTAACGGCCCATCCCGGGCAAACCAAAAATTTGTTCCACCACCACCGAGCCGGTGATTAAGCCCACCGAAGCAGGTCCTAAGAAACTGACCACCGGCAGCATCGACGGTTTAAACGCATGACCCCATAAAATTCTTAATTCACTGCAGCCTTTGGCACGGGCGGTGGTGATATAGGGTTTTTGCAGTTCTTCCAATAAAGCACCCCGAAATAAGCGGGTGATATAGGCTATAAACGGCAAGGCCAGGGTCATCACAGGCAGCACCAAATGGGTCGCTTGGCCGCCGTTCCAGCCACCCACCGGTAATAACGGCCAATAAACGGCCAAAGCTAAAATCAGCACAGGTCCAATCACAAAATTAGGCACACTGATACCGAAAACAGCAGACAAGCCAATCAGCAAGTCTGTTGGTTTATCCGCTCGTTTGGCTGCCAACGCACCCAGAGGCAAGCCGACTAATAGTGCCGATAACAAAGCCCAGATACCCAATGTCGCTGAAATGGGCAAGCCATAGGCAATCAGTTCATTCACGGTTTGGTCGGGGTATTGAAAAGATGGGCCTAAATCACCTCGCAGAACTTGGCCCAGGTAGTGGCCGTACTGGGTGATGACAGGTTGATCCAGTTGGTATTTGGCGGCAATTTGAGCGGCCGCTTCAGCGGTTAACTGGCGCTCAGAATCAAAAGGACCACCGGGTGCCACCCGCAATAACACAAAGGTAATTGTCAGCACCAACCACAAAACCGGTATCGCCCACAGCAGCCTTTGCCAGAGCAATCGAATCATGGTTTAGGTAAGGTGTGTTCTTGGGACTTCATTCACTTTTGTTCCCGACAAAAGTGAAAGCGGCCACGGCGAACACTTCTTATAACTTCGCGCTCTTCGCCTCTGATTCGCTTCGCTCACCAACCGGCTCGGCGGGTCGTGCTGCTCAGCAGCACTCCATTGAGAATAGAATCGCTGATTTTTTCTGCCATCATCATGGTCGGGGCATTGGTGTTGCCAGAAATAAGCGTTGGCATCACTGAAGCATCCACCACCCGAAGTCCTTCAATGCCATGGACTTTAAGCTGATTATCAACCACTGCCATATCATCGCTGCCCATTTTGCAGGTGCCGATGGGATGGTAAATGGTTTCCGCTTTTTGACGGATAAATTCAGTAATTTCCGCTTGGCTTTGCACGTCATTCCCCGGGAATATTTCCTTGTCTCGATAGGCATCAAAAGCGGGCTGCGCAAAAATTTTCCGTTGAATATCAAAACCGGCCAACATGGTTTCTAAGTCCCCGGCAGCACTGAGGTAATTGGCTTGAATCAAAGGTGCACTGTCGGGCTTGTTGTCCGCCAGGGTGATTTGACCGCGACTATTCGGGCGTAACATACACATATGCAGGGTGTAGCCGCTGCCTTTAATGCGATTACGGCCATGATCATCCAAAATAGCCGGGACAAAATGAAATTGTAAATCCGGGCGGTCATCCTCGGCCAGTGGGCTTTGCCAGAAACCACCGGCTTCCGCAATATTGGAGGTACCGGGGCCTTTGTTTAATAGGTAATACTTGAGTCCGGTCATGATTTCACTGATGGTGTCATAAGTGATACTTTGGCGACTGCCTTGCACCAGACAAATATCCAGATGATCCTGTAGATTCTGACCCACACCGGGTAAATCATGCACCACATCAATACCGTGTTGTCGCAAGTGTTCGGCCTCACCGATACCTGAGAGCATCAGTAATTGCGGTGAATTTATGGCGCCACCGGAGATGATGACTTCCTTATCGGCATATAAAGATTGGGTATTGTTTTTATAGTGAATCTGAATGCCGGTGGCGCGGCTGCCGTCAAACAGTATTTTTTCAGCCAGGGCATGGGTCATCACTGTTAAGTTATCACGACTTAATGCCGGTGTCAGGTACGCTTGTGCCGATGAATGGCGTCGATTGTCTTTTTGCGTGACCTGATACAAGCCAAAGCCCCGTTGCCTCGCACCGTTAAAATCATCAGTGCGATCAAACCCGGCTTGTTCAGCGGCATCGATAAAAACTTTGCTCAATGGATTGACATAGCTGAGGTCAGATACGGAAAGCGGTCCTTCATTGCTGTGATAGTCATTATCAAGGCTTTGGTTGTTCTCGCTTTTCAGGAAATAGGGCAACACTTCTTCATAACCCCAGCCATCATTACCTAAATCGCGCCAATGGTCATAGTCTTTGCGATGACCGCGACAATAGCACATGGCATTAATGGAGGAGGAGCCGCCGAGGACTTTCCCGCGCGGCCAATAGAGGCGGCGGTTATTGAGCTCAGGTTCCGGTTGGGTGTGATAACCCCAATTGAGGCTTTTTAAGGTGGCCAGTCTGGACAAACCGGCGGGCATATGAATCATTGGATTCCAGTCCCGACTACCGGCTTCCAGCAGTAAAACCTGATGTTGTCCTGAGGCACTTAAGCGGTTAGCCAAGACACAGCCAGCCGAACCGGCACCGACAATAATATAGTCAAATTTAGTCAAAATGGGTATTTAATTAAACGTTCGTTCATTATACCGCATCGTGAGTCAGTGTGAAATCAAATCAACTTTGACGTCATTTGAAAAAGCATCTATTAACCCCCATTAATCAATCAGTTTACAAAATATTATCAACACCATGAATATGAATAAATTAACAACAAATTTTCAACAGGCGTTGAGTGAAGCCCAATCTTTGGCTGTGGGTAAGGATCATAATATGATTGAATCCGCGCATGTGCTTCATGCCATGTTGCAACAACAAAATTCATCCCTGAAACATGTCTTAACCAAGGCCGGGGTGAATTTAAACCAATTACAACAAGAACTGGATAATACCATCGATATGATGCCGGTGGTGAGCGGCCCCGGTGATGTGGGTTTATCCAATAATTTAAACCGGGTTTTAAATATCTGCGATAAGCTGGCACAAAAACGCGGTGATCAATATATTGCCAGTGAGTTATTTGCCTTGGCTTTAATGGATTCGTCTGATACCACCGCACAATTATTGAAAAAAGCCGGTGCCAATCGAGAGGCCATTGCCGGTGCCATTGATGCCGTTCGCGGTGGCGAAAAGGTCAACGAACAAAGCGCTGAAGAAAATCGAGGTGCTTTGGAAAAATACACCATTGACTTAACCGCCCGTGCCGAAGCTGCAAAAATCGATCCTATTATTGGTCGAGACGCTGAAATCCGTCGCACCATTCAGATTTTACAGCGTCGCACCAAAAATAACCCGGTCATAATCGGTGAGCCGGGGGTGGGTAAAACCGCCATCGTCGAAGGCCTGGCGCAACGTATTGTCAATAACGAAGTGCCTGAAGGCGTTAAAGGCAAAAGATTGTTGTCTCTTGATTTAGGGGCTTTGATCGCCGGCGCTAAATACCGCGGAGAATTTGAAGAGCGTTTAAAAGCATTGCTTAATGATTTAAGCAAACAAGAAGGTCAGGTGATTTTGTTTATCGATGAACTCCACACCATGGTGGGTGCCGGTAAAGCCGAAGGCTCCATGGATGCCGGCAATATGCTAAAACCGGCATTAGCACGCGGTGAACTGCATTGTATCGGTGCCACCACACTTGACGAGTACCGTGAGTACATTGAAAAAGACAAGGCTTTAGAGCGACGATTCCAAAAAGTATTTGTGGACGAGCCCTCGGTGGAAGACACCATTGCCATTTTACGTGGCTTGAATGAACGTTATGAAGTGCATCATGCGGTGGAAATCACAGATCCTGCGATTATTGCCGCTGCCACCTTATCGCACCGTTATATCACTGATCGGAATTTACCCGATAAAGCCATTGATCTCATGGATGAAGCCGCCAGTCGAATTCGTATGGAAATCGACTCCAAACCGGATAAGTTGGACAGTATTGAGCGACGCCTAATTCAGATGAAAATGGAGCGCGAAACCCTGCTGCGAGAAAAAGACAAAGGTTCCAAAAAACACCTCAAAGAACTGGATGAAAACATTGCTGAATTAGAGCGTGAATATTCTGATTTAGAAGAGATCTGGAATGCTGAGAAAGCGGCGGTGCAAGGTACCACGCATCTAAAAGAATCTTTAGAGCAGGCTAAAGCAGAATTTGAAGCGGCAAAACGAGCCGGTGATTTGGCGAAAATGTCGGAACTACAATATGGCACCATGCCGAATTTAGAAAAGCAAATCGCGCAGGCCACCGACGTTGATATGAGCCAGTTTAAATTACTGCGTAATAAAGTCACGGAAAATGAAATTGCCGAAATCGTATCCATGTGGACCGGAATTCCGGTGAACAAAATGATGGCCGGCGAAAAACAAAAACTATTGGACATGGAAGACGCCATCCATAAACGTCTGATTGGTCAGGATGAAGCGGTTTCAGCGGTTTCTGATGCCATTCGCCGTTCTCGTGCCGGGTTATCAGATCCCAATCGCCCCACCGGCTCTTTTATGTTTTTAGGCCCCACCGGTGTCGGTAAAACTGAATTAACCAAAGCCCTGGCTGAGTTTATGTTTGATACCGAAGATGCCATTATTCGTCTGGATATGTCGGAATTTATGGAAAAACATTCGGTGGCCCGTTTAATCGGTGCGCCGCCGGGGTATGTGGGTTATGACCAAGGTGGTTATTTAACCGAAGCCGTGCGGCGTAAGCCCTATTCATTGATTCTTTTAGATGAAGTGGAAAAGGCCCATCCGGATGTGTTTAATATTTTATTGCAGGTTTTAGATGACGGTCGCTTAACCGACGGTCAGGGTCGCACCGTGGACTTTAAAAACACCATTATAATCATGACTTCTAATCTGGGCTCTGATGTCATTCAGCAGAAAATTAATGACGATTATGAGGACATCAAATCTTCGGTGATGGAAATTGTTGGTCAGCATTTCAGACCAGAGTTTATTAACCGCGTCGATGATATTGTGGTGTTCCACCCCTTGAAACAGGAACAAATTCGTCAGATTGCGGCGATTCAGGTGGGTCGTGTGAAAAATCGCTTACTGGTGAAAGACATTCATCTTGACGTCAGTGACGCCGCGTTGGATTTCTTAGGTCGGGTCGGATTCGATCCGGTGTATGGTGCCAGACCGCTGAAACGCGCCATTCAAGACGAATTGGAGAACCCACTGGCGCAGAAACTATTGGCGGGAGGCATTAATCCCGGCCAAAAAGTTCTGGTGGATTTAGTCGATAAACAGTTGGTTTTTAAGGTTCAATAACGACAAATACTCAGGTGCGCAGTAAGGCACCTCCAGCACTTAAAAAAACCTGTCATTGATTGGCAGGTTTTTTTATGCCTAAAGGTACGAAAGATGCTTGTAGGTAATTATTGACATCTAAATAAGAATTTATGGACAGATTTAAATAAAACCATGCTCCATAATGGCACCCATGGATAACAACAAAGGACGGTTAAGCGCAGTGAAGCATTAGGAATGATCCACGGAGGATCTGCGGTTATGAACAGGGAGTCATAATCGGGAAATGGATGTCCACTCTCGGGGTAATGGAAGAAGGCCTTGTGTTTGGGGTCTTCGCACATTGACCGCTGTCACTTCGGTGACGGCGGTTTTTTTTGTTCTGAAATTAAGCTGTTGTAAGTATAAACGTCAGTTATGACTTACATATTCGCTTAGGTCACCGAAGTCCGGTAATATCTTTTATAATGTCGGTCATGCGAGCCTTTATATTTCACTTAATTATCAAACTTAATGGATTGTTATCTTTATCCGGCAGTCATAAGTTAGCCCATTTTTTGGCTAACATCTTTTGGCGATTTTCAGCCAAACAACGCCATATTACCCTGACCAATATTGGTTTATGTTACCCGAATAAATCATTAGATGAGCAACGACAACTGGCGAAAGACAGTTTAATCGAGACCCTAAAAGCGGTGTGTGAACTGGGGGTGGTGTGGCGGCGTTATCCAAATCAATTTCCTGAGTTGATTAAAGCGGTTAAAGATCAACAGATTTTGGATGATGCACTGGCACAAGGCCGTGGTGTGTTATTAGCGGCACCACATTTTGGTAATTGGGAAGTGCTTAATTTGTGGTTGTCACGATATGACGATTTTGCTTTTCTGTATAAACCACCAAGTGATAAAAAAATTGAAGAGTTACTATTAACATATCGAGGGCAGGGTGGTGCTAAACAAATTACCGCAGATGCTAAAGGTGTCAGAACCATGTTAAAACATTTGAGTCACAAGGGAATTATGGCGATATTACCGGATCAACAACCTAAATCAGGCCAGGGCGTTTATGCGGATTTTATGGGTCAATCGGCTTATACCATGACCCTGTTGTCTAAAATAGCGCATAAAACGGATGCACCTGTGGTGTTGGCAGTGGCTGAACGGCAAGCAGATGGTTTTATTATTCACTTTAAAAAAGCCGATGAAGGAATTTATGGTGACATGCAGCAATCGGTCATGGCTTTAAATCAAGATATCGCCAAACTGGTGAGCTTAAACCCAGCGCAATACCAGTGGACTTACAAACGTTTTAGTATTCAAAAAAACGGCACAAATCCCTATCTGCAAACAAAGTAATAACATGCGCATTAGAATTCGATGCAGGCGATAAACCAAATGGTTAGAACATAGTTTGCAATCTATTTCACCCAATCAGGCACCCGCAAGGGGTGCGGCTAGGTTATGACTCTACGCACCAAAAAGTAATATGGGGGTTAAAGAGGCTAGCTGTGAGAATAAAAGGGCAAGGCATAACACCTTACCCTTTTTAATCAGGGTTGCGGGTTACGATTGATAACCGGTAGTTGTGTACCTTGCCAATTAACATCTGGATGTTGGGCATCACCGGTGTACTGAATGTCATAGAAATTAATTAAGCCATCTTTTTGGCCATTAAATTGCATTTTTATCTCACCCACTTCCTGCATCTTGGCCGGTACCGAAGGGCAATGTGGGCAGAAGGTATCGTAATGACCTGTGGGTAAAGCAGAGTTATCATTTTGACCGCCGGCATAGGTCCAATAGGGCTTGCCCGCTTTGTCATACAAATAACTGACGATTACCCGTAATCGCCCTTCTGTAATAACGGATTGTCCCCAGCCTGAATCACTGGGCGCGTAATAGTGACCGGTGTGTTGCTTGGCAGTGGCTTGATTATCAATTTGTTGATAAACCAACTTTTCAGCGCTTAATTGACCATTGATTTGCCTGACTTGCAAAGCGCTTTGAGAGTCAAATAAGTAAGTATTAGACCAACCCACCTGGCTAAATTGCTTATCGCCAGCAGCAAAACCGCCGGGATATTCGACTGTAAAGATTTCGTTGTAATAGCTGTTAAAAGCGGAGTCTTCATTGTCGGCTGTGTACCAGACCGGTGAACCGTCCGGTCGCCCGGTGTACATTAAATAGAGTAAGCGATCGTTATCAATGACGTGCATTTCCAAACCGTTCCCTGAGCGTTCAGGGTTCCACCACAAACCGGTTTTAGGGGTGACGGTATTATCGTCTTCAATACTGCATTGGCTTACCGCTTGACACTGACCACCGGAACCAATTTCAAACGCAATCGCATTTTGTTGGCCTTGGTTGAAGCCTTGGTCATAAATACCTGCTTGATAATCAATGGTATAACTTTTGCCACAGACGGCAGTATCATCTATAACAAAATCAACATGTACTTCACGGCTTTGATTTATGGCCATGTTATTAAGATTTAATGCCGGTGATGAAATTTCAAAATCATCAACATCATCTGAAGTTAAGCCATGATTTTTATTGTAAATACAAATACTTTGGTTGTCCGGTACCAAGCTTGATTGGTTGCATCCCACCAATAAAGCATCATCGGCGGAATGGTTTTGCAGGCCAATGGAGGCATAAGCAGTTTGGGTGAAATTATCACGGTATTGGAATACCCATTGCGACGTTTCAGGATATAAAATGGCTTGAATATCCGTTTTTTCCTTTGCGTAGGTGTCGACAAAATCAGCTTCTTTCCAGGTGAAAACCTCACAAGCACCGGCACCAGATTCGGCATCTCTTGGACAATCCGTGAAATACTTATGGTATAACGTCGAAAATTGTAAATCATCATGTAGTGGAGCAATACGCCCGCCTGAATCGTAATCCGCCACAGCTGGAATTGGGCAATCATTGCTGTAATCAACGCCTTCTGCATTTGGATTGGTGCTTATATAACCATTGCTGGATACCACCAAACTCGACAATGACTGGCCATAATGATCAAAGGGTTTGTTTAACTGAACTTTGGCATTGCCCATATCATCGGCGTCATAATCAGCCCATTGTTTCACCCAAGGCACTTTATTTTCATTTTGATTAATGTGAATAAACTGTTTTTCACAAGCAGCGAATTCATTGCCATAAATGTCGCGGTTGCTGTCACTACCCTGGCCACGATTTTTACCAAAAATGGCGTAGGCTTTTTGAGCAGTCATATTGCCAACATTTTTTAGACGTAAAGTGGCCCGCCAACGTTCGCCGGGATTAATAACACCGTCGTTATTGCCACACACTTGGGTTAATACCGGCTCACCTTGTATTTGGATATCCGGAGATTTAACGATAACAGCCCGTGAGTCGACCGCCTGACAGCCACTGTCATCGGTCACTGTTAAAGTCACATTGCCAATATAGCCTTGATGATAACGGCTTTCCATGGTTTTGCCGGTGCCATTAATGTGGCCGTCACCATTGATATCCCAGGCATATTGATAACCACCGCTACCACCTGAAACGGTGGCTGAATAAGTGACTGATTTGCCCACTTCGAGCGAGGAAGGGATATTAATTTGTACATTGGGCGCTTCGCAACGGCCGGTGGTATCTAAAGTTAATTGTTTGCTGTCGATGGGATCGAGCCAATCTTTTAGTCTGGATTGTGGGGAGCTGCCTTTATCCCATGAATAATAAATTCGACCGTACCAATCAGAAGTGTCGCTACCACAGGAAGCGTAGCCACCATGCAGTTGACCCACTAGTCGGTATTCGCTGTTCCATAAGCCCGAACCTGAGGAGCCGCCTTCCGTTGTGCCTAAATCCCAATCAACGACTCGTAAATGTGTACTTCCACCACCGGATGCTTCTAAATAACCGGTAATTTTTAAGGGGTCGTTTTCAAAACTAATGCGTTTGGCATGTCCGGAAGGGTGGTGAATACCGATACCGGCATCAAAAGCGGTATCGCTGCGATCCCAGCCGGTGTACTGAATCTCAAATTGTGCTTGCGGTGTTTGGTTGAGTAACAATAAAGCAAAATCACTGGTGGCATTACTGGCCACATAAGTGGCTCCGGCTTGACGTTGATTAAAAGTGCCTTTGCTTATGGGGCTAGCGCTGGCACCGGAACCCGGGGTGCGACAGGTTTGTGATTCGTAGTTCCAAATGATATTCATAGAAGCGGCCACGCTATCACGTTCACTGGAAGAACTGTTAGTGTAGCCGCAATGAGAAGCGGTTAAAAAATAAGGTTGACCATTTTGAGCGGTGTTATTAATCAGTTGCCCGGTACAAACATAACCGCCCTCAGTTGTCTGAAAACTGTATTGACCGACACTGCTGATTTCTGGGCGCCAATCATCGCCTTCTGGACACGCCACATCGATATTACAACTGCCGCTTTTTAAACCATTTTCAGCCGGGCTTTTCCAGTATTCATAAAAGCCGAGTGACACTTGATTAATATTAAAAGACAGGTATTTTTGTTCTTGTTTACTAACTGTGAATTTTAAATTGATATGATCACCGGGTACATCGCCAACCCAGAAATGCCCGGTTGTTGGGTTATAGCGGTCTGTGTATGGGCCTCGCACAACAGTTTTGCTGTCATCTGAAATCCATAGTTCAGCTGACGGTGGTAAGAAAAAGTCAGTCATACCAACGTTTAAACTGGTGGCATTATCCGCAGTAATGCGCATCGAATATTCCATTCTGTCATTGGCGTTTTTATGCCAAGTCACCTTGGATTGGCCTTGTTTCGTTGTGTAAATAGTTTCGATTGCTGTGGAGATCGCATATTTTAAGGGACCTTCGGCTTTAATCTCGGACTGTTTAAGCTGCTGTACGTCAATAGCTGGCAGTTCAAAGGTTTGAGTCGCATTGAGTTTAAAACTCAAAATTAGTAAGAAAATAAATAATGTCTTTAACTTCATAATTATTCCGTATTCTCGATGGTTTCTTTTAACATCAACACGCGTTCGCCTGTTTGCTCTATGGCACGTTTTTGTTTGTCGGCTTCGCGACCCGAAGTAAATGGGCCAACCCGAACTCGATGCCATTGGGTGTTGTTGACATTGATGGTTTGAATATAAGCAATTTGGCCGCTAAAGGCAATTTTAGCCTTTAAAGTTTCGGCATCGGCTTTGTTTTTAAAAGAAGCCACTTGTAAAATATATTGATAATTCTGATTCTTCTTAGCGGCTTCTTGGGCAATGTCTTCTTTCGGTATCACCACTTCCATTTCAGGCAATACGGTGTAAAAATCGTAATTATTAGCACGTTTAGCCACATGGCTGCTGACATCTTCTACCGGTCGCTCAGTACTTTGATCAGGTGACGGCTTATCAGCATTTTTTACCGGTTCGGGTACCCAGCCATTGGCATAAATAATGACAGCAATAAGTAAACCCGACAAGACCCCGCTGAATAAAATAATCCAGCCAGGTACCGGTCGTTTGCGTCCGGCAGTGCGGTTGCTTTTTTTGCGACTGGTTTTGCGTTTAGTCATGTTGTTCAAAATCCTCACTATGCATTTCAGTAGGTGCTGAAGAACCAATTAGTGCCAGTCCGTCTGCTAACACATAACGGGTTGCTAAACATAAGTTTAACCGAGCATTGCGTAAATCTTCGTTATTTCCCTGGATTTTGCAATGTGCATAAAATTGATGAAAACTTTGCGCCAGATCTTTGAGGTAATTGGCAATGGTGTTGACCTGATAACTAACAGCCGCTTTGGCTATGGTTTCAGCATACATGGATAATTGCCTAATCAGCGCTTTTTCGTAATCCGTGTCTAACAGCTTAAGGTTAACATTGCCTATCTCTTCATTATAGGGCATATTTTGTGCATTCAATTGCCTGAAAATACTGCAAATACGGGCATGGGCATATTGGATATAAAATACCGGATTGTCTTTGGTCTGGCTCTTGGCTAATTCCAAATCAAAATCCAGATGCTGATCATGTGAACGCATCACGTAGAAATAACGTGCCGCATCGGCGCCGACTTCATCCACCAAAGTTTTTAACGTGATAAAGCTTCCCGAGCGGGTGCTCATTTTTAATTTTTCTTTGCCTTTAAATAAATTTGCAAATTGCACCAATAAAATATCCACTTTATCAGCATCATAACCCAAAGCCTTGGCAGCCGCTTTTAAACGCGCGATGTAACCATGATGGTCAGCCCCAAAAATATAAATGGCACGATCAAAACCGCGTTCGAATTTATTCATTAAATAGGCCACATCCGATGCGAAATAGGTTTTTTGACCATTTTCACGCATCACCACACGGTCTTTATCGTCGCCAAAATAACTGGCATTGAACCACCATGCACCTTCTTTCTTATAGACATGGTCGCCATCTTTAAGTCGTTGCATGGCGCGGTCTATCCAGTCCGATTCATGTAAGCCCTTTTCAGAAAACCACTCATCGTAATGAACATTAAAGTCCTCTAAATCGTCTTCAATGCCACCTAAGATTTGCTTCAAAGCCATTGAAAACACATGTTGATAACGGTCAGCTAACAGGTTTTTGCTGTTTTGAATAATGTCGTCAATATGGTCTTCTTTGTTTCCGCCCATGGACTCATCTTTGGCCACTTGGTCAAATATTTTTTTGACATCAACCCGCAAATCATCACCGAATTTAGAGCGTACCTGACGGGCAATATCGACAATGTAATCGCCTTGGTAGCCGTTATCAGGAAAGCGTAATCTCTCGCCACATAATTCTAAATAGCGAAGCCAGACTGAAACCGCAAGAATGTCCATTTGCCGGCCATTATCATTGACGTAATATTCGGCATGTACTTTAAACCCTGATTTTTTTAAGACATTAACCAGACTGGATCCATAAGCGGCACCACGACCATGACCCACGTGTAACGGGCCAGTTGGATTGGCAGAAACGAACTCTACCGTCACATGCTGGTCTTTACCGATGTCGTTACCACCAAAATCCTGTTTTTTCTCAATAATCTTACGAATCACTTGCAGCCGACAATTGTCGGTTAAGGTGAAATTAATGAATCCGGGTTTGACCGCTTCCACATTTTTAATATGCTTGGAGGGGTTCATGGCGTTCACAATCATTTCAGCAATCGCAATAGGCGGTTGCTTTAATTGCTTTTGCAATACCATGGCGATGTTAGTGGCGTAATCACCATGTTCAGGATTACGGGCACGTTCGACTTGAATATCAGGGATGCTGTCTATTTGGATTTCATCGCGCTGAGTTAAATGCTCTAAGGCATTTTCAATCAATTCTTGGATATGGCCAATCATTATCAAGGTTCCGGTGGGCTGAAAAACGCACCATTTTAGCAAATTGATAAGCATGTCACCATTTAATTGTATGATCTATAAAGTTGATTTCATGATTTGTTTCAAAGTGTAACCTTAGACCATAAGAGATTGTCATTCTCGGACTTGATCCGAGAATCTCATAATGTTCTGGCGATATGCCATTTGTAGTGATGACTTAAAAACATATTTTAGTTCAATTATTTTTTTAAAATTACCGAAACTCGATGAGATCCTCGGATATTCGTCCGAGGATGACGTTTTATATTGACGTTAGCTGGTCAGTGATTCATAAAACCGCTAAAATAAGCCCGATGAACATACATAAATTACCCAATCAATTGATTGACCAAATTGCCGCCGGTGAAGTGGTTGAGCGACCGGCCTCGGTGGTTAAGGAGTTGGTGGAAAATGCGCTGGACGCCGGTGCCACTCAAGTTACCATTGATGTCCAAACCGGCGGTAAAAAGCACATTAAAATTACCGATAATGGTCAAGGCATCCCAGCAGCTGAGTTGCCTTTGGCGATTGAGCGTCATGCCACCAGTAAAATTGATTCCCTGTACGATTTGGAGCATTTGGGTTCTTTGGGTTTTCGCGGTGAAGCCTTGCCCAGCATTGCTTCAGTGAGTCGTTTTAAACTGACCTCGAAACACCATCAGGCAGAAATGGCTTATGCCATTCAAAGCGATGGTGGACAAATCAGCGGTCCCGAACCGGCTTCACACCCAACCGGTACCACCGTAGAAGTGACTGACTTGTTTTATAATACCCCGGCGCGTCGACGTTTTTTAAAAACTGACCGCACCGAATTTTTGCGCATTGATGACTTGATTAAACAGCTGAGTTTGTCGCGCTTTGATGTTGGGTTTCGCTTAGCCCATAATGGTCAAATTGTACGTCATGCGCAGCCCGGTGAAGCCGATACTTTAGTCAATCAGCGTATCAGCCAATTATGTGGCAAGGATTTTATTGAAAATGCCTTAAAGATTAACCATCAACGAGGTGATTTAACACTTTCAGGTTGGGTGGCTAAGCCCAATTGGAACCGAGCGCGTCCCGATCGACAATTCTTTTTTATCAATAAACGGGTGATTAAAGATAAATTGGTGGCACATGCCATCCGTCAAGCTTACCAAGATGTGTTATTTCATGGCCGCCATCCGGCATTTGTGTTGTATTTTGACCTGAACCCTGAGTTGGTGGATGTGAATGTTCACCCAACCAAGCATGAAGTGCGGTTTCGGGATTCGAAAATGGTACATGATTTTATTTTTGGCGCCATTCATCAATCTTTGGCGCCGGCGCGAATGCATGATCAAAATCAGGTGGTTGAGTCAAGACAATCAGAACAAGCCCCTGTGCAAAATCGCATGACTTTTGGTTTCAGCGGTTCTGATGGCCAGGGTTATGGCGGACATTCAGCAGCCAGCCCACATAACAGCCTGAGTTATTTACAGAAATTAGCCTCAGCGGGTAGCAATGTTGCAATGGCAGAAGCCGGTGATTTTTATCGTGACCAAGGCTTGTCATCATCAGTGCAAGCTGAAGACATTCCGCCATTGGGTTATGCGAAGGCCCAAATTCACGGCGTATTTATTCTGGCGGAAAATAAACAGGGGCTGATAATTGTTGATATGCATGCCGCCCATGAGCGTATTTTGTATGAGCGCATGAAACAGCGTTTTGCCGATGATCAGCTTAAAAACCAAAAACTGCTGGTGCCCATTCAAATCAATGTCAGCGCCCGTGAAGTGGCGGTGGTGGAAGAGCAGGGCGATTGGTTTGTACAGTTGGGTTTTGAGATCAGTGTTACCGGTGAGGAAAGTTTAACAGTACGTAAAGTGCCGGCGATTTTAGCGCAGGCCGATGTCGAAGAGTTATTAAAGGATGTGTTATCTGAAATGGTGGCTCTGGGCTCTAGCACAAAAATTGAAGCCGCCATCAACGAGATTTTATCGACCATGGCGTGTCATGGTTCAGTGCGAGCTAATCATCAACTGACCTTAATGGAAATGAATGCTTTGTTACGTGATATGGAAAACACCTTGCGTTCAGACCAATGTAATCACGGCCGGCCAACCTGGACGCAATTGGATATGAAACAATTGGATAAATTATTTTTACGCGGACAGTAAAACCATGATCGGCCACCGCAAACAACCGGCCATATTCCTGATGGGCCCCACCGCTGCCGGCAAAACCGACGCGGCCATTCGTTTACATGAGCAACATCAGGCCGATATTATTTCAGTGGATTCGGCCTTGGTGTATCGCGGCATGGATATTGGTACGGCGAAACCCGACAGTAAAACACTTCAACGCGCACCCCATGCACTGATCGATATTCGTGAGCCCTGGCAGCCCTATTCGGCGTCTGATTTTCGCCGTGATGCACGTCAGTTAATGCAGCAGAGTTGGGATAACCAACGAATACCCTTATTAGCCGGCGGTACCATGCTGTATTACAAGGCCTTACAGCAGGGCTTGTCGTCATTACCGTCTGCCGATGAAACCATTCGCGCAGAACTTGCGCAACAGGCGGCGCAACACGGATGGCCGATGTTGCATGAGAGATTACAGCAGATTGACCCTGAAAGCGCCGAACGTATTCATGCCAATGACAGCCAGCGCTTAAGCCGTGCCCTGGAAGTTTATGAAATCACCGGCCAAACCATGACTGCGCTCTATGCGCAAGACAGTGAGCAAGGTTTAGCCGTAAAACCGTTAAAAATCATTATTTCGCCGGCTGACCGCGCTTTGTTGCATGCGCGCATTGAACAGCGTTTTAAGCAGATGCTGGATGTGGGCTTTTTAGATGAGGTGAAGGCTTTGCTGGCCGATAAACGTAATCACACTGATTTACCGGCCATGCGTTCGGTGGGTTACCGTCAGGCCATTGAGCATCTCAACGGTGGCACCGATTATGAAGAGTTCGTTTATAAAGGTATCGTTGCCACCCGCCAACTGGCGAAAAGACAGCTCACCTGGTTACGAAAAGAAGACAACGCTGTTTGGTTAGATCCCACGGAACCTGATTATCTCGATACGCTGGATTCGTTGGTGGAGGAATACCTGGTATGATTGCTTTAATTCAACGGGTTAAACAAGCCCGGGTCGATGTCAACGGCGAAATGGTTGGCCAAATTGGTCAGGGTATCTTGGCTTTTATTGGCGTTGAAAAAGACGACAACAAACAACAAGCCGATGCCTTATTGCGAAAAATCATCAGCTATCGGATTTTCAATGATTTTAATGGCAAAATGAATTTATCCTTACAAGATATCGGGGGTGAGTTATTGCTGGTATCGCAGTTTACCCTGGTGGCCAACACCCAAAAAGGCCTCAGACCAAGTTTTTCATCCGGTGCATCACCGGCGGAAGGTGAGCGATTGTTTAATTATTTATGTCAACAAGCCAAAAAAACCGAACTCACCATCGCCACCGGTCAATTTGCCGCTGATATGCAGGTGTCTTTAGTCAATGACGGTCCGGTAACTTTTTGGTTGCAGAGTTGAGTTAAGTTTATTTGAGGTTTGAAGAAAAGCTTCGCTTTTGTTCACTGTGTGAACTGGGTATCCGGGTCAAGCCCGAATACGTCGCGGTAAATGATTTAAATTTAAAAATTCGAGACGTCTTCGGGCACCGACCCGGAGACCTAATATGCGCAGCATATAAAAGCGAAGCTTTTCGTAATTAAGACTTATCTATCTAAACCGCCTCAGATCGAATATCAATTTTATTATGCAATGTCCGGTGCACCGGGCAACGATCGGCGATTTCCATCAGTCGCGCACGTTGCTCGTCATCTAATTCATCGCCGATGATTTTAATCTGCCGCTTAATGACATCGATTTGAGCGGTTTTGTTATCACAATCTTTACAGTCTTCGGCATGCTCACGGCTGTGCTGTAAGGTCACGATACTGTCTTCAAGCGGCCATTTTTTTCGATTGGCATACATACGCATGGTCATCACGGTACAAGCGCCCAAAGCTGCCAATAAATGCGCATAAGGATCCGGGCCGCGGTCATCACCGCCGACTTTTTTCGGCTCATCCGCCAACCAACTGTGGCTGTCAGTGGACACCCGGCAGGTGAATTTGTGATTGTCTTCCCGAACCTCAACCTGACCCGACGATAAGTCACTGTTGCCTTGCTCAGCAGTGGTCGGTTTGGGTTTAGCGGCTGTTTCTCCGATAAATTTAGCCACAAAACCACTGATGATACCGGCTGCATATTCAGCATCTTCAAGTCTCGATAATAAATGATCGGCACCATCTAAGCTAAAGAAACTTTTCGGGTGCATGGCGGCGGTAAAAATTTTACCCGCTTCATCAATCGATACCACCGTATCAGTGGGTGAGTGCATCACCAGTAAGGCTTTTTTAAGTCGACCAATATGTTCGGTACCATGTTTTTGCCAGTCTTCGATAAATTGCTTTTTAATATTAAAAGGCCGACCACTGATTTTAACCTGAGCTGAACCCTGAGCTTCAATCTCGGGGATTTTGTTTTCAATTAAATGCGCAATGTGATCGGCTTCCGCGGGCGCGGCAATGGTGACCAACGCTTCGGCTTCCGGTAAATGCTCAGCGGCACTCAACACCGCGGTGCCGCCAAAAGAATGGCCAATCACCACTTGTGGTGCCTGATATTCATCCCGTAAAAAATTAGCGGCCGCAATCAGATCCTCCACATTGGAGCTGAAATTGGTGTTGGCAAAATCACCGTCAGAGCCACCTAAGCCTGTGAAATCAAAACGCAATACAGCAAAACCTAATTTTGCCAGAGCGCGAGAAATATAAGAGGCGGCTTTGACGTCTTTGCCACAGGTGAAGCAATGGGCAAACAAAACATAGGCTTTGGGGTTTTCAGGTGTTGATAGTAAGCCCACCAGCTCACCCTGGCTGCCTTGAAAAGTGACTTTTTTACGTTGTTCAGACATGGTAACTCCTTAAAGTATGACCGTTTTACTAAAAGGCTATTCTATTGAATATGGTGACGCTTTGCCAGTGCTCGTGTTCTAGAACGTTGTTGTATAAACTGATACAAGGGTCGCCAACTGATAAGAATTAAAGCCAACCAAATCCCGGTAAAAGCAATGCGGTGGCCAAAAGTAAAATCCTCACCATATAACAGTACGGCAATCAGGAAACTAATGCTGGGTGCAATATATTGCATAAAGCCGATAATCACCAAGGTCAGCTTTTTAGCGGCATAGTTAAAGCCAATTAAAGGCAAGACAGTGACTAAACCGGCTAAAACCAAAAACAGCCAGGTCGAGTTGCTAAAAGAATGATCCAAATTTTGATGCGCCACCAGTAGATAAACAAGTGAGGGCAACGCCCAAATCGCGGTCTCCCAGAATAGGCCGATTAACGGCCTCACATCCAATTGTTTTCTGACCAAGCCATAAAAACCAAAGCTCAAAGCCAACGCCAAAGAAATCCAAGGTGCCTGGCCTAAATAAATGCCTAAAAATATCGTCGAAGCACAAGCTAAAATTAAACTCATGGTTTGCCATTTGTTTAGCCGCTCACCTAAGAACAACAAGCCCAAAAAGACATTCACCAGAGGATTAATAAAATAACCCAAGGAAGTGGCCAGAATTTGATCATGGGTCACCGCCCAAACAAAAATTAACCAGTTGCCAACCACCAATGCGCCACTGAGCAACAAGCCCAGCATTTGTTGGCGCGACAATTTCAAAACCTGCCATAAGCGGTGTTCACGAATCGCCAGAAACAACAATAAAAACAAACCGCCCCAGACCACCCGATGGGCAATAATGGTCAGCGCCGGCACATGTTGAATATATTTAAAAAATATCGGCACGAAGCCCCAAAAGGTAAAACAAAATATGGCGGCGGCAAAGCCTTTTTGCTGGTCAGTCATGTCAGGTTACAAGGAGAATAAATTAAATGGTTTAATCGAGACATTTAAGCATAATTAGTTACCTGTCCGAAAAAAAAATAAAAGGGTATTGTTTTTATCAATAATAGTTCTGCAAGCATGAAGCAAGGATAATTAATAGTGTGACACTGGTCACGTTTAAATGCGGGTAAATTGATTTAAATGTACATGTGCTTAAAGGGTACGAAAAAACCAACCTAAAGCATTCATTTTTATGAGATAAGAAATAAATGCTTTGACTTTATGAAAAGTTAACACGAAAATAGTCAAGAATTAGTGCTCAAAGGTACTGATGACCATATAGTGGACCTTATTTATGCGTCATACTTTTGTTAAGATTTTGTAAAAAAAGATAAAATGTGTCTTTTTTTTACAAAATTAAAGTGTTAGTATGTGCAACGTAGGGAATCTATATAGATGCAATTTTTTTGAGTTAACTCATGGATAACTATTTGGAGAACAATTAGATGAAAATGAAACGTAATCCTATTACTAATGCTGTGTATAAAGCATTAATGACAGGTTTTGTCGCTTCTTCCGCTTTAGGTACTGTTGCTTTAGCACAGGACAATGACGAAGATCAAGGCGTTGAAGAGCAAGGCAAAATTACTGTAACAGGTTCACGTATTAAACGTTCTGACGTAGAAGGCGCTTTGCCGGTTACCGTCATCACGCGTGAACAAATTGAATTAAGCGGCGAATCTACAGCGGCTGACTTCTTAAGAAATATGACCTTTAACAGTGCCGGTTCGTTGCGACCTGCCTCTGGTAGCTCAGCTCAGGCTGAAGCTTCCTTGAACTTGCGCGGTATCGGTGCTTCTCGTACATTGGTCTTAATCGACGGCCGTAGAATGGCTAAAGCACCTGGTACAGGATCGACTCAGGACTTGAATACCATTCCTATGGGTGCTGTTGAGCGTATCGAAGTCTTATCAGACGGTGCGTCTGCTGTTTATGGTTCTGACGCTATTGGTGGTGTTGTTAACATTATCACACGAGACGACTATGAAGGCGCTGAAATTATGATCGGCGGCGAAGAAGTTTCTATTCCTGAAAACGGTGGTGACAGTGAAATGGGTTCCATTTTGTTTGGTGCTGCCGGTGATCGTTCTAACATCACAGTTGGTATGTCCTGGAATGACCGTGAAATTATTTTTGCACGTGATTTACCCTGGAGTGCTGGCACAGGTGCTTCTTTATTTGGTAATAACTTTTCACTCGTTGATCCTGATACCGGTGAATTGACATTTAGTTTCCTTCCTGTTAATGAAGATGCTTGTAATTTTGAAGGTACCGGATTTTTCACAGCGGGTGGTGGCTTATGTCGTTATGACTTCACCACAGTCAGTGCCGATGAAGCCTCTATTAGCAACAGATCTTTATTCACCCGTTCGTCTTATGAAATCAATGACGATTGGGAATTGTATGCGGATGCTTCTTATGCGAAAACAGAATCATTTGGACGTTATGCGCCGGTTCCTGAAGGTCGTTATTTAAACAACCCTTTAAATCCGATTTTCGAATCAATAACACCAACCAGTCCTAACAATCCTACCAACCCTAACAGCCCACTTTATAACCCGGACTTGGGTTTGGCTCCTCAGCCAGTGGATTGGTGGCATCGTTTTGATGCGGTAGGTCCTCGTGACAGTACAGTTGGAACGTCGTTAACTGATGTTGTTCTTGGCACTTTGGGTACAATTGGTAATGCCGAAGTTGAGTTTGGTATTAGAAATACCAACAACGTTCGTACTGATACCGGTAGAAATTACCTTTACAAACCTGCTGCTCTGAGATTGATTGAATCTGGTGAGTACCAGTTATGGGATCCGTTCAGCCCTCAAAGCCAGGCGGCTCTTAATGAGATGAGAATCACTATTTTCCGTGAATCAAAATATGACCAAAGTGAAATCTTCGGTAACGTTGCATTTGATATCTTTGATATGGCCAATGGCCCTGCGTCAATGGTTATTGGTGCTGAGTATCGTGAAGAAAAGTACTTGGATCAATATGACCCATTATCTGAAGCCGGATTAATTGGTGGTTCAGCCGGTAACAGTGCTGGTGGTAACCGTGATGTGACTTCACTGTTTGCCGAAGTATTGTTCCCAGTTTTGGATAACTTAGAATTGAACTTAGCCGGTCGTTACGATGACTATTCTGACTTTGGTTCAGAGTTCTCACCTAAAGCCTCACTAAGATGGCAGCCATTGGATACATTGACTGTGCGTGCTTCATACGGTCAGGGTTTCCGTGCACCAACTTTAGATATATTAACATCTAAACCAGCTTTCTCAGCTGATTCGGTTCGTGATGCGGCCACTTGTACTGTTCAAATTGGCGATCCTGATGAACCTTGTCAGATTAATGCCTTGGTCGTTGCTAACCAAAACTTAACTGCTGAGACCTCTGATCAATTCGCAGTCGGTTTAGCTTATGAGCCGGTTGATTGGTTTAATATGTCTGTTGATTACTATGACATCGAAATTGAGGATCGTATTCGATCTTTTTCAAGTCAGGATTTAGTTAACTACCCAGATCGCGCACCTGTCGGTTTAGGCTGTGAGCGTGATTCACAAGGTTTAATCACTCAATGTGTTCGTGGTTTTGCTAACCAAGGTGTTTACCAAGTTTCAGGCTTAGACTTTAATTTCAGATTTAACTATGACTTATTGGGTGGCTCGATTTCCCATAATCTACAAGTTAGTCACATGTTAGATCAGAAAGTTAGTTTAATTGACGGTACCTTATCTGATGATTTGGTTAAAACCCCGGGTCTACCTGAGCAGCGTGCACAATTAATGACCCAGTATGCTTATGGTGATTTCAGTATAGGTTACAATATCAACATGATTGGAGACCAAAATGGTGATGATGATTGGGCTCCAGTGGGTACTTGGGTAACGCATGATGTTCAATTGAACTACTTTGCGCCTTGGGACGGTAAATTTACCATTGGTGTACGTAACGCCGGTGAAAAATTCCCACCCATCGATCAGGGTTTTCAAGACGCACGTGATTACGACTTCAATCTGTATAACGGATACGGTCGTGTTACATATGCCAGATACACCCAAACTTTCTAATCGAAAGCTAAGTGTAATGCTAAAAAGGGCGCACATGTTGCGCCCTTTTTTTGTTTGTATTTCAACCGACTGTATGTAATTAATAAATTGAAATTTGCTGTGTTAGAATACTAATCATTCTTTTATATTCAGGTTTTGTCATTGCAATTTAATAACCGTTTTCAACTTATTTTCAGAGACAATAGATTAATAGCCAGCCAAATAGATGGGCAAGGTTCGGCGATGTATTTACATACCTTGGATCTAATTGTTTTTGAATTACTAAAAGAGAATGCATTCAATTTAAATGGATTTCAATCGATCGCTCATGACAAATGGGTTCAACGGTTGGCAAAAGGCATTAATGAATCGCAAATACAATCCAGATTACAGCAGTTAAAGTCAGGAAATATCCTGATTGATCAGTGTCGTACTATTTCTGTCGATAACACAATGGCATTGAATCAAACTAATATCTCATCTTTTAATTTACCCGCAAAACTAACGACATCTAAACATTTGTCATTTTTTCGAAATGAATCAGATTGGTGTTTTTGGTCATCACCGCTCAACCAATATATTACATGCAATTACCAACAACTCATCATATTAAGCCAGTTTCTTGAGACCCAAAATATACAGAGATTGAAAGAAAAATGCTCAGAAAAGTTTAATCAAAAATTAATTACAGACACGCTTACTCGTTTCTTTGAAACCGGTGTACTCATAGATGTTTCCGGGTTACCGGAAAAGAAAGATTGTTCATGTACTGATACTGAACAACTTCAACAAATCGATCAAAGCAAATGGTGGCAAAATATCGAACCGGATGACAATCGGTTACCCATTTATTTTGTACCGCATATGAAAAATCACTACCCTTTAGCTTTAGGGGTTTTGTTTAGTTCTATTAAGAATTTTAACGATGGTGAATTGCTCAATAAATATCAATTAGTACCAATTAATTTTTTAGAACCCAAAGATTTATTTAACGGGCCCTATAAAAAATTTGGTACAGGTATCTGGTTGTTTTCAAATTATATGTGGTCACTGGATGTTAATATGGTTATTTGTAATGCTATAAAAAAGCATAATCCATCCAATATAACCATACACGGCGGGCCGAGTACACCGGAATATCCTCAAGCCAGCCAGGACTTTATGAGCAAAAATCTCAGCGTTGATATTTCTGTACATGGTGAAGGTGAAATTTCTATTAATGAAATCCTGAGCAATATTAAATCAGACGCTAATGGTCAACCTCAAATACAAGCAGGATTAGAACTGGTACATGGCATCACATTTCGTAACAAGAATGACAATAGCACACTCCATAGAACACCCAAACGAAGTCGAACAGCGACACCAGATTCAGTTCCATCACCTTATTTAACCGGATGTTTTGATGGCTACGGTGTTGATGTGGAAGCAGCCATTATTGAATCTAATCGCGGTTGCCCATTTGGTTGTACTTTTTGTGATTGGGGCTCAGCCACAAATCAAAAAGTGCGAAAATTTGATTTGCAACGTGTTAAAGATGAAATAGACTGGATAGCATCAAACCAAATTCGTGTTTTATGGATAGCGGATGCTAACTACGGCTTATATGACCGCGATATTGAATTGGCGCAATACATTGTTGAAACGAAAAAGAGAACCGGTTTCCCCGAGGAAGTTGTTGTTAACTATACGAAGAACTCAACATGGCGACTGGTAGAAATAATTAAAGTATTTAATGCAGGTGGAATTATCAGTCAGGGTATTATTTCAATTCAAACGACAGATGAAAAAACACTTGAGGTGATTAATCGAAAAAACATCAAAACTGAAAAATACGATGAACTGACCAAAGTATTTTATGATTTACGTTTACCGCTCTCAACTGATTTAATGATGGGTTTACCGGGTATAACGATCGCAGGGTTTAATAAAGATCTACAGAAATATATCGACATGGACGTGTCCATTAAAGCCTACCCGACCCAATTATTGCCCAACAGCCCGATGGCAGATCCTGAGTACTTGGAGAAATACCAAATAAAAACCGATGAAAATGATTTTCTGATTGCCAGTTTCTCATACACTGAAGAGGATCTTAAATGGATGAAAGCCATGTATCATATGTATACAGTTGCGGACGGTTACGGGCTTTTACGCTATGTAATTCGCTATTTGCAATGGGAACATAATATTCAGGCAGTTGATTTTATGGGTGATTTACTTAAATTTGTTAACCATAATCCGTCGAAATATCAACAAATCACCTGGGCAGTTCGTTTTTTTATCACAGACAAAAGCATGCCCGGTGGCTGGTATCGTTTTTATCAGCAAATCGGTCAATACATTAACGAACATTATGATATTGTTCTGGATAGTGGCCTGAAGACTGTCTTAACAGTTTCACAATATTGCATGCCGGATGATACCCTGGATTATCCAGTTACAATTAAACTGGCTCATGACTTTACAGCTTATTTTAGTGCCAGAAGACAACATTCTGAAACGAAATGCCCGCCATTAACAGCTTATCCAGCGGCTAATTTTCAGGTGTCAGACCCGAACAATATGGTTAGTATTGATATGGACTATTTACAATATGATTCACACCAATACTTTTGGGAACTACATTCTCCGGTTTCAAGACCCAAATCTTCTTCTGAATTTGTGTATGAAAAAGAAACCGCTGAGGCATAATAACAGTCGACTAACGAGCATATTGTGAATCATAAGCATTGGACTAATTATTGGGAAAACGGTGCTCAAACATCATTACCTCATGACTTTACGGGAAATTATGATGGTGAGATTTTCGACTTTTGGCAGCAACGTGTCGCTGAGTTGAAATCAGGAGATAGCGTACTGGATGTATGTACAGGTAATGGTGCGGTTGCATTGTTAATAGCAGAAATGGCATTGCGGGAAGGTAAACAGCTGAACATTACAGCTAATGACATCAGTGAAATAAACACTGGCTATATATTAAAAAATAATCCACCAGCGCAAACGGATATGATTGATTTTATCAGTCAAACTCCGCTAGAAGAAATAAATATCGATAAACCTCAGGATTTAATCGTCAGTCAATATGGGCTAGAGTACAGTGATTTGAATCAATCAGCGTCATCCATAGCCCGGGCATTAAAACCAAACGGACAGTTGGTGTTTATAGCTCACAGCCCGAAAAGTGCCGTATTTAGTTTTATGAAAAACGAACAGGCGATATATGACTGGTTGGCAGAAGTGGGGTTATGGCGTGTTTTTCAATCGTATGCTGAAGAAGAATTAAACAGCCAGCAATTTAAAAAAAATGTATTAAGTATTTTACAAAGTCATCGTCCCAACCCGGTATTCAGAGGTGAGCCATTATTTACTCAATGGCTTCAGATGATTGCTCAAGTGCGTAGCAGTTCAACGGCGGAATTAGCCAGACATAAAACACAGATTAAAACATTTGTTGAGCAACATGATTTTGCCCGTTTACGTTGTCGAGATATGCTTAAGGTATCAGAAAAAGTCAGTAACGAGAATTGGTTTACACCATTAATAGACTACGGCTTTCAGTTGCTGGAAAAAAAGCCACTTTATTATGATTCACAACAATTAGTGGGTGATTGTTACCAATTTTGTTTGACTAAATAGAACTGAAACGAATGACTTGTTAATCCTTTCTGAATTCCATTTGTAAGTGCAATAGGCAAATATGGAGTTAATACGTTAAGTAAAGGGTTGAATTGCAAATTGATTATTTAATCAATCTGTTAATCAAAACCTGATTAATAATTTTTTGTTTGGCGGTGGTCATGCGATTGGCTTTGACAATTGCTTTTAAGGATTTCAGGGCTTCTTCAAAATCATCATTGACCACCAGATAATCGGCTTTGTGGTGGTGTTTAAGCTCGCTAATGGCTTTATCCATGCGGTGATTAATTATATCATCAGAGTCTTGTGCGCGACCGTTAAGGCGTTCTTTTAAAGCGGCGATACTGGGTGGCAGGATAAAAATGCTGATGGCTTCGGGGAAGCGTTTTTTGATTTGTTCTGCACCTTGCCAGTCAATTTCAAGTACCACATCGTGACCTTCATCCAGCATTTTTTGTACCGCTTCTTGAGAGGTTCCATAGAGATTACCAAATACTTCAGCAGATTCCATAAAAACACCGGCCATTTGCATTTGTTTAAATTTAGCGGTGTCGATAAAGTGGTAATTATAACCATCTATTTCTTTAGAACGTGGTGGCCTGGTGGTATGTGATATGGATAGTTTAAGGTGATTAGTGTCACGGACTAAGGCATTGACTAAAGAAGTTTTACCGGTACCAGAAGGCGCCGATACAATGTATAAAGTTCCGGTGAGTTCAGTTTTCTGCATGGTGATAACAAGCGAAGATTTGGCTTATTATAAAACAAAAAGGCCATAAGCACAGACATTGCTGCGTATTAATCGATTTGTTTAGGATTAATGTGAGCCGGCTGAATGCATCAAGATAATGGCAGCAATTAAGATAAATAAACCCAGCCAGCTGACCCAGTTCAATGCATGATTAAATAAAATTCGGGTGGCAATGGCCGTACCAATAATAGAAATCGCACCCCAGACTGCATAAGCAATAAATAAATTAATGCCCGCCACGGCCAGTGCCAAAAGCGCAAAAGCAGCCATGATAAAGACCACAGCAGCAACGCCCCAGCGTTTATTTTTAAAGCCGTTTGACATTTCCAGCATGACATTAGCAATAATATCAAGCACCGCTGATCCCAGAATATAGCCTAAATAGATACTCATGATTTTTGTTCTTGCAGATAGTGGCCGTAGTTAATGACAATAATGCCGAAGACCGCCATCAGCAAGGCCGCTGTTTGAATGGCTGAGATTTTTTCACCCAAAATCATAAAAGACACCATGCCGATTAGAATCATACCGAAGCCTTCCCAAAAGGCATTGGCCAGTGCCACAGGAATGGTGCGGGTGGCCTGGCTCAATAATACATAAGAAATGCCAATCATGGAAACAGCCACGAGAATTCCTGATAATAAAAAACCGCCTGATACCAATAATTTCATTAAAGAGGTGCCAATCACTTCGCCAATCACGGCTAAGCTTAAGTAAAGCCAATGCATAAATATCCTGAGTTATGAATGAATGCCCGTATAATAAAGTATACTTTAATCATAAAAAAACCTGTCAGCATCAAAATAATTGACGCTGTAATTTTATCTGAACCCAATCGTGAAACTTGAATACTTACAATACTTCGTCACCGTGGCGCAAACCGGCTCCATATCACAGGCAGCTGCGCAGTTAGAACGTAATCGCAGCACCATCAGTATGGCGATCTCTTCTTTTGAGGATTATCTGGGTGCAAAGTTATTTGTCAGAAAAGGTAACAGTATGCAGCTGTCTTCAGCAGGTGAGCGAATACTCGATGATGCCATACGTATCATTAATTTGACCATGCGTATACAGCGAAAAGTCACCATTGACCAGCTCGACGAAATGCTGACTTTACGGTTAGGTCGGGATGATGCCTTGCCGGAATCATTTTGGCGAATCATTATTCGCCGTATTCGCCGTAAATTTCCTGGATTGGCATTAGAAATGAATTATGCCAGTCCTGATTATCTAAGGGAGCAAGTTTTACAGGGCGAAGTAGATATGGCCTGTTGTTTATTGCGCGAACAAAGCGTTACGGAACAAAATTTACACGTCCAGGTGATCGGCAAACTGGCGATGCAAATGATGGTCGCGACCGGCCATCCATTGAGCCGCATGGCTTATGTTAGCAACGATGATCTCAGTGCGGTACCACAAATCGCTTATTTGGGTAATGGTGAAGATGATTCATACGGACTGGATAGTGTCATGGGCGAGCGTATTTCATTAAGTAGTTTTGAATTGGTGCGAGATGCCGTGTGTGATGGTTTGGGGTGGGGTTATGTGCCGATGCCATTGGTCAGTGCTTCAGTGTCACCTGAATTAAGTTTGTTACAGCACGGTTTAAATGAAACCTGGCATTCTTATGTGGCTTATTGCCATGAACCGTTGACGGATGCGGATTCGATTATGGGTCATATAAGCGGTCTAATTCGGCACGAGCTGGAAACCCTTTTAAAGTCACCAAAAACCTATGCCGAATAAGAATGAGTTAGCCATTTATTCAATATTTTGAATTTGCTCACGCATCTGTTCGATGACTACTTTTAAATCAACGCTGGCATTAGAGGTGGTCATGGCGGCTGATTTTGATCCAATGGTATTGGCTTCACGGTTAAGTTCCTGCATCAGAAAATCCATGCGACGACCTGTGGGTTCCTGTAAAGTTAGAATCCGCTCAAACTCAGCCACATGAGCATCCAGGCGGTCTAATTCTTCGGTGATGTCAATTTTTTGCAAATGCAAGGCCAGTTCCTGTTCAAAGCGTTCCGGCTGTGCGTCGATGTCCAAGTCAGCCAGACGGATTCGCATTTTATCGGCCAACTGTTGATTAATGTCAGGTACGTAACTTCTGATGTTGTGTGTGATATCAGCCAATTGGGCTAATTTATCTGCCAATACTGACTGCATGGCAGCACCTTCACGTTGACGGGAATCAACCAAGTCGGCAATGGTTTGCTCGATCAAGGATACTGCGGCTGTTTGTAATTGCGAGGTGTCCGCAGGTTCTTGAATGATGACATCGGGCCAGCGCATAAAGTGCGGTAATTGTAAAGAATCAGCGGTGCCCAAAGTCTGGTTAATATCTGTTACACAGGATTGCAGTTGTGCCAATAGTGCATGATTGACTTTTAGTTCAGTTAAAGCCACCTGGTCACTGGGATAAAAGTTAATAAATACCAGCACCTTGCCACGGGCTAAGGTTTTTTCGATGGATTTACGTAAATTATGTTCGGCAGCCCGTAAAAAGTCAGGACATTTAATGGTGATATCCAAAAACCGCTGATTAACTGATTTTATCTCACAAGTTAGCCGACCCAAATCTGTCTCTACTGCCTGAGCAGCAAACGCCGTCATTGACTGCATAGTCATTCCGTTATTATAAAAGGTTTATTATAAAAGAGATGGCATGTAATTAATAATTAATCCCGCCATTTGCAGCAATTAATCACCAATGGGAATGATGAGACCGATGGTGAATTGCGCATCACCAAAACCGTCTTGTCCGGGCAGTTTTGAGTTATTGGTGTCTAAACGGCTACGGGCTTCGAGTCGGATTCGGGCGCCGTTGCCAACAAAATACCAGGAACCGCCTACCGCCAAATTAACAATAAAATCAGTGCGCTGGGTGTCAGGGAACCGGGCATCGGCATAAATTCCACCGAGTCCAACCATAAAATAGGGCTTCCATAAAGGATCGTGGTTGGTATAAATCAGATTCATGGTGGCACTGTAATGTTTAAGATCGAAATCCATGTCAAAGTCGTATTCATCGCGCATTAATTCCAACTCCATACCCCATTGTTCATTCAAATGTTTACCGACACGAACATCAAAGACATTGGCCTCATTTAATCGCAGATCATCATCGGGAATCACCACCCCGGCATTGGGGCTCCAGTACCAACGATAATCAACGCCATCGAATAAACCATTTTGACCGGTTTTGGTCTGCGCACACAGTGTATCCAAGCAAATTGAAGAAAGTATTAAGCTAAACAATAAACAGGTGCGCATCATGCCGGCATTGTAGCATGACCCTTAAAAAGACATAAATGACTAAGATATATTTGCTCAGTAAGTTTATAAACAAAACACATCGTAAAAATTCAAGTTCAGCAAAAAATTGGCACAAGAAAAGATAAGGATAAAAACGTTTAAATGTTTAAATTTATGCAAACACTTTAGGATAAGTTTTATTTATGCAATAGATAACATTGTTGCTTGATAAAAAATTATCAGAGGTGTAGTATAAATCAGCGATTCGGCTAAACTCCACATTCAGCCGCAATACAACAATGAAATGTGAACTTCATCACACTTTACCCAGTGGTGAGGTTTTTTTACAAACAAACAAGAGGAGAATTACATGTCCCCTATTAAGTTTAAGCCCTTGCTTGCCGCAACGGTGATGTCTGCCATTTACATGGCAGGTGTTCCGACGACATCGCATGCAGTGGCAGAAGTATATGATGTCAATACATCAACGCTGCAGCAAACAGCCAAAAAAGGCGGTACGGATTATGTTATTCCGGATGCCAGAAAAGATGGTACAAGACGTTATATTATTCAAATGGATAAACCGCCCTACCATTTAAACCCTGGGGCTGTTGCAAGCAGGCAAACACCTGATCAATATGCAGACCAAATAGGTACAGAACAAAATACTTTAATTAGTTCAATTTCAAGTGTTTTGGGTCCTGATGGTGTTATTCAGCAATACCAAAAATCTTACAATGGTATAGCTGTATATCTTAAACCCAGCGATGTGGCTATGGTTGAAAACCAGCCAAATGTAAAGCAAGTTCTCTTGGATAAAGATTACTTATTAACTACAGATACCGGACCATTTCTAATTGGTGCCGATAAATTATGGTCCGGTCATGGTGCTGCTGATCCAGATATTATTTTTATGGATGGTTTTGATGGTCCGATGCCGCAAGGTACAGGGGTCGTGGTAGGAATTATTGATAGTGGAATTAATTCCACACATCCTTCTTTTGCCGAAACCGATGAAAGTGGTTATACCCATAATAATCCTTTGGGTTCCGGTAATTATTTAGGTGCTTGTGATCCGAGTAACACCGATCAATTTGTTGCCAGCTTTACTTGTAATGATAAGTTAATTGGCGGTTACGATTTTGTGAATGGTTTACAAGGTTCTGGTGAAGATGTTCCGGGACCGGAAGATGAAAATGGTCATGGTAGCCACACTGCTGCCACTGCTGCCGGTAATACCTTAAACTCTGCAAGCTATTTGGGCGTTAGTAATATCACCATTAGTGGTGTTGCACCTAAAGCCAATGTGATTATGTATGATTCTTGTTATACGGCAACTGACGGCCGCGGATTATGTCCCGGTGTCTCTACTTTAGCGTCTGTTGAGCAGGCGATTGAAGATGGTATCGTTGATGTGATTAACTACTCAATTGGTGGTGGCACATCACCTTGGAATGATCCGGTATCAATGGCATTTTTAAGTGCAACTCAAGCAGGAATCTTTGTGTCGGCTTCAGCCGGTAACTCAGGTCCCGGACCAGGCACTTTAGGTCATAATGAACCTTGGACAGCTTCAGTGGGTGCGACTACACATGGTCGTTATTTCAGTGCAATACTCACCGTGGATGCTGATGATTATGATTACACGCCAGGTACGGGTCCATCAGCGTCAACAACTATTACAGCCGACATGCGATTTGCCGGTGATGTTGATGCAGCTAATAATGAAGGTTGTACAGCTTTCACAGGTACACCATTTGCTGGCGAAATCGCCCTTATAGATCGCGGCTCTTGTGCTTTCGCTACTAAAGTTAATAATGCTGAATTAGCCGGTGCATTAGCTGTTATCGTTGTTAATAACACAACTGGAAGGATAAGCATGGCAGGATTGGAAGCGACCAATATTCCAGCCGGTGCTGTCTTACAGTCAGATGGTACAGCCATTAAAACTGCTTTAGCCGGTGGAACATTGAATTCTGAAATGAATCCACCTGAAATAAAAACTGATGGTCAAGCCGATATGATGGCTGATTTCAGCTCACGTGGTCCGAGTCCTTTTGAATACAATAAACCCGATGTGGCTGCACCAGGCGTAAATATCCTGGCTGCTTATACCAATAGCGGTGGGACTGAGCCTGATTATGCAGTTATTTCCGGAACCTCTATGGCGGCACCTCATAATGCCGGTGCAGCAGCTCTATTGATAGAACGCAATCGCGACTGGTCTGTGGCTGAAGTTAAATCTGCTTTAATGATGAAAGCCGTAACGGCCGGAGTTATGAAAGAAGATGGTACAACACCAGCTGACCCATTAGATATGGGTGCCGGTCGCATCCAAGTGGACAATGCGGCGACAGCTACGTTAGTGCTTGATGAGACAGCTACTCAATTTGCGGCTGCTAATCCTGCCAACGGTGGTGATTTGAAAAACCTAAATGTGGCCAGCCTGACTGATTATAATTGTCAGGGAACATGTACCTTTACCCGTACTTTCCGAAGTGTGGCAGATGAAGCGATTACATACGAAGCCTCTTTAATCGATGTACCTGGAACAGTGACCCCAAGTACATTCACAGTGCCAAAAAATGGTTTCCAAACAGTCACCGTTGAAGTAGATGCATCTTCATTACCTTACGGTGTCTTTAGCTTTGGACAGTTGGAATTAAAAGTTAATGCGTTTAATACCGATACATTTACTCAAAATCCAAATGCAGTAATAACAGATGGTGGTTATCCAGGTGATCAAGCTTGTGGTCAAGTGGAAGTATCTGGAGTTACATATCCGTTAACTGCAGGTGCTAAAGTAACCATTGATTATGATATGAATTATACTTGGATTGGTGACTTGGTAATGACTGCTGAAAACCCAAATGGCGAAGTTCTGGGTCTGTTGGATCGTCCAGGTTTCCCAGGATCTACTTATGGCAGTTCTGCTGATTTTGTTTCTGGTTCTACTGTGCGCTTTGATGATACAGCCTCTACATCAGCTGAAAATAGTACAGGTTGTAGTAGTGGTGTTTGCTTATTGGCACCTGCGCCAGATACGATCATTACAGCACCACCCAACAGCATTGCTGATTTAGTAGCTACCGATGTTAATGGCACTTGGGAAATCTGTGTTGGTTCTGCGGGCGTTTGGGAGCCTGGCATCTTAAACAGTGTTGGTGTCAATGTTTCTGCTCCAATACCAGCAACAAATCTCAGCTATTTGCCTATTACTGTTGTAGCCGTTGAGCCTTCTCCGATTGTTAATGCTGTGCCCGGTTCATTGAGTTACACAATGTCGACTAACAGCACTAGCAGTAGAGACGTTTATATTGAAAACGAAAGTTCTGCGACAGCTGTTTTAGATTGGAGTGTTCAATCTGCAGGCAATGCTGTTGTTAAACAGTTTGAGCAACTGAACTCTGGAACTGGAAATGGTGTATTGAGTGACTATTTAGATCAAGGTAATAACTTTGGTTATTATAGTGCAGATAACTTTATCTTAAATAACTCTGCCCAGTTGGATACATTTTACTTTGATGGCTTTACCAATGCTGCAGATATAACCACTCAGATTGATGCCTTTACAGTGGAAATTTATGCAGATAATGGCGGTGAACCTGATGGTGATCCTGAAACAACTGGATCAGCTTTGTTTTCATTAACCTTAGCTGTAGGTGATCCTAATTTAGTGTTAACACCCGGTGGTGAAGTCACAGTAGATATATTGGGTGCCCTGGGTAGCAGTTGGTCAGTTCCTGCTGGTAATTATTGGGTCAGTGGTTTTGCCAACTTTATTGCCGCTGATTTTGATACTTGGTATTGGTATAGCGGTACGCCAGCTGCTGGTGATGTGGATAATTCACTTTCCATAGACCCTTCAGATTTCTTTGGCGAAGGGACTAATTGGCAGCCAACTACTGATCCGGGTCTTGCCTTTAGTGTAACCAGCAACTACACATGTGGCGCTTCTTGGTTATCAACCTCGCCAAGTAGTGGTGTTGGTGTCCCAATTGGTGGTAATGATGCCGTTTCAGTAACTGTTGATACCACCGGTTTAGCTGCTGGTAATTATTCTGCAGCTTTATGTATTAACAGCAACGATACCTCACAACCAAACATGGTGGTGCCGGTAACCTTGACTGTTAACTAAGTAAAATAAAAGCAGATTGCTTTAAAAACGCGGGCCTTTCTGGTCCGCGTTTTTTTGTGGGTGGAATAAAATACCGGAAAGACACATGTATATTGAACAGAGGCTTCGACAGACTCAGCCGGCTTGTGGTTTGAAATCCATGTTAACAATCCTTGTGGGTTGCTGCGCAGGGTACAACCTGTCCGGGCGTTGCCCTAAGGGCCCTTCTGTTGGTGATCCGGCAATCTCTGCATTGCTTGTATCCTTGCAAATTGATGCGAAAAGGATGATGTTATCACAATCGCCAAACCAAATTGCGACGTCTTCGAGCCGCGACCCGGAGACCCATGGTTGGGTTGGGTAGGTTGATTATAATCCGGCATCTGCTTCCGGTTAGTTCGCAGTTTTGAAAAGCTTCGCTTTTGTATGTTTCGCATACTGGAGCCACGGGTCAACAAAAGTAGGGCCCATAAGGGCACGCGGATTTTACAAGTCCGAGGACGTCGGGTATTTTTGGGTTACAGGTGGTTTTAGTCTTTTAAATTCTTCAGCTTCTCCCAGGTTGGGCGTTTTTGTTCAGGGTCTTTGAGCATATGACTTAAAGGGGATAGGTGGCGTTCTGTGCTGGTATCGGCTGTGTTAACGTCATCAAAAATCAAGGTGATGTCATTCAACTGATAGCGGGTGATACCATCTATAATTTTAATATTTTGGTGTTCACAGGTATGACCAATGGCTTTGAGTATTTTTACCAGTAAGCGTAATTCTTCTTTATTTAAGACGTCTTTTTTATGCGGTTTATCGGGTTTTGCTTGGGTGGCGGTTTCTGGCTGTTTGGTGCTGGGCTTTTGAGTTAAAACCGAGTGTTTATGTCTGAGTGGCAAAATACCTAATTCGTCCGCTAATTGTTTCATTGCAAATTGTCGAGATCTTGGCTTAGTTTATTGAGAATGGCACTGACGGCCAGATTAATGGCTGTCACAAAATGAGCATAGCCATCCCCTTGAATGGTTTGGTTTTGTTGAAAAGTCTTATCAAATAATAGCTCACCGTTGGCATTTCTCAAGATAAACTGTAAGCTAACATTGGCCTGATTACCGTTTTTTTCAAAGGCGAGGATTTTGCTGTCAAGACGCTCGTGACGTTCGTCAAAGGCGGCAGATATTTGGATCTGTTGCCAATGCTGCTGCGCCCAGTCTTTTAACGTGGTATGTAATAAAACAGTGGGCGATTCTAACCAATAATGGTTGTTGAGTTGTACCAGTGCACCATCCTGTTTAGTGGCAACCATTGGACGGCCCGCTAAAATACCCAATGTTTTGGGCCGAGGAATCACCACCGATGATCGTTTGCTTTCGGGGGTGGCAATGGCGTAATCCGGACTCAGGCGATAGTATTGTTTGATACTGGGTGCTTTGTTACTACAGGCACCTACCATTAAAACAATAAAAAGTGTACTGATTAATGCTTTCATAATTCATCATCCTTAATTTCAGATTTGCCTGAGAAAATTAATTTAGACGGATCTTTACGGATTTCGTTGGTGGCTTCGTTTAAGTTTCGGCCGGCAGATTCCATGTCGTTCATAATGATTTCAAAACGACCGGATAAGCTGTGCATAACATGCGCACCGGCTTTTAAAATACGTGACATATCAGAGTCTTCACCGGTTAATAAATCACGGGCATCAGTGACTAATCCGTCAATATTATTTAAGCCATTATCCAAGGTGTTGACGGATTGTTTGATTTGTTCAGTTAAATCAGTCAGATTAGATAAGGTGGTGGTGATTTTTTGTTGGTTTTCGCCGCTGACGATGGCTTTACTGTTTTTCAACACCTCGGCTAAATCCTCACTGGCGGTATTGATATTGCCTATGATTCCCGGTAAAGCACCATCGATTTCACCGGTGATGCGGTCTAAGCGTTCACTCAGTAAATCTAACATTGGGGAGATTTTTTCATCAGTCAGGTTGTTGATTTTATCGGTTGTTTTGGCCAATTCGGCGAACAAATCAGCCGGTTGTTCGCCGGGAATGTTATCACCGGGTGTAAAGTAGGTGTCTGCATCACCGCCGTTAATATTAATGGTCATATCCGCAATTAAACCACCGGCATTAATTTGTGCCGTAGAATTACTGGGTATGCGCCAGTCCTTATAAACAGAATATGTGACCTTAAAACGCACTTTCCGACTATCAAATTCAGGGGTAATGGTCTCAATCTGACCGACACGGTAGCCTTCGAAGTAAACTGGTTTACCAAAGCTGAGGCCGTTAACATTGTCATAATAACTATGGTATTCGACACTGTCGGCTTGTTGGTTGGTCATCACAACCAGTAATGCCAAAGTCAGGATACCGATACCTAAGGTAAACAGACCGACCCAAAAATAATGACTGACTTTTTGTTTCATGATAATGTGTAGTTTTCCTGTGTGAGCCGTCGCAAATATTCTTCCGGGTCAAGTTTATCATGACGCGAGCGACGCTGTAATAAATCCATGATGCGTTTGTTTTTCGATTTTTTCACTTCTTCAACCGAAGCCGTCAGTAAGTTTTTACCTTGATCTAATACGGTGATGCGATCGGCAATTTTAAAAGCACTTTCCAGTTCATGGGTGACCACCACCATGCTCATGCCCATATTATCGCGTAAAGACAAAATCAAATCATCAATCTCTGAGGCCACCACCGGATCTAAGCCGGCTGATGGTTCATCAAAAAACAACAACTTAGGGTCCATAACAATGGCTCTGGCTAAGGCGGCGCGTTTAATCATGCCCCCTGATAGTTGCGATGGCATCAGTTTATGAAAACCACCCAAATTCACCACTTCAAGCTTCATGCGGGTAATGATGCGGATGGTGTTTTCGTCCAAATCGGTAAATTCTCTTAATGGGAAGGCCACATTTTCCCCCACTGACATGGATGAAAATAGCGCGCCGCTTTGGAAAGACACGCCGATGTTTTGTTTTAGTTTTAAATGCTCATTAAAGCTGATTTGATTGATGTCTTCACCCAGCACTTTAATACGACCTTCTGTGGGTTTATATAACCCCAGAATATACCAAAGTAAGGTGGATTTGCCGGAGCCGGAGCCGCCCATAATAACGCGTATTTCACCGCGTTCTACCTCAAAGTTCATGCCATCAAGTATTTTACGGGTACCGTAATGGGTCACTAAATCAGTGACCTCAATCACTTTGTCCGGTGTTTTGTGGTTTTGGCTTGTCATTTTGTTAAGAAAAAACTGGCTATCATATCGGCGAAAACAATAAATGAAATAGAAACCACCACCGCCGTGGTGGTGGCTTTACCCACGCCTTCAGCACCGTTGGTGACATAAAATCCGGTGGTGGCACCCACTAAAACAATAATAATACCAAACACCACACTTTTAATCAGGCCTTGCATAATATCACCGACAACCAAAACATTAAAAGAATCAACCATATAGGCAGATATACTCATATCCAGTTTGGTGACACTGAACAGTGCGCCCCCAAAAATGGCGACAATATCGGCGGCAATAATAAGCAAGGGCATGGAGATAATTAAAGCCAACAAAGGCGGTAACACTAAATAACGAACCGGCACCACGCCCATGACATTTAAGGCATCAATTTCTTGGGACACGGTTTGTGAGCCAATTCGCGCGGCAATGGCCGCACCGGAGCGACCGGCGACAATGATACCGGTTATCAAGGGTGAAAATTCACGGGTGACAGATTTGGCAATGGCGAGCAAAACCTGTGATTCAGCGCCAAATGCCTCTAGTGCATAAATAAGTTGAATCGCGAGCATCATACCAACCACCAGAGCCAACATCAACACAATGGGTAGTGCATCAACGCCTTCGGACTTAATGTATTTAACAACCTGGCTAAAGCGCAGTCTTTGCTTATATTTTCGACCCGCAATCAGCCAATAAAAACTGTCCCAAAATAAGCGCATGGCAAAGCCCAGTCGTTCCAATGCTTGTACGGTCATTTGTCCGAGATTTTCAACTTTTTGTGTAAGCTTAGTCATCAATGGTAAATACCTGATCCAGTCGTGCCAGTTCTATTATGGACTTCACATGAGCGCTTAATCGTTTTAAGTGGAATGATTTGTCATGGTTATTGGCATACTGCAAACCTTCGACCAAGGCGGCGATTCCTGATGAGTCAATATAAGTGACATCGGCCAAATCCACTTCCACCAGCGGCGAAGTCTTTAGAGCACTGAGGATGGTTTTGCGTAGTTCAGAAGAATTGGATAAATCCACATCACCTTGAACAAATAGGGTGCAATGGTGATCGTCTTTTTCGAAGTTAATCAGGTCTGATTTCATTATTTCACCTGTGCGGATAAGATTTTAATGGTTTCTACAGGAACATCCTTGGCGTCTAGTTCGTTGCTGTATTGGGTTTTGACAGCAGCCATTTTATCAACCACATCCATGCCGGCAGTGACATAGCCAAATACAGCATAACCCCAGCCATCTGAGCTTGGGTTTAAGTTGTCATTGTCACCCAGATTAATAAAGAAACTGGCAGTGGCCGAATGTGGATCATTATAGCGCGCCATGGATAAACTACCACGGCTATTTTTAAGGCCATTGCCTGATTCATTAATAACTGTATCACAAGCCTCCACTTCCGATAAATCAGCGGCAAAGGCACCGGCTTGGATAACAAAGCCCGGCACAATCCTATGGATCAGCGTATCATCGTAGGTTTTGTTTTTGACCAAATGTAAAATATGGTTTGTTGTCATGGGTGCTTTTAAGCGGTCTAATTCCACGGTGATGGTACCCATGGTGGTTTCAAAGACAAGTTCAGGGAACATATTATTCGGGTAGGCCTTATCCTCAGGGCAGGCGGCCTGCGTTAAAGATGATAGTGCAAGGAATAGGCAAGCTAAGTATTTCGGCATGATAAAAAACAATTTAATTGATTTATCATTTTACCTAATATGTGAGGTATTTAATAGCGTCACGAATAAATGACCTGTGTTGATGATGTTCTGACAGAACGGTCACCGGTCTAAGCCGATGACCGTTAATCAATTTACAGCTGTTCGAGCTTAGTGCGTTGCTCTTCCAGTTCCTTGAGTGCAGTTTGGTTTTGTTGCAATTTTTCGCGTTCTGCTTTAACCACTGAATCGGGGGCTTTGGCGGTGAATTTTTCGTTATTTAATTTACCCTCAGCACGTTTGATTTCTTGTTCCACTTTTGCCATGTTTTTAGCAATGCGCTGCATTTCTTCATTTTTATCAATTAAGCCGGCCAAAGGTATCAGTACTTTGGTGGTACCGATTAAGCCGGTGGCCGAAGGCGGCTCTTGGCTGTTTTTGGGCAACAGCTCAATACCATCCAGGCGCGCCATGGTGTTGATGAGTTCTTGGTGTCGATCCACATTATGTGCATCTTTGTCGTTATAGTCACTGAGTAACACCGTTAGTTTCTTGCCCGGTGCAATGTTCATCTCTGAACGGATTTGTCGCACGCTTAGTGTTAATTGTTTAAGCCATTGAATCTCACTATCGGCTTCGGTGTCTATTTTTTTTGCGTTGGCTGATGGGAATGCCGAAATCATAATGGACTGACTGCCCAGTGTCAGTTTTTCAGCGACTGCTTGCCAGATTTCCTCGGTTAAAAACGGCATAATCGGATGCAATAAACGCAACGCCTGATCCAGCACTGTTAATAATGTGTACTGAACATGGGGTTTTTGTTCTGTTTTTAATAATGGCTTCGCCATTTCCAGAAACCAATCACAGTATTCGTTCCAGAAAAAATCGTAAATCACTTGGCTGGCTAAATCCAAACGGTAGCTATCCAGATGTTTGCGGTAATCGGCAATACAGTGTTGTAATCTTGATATTATCCAGCGTTCGGCGGTGCTTGGTGCATAGGATTTTTTAACAGAGATATCAAAATCTTCACAATTCATCAGCACAAAACGGGCGGCATTGAATATTTTGTTACAAAAATTTCGATAACCTTCAACGCGACCCATATCAAAGTTAATGTCACGTCCGGTGCTGGCCAATGATGCAAAGGTAAAGCGCAGAGCGTCACAGCCATAAGCTTTGATGCCATCTGGGAAATCTTCTATGGTCTGCTTTTTGATGTGATTAACTTTGTCCGGCTGATCTTGCATTAAGCCGCGGGTGCGTTTGGCGATTAGTTCTTCCAGGCTGATGCCATCTATTAAATCCAGGGGGTCTAGTACATTGCCTTTAGATTTAGACATTTTTTGACCATGGGAATCGCGAACAAGTCCGTGGATATACACTTCTTTAAAAGGCACTTCGTCCATAAACTTAATGCCCATCATAATCATCCGTGCCACCCAGAAGAAGATGATGTCAAAACCTGTGACCAACACATTGCCGGGATAAAAATCTTTTAAGGCATCACTGTTTTGCGGCCAGTCTAATGTCGCAAAAGGCCATAAAGCCGATGAGAACCAAGTGTCTAAAACATCGGATTCCTGACGTAACTTCACATCGTCATCAAGGTCGTGTTTGTTGCGAACATCCGATTCTGATAAACCCACATAAATGGTGTTGTTTTCATCATACCAAGCGGGAATACGGTGTCCCCACCATAGTTGCCGAGAAATACACCAGTCTTGAATATCGCGCATCCAGGCGTAATAGGTGTTTTTCCAATTATCCGGAACAAATTTAATATCACCGTTTTCTACCGCTTTGATGGCCGGTTTGGCCAGGGTTTTGGCATCGACATACCATTGGTCGGTGAGTAAGGGTTCAATCACATCACCGGAGCGATCACCACGGGGCACCATCAACACATGGTCTTTAATGGTTTTTAACAAACCCAGTTCACGCATCTTGTCGACCACGGCTTGACGGGCTTGTTGTCTGGTCATGCCACGATAGTCGTTCGGCACTTCATTATTGAGGGTGCCGTCTTTGTTTAAAATATTAATCATCGGTAAATGATGACGCTGACCCACTTCATAATCATTGAAGTCATGAGCTGGCGTAATTTTCACACAGCCGGTGCCTTTGTCAGGGTCGGCATGCTCGTCACCGACGATCGGTATAAGGCGGTTACAAATCGGCAATAGTACATGTTGGCCAATCAGATGATTAAAGCGTTCATCGGATGGGTTGACCGCGACTGCAGTATCTCCCAGTAAGGTTTCGGGACGTGTTGTGGCAATGGTTAGTGTCTTTTCAGTGGCCTGGCCGTCTTTATCGGCAACCGGATAGCTAAAGTGCCACATATGACCTTTTTCTTCGTGAGATTCTACCTCTAAATCACTTAAAGCTGTGTTCAATGTCGGGTCCCAATTGACCAATCTCTGACCACGGTAAATCAAACCTTCGTTATAAAGATCAACAAACACTTTTAATACCGCATTGGACATGCCTTTGTCCATGGTGAAGCGCTCCCGAGACCAATCGGGAGAAGCACCTAAACGCCGCAATTGATTGGTAATGGTGTCGCCTGATTGTTGTTTCCATTGCCAAACTTTTTCCATAAAAGCGTCACGACCCAACTCAGTTCGTGATGTACCTTGCGCGTTGAGCTGTCTTTCGACCACCATTTGTGTGGCGATTCCGGCGTGATCGGTGCCGGGTTGCCATAGGGTGTTTTTACCTTGCATCCGTTGATAACGAATTAAGGTGTCCATGATGGTGTCTTGAAAGGCATGGCCCATATGCAAAGTTCCGGTCACATTGGGCGGCGGAATCATAATACAATACGATTCTCTATTCTCACCGTTGGGTTTAAAGTAGCCCTTCTGTTCCCAGGTTTCGTACCATTTGCTTTCAATGGCGGTTGGGTCGTATTTTTCAATCATGGGTTTTACGCGCGGCTTTTGTTAATTAAATATTGTACCAACATGGCCACAGGACGGCCGGTGGCACCTTCTTTTTTGTCTTTCCAAGCAACGCCGGCGATATCAATGTGTGCCCACTTTTGGTCTTTGGTAAAGCGTGATAGGAAACAACCGGCAGTGATGGTGCCTGCAGGCATACCACCAATGTTTTTCATATCAGCAAAGCTGGTGTCCAGTTGTTTTTGGTACACATCCCATAAGGGTAATTCCCACACACGGTCGTGAATTTGTTCTCCGGCTTGTTTAAATTCTTCTGCCATACCGTCAGTTTTGGTCATCACGGCAGCGGCATTGTGGCCCAAAGCCACCACACAAGCACCGGTTAAAGTGGCTAAATCAACAATCACTTCCGGGTTAAATTCCTGAGCATAGGTTAGGGTGTCACATAAAATCATGCGTCCTTCAGCATCGGTGTTTAACACTTCAATGGTCTGGCCGGAGTAAGAGGTAATGACATCGCCGGGGCGGTAAGCTTTACCATCAGGCATGTTTTCCACAGCCGGTACAAATACTTTTAAGTTAATCGGCAAGTTTAATTCCACCGCAGCCACAAAAGCACCAATAACACTGGCAGCGCCACACATGTCGTATTTCATTTCGTCCATGTTGGCACCTGGTTTTAAGGAAATTCCGCCGGTATCAAAGGTGATGCCTTTGCCCACTAGTGCAATGGGGTCTTTGTTGTTGTCGGCACCATTGTAGGTAAGTACCACCATACGTGGTTTATTGTGGCTGCCTTGTGCCACAGCCAGTAAGGCGCCCATGCCCATTTTTTTCATTTGTTTTTTGTCTAAAATATCAATGTCACATTTGTCATGACCATGGGCAATGTCGGTGGCGTATTTGGCAATGTATTTAGGGGTACACAGGTTAGGCGGATAGTTACCTAAATGTCGCGTGGCATTAATACCTTTGCTTATACCTGCCGCTAAACGAAAGGCTTCTGCATTGTCTTTATCGGTGAATATCTCAATGCGATCTAAGGCATGTTTATTGTCATCTTTAAAGGACTTGGTGTCTTCATAACGGTAAGTGGCGTGAGATGCTGCCAGCGTCACCAATTTAGTGGCTTGTTGCTTGTCGATATGTTTAAAATCGACGGCCTGTAAATACACTGCCACAGATGTACAACGCGAGCCGGCTGTGGTGCTAATTACTTTGTGGGTGGTGTCATATAAGTCGTCGGCAGAGAAATCGTCATTTTTACCTAAGCCAACCAACAACACTTGTTGACCGTTGTCATTATATAGGGTGACTTGTTGACCTGATTGTCCGCTGAAATCTTTGTGCTTAATGCGGTCAGCCAGCTGTTTCTGGCTTACATCGCTCAGTTGTTCGGTGAGTTTGTTGCTTTTTTGATCTTGAAATAGGCCGATAATAATTTGATCGGCTTTATTTTGGTGAGGTGTTTGTTCGGTTGCGTGTAATGACATCAGAATTTCTCCTAAATTGAACGAATTGGGGATTTTAATCAACATCTCAAGCTTTAACCAGTGAAAAACCCATTGAATGTTTACCTTAATGGAGACCTTTGAATTAATCGTGAATCAAGTTAAAGCCCTAATGTTGGGTTTTTTCCATCGACCCAGATTAATTCAAAGGTCTCTGATAATTAAATAAAAACGGCAAAAATGTTTTTTGAAACGCATGTCGTTGATACACAGACTGGGTTAAGCTGTTAAAATAACCGGCTTTCTTACTTTTACTTGCCATGATACTGACGCAATATGTGCGCAAACAATGCACCCAAACATCCTTGGTGGTATTGATGCTGTTGTTTTTGTTGATGGTGGGAACTTTGTTTACATCGACATTGCGCGCCATTGCACGCGGCGTGTTGGCACCGGACTTATTGTTTATTGAACTCAGCTTGCGGTCGGTCGATGTACTCAATATTTTGATTCCGTTGTCATTTTTCCTGGGATTGTTGACCGCTTTAAGTGGTTTATATCGTAACCAGGAAGCGGTGATGATGCATTCTTTTGGGTGGTCATTGCGTGATATTTTAAAGGCCTTGGTGCCGCTGGCTGTGGTGGTGTTTTTGATAACCACATTGTTGGCTTTATGGATTGGGCCAATGGCTGCGCAATTGTCTAAGGAGTTAACCACGCGAGCCAGTGAAGACATTTCATTGATGGGCTTATCAGAAGGTAAGTTCCAAAGTTTTTTTTCTGATGATGGCGTGATCTATGTGGAACGCATTGATGCCGAGACCAAGCGCGTAGAAAACATTTTTGCCAACATTCATCACCCCGATCGCATTGATACCATTACCGCTGCTTATGGTTATGAATTTGAGGAAAATGGACATAAATATGTGGCCTTGTTTGATGGCTATCGCAATGAAGGCGTTCCGGGCAGTAACCGTTATCAAATGATGCAGTTTAAGCGTAACGACATTAAACTGCCGGATTTAAAACGCGAGATTGCGGCGTTGGACGAGCAGTCAAAAACCACCTTGGATCTTTGGCGCAGTGATAACCTCATTGATCGGGCTCAGTTACATTACCGATTGGTACCACCAATTTCTGTATGGGTGCTGTTCTTATTGGCGGTCTCTTTAAGTAAAACATCTCATCGTGAAGCAAAATACATCAATTTAGTCACCGGTTTGGCGGCCTATGTGTTGCTCATTAATCTTTTGACGATTGGCCAATCATTGCTGGCACAAGGCACACTTCCCATGATTTTTGGCTTATGGTGGGTTTATCTGTTATTTATCGGTTACGGCTGGTGGCGATTGCGACGACTGGACGGGCGTGTACTGCGACAGCCGGTGTTAGCTAAGAAGGGTGTAACTTGATGATGATATTAACCCGCTATATTTTTAGAACCATGAGCTTTGGCTTGGCTTTGGCAGTGGCTTTGTTACTGTCCATTGATGTTTTATTTGGTTTAATCAAGGAGCTCAATGACATATCACCTCATTACAGCTTAGGCGATGTGTTCTTTTTTGTGATTTTAACCATCCCCAGTAAAATTTATGAACTGTTTCCGGTGAGTGCAGTAATGGCGGTGGTGGTGTCGCTGGGGGCTTTGGCCGCCGGATCCGAATTGGTGGTGATGCGTGCCGCAGGTATCAGCCAACTAAGAATTGCCGGAATGATGTTGATGGCTTTACTGGTTTGGTTGGTGCCGGTGACTTTGATGGGCGAATATATGTCCCCGAAAGCAGAGCAAATGGCGCAACAGTTCCGTAATCAAAAAATATCTGCCGGTCAGGCCACTTCGGTGACGCATGCGGTATGGATTAAGGATGGTGATGTGGTGTTTCGCAGCAATAAAATGACGAAACAGCCGGAAACCGGAGAATACCTATTGTCAGGAGTCACAGTTTTTGAGCTTGAAAAGCAACAATTGGTGCAAGTGTCGGAAGCTGAAAAGGCGTTGTACGCGAATAAACAATGGACGTTAGAGAATTTAAAGGTTTCAGTGTTTAGTGAGCAAGGGGTTGAGTTTAAGCACCTTGAATCTCAACGATGGCAATCACGTATTGAGCCAAAAATCCTCAACTTATCCACCACCCGCGCCAAATATTTAAGCCTGCGCGACTTAAAGCAGTTACAACAATTTAATACCCAGTCGGGTGGTTTGCAAAGCGCTTATCAAATGGCCTGGTGGGCTAAGCTGGCTTTTCCGTTATTGGTAATGACCACAGCATTGTGTGGTATGGTGGTGTTGTTTGGTAACGTCAGAAATGCCGGCTTTTCACAGCGCTTAGTGATTGGCATGGTCATTGGCATTGTTATTTATCTAATGAATAAAACACTGCTCAATGTCGGCGAAGTGTATCATTTGTCACCACCTTTAATGACGATTGTGCCACCGGCCATTATTTGCGGTATCGCATTATTGGCTTTACGCGGTGGCATCAAGCGTTTTTAACCATACAGTGGCATCATGGATTGGTTTTTGAAAGATGGCTGACATTCACTGTACGATGACCGCTGATCATGTCCATCCAGCTCAGTCCGGCGGCATTAATTTTTTTATACCATAATCCGGCACCCAATAAAGCAGTAGACACCAGACCCACGAGAAAACGTGCCAAAGATTGCCACAAAGTCATGGTCTGAAAATCTTCAATACCTATTTTCCAAGCGCGCATACCCAGTGTTTGACCGCCTTTAAGCCAAGAAAAAACAAAATAAAACACCAATTCTGCAGTCAGTAATAATTGAAACCATAAAGTACCGGGCGGGACTTCATCACCACCGCGGATTAAAACAATCACCACTGAGGTGATGAGCCAAAGACCAATGATGGGAAACAGGTCATAGATAAAAGCAGCCAAGTGGCGCCAGGTTGTGCTGATGGGCATAAGTACCACACATTGAAATAATTTGAATGGGTTCCGATTTTAAATAATTTAAGGGTTAAAAACAGATAAATATTTTGTAAATTATTTAATTAGTTCTTTAATTTTCCAAAAAAGAAAGTTATTCTTGGTCACCACTAAGTCGAGTGTGGATTGGTTTGTCCGATTTATGATGATGCTTTTTCAGGTCATTACAAATTTAACGCCAATATTCCACACATTATTTCTTAAATCTTTGAACTGGAAGGGAAGGTATGTTGATATCTCAAATTTCTAAAGTTGGTTTAACCAAATCCGTGGTTATGCTGGCTTTGTTGCTGACCTCAGTGGTTGGCGCAGCACAGCTACAAACTGCTGTACAAGTGGTTAATGAAACCAATGCACAAGCACAACAAGCACAGGATCAGGTCAATCGCCTGAATGATCAAACTGAAGAACTGGTCGTTCAATACCGCACGGTATTGTCTGAAATTGAAAGTTTAACGGTTTACAATCAACAGTTAGAAGCCGTTGTTAATGATCAAAACTTATCCATTCAATCTATGAATGATCAAATGGCCGAGTTGGAATCAACTAACCGAGCCATCGTGCCATTGGTGATTGAGATGGTTGATATGTTGGGACGTATGATTGAAGCGGATATTCCCTTTAAGATTAAAGAACGTACCAATCGTGTTGTTGAGTTAGAAAACATTCTGAATGATTCTAATGTCACCACCTCGGAAAAATACCGTAAAATTACTGAAGCGTACCAAATCGAATTAGATCATGGTCGTTCGGTTTCTACCTACGAAGGCGAGTTAGAAAGTGGCGTTAAAGTCAGTTTCTTACAGATTGGCCGCACTGCGTTGTTATACCAAACCCTGGATGAAAAACAGTCTGGCTGGTATAACCCGAAATCGGACAATTTTGAAGTATTGGACAATCGTTTCAATACCGCCATTAAAGAAGGTATCCGCATTGCTGCTAAGCAAGCTGCACCTGATTTAGTGGGCTTGCCAATTTTGCACCAGGTATCAGGAGAGTAAACCATGAAAAAATTAATTTTTAGTTTATTGACACTTGGTCTTATGGCGACCGGTGCACAGGCGCAAAATACCGCCTCGTTGGATCAGCTGTTAAAAGAAGTTCGCCAGGCAGCTTCTGAAAGCTCAAAAGAAAATCAACAGCGTATTAATGAATTTAAGCAGCAACGTAACCAACAGAGTCAGTTGTTGTCTCAAGCACGCGCTCAGTTACAGGCTTTAGAAGCCCGTACAGAAGAGTTAAAAACAGAATTTGATGAAAATGAAATTATGTTGGCGGACTTGGAAACCACTTTAGCTGAACGTTCAGGTAACTTAGGTGAAATGCAAGGTACTGTTAAAGTATTGGCCAGTGATTTACGAAGTGCTATTTTAGAGTCGTTAACATCGGCAGAACTTGACAGTGCCCGCTTGGAGTTCTTAAACACCTTGGCTTCACAAAGCAAAATGCCTAACATTAAAGATTTGCGTGAATTGTGGTATGCCTTGCAACATGAAATTGTTGAAGAAGGTAAAATTTCAAAATTCAATGCCAGAGTTCGTAACGAATCCGGTGAAATTGAAACCAATGTTCCGGTTACCCGGGTCGGTGTTTTCAATGCCTTTGATGACCAAGGAAACTTCTTGGTATGGCGATCTGCAGATGAAACCGGTACCGGTGAAGGTGAGTTGCAGCGCTTGCTGAAACAACCCAGCAGTAAATTCTCGTCAATGGCTAAAAACTTTGTGAATGCTGGCGAAGGCGAATTGGTACAAACTCCGGTTGATTACACCCGCGGTACCATTTTGCAATTAGTGGTACAAACGCCCAGTGTCAAAGAGAAAGTTAAGCAGGGTGGCGTAGTTGGTTATGTCATTTTAGCACTCGGTGCTTTGGGCTTGATATTGGCGTTGATTAAATTCTTTATGTTGTTGTCTTCGGGTAGCAAAATAAAATCACAATTGAAGAAAAAACAACCCAACCAAAATAACGCTTTGGGACGCATCATGACAGTTTATACTGATAATCCTGATGTTGATGTTGAAACCATGGAGCTGAAGTTGGACGAGGCCATTATTCGTGAAACCGGACCATTAGAATCAGGTCTGTCGTTTATTAAGGTCTTGTACGTTATTGCGCCTTTATTGGGTCTGTTGGGTACTGTTGTTGGTATGATTCAAACCTTCCAGATGATTACCTTAATGGGTACCGGTGATCCTAAATCTATGGCCGGTGGTATTTCCATGGCATTGGTGACCACGGTATTAGGTCTGGTGGTTGCTATACCATTAACTGTATTGCATTCAATTCTGCACTCTATGGCCAGAAAACAAACCCACATTCTCGAAGAGCAGAGTGCGGGCATCGTTGCTAATATGGCGGAGAAATAAGCATGTTTTGGCTTAGAGATAAATGGTATGACATATTGGCATTTATCGACATGGGTGGCCCGGTACTCTGGGCCATCTTTATCCTACTTTTTGTGATGTGGCTAATGATTCTGGAACGCATGTGGTATTACTCCATAACGTATCCAGGCGTACGTAAACAAATCATTGCAGATTGGGATAAACGTGACGATACCACCAGTTGGTATGCCAAGCAAGTTAAAGCAGCCAAAGTGTCTGAAGCAGCAATCAAATTACGTTCCGGATTAGGTTTTTTAGAATCTTTGGTGGCCATTAGCCCATTGTTTGGGTTGTTTGGTACCGTTTACGGCATGTTAAATGTATTTGATATTATGGCCATAGCTGGCACCTCTAATGCACGCGCCATGGCGGGTGGTGTCTCCAAAGCCACCATTCCGACAATGGCCGGTATGGTTGCCGCTTTATCCGGTGTTTTCTTTACCACTTACTTCAAACGAAAAGCTGTGGTAGAAAGAGAAAAACTGGAAGACCGTATGCAGTCCCATTAATGATAATTGGAACTATTTTGAATAAATACCAGTCCAATTTACTGATGAACGAGAATTGATATGAAAAAAAGACATCACCACGAAGACGAAGCAGAAATTAACATTACGCCCATGTTGGACGTGGTTTTTATTATGCTTATTTTCTTCATTGTGACCACTTCCTTTGTCAAAGAAACCGGCGTGGAAATTTCCCGTCCTTCCAGTTCCCAAGCCAAAGAAGTGAAAAAAGGTAATATTTTGGTCGCCATTAAAGAAGATGGCGCTATTTGGATTAACAAGCAACAGGTCGATTTACGTGCTGTACGTTCTCGTGTTGAGAAGATGCACGCAGAAAATCCAGAGGCTAATGCTGTGATTATTGCTGACCGTGGTTCGCGTACCGGTGATTTGGTTGAAGTTATGGACCAAATTAAATCCGCCGGCGTACCGGGTATATCGATCGCTGCTGAAAAAGGCGAGAGGTGATAAAGCAATGAGTCTTCCACGTTTCCTCGCGGTTGCTTTTGTTGCCGCATTTATCACGGTTGTGCTGTACTTGCTGATGCATTTAATGATCAGTCAAAGTTCCAATGTCAACACCGATAGCGACAACATTACAATTGATTTTACCAAGGTCAAGGTGCCTGATGACGTGCAGCAACGTAAGCGTGTTGTGCCTAAGAAGCCACCACCACCCAAAGAGCCGCCACCACCACCAAAGATGAACGTACAGCAAAATCAGCAAGTGGTTAATAATATGCCCACGTTGAATGTACCTAATCTTGATTTGGGTGTGGGTGGTGATGGTCCGTTTTTAGGCGCTGTCGGTCAGGTTAATATGTCTGAAGAAGGCGGAGTGATTCCGATTGTTCGAATTGCCCCCCAGTATCCTCGTAAGGCTTTAATGGCGAAAATTGAAGGTTGGGTGAAGGTTAAGTTCACCATATCTCCATCAGGAACCGTTACTAATCCTGAAGTGGTGGATGCTAAGCCACGACGTATATTCGACCGTGAAGCGATTCGCGCCATTCTTAAATTCAAATTTAAACCTAAAATTGTCAATGGCCAAGGCGTCGAACAAGTGGCAACTCAGGTTATTGAATTTGAATTACCTAAAGAATAAAGCAGGAGTTAAACCATGAAAAAAATTATCATTTTATTGGGTTTTTTATGTGTTGGTTCTGTTTCGGCGGGTACATTAAAAACTGATAACCCCGTTCGTGAGCCTTCCGGTTCAGTCGGGGTTATGACCGAATCACAAGGTAAACAAATTGAGCGTTACAGTGAGTTTATTGCTGATGAAAAGTACAGTGAAGCGCGCAGTGGCTTAACCAATATGTTGGCTAAACTCAATCAACGCGATGCCTACGTGCTAGCCATTGTTTACCAATTGTTAGGACATTTGGAATCTACCGCCGGCAACTATCTGAAAGCGGCAGATTATTTTAAAAAGTCCATTGATACCGATGCCATGCCGAATTCAACACATTTTAATATGATGTTGCAACGGGCTCAGCTACTCATGATTGAAGGTAAAAACCGTGAAGGTTTAAGGGCTTTGGATGATTATTTTAATGTTGTCGATGAGATTCCTGACACGGCATTCAAATTAAAAGCTCATGCCCACGCTAATCTTGAAGAGTTTAGAGAAGTGAAAAAGGCCATTAAACAAGCCATTTCTTTATCAGATAAGCCGCAAGAAAGTTGGTATCAGTTATTATTAGCCGCGCATTCAGAATTGTCAGAATACCGTGAAATGGCAGACGTATTGAAAACATTAATAACAATGAGCCCCGGTAAGAAAACTTACTACATGCAGCTGTCTTCTGTGTATTTCACATTAAAAGAAGACAAAAATGCATTAGCGGCTTTGGTGTTGGCTTATGAAAATAACTTGCTGGATAAAGAAACTGATTATATGCAGTTATTTAAAATGTATTCCTTTAACGACATTCCTTATAAAGCCGGCAAAGTCTTACAGGATGCATTGGATAATGGCAAAGTTGAACCCAGCTTTGATAATTGGAAGCAATTGGGTCAAACTTGGTACAATGCCCGGGAACTCGATAAGGCCTTAGCTGCCTATGATAAAGCCAGTGAATACGCTAAAGATGGTGACATTGATATCACCCGCGCTTATCTTTATGTGGATATGGAAAAATGGCCAAAAGCCATAGAATCAATTCAAAGTGCCTTACAAAAAGGTGGCTTAGACGATGATAAAACCGGCAATGCATGGCTGATGCTTGGCATGTCACAGGCGAGTATGAAAAACTACTCACAAGCCCGTAATGCCTTTAATAAAGCCAGTGATTATAAAAAGGCCAGAAATAATGCGCAGCAATGGCTGAATCATCTGAAAACTTTAGAACAAAGAGCTGAGCGTGAAGCGGCTGATAATGCCTAATTCATGTCGGCAGATGTTGAATTTGTTCAGCAGTTTTTAAGTTATCTACACTTGGAAAAAGGACTTTCCAAGCATTCCATTCAAGCCTACCAAACTGACATCAGTCAGTTGTTACGTTATCTGCAAAAAACATCACAATCTATCTCCTCACTGAATGAAGAGCAAGCCGGTCAATATATAAGCCATCTAAATGAAAGACAATTAAGCGCCACCAGTAAGGCTCGGAAAATTTCTGCCTTGCGACATTTTTTTCGTTTTTTGCAAATTAATCAGCACCTATCCGTAAATCCTTTCAAACAAATCGTGATGCCGAAACAAGCGGTTGCAGTTCCTAAACCTTTATCCGAAGATGATATTGAAAGGTTATTGGATCAACCTGACGTGTTAACAGATATTGGTTTACGAGATAAATGTTTGTTAGAGCTCATGTATGCCACCGGTGTGCGGGTCAGTGAGGCGGTCAATCTACAGGCCAACCAAATTAACATTAACCAAGGTGTTGTGCGAATTATTGGAAAAGGTAACAAAGAGCGATTGGTGCCTTTGGGTGAAGAAGCGTTATTTTGGCTTGATAAACATGTCAGTAGCAATCCCTTATTTATTAAAAACAACCCTGAACGTTTTGTATTTAAAAACCAAAAAGGTTCGGTTCTCAGTCGTCAAGCCTGCTGGTACCGGATAAAAAAATACGCAGAAACTGCCGGCATTACTTCAGCACCGTCGCCACATGTGTTACGACATTCTTTTGCGACTCATTTACTCAATCATGACGCTGATCTACGTGTTATTCAGCTACTATTAGGCCACAGCGATTTATCGACCACGCAGATATATACATTGGTTGCTAAAGAAAAACTGAAAACCATTCATGCCAAACATCACCCTCGTGGATAGTTTTTGTAATGCTATGAACAAACAGCAAAACCTCTGGTCTAAATTTTAAACCATGGTTTCTCTGTGCTTAAAGTGAGAAAGTAATAACAATGTCATAAATAGCCTGTGACATTTTTGCGTGTGAAGTTTTATAATGCTTTTTTGTGTTATCATTTTATATTGAATAAGCATACTTAAAAGTCTTCAGACTAATTAAAAAACCAGTTATTGAGTTTTAATCATTGCATTAATCTTAAATTGGGCTGGTGACATTAACCCACAATTGGAAAGTTTATGAAAATTAAATCAATATGTATTGCCGGTTTATTTGCCGTGTTCTCAGCTTCGGCCACTAATGATGTTGCGCATTATCAACAAGCACTGGCAAAAATTACAGCGCCGAATGTAAAAGTGACCGCTGTGTTTGATACCCCCATTAGTGACATTAAAGAGCTGATGGTAAGTACCGGCAATGGCACTGATATTGTCTATATGTCAACAGATGGTGATTACTTAATTCAAGGTTCAATTTTTGACATTAACCGACGAGTTGATATTACCGACCAAAAGAAAGCTAAACTTAGAATTGAGACCTTGTCTGAATTTGGTGAAGCCTCTCGAATTAACTATTTTCCGGAACAAATGGACTACGAAGTGACTGTTTTTACGGACATTGACTGTGGCTATTGCCGACAATTACACAGTGAAATGCAGGCGTATAATGATTTAGGTATCGGAATTTCATATTTATTTTTCCCACGTTCTGGTTTAAAAACAGCGTCTTACGATAAAGCGGTTAGTGTATGGTGCGCGGCTGATCAACACAAAGCCATGGATGAAGCCAAGGCCGGATCACAAGTGGCGCAAAAGCAATGTGATAATCCGGTAGCTGAACAGTATAAAGCCGGCATTGCCACCGGTGTAACCGGAACCCCTGCTTTGGTATTAAAAGATGGCACCATGATGCCGGGCTATGTCCCGCCGCAACGGTTAAAACAACAGTTGGATGCGTTAAAAGCATCCCAATAAAATATTTCAGATTAGTTTTAAATGAAGCCTGCCTCAATGGTGGGCTTTTTTGTGGGAAAACTAAAGCTGTTTTGCGTTAAAATATCGGCTTTGTCGTTTTTGTGGAATTATTATGTCGCTAACATGGGTTACATTACTGGGCGGTGATGCTTTTTCAACCTTCAAAAAAGCCAAGTTGAACGAAATTGCTCAGGAGAATAATTGGCCTGAAATTGTCGATATAAAATCAGTTTATGTATTAGAAGTTAGTCAAACGCTGGTGCCTGCAGATCGTGACAAAATCGTACGTTTATTGAATGCCCAAACAGCGTCATTGCCGTTTTCACAAAATACACTGACAGTGTTCCCTAGACCTGGCACCATCTCTCCTTGGTCAAGTAAAGCCACCGACATTTTTCATCATTGTGGTTTGCATCAGGTACGCCGAGTTGAAGCCGGTCGATTGATTACGTTCGCAGAAAATCCAAATAAGCAGCACAATTCTAAAATCTTTTATGACCGCATGACAGAGGCACTATATCAGAGCCATTCTGCCTTGCATCAAATGTTTGATCATCAATCACCCAAAGAATTAACTGAAGTGCCATTGGATCGTGACGGTGATTCAGCACTCCATGATTTAAACAAGTCTTTGGGCTTGGCGTTAAGTAACGAGGAAATTAGTTATTTAAGTCAGCATTATCAAGCCTTGGGAAAAAACCCAACAGATGTTGAGTTAATGATGTTTGCGCAAGCCAATTCCGAGCATTGTCGACATAAAATATTCAATGCCGACTGGACCATTGACAGTGAAGCGCAAGCCATGTCATTGTTTAAGATGATTAAGAACACAGAAGCCCGTACTTCTGAACCGGCTTTATCCGCCTATAAAGACAATGCCGCAGTGTTTTCCGGTGGTCATGGACAGCGTTTGATTATAGATAAACAAGGACAGTATCAAAAACAAGAGCAGCTCATTAATGTTCTAATTAAAGTTGAAACCCACAATCACCCCACAGCCATTGAACCGTTTGCCGGAGCCGCCACCGGTTCAGGTGGGGAAATCAGGGATGAGGCTGCCACCGGCCAAGGTGCCATGACGAAAGCCGGGTTAACAGGTTTTTCGGTGAGCCATTTGAATATTCCGGGCAACGCTCAACCTTGGGAACAACAATTACCGGGTAAACCAAATCGCATGGCATCAGCCTTTGATATCATGCAAAAAGGCCCCATCGGTGCCGCGGCCTTTAACAATGAGTTTGGCCGTCCGAATATCGTTGGTTACTTTCGAAGTTTTGAAATTAAAAATCCTGCCGATGACCGTTGGCGCGGTTACCATAAACCGATTATGTTAGCAGGTGGTATGGGTAGTATTAATGACATTCATACCCGCAAACAAGACACCCAAGCCGGTGATTACATAATCGTTTTGGGTGGACCAGCTATGCTGATTGGCTTAGGTGGTGGTGCAGCTAGTTCCGTTAGTAGTGCAGATGGCCAAGAGGAATTAGATTTTGCTTCAGTACAACGCGGTAATCCGGAAATGCAGCGGCGTTGCCAAGAGGTCATCAACCGTTGTTGGTATCGAGGTGATAACAGTCCGATTCGTTCCATACATGATGTCGGTGCCGGTGGTTTATCAAATGCCATTCCTGAAATTTTGGATGATGCTCAGTTGGGCGGCGATATTGAGCTCAGACGTTTGCAGATTGATCATGTTTCCATGTCACCCATGGAGATTTGGTGTAATGAGTCGCAGGAACGTTATGTCTTGTCAATCAAACCTGAACTGTTGCATGACTTTAAAGCGCTCTGTGAACAAGAACGTTGCCCGGTGGCAGTCATGGGACAAGCCACGGCTGAACAAACTTTGCGAGTGAGTGATGCGTTATTAAAACAAGATGCGGTGAATATTCCGATGGACTTGTTGTTTGGCAACACCCCGCAAACTGATATCAATATTACCACCCGAAAGCCATTGGTAGAGCCATTTAAAACCCAAATTACTGATTTGTGGGAGGCCATTAACCAGGTGTTGTCATTTCCAACAGTAGCCAGCAAACAATATTTAATCACCATCGGTGATCGCACCGTCACTGGTTTGGTGCACCGTGACCAAATGGTTGGTCCTTGGCAAATTCCGGTGGCCAATTGTGGCATAACGTTACGGGATTATGATGGTTTTGCCGGTGAGGCGATGGCGATTGGTGAACGGACACCACTGGCACTGTTAAACCCGGCGGCATCAGCGCGTATGGCCGTCACTGAGGCACTGACCAATCTAGCCGGAACCGGTTTACGTGATTTAAGTCAGGTTAAATTATCAGCCAATTGGATGGTTGCCAGCAGTGAGGATGGTGAGTTCCAGGCACTCTATGAAGCAGTTGAGGCCATTGGGATGGCCTTATGCCCACAGTTGGACATCGGTATTCCGGTGGGCAAGGATTCCATGTCAATGCACACCAGCTGGCGTAACGATTTTGGACAAGATTGTGCCGTTACCTCGCCTTTGTCATTAGTGATATCGGCTTTTGCGCCTCTCAATGATGTGCGACACCACCTCACACCGCAACTCAGCGGTGATAAAAAATCGACGATACTTTTGATTGACTTGGCTGCTGGACAGCAGCGCTTGGGTGGTTCTGTTTTATATCAAATTCAGAACCAACTCGGAGAGAACAGCCCTGATTTAGATCAGCCGGAATTATTAAAACAGTTATTTGCTTTTATGGCAGATGCCATTGAGGGTTCGTTGCTATCAGCCTGTCATGATCGCTCAGATGGCGGCTTGATAACGACTTTGGCAGAAATGTGTTTTGCCGGTCATTGTGGTATGGACATTAATATCTCAGGTGATGTCTGGGCGAGCTTGTTTAATGAAGAGCCCGGTGTGGTGGTTGAAGTCAAGGCAGAGGCCTTGGCGGATGTTGAGTCATTGCTGGATACCCACAATTTATCACAATTCACCGTTCAACTGGGACAACCTAATGACCGCGACGAATTGCTTATTAAACATGATCAGGGAGAGTACAGACAATCTCGTGGCGAGTTACAAAAGATATGGTCACAAACCAGCCATGAAATGGCAACTCGCCGAGATCACTCGTCTGATTGTGAAAGCGAATTTGCGCTGATCAGTGAAATTAACCCCGGCATATCACCACAAGTGGATTTTGATTTTAGTGAAAAAATAATGGCGCCCTATATCAACTCCACAAGGCCAAAGGTTGCCATTTTGAGAGAACAAGGTGTCAATGGTCAAAATGAAATGGCTGCTGCTTTTATGCGCGCGGGTTTTGATTGTGATGATGTGCCCATGTCATTGTTAATTAGTGGCACTAAACACTTGTCAGGCTATCAGGGCATTGTGGCCTGTGGTGGCTTTTCTTACGGTGATGTTTTGGGTGCCGGGCAAGGTTGGGCCAAAAGTATTTTGTTTAACCAGGCACTACGAACAATGTTCAGTGATTTTTTTCAAGACAACAATCGATTTGCCTTAGGTGTTTGCAATGGTTGCCAAATGTTTTCAGGGTTGCGAGAGATTATTCCGGGAACCTCGGACTGGCCTGATTTTGTGGCCAATCACAGTGGCCAATTTGAAGCCCGTTTTTCTTCTTTACGCATTGCTGATAGTCATAATATGTTCTTTAAAGATATGGCCGGTGCTGTTATTCCTGTGGCCATCGCCCACGGTGAAGGCCGGGCTGTTTTTGATGGTGATGTTAACAACAGTATAAGCGCTGCTCATTATGCCGATAATCAGGGCAAAAAGACCATGCGCTATCCGTTTAATCCCAATGGCTCTGAGTCTTCGGTGGCTGCTGTCAGTAATGATGACGGTCGGGTTTTGGCTATGATGCCGCATCCCGAGCGGGTTTTTCGAGGTGTACAAATGTCTTGGTCTCCATCAGACTGGCAGGATTCATCACCGTGGCAACGTATGTTTTATAATGCACGTATGTTTCTGAATTAATGAATGAACTGCTAAATGAAATCACCCATTAAAGAATTATTAATCAGTTCGGTGCTTTATTTGCCGCTGTGCTTTTTTATATGGTTCACAGCGGCCACCTTATTGGTTTTGCCGGTTCACTATTTAGCAGAATGGATACTGACATTTTGGCAACCGGATTTATTTAATGGTATTAGCCAGAATCAGTACTTATTAACAGTGGAAACTTTGATATTTCCTGAACAACAATTTGCCGGTCAAGAAGAAAATCTGGCGGTATTAGATGTAACCGTTAACCCAATGATTTATGGTTATGGTTTGGCGGTGTTTACTGGTTTAACCATATCTGTTCCTGATTTAACGTATAAGAAAAAAATTCTTCATGTTTTGGTGGCTTATCTGGTGGTTTGTTTGGTGCAGACCAATGGTGTTATATGGGAGACTTGTAAAACCTTATTGTTTTCCGGTGGTGCCGCTTTTCAGGCCATCAATGCCACCGGCGTGAGTCATAATTTAGTGGCTGCCATGTATCAATTGTCGTATTTGATTTTAACGCCGGTGGTGCCGATTATTTTATGGATTGTGTTAAATCATAAATTCATTGAAAAATTAATCGAGTGGCGTCAAGCTGAGCATTCATAGAAAATATTAGGTTTGAAGCTTTAACGACTTTTAATGGGGTCTTTATGAGGTTTAACCTTCTAAGACAATATGATACAGCCCGTAATTATCAATTTTAAACGGCTGTTGGGTTTTCACAGAACAGGCCAAAAGAACTTTGACTGTTAACAGCTGTCTTAAACCACCTACAGGGTGGATGAAGTAAGAAAATATTATGTCAGAAAACGTATTAACAAAAGAACAAGCCGAAATTAAATTACCGGAGCCGGATTTTGAAACCCGTCTCAGTGGATATTTGGTGGAAAAAGGTCGATTAAAAGAAGATGATCTGCAACGCGGTATTCGCTTAAACAAAGAAAGCTTCAGTGTTTCATTGGTACCCCTTTTGGTGCGGCTGGGCTTGGCTTCAGAGCGCGATGTGGCATTGAGTTTGCATGAAATGATGGATTTGCCGCTGATTAATGAAGATGATATTCCCGATACCACCAATGTTAATGCGGAGTTTCCTATTCGCTTTATGCGAGAATCTCAATTTGTGCCGATTGCCGAAGATGAGAAATCCATTACCGTGGTCATGGTTTATCCTTATCTGGATTATCTGTTAAAGTCGATTCAGATGGTGGCTGATAAAGACATTATCATTAAAATAGGTATGCCATCTGAAGTAGAGAATACCATTGAAAAACTTTACGGTGGCGGGAAGTCAGCGATGGGGCAAATCGTCGAAGGTTTGGGTGATGACAGTGGTGAAGAAGAGGATGTTGAGCATTTAAAAGACTTGGCCTCGGAGGCGCCGGTTATTCGCTTGGTCAATATGATCATGCAACGGGCGGTAGAATCTCGGGCATCGGACATCCATATCGAACCTTTTGAGAACCGTCTCAAGGTCCGTTATCGTTTGGATGGCGTTTTACATGAAGTGGAATCGCCACCGGCACGCTCCACGGCGGCAGTGATTTCTCGGATTAAAATTATGGCCAAATTGAATATCGCTGAACGGCGATTGCCACAAGATGGTCGTATTATGCTGCGGGTGCAGGGTAAAGAATTGGATTTACGGGTATCCACGGTGCCAACGTCCTATGGTGAATCGGTGGTGATGCGTATTTTGGATCGAGAAAGCATTGTTTTTGATTTTAATAAATTGGGTTTTCGCGATCACACCCTAAAACCTTTTTTAAAAGTGTTGGGCATGCCCCATGGGATTTTGTTGGTCACCGGCCCCACAGGTAGTGGTAAAACCACCACCCTTTATACCGCATTACAGCGTTTAAACACGGAAGACCGTAAAATTATCACAGTGGAAGATCCGGTGGAGTATCAGCTCACCGGCATTAATCAGATTCAGGCCAAATCATCCATTGGGTTGGACTTTTCCAGTGCTTTAAGAGCCATTGTTCGTCAAGACCCTGACATTATTATGATTGGTGAGATGCGGGATTTAGAGACCGCTAAAATAGCCATTCAATCGGCTTTAACCGGTCACTTAGTATTATCCACCATTCACACCAATTCAGCTGCCGGTGGTATCACGCGAATGATTGATATGGGGGTTGAGGATTATTTATTAACTTCGACGGTTAATGGCTTATTGGCACAACGTTTGGTGCGGCGATTAGACAAATCCAGTATGGAACGCTATCAAGTCATGCCGGAAATGGTGGAAGAACTGGGTTTAAGACAGCTTAAAGAACAAGATGACTATCATTTTTATCGGCCGCAACCATCCAAAGAAAATCCCACAGGTTATGCCGGCCGAATGTCTATTTTGGAATGCTTGGTGATGACCGAAGAACTCAAAAGAATGGTGATGAAAGGCGCCACTGCCGGTGAGATACAGGTTCAGGCACAGCGTGAAGGCATGCTTACCATGTACGAGGACGGCCTGCTGAAATGTTTGGATGGTGACACCAGTTTTGAAGAAGTCATCCGGGTGTCGCACGCATAATGGCGCAGTTTATTTATAAAGCCATCACCCCTGCCGGTGAGCCTTTGGAAGGTCAGATTGAAGCACTGTCAAAAGCCGAAGTGATTGCTAAAATTCAAGATGCGGGTAATATGCCCATTTCGGCCAAAGAGCTCAAACCCGGTTTTTCATTGGAAAACCTTCTCGCCAGACGCAGTAAAGTGAGCGCCAAACAAGTGAACCATTTTACCGAACAATTGGCCACTTTGCTGTCTTCCGGGATGCCGTTGGATCGCTCACTTTCAGTCATGATTGATCTCAATGATGATGAACGCTTACGCCCGATGATTGAACAAGTGCGTGATAAAGTGCGTGGCGGTGGTACTCTGTCTGACGCCCTGGAAGATCAACATGGTGTGTTCTCAAATATGTACACCAACATGGTTCGTGCCGGAGAAATGGGTGGCACCCTGGAAACGTCATTAGAACGCTTAAACACATATTTGCAAAGCGCCAAGGAATTACGGGATTCTGTGGTTTCTGCCATGATTTATCCGGCCATATTATTGGTGCTGTCGGTGGGTTCTTTATTTATATTACTGGCAAAAGTGGTGCCAAAATTTGAACCGCTGTTTGCCGATGCCAATGTGGAATTGCCGATGTTGACGCAAGTGGTTTTTGCCGGTGCTGCTTTGGTGCAGAGTTTTTGGTGGTTGATTGTATTGGTGGTCGTGGTGGTTGTGTTGTTATTGCGACAAAAACTAAAAGAACCTGATTTTCGTTACCGCTGGGATCAGCGAAAGTTGAAACTGCCGTTATTCGGGGAATTGATTACCCGTGTTGAAACCGCTAAATTTACGCGAACTCTGGGTACTTTGGTGGACAGCGGTGTGCCGCTGTTATCGGGTTTAATGGTGGCAAAAAAAGTGGTGGCCAATACGGTGATTGCCCAAGCCATAGCCAATGCCACAGAAAAAGTAAAGCATGGTTCACCTTTGGCAGAGGCATTGGCCAAAGAAGCGTCTTTTCCGAAACTGGCGCAACAGCTATTAGGTGTGGGAGAAGAAACCGGCCATTTAGACGCCATGCTGGTACGCACTTCCGATGCCTATGATGGTGAAGTAAAAAACACCATCGACCGAATGTTGTCCGTATTGGTGCCAGCTTTGGTGCTGGTATTGGCGGCGATGATTTTTACCATTGTGTTTGCCATCTTAATGCCGATGATGAACATGAGTGAATTAGTTGGATAAACGAGGAATAAATATGAACAGTAAAAGAAGACAACAAGGTTTTAGTTTAATTGAGGTTCTGGTGGTGATGACCATCTTAGCGGTTATTTTTGGTTTGGTGGTGCGCAATGTTACCGGCGGTCAAGATAAAGCCAAATATAAACAGGCCCAATTAGAAGTACAGAAACTCACTGCTGCGGTACAAGAGTTTTATTTAGACACCGGAAATTTACCTAACAGCTTAGAGCAATTGGTCAACGACAGCGGCGATGCCATGTGGATGGGGCCGTATGTTAAAGATAAAGAGTTGACCGACCCATGGGGTGAGTCATACCAGTTTTCGGCGCGCAGTCAGCACGGCCAAAGTTTTGATATTTATTCTTATGGCAGTGATAAAAGCCCTGGTGGTGACAAACTGGCGAAAGACATCGGCAATTGGCAGTAAACACTCACTTTTGCATGCCACATAATCAAGATATGCAGCCCGGATTATTGATTACTGTGTTTAAAGTATGTCATGCCACAGAGGCTGAATATTGTATAGAGCCGTCTCAATACAGGTGTCGTTCGCATGTTGCGTTCGGTTCTGTGCATGGCTTTACCCTGATAGAAATATTGGTGGTGATGGTGATGCTGGCAGTTATGGCCGGTGTGGTTGCCTATAATATGTCAGGCTCCCTGCAGGCGGCAAAGATTCGAGGCGCCTCTAAGGATATGGTGGCCGCGCTTCGACAAACCCGTTCTCAAGCCGTGGTTAAACACAATGAGCAGCAATTGGTGATAGATGTTGAAAACAAAACCTATCAATATCCCGGCAAAGAAAAACCGGTGGCATTACCGGAAGGCATGGAGATAAAAGTTTATGCCGCTGCTTCTGAAGTTCCCTCAGACAAAAAAGCCGGATTTCGCTTTTTTTCCGACGGTAGTTCCACAGGCGGTCGAATTACCTTGATTTATGAAGATCGTTTTTGGCGTATTAATGTGGCGTGGTTAACCGGCGAAATCAGATTGTTCAGAGACACTGAAATTGATGATGCATAGACGCGCACAACAACAAGGCTTTACGCTGATTGAAATAATTGCAGCCTTTACCATTTTGGCAATGACTTTTATGGTGGTGTTAGAAATTTTATCCAATTCAAGCGCCAATACCATCAAGTCTTCTGAGCGCACAGAAATTGCTCTGGAAGCCAACAGTAAACTGGCTGAAATCGGCACCACCATCCCCATTGAAGAGGGTTCTGTGTCTGGTGATTTCGAAAATGGTCACCGTTGGGACATTCGCATGGTACCGTATGAAATCAGCTACGAAGGCGACACAGTGATGGATTTTGCACCAATTGAGCTTTTTCACATTACCTTAACCATTCGCTGGGATTACGGTGGTTATCAAGAGCGTGTTGCGGAATTTAATAGTTTGCGTGCTGTAGCCGCAGATTTTGCTGAGCGACCCTGATGAATAAGCAAAAAGGTTTTACGCTGATTGAGGTCATTGTCGTGTTTACGTTATTGGCCATGATTATGGCCATGATATTCTCCGGCATTGATTCCGGTCGCAGAATGGTGGCCAAAGGTGAAGTCAAAATCACCGCCATTAATGAAATTAGGGTGATTCAAAACATCATTCGCCATCAAGTAAGTCGCGCCATGAAAATTGCTGTTGCCGTCAGCGATGATGGGGAAATGATTCAGTTTATAGGCGAACCAAGACGCATTGTTTATGTGTCACAAATGCCCGGCTATTTAGGAAGTGGCGGACCTCATATCCAGGAATTACAGTTAGTCAACGCCCGCGATGGCATGGTTTTGGAATATCGCCATGGCTTGGTGTCCAATTATGATGATGAAGATGAATCTTCACCGTTTGAAGACGCCGAACCGATGGTGCTGTTGGAGAACATCGAAAAAGGTTTTTTTGAATTTATTGAGTTGGACGAGGAGGGAGAACCCACTGAATGGCTTTCTGAGATCGAACAAGGTGTCAATTTACCACTTATGGTTAGGTTGGATTTGACCATGAACAGCCATGCCAAACAAGCCTGGCCGATATTGCAAATTGCTTTACGCATGGATGGCGGTCGATTCGGTGCCAGACGACCATCAATGATGCAGATGCTACAAGAACGCCGTATGAATGGAGACGGATAATGTCGTCTGTGAGCGGATATAAAAAACAACAAGGTATCGCCTTGGTTTTGGTTTTGTGGGTGGCCTTATTAATGACTGTCATAGCCGGAAGCTTTGCGCTTTCTGCGCGTACCGAAAGTGTTCAGTCACGCATCCTGTTTAACCAGGTTCAAGCGGAGTTTTTAGCTGAAGCCGGGTTAAACAGAGCGGTGTTTGAGTTGCGTAACCCTGATCCGGAAACGCGCTGGATTGCAGACGGGCGGCCTTATGAGTTCACCATGAATGAAGCAAAAATCAGCGTTCAAATTACCGACGAGTCTGGTAAAATCGACCTCAATTTGGCCAATGAGGAACTTTTGGTGGGTTTATTTGCCTCAGTGGGGGTCGAGTTTGATGAGGCTTTAGCGCTCAGCGATAAGATCCAAGATTGGCGAGACCCTGATGAAGAGGTTCGTTTAGCCGGCGCTGAAGATGCGGATTATTTCGCAGCCGGTTATGCCCATGGCGCTAAAGATGCGCCGTTTGATACAGTCCCTGAACTTTTACAGGTTATGGGTATTGATTATGCGCTGTATCGCAAAATTGAGCCCGCCATAACTGTGTATTCCGGCCGTGGCAATTTGAATTTAGCTTTTGCACCGAAAGAAGCCTTAATGGCTTTGGATGGTATTAATGCACAAATGGCAGAAGATTATGTTAATCAGCGCCATGAGATTTTTGATATGGGTGCAGAATTGCCAATATTGTTGGAAGGCCAAAGTGGCAGTTTGCGCAGCGGTAGTACCACCTTTAGCATAATCGCGAAAGCCACATTGCCCAATGAGCAATGGGCCGAATTGGATGCCACCATCCGTTTAGGGGGAAACGTCAGAGGTCGACCGTTTCAAATCATACGTTGGAGAGATAATAAAAACAAATGACAGCTTTACTGGAAAATTTAATTAACCCAATCAATCAATGGTATCGTGATTCCAGTATCCGTGCGTTTGTACAGTGGTGGACGACTGAATTAAAACAATTGGTGCCTGAAGATTACCGCAAAAATATCTTTCCCGAGGCGCAGTCTGTTTATATTAATCAAGGCGATCAGGAAGTGCCGCTGTTATGGCGCCACCAAAATCATGAATTTAAGCCGCTTCCCAAAGACAGTCATCTACAAAATGACGATTGGTGGCACCAGCTTAATCATTATATTGCTGACAGTGATGTGGATATCAGTACCACCTATTTACTCGCCGGCAAACATGCCATTGTGCGTAATGTGACGCTACCACAAGCCGCCATCGGGGAAATTGATTCTGTATTGGCATTTGAGCTAGACAAATATGTGCCTTTTCGCGCCGATGAAGCGGTGTTTGCTTGGCGTCAAGGCCCCGTAGATGACGGCAGCGAAAAAGTATTGATTCTGCTGGCAGTGATAAAAAAAGACATTCTTGATAATGTACTTGAAGCCATCAACAGTAAAGGTGTTAGGTTATCCGGTATCGACATTAATATGGCCAGTGACGAAGCACCGGAACCGCTGGGTGTTAATTTATTACCGACTGAATTACGCAAAAAGAAGGACTGGTCTAAATGGAAGTTGTATGGCGGTCTTGTTGCCGCTTGTTTTTTGTTGTTGTCATTGGTGATGTATAACTCATTAGAAAATAAAAAAGCCAAAATAAATGTTCTCAATGAACAAGTCGAACTGCTGAGAAAAGACGCACGACGAGCCAAACTATTGGAAAACCAATTAAACCAAACCATTGCTGCGGCCAATTTTTTGGGCAACCTGAAGCAAAAAATACCCAGCAGAGTACTGATGATTCATGAACTCAACGAGAAAATTCCTCAAAATACGTATTTGAGCCGGGTTATTATTGACAATGAGCGCATGGAAGTGGTCGGGCAGTCTGATAACGCCAATGCGTTGGTGCCAATACTTAATGAGTCAGAAACATGGTACGAACCCAAGATAGTCGGGAATGTCAGACCAGATCCAAGAAGCGGTAAAGAACAATTTACAATTAAGGCGGAACTGCAGACGGAAACAGAAGCGGAGGCTGAAAATGACACTTGATCAGAATGCCGGTCGTTGGTTGGCCATCACCACTTTATTGTTAATAGCTGTGATTGTATATTTCTTGTTCTTCCACTGGTTTTTTGTGGAGCATGCCACGTTGAGCGAAGAAATCGAAAACCTCAATGAGACGCGTCAAAAATACATCAATGAAAGCGCTAAAACACCTTTGCTGCGAGAAAAAATTCAACAGGTCAAACAAACCGTTGGTGATAATGATGAGTTTCTAAAAGCCGATTCCAATAATCTGGGTAATGCTGAAATTACAGCGATTTTAAAAAACATTGTGACTGAGCAGTCACCTGACAAAGGTGCCTGTGAGTTGATTAGTCAGTCACCCACTCAGGATCGGGAGCCGCAACAATTTGAAAAAATCATTCTTCGGGTTAGAATGCGCTGCCAATTTGATGTCTTTATGAATGTGTTGAAGACTATTGAAGAACATAAGCCCACGTTGTTTTTAGATGATTTGCGCATTGAATCGCGAAATGTTCAACGTTATCGCAGAGGTCAAGAACAGGCAGCAGAAGAAAGTTTAGAAATTCGTTTTATATTGTATGCCTATATGAAAAAAGCAGTGGAGACACGCGATGAAGACTAACGTTTTGGTTAATGTCTTAATTGCTGTTATTGGCATGTTGCTGATTTTGGCCGCTTTGCAATTTGTGGGTTGGGGGCGCGGCATCAAGACCCTTGAACCGATGGCTTTTGAAGAAGGTCAACTTGAACAATTGGTTGCGGCTAAAGATGATTTATCGCCACCTGAAATAAAATCAGATGTGATAGATCGAGTTATCCAAACACCTTTGTTCCGAGAAGACCGTCAGCCTTTTGTACCGCCGGTCGTTGAGGAAGTAAACTCCGAAGAGGTTTTTGATGTGGTGGAAGTTAAGCCGTTAAAAGCTCAGATTACCAGTATTATTATCACCAATAACAGCCGTTATGTCATGATTCAAGATCAGGTGAGTAAAGAGCGATTGACCTTAAAAGAAGGCATGCCGCTTGATGGCGAACAAGGCATGTGGGTTGTTGATACCATTGATAAAAGAAAAGTTACTTTTGTGGCTGATGGCCAAGAACCTATCGAATTGGAACTAGAGGTCTTTAGTGGTGCCTTAAACAATGCCGGCAGTAATAACCGTGCTCAAGACAGAAGACAGCAAGCTGCAGCACAAGCAGTAGAACTAAAACAAGAAGAGAATTTAACACCGGAACAATTACGACAAAAAAAGGCCGAAGAAATTCGTCAAAAAATTGCAGAACGACGTGCTGAAATGAGAGCCAAAGCAGCCCAAGGAAAAGAACAATGAGATTAATTAAAATAACTAAGCTATCCCTGATTATTGCCCTGATCTACTTAGGAGGTTGTGCCACCCAGCCCAAAGACCTGAGTGGTGAAATAGAACAATCTAATTATCTTGAAGGCATCGATTCCACTGCCTACTCCGGAGAGGTGTTTAAAGACCGTAACGAAGAAGGTCCTGATAAGACCGGCAATGAAATATTTCCGGGTAGTGGCGAGTTTATTAATTATGATGCCACTAAATCACAAGGTCCGTCTGTCAGTCAAAAAGGTGAAATAACCTTTAACTTTGAAGGTGAATCCTTGCAGGCTGTGGTGCATTTTATTTTGGGCGAAATACTCAAAGAAAATTATGTTATAGCACCCGGCGTTAACGGTAAAGTAACCTTTGCCACCGCCCGCCCGGTCACGCGGCAGCAGATTTTACCCATTTTAGAAATGATGCTGAGCTGGAATAATGCGGCATTGGTGCGAAATGAAGACCGCTATCATGTATTACCGCAAAAACAAGCCATAAAAGGTTTGCTCACCCCGCAGTTGGAACAGGCCATCAGTACCCAAGGATATCAAGTGATGGCGGTACCGCTGGATTATATCTCACCGGCTGAAATGGAAAAAATATTAGAGCCCTACGCCCAGGAAGGGGCTATTGTAAAAGCTGATAATGCGCGCAATATGTTGTTTCTGGCCGGTAACTATGCGGAGCTGCGTAATTATTTACAAACCATTAAAATATTTGACGTGGATTGGCTGGCCGGTATGTCCACCGGGATTTTTTATTTAGAACGGGTGGAATCCGCAGATATTATCGTTGAATTAGAGGCTTTGTTTGGTGAAGGTGCCGACTCGCCATTGGCTGGTATGTTTCGATTCTTGCCATTGGAGCGATTGAATGCGGTGATGGTCATCACACCACAAGAAGATTATTTACAAAAAGCTGAAAAATGGGTGAAGCGTTTGGATCGTGCCGATGCCGATGGCGCCTCTAATCTTTATGTTTACAGCGTTAAAAATATTAAAGCCGATGATTTAGCCGGCTATTTGAATGATGTGTTTGGTGGTGGCGGTGGCCGCAGTACCTCACGAAAAGCTTCCGGCGGATCAGTCACGCCGGGCCAGGAAGGCAGAGAAGTGTCTTCGTCCGGTGCCGGTAATACAGCCACCAGTGTTCGTCGCAGTTCTTCTAATAACAACGACGACATTCATATTTCTGCCATTGAAGATTCCAATCAGTTGCTAATCAAAGCCGGTGTTAACGATTATGAGAAAATCATGTCAGCCATTAAGCGACTTGATATCGAACCACTGCAAGTATTGGTGGAATTGAAAATCATCGAGGTTCAATTAAACGATCAAATTTCGCATGGTATGGAGTTGTTATTTGGTGACGCGGCTGGTGGCACACCGGGTGTTGGCGCAGAAAACAAATCCTGGCCGTATGACTTTGGTACTGTTAGTGGCAGCTTAGGCTCTGGTGGTGCCAGTTATCGGTTTTTAGGGACAAATGCTGAAGCCAAACTCAAAATGTTAGAGAGTGAAGGACGGGTGGCTTTGTTGTCCACACCATCTTTAATGGTGCTTAATAATAAAAATGCCACCATTAATGTCGGTGATCAAATTCCCATTACCAATGTGGGTAGTTTAAATAATACCGGCAACACCACCGGCACCATCACCAACACCCGCTATATACAAACCGGTGTCCAGGTGGACATCACGCCGCGTGTTAATCCAGGTGGTTTGGTTTATATGGAAGTCAGTCAAGATGTCAGTTCTCCGGGGATTCCGGATAGTGAAGGTGGTCAGCCACCGATATCAACCCGAGCATTAAACACCGAGATAGCCGTACAAAGCGGAAACACCATTGTTATGGGTGGTCTTATTAAAGATGACGAAACTTACGGTCGATCCGGTGTGCCGGGATTGAGTCGGATTCCTATCATCGGTAATTTGTTCGGATCAAAAAGTAATAGTAACATCCGAACAGAATTGATGTTGTTAATCACCCCAACGGTTATTGCAAACCCTGAACAAGCCCGTCAAGTCACCGAAGAATACGCCAAGAAATTCAGAGGTTTACAGCCCATCAAATCAGGAGCAGCACGTACTGATGAAAAAAACCAAACCAATAACGATATAAATGAACCAAAAACCCAAGGAGATCAACCATGAAAAAAACCTTAATAATGATGGTGCTAACAGGATTAGTTCTGTCAGCTTGCAACCGCGAAGAAACCACCGATGATATCGATCAAAAAGCCGTTGACCGCTGGCAAGCGCTTATCGATGGTGATTTTGAAAAAGCTTATGAATACTTAGCGCCTTCTTATGCACAACTTGAAACATTGAATTCATATAGTTTAAGAATGAGCTCATTAAGAATTAATCTGGAGTGGAAATCGATTAAGTTTAATAAAAAAGAATGTTCTGACGATGCCTGTGAGGTATTATTGGAGTTGACCTATGAATATAGCTTTCCTAAAAGTAGCATGGGAAAAATTGAATCGATAAAAATGGTTAAAGAAAATTGGTTAAAATCAGAAGACAAATGGTTTTTTATGCCAGATGATCAGAAAAAGATATAATTGTTAATGTTAAAATACTTAAATACATGTTATATTATGAAAGCTTGTCAAAAGTACACAGTGATATTTAGAAAGATAGAGTTGATTTTATTTAAAAATAACTTGTTTCATGTCAAAAGATGTATTAATATGCAAGCTGCTATCTAGTATAGCTTCGTTCAATTGAGCGGGGTATTTAAATAGCCCTGATTTTTATAATAATTTTGGAGTTAGAAATGAAAAAAAATAAACTAACAACTGCCGTAATCGCTGGTTTAGCAGGCGTTGCAGGTGTTGCTTCTGTTGGTAACGCTGTGCATGTTAACCCAGAGGGTACCGGTCAGGTATTAGTGTATCCTTATTATACTGTAAATGGTTTGGATACAACGTATTCAGTTGTAAACACAACTGATCAAGCAAAAGCTGTCAAAGTAAGGTTTTTAGAAGGTGAAAACTCTCGTGAGGTTCTTGACTTTAACGTTTACTTATCACCATTCGATGTGTGGACTGGTGCTTTAACCGCAACAGAATCAACAATCGGTGATCATGCAGGTGAAAAATCAGCTGTACATTTAACGAATGACACATCATGTGCTCCTCGACTTAAAAAAATGTACAACGCACCGGCTGATGCTCCTTTAAACCAGAAAGGTCAAGAGTTTTTGCCTTATGAAATAGACAAAGATTGGGCTCGTGTAAGTGGAGTATTGTACTCAAATACAGATTTAGAGCGATCGACAGAAGGTCATTTTGAAGTAATTGAAATGGGCGTTGTAACAGGTGTTCATGCGGCATTATTAACGCATGAAAATGGAGTTCCTGCATTTTGTGGGGGTTTAGATATTTCGTGGGATGGTGGTGATTGGCCAAGTAGTTTAGCAGGATTGCCACAATGGGATAATAATCCAAATTACGAAATTGAAGCTGCTACAGGTGGCTTGTTTGGTGGGGCGTCATTGATTGACGTGGCCAATGGCTTTAATGTGAGTTATGACGCCACTGCATTAGATGATTTCTGGCCAATGGGTGGCTTTGAGCATACAAACCCAGGAAGTTTGGCGCCAAGTTTAAACTCCGGAGATACTCGAAGTGTTGTTTTCTCTGACGGTGTAGCCACTCCAGCAATTTGGGATTTTGGTTATCAAGCTGTTTCTGCAGTTTTTATGCGTGATCGTGTTTATAATGAGTACAGTTTTGAGGATGAGGTAGAAGGTAAGTCACAGTGGGTGGTTAACTTTCCAACTAAGTTCCACCATGTTAATGGATTAAGTGCACCAGTTGAGCCGTTTGGCGAAGAGTGGTGGGTATTTTCATCTTGTGATGAATTCGAGTTTAGAGTTTATGATCGAGAAGAGATGTATGACACGTCTACAGGTGGTATTTCTCCTCCTCCACCTGATAGTGAAAACCCAGAGTTTTGTTATGAAACTAATACTGTTGAGTTTGTCAAATCTGGCGGATCTGTTGGTTCCTCAAACATCTTGGGTTCACCAAGTCACAAAGTAACAACGCTATTTGGTGTTAGTAAACCTGGCGCAACTCAGTCTGGCTGGGCTCGCTTGGAGTTTAATAGTAATCAAATGACTTCATTAGACAATGTTACTTATCAAGGTTTGCCTGTAGCTGGATTTTTAGTCGACAGTAAGACTAATAAAAACGCACAACCAGGTTTACTTGCTAAATATGGTGGATTGTTTAACCATAAAGGTAGAATTAATTCAGGTCAGTAATAGCACATTTATTTTTACCGAACTAAGGCGAGTATTTTTACTCGCCTTTTTATTTTGAAAATAATTAAAAGTTAACAACTATTTGGGTATAATAGACATCTGTGAAATATGAGATAGTAAAATGTTCAATGTTAAAATTGTAAAAGTAAATTTAATTATATATGCCATATTAGTCATGTTAAGTTTTTCAGGCTTTTCTAAAGACCTTGAATTAACGAACAATAATCAAAAAATTGAAATAATTAATAACGCTAAAATAGATGTAAGTACAGGTAATATTAAAGTAGAAACATTATTTCCTGCGAATTTATTGCGAGCAGATAAAAAACCTCTTGTAGCCTTCTATCCAGATAAATATAGCATTTCTTCATTGCCTGCTTCTGTTAAAGTTAAATGGGTCGTTTATAATGCCGATTCATGTACTTCAGCTGTAAATGGAGGATCTAATTGGAATAATTTCTCACCCTCTCATGAATTTAATCTGGAAATGTTGCACGAAGAAAATGTAACTATTACTCAGGACAACACTGAGTTATTTTTAAATTGTTCTAATTCACATGGCACAACAAGTTCAGAACCTATAGTGATTTCACAAGCAAAAGATGGATCAGCACCTCCTTCAACATCAACCGTAGTGATAAAATCTTTTGGTTTAAAAAATATTTCAGGATCAGAAGTTCCTGAAACTGGAAATTATGAGTTGCAGTGGATCGCTGAGGGTACTCCAAATCCTTCATGTGATGTTTATGATGGTCTTACTAAGTTAAACATTAATTCATTAAATAACAATGACTCATTATTAGTTAATATATCTAGTCAAACTACATATCAATTAAGATGTAGTAATGGTTCAACACAAGATACAGAAAATTTAGTTGTTACAATCGGCCAAACAAATAATCCTCCGGTAGTTGGATGCGAAAATGCAATAAAACCACCTTCAATTTTGAGTCCTGTAAATTATAATTGGACAAACCCCTATCAAGGAGGTATATCAATTACTCCTTCAAGTCCGACTTATGGCATTGGTGCTAACTATAGTGACCCGATTGCTAACGGAAGGAAAATTATCATTAAAATTAATCCAGCAAGAAAATATGTGGTTATGGATGGTATCGATATACCTAATAAAACAGGTAATTTTTATAATAAAATAGTACAAGAACCATCTCCTGGTACTGCTAGACCAAATGCTGCTACTTATTCAATAAGCCAATGTGAGGGTGACTTTAATCCCGCTACAGCAGCTTGTGTGGGTCCGTTTCTGAATCAAATATATGTTACAACTAACCCCAATAGCACATATTTAAATGGTTTATCTGGTTGTTTAGTAGAAAAAGGTAAAAATTATTATTTAAACCTTGTTTACGCACCTTCTTATAATAATAACAACGAGCCTTTTGATGCTAGTAATCTTTGCGATAGTGGTACAGAGTGTGGTTTGTTTTTTGGACCTAGTCAATCAAATGACTATTAACTAATAGTGCAATGTATTATATTTTATTATTTGTATTAATGTTGCAACAGCAGGAAGTGCTGTTGCAACAAGGTGGCGTAAAAGTCAAGGTATCTGACATTGATGTATATGTTCATAATATTCCCGAAGAATATAGAGGAGATTTTGCTTCAAATCATAAATCAATTGAACGTGATGTATATGATATTTTAAACTTTAAAATACATCTTGATTATATTTATAAAAACAATATAAATGAGTCGATTGATAAGTTTTACCCTTATAATAATCAAAGTGAAGTGCATATAGATGAAGATTTTATAAATAAGTTAAAGATTGATAGAGATTTATTTAAAAAACAATATGAAATGTACTTATACAATAAAAATCTTTACACTAATTACAAGAAATGGTTCATGAAACAATTAAACGCTTCAAAATTAGAGCAATTAGCGTTTGATAAATATAAGGTTAACAAGTCTAAAAAATATATAATTCCCGAAAAAAGAAATCTCTCACTAATTATGTTGAACGATAATTATGGGAAGTCAGAGGTTATTGAATTATTGTCAATTATTGCCAAAAATGATACCGAAAAGTTATTTTCGCAATTTGCACTCGACTATTCTGAAGATAATACAGTAAAACATAATAACGGAAATCTTGGGTGGTATTCAAAAGAAGGTTTTAAGTTTCCATTTAGTAATGTAGTTTTTGAAAGTTCTTTAGGTACGATTCGTCAAGTTTTCTATCATGATAATAAGTACTTTATTGTAAGAGTTAATGAAATTCAAGAACCTAAGTTTGTTGAATTTAACGAAGTCAAACCAGAAATAATTTCTAATATACAAGAGCAATTATTCAAGAATAACCAACAAAAGATAATAGATGAACAATCTGTAAATAAATTGATAATAAATGATGATATTGTTCAAGATTTTCTTGATAGGTATACAGTTTTTATTAATTAACAAGTTATGTTCAGTTATTTTTTGCGTAAAGAGATAACTGATCGTTATCTGGGGAGTTCTTCAGCGTTATTATGGGTTGTTGTACAACCTGTGGCTACACTATTCGTCTATTACTTGGTATTCGGCTTTATATTTAAAGCGCGAGTGGGTGAGTTGCCTGAAGAACTTTTCATTACTTATTTAGCGGTGGGTTTATGGCCTTGGATGGCTTTTTCAGAAGCTGTACTTGGTAGCTTAATGACAGTGCTTAACCGCAAGGATTTATTGGGAAAGGTTAAGTTTGATCTCAGACAGGTTCTATTGGCAGGGATTTCAAGCCATTTTATCTTACATGGTATTGGCTATTTAACCATAATAGTATTGCTTATGGTTTTTGAGCGATTAACGCCCCATTGGTCCTTGTTTCTGCTGATACTACCTTATGCTATTTTATATCTATTTGCGATTGCTTTAGCTTTTCTGTTCTCATCATTACAGGTTTTTTATCGGGATTTAAAACAGATCGTTACGGCATTTATGCCCCTCTGGTTTTTTACCACACCCATCATTTATGCTTGGAGTTTAGTTCCTGAAGCTGGGCAAAAGATTTTAGCCTATAATCCTTTATTACCCATTATTAATTTTATACATTCAGTAACTTTTAATTTCAGCACGCCGAATCTTCATTCATTGATGACTGTGGCCGCTGGTATTTTTGTTTTTTTATTGATAACCCATGCTTTTTTTCAGAAGTTAGCGCCACGTTTTGATGACTTTGTGTAATGCCTTTAGTTGAAATTAAAAATCTTAATAAATTTTATCCGGCTGTCACCACTAACAAGCAACGGGTTAAAAGCATGTGGAATATTCTCACCAATAAGCCCATAAAATCCGGTGTTCATGTGCTTGATAACATAAGTATTACGGTTAAAAAAGGTGAGTCTTTGGCGATTATTGGCCGCAATGGTGCCGGCAAAAGTACCTTGTTAAAAGCTTTGTCAGGCGTTATTCAGCCGACTTCCGGTGAGATAATTGTTAATGGCAGTATCGGTGCACTTCTGGAATTGGGTTCTGGATTTGATCCTGAATATACGGGCATTGATAATTTAAAAATGTCAGCCGCTCTGGCCGGTATTCGAGGTCAAGAGGCTAAACAAAAAATTCAACGCATGATTGAATTTGCTGATATTGGTGATTATATTTATGAGCCGGTCAAAAATTATTCATCCGGTATGGTGGTTCGCCTTGGCTTTGCTGTGATTACTGAAACCAAACCCCAATTATTAATAACTGATGAGGCGTTGGCAGTTGGTGATGAGTTTTTTCAGCGTAAATGTTTAGCTTGGCTTAATCACTATCTAAGTGATGGTGGTACCTTGTTGTTGGTATCTCACAGTATGTACCACGTACAAAAATTAGCCAAACATGCCATTTGGTTAGATAACGGACGAATTCGCATGCAAGGTTCTGCTTATGATGTCTCACAGGCTTATCATTTTGATTCCGTTAATGAACTGCCGGGAATAAAAGCCGAAGAGGTCGATCAATCTGGTTTTCATGTAATGCAAGCAGATATCTTAAGCTCACAACATAAAGTGATTGATGAATTAACGCATGGTGATACTGTTTATTTCAAAGTAAAATTATTTTCTCCCACCGGAGAAGCGCCGGGCTTATTGTTTGGAATTGTTAGTTTTGATAATCAGCCAGTGTACGGCGTTTATTCAGAACAAGGCAACCATCAGCCAACCAAAATAGGTGAAGGTGTTTTTGAGTTTACCTTACGTTTGGCCGATTCACCCTTATTGCCGGGTCGATACCATGTAAAATTTCATACCATGACGCCGGATCAATTACAGCTTATAGATACCGTTGAAAAGCCACTCACTGTAAAAGGAGAAACCCGAGAAATGGGTGTGGTCCGTTTGCCCATTGAATGGCTGTCATGACGTTAGCACCGATTCAGGTGGTGGTACCGATTTATAATGCCTATCATGCCACCAAAGACTGTTTAGCCTCTTTATACCGTCACAATCGAGAAGATTCTGTGGTTCTGATAGATGATGGCTCTGATGATGATCGCATACAAGTTTTGTTAGGCAGTTATAAAGAAAAATGTGCGCACTGGACGTTTTTAAAAAACCATAAAAATCTGGGTTTTGTCAAAACCGCTAATCGTGGTTTGGCAAATAGTGACGGAGATACGCTTTTGCTTAATGCAGACACCCTTGTTAGTCAAGGATGGCTAAAACGTCTACAAGATTGTGTCCGGGCTGTTCCGAATCTTGCCACAGCCACACCGTGGTCTAATAATGCGGAAATTTGTTCGCTCCCGGTAACTTTACGAAATAACCCGATACCGGAGAATATTGATGCCTTAGCTGAATTATTGTATCAACATCATCAGCCCCGTTATCCGGAAATACCAACAGCGGTTGGGTTTTGCATGCTAATCACTGCACAAGCTAAACAACAGCTTGGATTATTTAATGAAACTGTTTTTGGGTATGGTTACGGTGAAGAAAATGACTTTTCACTGCGAGCAGCAGAACAGGGTTTCAAAAACGTATTGGTTGATAATGCTTATGTCGCCCATATCGGTAACCAGTCATTTGTGGAAAAAGGTTTAAAACCCAATCAGGAAACCATGAATCGGTTATTGGCATTACATCCTGATTATGGTCAACAAATTGATGTGTTTATTAAAAAAGACCCGTTATCACCGATAAGAAAGTCAATCACTGATAAAATAGACGCTTTTTAAATCTGAGAAACTTTTTACATGTCTCAACAGAAGTTAGAGTTTACCGGTGAACGATTTGTACCAGAATGTGAACGCGAAATTTGGTATGAACATTACCACCGATATCTAATGGTCAGTGATTTGGTGGCCGGTAAAAAAGTACTGGACGCTGCTTGCGGCGAAGGTTATGGCAGTGCGCTAATCGCCTCATTTGCTGACAAGGTTGTGGGTGTGGATATCGATGCTGCGAGTGTCAAGCACGCACAACAGCGCTACCAATCCGATAATCTAAAATTTGTATGTGCTGATGTTTTAGAGATTCCCATTCCAGATAACAGTTTTGATGTGGTGGTTTCTTTTGAAACATTAGAACACCTGGCTGAACACTCAAAGTTGTTATCAGAATACAAAAGGTTGCTTAAAGAAGACGGTGTTTTAGTGATATCGACACCGGATAAAACTGAATATTCTGATAAAACCGGTTTTAATAATGAATACCATGTCAAAGAGCTTTACCGTCATGAGTTTAAGGATTTGTTGGACAGTGAATTTTCTCAACAAGTCTGGCTTGGGCAAAAGCTCATGTTTACATCAACCATTTGGCAATTGGATTCGGGGTTAAATACAGTTAAATGGCACCACCTTGAAGACAATGAAAAAGTGCGTGAACAGGGCATGTCATATTCGCCCATGTATTATGTGGTGGTGGCCAGTAATAATGAACAAACACTCGCTAATATTTATGACAGTTACTTGTTCACTGAACAGGCGGAAACGGTTTATGGGCATTATCATGCCGTTATTCGTGCCCACATTAAAGCAGAAAAAGACCATCAGGCATTGGTGGAGAAGCAACAAAAATGGATGAATCACCCAATTATTGGGCGCATGATTCGTTGGTTTGATAGAGGATAAACGATGGAATTTGAATTTAATTTTGGTGAACAACAATTAACGCCACAAGCACCCCAAGACAATACGCTGTATGCTTCAGTTGACGGTATTGCACAACAATTAGACAAAGATGAGTTGGTTTTTATGGACTATGAAACCGGTCACAACCATGTCATGACACTGCAGGTGTTACAGGCCATGGGCTTAACACAGCAATTCAGGCCATTACATGAACATGTTCAACAGATTGCAGCCGCCATACCTGAGTTAAAAAACCAGCGACAAGCCATCGAAAAAGTATTACAGTTTTTAATTAATAAAAAATTAATCATAAGTGCTGATGACTGGTTAAATGATTTATCTAAAGCAGACAGCCAACAGCATCAAGCGCCTTATGCCGGTATGGTGGTGCGTACCTGTGACCGGCCAGAACATTTATCACGTTTATTGGATAGCTTAAACAATTACCAAAAGCAACATAACAGTCAACATCCGGTGTTGGTCTTTGATGATTCCCGTAACGAAAAGAATCGCATCGAAAATGAAAAAAATTGTCAGAAATCAGCCCTACAAGTAACGTATCATGGCGTATCATGGCAACAACAATTTATTGCTATGTTGCAAAAGGAATGGCCCGAAGATAGCCAAAAGATTGAGTGGTTATTAAAGCCACATACAGGCTTTACCGGTGGACGGGTTTGGAATTTGGCGTTATTGGCGCTGGCCGGAAAACGTTTTAGTTTCTTCGATGACGATTATCTGATACAAGCAAGATGCACGCAACAATCGAACCCTAAATTAATCAACCTATCCGATGAATTACCGCTGTCAGTTCAGTTTGGCTTAACAGTTCGAGACATTAAAGAAAAAAGCCAGGAATATCCGCATGATTTATTACAAGATATGGTGGGTGCTTGTGGCCAGTCATTCGGTCAATGGCTGACTGCACATCCCGAGCTTTCCACCACTTCACTATATGGTTTACGATTGATGGATTTAAATCGAATAACCAATAATTCTCCGATAAAAGCCACCGGCAATGGCACCTGGGGGAGTCCCCGTGCAGCCGGTAATTATTGGTTGTATTTGCTGAATAAGGAACAACGTGAAGCTTTTTGGCAAGACCGTGAAACCTATCTTGATAATATTGAGGCGTCTCAATTGTTACATTACAGCGATAATTATCAGGTATTGCGTAAAGCCAATTTTGCGCCATCGACCATTGATAATGGTGAATTCACACCGTTTGCCATGCCTTTTGGAACTAACGAGGATTACTTTTTTGTCAGTATCACCGAAGTTTGTTATCCCGATAATGTATCTATACAATTCCCAATGATGATGGGCCATATTCAAACAGAGGACAGGGAACGTAGCCAGTTAAATCACATAGCCAGGCGACCGGGATTGAACACTTTTGTGGCTGATTATTTAACCTCAGTGGCACATCATTTTTACGGACAAAATGCACAACAGCGATTTGCCAATGCACGTGCTGCCATTGCTGACCTCATTCACAATCCAGACCAGATGCTGATCAATCGTCTTCGAGAATATTTGAGTCGAACCCGTTCTCAATTAATTCATCAGTTACAAAATATTATGGCTGAGGTGGACAATCCACCCATTTACTGGCAGGCAGACGTTAAAGAGTTGATTGAAGCCAATGGCAGTGCCATAAAATCAAACGAACCGCCACTACTGAGCGGTTGGCCCGATGACCTCGATGAAGCCGCTTGTGTGGAGTTATTGCGTTCTGACTTAATGGATATTGTTGATGCCATGGATGTCTGGCCCAAGTTATGGGACTTTTGTCGAGCGCAATAACATGCCAAACTATGATGTGGTCACCGTTAGTTTTGAGAATGTTGCCACCATTCAGCGTTATTTAGAACCTTGGGTGCATGCAAACCGATTGTCACATCTGACAGTGGTGGATAATGCATCCAAAGATGGCACAGTGCCACAATTACAAGCCGTGTTATTGCCACAGCAAATTCAATTAAATACAGATAATATTGGTTATGCCAAGGCCGCTAACCAAGGTGCAGCCGTCGGCCGGCAGCCATATATTGCTTTTATTAATCCTGATTGTTTTGTGCAATCGGACACTGTTTGCAAACTGGTTGAATTTCTCCATGAAAATCCTCAAGTTGGTATTGTCGGCTGTCGGGTACTGAATGAAAATGGTGGATTGCAAGCCGCCAGCTGTCGACGCTTACCGACATTTTGGCGGGTATTTAATCACATCACCGGTTTATACCATTTGGGTCTGCCGGGAATTAACAAAAGTGAACAAAAAAGCCTTCAATCAGGGTCTGTTGAAGCCATAAATGGCGCTTTATTTGTTATTCGCCGAGACTTGTTCGAACAGTTAAATGGTTTTGATGAAGCGTTTCCTTTGCACTTTGAGGATTTGGATTTATTCGCAAGGTGTTTAAAGTCCAGACATGAAATTTTCTATCTCGCCGATTATCAAGCCACACATTTACAAGGCGCATCGACACAAGATAATAAACGTGTCAAGCGCTGGAAAAAACACGGATTAAAACGGTATTTTCTAAAACACCGTCCACGCTGGGAACAATGGTTCGTTAATCGTTTGACGAGTTGATAATAAACTCATAAACCTGCTTTTTGTTGGCACCATGGTGTTCAGCGACCACAGATGCCGCTTGTTTCGGCGCCATTAAAGGTTTTAACAGTAGCGCTAATTTTTGCGTATCATCATTCAACGTTAATGTTGCTGAACTTATCCGGCCACTGACAGCGATGACAAATTCACCTTTTTGATGGTTGGTACTTTCTTGAATTTGCTGACTCACTTCTTCTGCGTTGCCTGAATAAATATGTTCAAACCGCTTGGTTAATTCACGTCCAACACAAACCCGCGCTTCACTGTCTAATATGGTGCTTAAATCGACGAGGGATTTGGCGATGCGATGCGAGGACTCGTAGAAAACATGGGTTTGGTTTAATGGCAATAATGACTGATAAAATGCCAATCGTTGATTCTTTTTTGGGGGTATAAATCCATGAAATGTGAAGGGTTGTACCGGTAACCCGGCCACTGATAATAACGCAATAACGGCACTGGCACCTGGAATTGGCATGACTTTAATGCCTTGTTGGTGTGCCTGTTCAATTAGTGGAAATCCCGGATCACTGATTAAAGGTGTGCCGGCATCGCTAATCAGCGCCATGTGGCTACCTTGTTTTATTTGCGCTAAAATCGAGGCGCTGATATGATGTTCATTATGCGCATGTAATGATCTGGTTGCTGTCGTGATGTTGTAATTTTGTAGTAATCTTTTAGAATGACGTGTGTCTTCACATAAAATCAAATCACAGTTTTTAAGTACTTCCACGGCGCGATAGCTGATGTCATCCAAATGGCCAATGGGTGTGGCCACGACATATAAGATACCTGAATCTTTTAAGTTTGTGTCAGTCATATCAACCCATTTTAATCAATAATGCGGTAAAATCCTATTTATGAAATTTCATTATTCTAAAACTCTATTCATACTCTTGGTTGTGTTGTTGTCTGCTTGTGCCTCAGGGCCGAGTCGACACACTGGTGACGAGCAGCAGCGCATTGATAAAGCTTTATCTATCTATCAGGAAGGCCATTATTTCGAAGCCGCAGAATTACTGCGTTCATTGTGGCAAGAAAACCCCGATAACTTGGCTGTTTACGAAGCTTTGCTTGATACCTATTACCAGCTGGGTGAGCTGCCAGTGATTTGGTCTTTGCGTCAGCAAACTAAGCTCAGTAGTGATAAAATTAATATTGTTATGGCTGAAGTGGCTCATATAAGTGACAACTGTCAGAAAAACCTGACAGCGTTAACTGAAGCTGACATCGATTCTTTAAACAGCGTTTGGCTTCAACGGCTGTATCGAATTCGTTCCACATGTTTTCATGCCGCAGGTGATGACTTGGCAGCACTTATTGACCGCATTCGATTGGTTGATACCTTACCGACGGAACAGCAATGGCTTCTTTATGACGACATTGTGTCTGATTTGGCATCAATGAAAGAATCTGCTTTAATTATGCGCATTGGCGATTTTAGTGAAGAGCCTTTAATTGAAGGCTGGTTAGAGGCGGCATATGTTAATTTTGGTGCAGATGGCGATTCCACTGATCAATTTCTTCGTGATTGGCCAACTCACCCGGCAACACGATATTTTTATGGTTACCAAGGACAGCAACAGTTACAAAAGATTGCGGTGTTATTACCGTTGTCAGGTCGATTTGCCGGCGCCGGTTTGGCTGTACAACGTGGCATGCTGACAGCGGCAGCTGATGATTTTGAACAAAGGCATGAATTACTGTTCTTTGATACCGGCAGTGCCGGAGAAAATATCGCCGGTGCATGGTTTTCAGCACAAGCCGCCAATGTTGATATGGTGATAGGGCCTTTAGACAAACCTTCTATCGAACAACTGGCACAATTTTCACCACCAACTGTGCCGGTGATGTTGTTGAATCAAAGTGAGCAAGATTTCTTTCAATTTACCTTATCACCGGAATCAGAAGCCGCACAAGTGGCGGAACGTATGTTCCAGGATGGTTTACGCAGGGTGCTTATCTTTGCGCCCAGTGGTGATTGGGGGCAGCGCATGAGTCAAGCGTTTGCCAACGCTTTTGTGGCCTTAGGTGGGCAGATAATTAATAACCAATATTTTAATCAAGCTGAACGCGATTATTCTGCGGTATTGCGTCAACAGTTGGGTTTAGTGGAAAGCCAATTAAGGGCCAAAAATTTACAGAGTTATTTAAAATTAAATTTACAAAGTGAAGCGGTTGTCAGTCATACCATAGATGGTATTTTCATGCCCTCTAATCCTGATTTTGCACGTATGATGGTGCCTCAGCTGTTATTTAACCATGCCGGTCATATTCCCGTTTATGCAACATCACATATTTATTCGGGTCGTGAAGATCAGGCACTGAATAAAGACTTGTCGGGTGTGGTTTTTAGCATCAGTCCAATTCAACTGCCTCCAGAGCAGTTACGTGAAACACTTAATTTTGATTTACGGATGATTACTGATAACAGAGACCTGTTTGCTTTAGGCTATGATGCTTTGTTGTTGGTGGATAGATTACAGTGGATGTCACGCGTGGCGGGTGGTCGACTCCAGGGCCTGAGCGGCTTATTGAGTATGGGTGTCGATAAAACGATTCAGAGGGGTTTACAGTGGGCCATATTCGACAATGGTGGCGTTATTGCCATCGATTGATTAAAGGTGATGGTGCCACAGGTATTAATCGTTGGGAACGATTAGCCTGTACTTATTTACAGCAACAAGGGCTTAAATTAGTGACCGGCAACTTTCGAACCAAGGCAGGTGAAGTGGATCTCATTATGGAAGATAGTGAGACGTTGGTGTTTGTAGAAGTGCGATATCGAAAGCACCAACAATGGGGTGGTGCAGAAGCTTCTGTCACCAACACCAAGCAACAGCGAATTTGTAAAGCCGCTGCAGCGTATTTACAAAAAAACAATCTAACCAACCGGTGTTTTTGTCGTTTTGATGTGGTGGCCATTAACGGCCATTTAACCCCGCCTCAGATACACTGGATTAAGGATGCTTTTCAACAAACACAATTTTAAACTAAGGTGAACTTACGATGAAAAAAATAATTCTAATATTCATGTGCGGTCTGTTACTCAATGGTTGTGGTGCCGTTTTGATTGGTAGTGCCATTGTCACAGGCGTTAATGTCGCCCATGATCGCCGTTCCAGTGGTCAGGTTCTGGACGATAAAATTATTACCGCCAGTGTTAAAAACGAAATCCGTAAACAAGTTGAGGAAGATACCCGTATTAAAGTAGATACCTATAATGGTGTGGTGTTATTGGCCGGTGAAGTGGAAAATTCTCAAGACCGGATACGCGCAGAAGATGCGGCTGCTGTTAAAGATGGTGTCATGAAAGTCGTTAATCAATTAAAGACTGTTGAAGAAGTCTCCAAAATGGGTCGCCGTACCAAGGATAAATACATCGCTTCAAAAGCCAAAGGATCGTTGTTGAAAATTGATATCCCCGACTTTGACCCGACACGGGTAAAAATAACTGTGGCCAATGGTGAAGTGTTTTTGATGGGTAAAGTGACCCGAGCTGAAGCTGATGCTGTGGTAGAACGGGTGCGTCACTTGAGAGGTGTGCATCGAGTCGTTAAAGTGTTTGAATATAAGGATGTTTAAACAGTTTTAAGTGAGATAAAATCTTGTAACTCCGTCAAGGATAATTGCTGTTCTATGACGGTGATTTTGTCTTGTTTACATAATTGCTTGACGTGGTACTCTAAATTCTGTGCTTGTGAGCGGTTACCAACAGTTACTTGATAGACCAATTTCAGATCCTTAAATCGCCGGGTGAATTTAGCACCCGGTGGTTTTTTTGATTGGTGATGTTTTAGGCGTTGCACGGGATTGATGGCAATCCCAGTATAGAGTATGTCATTATCACAATTGAGCAGGTATAAACAATAAAGCGGATTGGTCACGACGATTCAGTGGCTGTTTCGGAATGTGTTTGTGCTCGTTTCAGCTTTTCTTTTTGTTGTGCATCACGTTTATTTTTCAAAGCCACTAAAATGGCGAGAGCAAAGAATGCCCCGGGTGGTAACACCGCCACCAGAAATCCACTGTATTCAGGGATAACGGTTAAAGTCATGTGATGACCCCATTCGCCAAATAGCAAATGTGCTTGGCTGAATAAGGTTCCTTGTCCCAGGAGTTCGCGCATGGTGCCAATAGCAACCATCACCAAAGCAAAACCCAAGCCCACAAAAAAACCATCTTTAACGGCTGACCACAACGGGTTTTTTGAAGCATAAGCTTCAGCACGACCCATGATCAGGCAATTGGTAACAATTAAGGGGATAAAAATACCCAGGATTAAATACAGTTGATGAAAATACGCATTCATCACCATCTCAATCACTGTGACCACGCTGGCAATCAGTAAAACAAATAGAGGAATGCGAATTTCTTGGCGGGTAATCGGGCGAATTAATGACACCAAGAAGTTGGTCACCACCACCACTGTGACTGTGGCAATACCCATTCCTAAAGCATTAATAACGGTGTTGGACACCGCCAATAACGGGCATAAGCCGAGCATTTGTACCAAAGCGGCATTATTGTCCCAGAGTCGGGTTTTCATAAACTCACTCATTAGTTCCGGCCTCCTTGTTAAAGTCATCAAGTGATAACGATTGCTGGTATTGTAAGGCTTTTTTGATGGCACCGACCACCGCTCGTGGGGTGATGGTGGCGGCGGTAATTTGGTCGAATTGGCCACCGTCTTTACGCACTTTCCAATTTTTGGTTTCCGGATTGGTCAATGAGCGACCGGGAAACTGTTGTAACCAATCACTTTTATTGCGATCGATTAAATCGCCCAATCCGGGTGTTTCTTTGTGGTTGATGATGGCAACATCGGTTATCTCACCGGCAACGGTAACACCCACCATGAGTTCAATATCACCTGAATAACCATTGCGAGCCACCACCGGAATGGCGACTGCAGTGATGTGGCCATTTTTTTGAGCCATGTATAATTGTTTGGGACCGCGGTGACCTAATAATTCCGGTTCAAAAATTGTTACAGCATCGGCAATCACATCATTATCAACCAAGCTTTCCGGTAACAGCTTTTGTAAAGACTTAAGACGTGCCTCTAAACGTTGTCGTTCAATGGTGTCTTTGGTTAATTCATGGGTCAGCATAAGTACCGCGCTGGTCACCAGAGTAATGACCGCTAAAATAACCGGTAAGGTCCATTGTCGATGATTGTTATTTTTGGCTTTTTGGTTCATGGGTGACCTTTTTTGCCGTAGGGTTTTGGGATGGTCAAGCGATCAATCAAAGGTGCTGATAGATTCATCAATAACACCGCAAAAGCGACACCATCGGGATAAGCACCAAAATTACGAATCAACACCGTTAAAATGGCCACGCCGGCACCAAATATGAGTTTGCCGCGATGAGAGGAACACCCCGAAGTGGGGTCGGTGGCAATAAAAAATGCCGCGAGCATAATGCCGCCGGAAAAAATATGTTGTTGCGGTGACATATAAATGTCAGCGTTGAATAAATAAAAGGGTGTGGAAATCGCAACCGTGGTCATCAACACTGCTGCCGGCACATGCCAGGTGATGATGCGTTTATACAGTAATACCAAACCGCCCAAAAATAACCAATTGGCGATCCACTCCCAACCCAAACCGCCGAAATCGCCGAATACCATTCCCTGCACAATTTCGCTTTGTGAAAAGCCCTGTTGTAGTCCGGTTTTTAAGGCGGTCAAAGGGGTGGCAGCAGTGACGGCGTCCACCGCTAAATCTGAGTTTTGTATGCCCACAAAAATGATGGACAGCGTATGTTTCCAATCAATGGTTTGTAGCTCACCAAATTGAGTCAAGCCGGTCGGTGGTAGCCATAAAGACATGGATTGTGGGAAAGCCACCAAGATGGTGGCAAAAGCCACCATGGCGGGATTAAATATATTATTACCTAATCCACCGTATAAATGTTTAGCCACCACAATGGCAAAAAACATACCGACCACCGCCACATACCAAGGCGCAATCGGTGATAAGCATAAGGCAAATAACACCGCAGTGACCGGCACCGTTAAATCGGTCAAAAATGGTTTCAATGGCTGATGTCGCCACGTTAAAGACCACCATTCAAATAAATAGCCGGCAAGGGTGGCTAATGTAATTTGCACGATTAAACCGATACCAAAATAAAATAAAAGCGCAAAAATAGCAGGAATAAGGGCTATCAGCACCCATCCCATGACTTTTGTGACGCTAAAACGCGCTGGTATATGGGGTGAGCCTGAGGTGTTTAACTGACCTGTCATGAAGATTCCCCATCATCTTTGGGTTTGTTTTTAAGACGATCCAATACCGCGGAAATCTCTTGCTTAGCCTGACTTTTGTTCTTGAGTTTGTCTGTTTTAGCTCGTCGTTTGGCTTGACGTTCTGCTTTAATGTCCTCTAAGCGTTGCTCACGGTTTTCATGACGTTGTTTGGCCAATTGTGCTTTGGCTTTTTTATAATCCTGATAGGTTAATTCAGATTTTGCGTACCGATAATAACTGACCAAATCAATATGGCTTGGACAAACCCAAGAACAGGCGCCGCATTCAATACAGTCAAACACATGGTGGTCACGGGCTTTCTCCAAATCATCGCCTTGAATATACCAAAACAGCTGTTGTGGTAATAAATCCTGAGGACAGGCTTTGACACAATCACCACAGCGAATACAAGGCAAGGTAGTCAAATCCGGTTTACTGCTGTCTGCTGTTAGTAACAACAGACAATTGGTGGTTTTATCGACAGCAATATCTGCGGATGGCATGGGATAACCCATCATTGGACCTCCCACCACCAGTTTGTCTATTTCAGACATGGGGCAGTCAGCCAACGCCAATAAATGATAGAAAGGGGTTCCAATCGCTGTTAAATAATTACCCGGTCGACCAACCTGATCGCCGGTTACCGTGACCAATCTCTGGGTTAATGGTCGGTTATGTTCAACAGCATCATAAACGGCTTTGGTGGTGGCGACATTCTGCATGATGATACCCAAGGATAAGGGTGTTTGACCACTGGGTACTTCGAGACCTGTGAGCACCTTAATCAATTGCTTTTCACCACCGGTTGGATAAATGGTTGGTACTTTAACAACATCGATGGTTTCTAATCCCAGCTGTTTGATGGTTTTATCTAATAATGACTTAACACCGCCTAAATTATCTTCAATGGCAATCACCGCTCGGCTGGCTGTTGCTGCTTGCATGAGTAAATCAGTGCCTTTAATCAACGCTTCGGGTTGATCCAGCATTAACCGCTCATCACAGGTGATATAAGGTTCGCACTCGGCACCATTAATAATGAGTAAGGTTTCCATGTCTTGTGTATGATGATCATATTTGGCATGGGTGGGAAAACCGGCTCCACCCATGCCCAAAATACCGGCTTCACGCATACGGTTTATCAGGGTTTGGCGGTTGAATTCTGTCAACGGAGGCATATAGTCGGTGGCATCATCACGGTCATCAGTATCCAAAATAATGCAGGGTGCGGATTCTGCATCAGGTGCTGCGGTGGGTCGTTCTTCAATGGCGCGGATGGTGCCGGAATAGGGCGCATGCACCACCACGCCAAATGGATGAATGGGCTGGGCAATGATCTGATATTTATTGACCCGATCACCCACAGCAACCACCGGCTCGGAAACATGACCGCGATTAACACGTAATGAAATGGTTAGAGACCTGGGCCGGTCAACTTCGGTGACTTCACTGCCTGCGGATAATTCCTTATGGTGTTTGAGGACCAGGCCGCCGTGAAAGGTCGATAGTCGGTCTTTTAACTCGGCCATTGTTGAGCCTCTTCGATGGTTTTCATCAATCGCGGTTTTTCCTGACGATGAATGCGGCTGGGTAGCGGTGCCGGAATTTGAATAATGCAATCCACCGGGCAGGCCGGAATACATAAGTCGCAACCGGTACATTCATCACCGATAATGGTGTGCATATGCTTGGCGGCACCGACAATGGCATCCACCGGACACACCTGAATACATTTGGTGCAGCCGATGCAGTCGGCTTCCACAATCTCAACAATGGTATCGACAGATTCCTCTTCACCGTTTTCAGGATTAAGTTCAAGTTCTTCCACATCCAGCAATGCGGCCAATTTGCGAATGCCTTCCTGACCACCCGGTGGACATTGGTTAATCGGCGCTTCGCCTTTGGCGATGGCTTCGGCATAGGGTTTACAGCCGGGGTAGCCGCATTGACCACATTGGGTTTGCGGCAGCACCTGGTTGATTTGTTCCACCACCGGATTGCCTTCCACTTTAAACTTGCGGGCCACCCAGACAATCAAAACACCGAACAAAGTGGCTAACAGCAACATGCCCGCTAATGCCAACACATAATTTATCATGTGCTCACCATACCGCTAAAACCCATAAAGGCCAGCGCCATAATGCCGGCGGTAATCAGGGCAATGGGAATGCCTTGAAAGGATTGCGGAATATTGGCCATTTCTAAGCGCTCACGAATGGCTGAAAAAAGGACCAGAACCAAGCCGAAACCAACCGCTGCGCCAAAACCAAAAAAGGCTGATTCTAATAAACTGTTTTGTTGTTGCACATTCAGCAAAGCCACACCCAAAACCGCACAATTAGTGGTAATTAGAGGTAAAAATAAACCCAGTACCTGATAAAGCATTGGCGAGGATTTGTGCAATATCATCTCGGTCATTTGTACGGTGACGGCAATCACCAGAATAAAACTCAAGGTTTTGAGGTATTCGATCTCAAGCGGCACCAGTAAATATTCATTGACCAAATAACTGACAATCGACGATAAGGTCAGTACAAAGGCGGTGGCATAACTCATACCAAGCGCCGATTTATACTGTGTGGACACCCCCATAAACGGGCACAGTCCGAGAAAGCGAACCAACACAAAGTTGTTCACGAAAGCGGCGCTGATAAAAATTACAAATAAACCGGTCATCTACCTTTCACTTAAGTTTGCGTTATTTCACCCGCATGCCGGGTTTTGCTCCATCATCCGGCGTTAATAAGAAAATATCCTCACCACCGGGACCGGCAGCCAAAACCATACCTTCTGACAAGCCAAAACGCATTTTTCGTGGCGCTAAATTGGCCACCATAACAGTTTTACGTCCGACAAGGTCTTCCGGCTTATAAGCGGCTTTAATGCCGGCGAAAACATTTTTTTCAACACCGCCGATGTCTAAGGTCAGTTGCAGTAATTTATCGGCTTTGGGGACATCGTTGGCGGCGACAATGGTGGCAACGCGAAAATCAAGTTTAGCAAAATCCTCAAAGCTAATTTCATCACTGATGGGGTCATCAGCGAGGGGACCTTTTACCGGTGTTTGTTGTGCGGCTTTTAAATCTTCTTTGCTCTGTTCCATAATGGTTTCCAAGGTATCAGCTTCAATCCGTTGTAACAAGGGTTTAAAGGCTTTAATGCTGTGATTTAACAAAGGGCTTTCAGCAGCATGCCAATGTTTTAAATCGGTATTCAGAAAATCAGCGGCTTTTTTGGCGGTATCGGGAATCACCGGTGCCAACCAGGTCATTAAAGCCCGAAATAAGTTCAAGCCGGTGGTACATACTTGATGGACTTCATCCAGCCGACTGTCATCTTTAATGGCTGCCCAGGGCTCTTTTTCGGCAATGTATTGATTGGCCTGATCGGCTAGTTGCATAATTAATCGAATGGCGGCATTATATTTTCGGGCTTCAAATAATTGAGCGATTTGCGTGTGGTGTGATAAAAAGTGGGCATATAAATCCGCTTGATCCATGCTGTCTGCCAGCGTTAAATTAAATTTCTTTTTAATAAAACCGGCTGTTCTGGACGCGATATTTATTACCTTGCCGACCAGGTCACTGTTCACACGTTGTCTGAAATCGTCCATGTTCAGGTCAATATCCACCAGACTGTCGGATAATTTGGCGGCAAAATAATAACGTAAATAATCCGGGTTTAAGTGCTGAAGATAAGTGGAGGCTTTGATAAAGGTGCCGCGGGATTTACTCATTTTGGTGCCGTTCACGGTTAAAAACCCATGGGCATAGACGGCATTGGGTAACTTCATACCGGCACCATATAACATGGCCGGCCAAAACAAGGCATGAAAATAGAGAATATCCTTACCAATAAAATGCACCATTTCATGGTCGCTGTCAGGATCAATCCAGGGGCTGAAGTCTTCGCCATTTTGCTCACAAACATATTTCAAGCAAGCCAGATAACCCACCGGTGCATCCATCCACACATAAAAGTATTTATCGGTTTCACCGGGAATTTGAAAACCAAAATAAGGCGCATCACGGGAAATGTCCCAGGATTGTAAACCGGCCTCAAACCATTCTTTGAGTTTATTGCGCACTTCGTCTTGTAGAGAGCCTGAGGATATCCATTGTTTCAGCATACTTTCGAAGTTTTGCAGATTAACAAATAAATGTTTGGATTCTTTTAGAATTGGCGTGGCGCCACTGACCGCTGATGTTGGGTTTTTCAGATCTGCCGGATCATACGACGCACCACAGACCTCACAGTTGTCACCGTATTGGTCATCAGCACCACATTTAGGACAAGTGCCGCGCAAAAAACGATCCGGTAAGAACATATTTTTTTCCGGGTCATAGTATTGTTCTATAATCTTTTCTTCGATATGACCGGCGGCTTTGAGCTTATTGTATATATCGGTAACTAATTCAAGATTTTCATCTGAATGGGTGGAATGGTAATGATCATAGGAAATGCCAAAAGCCTGTAAATCCCGCCAATGTTCTTCCCGCATAGAGTCCACCAGCTGTTCGGGGCTGACACCTTGTTTTTCTGCCATTAGCATAATGGGGGTGCCATGGGCATCATCGGCACACAGGTATTTAACATCATGGCCTAAGCTGCGCATGAGACGCGCCCAGATATCCGATTGGGTATGCTCGACCAAATGGCCTAAATGTAAGGAACCGCTGGCATACGGCAGGGCGGAAGTGATTAAAATATGGCGTGGTTGTGCGGACGCTTGTGTCATCAGATAATAACGGTTAAAAAAACCGGTCTATTATCTCATGAGCGCCCGCAAACTTCTATACGTAAGGTTGGCTTGCTTATTCAGATACCTGGGCTTTATCACCAATGTGTTCATCTAAGAAAGCCAGCATTTTATTGTACAATTCAACGCGATAAGGTACTTTTTGAAAACCGTGACCGTCTTCGCGATAGATTTTCTCATAAGATTTGCCGGCTTTTTGTAATTGTTTTTCAAGAAAATAAGCATTATCAATGGGCACCCGGACATCTTCTGTACCATGTACCAGTAACAAAGCAGCTTTAATTTTATCGACATGTAAAGCCGGAGAACGGGCATCTAAAACGGCTTTATCTGTACTTCCAAAGCTCTGTTTCTTATAATTTTCTTTGGCTTTGGGGCGACCTTTAAAAGAGTCGGCTTTATCCCATTGCAATTCGATTTCATATAAACCGGCATCCGGGATTGAACACTTATATAAATCTGGTTCACGCACAACCGCATTTAAAGCCGCATAGCCGCCATAACTAACGCCATGAATACACAAGCGGTCTTTATCAGCATAGCCTTTATTGACTGCCCATAAAGTGGCATCGGTTAAATCGTCCTGCATGGTGGTGCCCCATTCACCGTAACCGGCTTCCTGGAAGTCTTCACCATAACCACCTGAACCACGATAGTTTAACTGGATAACCAGATAACCGCGTGATGCCAGTAGTTGTGCGCGGGCATTCCAGCCCCAACGATCTATTGCTCCATAAGGTCCGCCATGTGGAAAGATAACCAATGGCAGATCTTTTAATTCTTTGCCCGGTGGTAAAGTCATTTGACCATACATTTTTAAACCGTCTCGAGCTTGTAAAGTGAAGGGCTCAACAGCCGCCATTTGTTTTGAGTCTATCCCAGTTTTGCTGTTGGATAAGAATTCAATTTTTTGGTTTTTTAAATCATAGAGATAATGGGTTCCTGGGTTTTTATCGCTGTAAGCCATAAGGGTAGCCATTTTACGGTTTTTGGTATAACTACTTATGACAATTTCTTGACCTTTGAATGTCGCGCGTAATTGTTTATGAAGTGTAATATCTTCCGTATTGCCCTTATCATCAATATAATAATACCCTGGATATCCGGCTTCATAACTGACACCAATCACTTGATTATCTCGACCGAATAGAGCACTGCCAATATTAACGTCTTCATGACGGAATAGTTTAGAAATGCTATTGTCTTTGTAGTCTAAAACAAACAAACCGGTGTTGCCGTTGTGATCTAAGTCATGATTAGAGGTAAAATAAAACTTTGAATTATCTTTGTTAAAACCCAGACCGTTAATGGTTGGTTGTTTGTCATGCTGGACATCCAGTTCTAAGATTTGCCAATTTCCATTTTTGTTTTTGATATGTAAATAAGTCATATCATCTTCAAAGTTTTCAGCTACAACAGGATCGTATTCGAGAGCAAATCGCGGATTCTCATCACTATCTACGGCAATATATAAGATGCGGGAATCCAAACCACCTGTGATTTTAGGTGAGTCTGCAACAAATAACATTTTGCCATTATTAATATTAAGTCGTTGAAGTTTGGCACTGAAATTATCAGAATAATGATGTTTAGAAACAAGAACGTGATCTTTATCATTTTCTAGTAATGATACAGCGCTTACAAATGAGCGTTGAAAATCCCACAGCATCTGTCTATTTTTGCCATTATAATCGGCGCTAAACAGTTCTGGGTATTTGGGGGCACCATCTAACCAGCCGGTTATTCGCTGGCTTTGAATAATGAGCCGTTTATTGTTGCCCCAATAGAAAAAAGCGACTTCACGGTTATCGCCCATCTCAAAAGAATAAATACCTTCTTTGGTTTTCATGTCCATAACACCCAAATTAATGGATGAATCCTGTTCGTAGGTAAACGCCATGTGTTTACCATCAGGTGAGATTTTCATGCTTATGAAGTCAGATTTTGCGGCAAAATTCTCCACCGGAACAAGTTCAGCTTGGCTGTTTAATGAAAACAACAACAAAGCCATTAAAATGATTTTATTAGACATAATGATTGTGTGATTTATAGGTTAAAGAATGTGCTGTTAAGCAAGTGGTGACATCTTAATCAATCGCTTGTGGCTTTGACAATTTCTTTTTTCATAATTAAAAGATTACCGTATCCGTCTTTTGGCGTGGCAAATTCCCAAGAATCCATCACAGTATCGATAAAGTTAATGCCCATTTGCCCCGGTTTTAATTGAGTTAAATCTCGGGGCTTAATGCTGCTGTCGTAGACTTCCGGTGCAAAATCCCGCAAATAAAAACTTAATGTATTGGCTTGGCGTAAAATGGCTAATTCCACTTCACCGTCTTCGGTATTTTTATAGGCATGACGGATAATGTTGGTGATGGCTTCATCCAGAGCCAATATGATTTTTTGTTGTTGTGATGGATTAAAGCCCACATCGTTAACAACCTCACTCACCTGATCTCTCACCATTTTTAATTCACAGGGATCGGCCAGAAATTGAATGTTCAATAAAATATGTTCAGTTAAATGATCCCGTTTTTCAATGAGTATAATGGTGGCGTCATCATTAAGGCGGTTACGTCGAGTGGCGGTGATTAGCTTACCAATTCTCACTTCCGGTGCTTCTGACTCAATGTCTTTAATGTGTTTGATGACGCCCTCTAACTCCATGCGTTGATCATGTTCGTCACGGGCATCTGTGAGTCCGTCGGTCAGTAAATATAAACCACCATTGTTAAGGACTTTTGATTGTTGCTCAAAAGACAATGAGCTGGCTTTAATACCTAAAGGTGGCGCATCCGCTCGCCAAGTTTCAATGTCACAATTCGGTGACATATAAATTACCGGCGGTAAACCGGCATTTGACCAGGTTACGGTATCAGTTCTAGGGTGGTAATAACCCACTGCAGCACAGACAAACAAGCCGCGAGAAGCTTTTTCGCACAGTTCTTTGTTGGCCTTGGCCAACCATTGCCCCGGCGGTAGTTGGTCTTTACCAATCCAGCGCAATAAACTACTGGCACGTACCATGAGCATGGCCGCATCAACGCCTTTACCGGAAACATCACCAATAAAAAACCCAACGGTACCGTCATTTAAAGTGAAAAAGTCATAAAAATCACCGGATACCTCATTGGCTGATAAATTGCTGCCAACCACCGGGAAAGGGGGATCTTGGCGGCCGGGTAATAAGGATCGCTGTAATCGTCTGGCCAAAGTGAGTTCTTTTTTGAGTCTTTTTTGTTCGACAAACTCGAGTGTATAACGCGCATTGGCAATGGCCAAAGCAAGCGGTGTCGCCAAAAGTCGCAAAATATCCACATCGCGGGTATCGAATAAAGCATTTTCCTGATGATTTAATAATTGAATAACGCCAATGGTTTGGCCATTATTGATAAGCGGTGAGCATAAAACTGAGCGTGTTTGAAAACCGGTCAAGGTATCAACATGACAGACAAAATCCCTGTCTTTTTTTGCATCTTCAATAATCTGGCATCGGCCTTCGGTATAAGTGCGTCCAATAATGCCACTATCAATTTTGATGGACATATTGGTGATATCAACAGGGCCGGAGCTGGCTCGGCATATGAGGTTTTGTTTGCTTTTATCCACTAAAAAGATACTGGCGGCTTCAGCATCCATATAAATACGTATTTGTTTGACTGCACGGTGCAAAACTTCATCAATATTCATGGTGTTGACGAAGTTTTGGCTTAAATCAGCCAATAAAGACAGTTGCTCTAAGGTGCCGGCTGACTGTTGGTCGGTTTCAGTGGCAAAGAAATTTTGTTTTTCAGACATGCATTAATCAGAGGTTGTGATATCTTGGTCATCTTTGTCCTTGGATTTTTTGCCACGTTTTGATTGTCGCTTTTTACGAACATTATGGACCGTCATCACAATGCCGGAGATGGCGTAAGCGGTGAAAGTGATGAATAAAACCCATTGCATCTTAATGGTCAATAACACAAACACAAGTACCAGCATCAGCACCCAAATAAAAGACACGTTTTCTTTAAAGTTGATGGTTTTAAAAGAATAATAACGCAGTCTTGATACCAACAATAAACCCACAATAATGGTGAGTGGTAAAGCAACAAAGCGTAAATCTTTTCCAATCAGATCCAAATCCAAACAAACCCAGACAAAAGATGCCAAAACTGCCGCGGCTGCCGGTGATGGCAGTCCTTGAAAGTAGGCCTTGTCGACAGTACCTATTTGGGTGTTAAATCGTGCCAACCGTAAAGCTGCGCTGACGGCGTAAATAAAAGCCGCGAGCCAACCAATTTTGCCGAGGACGGGATGAATTTCACCTAAGTATATCAATGACCAGTTAAACATGAGTATCGATGGAGCGATACCAAATGACACCAAATCAGATAAAGAGTCATATTGCTCGCCAAATTCAGATTGGGTATTGGTTAAACGTGCCACACGACCATCTAAGGCGTCTAATAAAGCCGCGATAAAAATACTTAAACAAGCCATTTCATATTTCTCTGCAATGGCGGAAATAATGGCGTAATAACCGGAAAAAAGTGCACCGGTGGTAAATAAGTTCGGTAATAAATAAATACCTTTTTTCTTGGCTGTATCTAACTTGGTCATATTTAGTTGTTAATTAACGGATAATTAATTGTACAGAAAATAAAATGGTCGTGCTTGCTATTTACCATGATTATTTTTATTATTGGTTACTATTATACGTGGAGAACGTTATGAAATTAAGTATCATTTTTTTGCTTTGTGCATTTAGTGTGACTGCTGTGACAGCCACCAAGGTCTATAAATGGGTGGACAAAGACGGAAATATCCATTATTCAGAAAAAAAACCGGCCAATCAACAAGCCGATACCTTAAAAATCAAAGCCGCCAAACCGGCTCCAACGCCTGAAAAATCTGAGCCTGTCGCTAAAACTGACCCTGTTCAAGACGCTGACAGTGAAACCTCACAGCAGCGAGCAGAAGCAGAAAAAACCCTGGCTGCGGCTGATAAAATCAATCAACAAAAACTGTGCCAGCAAGCCAAAGCCAATCGTGACGCATTGAACGCCAGTGTGCGAGTAGCACGTATTGATCCGGAAACCGGTGAACAGGTTCGTATGTCTGACGAAGAACGGGTCAACGCCTTGCAACAAGCTGAGCAAACCATCAAAGAATATTGTCAATAGCTCGTTGAAGTGTCGCCACCAAGGTTAACAGAGGATACTTCAGCAGAGACAGTTGAACCGTCTTGGTTGGTGGCTTTTCCTTTCATACAACAGCATTGGCCAGTCGTATCCAACATTCAGCAACGCTATCCGACACTGGATGATTATCAATTAGCCCAAGACTGGCAAACAAGTCGTCAACAAAACCATCACCTGAGCTTAGCGGCTTTTATGCGTCGTTTTCGTCAAACCCGTTTGGCATATATCGCTTCTCAGGATTTCTTGCAGCCGGTGGTTAATCATTTGACAGCGTTACATGCGGTCAGCCATTTGGCTGACTTTTTAATTCAACAGGCCTATGAGGCCGCTGTAGAAAATGTGTCTGCTCGTTATGGTTTATTGCGAGATGAAGCGGGTCAATTACAACAATTACAAATCTTTGCCTTGGGTAAACTGGGCTCCGGCGAACTCAATTATTCCTCGGACATTGATTTGGTGTTTATCTACGAACAAGGTGGTTCCTCAGATGGTGACAAGAGTTTGGATGCCGGCCGTTATTTTAATCGCATTGGACAGCACATAATTCAATTACTCGATCAGTACACAGATGTTGGTCGCGTATATCAAGTGGATATGCGCTTGCGACCTTTTGGTTCAGTGGGCCCGTTGTCATGCTCTGTAGATGCATTACACCAATATTTGTTGAGCGAAGGGCGTGAATGGGAGCGCTTTGCTTGGATGCGTGCCCGTCAGGTGGCCGGAGATCAAACAGCCGGTGAGCGTATTATGGCAACCATTAAACCATTTATCTACCGCCGACATTTAGATTATTCGGTTTTTGAGTCCTTGGCTAAAATTAAATCGGACATGACGTTATTGACTGATTACGAAGCCGATGATTTAAAGTATGGTTTAGGTGGTATTCGGTCGGTGGAGTTTGTGGTGCAATCTCTACAAATGACCTTTGGTGGTCGTGATGAGACGCTGCAAGGGGTGTCAATTTATCAACAAATCCAGCAGCTGTATGAGGCACGAAAACTATCGACTCATGATAAGGACATTTTAAGTCATGGCTGGTTGTGGCTGCGTAAAAGTGAGAATATTATACAGGCTGTGGATGATTTGCCTAATCATGAATTTACCATGTCAAAAGCATTACAGGATCATATTGCAGCATTTTTTGGTCAGTCAAATTGGTCTGATTATTGTCGCCAGCTAACAACATACAGGCAGCAAATTGACAGCATATTTCGACACTTATTTGCTGATATGGCGACTGTTGAAGTGGTTTTAACCGTTGATGAACAACGCCTTATCAATGCCAAAATGGCTGAATTACCATTACAGCGATTACCCAAATCAACCAGTGAAAAAGTTCATAATTTACTCCAACAAACCCTATTAATAGGACGTCAGTCGTCTCCAGAGAATGCCCATAATGAAAAACGCGTGCATGCCGCAGCTGATCCTAAAGGCTTTCATGATGACCAGCAAACCCCCGAGATTACATGGCAACGACTGCTTCAGGTGATAAAGGCCATCTTAAAGCGTCCCAGTTATCTGTCCATGTTAGTTAAAGAGCAACCGGTATTGGTGGCTTTGTTGCGATTATTGCAACAACATGATTATGTGGCAAATACGGTGGCGCAGTTTCCCGTGTTGTTAGAGCTGTTGTTTGAACCACATGATTTACCTGAAAATCTGGATGAGTCGTGGTTACAGGATTACTGGCAGCAGTCACGTATTCGAGGGGACGATGTGGAGCAGTGGATGGAAGCACTTCGGTATTTTAAACTCAGTATTCAGTTTTTAATCATATGTGACTGGTTAAATGAAGAAAAAGATAACCGTCAGACGTGCCATCGCTTGTCGCAACTGGCTGAGTTTATTTTAACTCAGGTGATTGAATACAGTCATAAGGAAACTTGCCATAAATTAAAACCGACACCGGAATCGATCATAACTTGTCAACAGCTGATGGTCATTGCTTATGGTTCTTTGGCTTCGGGACAAATGAAATTATCATCCGATATGGACTTGGTGTTCGTCCTGGACTGTGAGGAGTTAAGCAATGATCAACGCCACTTTATGCAGCGTTGGGTGAAAAGAATTACCCACCATCTCACTGCCAGGCTATATCATGGACATTTGTATGACATTGATTTGCAACTGCGACCGAATGGTAATTCAGGCAGTTTGGTGACGTCACTAGTTGAATTTGCAAATTATCAGCAAAATCGCGCCTGGGTGTGGGAACATGCGGCTTTGATAAAGTCAAAATTGGTTTATGGGACACAAGCACAGCATCGCTATTTTAAACAATTAAGACAAGCCATCTTAAGCCAACCAAGAAAGCCTGAAGATGTGACTGACGCTTTGGCTGACATGCGGGCTAAATTGGTTAAAACTGACAGCAGTCACCAGCTGGAATTTGAGGTGATGGCTGCGGTGTTGATACACAGTCATCAATACCCACGGTTGTCAGAGCAACAGTATTTATCTGAAATGTTTAACGAGTTAACATCTTTAGGCTTATTGGAATCTGATCAATCCTTACCAAAACCACCAATCCCGGTTAACTAATAAAAAAAGCCCGAGCAAGTCGGGCTTTAGGGGTTCAAAATTAAATCACTATTATAAGGCTATTTTTACATCATCTTTTGGCTGATAGGCTTCAGTTCTGTCAAAGGCATCATGAGGGAAATCATCAACCGCGATAACCTCAGACACCAGCTTTCTGACTTCAGAGAGGATGTCGAACTCACTTTTATTTATAATATCGCGCTCTAAGGCTTGATTCAGCTGTTCAACCGGATCAATGGCATTAATCTCGCCACTTTTTTGGGCTTTCAAAATTCGGCGCTCTAAAGGCTCAGTGTCAATCACTTTAGCCAGAACCTGATTCATTTTAGCGACTAAGTGGTTTTTGGATACCTGGGTGTCTATGCCGTCGCATAAACGATCGCGGGTTTCATTGGGTGACAGCAACAAAGTTGCCACTTTATGACCAAGCCGGTCGCCAGGTGGCAATTCGTGTGTGCCTAAGGGGAAAATCACCCGTCGCAGCATGAAACCAATGGCCTTATTCGGGAAGTTATAGCTCAGCATTTTCAACGCTTGTTCAATTTCATAGAAATGATGGTGCATGGCCCATGCCACCACGGGTTGATCAGCACTGTGTTGACCCTGGTCCAAGTAACGCTTTAATACAGCTGAAGCCATGTATAAATGGCTCAAAACGTCACCTAATCGTGCGGAAGTGGATTCACGTTTTTTCAATGAACCACCCAGGCTCAACATCGCGACATCTGAGGCAAAGCCAAAGGAAGCGCTGTAGCGGGTGATTTTAGAATAAAACTGTTTGGTAAACTTGTCCCCGGGACTGGGCTCAAGTCGCCACGTGCCAAGGCCTTGGAAAAATGAACGAACGGCATTCTGGAATGTATAGCCCATGTGTTTAAATAACAAATGGTCAAATGTTTTCAGGGATTCTTCTTGGTCTGCCAAATTGGCAGCTTCCATCTCTTTTAAAACATAGGGATGGCAGCGAATGGCACCTTGACCAAAGATAATTAAACTTCGGGTTAAAATATTAGCACCTTCAACGGTAATCCAAATCGGTGCGCCCATCCAAGCTCGACCCAGGTAATTATTGGGCCCCATGATAATGCCTTTACCGCCATGAATATCCATGGAATCGGAGATAATAGAACGGGCCATATCAGTGGCGTGCATTTTAGCAATGGCTGACGGCACGGAAGGTCTCTCACCGCGATCCACGGCAGCCGCAGTCATGGTAGAAACAGCGGCACAGGAATAGGTTTTGCCGGCAATACGACATAAGGCTTCCTCGATACCTTCAAAACGACCGATGGGCAAGTTAAACTGTTTACGAATACGGGCATAGGCACCGGTGGAATAAGCCACCATTTTGGCACCACCCGTGGAGCTTGAAGGCAAGGATATGGCACGTCCTATGGCCAACACCTCTGACAACATACGCCAGCCGTGTCCAATCATTTTCTCGCCGCCAATGATGGTGTCCATGGGTACAAACACATCTTTGCCACGTACAGGTCCGTTCATAAAAAGAACATCCAAAGGTAAATGACGACGTCCGATTTCCATACCAGGTGTGTCGCTTGGAACGAGGGCCAAGGTAATGCCCAAATGCGCTTTGTCACCTAAAATTTTATCGGGGTCGGTCATTTGGAAAGCTAAGCCGACCACAGTGGCAACAGGCGCCAATGTAATATAGCGCTTGTCAAAGGTGAGACTAATGCCCAAGACTTCTTTACCATCAATGGTTTTTTTGCAGACCACGCCAATATCAGGAATTGAAGTGGCATCTGAACCGGCACTGGGTGCGGTTAAACCAAAACAAGGAATTTCTTTACCGGCTGATAAACGCGGTAAATAGTGGTTTTTCTGTTCTTCAGTGCCATAGTGTAACAACAGCTCTGCGGGCCCAAGCGAATTAGGTACTGCCACCGTAGCGGCAGCCACGGCACTCCGGGAAGCCACTTTTTGGAGTACATAAGAGTGTGCCAGGGCAGAAAAACCTAAGCCGTTATATTCTTTAGGCACAATCATCGCGAAAAACTTTTCCTTGGCCATAAAATCCCATACCTTTTTGGGCATATCGCCTTTCACATGATTGTATTCATGTTCGTCCAGCATTTCGCATAAAGTTTGTACCGGACCGTCCAAAAAAGCTTTTTCCTCGGTGGTTAGTTCCGGTTTTTTCATGGCGTGTAAGCGTTTGAAATTAGGTTTGCCACTAAATAATTCAGCATCCCAATGAACGGTGCCGGCTTCTAATGCCACGCGCTCAGTTTCAGATAGTTGTGGTAAGGCTTTGCGGAAGAATTTTAAGAAATGCTGGGTGAAATATTGTTGCCTAATCGACTTAATATTTAAAAACAAAGCCGGAACGGCGAACAAGATGACAATAAATAATGCTGCCCAAAAAGAAGTATCGGTCAGAAAAATACAAAGTCCCAACACCACCGCTGTGGCCAGTGTCCATGTTTTAACGGATGTTCGTAGGTAAGCACTGGCTAGAATGACCAGAATATACATACCCAATAAAGCTAAAAAACTCATGATCGCGCCTAAAAAAGTTTAACATACGGTACAGTATGGCGACAGTGAAAGTGAATGTCAATACGCAACCGTATGGAAAATGTGAATTTCTCATTGACCGTTTATAATTTGTGGTTATGATAAAGCCATGATGAAGCAAAGTAAGTCCGTCAACGACAACACAAAGAAAAAGTCACTCAATCCAAAAGATTGGGAATTGGCGACGTTAGAAGTGATTGCCAATCAAGGTGTCAGTGCGGTTGCTGTGGAAACGATTGCCAAAGTTTTGGGTGTCACAAAAGGCAGTTTTTATTGGCATTTTACCAACCGAAAGGATTTAATTGTAGCCGCGCTAAAGCGCTGGCGTAAGGAAGATAATAAAGTAATCAGTAAACGCGTTTTGTCTGTGAGTGATCCTTATGAGCGATTAAAAACCTGGTTTTTACTCTCATCCGAACCATTTCAAAGTCATTTAATTTACGCCACATTGTTAGCAGATAGGCAGCACAGCTATGTTTCTAAAGTGTTGAAAGAGGTCACCATTGAGCGACTCAATCATTTGCAACAATGTTATCAAGACATCGGCTACACTGAAACCCAAGCAAAACAGCAATCATTATTGGCTTACTCTGTTTATGTGGGGTATTTGCACATGACCAAGACGCTTCACGGCCAATTTAAACATGATGATAATATTGACCAGTATGTGCAACATGTGGCGGGACAGCTCATACATCCGCCTGAATCAATATCGATTAATTTAAATACCGTTGAATCAGAATAAATAAGTTGTTTCACTACTTTATTTTTGCTAATATCAGATTCCATACGATATTTTAAAAATAATAATCATAAAATGTGCCGAGCCGTCCTTATATTCCTTGTCTTTATGGTCATGCCTACTCAGGTAATGGCAGTTAAGGCGTATGCGGTGGCTGATGATAATTTTGACTATCCTGATCACCTTGTTGAAATCGACTTAGAGAGCGGCGATTTTAAGAGTTTTGGACGTATACCTGACCCTTATATTGGCATTGAAGGCATGGCGTTGTCAGCTAATAATGTCATTTATGGTGCTGACGATAATACCAAGACCTTGGTGCAGATAGAGGTTTCAGATGCGCGGGCCTTGCCGGTGGCCAACGTTAACCAGAATTTTGGTTTTCCTAGATCCACTGAAAACCACGACTATGGCATGACCTTTGCATGCGATGGGCGCCTTTTTTTGGCAGTCAAACATAATCAGAGTCTTTACCAGGTTAATCCCGAAACAGGTCGTGCCGATTTAATTGGCTCTACCGGGCATAACTTTACTTCTTTAGCTTCTTGGGACAATCGTCTCTATGGCGTAGCTTCCGGTGATTTTAATTTATACGAAATTAATCCAGATACCGCTCATGCCACTGTGGTTGGCTCTTTGGGTAATTTAGGTGGTGGTATTGAGCTCTATGGCTCCGGCATGAGTTTTGATGCCGAGGGACAATTATGGATGATTATTAATTTGCGCCTGTCTGATCCACTTAATCCGTTCCCTTCACGTATTTTTAAAATTGACACTGAAACCGGACAAGCTGACTATATTTCAGACACGTTAGTGGGTGTGGAGTCATTGGCCATTGCCAATGGTCAGGGTTGTGCCCGTGGCACCCCGATGGCTGAACAAGTTCCGACTTTGAACCAGTTTAATGTGTTGATATTAATTTTAATCATGTCATCAGTTGGATTGTTGGCGGTTCGCCGCAATTATTAACCAAAACTTCACTTATACTTCAAGCTGTTAAATTTCTGTGCGTTCTGTCTTAGGCATTGATTGGCTTTGCCGTTATAATACCCCTTTAACCTTATTATCACTCGGAGCAATGTATGGGCATAAGCGTGACACAACTTGTTATCATTCTGGTCGTGGTGGCCTTGATTTTCGGTACTAAAAAACTACGCAATATTGGTGGAGATTTAGGTGGAGCCATCAAAGGCTTTAAGAAAAGCATGCAAGATGACGATCCGGAGGAAATAACCAGCCAAAAAACACAGCAAACCGAGGATTCTGTTAAAGAATCGCAAAAACAAGATAAGTAAATCATGTTCGATATTGGTTTCACTGAACTTTTACTGGTGTTTGTAGTGACCTTGTTAGTGGTTGGGCCTGAAAAATTACCGGGCGTTGCACAAAAAATGGGCCGTTTTCTTGGTCAAATCAAACGCACATTTAACCAAATCAAACATGATGTAGAACAAGAACTGGAAATAGAAGCGGTTAAGGCCAAGCTCAAGGAAAATGCCATGGCTGAAGAGGCGCGTCAGTTGGCTGCTGAAATGTCAAAGACCATAGACATCGAGCCCAAAAACAAAGACAACAAAGATAAGGACAGTGATGACTGATTCAGAGCAATCGATTATCGACCATCTGATAGAGCTTCGCAGCCGTTTGTTAAAAGCAGTGATAACGGTGTTGGTATTAATTGTTGTGATGTTTCCTTTTGCCGGTGAGATTTATACATTGGTTGCAAAACCGGTCATGAGTAATCTTTCAAGCGGGACGGAAATGATAGCCACCGGTGTATTGTCACCTTTTTTAACGCCTTTCAAAATGGTTATTATTTTAGCCATTATAATCAGTATGCCGGTCATTTTTTATCAAGTCTGGGCTTTTGTGGCACCCGGTTTGTACCGGCATGAGAAAAAAATAGCGATGCCAATTCTGCTCAGTGGCATCGTACTGTTTTATTTGGGTTGTGCTTTTGCCTACTTTGTGGTGTTTCCCATTTTGTTTGTGTTTCTGCCGGGGATTGCACCTGAAGGTGTGGTTTATATGCCGGATATTAATTCTTATTTAGACATTGTGGTGCGATTGTTTTTCGCCTTTGGTTTGGCATTTGAGATTCCTGTGGCGGTCATTATTTTGATTGTACTTGGTGTTACCACGGCTTCTCAATTGGCTTCCAAAAGGCCTTATATCATTGTTGGTATCTTGGTTGTGGCCATGCTTTTAACGCCACCTGATCCTAGTTCACAGGTGTTGTTGGCCATTCCTATGTGGATTTTATTTGAGTTTGGTTTAATGATGGGGCGCACCCTGCGGCGTCGTTCACAACAAGGTGATAATGAAGCCGCAGATTAACAACATGTATTTAACTGAAGCTTACCCTTAATTCCGCTACAATGTCGTCATTATTTATACAACATCGTTATGAGTCAGACAAAAAAAGAAATCTTCCGTAAGGATTACCGCCCACCGAATTATTGGGTGCGTTGGGTTGATTTGGCCTTTTTGGTCGAACAGGACCATACCTTAGTGCGTGCTCGGATATTGTTTAAACAAAACAATATAAATGATGATAACAACTTGTTTTTACATGGTCATCATTTATCTTTACAGCGTTTATCCATTGATGATAAAGAGATTTTAGCAGATGATTTACATCTGACTGAAGAAGGATTAATGCTGTATGATTTGCCAGAGCAGTTTGAACTGCGTAGCGAAGTTAAAATTTATCCCGGTGAAAACACGGCCCTGGAAGGCCTTTATCAATCCGGCGAGTTCTTTTTAACCCAATGTGAAGCGCAGGGATTTCGGCGCATAACCTACTATCCCGATAGACCCGATGTGTTAGCACCTTTTACGGTGACCATAGTTGCTGATAAAACAAGGTATCCGGTGTTGTTGTCGAATGGTAATCAGGTGGCTGCCGGTGATTTATCTCATAACCGCCATTATGTGAAGTGGGTTGATCCGCACCCAAAACCCAGCTATTTATTCGCTATGGTGGCCGGTGATTTGGCTTATATTGAAGACGCCTTTACCACAGCTAAAGATAAACTGGTGCAATTGCGCATATATACCGAAAAACAGAATATTGATGCCTGTGATTTTGCTATGCAGTCGTTAAAAAATGCCATGAAGTGGGATGAAGAGCGGTTTGACTTGGTTTACGATTTAGATGAATACAACATTGTCGTAACAGATGACTTTAATATGGGGGCCATGGAAAATAAAGGTTTAAATATTTTTAATTCCAAATATGTTTTGGCTAAAAAGGATACCGCCACTGATCAGGATTTTATTAATGTTGAAGCAGTCATCGGTCATGAGTATTTTCATAACTGGACCGGCAATCGGGTGACTTGTCGTGATTGGTTTCAACTCAGTTTAAAAGAAGGTTTAACTGTTTTTCGAGACCAGGAATTTACTTCAGATTTACAATCACGTGCTGTTAAGCGAATTGAAGACGTACGACATTTACGTACTGCCCAGTTTGCCGAGGATGCTTCACCGATGTCTCATCCGGTTCGGCCGGATGCTTATATTGAGATTAATAATTTCTATACCTTAACTGTGTATGAAAAAGGCGCTGAAGTGGTGCGTATGTATCACACCTTGTTGGGTGAGTCCGGCTTTAAAAAAGGCATGGATCTCTATTTTAAACGCCATGATGGTACGGCAGTCAGTTGTGATGATTTCAGGCACGCGATGGCCGATGCCAACGACGTTGATTTAACCCAGTTTGGCTTATGGTATAGCCAAAACGGTACGCCTGTGGTTCATGTTGAAACTGAATATGATGAGGATAACAGGCAGTACAGCTTACATTTTCAACAAAAACAACCCAGCAGTTATCACGGCCAAGAAGCCTGGCAAGCTATGCATATACCGATTAAATTGTCCTTATATGGTGATGGCGGTCAGCAAGTTGCCTTGAATGCAGTATCCGATACTGAGATGGTTTTCGAATTGACAGAGGCGAGTCAGTCTTTACATATTAAAAATGTAGACAAGGCACCTGTACCTTCTTTATTGCAAGGATTTTCTGCACCGGTTCGATTACAGCAGTCATTGTCTCTGGAAAGTTTGGCATTTTTAGCGCAGTATGATTGTGACGCTTTTAACCGTTGGGATGCTGCGCAACAGCTTCAGCAACAGGTTATATTAGATAAGTATCAGGCCCTGATTGAAGGCAGAAGCCACCGTACACCGTCCTTATTTTTTAAATCATTTCGAGGATTACTGTTAAACGATGAAATCGACCTTGGTCTGGTTGCAAATGCCATTACTCTACCCAGTCTGCAGTCTTTGATTGTCAATATGAACGCTGTTGACGTGGCAACGTTATATCAAGCCAAAGAGCAGTTGGTGGCGGAAATCAATCAACAATTACAGGTTGAGATTTTATCGGTTTATCATCAAAACCACAGTGAAGAGGACTATCAGATAAACGCCCGGCAAGTGGGACAAAGAAGCCTTAAAAACAGATGCCTTTGGTATCTGGCGCAAAGTGGTCATAAAGAATTTATACAACTTATTCGACAACAACATCAACAAGCAGATAATTACACCGATGCCATCACCGCATTAACTTTATTGGCGCATCAGCAAGCGGAGGGTTTTGAAGATTTATTGGCTGATTACTACCAAAACTGGCAACATAATCCGCTGATGATCAATAAGTGGTTGTCCATACAAGCGACGATTCCGGCAGAGGATACGTTAGATCGTGTAAAACAACTGATGTCATTGTCGGTGTTTTCTTTAAAAAATCCAAACGCAGTTCGCTCATTATTAGGTGCTTTTTGCGCCGGTAATTTAACACGTTTTCATGCCGCGGATGGCTCAGGCTATACTTTTTTGGCTGATCAGGTACTGGCTTTGGATGCGCTTAATCCGCAGATGGCTGCCAGAATGGTCAGTTTGTTCAATGATTATCAACAATTTAACAACAATTCAAAAGCACAAATGATTACGCAAATCAAAAGGATTCATGCGGCAGATTATTTATCACCAAATGTCTTTGAGATTGTTGACCGTGCTTTATATGCACAATCACAGTAATGCATTATCCAACGATTAAACAACTGCGATATTTTAATGCGTTGGTTGCGCATAATCATTTTGGCCAAGCTGCGGAAAGCTGTTTTGTTTCGCAGTCTGCCTTTAGTGTCGCCATCAAAGAATTAGAAAGAACCTTAGGTGGCCAGCTCGTGGATCGCACCAATAAACGAGTCACCATCACCAACTTGGGACGCGAGGTTCACAGTCAGTCGCAAGCAGTTATTGCGGAATTACAAAAACTCACAGATTTGGCACAAGGTAATTTAAAGCCTTTATCAGGTCGTTTGTCGATCGGCATGATTCCCACCATCGGTCCGTTTGTTATGCCTTCATTGCTGCCGCATTTGAAAAGTAATTATCCACAATTAGAATTGGAAATTCATGAAGGTAAAACGGCAGATATCTATGATTTGTTAATGGAAGGTCGTTTAGATGTGTTGTTATTGGCGCTTCCGTACGAGCTGCGTAGTGTTGAGACATTATCTTTATTTAAGGATCCTTTTCGCCTTATTTACGGTCAACAAAGTAGCCACACGAAACGTCAGCAATTCAATATAAACCAGTTGGAAGATGGTTCGGTGTTGTTGTTGGACGATGGTCACTGTTTACGTGACCATGCCATTAGTGCTTGTCATATCCAGCATGTCGATAAGGTTAGCCACTTTACCGCGAGTAGCCTATTAACATTAATCGCCATGGTGCGACAAAATTTAGGTGTTAGCTTTATTCCTGAAATGGCGGTCCATTCAAATCTAATTGGTGATGATATTGTGGTTAAAGCCATGGATAAAAAAGCGTATCGAGAGGTGGGTTTAGCTTGGCGAAAAGGCAGCACCCGTAGCAAAGAATTTAAACTGTTAGGTCAAGGTATTTTACAATCTTGTCAAGTACCTCAAAGTGACGTGCTTGTCTAAGTTTAAGCTGGCATCATGTGCTCATCCAAATTAAAGAAGCTTGGCGCGCCTTTGTTTTGTTCCTTCGCCACGAATAATAATCCGGATCTTCATATGTACACCTCTCATTGAGGTATAAATTAGCCACTTCAAAATGCTGCAACTGCACCCTTGCCATGATTGCTATGTCAGCATAACAGTGGCCGTCAATGACCCGTGTAAATGCTTTTGCAGCCGTCGGGTGTGCTTTAAGGTAATGATTTTTAAATGCTTGATCAACTTGGTAATGGTTTTGGCATATCGCAGGGCCAAACCAAACAATTAACGGATTATCTGTAGATATCTTGTTTAGTATTTTGGTCAAAATATCTTCATATAAACTTCGCCAACCACAGTGAACTGCGGCCACAAAGCTGGTTTGACTGTCTGTGATTAAGACCGGCAAACAATCCGCAGTCATCACTGCACAAACAATATTTTTTTGAAAGGTATAACAGGCATCGGCAGATGTCCAAAAATGTGTTGAGGGTGGTTCATGAAGCGTTATGGCCTCTGCACCATGCACTTGTTGCAAAAAAAAAGGCTGGTGTGGTAAACGATAACGTTGTTGAATAAGCTGTAAGCTTCGCTCAGAACCATGCAATGGGTGTATATCTAAATCCGGCAAACATTCGGTCATCAGGCGGCGATGTGTTTGTAGTACATAAGCATGGGTGCCGTTGATTTGATGTAATTTGAAAGGGTTGGACATGGTAAAAAAATGAGGCCGGTTGTAAATGCTAATCGTGGGAGAGGGAGTAAAGCCACAAATATCTAAGGTTTGTTCAACCGGCCTGTTAGTTAAACTAACCAATAAATCTATGATATCGTAAAAGCGAACGAATGCTCACTTTTTTGGCTTTTATTCCATATATTCCACCTCAAAATCATCATTTTCTGACGATGGACTGTCTAAATCATGTAAATCATCCAATAACTGACACAAATCGTCAGGTATTGGCGCAGAAACTTGAATTTGTTTATCATTAATAGGGTGTGTAAATGCCAATCGTTGGGCATGTAAGGCTTGGCGTGGAAATTCTCTGATGATGGCTTTGAGCTCATTACAAACCGCAGCATTGATGCGGTTTTTATTACCGTAAACCGGATCGCCGACAAGTGGATGGTCCAGGTGATGCATGTGAACTCGGATTTGGTGGGTGCGTCCGGTTTCCAGCTGAATACGCAAAGCCGTAAAATGATTAAAATGTTCACTTGGCCAATAGTGCGTGATGGCAGGTTTGCCTTTGGGCGTTACCGCCATTTTCGTGCGTTGAGTCGGATGTCTGCCAATGATGGTTTTAACCGTGCCTGGTTTTTTTATCACGCCTTTGGCAATGCAGAAATATGTTCGCTCAATGAGGTGATCTTTCAGCAAGTCAATCAGTTTTAACTGACACTCAGCTTCTTTGGCCACCACCATTAATCCCGAGGTATCTTTATCTAAGCGGTGAACAATGCCTGCCCGTGGCAACATTTGCTGAGCTTCACTGATGGCCAACAAGCCATTTAATAAGGTGCCGTCGGGATTACCGCTCCCCGGATGAACGACCAATCCGGCTGGCTTGTTAATAATCATCAAGTGGCTATCTTCATAGCGAATGTCCAAAGCCATGTCTTGGGGCTTGTCTGCGATGGCTTGTTCAATGGTAACAGCAACGGTAATTGTTTCAAATCCTTTTATAATGTGTTTACTTTTGGTATTATGGCCATCGATTTTTACGGCGTTTTGTTTAATCCACTGCTGAATCGTATTACGCGAGAAATTAGGGAACTGCGCTGATAGATATTGGTCTATGCGTGTACCTGCATCATTTGATTCTGCATTAAATGTTTTTTCTATGTGTTGTGTCTTTTCATTCATACGCCTATTTTAATTGACCTCAGGATATAAACCTATGTTATATACCAATAAATTTAAAGTATTCCAGTTATTGTTGCTGCTGGTGATTAGTTTTGGTTTTTTACAAGCCTGCAGTAAAAAAGATAAAGTCAGAGAGGTTGAAGTTACCAAAGAGACAGCTTTGGAAATGTATCTACAGGCAAAACGGGCATTGGATGGCGGTATATGGACAGCTGCGGAGAATAAATACAAAGATCTGAGATCTCATTACCCCTTTGGTCATTATACTGAACAGGGGTATTTGGAATTGGCTTTTGCCCAATACAAACTGTTCAAAATGGAACAAGCCATTTCAACGGTTAATCGATTTATAAAAAATTATCCGGCCCATAAAAACTTAGACTATGCCTATTACCTCAAAGGACTGATATATTTCAACAGTGACCGCGGGTTAATGCAACGCATCAATCCGGATAGTTCTGCAGATCGTAACCAGGAAAATATTCGCAATTCATTTTCCGCTTTTAAAGATTTTGTCGAACGCTATCCAGACAGTGATTATGCATCGGATGCGCGTCAGCGAATGGTTTATTTAAAAAACCAATTGGCAGCGTATGAAACCCAAGTGGCTGCTTATTATCTGCGTCGTGGCGCGCCCATTGCGACGATTAATCGCACCAAGTTTGTATTACAGGCTTATCAAGACACGCCAGCAGCGGCCGATGCGTTGGCTTTGATGGCAGCGGCTTATGAAAAGTTAGACGAGCCGGAGTTGGCTGAAGAAACCAAAACCATGCTCACAGCTAACTATCCAAATCATAATTATTTAAGCACCGGTGAGGTTGATACTGATACCGATGTTTTACGCTGGCAAGACATTTGGCCTTTTTAATATAGGTTTTAGCAGGGGGAGTCATGGATATCTTATCGGCCACCATTTTATTGTTCTTGATAATGGATCCGTTGGGCAATGTGCCCATATTTTTAAGTTATCTTGAGCGATGTGAAAATCGTTATCGGGTGCTGGCACGGGAATTAATAATGGCCTTAATTGTGCTGTTTTTATTCTTGTTTTTGGGTGAGAAGATGTTGAAGTTTCTTCACCTTGATCAAAGTTCAGTGTCATTGGCCGGTGCCATTATATTGTTTATTATTGCTTTGCGTATGATATTTCCCGTGACCCGGCAATATGGTGATGAAGAGGAGGAAGAGGAGCCTTTTTTGGTGCCATTAGCAATTCCCCTGGTTGCAGGACCGTCGATATTAGCAACATTAATTCTTATGGCCAGTAAACACCCCAATGAATTGGGTACCTTGTCAGTTGCGTTGCTGGTGGCTTGGGTCTTGTCATCGGTTATTTTATTTTCTGCCACCGCCATGCAAAAATACCTCGGTAAAAATGGCATGATTGCCATTGAGCGTCTTATGGGTATGTTGTTAATTGCCATTGCAGTGCAGATGTTCTTAGACGGCATCCGCGATTTCTTAAGTTCTGTTTGATTATTTGTCTTTATCGAATTTAGACTTTCACCTAATTCATTGGTTATTCACGTTCCTGCCTTTATAATATCGCCCGCACTGATTGTTTAGCAACAGTGACAATTTTATTAACAAACAAACTGAGGACTTGATCAATGCAACGACAGGTACCCAAAACATATTTGCTGATTGGCGATGGCCGATTGGCGAAACATTTGACATATTATTTTACCTTCTCTGGCATGCAGTTGGTACGCTGGAGTCGTCGCCATAATAACAGTCAAGAGTTGCTTAAAATGGCAAATGAAGTTGATTGTATATTGCTTTTAATCAGTGATGATGCCATTGAAATCTTTATCGAAAACAATCCAATCCTTAAAGATAAGTTTTTGGTACATTGCTCCGGTTCTCTGACCAGTGATTTGTGCCAAGGTTGCCATCCGTTAATGACCTTTGGTGACTCATATTACCCCAAATCATGCTACCCAAGCATTCCGTTTGTGTGTGATGAAGGCATCGATTTTGAACAAATTTTTCCGCAGTTAACAAATCCGCATTACAGCCTCCCAAAATCTAAAAAAGCTGGTTATCATGCGTTGGCTGTTATGGCAGGTAATTTCCCGCAATTTATTTGGCAAAGCGTATTTGCTGCTATGGAACAAGACCTGCGATTACCACATAAGCTGTTACACCCGTTCATTCAGCAAAGTATGCTCAATAGCTTTGAGTCACCGAATGATGCGCCTACAGGCCCCTTTGTGCGGGGTGATGCAGAGACCATTCAGCGACATAAGCAGGCGCTGCAATCCACAAACATGATTGATATATACAATGCGTTTGATAGCTGGCTCAGTCAACATCAATCAAAAACCCAAGAGGGTACATTATGAATATAAATAACTTAAAAGATAAGCAAGCCAACAAAGAAAAGTTGGTGATGTTGACCTGTTACGATTACAGTGCCGCTAAAATCATGAACCAATCAGAGGTTGATATGATTTTAGTGGGTGATTCTGCCGCCATGGTCATGCATGGGGAGACTTCAACCATTCCCATGGATATTGAGCGTATGCAACATCATGTCAGTGCAGTTGTCAAAGGCGCCCCAGATAAGTTTGTCATTGCCGATATGCCGTTTATGACATTCAGGCAATCAGTCGAGCATGGCATTCAAGCTGTAAAAATGCTGATGCAAGCCGGCGCCCATGCAGTTAAATTGGAAGCTGTAGACGGTCATGAGGATTTGATTGAGCGCATTGTGCAATCCGGTGTACCGGTTATGGGTCATGTGGGTTTAACGCCACAATTTGTGAATCAGTTTGGTGGTTTTAAAGTACAAGGTAAGGATCCCGTTAGTCATGATAAGATTTTAGCCGATACCTTAAAATTGCAGCAATTAGGTTGCTTTTCAGTGGTGTTGGAATGTGTGCCGGCAACATTAGCCGCGCAAGTTACCCGTGAAACAAATTTAATCACCATAGGTATTGGTGCCGGTTGTGATGTCGATGGTCAGGTTTTGGTGACGCATGATATGTTGGGGTTTCCTTCTGCATTTAACCCTAAGTTTGTCAGACAGTATTTAAATACGGAGCAACTGTTTAAGCAGGCTTTTGATCAATATGCCGAAGATGTAAAACAGGGCCGTTTCCCAAGTGACAAAGAAAGTTATTTATGAGAGTTTTAAAAGATATATCGGCACTTAACAGTTGGCGTCGCAACCAAGAAGAAATGGCTTTGATACCCACCATGGGTGCTTTACATGCTGGACACATGGGTCTGGTCAGCAAAGCTCAACAAGCTGTTGATACCGTGTTAGTAAGTATTTTTGTTAATCCGACGCAATTTAATCAATCTTCTGATTTGGACAGTTATCCGCAAGATTTACAAAGCGATTTAACACAATTGGATGAAGCTGGCATTGCTGCAGTTTATGTGCCCGATTATGAGCAATTATATCCACACGGTTATCGGTTCAAGATTGCTGAAAACGAGCTAAGTAAACGTTTTTGCGGCGCGCATCGCCCTGGTCATTTTGAAGGTGTTATGACGGTTGTTATGAAGTTATTACAGTTGGTACGACCTGAATATGTTTATTTTGGAGAAAAAGACTATCAACAATTGCAGTTGATTAAAGCCATGGTCAAAGATTTTTTTATGCCAACCCAAGTGATTGCTTGTCCGACAGTGCGTGATAAAGATGGTTTGGCATTGAGTTCACGCAATCAGCGACTCAGCGATGCGGAACTCAATTTAGCGCCTATGTTATATCAGACCTTGATCGATGATGGTGACCTTGAGTCAAAAAAAAGCCGCTTACAATCACTGGGCTTCCAGATTGATTATTTAGAGGTCTATGATGATCGACTAATGGCTGCTGTTTACTTGGGTGATGTTCGTTTGATCGATAACGTTCCGGTAGCAGGTAAGTTTATATGAATAAGTTATTGTTAATGAGCGGCTCAATTGCTTGCGCTAAAGCCACAGGGTTGATTTCAGCTTGGGTTAAAGACGGACATCAGGTAAAAGTGGCTATCACTGATTCAGTACAGCATTTTGTAGGTTGTGCCACTTTGGAAGGCTTAAGTGGACATCAGGTGCTGACTAATACATTTGCTCACGGGGACATGATGGCGCATATTAGTATCAGTCGCTGGGCAGACGCCGTTATTGTCTGTCCTGCTACGGCCAATCTTATCAATAAGATGGCTGCCGGTATCGCCGATGATATGGTGACAACAACGTGGATGGCTGCATATGGTTTGGATAAACCTATGATTGTCATACCGGCGATGAATTATCTGATGTGGCAATATCCGGCGACACTGGAATCGGTGAATAAGTTAAAAACCTGGGGCGTTCATCTGATTGAGCCGGAAGCGGGTATTTTGGCTTGTGGTGAAACAGGTGTCGGCCGTTTGCCTGAAGTTGATACCTTAGTTGCTCGCATAGAGGCATTGTTATGAAGATGTTAGTTACTGCCGGTGGCACTAAAGAGTTCATCGATGGCGTTCGTTATTTGGGGAACATCAGTAGTGGAAAAACCGGTGCAATATTGGCAGATGACTTGTCCGCAAGAGGGCATACTGTGGTTTGGTTGGGTGCGGATTCGGCAATCAGACCAAAGTCTGTACAACAACAGCATAATTTTGTGGATTATGATGATTTGTCAAATACGTTAAAGTCATTGCTTTCTGAGCACCATTTTGATGCAGTATTTCATGCTGCAGCAGTCAGTGACTATAAACTCTCAAAGGTACAGGCAGAAGGTGTTGAGTTAGCGGTCAATCAGCAGTTAAAAATCGATTCCAAAGCTGAAATTCTGCAGCTGACATTGATTAAACAACCAAAAATAATCAATCACTTACTTCATTGGTCTGAGAACAAAGAGCTGAAAGTGATTGGCTTTAAATTAACCAATACGGAAGATCCGAAACAACATCGAATTGCTGTAAATAAATTGCTGATGCAACCCGGTATTTATGCGGTGGCACATAATGATTTACATGCCTTCAATGATGACCGGCACCCGTTTACTTTACATGTTGCTGGCCGTGATGCTTTTGAGTGTTCTGATATTCAGTCTGTGGTCAGTGTGCTCATGACATTGTGGGAGATGTCGGTATGATTTTGTGTTTAGACATTGGTAACAGCCATATGCACGGAGGGGTTTTTGCTGATCAAGTTTTAAAATTACAATTTAGAATGGCCTCAAAAAGTGGCGCTTCATCAGATGAATATGGCTTATTTCTGCGCGGCGTCTTACGTGAAAATGGCCTTGACCCCGCTTCCATTACAGCCATCTCACTGTGTACAGTGGTGCCTGAAGTGCTCTATTCAATTAAATCCGCTTGTCAAAAGTACTTTGCCATTGAGCCCTTTGTGCTACAAGCCGGGGTCAAAACCGGACTTAAAGTTGGCTATCAAAACCCGCAAGAGGTTGGCGCTGATCGTATTGCCGGTGCCATAGCTGCGAGCCATCTTTTCCCCGGAAAAAATTTAATAATAATTGATTTAGGTACCGCGATTACTTTCTGTGCAGTTTCAGCTGAGCAAAAATATCTTGGCGGCGTTATCATGCCGGGTTTGAAAATGGCCATGCAGGCATTGGCCGGCGGGGCGTCGAAGCTAGGTACGGTCGAAATTTCAGCGCCACCACAAACATTGGGCAGAAATACCATTAACAGCATTCAATCTGGATTGTATTATGGAACTGAAGGTGCGTTAAAAAATATAGTTACAAAACTCAGTCACGAATTATTTAAAAAACAGCCACCGATGGTCATTGGTACCGGTGGTTTTGCCGCACTTTTTAAGTCCGGTCATATTTATCATGATATTGTGCCTGACTTGGTCTTAAAAGGCTTATATCTGGCTTATACAATGAATCAAAAACTTTAAATTATGAATATAGAATTACTCTACTGCAAAATACATCGAGCCACTGTCACCGAAGCGAATCTTAATTATGAAGGTTCCATCTCAATTTGCCCGACATTAATTGATGCCGCCGGTTTGCATATTAATCAAAAAATTGATGTGTTGAATTGTAACAATGGTGCTCGCTTGACAACTTACGTTATTAAAGGTTCTCAGGGGCAAATTTGCCTCAATGGTGCCGCTGCCAGGCACGCTCAGCCCGGTGATTTAGTTATTTTGGCCAGTTATGCCAGTATGTGTCTTGAAGAAGCCAAAAGTCATCAGCCCAAGTTGGTTTTTGTGGATACAGAAAATCGCATTAAAACAGTCAAGGAAGCTGAGCAAGCCAATACAATTTCTTGATGGTGTAACTAAGCCAATCGTTATAAATTCTGTTATGAGCATAAGTATATTATCAAAGAGGTACATGAATATATCGATCCTTTTGGTATTCCTGCCTGTTTGTATATCAGCTTTCGAGCAGATGAGTGATGCGCTTAGAAGACACATTTATAATTGGCAAACCCGCGTCAGTCATCTATAATGCGTCTTCAATAATAATAGCTAATCAAACAGGTATTTTCATGAGTGATCGAGATTCGGTGTTTTTCAGAAACTTCACCATATTTTCTGCCGTATTAACTGTACTGGCAATTATCCTGATATTAATTGGTCGATCTGTTCATTACAGTTCTGTTGGTGATCATAGTGACCAAGTTGACCGCAGTGTTGTGCAAAGCAACATCCAACCAGTCGCCACGGTCAATACCGACCCTAATGCTGTTGCTGCAGCGCCTGTCGTTGCTGGTGGTGCAGAGGCACCTTTTGATGGTTCTGTTGACGGCCAACTTATTTATGACAACGTTTGTATGGCTTGTCATACCACCGGAGCGGGCGGGTCGCCAACGCTTGTTAAATCGCAATGGGACAGCAGAATGGAACAAGGCATAGAGACTCTCTATAAACATGCCATTGAAGGCTACACAGGCAGTGCCGGTTTAATGCCTGCCAAAGGTGGTCGGACGGATTTAACGGATGAGCAGGTTCAGGCAGCGGTCGACTATATTGTTAGTCACATCCAGTAAGTCGGGAAAAATATATTTCTTAGAACCGCCGGTATTTTATATGCCGGCGGTTTTTTTTGCCTAAAATTTAACTGAGAATCACTGTATACAGACCTTCATGGGTGTGGCGCTGATTTATTTAAAAATAGCCCTTTACAAACAAAGCTGAATGTCTATAATGCGCATCTTGCTTTGCAACAATGGTTTTTTAAACCGGCGTTTAAATGGTTTTAGGGTAATTGTTTTTTTATAAAATTTAGTTATTAAAAAAGCTTGCAAAGCAAAAATTTTGGGTGATAATACGCAGCCCTTGAGCGAGTAAGTTAATGTGTTTTCATTAACGAGTTGGGACGAATTAAAAATAGTTCTAAAAAAGCTTGCAAAAGGAAAAAAATCAGCGATAATATCGCACCTTTCCCGAGCGAAATGCCGGGAGTATTTTTGGGTTAAAAGTCGTTAAGACTTGAGATTCAAAAGAGTAATTTAAAAACTCAAATAGATAACTTGTGTGGGCACTTGAGTTGATGTTAATAAAGGTACAACGACAAAAAGTGACCATAACTATCACGTAATTTCTTAAAATTATATAAGTTAGGTCAAACCGAGANATTGTCAAAGATTTCTCACAATGAATAAGGTGTTGAAGTTTTAATTTATTAAAATGACAGCATTGTAAATTAATTGAAGAGTTTGATCCTGGCTCAGATTGAACGCTGGCGGTATGCCTAACACATGCAAGTCGAACGGTAACAGAGAGAAGCTTGCTTCTTTGCTGACGAGTGGCGGACGGGTGAGTAACGCGTGGGAATCTACCCAGTAGTTGGGGATAGCCCGGAGAAATCCGGATTAAAACCGAATAATATCTACGGATGAAAGGGTGCCTCTTCTTGAAAGCACTTGCTATTGGATGAGCCCGCGTTAGATTAGTTAGTTGGTGGGGTAAAGGCCTACCAAGACTGCGATCTATAGCTGGTTTGAGAGGATGATCAGCCACATTGGGACTGAGACACGGCCCAGACTCCTACGGGAGGCAGCAGTGGGGAATATTGGACAATGGGCGCAAGCCTGATCCAGCAATNCCGCGTGTGTGAAGAAGGCCTTCGGGTTGTAAAGCACTTTTATATGGGAAGAAGTGTTGTGTGTTAATAGCGCATGGCATTGACGGTACCATAGGAATAAGCACCGGCTAACTCCGTGCCAGCAGCCGCGGTAATACGGAGGGTGCGAGCGTTAATCGGAATTACTGGGCGTAAAGGGTACGTAGGCGGCTTAATAAGTCAGATGTGAAATCCCCGGGCTTAACCTGGGAACTGCATTTGAAACTGTTTGGCTAGAGTGAGTGAGAGGTAAGTGGAATTCAAGGCGTAGCGGTGAAATGCGTAGAGGTCTTGAGGAACATCAGTGGCGAAGGCGACTTACTGGCACTACACTGACGCTGAGGTACGAAAGCGTGGGGAGCGAACAGGATTAGATACCCTGGTAGTCCACGCCCTAAACGATGAGGACTGGCTGTCAGTGCTATAGACGCATTGGTAGCGAAGCTAACGCGTTAAGTTCTCCGCCTGGGGAGTACGCCGGCAACGGTAAAACTCAAAGGAATTGACGGGGGCCCGCACAAGCGGTGGAGCATGTGGTTTAATTCGATGCAACGCGAAGAACCTTACCATCCCTTGACATCCTCGGAAAGGTCCGTAGTGGACCCGTGCCTTCGGGAACCGAGTGACAGGTGCTGCACGGCTGTCGTCAGCTCGTGTCGTGAGATGTTGGGTTAAGTCCCGCAACGAGCGCAACCCCTATCCTTAGTTGCTAACATTTAGTTGAGAACTCTAAGGAGACTGCCGGTGATAAGCCGGAGGAAGGTGGGGACGACGTCAAGTCATCATGGCCCTTACGGGATGGGCTACACACGTGCTACAATGGTGTATACAGAGGGTTGCCAACCCGCGAGGGGGAGCTAATCCCAGAAAGTACATCTTAGTCCGGATCGCAGTCTGCAACTCGACTGCGTGAAGTCGGAATCGCTAGTAATCGCGAATCAGCAATGTCGCGGTGAATACGTTCCCGGGCCTTGTACACACCGCCCGTCACACCATGGGAGTGGGTTGCTCCAGAAGTGGCTAGTCTAACCTTTCGAGGAAGACGGTCACCACGGAGTGGTTCATGACTGGGGTGAAGTCGTAACAAGGTAGCCGTTGGGGAACCAGTGGCTGGATCACCTCCTAAAAGATGACCTTGAGATTGATTCTCGGGTGTCCACACAAGTTATCTAAAGTATAAAGTAAAAACAGACGGGGCTATAGCTCAGCTGGGAGAGCACTTGATTTGCATTCAAGAGGTCTGCGGTTCGATCCCGCATAGCTCCACCAGTTTAAAAAAACAGATGGCGTTTGCTATGTGTTTTACCATTTGCGTGTAAATGTTAGGCAAGCGACAGCGAAGCCAAGACGATAAACGGATGAGCATTTACGCCGGTATTTTGTTTGTTAACAAGGCGCGCGCCGGAGAGAGGGCGGGAGCATACGACTGTATGTGACCAACCGAACGACAAGCGCAACGCAGTAAACAGGCAAAAGACCAAGTAAATGGGTCTGTAGCTCAGTTGGTTAGAGCGCACCCCTGATAAGGGTGAGGTCGCTGGTTCAACTCCAGCCAGACCCACCAA
>NZ_JAPMLN010000029.1 GCF_026410405.1 Marinicella gelatinilytica | reverse complement strand
TAGCCTGTAAATCTGATATCGTTCTGTTTCGGTTAACTGTTTATAGCTCATATTGCATTTTCCTTTTGGTGAGAAAAATCAGTAACTATACCAGTTAACCGACCTCCTCAGGAAATTGCACTTATTATCCGAATTGAGGTAAAATATTATAGCTATAAGTTTATGATAAATAACCCGTGGTGCATTTAGGACAGAACACAACAAGTATTGTCATATCGACCGAGCGAAGCGAGTGGAGATATCTCCTGACGATGGAGATTTACGATAAAATTGGCGAGATCCCTCCATGCGCTTCGCTTAGTCGGAATGACATGACACTTTTAGGTGCTGAAAGCAATCTTGAGAACCAATTATCATTCCAAATGCACCACGGGTGATAAATATGTAAAAAATTCTATTTTTACCAGTTTTTCCGTGTAAATAAGCTGAATTTTTGATTCTAATTCGTACATTTAATCTTGAGATTATAAAGTTCAACTTTGAAAAATTAATTGGAAAGAAGGAATTAGACTTAGTTGTCATCAAAAGAATTTGAATGTTGTGTCTCATCCCGCGTTCTGAAGGTGTATTCCCCCCGCAAATTACTATCTCGAGGTTGGGGGGAATGCATTTTTTATTTCAAACGTGCGCTTATTCGGTTAATCTGTGGTTTTAATTTTCCGTAAACCCATGAATAAATTAATCATTGTTGCCTTCCTGTTGTTAAGTTCTGTAGTCGTTGCCAAAGCCGATAGCCATCACATTCAGGCCAAAGCCTACCTTGATGTCACCAATGGTGAACTGATATCGCCGGCAGTGTTTGTTGTCACAAACGGCGTGATACAGGCCATCAACCCCGAAAATATTCCTGAAGAATCCATCCTGATTGATCTCAGTGAGCATTATTTGCTGCCTGGTCTGATGGATATGCACACCCACTTAGATCTGGATTACGTCGGTAATTTCGATGCCATTATTACTCAGGAACCCGCCACTAAAGGCGCGTTACGTGGCGCCAAGAACGCCGAGCTCACCTTAATGGCCGGTTTTACCACGGTCAGAAACGTCGGCGCTTTACATGTCACCGATGAACTGATTGGTGCTTCACTGGCACAAGCCGTTGACGCCGGCTGGATTAAAGGCCCGCGCATTATCCCTGCCGGACATATGATCACCATACTCGGTGGTCACGGAGACGTTACCCAGGGTTTAGTTCCGTCTTTATTGGAACCGGACTATAAAATGGGTGTGGTCAGCGGTGCCGATGAAGCCTTAAAAGCCGTGCGTTATCAAATCAAGCAAGGCGCCAAAGTTATTAAAATGCACGCCACCTCCGGTGTCCTGTCTTTAGAAGACACCGTCGGCGCACAACAATTAAGCAACGAAGAAATGCAGGTCATTGTTGACGAAGCCAGACGTCATGGCTATAAAGTGGCCGCCCACGCCCATGGTACTGAAGGCATTATCGCAGCCATTAAAGCCGGCGCGGCATCCATAGAACACGGCTCCATGGTTGATAAGGAAGCCATTAAACTGATGAAAGAAAAGGGTGTTTACCTGGTGCCCACCTCAGGATCGGATGAATTTATTTTTAAAGACATCGATAACATGCCGGCCATCACCCGCAAAAAAGCCGAAGAAATCATGCCACTGGCCCAGGAAAATCTGCGAAAAGCCATTAAAGCCGGGGTCAAAATCGCCCTCGGTACCGATTCCCCCTTAATTCCGCACGGTCTCAACGCCAAAGAACTGTCCGCCATGATAAAACACGGTATGACCGCTCTGGAAGCGATTCAATCTGCTACTCTGAATAGCGCAGATTTGCTCGGAATGAAAGACATCGGCGAAATAAAAACCGGCTACAAAGCCGATATCATCGCTGTCGATGAAAACCCGATGCAAAACATCAAAACCCTGGAAAATGTCCGCTTTGTAATGAAAGCAGGTCAGGTATACAAGAACCACACAAATAAATCAGAACTACCAATAAACTAATTACATCAATTCAGTTGTCATTAAGGCGATTGGTGATACAATCAACAGACTTGAAATGGGGTACGAGCGACCCCATTTACTAAGAACCAAACAAGGGGGCGACCTGGCTTCGACGTGGGTCGCGAAACTTGAAGGTGCATGCCGAGGGCGAAATTCACCTCGTAAAACTCAGTTTCAAAGTTATAGTTGCAAACGACGATAACTACGCTTTAGCAGCTTAAATTGCTAACGGGCACTCACGATTTCTTGCGTTCGCGTACTGTCCGTCATAACCAGCAAGATCGCTGAAAGTACCGTTTGGATGCTTTCGGTTAAATCAAATCCGAACTGGTGTTGATGAATCCTGACAGGCGGAGTCATCAACATAAGACTAAAAGCCTAATCTAAGCATGTAGAGCCTCAAGCAGAGGACTTACGGACGCGGGTTCGATTCCCGCCGCCTCCACCAAATAAGAAAGGCCACCTATAACGGGTGGCCTTTTTTATTTGGTGGAGGCGCGGTAACGAACCCTTCGCAAGGGGTTCGACTAAATCGGCAGGACAGCCGATTTGATCGCCGAAGGCGACCCGCAGGGCAAAGCACATGGATGTGCTTTGTAATTCCCGCCGCCTCCGTGCGCCGCAGGCACACCTTACCAAGCGCAACTCATCGAAAATTTTAAATTCATCATCCCGCCGCTAACTTTCAGATTCTTAAGTTTTCAAAAAATATAATGTACTACCCGTGGTGCATTTGGAACGATAAATGGTAAATAAACTTGATTTAATAACCAAAAAGACGACTCGTCATTCCGACTAAGCGAAGCGCATGGAGGAATCTCCTCAATTTAGCCAGAATTTTAAACTTTGGGAGATATCTCCACTCGCTTCGCTCGGTCGATATGACAACATTTGTTTTGGTTTCTTCCAAATGCACCACGGGTAATGTACTGGCCTTTTTTATTGGTGGAAGCGACGGTCATGGCTCGAACCAACCCGCCAGGGGTTCGACTGAGGGCTTTCCAATTCGACCTAAATAAACAAGTCTGGTTTTCCACCCAATCTGGCTGCACCCTTGTGCTTATCCTTAAAACGCCAGGAAATATACCCTGCCATCTCAACGATAAACACAATGGCTTTGCCATATTGACCGGAAATTCCAGATTTAAGCCGAATCGAAAAGCCAAGCAGGACAGCAAAATTGAACGCACGAAGAGTGTTTGTTAGGCAAAACCCAACCTACGGATACTAATCATAGGTTCGAATGTTTATGTCTATAAGTCAAGTAGGATGGGCTCCGCCCATCACAAACTAATCTGATTACGATGTTGCCCCCAATTCCAGTCATTGATGGGCAGAGTCCATTCTCCGTTATTTAATTTTGTCGTTTGACTCTGTTTTTATAAAGTAAATCTAAAAATGGTTACACATTAATACGTCATTGGCGTATAATTAGTTTAATGGTTTTTATTGAAACGCCCATATTTACTCGTCAAATACAGTCATTAATGAATGATGATATGTACGGTGAATTACAAAAAGCATTGATTTTTAAACCTGATACGGGCGATTTAATTAAAGGCAGTGGCGGTTTGAGAAAAGTTCGCTGGAAATTAAAGGGTACAGGTAAAAGTGGTGGTGTTCGTGTGATCTATTATTGGTACACAAGCGCAGAGCAGATTTATATGATTTTTGCTTACCCTAAATCGAAACAAGATAACTTAACAGCTGAGCAGTTGGCGGCATTAAAAGCAGTTATGCAGAGGTCAATCAATGGACAATAAATTATTTAACGAATTATTAGAAAGCACCAAGCAAATGGGTGAAATATTACACAATAAACGCCAGCCAGTGCGTGTCTTTGAATTCCCCGATGTGGAAATAAAAAAGTTGCGTGAGGAAGTTGGTTTATCACAAGCCGAATTTGCTTTGCTGATTGGTGTGAGTAAACGCACCTTAGAAAACTGGGAGCAGGGCAGAAGAAAACCGACCGGCCCCGCAAAAGCTTTATTACGAATTTTAGAAGCCGACCCAAAACATGCTATTGAAGCGCTCCATTCATAAACCAGCAGAATCTTTCTAATTCTTTATACCATATCAAGTAGGATGGGCTCCGCCCATCACATAACAATCTGATTATGATGTTGCCCTCAATTTCAGTGTTTGATGGGCAGAGCCCATCCTATGATTTTATTTATTCAAAAATCAAATTAAACCGTCAAATTTTGTCCACATCCGACCCTTTCAGAACCCGACACAAGCAATAAACCAAATTAAGTCGTGTCCAATCGCGGTTTTAAAGTTTTTTATTGCAAATTTTTCTTATATTGGGCAAAGTGACAGTGACTATAAAAAACAGAGGATTTGAATCTATTGTTTGATTTTATGAGTACAAAAATAAATTAAACAACAGAATGTCATTCCGACCAAGCGAAGGCCAGGCAAAGCAGTTATTGCGGCTTATCGTACAGAAATGAAGCGTTAACCGCGTGCCGTTAAGGCCGTGCGTGGAGGAATCTCCTGAATTTCGCGATTAAGTGAACAACTATAAAAGGACTCAATGACCGAAGACCAAAAGAAAAACCTGGAAACCCAGCTTTGGGGGATTGCCAATTTACTGCGCGGGAAAATTTCTGCCGATGATTACCGTGATTACATCCTCGGCTTTATCTTCTTTAAATACCTCTCTGAAAAACAATACCTCTACGCCAACGAACTGCTGATGGGCGAAGCGGTGACCGAATACACCGATGTCACCGATAAAGACACTTTAAAAGCCATTGAAGATGAATCCGTCGAAAAGCTCGGTTATTACCTGGCACCGACTGAACTGTTTCGGGTTTTGGTCGATAAGGGACAAGCTAAAATCGAAGACGAATCGAATTACATACTTGAGGACTTACAGACGGTGCTGAATCACATCGAAGACAGCACCCGTAACACCGAATCTGAAGACGACTTTAATGCCTTATTCGAAGATCTGGATTTACAGTCCAGTAAACTCGGTCGCACGGTCAAAGCCCGCAATGACATTGTGGTCGAGATTTTGGGCTTTTTAAGTAAGATTGATTTTAAGCTCGAGGAAATCGATTCCGATGTCCTCGGTGATGCCTATGAATATTTAATCGCCAAGTTCGCCGCCGGGGCAGGTAAATCCGCCGGCGAGTTCTACACGCCGCAAAAGGTCTCGAAAATCCTCGCGAAAATCGTCACCACCGGAAAAGACCGCCTGCGTTCGGTCTATGATCCGACCTGTGGTTCCGGGTCTTTATTACTGCGTGTAGCGCGGGAAGCTGACGTGACCGAATTCTTTGGCCAGGAACTGAATCGCACCACCTATAACCTGGCGCGCATGAACATGATTCTGCACGATGTCCATTACCGGGATTTCGATATCCAGCAGGACGACACTTTAGAAGAGCCCCGGCACATCGATCAACGCTTCGAAGCCGTGGTCGCCAATCCGCCTTTTTCAGCCCACTGGAAAAGCACCGCCAACCCTTTAAATGACACTGACGAACGCTTCAGTCCTTACGGCCGACTGGCGCCGAAAACCAAAGCCGACTACGCCTTTTTAACCCACATGCTCTATCAGCTCGATGATAACGGCATCATGGCCTCTGTCTTTCCTCACGGCGTGTTATTCCGTGGCGCCGCCGAAGGCACCATCCGTGAATACATTATTAAAGACATGAACGCCCTCGACGCTGTTATCGGCTTACCGGCGAATATCTTTTACGGCACAAGTATCCCGACCTGCATCCTGGTCCTGAAAAAGAACCGCGCACCGGACGATAACGTCGTTTTTATCGACGCCAGCGGCGACAACCACTACACCAAAGAAGGCAATCAAAACGTCCTGCGCGATGAGGACGTCGATCTCATCGTCGAAACCTACCGAAAGCGCGAAGCCAAAGACAAATTCAGCCACATCGCCAGCTTAGAAGACATTGCTGAGAATGATTACAACCTGAATATTCCCCGGTATGTGGATACGTTTGAGGAGGAAGAGCCGGTGGATTTGAAAGCCGTATCAGACGAGCTCAAACAAATTGATGCCGACCTAGAACAAACCAATGAAGAAATCGCCAAGTTTTGTAAAGAGCTTGGGATTCCTACGCCGTTTTGAAGATGAAGGCTATAGTAAAGAAAAAAATGTTGCCTGAGTTACGGTTCGATGAGTTTCAAAAAGAATATCGTATATTAAAGTTTAACAACATAGTAAAACTGCGAAAGAAAAAAATTGACCCTATAAAAAGCAATGACTCTTTTAAATCAGTTGAATTAGAAAGTATTGAGAAAGAAACTGGTTTATTGGTTAAAACTTTCGATTCAGAAAATTTAAAAAGTTTAAAAACTAAATTCCACAAAGGTGATATTTTATTTGGGAAGTTGAGACCTTATCTGCGTAAATTCTATTTTTGTGAATTTGAAGGAATATGCACAAGCGAGATATGGGCATTTTACAGTAATAGTGAATGCAATAAATATGTCTACTATTTAATACAAACATCAAAATTTAATTACCAAGTAAACATAACCACAGGTACTAGGATGCCGCGAGCAGACTGGAATCAAATCAGCACAACTAAATTTAGAATACCCAGTTTTAAAGAACAACAAAAAATCGCCAACTTCCTTACCGCCATCGACCAACGCATCACCTTACTCAAAGAAAAAAAAGCCGCCCTCGAAGACTACAAAAAAGGCCTGATGCAGAAAATCTTTAGTCAGGAGGTTAGGTTCAAGGATGGTGAGGGGAATGATTTTCCGGATTGGGAAGAGAATCGTTTGGTAGAAATTTGTGATGTTAAAGGAGGGAAAAGAATACCCAAAGGATATTCTTTGGAAAATAAAAACAATGGTTTCCCATATATAACAGTATCTAATATGTTAAATGGTACAGTTAGTTTGAAAGACATCAAATTTGTACCTAAAGAGGCTTTTCCTAAAATTAAAAATTATCGAATATTTACAAATGAAATATATATTTCTGTTGCTGGTACTTTGGGACTTGTGGGAGTAATTCCAAAGGAACTAAATGGCGCGAACTTAACAGAAAACGCAAATAAACTAACAAATATAAAATGTAATCAAAAGTATCTTTATCACTATTTAAATTCTAATTATTTTAAAAAATTAATTTGGTCTGTGAGAACAACAAATGCACAACCTAAGCTTGCAATATATGCTCTTAAATCATTTGTAGTAAAGTTACCTAAAAAACAAGAACAACAAAAGATCGCCAATTTCCTGTCCACCATCGATCAAAATATCAATACCATGAAAAAGCAAATTGCCGATTCGGAATTGTTTAAAAAGGGCTTGTTGCAGAGGATGTTTGTTTAATCGAAGTAAAAATGAAAATAAGTTTTATTGAAATCAGAAAATTCAGGTCAATTGATATTTGCAAAATAAATATTGCAGAACTTAATGGAATTGTAGGACAAAACAATAGTGGAAAATCAGCAATAATTAGAGCATTAAACGCTTTTTTCAATATTGAAAAAGAATTAGATTATTTTAAAGATGGCAGTCATGCTTACTCTAGTAAATCAATTCCGAAAATCACTATTGGATTTACAGATATAAACGTCGATTCTTTAGATGAATTCAAATTCAATAATGTAGTACAGCTTCAGTTAGTATTTCAAAAAAATGGTAAACATTCATACAAAATCTTTAATAGCAATAAAAAGTTTGTAAATGTTTCAAGAGAACAATTAGATGTTATTCTTAAGTCGTTAGCGTTTGTTTATATACCACCTAATAGATCTCCTAAGCAATTAAAATGGGATGAAGATGCACTTATCAAAAAGCTGATTATTGAGTATTTAAAAATCGAAACTCAAAATAGAGATACTCTTTCTCCTAAATTTAAATCTGCAACAGATTATTTAGAAAAAAAAGCTCTTAAAAAAATATCTAAAGATATTAAATCATTCTATTCTTTAAGGAATACGTTCGAATTTCATCTTGAATTTAATAAAGATGCAAATTTTCTTAGTTTTTTAAATGAAATTGAAATGAAGATTGATGAGATGGGTGTAACTCACAGTTTAAATGATTGTGGCACTGGCCTTCAAAGTTTGACGATAATTGCTTTATATAGAGTTCTAGCCAAAATAAAACACCAAAATATTGTTTTGGCTATAGAGGAACCTGAGACAAACTTACATCCGCAAGCGCAAAGAGAGTTTGTAAATTCAATTCTGGATGATACAGATGGGGTTTCACAATTATTTCTGACAACTCATTCAACTGTTCTTATAGATAATTTGAAACATCAAAATATTTCATTAGTTAGAAAGGTACATGATGATAAACGTGGATTTAAATCAGTTGTATTCAAAATAAGTGATGATTTTTTTGATAAATATAATTTACAGGAATTTCTTTACTATCAATTTCATAATTACCGAAATAGTGATTTTTTCTTTGCTAATTATGTGATTCTAGTTGAAAGTAAAAATGATGCAGAAGTTGTGAAACATTTGGCTGGTAGATCTAATTTAGATTTGGATTTACTAGGGATTAGTTTAATAAACTTTGATGGCGTTAAAAATCTGCCTTATCCTTTTCACATTATTAAAGAACTGGACCTTCCTTACATGGTCATTTTAGATAAAGATTATTTTCTTCCGTATCAAAATGATGATCTTCATAGTAGCAGGGACAATCAGGGATTACCTAAATATAAAAGTGAGTTTAAAGGGGATATTTTATTAAATGACTTTGTTGGAACAAATAGAAACCAACAAAGACTTTTAACAAATTTTAGAAATAGCCATACAAAAGCTATGAATCAATTGTTAGAAAGAGGAGTTTTATGTATGAAATATTGTCTTGAAATGGATTTGTTAGGCTCTTCAAAAGCAGTTGAAAGTATGTGTGATCAACTTAATATTTATGGGAGCAATAGAACTAAAAAATATCTATTATTAGAAAACCATAAGGCGATTAAAAAGATTCAAAATACTTGAATTCAAGTAATAAGTGCAATTTAATCATGCAGCAAGTAAATCGACTTGCTGCCCCATAAATAATTCATTCGGAGATTTCCCGCCTCTTGTTTTCCGTGGTCTGTTATTCAGGCAATCCATTACGTGTTCTAT
>NZ_JAPMLN010000028.1 GCF_026410405.1 Marinicella gelatinilytica | reverse complement strand
GTGATTGTTAGGTTTTTTAGGTTTCATATTGCAAGGTTTTTGATGGTTGATTCATGTTTTCTTGCAATTTATTATAGCATAATAACGCTATATTGCGTTGAATATCAATGGGTTATTAGTTCTTCAGGGGCGACTAAATAACAATTATACTAAACCTCGTTCCCATGCTCCAGCGTGGGAATGCATAGCTTTAATCAACGGATTAGGTTCTATCAGAATCAGATAGGTGGGTAATCTGAGAATAAGAAATAAATGGTGCCGGTGGCGGAATCACTTAATCGGATATACCGTTGAAAATAAATGTATTATTTAGAATATGTTTAATTGTTACCAAAAGAGTTACCAACAGATATTTTTACTGCTTTAAATAAGCAATCTTTATGCTTGATTCCAATTTCTGTATTTAAGGTGGCTTTTTCACCTAGATCCATTAGTCGAGGACCTTAAATACATAAAAATCACTATTCGGAACGTACGAGCCGTACAAAGAAATTGCTGAAACGACCATCACGACCATTAGAGTTAAAAGAACCACCATGATCAAAATTGACTACCCATGAACTCTCCGAATAACTAACACTCGGCGAAATTGACCAAAAGTATGAGCTAGATGTATTTGGAAAATATGTTGTATTAATTGACGGACTATAACAACGCTGTTCTACTATACTCAACAACTCCTTATGGTTTGGCAAACGCCAATCATTATATTCTGCTAATGTGCTATTATTTGCCATATTGAGAGCCTCTTCCCAATTGTGCGATGTTACACTACCAGTTAAACAATCACTTCCTGATAAACCCAATTGACACTTTTGCCACATCAAACCAGTACTATTATCTGAAACAGTACCATCTCCATAGTCATTAAAGATACCATTAGGTGTACTAGGATGGATTTCTGAAACAGAACTACAAGTTTGAGCATGAGTAATTTGAACAGTCAATACGCACACAAATATTAAATTTATTTTTTTCATTATATATTCCTAATCTCCTTATTGACCAACCCTGACTAGTCGAACACTCAAATTATCACTCCGCAAACCAAAATCTAAGTTCCCTGTATTGAAATTGATAGTCCATGCGAAATTTAAGTTCCCAGCAACTGGTGCAGCCGACCAAAACTGAATATGGTTGGTATTAGGGAAATAATTATAATCTATCGAAGGACTAATTCGACTATTATCAACTATACTCATTAGTTCTTTCGATGTAGGGATTCGCCAACCAGTCAAGCCACATAGGGGTTCAAAATTACTTGCATTCACAAGAACATCCCAATCACTATAAAACTCTGTACCATAATCACCTTGTCTAGTAATCCCGCCCCAACGATAGGTGTTGTCTTTATCATGAAACCCTCCATCAGCAGTTTTTACTTCCCAAATCAACCCTGTAACATTGTCTCTAACACAAGCCCAAGGAGTCGTTGCATAATCAACGCTTTGATCAGCTAAAGGGTTACCAATTGCATCTAATTTTGTAAAACTAAACCCTGCATGACCATCTGAATCATCATTATGCGTGAAGTCTCTCCCTTGGTGACAGTCTTGTGGAGATGCAATGTTACTAGTACAAGTGGCATTATTACCTGATGGATAATCTCCACCCCAGGTTATACCTGTATCATTCAGTTTGTTTGACACTTGTGTAGTAGCATTTCTAACGAGCCTCACATATGCAGGTGTTGTCTGCTGCATTTTTGCAGGATAACTAAAATGAAAGTCTTCTCTCCATGCTTCTGAATACCCTGAATGTGTTGATGACCAGTAAAAATTAGACTGGGTATTTGGAAAAATTGAAACATTTACTCTTGGGTCATGACACTTATATTCCACAATCGATGAAAGCTCTTTTATATTTGGTAATCTCCAAAGTTTTCCTGTTGAGCTTTGCTCAGCTTCTGCGGCTTGAAATGCAGACTCCCATGAGTAAGTTGAAGCAGTACCTATAGAGCAATCTGTGCCAGATAAACCTAATGTACATTGTTGCCAGATTAGCTCTGTTTCTTTATCAAACACTTCACCTTGATTTACCTCAAACCTTGAGTCTGGAGTGGTTGACTCTATAAAATCACTACAACCTTGATTTGCTTTTACACTTGAACAAAAAGTAAATACAATAATAATGATGCTAGATTTATTGATCATAACTTTCTCCGTTAGATACTAGTCTGACATTAAATTCATAGTCTTTATCAATCACATAAACTTGTAATCCTCCTGTATCGCTATCATCTAAATAATAAGCCTCATAACCACCAGACAATCCACCTGGTGATGTATTAGTCCAATAGTCATATCCATCTATAACAACTTGATGATTCAGGTAAAAATAGTTGACATCAAAAGTACCATATAAAAAATCAAAATCAACAATGTTGAAAAGTTCGCCTAGCGTAGGAACCCGCCAATTACTTAAACCACATAGCTTTTCATCTATTACTTCCTGGGCAAATCCGAATGTACTATTAACACTTCCATTCCCTACACTACCATTTGGAAATGAGCCTGCAAAGCCTCCATTAGAATTGCTGTCGGGATTATACCAAGTATATTTATGGTCTTTGTCATGTAGTCCATTATCATCGGTTTTAACTTCCCACACTAACCCAGTCACATTATCTCTTACGCATGACCATTGTGTGGCTGTGGAAGGTAGTTCCTGACCTAAATTATCCAGTTTAGTGAAGCTAAACCCTGCTTGTCCATCACTGCTATCATTATTGGTAGCATCTCTACCATGATAGCAGTCCTCTTGAAGAGAAATAAAACTATTACAATTATTATGAATCTCATTCGATGAATATGTCAGTCCGGTATCGTTAATTTTAAAATTTTGTGGGAAATTTTGGTAGTTCACAAACTTAACAGCATCAAATGCAACTTTTTCTGTTTCTAATATTGAGTAGTTTGATTCACCAACTTGTGACCCTAAGAACATACCTACATAGCCTTGGTCTGTAAAATTAAAGTTAGATGATGATGCCGTACTTAGTTTGACCCAACTATTAGGGTTTAAGCTTTGATCTACTGGTAAAGATAGGATTGAATCTACACCGTCTTCTTTAATGACGTATTCTACACTTGTTGCTGTCGCTCCTTTTTCTGGTACATGCACCCAGATTTCATAGTTCCCACTTTTGTATGGTTTCCATTGTGCAAATGTACCTGATCTACCGGCATGTAAATCTGCTGTTAAATAATAGCCAGGGACTTCATTACCTTCACTTCCGTTATAAGCTGGGATAGTTCCTAAATCATTATCTGTATCAGTATCGGCATTTTGTTGATCATTATCAATAATAAAGTCATTGGTTGCTAAAAATTCAAATTTAACAGGGTAGCCAAACCTATTTTCTGTATCTTGTTGAACATAAGGAACAAATAGATACTCACCCAATTCATAAGTATTAGTTCCTGTTATTGACGCAACAGAACTATTAATATTCTGGCCTCCTAAAAACCTTAAGGTATCATCTAAGCCACCTTGGCTTTCTACGAGGCTTCGGTCATTAAAATCTCGAACGACTATTGATGAAGCATTGAAACTACCATGTAAATTCATGAATCCGTGAATTGTTTCACCAGCTGTGCCATAAACATCATAATTTGTTAAGGATGGAGTATTGGCTGTTCTTGACAAGATTGGCATAGCTATAGAATTTGTTGAACTCCCCATAAACACGGCGGGATTATAATAATTGTAATCATCAGGATTAACATCTGTTCCACCACCATATGGCACATAACCCCAGCCATTCGCAACAGAATTGCCTAACATATTATCGTCTTTTATTTCAAAATGCAGATGAGTAACGCTTGAATCAGTACTGCCCATTGTTCCGACTTTTTGTTCAGGCACCACAAAATCATCTAAATCTACGTCAAAACTATCTAAATGGGCATACATGCCATATTTATAGGTACCATCATTGTGAAGATACCTGACTAACAGCGAATTTCCAAAACGGCAATCTCCTGAAGCACAAATGTCATTAGGTGAGTTATTCCCATCTGGGTTTAGCAATGTAACTTTACCAAAACTAATACTGCTTGGAGTTCCTTCACTTTGATCGATACCTGTGTGACTACCTAAGTCACCTCGATACCAGTCATAGCCACGATACATCATATTGTTTGTTGTATTAAGGTTGTTATAACCAATATCAAAACCAGTTGTGGTTATAGAGCTATATGTAATCATATTATCAGTGGATGTACTGGTATTGTTTAAATAGCCATCAAAATTCCCAACCGCACCATAAGGTATATTAGCAACTACTGTATCCCCATCAGTCATTCCTGTGATTTCAAAGCTCCAATACTTATTGTCATTTGTTATCAAACCCGAAGTTATTGTTCCGGTTGTACCTGAAAGAATTATATCCGTTTCATCAAATGTGGCCGGATCAATTGGATCAGAAAAGACAACCTCATATTTAGCACTGTCTATACTGGTTGGATCTGCTTGATTTGAAGATTGGTTAATTGATGCTGTAAGTGAACCTGTTACTATGGAAACCAAAAAATCACCTGTAATGTTGGCATACTTGGTTGTAGCCTCAAGTGTGTAATTACCAGGTAATAACGTTCTAACTATTCTAGAGTTTGTCCCCTCTCCATTATTATCATCCCAGTCCAATACAGCTGAGTTAGAGGAGTCGCCAGCTAATAAAAATAAATATGCATCCTTATCCGACTCTAAATTAATTATAACGTCTGTTTCAGTTGATACTTCAAAATTATAAAATTGTGCTTTCCGGCCTGATCTGTTAACGGAGACGCAGTCATTTGTCCAAACGCCCTGAACTGAAGTATTTAAATCTATATTTGAATTACAGTTTGCAACTTCACCTATTGACAGGTAAAAGCTTCCAAGGCTTAAAATTGGGTTTGTTGTAGCTTCAACTGTGTATATGCCTGCAGTCAATTCTGTAACAATTTTAGCGTTTTCACCAGCTCCTCCATCGTCATCAAATTCAACAAGGCTTCCAAGTCCACTGCTTCCTTCAAGCAAATACATTTGAGTATCAACAGATGATGTCAGGTCAATGGAGATTAATTTTGTTTCTTGTAAATCAAATGTATAGTATTTTGAGTATTTACTATTATGAACCAAAGATGTGCATGCCGCTTCCCAATTTCCGTGATTATTTGAGTTAATTCCGATATTATAATTACAAACAGGAGTTGGAAGTGTAATTAAGGAATCTAAACAATCTTGTTGGTTTTCCCATGGAGTATTTAAACCATAACCTGAAGCCCAGTACCACGGCCCATAATGCAAACCAATATCACTATCTCCTGCAATTCTTGTGTCTCTTCTAGGCCCACATGATTGGAAAGGATCATATGGTGGATTTAAAGCACACTCCCAACCATCTCCAATTCCCAATCCTGTGGGTGTAACACATGGATATCTTGCTGAACTCGAAGCATCAAATCTAAATAATGGACCATTTGGACCATTTTTCTTATGCCCCCACTTTCCTGTAAAGTAGCTCCATGAAGATTCACTTTGGGGTATTTCAAGTAAATGATACGAAAATGTTCCATTAGGCCGTGATTCAACACTCAATGGATAAAGGACTTCTCTATCTCCAAGATGATTATCATTTACTGGGGCTGGAGAACCAGGGAAAAAATTGGTCTCCCCACTATACGCATAAGAGCCATGACCACCATTTGAAATAAACAATTTTGGATGAGTTAGTTCAATAGCTGATACTGATAAATTTTGCCATGAGTATTTTCTAGCTTCATAGTGAGTAGAAAATATCATTTCTGTTGGTTGATTATTTGAATCTAGAAAAATAGTCGCAGATTCCCAATCACCAGCATGATCACCAACCCAATCATTATAATAATAGAAAAACCAATACTGTATTGCAATTGGATTCAACTGATTATCATCTCTAAAAATTTTGTAATAAACTGTTGGTACAGGTGATAAGGTTATGTAACGCTCTTCCTTAGTAGTTATGCCTGACCACATTGGGCTGAAATTTAAATAGTTTTGAGGTTTGTTTAAATATGTGCTTCCCATAGTCGATACAATATCTTCGGTTGCAGGGAAATCTAAATAATAACCCCCTCCCAAATATCTATTAAATTCTGAAAGGTGGTCAGATACATTTGTAATATCATACACGTTTATTGGCATATAATCCTCAAAACTAAAAGTAGGATCAAATAATTTTAGATTTACACCTGTGTTTCCAGCACTAGATAAAAATAATACCGGAGCAAATTTCTCAGCCAAATTAACTTCAAAAGATCTTCTTGCTATCAAGTCATCACCATTTGCAACAGATTCTTTTCCTTGTCTATGTTTTCTTGCTTCAATATTTGTTATTGAATTTGTTAAAATTATATCCATTAACCTCATCTGCGAGAGATTATTCGATTGGTTTGATTTTTGAACGTACTCATACTCTCCTTTTATCACTCCAGCTTCGACATACAAGGCATTAGTGATAAGTGATTCAACATCATCTCCTTGGTAATTTGATAACCCAATATAACTTATAGCCCTATCTATAGGCTTTGCAGATTTGGTTCCTAATATTAATTCATTTTTTAGTTCAGGTGATAAAAACCTAGAACTATAGCTAATAAGACTAATTGCTTCTGAATTTAAATTTTCTGATTGTAAAAAATCAATTAACCTTAAAGATGAATAATAAGCATTCACTGAGTTTTGTTGGGTGATCAAGTTAAATAATTGATTTCTTTTTTCAGGCTTATCCTGTGAATAAAAACTATTCTCTAATGGCTCTAACATTGCATCATTTTTAATATGAATTAATAGAGAATATGCAAATGGTTGTAATTTTCTGTTCTCTGGGTCAGTAAGAATATTTACAAGATATCGAACATCATCATCAGTGGCTATTGCACTTATTCTTTGTTTTACCTGGTGCGGAAATGAACCGGGTATTCTTTCTTTTAGAAACAAATCAATTAAAACCCTTGATTCTCGGGCTGAATTTTTTACTTGTTCCCATTGTTCTTTCGCTGAGTATTCATCAAACTGCTTTGAATGATTTTGGAAAGATGCCAAAATCAATACTGCGAAAACTATTAAGCTAATACTTTTATTTTTCATGCTTTTCCCTTATTCAAACCCATTGCTGAATATAATATCTAAATTAAATGAATAGACAGCTCCTTTAGAGTCATCATTGTAGGCGCCAGATAAAACATGGTCATCATAAAAACCACCTGCATACCCCAACTCATTGTTGTCTAATTCTTGATCTACTGAGAACTTTTTAGATTGAACCCATGAGAATCCATCAAAATCATAAATATATGAATAACCAGAATCAGTACTGACGTTATCGTTAGCATTGATCATTATTCTGTTGCCTTTTAATTTAACCAAACTTCCAAATTTATCAAACGCCTTTCCTGTTGGTGATGTAAGTTTAGCTACTTCAGTCCAAGTTGAACCATCAAACTCAAATAAATAAGCTGATCCTGACCCACTAAACACATCATCATCCTGAGGAGCTCCAATTAATGCCATATCACCATCCAGACTTACTGAATATCCAAATTGATCTCCAACAGCTCTATCATTGGCTTTTAATTTGATTGTTTGATTCCAATTCGTACCATCATAATCATAGATATATGCTAATCCAGTTTCACCACCCGCATCAGCTCCTTTTGTGCCAATTAAAGCCCTGTCCCCTTGTAAACTTACTGAGTATCCAAATTCATCAAGCTCATTAAAACCTGTTCCACCGGATAAGGTGACTTTATGCTCTTGCTCCCAATCAATTCCATTATATTCAAAAATATAAAACGCACCGGAGTCCGTACCCTCATCATCTACTCCTGCAGCTCCTACAATGAGTCGATTACCCGATAAATCAATTGAAAATCCAAAGATATCTAAAGCGTCTCCATCATCTGCAATAATTTTGGAGGTTTGAGACCAGTCGGTACCATTAAAGTCGAAAATGTAAACAGCACCCGAGAAAATTCCTGAAGTTGAATCACCAATAGCACCGACAGCCACTCGATTATTTTCAATAACTACTGGAAAACCAAAGTATCGATCACTCTGAGCATCTGTCGGGATTATCTTTGCAGATTCTAACCAATGATTATTTGAATAGTTGAAAATATAAGCCGCTCCGGAATCATTCCCTTGAGAATCTTCAGTAGAGGCTCCGATAACAGCTGTATGTTGAAAAACATCAACTGATTCTCCAAAATTATCATCTAAATCCAAATCATTTGAAATTATTTTTGCCGCATGAGCCACTGTAATTAAATGCAAAATTAAAATTAAAAATAGTAGATTTGCTTTCTTTACCGTATAACCCATCTTTTCTCCTAATATTTTGTAAGCGCCAAGCGAACCCCATTCTACTATTTTTCTGATGTCTGATGCACACTGTGTGTTTTTAACACAGTGAATTACATGAGCAAAACTTACCGAAGCAAAGAACAATGGATTGAGCTTATTCAAGCCCATAAAGAATC
>NZ_JAPMLN010000027.1 GCF_026410405.1 Marinicella gelatinilytica | reverse complement strand
TTTATTATCAGTGATTAAAAACTTAACTCATAAATGGGGCGCTGCCCCAAACCCCGCTGCTCGGCGCAGTGCCGTGGGTAAGTGTAAGAGAAAAAGAATGAAAACTTAAAAACAACACAGCCAAAATAGGCTGAAAACCATAAAAAGCCTTTGAAATGAAGGAGGCGTTCATATATGTCGCGTGAGCAGGACGCGGAAGCGACCGCGTTGCTCACGGCCTTAACGGCCATTTCGTGTCGCTTCTTTTACTACGTAAAAACCGCATCACTGTATTTGCCTGGCCACCCGCTAAACGTGGGGGAATGTCCTTGGGACTTCATGTACTTTTGACCCTAACCGCGACGTCCTCGGACTCCGCTCCGGGGATCCATTTTTGTTTACTTTGTACTCTACCACTTCAGCTGCAGAAAAATATTGGTTTAGGGTGGTTCAACCACAGCAACAGATGCTTTGCTCTATAATGTGGGGATTGTTCTTAATAACCACTTTTATCATTGTGATTAATAACGAGCAGCAAAAGGATTTCATTATTCTCTAAGCCGCCTGTGCGGCGGCTAACGCGAAAGTAAGGAACGCATCAATACTTACACTTTTCTAAGCCGCCTGTGCGGCGGCTAACATAATAAATTATATATTTACTTTAATTTTACGTTTCTAAGCCGCGTGTGCGGCGGCTAACTTATGATGCGTTCCACGGACATGAATACCCTTTTTCTAAGCCGCGTGTGCGGCGGCTAACGCAATGAATCACTAAACGCAAGTCGAGACAGTTTTCTAAGCCGCGTGTGCGGCGGCTAACGTTATCAATTCATGCTTTAACAATTCCATGCCTTTCTAAGCCGCGTGTGCGGCGGCTAACTGCTAAGCAAATTGGAACCTGTAAAGCATTATTTTCTAAGCCGCGTGTGCGGCGGCTAACCTTAATGCAGTCATAGAAAGCGGACTTTCTCATTTCTAAGCCGCGTGTGCGGCGGCTAACCAAATCCGTGTACTTGGCACGGGAAACAGGGTTTTCTAAGCCGCGTGTGCGGCGGCTAACTAACAATTTTCGGGTCAGTAGGTTTTTGATTCTTTCTAAGCCGCGTGTGCGGCGGCTAACTTTACCACAACTTAGCTTATGAATCAGTCACATTTCTAAGCCGCGTGTGCGGCGGCTAACGCAATAAGACAGCTTAATCAAGCGATGCAGTCTTTCTAAGCCGCGTGTGCGGCGGCTAACGACTCAAGTAAACCAACACCGTTTTGAATGTCTTTCTAAGCCGCGTGTGCGGCGGCTAACGCGTAAACGTTTCGCCCTCAGATTTATCATAAATTTCTAAGCCGCGTGTGCGGCGGCTAACTACCCTCACCGGCTGAACCTGGATACCCTCACCTTTCTAAGCCGCGTGTGCGGCGGCTAACAGCATATGATCGACATTACAAGAAAATCAATATTTCTAAGCCGCGTGTGCGGCGGCTAACTACGGATTCGACTATTCTGTCAGCTTCATCAGTTTCTAAGCCGCGTGTGCGGCGGCTAACTTGCTGATTGCCGAACCCTGCGACTCAAGCGCTTTCTAAGCCGCGTGTGCGGCGGCTAACTAAAATTAAGAGACGTTAACGGTAATGCCGTTTTTCTAAGCCGCGTGTGCGGCGGCTAACAGAGCATGCTGGCCACGGGTGAGTGGGTAGCCTTTCTAAGCCGCGTGTGCGGCGGCTAACTCTTCATCCGTGGTGAGTAGTTTTTGTTTAGCTTTCTAAGCCGCGTGTGCGGCGGCTAACATCGACACCATCGGCACCACCCGGGGGCCATCTTTCTAAGCCGCGTGTGCGGCGGCTAACGAACATGAAAAGACGTGTGCCGGTAAACCAACTTTCTAAGCCGCGTGTGCGGCGGCTAACTGAAAAAATGGACGTGGCCGCGCGATTTGGCACTTTCTAAGCCGCGTGTGCGGCGGCTAACGATTCAGTGGCTATCAGCTTGGACAATTGGAATTTCTAAGCCGCGTGTGCGGCGGCTAACGCAAAAAATGCCGATTTAATCGAAGTTTTATCTTTTCTAAGCCGCGTGTGCGGCGGCTAACTGTCAAATCACCGTAACGAACGGCTGCCGAACTTTCTAAGCCGCGTGTGCGGCGGCTAACGTTGCTCACGTTCGGCGGGTGATCCTTTAATATTTCTAAGCCGCGTGTGCGGCGGCTAACGGCGAGTTTGTGCGGACAAAGCGAGAGCGTGATTTCTAAGCCGCGTGTGCGGCGGCTAACATGGCGTTGCCGTTTAGACGCTTGAACGTTCTTTTCTAAGCCGCGTGTGCGGCGGCTAACGCTCAAATATCTTCTCAACTAATTGCTGTTTATTTCTAAGCCGCGTGTGCGGCGGCTAACCTTTAGGATTTACATTAAACACCGACCCTGTTGTTTCTAAGCCGCGTGTGCGGCGGCTAACTAAGTCCACCGGCTGAACCTGGATACCCTCACCTTTCTAAGCCGCGTGTGCGGCGGCTAACGCAAACAGGGAAGAAAAGGTAATGGACGTCATTTTCTAAGCCGCGTGTGCGGCGGCTAACGGGTTCTGGCATCACAGAGATTATTGAGGGCTTTTCTAAGCCGCGTGTGCGGCGGCTAACGTCACGGAAGCCCTACGGGGATACAGCAAAGTTTTCTAAGCCGCGTGTGCGGCGGCTAACCTGATTTATGGGCTACGCAGTACCCACCACCTTTTCTAAGCCGCGTGTGCGGCGGCTAACAAATTTTCTAAAAATTCAGCCTTTATTTTTTTTTTCTAAGCCGCGTGTGCGGCGGCTAACGATGATGCTTGGCGGATGACAACATCGCTTCGTTTCTAAGCCGCGTGTGCGGCGGCTAACTGTGGCGATTGCGATTGAGCCTGAACCCATATTTTCTAAGCCGCGTGTGCGGCGGCTAACTCAATTACGGCGGTCATGCATGTTTTGACGCTTTTCTAAGCCGCGTGTGCGGCGGCTAACTTGGGAATATGCAAAGCACAATCGGTTTTGGTTTTCTAAGCCGCGTGTGCGGCGGCTAACCTAAACTTGATTGGGTCGAGGTCAGCGGTACATTTCTAAGCCGCGTGTGCGGCGGCTAACGCATGGAAGTTGACACTATGCAGTTAAGTTTTTTTCTAAGCCGCGTGTGCGGCGGCTAACAGCAATTTTAAACGAAAAAAATAAGTTACGACAAGGCTTTGTGGGTGTTTTTATTCTTTTACCCAAAAAATTTGCCCTGTTCGTAACTTATTGATAAATAACAAATTGTTAAGTTGCTTTTAAAAAAGGGTATTTCACGCTTTTTACCAGTGTGGAACCGTGGTTTTACTGCTCATGCCATAAGTATTGAATACGCCGGTTTGCGGTTGATCGGTTTCTGATTGATCAATTTCTAAAGAGAATTGATTATTTCCACTCAGGCTTTTCATCATAATGTATGGGTAAGATTGAAGTTTCGGGTTGTCGTATAAGTCTGCTGATTTACTTATACTGATACCTTTTTCCTTTGCGTAGTTTTCAATTTGCTGCTGTTTGGCTGCTTCAAAAGAAATATTTTTTCTTTTCGCAAAGCGTCTGGTAAGCCGCTCCATATTGCCAATTTGATCTACTTTATTAACAACTAAATGATTTTTCACGTCTTTTTCTGGTACCGATTTAATGCTTTTAATATGAACATAATCACTCAAACGGCTGAGCCATTGGTTGAGGTCTAATTCCCGTAATTCATCTTCGCTTTTGGCAAAAACACGGAGTTTTGAACCCAAGACACTGATGATTTTGTCATTCTTTTCAAAACGCCGGTATTCCGGAAAACTGACACCGATGTTAACGGTGTCGTCTTTGTTTTTTAATTCGACAAGGGCAATGTGGACTTGCATAAACACCTTGCTCCAGACGAAATAGGGGGAAATATCCGGTGATTTTATGATGGTGATTTCTTGGTAGTGATTCATGGTTTTACTCCTTACCACTTTCACCAAAGACTCCGCCACGAATTAAAACACCCATCACATAATGCTGTTGGTCAGTCTCAGGTTTTTGATCTTTGATGATCCAATTATCAAATAAGGAATAAAAATCTTGTTTTTGACGTGGCTGTCTAAAAGCTGTACCTAAAGTTGTTACGGCACCATAGGGCTCAACAGCAATCGGAAATTCTGCATCCGGATACCAATTATCAATGGTTCGGATGGCATTGCCCACTTTTTGGGAATGCATACCGGCTTTATCGTTGACTTGGTAAAGTACTTTACTTTTCTTGTTACCGGTATCAAGCACAAGTTCTTGTGATGGATAAACTTCTTGGCCATAGCCCATATTCGCTTTGGCTTCAATGTACAGAATAATAAATTTTTCGCCATTAAGACCTAATTCAATCCACTGTGCTACTTTTTCTATCGAATCATCTGTGTTTTCAAATGTATTCAAGCTGTATTCTATGGCATTAGGGATTTTTACAGTTTCATCAGCGCACTTAATGTTGATTTCGATATTTTCAGCGCCGACTCTGTTCCGCCATAACCAGCGTGCATTGACAATATTCGTGGCATACCGGGTAGCCAGTTCTTTAACACCATGTTCTTGTCGATAGCCGTTAACAACATTTTGTAACGCTGTTTGATAATCTTGGTCGTTACATACATTGGGTTTGCCGTCAAAAGGTAAAACCTTGCAGCTCCATTTAGCAATAAGTGTGTTGTTTTCGGCATTTAATGCGGCTGTGTCCACCGTTTGTAAATTTGCCTTTTCTGTTTCTGCATCAAGTTTAGCAGGATCATTAGCGAGGGCTTTTTTAAGTCGGTTACTAATGGTTCCGCGGACTGATTTTTCTTTAATAGTAATGGGTTGTGGTTTTTGGTTTGGGTTTTGACTGTCCGCTTGCCAGAAAAAGGCATCAGAAGTATCTAAGTTACGTTCAAAAGCCAGTACGCTTGCAGTTTTTAATGTGCTCATAATTATCTCCTTAGTTGGTTTGTGTGACTAAATATAGTTCGTTGTTAAAATCATATTGGTAGTGCCAAAAAGCATTATGTAGTTCGTTAATTCGGTGTGGGAATACCCACTTGCCAAGACTGTAAATGGCTTCTACATATTGACTTGGGTATTCGGGGTTACGGGTGTTTTGCATCACGCCCGGTTCGAATAAATCAGAAATGCCCTGGTAGCCAATTGGCATTGGCACGAGCCATCCGCGTCCAGTTTTAGCTGATCGGGTATGCCATGTGGTTTTGTTTTTATTATCCGTTTCAGGAACATGGTGCAAACTACAGACATCAAGCAGGGCATCTAACTCGGTGGCTTTTGGATTTGTGGCTCGCAAGTTATTTGTGATATAAATTAAATCCTGTTGGGCATTCATTAACACGAATGCCGGCAGTAGCATGGGTTTAAGCTTGTCGCTATCTTCCTCTGTCACAAATCTAACAGGTTGGTAGCGAGAGATATGAGTGACACTGCCTCCGGCGATTCGTTGCTGCATAATCCATTGTTGGCTCTGCTCAATAAGTTGTGAAATGTGATTGTCTTCCACATCCAAAGCATCTTCAGCCAAAACCTCGATAGCCAGTGTTATGTCTAAGTTACATTTGCCCTCTTCAATAATGGATGCTGTTTTACCATCTTTTTTAATGGGGTTGCGGGTTTGGTTAAATGTATAATCGTTATAACTATTGGCTCGATACGTTTGTGGCTGGCAATCATGGCAGGCAATTAAAACACCATCCAGTGATATGTGATTAAGTGTGTCATGTTGACTTAGTTTTCTCGACATGGCATGAACAGCACCTAAAAAGCCGGTTACAGCCGGAAAGCCATACGTTAACGGGCTTGAAATGCTGTTGGCGTTATTGATTTTTACTCGGTTAAAAACTAAATAGCCGATGACTTCTTTATCTTTACGGTTCATGCGAATACCTCCTTGCCTAATCGTTGACTTTCTTTAATCATTTCTGTCATTTCTTTCTGCCATTCGATATGTTCAGCATCACCAAAGTCATGCTTGAGTTGTTTAAACTTTTGCTGAATTTGCGTGTTCAGCCAATTGGCAAAACGCACAGCAATCTCATCTCGCCAGTTTTTGCTTTCACGGTCTTGTTTAAAAGACTCTTGATCTTCAAGGTCAGCTCTTTGCGGGTCAAGCCATAGTTTTTCATGGTGGTTCAGGTTGTAATTTATACTCCAGCCGGGTGTTTCATTATTTTGTATTTCAAAGGCGAAAGTTATTACCTTATAAAGAATTGAATCTAATACTGTCTTGCGTGCATCGCGAATATTGACGTTGTTGTAATTGGTTTGAATGAGTTTAAATAAACTGTTCAGTGATTCACGGCAATGGTAGGTCAAATGTTTATTGAATAAGCTTTCAGAGTAGGGGTTTAATCGCAAGGATTGATGGCTCTTAAAAATGGGCGGCATTGAGGGGAGTAAGTAATTACGACCACCTTGTTTGCTCATTAACTGGCTAACATTCTGTGGTTTTGTACCTCCAAGCTGAGTGACCGCTATGTCCGATAAGGAAAGATATGGTTTGTGTTCAGCGGTTTTTTTAAAACGATTATTGCGTGCGGTTTTGTTTTCTTCTGAGTACCTTAAGTTGTTAAGTGTTTGGTAAAACTCGTGGATTAAAACTGAAGGATACAAAGGGATAATACAATGGTAGTTATTATCACTACCAAGTGCGAACAACATCTGTTTATTTCTTTCATGAGTTTTTGATTCTTTAATTTTAGGATTTAATGAATTTTCAAAGCTTTGCTGAAAACTATCAGAAACTTCTTTTTCAGATGCAAAAGCACCTTCAATTGCCGGGTGTGAAATTTTAATTAAATCTTTAATTTTTACGTTTTCATCTTCGTCTACAAACCAGTTATAGAATGCCGCTAATGGTAAAGCCGCCGCGTTACCATTGGCATCAAGGTGTTCACTTTGAATATTTTGTGAGCCAAGAATACCTTTTGGTAACTCTCTTTCGGTATTAAAAATTATATTATCGCCTTTTGAATCAGGATGGATACCTTTCGAGATATGGGTGCCAAAAGTGAGTTGATTGGTATATCTTTCGGCTGCGTTTTTCATCCAATTATCAAGCTGAAACTTATGTTGTTCTTTTTGAATTTTTTCTTGTAACTCTGCGACTTTTTCATAATCTTGGTTTTCTTGCGCCTTGATGAGTTGTTTTTGTGGGGGTTCGGTTTTTTTATCAATCTGAGCCGCTAAAAACGCCTGAACTGCAGATTTGAATTGTTCTTGTGTAATATTTTTCATAATTACTCCTAATTTGAAATTATTTGTTTCTCCAAAAACCCAGCCATTCATTGAAGTGCCAACCATGGGTGTTGTCCTCAAGGGCTACCTTTGAAAACAAAGTGGCTAAATACTGGGTGCTTTTATCTGTATATTTGGTTTTTAAAAGGTTTAGTTCCGTTGCCGTATCAGTGAGCAGCCAAGGGCTGATATTGTCATTGTTAAATACAATTTCTTTACGATTAATTAGCTTACTGTGCTTGGTGGAGCCGGATAATTTTTGTTTTTTTACTTGTTCGGCCGCATAGACGTCAAAATCTTTATCATTGGGTATGAGTATCCATTCTTCTTGGGCGTTACCAGCTCGAAATGGGCTAAGAATTTGCAAATGGGTATGAGCCATGTTGGCTGTGGTGTTTTCATCCCAATAGGCATTAACAAAATTAAGCGATTCATTGTTCATCAGGTCTTGCATGACCGCATGTTCTAAATCAGATAATTTATTTTCTGGGGTTAATGGTTGAGGCTTGATGATTCGTGGCAAGGCATCAATTTGATTTAATTGCTCTTTGGTCATTAAGTCATTCATATCGTGGGTTTCAAGTGGAAATTCACTGCTTTCAAAACCCGGTTTCGTAAAGACAATGTTCTCTTTTTTTAAATGACGAATATTGTGTTGTAAGATAAGTAAGTTGGTTTTATCAGCCACTTTATCGGGACGATGTCGCCATATACGCCCGGCAAGCTGAATAATTGAGCGCATGGAAGAAGGTTCAACAATGGCCCAATCATAATCATGATCTCGGCCCACTTCTGCCACAGGCGTTGCCAAGACGATAAATATATGATTTACAGCCGGGCTTTTGGCTAAGGCGTCTTTTATTTCTAAATGGTTAAATATCAACTCAGGGTTTTTAGCATTACGTTTTAAGACACGATCCAATTTTGTTTCTAAGGCATTTCTTAAAACCAATAGTTGCTTGGCGTGATAACAGGTTAAGTGGATGTGATAGTTATCATCCGCCAATTCTAAAGCGTTCATGGCTTGTGCTATTTCAACAATGTTTTGGATATTAGCGATTCGAATTAAGCCAACACTTATTTTCTTATCTTGTTTTTCTTTTTTGACATGATGTTTGTCATGAAGGCTGATTGAAGATTTTACTAACTCCTTTGCCAGTCCTGAGAAAAATTGGGTATGATCTTCACGCGTATAGGTTAATGCTAAGGGCAGAATTTCAGCCCGTCGTCTTATAATTTGCTGTTGAAGATATTTTGCTCTTTTGGTTATAAACTTTTGATGGGTTTTGGTAAATTCAGCATGGTCTGCACAGGTTGTTTTTAAACTGCTTTTTTCTTGTTCATCAAACCAGGCACATACAACGGCAGGTCTTTTTTTACCGTGATTTTGATTATAAATAATTCGTCCGGATTGATATGATTTGAATAACCCTTCAAGTAAATCAGGTGGTAATGTGGCTGAGGAAAGCAGTATGCGACTGCCAAGCATTCCGGCTAAATGGACTAAACGGTTAAGTGCCGGTAAGTCACTTTGGTCAAAGTCATCAGGTTCATCTAAAATTAAATCACTGCTTAAAAGTCTTAACATGGGCGCAATGTAACCGCCGCCTCGTTTGCATTCAGAGGCTTGAATAATATGGTCAACTGTACAAGTGACGATGGGTGCGAACAGTAAATCTCTGGCTTTGGGGTTTTCTATGACAGTGCCCAAGTTTAATTCTTGGTATTGACTGTAATCGATGTCTGCATCGACAATTTCTTCAATAAAATCCTCTGCAGATTCACTGCCCCAAATCGCGCTATTGTCTATATCCGTTGTTTTCTCGCCTGTTAGTTTATTCTCAGCCTCAATTCGGATAATAAGTGCAATTTCCTGAGGAGGTCGGTTAACTGGTATAGTTACTGATTTTTCTCACCAAAAGGAAAATGCAATATGAGCTATAAACAGTTAACCGAAACAGAACGATATCAGATTTACAGGCTA
>NZ_JAPMLN010000026.1 GCF_026410405.1 Marinicella gelatinilytica | reverse complement strand
CTAACTTATATAATTTTAAGAAATTACGTGATAGTTATGGTCACTTTTTGTCGTTGTACCTTTATTAACATCAACTCAAGTGCCCACACAAGTTATCTATTTGAGTTTTTAAATTACTCTTTTGAATCTCAAGTCTTAACAACTTTTAACCCAAAAATACTCCCGGCATTTCGCTCGGGAAAGGTGCGATATTATCGCTGATTTTTTTCCTTTTGCAAGCTTTTTTAGAACTATTTTTAATTCGTCCCAACTCGTCAATGAAAATACATTAACTTACTCGCTCGAGGGCTGCGTATTATCACCCAAAATTTTTGCTTTGCAAGCTTTTTTAATAACTAAATTTTATAAAAAAACAATTACCCTAAAACCATTAAAACGCCGGTTTAAAAAACCATTGTTGCAAAGCAAGATGCGCATTATAGACATTCAGCTTTGTTTGTAAAGGGTTGATTTGAATTTTAATTATAATGAAAAAGCATACCGCCACCTGAGCTTATATATGGGGCCGATTCACTCTATTTAAAGACATATTTTATTTCTGACAACGAATAATAACGCGTCGAGGAGGCAAGTAACCTTCTATGGTTTTAGTTTGGTCTGCATTAAGAAAGTTTATCAGTGAATGAAAGCGCATCCACTGTGTCGTTCGCTGCTCTGTGCTTAAGGTATTACTTTCATCAATTACTGTGATCTGTTTGAAACCAATTCTTTGCAACCAGCCACACAACATCTTAACACTTGGTAAGAACCATACATTACGCATTTGCGCATAGCGATCCTCCGGCACCAAACATGTCTGCTCATCTCCGGGTATCACCAGTGTTTCCAATACCAATTCGCCACCGGGTCTTAATAATTGCTTTAAATGCTCTAAATGACCGATGGGTGATTTCCGATGATAAAGAACCCCCATGGAAAAAACCACATCAAAATAAGGAAAATGCTGCGGCAACTGCTGGATTTTAAGCGGCAACATGGTTGCCATGGTTTGGGTATACTTCTGAATACTCCAAAACTGAACATTTTGTAAGATACCCGGCTCAATACCTAGTAGTACTTGAGGTTGATAAGCCGCCATTTTGAACAGATAGTAACCATTGCCACAACCCACATCCAACACAGCTTTATGATTAAGGTTTGGTAAACTCGATATGAGTCGTTGCCATTTTTTATCAGATCGCCACTCAGCATCAATGTCAATATCACATATAGAAAACGGACCTTTACGCCAAGGAATTAACTGCTCAAGTCCAGATTTTAACTGCTGCCGTTGCAATTCATTACACTCTCCATCTACAGTAATCGCATCAGTCGCTAAGTCCACATCCAGCGAATCTAATTTTGGTAAACTGTCATATGCATTTAGCCAACGCGGGAAATCACCTTGATTCATGTTTGATACGGTCTGTCGCGTTAAGTTTTGTAGGGTATCGAAACCTGCAGACAGAAGAGTGCCCTGCACTTGCTGCTTTAAATTGTTGAGCTGAACTTCAAACATGGCGGTTGCTATTTAAATGCAACCAGAGACACAAAATTAAAAGCCCGAAACCACACTTCAATCGAATGAAAACCCACTTCTGTAAGTCTCAGCTCCCAATTCGATAAAGTATCAGGCTTTAGGGTGTCTTCCAAAGCCTGTCGTTTTTGAGCGATTTCTATATCACTGTAACCATTTATCTTCTTGTAACCATGATAGAAATCAATCATTTGCTGAGAAGATTTTACTTTTTCAGACAATATAAATATACCTTGATCATTTAAGCCTTGATAGATGCGTTCACACACCGCTCTACGAGAACCCGGCGGTAAAAACTGCAACGTAAAGTTGCTAACCACCATACTGGCCTGCTGAATTGTCGCCTGGCGCAAATCTTCAAGCTGCGTGTGGATTGAGTTTTGGGTGATTTGTTTTTCTAACAATTGCTTAAAATGGCAAACCATGGCATCAGAGTTATCTATGGCATGGATATTTACTTTTTGATTACCAATTGCCTGGTCAACAGTCAGACTAACCGCACCTAGAGAAGATCCTAAGTCATAAACCCGGGTATTGGGCCGGACAAAGCGCATGGCATACATGGCAATGCCTTTAAGAATGGTGTCATAACCGGGCACCGAACGTTTAATCATATCAGGAAAAACTGACGCCACCTGCTCATCAAAAGCAAAGGCTGAAACCTCTTCATAGGCCTCACTGAATAACTGGTCGCGATTACTCATATTAATAGAATTAACCCGGAGGCCATTCCATTTGCCGCCCAGCTAAAAAGTGCATATGTATATGATTAACAGTTTGTTGACCATTTTCATTGCAATTCATGACAATGCGGTAGCCATTTTTGTGCTCACCAATTTCTCTGGCATATTTATTGATGGCTAAATGGATTTTGCTGACATATTCCATATTGGCTTCATCGATGTCATTGTGCGTTTTGATACGCACTTTTGGTATAAACAACACATGGATGGGGGCTTGGGGATTAATGTCCTTGAATGCCAAAACAAAGTCATCTTCATAAACCACATCTGCAGGCACCTTACCTGCCAAGATTTGATCAAAAATGGTACCTTTTTCGTTCATAAATGTGTCCTTATAGAAAAGTTCGGCCGGCAAAAGCATGAGCCAATGTGTTGTTATCAATGTATTCCAAGTCACCACCTAAAGGCACACCATGAGCCAAACGACTGGCTTTAATACCACCTTTTTCAGCTAAGTTAGCCAAATATTGAGCAGTGGTTTCACCTTCCACCGTTGAACCGGTAGCGACAATAAGTTCCTGGCATTCGGGGCGCGCCATGATGTCAATTAGTTTATTAAGTTTTAACTCGCTAGGACCTAAACCGTCTAAGGGAGAAAGTTTACCATGCAGTACAAAATAGCGACCTTTAAAATCGGTGGCTTGTTCAATTTGGATAATATCAGCAGGACTTTCAACCACACACAACTGTTGCCAATGACGTTGATCATTACTACATATATTGCAGATATCATTTTCTGTGAGGGTTCGGCACAAATCACATTCTTTGACTTGATCTAAAGCCAAACCCAATACCTTAGCCAAAGCCCGCGCGCCGTCTTTATCTTTTTGTAAAAGAAAGAATGTCAATCGCTGCGCTGATTTTGGACCAACACCAGGCATGATTTGCAAGGCATCCATCAGTTGTGTAACCAGTGACATGGTATTAGAATGGCATCTTAAAACCCGGTGGCAAATTTAGACCATCGGTTAAACCACCCATGTTTTCTTTTTGTAAATCACTGATTTTATTCATGGCATCATTAAAAGCGGCAACCAATAAATCTTCAAGCATTTCAAAATCGTCACCCACCATGGCTTGATCAATGTCGATTTTTTGAACTTGTTGTTGGCCGTTCATGGTGATTTTGACCGCATCTGCACCCGCCGAGCCAGTGACTTCTTTTTGAGCTAATTCAGCTTGAGCTTGTTGCATTTGCTCCTGCATTTTTTGCATTTGCTGCATCATATTGCCTAATGTACCTTTCATAATTATTGACCTTTTTTCTGATTGATGATGGTGGCATCAAACCGTTCTTGTAAAGCATCAACCACCGGATCTCTGTCCTGTTGGCGCTGTTGATTCGTCTGCCTATCGGCATCGGCCTGTTTTTTAGCCACTGAACTTACTTGATCTCGAATGGTAAATTCCAATCGATAATTTTGTTTTTCAACGGCCAACACTTGTGCCAACTTATCAACAGAGGTAGGTGTTTTAAATGGCTCTACCGATGCGTCTAAAGCAAATATAATGGTGTTATTGGTATTTTCAAGCACCATTAAATTTCGCGCCAGTTCTCTGGGCATCCCTTTAAGTGGTAAATCTTTGAAAATTTCTGGCCAGTTATCATTATTTAGTTCCGATAAATTAATATAATCATTCGTTAACTCTGCCTGCGGTTTGGGTTCTGCTTCTACGACTTTTGGTGACTTAACATGAGTCATTTTGGCATTATCGACGGATTGACTTTTTTGTGAGGATTCGACATCAGATACAGTTTTCGTCGATACCTGACTGCTTTCTAACTGTTCACGCTTGCCTGGATTAATATCGAAATCAAGCATGCGGATAATGGTCATTTCAAAAGATATTTTTTTATCCGGCACGGTTCGCATTTGCTGCAAACCGACGACCACAAATTGATAATATAACTGACCAACTTCTTCCGCTAAATTATTGGCTAAATTTTTCAATGTGGTGACATCAAAGGCGCCTCCACCTGTGACTTTATTTAACGATTGGGTTAAGGCCACTTCATGCAATAAACGGCTCAGCTCTTCTAATAATTGGCTGTAATCAATGGACATGGCGTGAAACCAGTCTAATTTATCGACAACACCTTTTTTATCGCCGGCAATAATTAAATTAAGCAGCTCAACCACATGAGATTGCTCAACAGTACCAAGCATAGTCCGCACTTCATCATAATTCAGCCGATTCCCGCCAAATGCCAAAGATTGATCCAACAAACTTAACGCATCTCGCATACTGCCATCTGCAACACGTGCCACCAGTTGTATGGCTTTATCCTCATAATCGAGCGATTCACGCTGTAATATTTCGGCTAAGTAATCGCTGATTTGTTTTTCTGTTAAGCGTTTTAAATTAAATTGCAAACAACGTGATAATACAGTTATGGGTAGTTTTTCCGGCTCTGTGGTGGCCAGCAGAAACTTGACATGCTCAGGTGGTTCTTCCAGTGTTTTCAGCAACGCATTAAAACTACTTTTAGAAAACATGTGTACCTCATCAATGAGGTAAATCTTGTACTGACCTTTATTAGGTGCGTAGCTGACGTTGTCTAACAAACTACGGGTATCATCTACACCGGTTCGAGAAGCGGCATCCACTTCAATCAAATCAATAAACTCACCCTGCTGAATTTCAAGACAATGGATACATTGACCACAGGGTTCGCTACCGACCCCTTCCAGGCAGTTTAAGGATTTCGCTAACACCCGAGCCAAGGTGGTTTTACCCACACCGCGGGTTCCGGTGAATAAAAAGGCATGGTGTAAACGGTTATTATCCAAACCGTTTACCAGGGCTTGAACCACATGCTCTTGGCCCACAACTTCTTTAAAATTCTGGGGCCGGTGTTTTCTGGCAAGTACTTGATAGGTCATAGTGATGTTAGAGATTTTTGCATAAATCTGGGTCGATGGGAAAAAGCCAACAGCATGGCCCTTTTAAGGCAGCTAAAATTACGCCAGTCAAGGCAGGAAACGCCGACTAATATTCGGCTTATTCGCTTTTTATTCTGTGGCCGTTGCTTCCGTCTCCTGCTTACATGACACACCTTCGTCCATGGAGACGTCTTGCTTTCGGCAAACCGCCACATAAACAAAGCGAGCCTGTTATTAGCACCAAAAGTAGGACCATTAGGCAGTTTTCTAACGCAGAGTGGTGGAATTTTAGACTTTTTAACACGATTCATGATTGACGCAAAGATCTCTGCTAATAAGTGGGACTCCCGCCAGCCGGTCCCCGCACATGGTGTTACAACTACGGCTGCTCCCTTCCGGGCCTGACCGGGTTCATTGCTAACCATTGCGGGGCGACAAACGAGAGTCACCGATGGCGTATTATCCACATTGACATGGGGCTTGTCTACCGACATTATTTATTTCTCTTCAATTGCTCGTTTTACAAAAGGCACGGTTATTTTTCGTTTATCGCGCAGAGACAGTGCTGACAGCTTCCTCAGCAAGGCATCAAGCGATGCATAATCAGTGGCATGATGACCCGCAATAAATTTTAAAACCGCGTCATTTGCCGGTATGCCATGCTGTTTAAACTGTCGTGTTAATAACAAAATCGCCTGGTCGCCACTTAATACTGACAACTCTAAAGTTAAGCCTGATTGTAAGCGGGAACGCAAATCCGGTAATAACCAACTCGGATCACGGGGTGAAACTTGTGAGGCCACCAATAAAGACAGCTGTTGCGCACGACAAAAATTAAATAAATTGAATAAATGGCGCTCACCCAAGGCTTTGTCGGCCAACAAGTGGATATCATCCAGCACCAAATAGCACCAGTGTGGTTGAATAAGTTCACTGATATCTGTATCAAGCATTACCGAGGCTGAAAAAGCCGCACCTTGATCACCCTGTTTTTGACGTTGCTGACTATAAGCCGATAACAAGTGACTTTTACCGGAACAAAGTGCACCCCATAAATAACAAAACCCAGGCAACTCCGAAACAGAACTTAAACTCGCAACCACATCATCATGACCGATAAAATCATCAAAGCCAGCTGATTCAGATATTTGTAATTGTAGGGGTAGCTGTGGTTCAGTCATCAGTTATGTTATTTTGCTTTTCTACAGATGGTCGTCCGTATAATTCACTGTCCACATATTTTTGATGAGCATGTCGCAATAAAACCATTACCACGGCAGCCATAGGCAAACCCAGCAATACGCCAACAAATCCAAACAACTGGCCACCGGCTAATACTGCGAAAATCACGGCAACAGGATGTAACCCAATTTTATCACCCACCAACCAAGGTGTCAGTACCATGCCTTCCAGTAACTGCCCAACACCAAATACAATCAATACATACACAACATGAATTAAATCGCCGAATTGCACCATGGCAGCGATAACACCGCCAATCAAACCGGTAATGGCACCAAGATAAGGCACGAAAGATACCAAGCCGGCACCCATACCAATCAATAGCGACAAATCAATACCAATTAGCCATAAACCAATGGTATAAATTGTTCCTAAAGCCAGCATGACACTTAACTGACCGCGCAAAAAGGCACTTAAAACTGAATTTGATTCATGCGTGATTTTATGGACCGTATAATAATAGCGACGCGGAATTAATTCCCCGACACGCGCAGTGATAATATCCCAATCGCGCAGCAGGTAAAACAAAACCACAGGAATCAGCAATAAATTCATAACCCAGTTTAGAACAACCATACCGCTTTTAGTCACTGAACTGAGCACAGTTTGCGCCACACCACCGGCACTCTCCCAGTGCTCTTTTAACAGCTGGGTTAATTGGCCAGTATCAAATAAATCAATTTCCAAACCAAAACGTGATTGCAACCAAGGATTAACATTATCCTTTAGCCAATTAATATAAATCGGCAAGTTTTTAATAAAATAACTAATTTGGCGCTCTAAAGCGGGAATTAGAATTAATGCCACTGTAATCATTAATAAACTAATTAACACAAAAACCACCACCACCGACAAAGTTCTGCTGAGTTTCCAGGTCTCCAGCTTATCAACCATGGGGTCAAATAAATAAGCAAACAAAGCTGCAATCACAAATGGGGCCAATATCGGTGACAATAAATACACCAGATAACCGACCACTATAATTAAAGTCAACAGATAAATCTGGCGCATCAGTTGGTTCTGCATTAAGAACTCCCTTGTTTAAATTGTTGTTTGATTCTGACACCCATCCATACGTAGTGAATGCCGCTGATCACCGTAAAAAAAGCCACTAAAACAATTAACAGCTGATTAATTTCAGCTAAATCATAAATACCTGCCAAGGTCACCAGTAAAGTTAGAATAAGAATAATTTGTAACGCCGTATTAATTTTACTGACAAGTGTCGGTGTGGCAATTTTTAAACGCCCCACAAAAAAATTAACATAGCTAGTACCCAATATAATCACAACATCACGACCCACAATCATTAAAAACAACCACATGGGGAAATGTTGTTGATAAACGAAAACACTAAAACAACACAGCATCATCAGTTTATCAGCCAATGGATCCAAAATACTACCCAAGCGCCCTTGCCAACTGTAGCGTTTAGCTAAAAACCCATCGACACCATCAGAAGCACCTGCTAATAACGCCAGAATTAAGGCACCGGTGTAGTGTTTTTGCAACATCAACCAAACCAACGGTATCAACGACAACATCCGCGCAATGGTGATGGCGTTGGGAATATGTCGCAAGTAAGGATTCATGGTTGCCAAGAAAACACAATGCGATTATTGATTCCCAGTGGCATGTGTTGCAACAATCCATCTTTTGTCAACACCTTGGCAAATGTGTCACTATCGACCCGTGCATTAACTTGTAATTGTAAACTCTTTTGTCCGTAGGCGGTTGCCTGAAAGTTCTTGATTAACGGTTGATTATGCAGATAACGCCACAGAACCAGCATGGCGCTGGCATCACTGATGTCATTGATGGTAACTGCCAAGGTGAAATCACCAAATTCACCGGCATCAATGCGCTGACCATCAGCCAGTTTTTGTTGTATGGAGGTGGCCAAAAAATCTAAGCCTTCAGGAAGCGAAACAAATTGGCGGTTCTCAATATGCGCATCACTGTCAGCTGATTCAAATAAACCTGCGCGATAAGAATAACCACTTCGAAAATGACGTAACTTAATTAACAAGACCTGATCAGGTTGGTAGTCTAAATACACTTTATTAACCAAATCAGGGTTCAAATAACTGACGTCTTCAGGTTTAAATTGCAACAAATCAGCATCCATCGAATTATAGAACTGATGTTCAATACCTTTATTGGTCAACACTTTATTTAACCAATATTCAGCAGCAGAGTTTTGTTGCGCATGGGAAAGCGACCCGTCTTCTTGTTCTTCAACCAACCAAATAAAAAGGTCTGGTCGATTTGGTGGCCATAAAGGAACATTTCGATCAATCAACATCTGATTAAGTTTGGCGCCATCAGTCACGACATGAAACCACAAACCCGAATATTCGAGGTTGGCTGGTATTTGCTCATAATAATGGCGCAAAATGACGTCTTTAAAAGAAGCATCAAGCCAAGATTGTTGCGCAATCTCCGCCTCACTCAAGCCACTTTTTTTGCTGATAACCGCAGTCAATGCCGCCATCATTTGCGCATTATCTTGAGGATTTTGTTGATCCACCAAAGTGGCAGCGGCATTTAAATTGTCCAATTGTGCCACTGCTGTTGTGGCCAATAAACACAAAAGATAGATTACGTTTTTCATAGGGCTAATTATAAAGGAAGATATCAGCAAAAAAACAATTAATCCAATTCAGATGTCTTAAAATATTCAGACTAACCATTCAAATCAGTTAAACTGTCTGGTTTTTTTAACACAAAAGTTCGGCAATCGACTACAATCGCACCTGCTTTAAAGCCAGTAAAGATATGACCAATAAAAAGCCTTATACCTATCAACAAGCCGGTGTGGATATTGCTGCCGGTAACGCCTTAGTCGAACGCATTAAACCTTTTATTAAACAGACCCATCGGCCCGGTGCTATGGGTTCTTTAGGTGGTTTTGGCGGTTTATTCGATTTATCTGAAGTTAACTGTGACAACCCTGTACTGGTGTCGGGCACTGATGGTGTCGGCACTAAACTTAAATTAGCCCAGCAACTTAATGATCACAGCACCATTGGTATAGATTTGGTGGCCATGTGCGTCAACGACATCATCGTCATGGGTGCCGAACCTTTATTTTTCCTGGACTACTACGCCTGCGGCCAACTCAATACAGATCAAGCCGCTGAAGTCATCAGTGGCATTGCAGAAGGCTGCCGTTTATCCGGTTGCGCCTTAATTGGCGGAGAAACCGCTGAAATGCCCGGAATGTATTCACAAGGCGATTACGATCTGGCGGGATTTGTGGTTGGGGTCGTGGATAAAACCAAGATTATCGACGGCAGTCACATAAAAGCCGGCCATCAGATTGTCGGTGTGGCGTCCAGTGGCCCACATAGTAACGGTTACTCCTTAATCAGACGTTTAATTGATGACCATCAACTGGATTTGTCGCAAGCATTTGACGGTAGCATCCTGGGCCGCAAGCTGTTACAGCCCACCACGCTTTATCCAAAACCAGTGTTAAGTTTATTGAACAATAGCGCACCTGTTTTGGGCATGGCTCATATTACCGGCGGCGGTTTAATGGAAAACATCAGCCGCGTAATCCCCAAAGGTTTAGCTGTGGAAATTAAGCGTGGCAGTTGGACCATGCCTGAAGTCTTTAGCTACTTACAGGACCTGGGCCAAATTGAAGAAACCGAACTCTTCAAAACCTTTAACAGCGGTATCGGCTTATGTTTAATTGTTCCTGATGATGCAGTGAGTGACACCATTAATCATTTTAAATCACACCAATTAGCCGCGTGGTCTATTGGCCAAGTCACCAAGCACACAGGCCAAGATGTCACAATAATCTAATGCGTGTTGTTGTATTTATTTCCGGTCGCGGTAGCAACCTGCAGGCATTGCTTGAAGACCAAAATCATTATAAAGTCACACATGTCATTAGCAATCGTTCACAAGCGGCCGGGTTAACAACAGCCGAGCGATTTTCGGTACCAACCACAGTCATTGATTGGCGTGATAAAATTCAGGCCGAAGCTCAAGCAATCACATTGCTTAACAATGTTAAGCCCGACCTCATAATACTGGCTGGCTTTATGCGCGTATTATCGGCAGAATTTGTGGCCCAATTTCCTCGCAAAATCATTAACATACACCCTTCTCTTCTGCCTTTGTATCCGGGCCTGAACACTCACCAAAGAGCCCTTGAAGACCGCCAAACCATTCACGGTGCCACCGTTCACTTTGTGGACCAACATTTAGACCGGGGTCACAGCATCAGCCAGTGTCACATTAACATTAAAGCCGATGACTCCGCAGAAACTTTAGCCGACCGTTTGTTGTCCAAAGAACATGCGCTCTTAACAACCACCGTCAAAAAAATAGCCCAAGGCGAAATTTATTGGCGAAATAAACAGCTTTATTACAACAATCAAATTATTTCTCAACCCATTCTATGGTCAAATACATAATATCACTGATAACCGCAGTCATTTATTTGGCATGCTCAACAACCACTATTCACGCCAAACCACTTACATTCACAGCCATCTACGATGTCTATGAAGATGACACCATAAAAGCCGTTACCACTTCAAGGTTGCAAAAGCTGGATCACCATCATTACCAACTCACCGATATCACTGAAGGGACAAAGGGATTGGCATCATTGCTGAACTTCAAGCGCACTGAACACAGCAAGTTTATATATCGCGATCAAAAAGCCGAAATGATTAATCACAACATGAAACAAAAAGTGGCTTTTAAAAGCAAACTATATAAATTTAGCCATCAACCCGGTGAATTTAGCTATCAAGGTATTAACCGCAAAAAGCCATTCAAATTAAACAGTCAACAACCCTTGCTCAGCACCCACGTCATGTCCTGGCAACTGACTCAACAAGTTTGTCATAACCCAAAAGATAATATGCAATGGCAGATACTAAAATCTGACGAACCGAAAACATATTTTTTTAAAACTGTCGCTGTTGATAACGATAAAATCCTGGTTCATCGCATATATCAAAATCGTTCAGATAAAAGCACCCGTATTTGGATTAATAGCAGAGACTGCTATATCGAACAAATCATTTATGAAGATAACGGTAAAATTGTGCGAACAGTCATTAAAGATATTAATTTTAATTAACCCTGATTATTCGCATGAATCCTGATAAGTTACCGCTACCAACCCCCAAAGAGTTATTGATTTTATCGGTGCTATGGAAATTTGGGCCATCCACCGTCCGTGTCGTCCATGAGCACCTCAAACAACGTCAACAAACCACCACTTACACCACCACCTTGAAAATGATGCAAGTGATGCTGGATAAACAGTTACTGGAAAAAAATAATGATCAAATGGCACATATTTATACACCTCGTGCATCACAAGAATCCACTCAATTGCAATTAACGCAAGATTTGATCAATCGCGCCTATAATGGCAAAGCAAATGATTTAATCAATTTGCTAAAAAAAACAACAAAAGCCTAGTAACTTAATGGCATATTAATGATAAAGTAATCAGTCGCTTAACCGTAATTGTTAAATTTATGTCTAATATTAATATAACCTACCCAATGCCAGGTAACTTAGCACAAAGTAAAGAAGTCATCGATGAACTTCTTCAGGACTTGGAAAACAAATATCATATTCATCATCAGGAAATCGGTGAAAATCATTACCATTTAAAAGGCAGTGGTATTAAGGGGGAAGTCAAATTAGATCATCAAGAACTCATCATCACAGCACAGCTCAATTTTATGATGATGGCTTTTAAACCAATTATTGAAAAAGAAATTCATCGACAGCTAGACAATTCTTTCAATCATTTAAGTTAAAAAAACCAGGCATAAAAAAACCGGCATAACAGCCGGTTTTCAGGCTAATGACAAACCCCTGTTTTTTTCAGGGGTTTGTTGCTTTTAGGCTTTTTTATTAATAATTGGCTGTTAGTAACCTGAACTTTTAACCGATACTTAAGTAGGCTTAAAAGTTTTTGATATGGCAGTTATTGTTG
>NZ_JAPMLN010000025.1 GCF_026410405.1 Marinicella gelatinilytica | reverse complement strand
AACTCATAGTCATTCAATAACTCACGAACTTCCATCTCAACCAACTCTAACAACTCTTCGTCATCAACTTGGTCACATTTGTTTAAGAACACAACAATATAAGGTACGCCAACCTGACGTGCCAACAGGATATGCTCACGGGTTTGTGGCATTGGACCATCAGCGGCTGATACCACTAAAATGGCACCATCCATTTGCGCCGCACCTGTAATCATGTTTTTAACATAGTCAGCATGGCCCGGACAGTCAACGTGCGCATAGTGACGATTGTCTGTTTCGTATTCTACGTGAGAAGTCGAAATCGTGATACCACGCTCTTTTTCTTCTGGCGCGTTATCAATTTGGTTGTAATCTCTAAAATCACCACCCATCTTTTCAGCAGCAACTTTTGTGATCGCTGCAGTCAAAGTCGTTTTACCATGGTCAACGTGACCGATTGTGCCCACGTTCACATGGGGCTTATTGCGTTCAAATTTTTCTTTTGACATCGTCAATCTCTCAAATTTATTAATATCCTGTTTTTTCTGCCAGTACTTCAGCCGGCGCCTGATCGTAATAATCAAACTCCATCGAATAACTGGCGCGACCTTGTGTCGCTGAGCGCAGAGATGTGGCATAACCAAACATTTCCGCTAAGGGAATGTGACATTTAATCACTTTCCCGGTAGGCGAATCATCGATGCCATCTAAAGCACCGCGACGGCGATTGACATCACCAACCACATCACCCATATATTCTTCCGGTGTGGCTACCTCAACCCGCATAATGGGTTCAAGCAATACCGGACCCGCTGCTTTAGCACCTTGGCGAAATGCCATGGAGCCTGCAACCTTAAAGGCCATTTCATTAGAGTCAACCTCATGAAACGAACCGTCGTAAAGTGTTACTCGGCAATCAACCACCGGATAACCGGCCAATACGCCATTGGCCATTTGTTCTTGTATGCCTTTGTCCACCGGCGCGATGTACTCCTTAGGAATCACACCACCGGTTATTTCGTTAACAAACTCATAACCAAAACCCTGTTCCATGGGTTCAATTTTAATTTTTACATGGCCGTATTGTCCGCGACCGCCGGATTGTTTCACAAACTTACCCTCTTGTTCAACAACTTTTGTCACTGTTTCGCGATAAGCCACTTGTGGATTACCCACATTGGCCGCCACTTTAAATTCTCTTAATAAGCGGTCAACAATAATCTCTAAGTGCAACTCACCCATACCAGAGATAATGGTTTGTCCTGATTCTTCATCAGTCGCCACTTTAAAAGATGGATCTTCAAGGGCCAGTTTACTTAAAGCCGTTGCCATTTTTTCTTGGTCACCGGTGGTTTTTGGCTCCACTGCCACCGCGATAACCGGCTCAGGAAACTCCATACGCTCCAAGGTGATGATTTCGTTCACATCACACAAGGTTTCACCTGTGCCAACATCTTTCATGCCAACAGCAGCAACAATGTCACCGGCTCGCACTTCTTGTACCTCTTCACGGCTATTGGCGTGCATTTGCAACAAACGACCAATACGATCTTTGCGGTCTTTTATCGGGTTATAGACAGTGTCTCCTGACTTCAAAACACCCGAATATACACGAAAGAAAACCAAATTACCCACAAATGGATCTGTGGCTATTTTAAATGCCAAAGCCGCAAAAGGATCTTCGTCAGTTGGATGGCGTTCACCGACTTCACCATCTGGCAAAACCCCGGCAATTGCTGGCACATCTGTGGGCGCCGGCATAATCTCAACAACCTTGTCCAACATGGCTTGAACACCTTTATTCTTAAAGGCCGAGCCACACATACAGCAAACAATTTCGTTATTAATGGTTCCTTTTCGCAATCCAGAGATAATCTCATCGTAGCTTAACTCGCCAGTTTCGAGGTACTTATCCATTAAGCCCTCATTGGCTTCGGCGGCGGCTTCCAATACCAGCTCACGCGCTTCTTCACAAACATCCTGCAATTCCGAAGGGATGTCTTTCAATTCAAAAGTGACACCCATGTCACTGTCATTCCAATAAATGGCCCGCATCCTGATTAAATCAACAACGCCTTCAAAATCTTCCTCAGCGCCAATCGGCCATTGTATCGGCACCGCCCTGGCACCTAATCTGTCCTTAATTTGCTTAACAACACGCTCAAAGTCAGCGCCGGTACGGTCCATCTTGTTAACGAAGGCTAACCGTGGCACATGGTACTTATCGGCTTGTCGCCAAACTGTTTCAGACTGCGGCTCAACACCGCCAACCGCACAAAACACGGCAACCGCACCATCTAAAACCCGTAACGAGCGCTCCACCTCAATGGTGAAATCAACATGTCCAGGTGTATCAATGATATTAATTCGATGTTTATCGAACTGACCATCCATGCCCTGCCAAAAACAAGTGGTTGCAGCAGAGGTAATGGTTATACCACGCTCTTGCTCCTGTTCCATCCAATCCATAACAGCATTGCCGTCATGGGTTTCACCTAATTTATGCGAGATACCGGTGTAAAAAAGAATCCGTTCAGTGGTGGTTGTTTTTCCCGCATCAATGTGGGCCATAATGCCGATATTACGGTACTTTGTAATCGGTGTATCTCGACCCACTTCAATATCCTATTCCTAAAAAGTTTACCAACGATAATGCGCGAAGGCTTTGTTGGCTTCGGCCATTTTATGCACTTCTTCACGGCGTTTCATGGCAGCGCCACGATCCTGTAAAGCATCCAGCATTTCACCGGCCAATTTAGATGGCATATTGGCTTCACCACGTTTACGGGCTGCATCAATCATCCAACGCATAGCCAATGCCATTTGTCGACTTGGCCGCACTTCTACAGGCACTTGATAAGTAGCACCACCAACACGACGAGACTTAACCTCGACCATTGGCTTAACTTTCTCCAAAGCACGCTGCGTCACTTCCACAACATCGCCCTTCTCTTTCGCAGCCACTTGCTCCATGGCACCATAAACAATGCTTTCAGCAACTGCTTTTTTACCACTTTTCATAACCATGTTGATGTATTTACTGATCAACTCACTACCGTGTTTTGGATCAGGCAACACTTCACGTTTATAATTTGTTTTCTTTCTTGACATGTTATATCCACCTACTGATTATTTAGGGCGTTTAGCGCCGTATTTAGACCGACCTTGGCGACGCGCACTCACACCCGCTGTGTCCAAAGCACCACGTACTATGTGGTAACGCACACCGGGTAAGTCCTTCACACGACCACCACGTATCAATACGATAGAGTGTTCTTGCAAATTATGTCCTTCACCGCCAATGTAGCAAGTTACTTCATAGCCATTAGTTAATCTGACACGCGCCACTTTACGTAAAGCCGAGTTTGGTTTTTTCGGCGTTGTGGTATATACACGCGCACAGACACCTCGTTTCTGAGGACAGCCTTCTAACGCGGGCACATTTGTTTTTTCAATGTTGTCTTTTCTTGGTTTACGAACCAATTGATTTACTGTTGCCATATGCAAAATTTACCTTATAGAAAATAAACGACAGGCCGATTAAAAACCAGCCTGTCGATTCAAAGAACGGGGATTTTAGTTATTTACCCCTCAATAGTCAAGAACAGAATCTATTTTTTCAAAGGACTCTGCTCATCACTGAATAATGAACAATTAATCGTTACCTGATTGCTCAGATTGTTCGTCCGCAGCCTTTCGCAATTCATCTAACAAAGCAGCTTCAGTCTCATTTTTAACATCTGCTTCTGCTTCATCAACCATGGCTTGCAATTCTGACTGCAATTCAGCTTCTTTGGTTTGTGTTTGTTTTAGGTGATAACCCAAACCGGTACCGGCAGGAATCAATCGACCCACAATCACGTTTTCTTTCAAACCGCGCAAAGTATCTCGAGTGCCTTTCACAGAGGCTTCTGTTAACACCCGCGTGGTTTCCTGGAAAGAAGCCGCAGAAATAAACGATTCAGTGGCCAATGATGCCTTGGTAATCCCCAATAACAACATCTCAAATTCAGCCGGAATACCATCATTTTTCAATATTTCGCGGTTGGTGGCCATAACTTCCTTATAAGAAAGCTGGGTGGTTTGCAGATAATCTGTATCACCTGGCTCAACAATCTCAACTTTGCGCAACATTTGACGAATGATACATTCAATGTGCTTATCGTTAATTTTCACACCTTGCAGGCGATAAACATCTTGAATCTCGTTGACCAAATAAGCCGCTAAGGCAGCAACACCTTGTAATCTCAAAATGTCATGCGGATTAGGTTCACCTTCAACGACAATGTCACCTTTTTCAACATGCTCACCTTCAAACACAATGATTTGACGCCACTTAGGAATCAATGTTTCGTTTTTCTCACCATTGGCTTGACTAATGACCAGTCGGTTTTTACCCTTGGTGTCTTTACCAAAACTGACCACACCACTGGCTTCTGCCTGAATCGCAGGATCTTTTGGTTTACGCGCTTCAAACAAGTCAGCAACCCGTGGCAAACCACCGGTAATATCACGGGTTTTCGATGACGCTTGCGGGATTCTCGCCAAGAAATCACCCACTGACACTTCTTGTCCATTACGGATATTAATAACCGCACCGGGTGGCAATAAATATTGCGCCGGTACATCGGTGCCGGGAATAATAACCGGTTTACCTTTTTTATCTTCAATACGAACCATCGGGCGAAGGTCTTTACCTGCTTGTCCGCGCTGTTTTGGATCGGTGATAATAAAGCTGGTTAGACCGGTCAACTCATCAAGTTTTTCCTCAACGGTAATGCCTTCTTTAAAATCACTGAGCACCACTTGACCAGCCACTTCCGAAACAATCGGATGTGTATGCGGATCCCAGTTAATAATGATATCACCGGCTTTTACCTTGGCTTTATCTTTAACGTGAATTACCGCACCGTAAGGTACTTTATAACGCTCTTTCTCTTTACCGGATTTATCTATAACTGAAATTTCACCGGATCGAGAAATGGCCACCAGTTTTTTCTCTGCATTGGTCACATATTTAATGTTATGCATGCGAATGGTACCTGATGAATTAACTTCCACGCTGTCAGATGCCGTTGCTTTTGTTGCTGCACCACCAATGTGGAAGGTACGCATCGTCAACTGAGTACCCGGCTCACCAATACTTTGTGCCGCCATAACACCCACAGCCTCACCGTTATTAACACGGTGACCGCGAGACAAATCACGACCATAACATTGCGCACAGATACCAAATCCGGTTTCACAGGTAATCGGTGAACGAACCTTGATTTTATCCAGACCTTCTTCTTCAATCAGGTCAACCAGCTCTTCACCTATCATGGTGCCGGCTTCAATCACCACTTTATCTTTGTGGTTAAGAACATCTTCGGCCACCACACGACCTAACACACGTTCTGCTAAGGTTTCAATGACCTCACCGCCATCAACAATAGGCGATAAATCAAAACCTTGTAATGTGCCACAATCCACTTCAGTGATAACCACGTCTTGGGCGACATCAACCAGTCGTCTGGTTAAGTAACCTGAGTTTGCAGTTTTCAGTGCGGTATCCGCCAAACCTTTACGCGCACCATGGGTTGAGGAGAAGTACTGCATCACATCCAAGCCCTCACGAAAGTTGGCTTTAATGGGCGATTCAATAATCGAACCATCGGGTTTTGCCATCAATCCACGCATACCGGACAACTGTCGCATTTGCGCCTGAGAACCACGGGCGCCGGAGTCAGCCATGATAAAGACCGAGTTCATGGAGTCTTGCTCCACAACCTTGCCGTCTTTGGTTTTGACTTCTTCTTTACCAATGACTTCCATCATTGCAGCCGCCACTTCTTCATTGGCTTTAGACCAAATATCAACAACTTTGTTGTAACGCTCACCTGCAGTGACAAGACCTGAAGTGTATTGCTCTTGAATTTTTAATACTTCCTTATCAGCCGCTTCCAGAATACCTTTTTTAGCGTCAGGAATAATCAAATCGGTGACACCAATTGAAATCCCGGCAATGGTTGAGTATCTGAATCCGGTGTACATTAACTGGTCAGCAAATATGACCGTGGCCTTGGTGCCTAACTGACGGTAACAGGCGTTTAATAAAGCAGAAATGGCTTTTTTATTAAGCGTTTGGTTAATATAAGAAAAGCTCAAACCCTTAGGCAGAATATCAGCCAAAATAGCACGCCCAACAGTGGTTTCAATTAAACCTATACTTTCAACACCTTCATCATTGGTGGTGTTTAAACGCACCTTAATATTGGCTTGTAATGAAACATGCCCGTTTTGGTAAGCCCGATTAACTTCTCCCATATCAGAGAATATCATGTCCTCACCGCGCTGATTGACCAGCGAGCGTGTCATATAATATAAGCCCAATACCACATCTTGTGATGGCACAATAATCGGCTCACCGGAAGCCGGCGATAATATATTATTGGTGGACATCATCAAAACACGCGCTTCTAACTGCGCCTCAATTGATAATGGCACATGAACCGCCATCTGGTCACCGTCGAAGTCAGCATTAAACGCGGTACAAACCAGCGGATGTAACTGAATGGCTTTACCTTCAATCAGAACAGGTTCAAATGCTTGAATACCTAATCTATGTAATGTTGGTGCCCGGTTCAAAAGAATCGGATGCTCACGAATAACAAAATCCAATATATCCCATACTTCAGGGGCTTCAGCTTCAATGGCACGTTTAGCGGCTTTAATGGTTGACACAAAACCGTCTTTCAATAATCGGCCTAAAATGAACGGCTTGAATAGCTCAAGGGCCATTTTCTTAGGCAGACCACACTGGTGCAATCGTAAAGTTGGACCAACCACAATCACGGAACGACCCGAATAGTCGACACGTTTACCCAGAAGGTTCTGACGGAAACGACCTTGTTTCCCTTTAATCATATCAGCCAGAGATTTTAATGGACGACGGTTACTACCGGTAACGGCACGACCACGTCGACCATTATCCAACAGCGCATCCACAGATTCTTGTAACATACGCTTTTCATTACGGACAATAATATCCGGCGCATGTAATTCCAATAATCGTTTCAAACGATTATTACGGTTAATCACACGTCGATACAAATCATTCAAATCAGATGTCGCAAACCGACCACCGTCTAAAGGCACCAAAGGCCGTAAATCTGGCGGTAAAATTGGCAACACAGTTAGAATCATGTGCTCAGGCTTATTGCCGGACTTATTAAACGCATCATATAAGCCAATTCGCTTCGATAACCGCTTAATCTTTGTGGCAGACTTTGTGGAATTAATGTCTTCATGAAGTTTGATTAATTCTGCATTGATATCAATTTCTGACAACAATTCATAAACCGCTTCAGCACCCATTAAGGCTTTAAATTCATCACCGTAATTTTCAATGGCTTCGCCATATTGCTCGTCTGTTAACAGTTGACCTTTTTCAAGCTCGGTCATGCCCGGATCTGTCACCACAAAAGACTCGAAGTATAAAATACGTTCGATTTCTCGTAATGTCATATCCAACATTAATCCGATTCGGGATGGTAATGATTTCAAAAACCAAATGTGTGCAACCGGACTGGCCAACTCAATATGACCCATGCGCTCACGTCGAACTTTGGCCAAGGTGACCTCGGTACCACATTTCTCACAGACCACACCACGGTGTTTCATGCGCTTATATTTACCGCATTGGCATTCGTAATCCTTTACCGGACCAAACACAGCCGAACAGAATAATCCGTCCCGTTCTGGTTTAAAGGTTCGGTAGTTAATGGTTTCAGGTTTTTTGACCTCACCATAAGACCACGACCGAATCAGTTCCGGTGGCGCCAGAGAAACTTTAATGGCATTAAAGTCCTGTATTTCTTTTTTTGGATTAAATAATTTAATTAAATCTTTCATCAGTTTCTCCTGGCTTTATTCGTTTTCCAATTCCATATTTAGACCAAGGGCTCTGACTTCCTTGACCAATACGTTAAAGGATTCAGGCACACCTGAAACATTTTTGTGGTTACCATCAACGATGTTTTTGTATGTCTGATTACGACCTTGAACATCGTCAGATTTAACCGTTAACATCTCTTGTAAGGTATACGCTGCACCATAGGCTTCTAAAGCCCATACTTCCATCTCACCAAATCGCTGACCACCAAATTGGGCTTTACCACCCAAAGGTTGCTGAGTGACCAGTGAGTAAGGACCTGTGGATCGGGCATGCATTTTGTCATCAATTAAGTGATTTAATTTCAGCATATACATATAACCAACCGTCACCGGTCGATCAAACTGTTTACCGGTTCGACCATCAAACAAGATGGTTTGGCCGTCTTCCGGCAAACCTGCAATTTTTAACAATTTACGAATGTGTTCTTCTTTGGCGCCATCAAAAACCGGTGTTGCCATGGGCACACCTTCTTTCAGGTTGTGGGCTAATTCCAGCATCTCTTCTTTGTTAAAACCACTGAAACTTACTTTGCCTTCTTCATCCACATTGTAAATCTCGGTTAAGAAGTCTTTGAGCTTAGCCATGGTGGCATTTTCTTCCAGCATTTGCGTGATTTGATACCCTAAACCACGTGCCGCCAGCCCTAAATGCACCTCCAAAATCTGCCCAATATTCATCCGCGAAGGAACGCCCAATGGATTTAAACAAATATCCACCGGCCGGCCATCTGCATCAAACGGCATATCTTCTTCAGGCACAATCATTGAAATCACACCTTTGTTACCGTGACGACCGGCCATTTTGTCACCGGGTTGAATGCGACGTTTAACGGCAAGATAAACCTTAACCATTTTCAAAACACCCGGGGCTAAATCATCGCCACGAACAATTTTGGATTTTTTCTCATCAAAGCGTTTATCAAAGATTTTTCGCTGTTCTTTAATTTGGTCCGCAAAGCGATCCATTTGTTCAGCCAAGTGATTATCTTTGGGCTTGATATCAAACCATTGATCCAGCTGCAATTCATCAAAATACGCTTCATCAAGAACCGCACCTTTTTTAACACCTGGCGCTTTAACCACTTCTGCACCAACCAACATCTCTCTAATACGTTGGTGAATCACCGTGCGCATAATACGGAATTGATCATCCATATCTTTGCGCACCTTCTCGATTTCTTCTTGCTCAATGCGTTCTGCACGGGAGCCTTTTTCAATGCCTTCTCGGGTATAAACCTGAACATCAATAACGGTACCGTTCATGCCGGATTTAACACGCAAGGACGAATCCTTCACATCCAAGGCTTTTTCACCAAAAATCGCACGCAATAGTTTTTCTTCAGGCGTTAGCTGGGTTTCGCCTTTAGGCGTTACTTTACCCACCAATATGTCACCGGCATTAACTTCTGCACCAACGTACACAATACCCGAATCATCCAGTTTGGTCAGGGCATGTTCACTGATGTTTGGAATATCAGAGGTAATCTCTTCAGGACCCAGTTTTGTGTCACGGGCAATACAAGTGAGCTCTTCAATATGAATGGTGGTCAGGCGGTCTTGTTTAACAACCCGCTCAGAAATCAGAATGGAATCTTCGAAGTTATAGCCATTCCAAGGCATAAAGGCCACTTTCATGTTTTGACCCAGTGCCAATTCACCCAAATCGGTGGACGGGCCATCAGCCAAGGTATCACCGGCATCAATGACATCACCGACTTTAACAATCGGACGCTGGTTAACGCAGGTGTTTTGATTTGAGCGCATATATTTAATCAGATTATAAATATCAACACCCGGATCTTTGTCTTCAGTCTCTTCCGCATCAACACGCACCACAATACGAGAAGCGTCAGCCATTTCGACCACACCACCACGCTTAGCAATCACAGTTACTCCGGAATCACGAGACACCGTACGTTCCATGCCGGTACCTACCAAGGGTTTTTGAGCCCGTAAAGTCGGTACGGCTTGGCGTTGCATGTTAGAACCCATCAATGCACGGTTGGCATCATCATGTTCCAAGAATGGAATCAAGGCCGCTGCCACAGAAACAATTTGTTTCTCTGAGACGTCCATGTAGTTAATTTCTTCAGCCTGTTTCAACACCACTTCGCCTTTATGACGACACAAAACAAACTCGTCAGCAAATGAACCGTCTTTGTTCAGTTTTGCACTGTTTTGGGCAATTGGATTATCAGAATCCTGGATGGCTGATAAATAGACAATTTCATCAGTCACTTTACCATTTTTAACCTTACGGTAAGGGGTTTCCAAAAATCCGTAATCATTGGTTCTGGCATACACAGCCAAAGAGTTAATCAAACCAATGTTTGGACCCTCAGGCGTTTCAATGGGACACAACCGTCCATAATGAGTTGGATGAACATCACGCACCTCAAAACCGGCACGCTCGCGGGTCAAACCACCTGGGCCTAAGGCAGACACACGTCGTTTATGGGTAATCTCAGACAACGGATTATTCTGATCCATGAATTGAGATAATTGGTTAGAACCGAAAAACTCTTTAATGGAAGCAGATATGGGCTTGGCATTGATTAAATCTTGTGGTGTTAAACCTTCAGACTCGGCCACCGTCAATCGCTCCTTAACAGCACGTTGCACCCGCACCAAACCGATGCGGAAAACATTTTCAGCCATCTCACCAACAGAACGCACACGACGGTTACCCAAATGGTCAATGTCATCCACATGACCTTTACCATTGCGAATATTAACCAATTCTCGCATTACGTCAACGATGTCTTCACTGCTCAAGGTACCTTCACCTTCAGCCTCTTCTCGACCTAAACGCATATTGAATTTCATGCGACCAACAGCCGACAAATCATAGCGCTCAGGTGTAAAGAATAAACCTTCGAACAGCGAACGAGCGGCTTCTTCCGTAGGCGGCTCACCGGGTCGCATCATGCGATAAATCTCGATTAAAGCCTCTTCAGGGGTGGTGGTCGGATCGATGTTCAGTGTATTAGACATATAAGGGCCACGATCCAAATCATTGATTAATAAAATATCAATGGTTTTAACACCGGCATCTCTTAATTTCTCTAATACATCTTCAGTAATTTCTGTATTGGCTGGATATAAAATTTCACCGGTTTCCTTATCGATGATGTTTTTCGCAAGTATTTTTTCAACCAGGTAAGAATCTTCCAGGGTTAACGAGGTTAAGCCTGAATTTTTTAACTTTCGCTCATGTCGAGCGGTAATGCGTCGGCCGGCTTCAACAATCACGTCTTTACCGTCCTTAATATCAAACGCGAAGGTATCGCCTTTAATATACTCAGGCACCAGTTTCATTTTGGCATTGGTTTTATTGAGCGTGATGGGAATAATCTCAAAAAACTGCTGTAGAATTTGTTCACTGTTAAAGCCCAATGCGCGCAAAAGAATGGAAGCCGGTAATTTACGGCGACGATCAATACGAACAAAAACGCTGTCTTTGGCATCAAACTCCATATCCAACCAAGAACCGCGATAAGGAATCACACGTGCTGAGTATAAAATCTTACCCGAGGAATGGGTTTTGCCTTTATCGTGATCAAAGAACACACCTGGCGAGCGATGCAATTGGTTAACGATCACCCGTTCCGTACCATTGATTACAAAGGTACCGGTGTCTGTCATTAACGGCAAATCACCCAAATAGACACTTTGCTCTTCAACGTATTTAACTTTTTTCTTTTTCTTAGTGCTTTTATCCTTGTCGTAAATCACCAATTGGATGACCGCACGAATAGAAGCTGCATAAGTCATGCCGCGTAATTTACACTCCAGCACGTCAAATTCAGGGTCTTCAACAGCGACACTAACATATTCTAATTTGGCAAATCCTGAATAGCTTTCAATCGGAAAAATTGAATTCAAGGCGTCATTTAATCCATTAAGACCTCGATCATTCTCACCCAAAAAGCCATTGTATGATTTGATTTGTGTATCCAGTAAGTAAGGGACATCTAACACTGCAGACGTACTACTGAAATCCTTTCTGATTCTTTTTTTCTCAGTAAATGTATAACCCATCGCTTTAATCACCTTCACCATGCGAAACAGCCAAAAGCCGTCTCAATTTAAACTCTATGACACTTGCTCAATTAACCTAAAAAAAACAGGTATTTTCCAAGCGACTAAAGGCCGGCATCATATGCCAGCCTTTAGATTTCTTTTAATTACGTCGCGTAATTATTTCAACTCAACAGAAGCACCCGCCTCTTCAAGCTGTTTCTTAACATCTTCGGCTTCGGCTTTGTCAACACCTTCTTTAACAGGTGCCGGTGCGCTTTCAACCAATTCTTTAGCTTCTTTTAAGCCTAAGCCGGTGATACCGCGAACGGCTTTAATAACACCAACTTTCTTGTCACCAAAGCTACTTAAGATTACATCAAATTCAGTTTGTTCAGCGGCAGCTTCAGCTTCACCACCGGCAGCAGCCGGAGCAGCAGCAACAGCAGCAGCGGCTGATACATTGAATTTTTCTTCCATTGCTTCGATTAACTCAACAACTTCCATAACGGACATTGCTGAAATTGTTTCTAAGATATCATCTTTTGATACGGCCATTTTAATTCTCCAAAATCTAATTTAGTTAAGCAGCTTTTTGATCTTTGATTGCTGCAATTGTACGTGTCAGTTTCGCATGTGGTTCTTTCAGCGTACGAGCAAATTTCTCGATTGGTGCTTTCATTACGCCCATCAACATAGCTATTGCTTGGTCTTTGGTTGGTAATGATGCCAATCGTGATAATTCACTGGCTGCCAAAAGCTTGCCACCAACGGCTAAAAATTTAACTTCAAGTTTGTCATTTTCTTTGGCGTGGTCTTTGATTAAACGCGCTGCACAACCAGGATCTTCCTGGCTAAAGGCGTACAACAAAGGACCCACTAAGGCGTCAGAAATACATTCATATTCAGTATTTTTAACAGCCCGTTTTACCAAAGTATTTTTAACAACTTTTAAGTAAACACCCGTCTTTCTGGCATCGGCACGCATCGCCGTCATCAGATCAACTGATGAACCACGATATTCCGCTGCCACTAAAGAGTGAGCGATTTCAGCCACTTTAGCAATTTCACTGACTACAGCTTTTTTCTGCTCTAATGTGAGCGCCATGATAACCTCCAGAGGCTCATGCAGCTGATGCTGCAGTACTTAAATTCACCTTCAAAAACAAAGGTGAAACCATTTTGGTGACTCACAATATTCTGTGCGAGGACACCATCTGCGTAGGACATTAAGATTTAAAAAACCAATCACCTACGGTCTTTGATGACTGCCGCACAATTGAGCGCGACAACCCTCAAATTCTTTTATAGATTCAATGAATTTGAATCCACTTGCAAACCGGCGCCCATGGTTGATGAAACGCTGATTTTACGAATAAATCGGCCTTTAGATTGCGGTGGTTTCTTTTTAGACAAATCACTCAATAAGGCTTTAATATTTTCAATCAAGTCAGCATTGCTAAAAGAAGCCTTACCCACGACCGTGTGAATAATGCCTGCCTTATCAATGCGGTACATGGCTTGACCTGCTTTGTTATTTTTAACAGCTGTCGCCACATCAGGCGTTACAGTACCAACTTTAGGGTTAGGCATTAAACCTTTAGGACCTAAGATGGTACCTAATTGACCAACGATACGCATCGCATCCGGAGAAGCAATAACCACGTCAAAATCATAATTTCCTTTTTTAACTTCTTCAGCCAGGTCTTCAAAACCCACCACATCAGCACCGGCAGCTTTCGCTTCCTCGGCTTTTTCGCCTTGTGCAAACACAGCCACTTTAACCGTTTTACCTGTTCCATTTGGCATAACGGTGGCACCACGAACAGCTTGGTCAGATTTCTTCGGATCAATACCTAACTGTATGGCAATATCAATGGACTCGTCAAAATTCTTAGAAGAGTGTTCCTGAAGAAATGCCAAGGCTTCTTCTATGTCGTACTTTTTGACCGGATCAGCTAATTTTTTAATGTTACGAATTCGTTTACCTTGTGACATTATTTCACTCCCTCAGTATCAATACCCATACTACGTGCTGTACCGGCAATGGTACGAACCGCCGCATCCATATTAGCAGCTGTCAAATCAGGCTCTTTCATTTTCGCAATTTCTTCCAACTGCGCACGGTTGATTTTCGCTACTTTATTCTTGTTCGGCTCACCACTACCTTTAGGCACACCGGCAGATTTACGTAACAACACAGCAGCTGGTGGCGTTTTAGTAATAAAAGTAAAGCTGCGGTCATTGTAAACAGTAATCACAACAGGCACCGGCAAACCTTGCTCAACATCACCTGTTTTAGCGTTAAATGCCTTACAGAACTCCATAATATTGACACCATGCTGACCTAATGCAGGACCAACGGGTGGACTTGGATTGGCCTGACCTGCAGGCACTTGTAATTTAATGTACGATTGTACTTTCTTTGCCATAATTCTCTCCGGGTGCAAACGCTTGTAATAAGCTCCCCATTAATTCATTAAAAAAACTTACATCTTCTCAACTTGGCTGAACTCAAGTTCAACTGGTGTTGAGCGACCAAAAATAGAGACTGCTACACGCAGACGACTTTTTTCATAATTGACTTCTTCCACTTCACCATCAAAATCAGCAAATGGACCATCAATGACCCGCACCACTTCACCTGCATCGTACATGGTTTTTGGTTGCGGTTTATTTTCACCTTCTTGAATACGTTGTAAAATGGCGTTGGCTTCACGTTCAGTAATGGGCGCAGGATTTTCAGCGGTACCACCGATAAAACCCAGCACCTTTGGTACACTTTTAACCAAATGCCACGTTTCATCATTCATTTCCATTTGCACCAAAACGTAACCGGGGAAAAATTTTCGTTCCGATTTCCTTTTTTGGCCTTTTTTCATCTCCACAACGGTTTCTTTCGGCACCAAAACTTCGCCGAAACTGTCCTGCATTTCAAAACGATCAATACGTTCCTGCAGTGACCGGCATACTTGTTGCTCATAACCGGAATAGGCGTGAACCACATACCATTTGTGTGACATGAAAAACTCCTGAGCGATTATCTTCCGAAGAAGTAATCGACTAAATTACTAAAAATTGTATCCAGCATGAATAAAAAGAAACTGATTACAATCACCATGACAATCACGATGATGGTTGACTGAATGGTTTCATTTTTTGTAGGCCAAACAATCTTTTGACGCTCAATATTCGCATTACGAACAAAGCGAGCGAATTCCTTGCCTTTTGGAGTTGTATAGCCCAAAAACCCACCGACTAACACACCCGCGACAACCATAAGGACACGGATAATTGTTGGATAGGTATCTACAAAATACAAATTAGCTGCGACACCGGCTATCATTACGCCAATGGCCAGCCACCATCTCAGTTTTTCACCGGCATTTTGCGATGACTCAACATTACTCATATTACAATTACATCCAATCTTGCCATCAAATAATGATGGCAGGCCAGGAGGGAATCGAACCCCCAACCTGCGGTTTTGGAGACCGCTGCTCTGCCAATTGAGCTACTGGCCTGTATTCTCATAAAGACACCAAAAGCCAACACCAAAGGTGTCGGCTTTTGCGTATTTTAATTGTGGCAATTATTCAATAATTTTAGCCACAACACCCGCACCTACGGTACGGCCACCTTCACGAATGGCGAAGCGTAAACCTTCATCCATCGCAATCGGCGCAATCAACTCTACAACCATCTTAACGTTATCACCAGGCATAACCATTTCTACGCCTTCTGGTAATTCACAAGCACCGGTCACATCCGTGGTACGGAAGTAAAACTGTGGACGGTAGCCTTTAAAGAATGGTGTATGACGACCACCTTCGTCTTTGCTCAAAACATAGACTTCAGCTTCAAATTTAGTATGCGGGGTAATGCTGCCTGGTTTTGCCAATACTTGACCACGTTCAACATCATCACGCTTAGTACCACGTAACAAGATACCTACGTTATCACCGGCTTCACCGGAATCCAACAATTTACGGAACATCTCAACACCGGTACAAATGGTCTTGGTGGTATCACGGATACCAACAATTTCAATCTCTTCACCAACATTAACAACACCGGTTTCAATACGGCCAGTAACAAC
>NZ_JAPMLN010000024.1 GCF_026410405.1 Marinicella gelatinilytica | reverse complement strand
CCGGGTGATTGTTAGGTTTTTTAGGTTTCATATTGCAAGGTTTTTGATGGTTGATTCATGTTTTCTTGCAATTTATTATAGCATAATAACGCTATATTGCGTTGAATATCAATGGGTTATTAGTTCTTCAGGGGCGACTACTTTAGTTTGAGCACTTAACAATAAAAAACTAGTTTCAAAGATAGCTATTCACAGAATAATAAGTGTGAAATTGCGGTTTTCACAAAGTGTGAATTATTATGCCCAGTATAACAGTCACTAAATTTGATAAAAGTGTGAATATTCAACTAGTATATTAATTGATAATTCACAAAATTATATTCTAAAAAAATTGAAAAATATTATTTGTAGCTGATTTTTGTAACTGAGGATTTAGACGGAATCATTTTTATTTTCACTTTTTCCCCTTCATTAATCTCAAAACTATCACCCTCATCGACTGCTAACACAAACTTGTGTAATTCATATATGATTTCAGGTATTTGGACTGTTTTACCAAATATTTCAATTGTTTTATTTTCATTAACAATGAAATTTAACTCTTTACCACTTCCAATATCTTCAATTATTGATTTATTACCTATTTCAGGAATTATTTCAAAGCTAATATTGCTATTTCTTTTTTCAGTACCTTTGATTAATATAGTGTCAATTATTTCAGCACACCTAATTACTGCCAAATACTCTTCATTAGTTCTTGGAAGTTTGTCAAAACAAAAACTGACATCAATCTTTAAAAATTTTGTTAACTTTCTAGCTTTATCTATAAAGCAAATTAAGTCATATATGTTTTTAAGCCCTGGTATATTCCCTATATCATCAGATATTGCCTCAATTGGATCCAACCCTTCAATTTCAGATATGACTTTCATCCTTTTTTGATTGATTAGGCAACTGTAGAATTCAAATAATTTATTGAATCCATTAAGTTGTTGAATGCTTTTTCCTTCCCAAGCTTCAAAATTTAAAGTAAACGTGAAATTTGTAGCAGTTGTATTTTCTTGTATCACTCTAATATGGCTTAGCATCCCACCCATTCCAACTCCGTGAAATGTAGCAGTTTCAGTACCAACCTGCCAATTGCCTTTTACAGTACCAAAATATTTTTCTTGGTATGTTTCATCAAATAATATAATTACTTCACTGCCTTGAGGAGAAGGAGATTGTAAAAATAGTTTTCCTTCATTATCGAATAATTGTTTAAATAGCTCAGACCCATCAACATTAATTGATGACAAAGGAATTTCTACTGGTTTCCCATGTTTAATATATTCATCCATTTCAAGATGGGAGTTATCATTCAGGGTAAACATCAAAGAAAGACCAAAAGGTTCTTTAGGATGAATTTCGTATGTTACTCCATTCAATCCACCTATGGGAATTACTCTTACCCTTGGATCTAATTCCTCCATTGCTGAGGTTATTACATTAGCCCCCCCTCGAAAAACATTATCAACAGCTTTTGCTAATTTATTTAGAGGAATATCAGGATTGTTTCCCGTAACAAATGATGAAACAAATTTTTCTTGGTCTGCAGAAGTGAAAGATTTTTTACCAATTTCATTAAGTGCCTCAGCTTCAGCATCTTGTTTCCATCTCAGAAGAACTTTTACAGGATATCTGTTTTCGTCTCTATCTATTTTTTTATGACACCCGCTGCACAACCAGATACCATTATCATAGTCTCTTCTTTGTTCTGGAGTCATGTCTTTTACCCATCTGGCAGAGCCTCTTTTTGCACCGTGTATGTGAGCAGCTTCACCTATATTCGTTATGTTGTGAGTCTCGGATGGACCAAGTGTAGTAATACGACAATTTACATTTGAACATTTATTGTTAACACGCTCTCTTAGCTTTGTTTTTACCGCCGCTCTAAACTCATTCAAATCCATTTTTGGCATGTTAATTTCTTTCCAGTATTTTTATACCGTATCCTCTCAAATTTCCCTCAGGGCTAATATATCGATATAAGGTTTGCCGTGAAATCTTTAACTCTCTGCATAATTCAGCTACATTTGTAGACTTTTCTTTCATAGCTGTTTGAGCCAACCTGACTTGATGCTTTGATAGCTGAAATTTTCTCCCACCTTTTTTGCCACGAGCTCTTGCAGCCTTTAGACCCACCATTGTTCTTTCTTTTATTAACTCTCTCTCGAACTCAGCAAGAGATGCAAATATTCCAAATACCAACTTTCCTGAAGGTGTGCCTGTATCAATGTCTGCTCCTTGTCCACTTAGTACTTTAAATCCGATTTTATTTTCTGAAAGCGAATGGACAGTATTAACAAGGTGTTTTAAATTCCTTCCCAGTCTATCAAGTTTCCACACAATTAGAGTGTCATTTTTACGGAGTGCCTTAAGACATGAATCTAATCCGGGTCTATTATCATTTTTTCCAGATACTTGATCTGAGTAAATATTACTTTCACTCACGCCAGCTTCTTTTAGTGCGTCTATTTGAAGATCAAGCTGTTGTGAGCCATCAGCTTTAGATATCCTTGCATAACCAATTTTCATATTGTCACTCAAACGATCGTTTATGGAACACACCTTAAAGCTATGTATAACCGGCAAAAATCTGTATCATATCTCATGTATTATACTAAGTTACACAAACCTTATTAGTTTAATTTTGAGCGACAGGCCGTTTAAATGGTTATTGAAGATTAATGTTTTTTATACTTGCCTAGAATAATTTAAAAACTCTGACTATGCCTCAGCAGTATAAGAAGCCACTAGATTATTTTTCCAAAACTCAGCTGGGCACTCAGTAAATCCCTCATCATCTCCGTCGTGGATTAATTCATAAAAGATCTTACTTAATTCGGACCTTGGCAAACATTCATTTCTTTTTGAATGTCTAATTTGGGAATTGTCTCTGATTGCAAGCTCTCCCAAATTGAGCAATCTATCCGAAACCGTGCTTCCATAATTATTACCTGAGTTAGAACGAGTGATAAACAAATAATCCTCATCGACAGCTTTATCGATAATGCTGCAAATATCTGATACAGCTAAACTGGCAATCAATTGACTAAGAAATAGATGTGTTTTATTACCGAATTTAAATTCATAGTTCAACTTAGAACACTTATGCAACAAATAACTCAATGCTTCATTGAACGCAAGATTCATTGTAAATGAAATAACTTTCTTTCTCTCCTCGCTAGATGTTGGAAAGTAATTTGTTAAGTCTTTAAAAATCAACGTATAACAGCTGGCCACACTTAACCTTTCTTCATCTTTCTCAGAAATGTTAACGAACCAGTTAACAGCAGCAATATCAAAACCAACACAATTGTTATCCTCAAATTCAAACGCATCAGTATTTGAATTAGGATCCACCAAAATAATATTTTGGGAATTAAGACAATCCATTATATTCCTATCCATATATCTACTAGGTGATAAAAACTTGTCAGAAGGAATTTCAGTTAGCGGCAATATACTATCAAATGATTCATCTGTGAGAACTCTAAAAATTGCTAAAAGATATAGCTTGTGGGTATAGCTCAATTCCTCAATATCAACGGGCTTTTTGTCTTCTATACAATATTTGGCCTCGATTAGTTTAATTTTATCATCGGCTGAAAGTTTTTGAGCTTTTTGCTTGGCCATGTCTAGTCCCCACAGTTATTTAGTTATATAGAAACCCGAAATATCCTAAATCGGGATAATTCTGATTATAGACTAAAGTCCCTGTTTATGAAAAAAAGTATCTGGGATGACTCATACATAAAGCTGAGAGAGGCGTTAAAAGACATCAGGCTTCGTGCTGACTTAACTCAAATTCAACTCTCAGAAGCTTTGGGGAAACCACAGAGCTACGTGTCTAAGTATGAAATTGGTGACCGTAATCTTGATTTTATTGAGGTTATTAATGTGTGCAATGCATGTAATATAAAACCTGAAGATTTTGTGTTTAAATTTACAAGCTCAAATACAAATAAAAGATAGTATCGATAAGTATATGTGTGAACGGGATGCTAAAAATTACAAAATGCCACTTTAATGACCAGACTGGTCATGACGACTTTCAATTAAGCTTAAGACAGATTTTGTATTACCCTTTTTAATTGCAGCCAAGGGTGTTATTGGCTTATCAAATGGTAAAAAATCATTTTTATTTATCAGAAAGGTAAAAGCCGACCAAAAATCATCTGTTTGATTCAAGAGTTTGTGAATCACCTCCTTAAGTCCTTTGATCATGCCTTCAGTGTTAAATTGGAAAGCCGGGTACTTTAGCTTTCCATCTATTTTAATGCCCAATAGCCTTTTGGAGTTGTAGTAAGTTGAAATGGTTGCTTTGCTCCACCCTGTTAATTGCATTACTTCTTTATAATCATATGCCCCGCCATGTTCACTGATCAGCCCTGTACGCTTAATTGAACCTCGCAGTATAGACTTGTGGTAAGGGGAAACATCATCATCAATCATTATAGATTTGCAGAAGACATTAATAAGCATGTCAGTGGCATTCTTCTCATCGGATATCTTATCAATTTCAGCTGGGGTCGCGTGTTTTATATAGTTGACCACCTGGTTGTGCATTTGACCCATTGTTACTTTAGCTAAAATTCTATTAGCTCTGTTGTCAATAGCATCTATTTGCCTCAATAGTTCATAGTTTAGTTTTGGGTAGATTGGATTCTTAGTTAGTACTTTATTTTCAGAATTTTTGTCCACAATTAATTGGGCTTGGCTGTCAGTCATGCTTTTTAGCTTAGCTGAACTTTTTGAGCTAAGTGCTCGTTTGATGTATTTATTAACATCTTCGGCAAAAGCAGAATCTGACAATATTTTCTGAGCTACAGTTTCTGCACAATTTAGTGACATAATCATATACCGGCTGAACAAAATATTAAGATAGCATGATTGATGATACTGTTCAAAATAATTGCTTATTATTCAATCATAATTGTTGATATTATCAAACCTGATACCGACTAACCCAGCTATTCTCTTTAGCTAAATATACAATGGCGCACCTTGCTAAAACTTACCACTTCTTTTACCTCGCGCATATACAAGTTTCACAAATCACGACAACCTTGTCTTCGATAAAGCTAATACTACTCACTTACCCTGATGATGCCTGAATTTCAAATTAGTCTGAAGTGAGATTTCTGTAGATGATGTACAATAAATGCGTTAATCATAATCTTACTTTAAGCCAATGGATAAATTCGAAAAGCGTGACAAGGAACTAAAGGAAATATCAAGAGACTTAAAAAAGATGCTCGATGATTTTGACGAAGATAAATTAAATTCATTAAGCCAGGAAGAATCAGAGGCTTTCATGGTTTTTGAATTAATTTTGGATGGTGATTTAGAAAAGCTATCTTCGTTGCCAACAAGTCGTATGACCTCATTTGTACGTGCCTTGAAAAATAAAGATGACTCGCGCCATCACCACATTGATGAAGATGAAATTGATGAAGAAAAACTATTACAAGCTTTAATTATTATGTGTGAAGAAACCACCAGTAGAGCAAATAAGTCGCTTGATGAATCACACGAGAAAATAAAAGATGCTTTAGAAAGGATTAATCAATCTGATAAAAAATAATGGATATAAAACCACAGTTATGTGTAATCTAAACATTAATTAACTTATTTAATCAGTCAATAGATAAGGGGTTTGTGTGATATAAACTTACCGCGACAATAAATCTATATCTAGCTTTTGAATGACTCAAAATCTATTGGTTCACATTAACTTAATTCAATAAGCTTTTGCTCTTTTTTTAAATCATAATTATTTTGCATCATAAGCCAACTTTCAGGAAATATTCCAAATAGGGGTTTTGCGCACATTCCCTCGAAAATTCACATATTTTCATCTATGTTGCTGATTTAAATCATTTTTAAGGCATGTAATTTTCCGATTAGTCAACTTTTAGGCCACAATATCATTGAATTGAGCCTAAATTCGGTCAATGAATTCTGGTTTTAGCATTTGTAGCCTCTTTTAATTCACCCATTCCCTCGAAAATTTAGACATATTTTGATAGGTGCCTGTATTTAAATGCTTTTTTAGGAAATATGGTTTAATTAATCATTTTCATAATGTACTGATGGATCAAATACCCCAGGATAAGTAAGGTCAGGCCCAAGTTGTATGTTGGACCAACAGGTGTATTCATGCAAACAGTTACGGGTTGATGAATATTGCATCTCTTTGAAGCCTAACTTTCCTCATGAATTTGAATGAACACAACCTAAATTATTTTCTTTCTTAACCGTGAAACATTCCAGTTAATCAAATGCCTCATTAATCGTTCATAAAGCCACTTTTTAATTCCGGAGAGGTTTGTTCCAACTTCAGAATAAAAACCATCGGGCGAGTCATAGATACCATAATCATCGTGTATACCTTCTTTTTGGATGTAAGTATCTTTTCCTTCCCAGTCAACCTTAGGGTTTGATAAACATTTTGTCGCCACGCCATACCCACAAAACGAGTCTTTTTCACTTGGGAATTTTGCTTGAATAGCACTTAGGTAAGGTTGATCTAGAATGAACCCTTCAAGATTAATCCATCGCCCTTGATGATATACCTCTACCCAACTGTGAATGATGTACTTTGGAGCCAGCCAAAAAATATAACTTGGTATCGCACCTTTTTGAAGTTTCTGGTCTATGGTAAACCCATGAAACCTACAAGATATGCCAAGACCACGAAGTAAAGCCATCAATAAATTGCCCTTGGTGTTGCACTGACCATAACCATCAGAAAGGACTTGGCTTGCTGGAATATCATCACTTTTGTTGTAGCCAAATTTCACTTCATCACGTACATATTGATAGGCAGCTCCAATTTTTTCGTACTCATTCAATTTCATCCACGCCCTGGATTTAATTAAGTGTTGAATACTTAGGTCTTCATAGTCCAAAATTTCAGTGCTGGATGTGTAAATTTTGTTTATGGTTTCAGTCCCACCATCAATTTTATTTATTTTATTGGTTTGCATAATAACTCTTAATTACATGTTAGATCCAATCTTAATATCTATAGTAACTATAGAGTCAAGCCTCGATTTAAACAAACGTATTTTGGTTATAAGTGATAGCAAGCTACCGATTGGTAGCTTGCCGTTGCTGAACCTCACCACTTCATTTTTTGTAGTCTCACAGCGTTTAATATTGCCAATAACGCCACACCAACATCAGCAAAAACCGCTTGCCATAATGTAGCCATACCAGCTGCACCCAAGATTAAAACAAGTACCTTTACACCAAATGCCAAAATAATATTTTGCCAGATGACTTGTTGCGTGGATTTACTGATATTAAAGCCTGTGATAAATTTTGAGGGTTGGTCTGTTTGAATGATCATATCAGCCGTTTCAATGGCCACGTCGCTGCCATTGGCACCCATAGCAATACCTAAGTGACTGGTTGCTAACACCGGTGCATCGTTGATCCCATCACCCATGAATGCAATGACCTTAGTTGGGTCTTCCTTGAGCTTTTCTACATGATTCAATTTATCCTCAGGAAGTAAGCCACCGCTGGCTTGGCTGATTGATAATTCTCCAGCAACCATTTGTGTGATCGAATCCTTGTCACCTGAAAGCATGACAATTTCTTTGATACCTAAGTTCCTGATTGCCAAAATGGTTTGATTGGCATCATCTTTTAATTCATCCGAGATGGTTACAAAACCTGCATAATTGCCATCTATAGCCACCAAAACAATGCTATCAACTATTGAATCAATTTCATCAGGTGTTTTGATGTTAAATTGATCCAGCAATTTTTTATTGCCGGCTAACACTGTCTTATTCTTCACAACTCCTTTTAGCCCTTTCCCAGCTATTTCATCAACATCACTGGCATCAGAAATATCAGCGGAATTTTCATATTGCATGATGGCTTTGGCAATTGGGTGGGTTGATGTTTTCTCTAGTGACAAAACATAACTCATGAATTCATCCTCAGTCATATCATTTGAGATACTGATCTGTTTGACTTTGAATGTTCCTTTGGTCACTGTTCCTGTTTTGTCCATGACTAATGTATTTACTTGCGTCAAGGTGTCCATGAAAGTGGCACCTTTAAACAGAATGCCATTTTTTGAAGCTGCCCCAAGTCCACCAAAATACCCGAGGGGTATAGATATCACCAATGCACAGGGACAGGAAATCACTAAGAATACCAATGCCCTGTATAGCCAATCCTGAAACTGATAGGTTTCAACAAAGAAGTAAGGAAGAATGCAGATTGCAATGGCCAAATAGACCACAATTGGCGTGTAGATTTTAGCGAGTCGTCTGATAAGTAATTCAGTCTTGGCTTTTTTAGCAGTTGCGTTTTGTACCAGATTAAGTATTTTAGCAACAGATGAATCGTTGTAGAGCTTTTCAACTTCAACCTCAATAACTGATTCAAGATTAATTGAACCTGCCAAAACATTTTCACCTTCAATTAAGCTTTGAGGCTTACTCTCTCCTGTTATTGCAGCTGCATTCAAGCTGGCCTTATCAGAAATTAACTTCCCATCAAGCGGTACTTTCTCACCTACTTTAATTTGAATGGTATCGCCAATCTTGACAGACTCTGGGTCTACTGTCTGATAATTACCGTTAGTAAGCACATGTGCAGTTTTGGGCCTCACATCGAGCAAAGCCGTGATGTTATTCTTAGCTTGATTAACAGCAGCGTTTTGAAACAACTCTCCAATGGCGTAAAACAACATCACTGCAACACCTTCTGGATACTCTCCTATAGCCATGGCACCAACTGTTGCAATAGTCATTAGGAAAAACTCTGTGAAAACCTCTCCTTTCTTGAGTGCCTCAATAGTCTCTTTAATTACTGGAAGCGCTACTGGCAAATAAGCTGCAATGTACCAAGCTACTAAAACCCACCCGTCAAAGAACCCATACTTAAAAACATGTTCAATGGCTAAACCAGTGAGTAATAATATAAATGATGTGATTGCTGGCAGATAACCACTGTTTTCATGATTGTGATCATGGCCGTCGTTTTCTGTATGTTCATGTGAGCTCATGATTTTTCTCCATTTTCTTTTTTATCCTTTGACACCCATTCAAACAAAATGGGCAAGATAAATAATGTTAATAATGTGGATGAAATGATGCCGCCAATAACAACTGTAGCAAGTGGACGTTGCACTTCAGCCCCAGTACCGGTGTTCAATGCCATCGGAACAAACCCAAGACTTGCCACCAGTGCTGTCATCAAAACCGGACGCAGGCGTGTCATTGCCCCTTTGATCACCGAATGGTAAAGATCACCTGTTTTTTCCCATAGATCCTTGATAAATGAGAGCATCACTAAACCATTGAGAACAGCCACGCCAGATAAGGCAATAAACCCTACTCCTGCTGATATTGAAAATGGCATGCCCCTTAACCACAATGAGATCACACCACCAGTTAGCGCCAATGGGACACCTGTGAAAATGATCAATGCATCTTTGATAGAACTGAAAGCCATAATCAACAAGCCAAATATAATGGTTAGCGTTATGGGTACAACAATTGACAGCCTTTGACTGGCCGATTCCAGTTGCTCGAAAGTACCACCATAATCGAGCCAATAGCCGGCAGGTAATTTCACCATCGATGCAATCTTTGTTTTCGCCTCATCTACAAAGGAACCTAAGTCCCTGTCTCTGACATTGGCAGTAACCACCACACGACGTTTGCCATTTTCACGACTGACTTGATTGGGTGCAGGTGCCAGGATCAACTGGGCAACCTCACTTAATGGCACGTAACTGCCATCATTTAAGGGCACAGGAAGCTCAGATAAGCGACTCAAATCACGCCGCAACGACTCATCTAATCGAACCATAATTTCAAAGCGCCTATCCCCTTCATATATGGTTCCAGCTCCTTGTCCACCGATAGCGGTTTGAATGACATGTTGAACATCTGCTACATTGATACCATAGCGTGATAACGAAACACGATCAGGTATTACAGAAAGCATCGGTAAGCCTGTAACTTGCTCTACTCTGGCATCAGCCACACCATTGATCTGCTCGATGACTTCAAGTATTTCATTGCTTGATTCGAGCAGTTGGTCCAAGTTATCACCAAACACCTTAATGCCCAAATCGGCTCTGACACCAGAAATAAGTTCATTGAAGCGCATCTGGATGGGTTGAGTGAATTCATAATTATTACCCGGAAGTTCACGCACCGCAGCTTCAATTTGCTCAACCAGTTCACCTTGGGTCAAAGTTGGATCTGGCCACTGGTTTCTGGGATTGAGCATAATGAAATTATCCGCAACATTAGGTGGCATGGGATCGGTTGCCACTTCAGGTGTACCAATTTTGGCAAACACTTTTGCAACCTGTGGAAATTCTAAAATCCTTTCCTCCAATACTTTTTGCATCTGGATGGCTTGCTCTAATCCTGTACCAGGTATCCGCATGGCATGCATGGCTATATCACCCTCATTAAGTTCTGGGATAAACTCTGAGCCCAGTGTGGTTGCTAACCATCCAGCAAAACTGACCAATACCATGGCACCAACCAAAACCAACCAACGTAATTTAATGGCTGCTTTTAACAAGGGTTGATATATGGATTTAGCGCCACGAATGATGAAGCTTTCTTTCTCACTGACTTTGCCATTCATAAATATGGCAATCGCTGCAGGGATAAAGGTAAATGAAAGCACCAAGGCAGATAGCAGTGCCATCACCACGGTTGATGCCATTGGGTGAAACATCTTACCTTCCACACCAGTTAAGGAAAACAGCGGAATATAAACAACCGTTATGATGATCACACCAAACAAACTGGGCCTGATGACTTCATTGGTTGCACTGAAAACAACTTCCAACCTTTCTTTCAATGGTAACAGCCCTTTTTCTTTCTGGACCTCTGAGAGCCTCCTGATGGAGTTCTCAATGATGATCACCGCACCATCAACAATCAAACCAAAGTCCAAAGCACCCAAGCTCATTAAATTGGCTGAAACACCAGCTTCAACCATGCCGCTGATGGTGGCCAACATGGCTAAGGGAATGACTGCAGCTGTGATCAATGCTGCCCTGAAGTTACCCAGAAGCAGAAACAAAATAACAATGACCAATAAAGCCCCTTCAGTCAAGTTCTTTTGTACTGTCCATATGGCTTTGTCTACCAAGGTTGTTCGATCATAGACAGAATCAATCACAACCCCTTCAGGTAAAGTGCTCTTAATCTCGTCGATCTTCTGAGCAACAGCCTGTGCAACAGCTCTTGAGTTTTCACCAACCAACATCATGGCTGTGCCCAGAACTGTTTCTTCACCACCTTGGGTGGCAGCACCGGTGCGTAATTCCTTACCAATACCAACCTCAGCAATGTCTTTGATTTTAATAGGCGCATGATCAATGTTCTTCACCACCACATCCTCAATGTCACCGATGGTTTTTAATTGACCCGGTGATCTGATCAGGATTTGCTGACCATTGGTTTCTACATAACCTGCACCGACATTGGCATTGTTTGACTCAAGTGCATCACTTATATCCTCAAATGAAATCGCATAGCTCAACATTTTCTCAGGACTGGGATTAACGTGGTACTGCTTGTTATAGCCACCGATGCTATTTACCTCAGTAACTCCTGGCACCAGCGAAAGCTGTGGTTTGATGATCCAGTCTTGAATTTCACGAAGTTCAATTGAGTCGATGGGGGTCCCATCTTCCTGCAGAAAACCTTCTTTGGCCTCTACGGTGTACATGAAGATTTCACCAAGACCAGTGGCCACAGGGCCCATCTCTGGCTCCAACCCTGCAGGCAGTACACTCTTAATGGCCCCCAACCGTTCATTGATGAGGTTTCTGGCAAAGTACAGATCAGTTCCTTCCTCGAAAACCACAGTGACTTGAGAAAGCCCATAACGTGAGAGTGATCTTGTGTAGGAAAGTTTTGGAATACCTGCCAAAGCGGTTTCAACTGGGTAAGTAATTCGCTGTTCAGATTCAAGCGGTGAAAATCCAGGTGCTTCCGTATTGATTTGTACTTGGACATTGGTGATATCAGGCACTGCGTCAATCGGCAGTTTTTGATAATTCCATAAACCCGCACATATCAACAGCAAAACTCCGGCCATAACAAGCCAACGCCTATTTATAGAGGCTTTAATAATTGATTCAATCATTTTATTCTCCTTCAATGATCGTGCGATGCGCCTGATTTTTCTAAATCAGCCTTAATCAGATAACTGTTTTCAGAGACATAAACATCACCTAAGTGAAGGCCTGAGAGAATTTCGGTGAACTTTCCATCGGTTCGACCAGTCTCGACCACATGAGCTGTATATGTATTGCCAGTTTTAATAAACACCACAGATTCATCATCAATGTCTTGTATGGCTTTGGATGGTACGACTATGTCTGCTTGTGTGGTTCTGACACTCACTTGTCCCGATACCAAAAGACCGGTAGTCCAATCGCGTGATTGGTTATCAATCAGCACCCTGGCTGTAGAATATGGCTTTTCATCCTGTGAGGGAATGATGTGTTTAATAGTCGAACTAATGGTTTGATCGGATCCGGATATTAAAACCTCTTGGCCACTGATGATTTGATTCAGCTGACCTGGGAATACTTGCAGTTCGACCCAGATTTTTTCAAAATTAGCTAAGGTGAAAAGCACTTGATCAAGCGCCATTTCTCCCGGGTTGGCATGCCTGGCAACCACGACACCGGGCATCAGTGCTTTAATTGGGTATTTTTTGAGGCTCTCGTTTGATTCTACAAAAGCCAGGGTTTCACCCACTTTAACTGTATCACCAATTTGAACATTGACATTGACCACTGTGCCTGGGAACCTGGCTCTGATGTGGCTAACTTGGCTTGGATCATTAACTGTTTTCCCATATACTTTGAGTTGTTCGTTGATGAGGCCAGATGAGGCAATGGCAGTTTCTATCATTGATTTTTCTGCTACATGATCATCGATTGCGACTATTTGCTGCTCATCATGATCATCATCATGCTCACCGGATGCATGAGTTATTAGAGAAAGGGATAAAAATACAATAATGATGGGTAATTTTAATAAAATTGACTTCATGAGTCACCTCCTTGGGTTTGTTAGGTTTCGGTGTAAATGGGCTCAGCTGTGATTCGCTCCAGTTGAACACCGTAATTCAAGATACTTTTGGCAGTATCAATCAATGACTTTTTAGATTGGATTAAGTCAGCTCTGGCAGCTGAGTACTCGAGATAACCATATCTACCATCAAGGTATGCCTCTTTAGTTAACTCAAGTGCATGTGCTAATGCTGGAATGATTTCATTTTCAAGGGTGCTGAATTTTTCGATGGCAGCTTGCCTCAATGAATAAAACTCATTGACCTGTCCATATAATTCAAGCAAAGCAATTCGTTGTTCAGAACGGGATGCATCAATTTCGGCTTCAACCTCCATCAAATTACCCATATTTCTTTTTCTTTTGAAAAGCGGAATACTGAATCCAGCTGTCAGCGCTGCATCATTGCTTTCTTCAAACCTGCGAACACCCAAAGACCAATTAACATCTGCTTTGGATTCAGCCTGAACTACTGCCAACCTAGACTCTGCCAATCGCTGGTTCATTGTCAGAACTTGGATTAAATTCGATTTCTCAAGGTTTTGATTGAGTTCATCAATCTCTTTAACCGTCCCGAAATCAAACAGCTCACCAGATAATTGACTGAACTGTGGTTGCTTTTGTGACCAATATAAACTCAAGTTGACACTTTGTCGTTCAAGTTTGCTTTGTTCAGCTTTAAGGGTTAACTGTGCTTGTTTAAGCGAGGCAAATGATCGTTTGACCTCGACATCACTGATGGCTCCTGCATTGGCTTTGCGTTTGACCGATTCATAAATGTCCTCACTTAATCGAACTGATTCTTCAGCAAGTTTTATGCGCTCCTGTGTGGCCAATGCATCAATAAAGGAATCAGTTAACTCTGATATGAGATCCAATGATTTTATTTTCCTTTGCGCATCAAGGAGCCCATACTTTGTTGATACAAAATTTTTCCGAGCATCTTTCTTTCCGCCCAGTTCAATAATTGATGAAACAGAGACGGTCAATTCACTTTGGTCAAAAGCTGTGTACGGATTGCTTCCTAAAAAGTTCTCGGCTTCTAAACCCATTTCGATTTCTGGGTTCAAGCCAGCGGTGTATTGTGCTCCTTCAAGTGAGCGCTTTCTCAATTCAAATATCTGAAGTGATGGATTCTGCTCCAACATCAAATTGATGGCTGTTGCCAAGTTGATATCTTTGGCAGTCAGTTGGTTTGATGAGATTAATAACACCATCAACAAACATTTATTGGCTCCACGCCATTTAAACACGCCACGTGGCATGTTCTTATTAAAGTACGTCATGATAAATTTCCTAAATCTAAAAATTGATATGCATTTGAAATACATGCCCACTTAGCGCCTGCAGTTCAAACTGTGTTTTCAATAAGATTTAAGCTTTGGGCGGCCGAAGAAGCCTGGATGCGAGATTACTTGTAAATGAATGTTCTGAAATATGAATGGCTTGGTTTAATTCTAAATACGCCAAGCTAAAAGATGGTGGAAGCATGGATGAGACATGGTCACCGTGACAATGACAACAATGGTGACAATCAAATGAACTCGATTCATCCATAGGTTTTAAATTGGCATCACCTTCATGCTCATGTTCAAATTCTAGATGCTCAGCACCTGATTGGTGTGATTGGTGAACGTCAGACACTGATGCAACAGACTGAAATGATACAGCCATTAAGAGCAAAATCATGAGAGATTTGAAAGGCATCAATTTAAAGTGTCTTTGTGTCATTTTTATATAAGACCTGCATTCTATCAGTTTGTTTACGTAAATTAAATTTCTTAAGTCATGATTTGATTTGTAATATTCGTCTGGCGCCATTTAAAACAACCATGGCAATGACTAAACCAATGACTAAATCCGGTAAGGCAGAACCTGTCAACATGACAAGCACTCCAGCTAAAATAACGCCTGTATTGGCTATGACATCATTGGCTGAAAAAATCCAGCTGGCTTTCATGTGGGCACCGGAATCTTTTTTCTTGGCAATTAGCAACAAACAAGTCACATTGGCAACCAAGGCAACTAAGCCCATTACAATCATTAATGTGGATACTGGCTCACTGCCATAAATAAATCTTCTGATGACTTCAATTAATGCACCTGTACCTAACAAGACCTGCACCCAACCAGACAGATGAGCCGCTTTTAGTTTGAGCTGATTGCTTTTACCAACAGCATAGATTGCAGTGCCATAAACGGCCGCATCGGCAAACATATCCAGGGAATCGGCGATTAGACCTGTTGATTGAGCCAAGATGCCAATAGCAAACTCGACCACAAACATGACAGCATTGATAATCAGTAACCAAATAAGTACGCGAAATTCTTGACTGTTCTCAGATTTAGCATTACTGATAATCACTGATAGCGCTTCAGAATCAATTTGTTGGGTCTCAAGTAGGCTGGCTCCCAGATTCAGATTTGTAAGCTTTTGTTGAATTTCTTCGATTCCATTTTCATGGTAGACCTTTAACCTTCTTCCAGGAATATCAAAGTCCATGGCTTTTAAAGACTGACAATTCTCCAGCGCCATGCGAATCATACTTTCCTCAGATGGACAGTCCATTTTGGTCACTTCAAAAGTACTGACCAACCCATGATCAGGAACCTTTGTGACTTGATCTGTACTTTGCGCTGTATTGTTACAACTGTTACCGCAAGAATCTGACATTTGAATGTACTTGTTTTTATCAAGCGTGCAGTTTAATATCTATAGCCACTATAGAGTCAAGAGTAAAATATGAAAATTGGACAAGTATCTAAAAAAACCGACTTTTCCGTTCAAACCATTCGTTACTACGAAACTCAAAACCTCATTAAATCAGCAGGTAGAACCGAAGGTAACTTCAGGGTATATGACTCTAAAGTCATTGATCAACTGGAATTTATCAAGCATTGTCGCCACCTGGATCTATCGCTGAGTGACATCAAGCGAATTAATGAACTCCGTGACAACCCCAATGCCGTATGTGAAGAAGTGAACGAGCTCATCAATGATCAAGTGAAGCTGGTTAAAATTAAAATGAAGGAACTTAGACACCTAAAAATACAGTTAGAAGCACTTACTGACTCCTGCTCGAATAATCAAAAAGTTGGTGATTGTGGAATTATTAAGTCATTGCAAGAGTGTGATTGCTAGTTTATCTGTAAGCGCCAAGCGAACCCCATGGTTGATAGTTTAGTTTAGCTGTGTGTGGGTGTCTAATCGAGCTGGATGTTTTCAGGCAACAACTGTTCTATTTGTTCCACTGTTTTGGCGTTGGGTAGTTGGCGGTAGATTTCAGT
>NZ_JAPMLN010000023.1 GCF_026410405.1 Marinicella gelatinilytica | reverse complement strand
ATAGAACACGTAATGGATTGCCTGAATAACAGACCACGGAAAACAAGAGGCGGGAAATCTCCGAATGAATTATTTATGGGGCAGCAAGTCGATTTACTTGCTGCATGATTAAATTGCACTTATTACTTGAATTCAAGTTTGCTTGCTTTTTTAGCATCGTGACTTTTACTCATAAATATCTCCTCAGATATCAATAGAACAAAACCCGGTTATTCTCACAATTAAGAATTTGCCCCGGATTTGTACATTATTTTACCTCATAAATGAATCTTTAATGCAATATAATTAGTCATCAACCATCAAAATTAATTGGCTTTTTCAGTCCCCTGATGAAACACCAACTGCCAGGTATTATGCGCAAACTGCCAAACAGAAGTTCTTAATGTTACATGACTTTTGGCATTGTCTTGATTTTGCTGATAAGAAACATAAGTCACCAAAACAACCGTGTCTGATAAATGCTTAAACTGAAAGTTTTCACTGTGGATTTGAGGGAAATTACCTTTATCGATACAACTCTCAACAACATCTGTTTTATCATAGACCTGACCTGATCGACCAAACTCAATAAAATCGTCATGCAACAAAGCCCTAACTTTTTCTTGATCAGGCTTTGTCTTGAGCTGATGTAATTCACATTCCCGGGCTTGTAAAAGCTGATTGACTTTATCTTGCTTCATTGGCAAAAGGTCTGGAAATTAATTTGTGCTTGTTCATAACCCTGAGCAGCGGCCAGTTCAGTCATTTCACAGGCTTTTTTAAAATCTTGTTGAACACCGGTACCACTGGCATACAATTCACCTAAATAATACTGCGCCAAGCGATAACCTGCTTCAGCGGATTTTTTATACCATTCTACTGCCTGTGCTAAATCCTTATTGACACCCTCACCCAAATAATATTTATTGGCCAGTAAATACATGGCGCGTTTTCGTCCTTGCTCCGCTGCCATTTTCAGAAAGCGAACAGATTGTTCAAGGTTCTGTTCGATCTCCTCACCATCCTGGTACAAAATCCCCAGGCGTTCTTGCGCATAAGCTTCACCCAATAATGCCATCGCCGTATAAATCTTAACGGCTGATTTAATATTTTTACTGACCACTTCACCTTGTTCCAAATATCGAGCGACCCACAAGGCAGAGGGTCGATATCTTAATTTGGTCGCGTGAACGTACAATTTAAATGCCGCCAACTCATTTTTTTTAACATATTGACCTTCCCTTAAATAAGTGGCCAGCAAATGAATGGCTTTACGGTGCTTAAGTTTTACCGCCTCTTTCAAAAACATCAAGCCTTCCGGAATGTTTTGGTTAAGTACCTCACCGGCAATGTATTTTTTAGCCAAATTATATTTTGCTGTGGCGCTCCCTTGTTCTGATGCCAGGTGATAAAGATCATTCGATTTTGCAATATTTCTGATCACACCTTGGCCTCGAAAGTACATCACGGCTAAATCATTGGTGGCACCGCTTATACCCGCATCACTGGCAATTTGGTACCATAATACCGCTTTCTTCCACCCGGCCTGAGTATTCATTTTGTCATTATATACGGCTAATTTATACGCCGCTTTAGCATCTCCATTATTGGCCAAGGCAGTCAATTCTGTGACCTGTTCCGGATTAAGCTTCATGGCCATTAGTCCATGAGAACTCAACAAGAGCAACAAAAGTATCGTTTTAATTATCTTAGACATACCTATATTGATTTGGATTTTTTGATGGGGTTAAAACAATCAAGATGTCGTTTTAAAAACCGAGAACTAAGACTGTTTTTTAATTTCTTATTTATACTATACTAAAGCAGTTGCATAAAGAATTTTAATTAAAGGAGATAATATGAAAGTATACAAATATATCAGCCTATTGGGGTTAAGTTTTTCAGCCATGACTGTCAGCGCCAATAAATGGAATGGTTGCTATGCGGGTATACATGCCGGCACAGCAGAAGTTGATAATCGATTTGTCACCACTTATTTTGCTGAGGAAGAATATAATGATGATTTAGGTTCTGTTGAGGGTGATGGTGAATTTTTTGGGGTACAAGCAGGGTGCCGGATGCAATTCAATAACAACTGGCTGATAGGAGCACGTATCAGCGCCAGCCACGGTGACACCCATGCCAAACATTTATACATTAATGGTACCGGGCCCACAAATTTTGTCTCCTATCAATCTGATGATTTAATCACACTCACCGGCCAACTTGGCTTTTTAATCAGCGATAAATCTTTGCTTTACATGAACCTGGGCTTTGGACAGATTGAAATGCTCATCGAAGATACTGATCCGAATTATCAACGCCCTATTTATTTCCAACACAAAAAAACACAACGTGATTTATTACTTGGCGTTGGTTATGAATACCGTTTTAATCGCCATTGGTCACTGTTCGCCGAATACAATCAGATTGATTTTGGCACCGACCGAGGTGTGGTTTTAAACGACTTATCCGACTGGGAAATCCACGATTACACGGCAGATATTAGCCACGACATGGACTATTTTAAACTGGCTGTGAATTTTAGCTTTTAAAACACTTATCCAATATAAAACCAGGCTATCAAGATTTTTAGTAGCCTGGTTTTTCAATTAATAAGTACTTATACAACCCCCTGTAGAAAGCCTGAAAAGACATGTTTTAATTCCGACAAAACCTCATTTAAACGATGGCCACCGGCAAATACATGATAATCCGCCTGGTGCTGTTGCGCCAGTCGCAGACTGTTTTCATAGGGCACAATATCATCACCCCAGGCATGGACAATACAGATTTTCGGTAGCTCAGCAGAAAAATCCTGACGTTCGTAACCCGGTAAATAAACCGCCGGCACCATAAGAAACAGACCCTTCACAGACTGTTTTATGGTTTTACCTTTTTCGGCCAATTCACAGGCCGCAGCGACACTGACATAACCACCCATGCTTGAGCCCACCAAAATAATGTCATCATCACAGGCACTGATACGAGCCACCAAGCGTTCAACCCGCTGATCCGGATGATCGGGCAAATCGCGGTAATCAACCGATTCATAGGAACAACCCAAATCTGTCGCTAAAGCCGCTAACGCCCGAATCTTGCCACCTTCGGGACCACTTTCTTTACCATGTGAGAATATAATATGCATACAAATTTATCCATTCAATGGGGAGACGTTGAATCAATCTTCATCTGACACCATGGTGACAGTTTCAATGTCTCGGTTTTCGATATAGCTGCCATGCTTAGCCGGGCCCGGACGATATCGCCACAAGGCTAAACTACCATAAAATATAGTCAATACGGCTAACTTAACAAGTTCTGAGAACACTTCAGGTAGTCGGGCACCCATCTGATTGAGTTTAACAACCGCATTAATTCCGGCTGTACTGGGCAGTAATTGTGCAGCGTAAACCAATATATCCGGTGTGGCTTCTACCGGCCAGGATAAGTTAGACAAAAAGAACAGCGGCAAGGACGTAATAGTAATTAGCTGAAAGGCACGTTCACGGGTGCGAAAAAAACTACCACAAAATAACGCAAATGCCACCACCGAAGAAATAAACAAGGCACCTGCTAATAATAAACCTGACAGATTACCGGCCCGCGGATAATCCTGAAACCAAAATATTAAACCACTGAAATACAGTAAACTAATCATTCCAATCATTGAGAATGCACTGGCAATTCCAAAAAAACCCGGACGGGATAAGCGTAGTTTGCCGTACCGTTCTCGCCGTGTAGCGGCCATAACGGCCACCCCGATGAGCAAGCTTTGTTGAACAATTAAGGCCGCTACACCGGGTACAATACTGCTACCATAACCTTCAACTGTATTGAATAAAGGCCGCTCAATCAATCGCAACGGTGGGCTCGCCGGTATCCCCATAAATTGAGCTTGTTGCAATGCCACTTCCTGACCAAAAGCCGTAATCGCCAAAGCAGCACCTTGCATCGCTATACTGGCACGGCCCAACACGGCACCATTACCGAATAAAGCCAATTGACCCTGAACACCGCGTAAAATATCTCGTTCGAAACCTGCAGGTATAGATAACACCGCTTCAGCTTCACCGGCTTCCACCACCCCGCGCGCAGCAGGCATCGACTCGACAATCCCGACCAAATGTATCGCCTGCACCGCATCAAGCTTACGTATTAATTCACGACTCATTGAACTGTGATCCAGGTTGACCACCACCAGTGGTAAATCCCTGGCCACCTGATGCTGATAGGCTGCCGGGTAGAAAAATGAATACAACACCAGCGCCCCGACTAAGCTTAACATCGCCACACGGTCTGTGGCGATGGCACGCATGGTCTCACCAAAAGAGAGGCTAAAACGATTCACCGTCGCCCCCAGGCCGCCGGATCACGTGCTGCATAACCCAATAACCAAACACCAACTATCCCGGCCACCAGTACAAACAGCAGCATAGTGGCCAGCGGCCATATCGACACAGTCAGCGTTGAACCCATATCCAATTGTTGCTTCTGTAGTTTTAAATAGGCAGTATACGGCAATAAATCACTCCAAAGACGGGTAAACCAAGGCGCACCTTGTAACGGAAACGTTGCGCCTGAAAACGCCAGTGAAGTACCGGCATATAATCCGGCCATGGACAGTGCTGAAACCATATTGCGTGAAACGGCCACAAACAACAGTGCGATTGCGGCATACGCCAGATACATCAGTGCCTGCCCCAATACCAGCCAGATAAAGCCACCGGCCACGCCTTGGCCATTTAAAGCGATCAACCACAGCAGGCCAAGCACACCATACACAGTGAACAACAAAAAATACGGAACAGTTTTACCCAATATCGCCGGTACTAATCGATCATCGCTATCGCGCAACCAATGGCGAATGCTGGCATCACGTAACTCACGACCAAAAGCCCCCACCATGGCCACACACATGGCCATATGTAAAATAGCAGGAAACAGTAAACCTAACAGAAAGTGCTCATAACTGCGACCGGGGTTAAATAACACCGTTGACTGCACGCTAATAGGCGCCGCACGGACATTCGCGGGACCACGACTTAAGGCAACTTCGGTAATCGCCAATTTTTCAGACACTGCTTGCACAGCCGCATCAACATCACGCGCCACCGCCTGCCCGGCCACCTGGTAACTGGCATTAAAATAACTCACCATACTGGCACTGCCGGTGCGCTGAATATCCCGTTCGGTTCCGCCAGGAATCAAAACAACACCATAAACCTGCAATGCACGCGCCAGCGAAAATGCTGATTGTAGCGATTCAGGTTGCGCAGCCACCGTCAATCCCGGCGATGCCTGTAAGTGACGAACCACATCACGACTTGTGGTACTCTGATCCAAATCGACCACCGCAATGGGCAATTCTCGTGGTACAGCGCTGCTGAACAACCAAGCCATAACAATCATTAATAAACATGGAATCCAGGTCGCCAATGCGAGGTCCCAGGGACTGTTGCGCAAAAACCGAATTTCACGGCGTGCCGATGCCCGTAGTGCCCGCATCGACATGCCGCTGCTCACTGTGCCACTTGGTTAGCAGGTGGCCATGCAAACAGCACACTCATACCCGGTCGAAAACCATCAATTGCTTGTCTCGGACGTGCCCGAACCTCAAAACTCTTGACATCATAACCACTGGATTGGCGCGTTGATCGCCAGGTGGCGAAGTCTCCAGCCGGACTAATGTAATAAACCTCGAACGAGATGGCTTCTAAATTCAATGCAGGTATATCACCTTTAATCTGTTGGCCGACTCGGATGCCGTTAAACTGATCCTCACGCAGGTTTAGTGAAACCCACATCTGATCAATATCAAGCAAGCGAAAAACCGGATACCCCGCCGGAACCAGTTCACCAATATCAACCAACCGTTGACTCACTTCGGCGGCAATCGGAGCCCGACCCTTAATTTCATCTTCAGCAGCACGAACCTCAGCCACGGCACCTTCTGCTTGTCGCACCTGCGCTTGTGTGGCCGCCTTATCTTCCTGGCGAGCACCGGCCAAAGCAAGGTCGTATTGAGCCCTTGCGGCAACCGTCAGTTCCTTGGAACTACGGTACTGTGTCAGTGCCTCGTCACGTTTCTGCCGGCTCATGACGCCCTCATTGTAAAGATTTTCAATCCGAAGATAAGTCGATTGGGACAATTCTGCGCCGGCAACAGCGCGTCGCCAGTTGGCTTCTGCTGCGAGGATTTCATCTTTACGTGCACCCTTCTCAGCTTTCCCTGCTTGCGAGCGAGCGACATCCAGTACGGCTGTTGCCTGCGTCAACTTGGCTGCGACTTCAGGGCTGTCCAGTTCAAATAACAGCTGTCCCGCTGCTACCCGATCGCCTTCACGCACCAGCAATTTTGATACACGCGCGCTGATTTTGGTCGAAACATTAATGCCGTCAGCGTCGGCCATAGCTTGCACGACATCTGCCGTTGGTCTGAATGCCAACCACAAACCGGCGGTGATAACCGCCAGGCCGATAATCAAAACCACAACAGCCAACCACCAACGTGTTCGGGTCGGTGGCGAAATTTGTTCTGTCACTGTCTGCTTGTTATTTGTTTGGTTCATTGTGTTAGCACCTTGTCCGCTTGATGGATATAATCCTGGTAATTGTTAAGCTGACCGCTCATTTCCAATAAGCGCGCCAGTGTCACATCGTATTCATAAGCCGCTTGGGCACGCTCTACCAATGCGCCTCCAAGTTGCAGGCGTGCATCAATGACATCTAATGAAGTGACCTGACCTTCACGGAATGACAATTCTTGCAAACGCAGACTTTCCCGTGCCAGCTCAATTGAGCTGTTTAACAACAGGAACTGTTGCCGTGCTGACTCAAGATCATTGTAGGTTTTACCTACACCAATGTTAATTTGATTATGCGCCTCTTGCAGGCCTGCCTCGGCCTGAAACTGTTGTTCTAAAGCCGCTGCAATTTGTTGATTGCGATTTTTGCCCGAGAGTAAAGTATATTTTACGCCGATACCAAACGCCCAGTCAGAATCAGTTATTAAGGCATCATCTCGATATAGATCATATTGTCCGAACGCATACAGCTGTGGTTTAAGTTTGGCTTTTTGTACCTTAACCCCTTCACCGGCCTGCTGGCTTAATGCTTTCAAACGACGAATTTGTGGATGTTGCGCGCGTGCTGACTGCAGAAATTTGTCCAGTGATCCGAGCGAGGTGGTGAGAACAAACAAAGGTGTTGTGGTGTCAATCGGTCGATCACTACGCAACAGCTGTGCCAAAGAAGCGCTGATGGTATCCAAATCGTTGCGAGCCCGCTGGTATTCGCGCTCAGCCTGATCCCGGGCCACCTCAGCCTGTAATCGTTGTGCCTTAGTGGCAAATCCTGTGCGCTCCAGTTGATCGGTATTATCCACATGCTGCTGCAAGCCATCTCGGACATCACGTCGCACAGCCAGAGCCTGTTTAGCCAATTGTTGGCCAAAATACAGCTGTACTAACTGCAGAAGCTGGGATTGTGATTGCAAATCCCGCTCAGCCGTTGCCTGGCGTACCGCAGCCGACGCTGCCGACTGTGCCGCCGGAATTTGACCGCCACTGTAAATGGGTAGCACAGTCGTCAGAATAGGACGCGTGCGCCAATCTCGTTCCTGGAACTCAAGTGGGCTGGCGATATCGAATGCACCGGCAACCGGTGCCAGTGAACCCAACGGCAAAGACAGGGATTTCTGAAACTCCATACGTCGCACATCCACTGATATGTCCGGTAATCGCAATGACTTGGTGGCATCAGACAGCGCAACCTTACTACGGACATTGGCTTCAGCAGCCGCCAATGCATCCGATTTACGCACCAATGTCGCGCGGGCTTGGTCAAAGCTTAGTGGTTCAGAAACACTGTTTTGTGCCGATACAGCGCTAACAAACATCATGCCAAGCAAATAAGCAAGTGATTCAAACACCCTAAATTTTAGACAATTCAACCTAATCACCATCAAATAAAAATGGGCTTATAAATGCCCACCTGTTCACGCAATGTTGCCGTGAATTAAATGTCTATAAAAACCGATTGACGATCTGTCAAATACAATCAACATAGCTCCCCCATTGCATATAAATTAGCGGAGAAAACAGAACCTATCAGGCATCACTTAATAGGTTCTGTTTCTTAAAAAAATTACTTCTGGCTCGGTCTTGGCGCCCATTTGTCATAGGGTGTCATGTCAAAGCCATTGACTTCATCCATACTCAACCCCAGCGCTTTGGCCACACCTTCACCGTATTCAGGATCGGCTTGGTAGCAGTGTCGGATATGCCGAATTTGAATAAACTTCTCCGCGCCGCCAATATTAGCGGCCGTATTATTAAACAATACATCGGCTTTGCCATCGGCTTTGATGATGCGGTATAAATCGCCCGGTTGGGTGAAATAATCCTCATCATCGTCTCTGAAATTATGGGCATAGGCATCACCACTTAATTCAAGTGGCGGTTCTTTGGCGTCGGGTTGTTCTTGCCATTCGCCATAACTGTTGGGTTCATAATGCTTGGTGCCGCCATAATTACCGTCAACCCGCATGGCACCATCTCGGTGATAGGCATGGTAAGGACAAGTGGGCTTATTAACCGGAATCTGATAATGATTCACACCCAGTCGATAACGCTGGGCATCGCCATAAGAAAACAGCCTGCCTTGCAGCATTTTATCCGGTGAAAAACCAATGCCCGGCACAATGTTAGTTGGATTGAACGCCGCTTGTTCAACATCCTGGAAATAGTTTTCCGGGTTTTTATTGAGTTCGAATTCACCTACGGGAATTAATGGAAAATCTTTTTTTGACCAGACTTTGGTTAAATCAAAAGGATGGAAACGATAGGTTTTTGCTTCTTCTTCAGTCATCACTTGAATAAACATTGTCCACTTCGGAAAATCCTTATTTTCGATGGCCTCAAATAAATCCCGTTGTGATGATTCCCGATCCATACCAATAACTTTGGCCGCTTCCTCATCAGACAGGTTTTTAATGCCCTGTTGCGTGACAAAATGAAACTTCACCCAATGCCTGACATTGTCTTTATTAATCAAGCTGTATGTGTGACTGCCAAAGCCGTGCATATTTCTGTAGCCTGTCGGCAGACCACGATCGCTCATTAAGATGGTGAGCTGATGCAAGGCTTCCGGCAACAAGGTCCAGAAATCCCAGTTATTATTGGCATCTCTCATATTGGTTTTGGGGTCACGTTTGACTGCGTGGTTTAAGTCCGGAAACTTCATCGGATCACGAAAGAAAAACACCGGCGTGTTATTACCCACCAAATCCCAGATACCTTCATCGGTATAAAACTTCAGGGCAAACCCCCGAATATCGCGCTCCGCGTCCGCCGCTCCGCGTTCACCGGCCACAGTTGAAAATCGCGCAAACATATCTGTTTTTTGCCCAACTTGGCTAAAAATTTGGGCCTTAGTGTACTGACTGATATCATGAGTCACTGTAAAGGTACCAAAAGCACCTGAACCCTTGGCATGCATTCGTCTTTCCGGAATCACTTCACGGTCAAAGTTGGCCATTTTTTCTAAAAACCAGGCATCCTGCATCAGCATTGGCCCGCGTGGACCGGCCGTTTGGGCATTCTGGTTATCGCCAACCGGTGCACCGGTTTGTCGGGTGAGTTTTGGTTTTTTATCTTTCATGGTATCTCCTTGGTAAATTATTAATTCAGTATACCAAATCGGCGCACCTTTAATTAGTAATTCACGTACAATAACAGATCGAATCTAATTCAATTCCTGCATAATCTCGGCGAATAATTCATAAGAGCGAATCCGGTCATTGACATCATACAAATGTGTCACAGCAATCAATTCATCGGCCTGGGTTTCATCAAGAAAGGCATTAACTTGTGCTTTGACCGTGGCTTTACTGCCGATAAAAGAATATTTGAGCATTTGTTTTATCTGTGGATTTTGTAGAATTTCCCGCAACTCATCAGTCAGCTCTGTTGGTGGCTGCACATAATCACGCTTACCGGTAAAAATACCCACAACCATGCGGATAAGTGACGTGAATAAGCGTTCAGCCTGCGCATCGGTATCGGCGACAATAATATTAACACCCGCCATCACATAGGGTTTCTTTAAGGCTCTGGAGGGTTGAAATTCCCGGTGATAAATCTGCAAAGCGTCACTTAAATGCGCCGGTGCAAAGTGACTGGCAAAGGCATACGGCAAACCTTTGCTGGCGGCCAAATGGGCACTGTCCGTACTGGAACCCAAAATATAGATGGGTACGTCAACACCCTCTGCTAAATGAACACGGACATTTGAGTTAGCATTATCGGTGGAAAAATAGCGTTCTATCTTGGCGATTTCATCCGGAAACGACCGTGCCGCATTGATAAAATCAGAACGGATGGCGAGCATGGTTTCGCGATCAGTCCCGGGCGCCCTGCCAAATCCCAAATCAATGCGATTAGGATACAAAGCCGCCAGTGTCGCAAATTGCTCAGCAACAATTAGTGGCGAATGATTGGGCAACATAACACCACCCGAACCAACCCGAATCGTTTCGGTACCGCCCGCCACATAGCCAATCAACACCGAGGTGGCACTGCTGCCGATATTAGCCGAATTATGGTGCTCCGCCAGCCAGAAGCGTTTATAGCCAAAGCCTTCAGCTTGTTGCGCCAGTTTTAAAACATTGGTAAAAGTGTGTTGATAACTCTGGCCTTTAGAAACCAAAGCCAGTTCTAAGATGGAATAGTCTGTCTTGTTAGTTGTCATGCTTATTAATTTTTAAAATTCAATTGTTACGCCGCCATAATAGTTTCTACCGGGCGCGGGATTAAAGTAACGGTTTCCAAAGGCATTGATGTCATTGCCTAAGCTGTATTCTTCATTCAGTACATTATCCACGCCGGCGAACAGTTGCATATCGAATGACGAAGAAATATTTAAGTCCCAGGTGCCTTTCATTTGCAATAAGTGGTATTTATCTGAGTAAACAGTGTTGGAGTCATTCAAAGGGATTTTCGACATAAAATTATGCGAAATATTTAAACCGATTTGCTTTGGAAACACAAAGGATAAGGTGTTAGACCAGACCCAGTCAGGAACAGCGGTGACATGGTTGCCGGAATAATCATTGTTATTGACCTGGTAATGACCAAAGCGGTAATGGTTGTATGATACCGCCGATTGCACACGCAAGGATTGAATCCATCCATCATAGCTCGATGGCAACAGATAAGCCCAAATAGCCGCTTCAATGCCTTTTTGTTTAATCTCAGCGGCATTAACAAAATACTCCGCACCTGCTTCATTTAACTGGCGGACGATGCCATTATCCATGTTGTATTTGTAGATACTCAGGTCAGTGATAAAGCGTCTGTTGGCGGTTTCCCAACGTAAACCCACTTCGTAATTAATACCGGTTTCGGCTTCTAATTCTGTATTGATGGTGTTGTCAGAAGAACGCACTTCAGCAATGGTCGGCGGGGAAAAGCCTTTAGATACCGACGCCCGAACCGCTAAAGAATCTGACAACCGATAAGACGTGGCCACCCTGGGCATAAAAATACTGCCGAAAGAAATGTCACCGTCAGGATCAGGTGTCTCAGGAAAATGAGACTGGTAATTCATGTCCGCTTGGTTTAAGCCCAGGGACGCTTCCAGGGTCCAGCGGTCATACAGATTCACCATGGCCCGATAAAAGACACTGCTTTGGGTATTATCCAAATCATCCCTGGCTTGTAAAGCGGCCGGCTTCCCCTGGTTATTGTCGTAATTAACAATATCGTTCCAACCTTTCTGCCCTTCAAATCCAAATTGCATTTGCCATTGTATGTTGTCGTTAACCCGGTCTTGGTAAGAAAAATACGTGCGCATGCCCAGGTTTTGTTCTTGCCTGAATTCGTAATTGGTAATAAACGGATTTTCAAAATCGGTGTCTGAACCGAACAAGCTGATACTATGGGTCAGCTTGTCGTTAATACGGGCTTCGTGAGCCACGCCTGCGAAAAATGTTTTATTGTAAATCCCCGCTTGTTGTTCTTCAGCAGATGGCGTAAAAGCGGTGGCAGGTCGCGACATTCTTGGATTTTCCTGCCGTTGCGCTTCGGTCAGACCACCGGGCGTCTGATAATGTAAATCCGAATATAAGGCCAATAAACGTAATTCTTTGTGTTCTGAATAACGCCATTTATGTGCTGTTTGATAGGTTTTTTTATCTAAAGAAGAATGGTCTCGATAGCCATCGGAACGGGTCAACGACTGATCAAAGGAGAACGAATAGTCATTATCAAGGCTGCGCTGTACCGAAAACTGCTCTTGTTGCAAGCCAAACGAGCCTGCACTTAGTAACAGTGAGCCCTGATTTTGAAAGACATCAAAGCCCTTCGGCTGAATACGGATAACGCCACCGGAATTAGCACCATACAGCGAGCCATCCGGGCCTTTTAAGACATGAATGGAATCGATAGATGCTGGGTCGATTAAATTAAGATAAGTATTACCGCCGGCATCGGTCAGTGAAAACTCATCCATATACATTTTGACGTTACGAATACCAAATGGCGAACGAATTAGACTGCCACGCATGGCCAAGCGATAACTGCCCGGCGAACGTTGTTCCATGCGAATGCCCGGCACGGCATTCAGTGCCGGTAACAAGGTGGTGGTTTGCTGGGCTTCAATTTGTTCTGCTGTGATGGATTGCGCCGAAGCGGTTAAACCCAAAACCGATTGCTTGTTGAAATGCGCAATAATCTCCATCGGTTCGAGTTCAACGACTTTTTGCTCAGTGTCATCATTCTCTTTATTGGCAGAATCACTGCCTGTTGTTTGACCATATACAATGGTAGAACTTAAACAACAGGCAAGCACAAGCCACGTCAACAGACGCGTCATCCACGATTCTTCGTTAGGCATGATGATGGCATGCAAAATAAAAAAGTCACTTATTTTTTATCAATTTTATATAAATTCCCGGCATCAGTGACCGTGTACAAAGCACCCTCTTTGCCCTGCTGGATATCTCTAAAGCGCTCACCTTTATCAGCCAATAAACGTTCTTCACCCACCACTTTATTATCTTTAATCACAAGTCTGGCGATATGACTGCTATTCAATCCACCAATAAACAGGTTATGCTCCCATTCAGGGATATTAGTGCCTGTATAGAAAGTCATGCCACTGGGTGAAAGCACCGGATCCCAGTAATAAACAGGTTGCTCCATACCGTCTTTTTGCTGAATAACCGGATCACCAATGGCGGCACCCATATATTCAATGCCGTAAGTAATGACCGGCCAACCGTAGTTATTGCCCGGTTTAATTAAATTCAACTCATCACCACCGCGCGGCCCAAACTCATTACTCCATAGCTCGCCCGTGACCGGATGAAAATCCAGACCTTGTGGATTACGGTGTCCATAACTGTATATTTCTGGCAAGGCATCGGCTTGACCAATAAACGGATTATCCGACACCGGTTCGCCATCGGTGGTGATATGAATAATTGTACCAAGTGATGATTGTAAATCCTGGGCTTTGACTCGTATCCCCTTATCAGAACGCTCACCGTTACTGACGAACAAATCACCTTTCTCATCAAACACCACACGCCCGCCATAATGCAGTTTGCCGTCATAAGTCGGGGTGGCACGATAAATCACTTGTGCATTTTCAATACGCGCTTCATCATCAGACAAGCGGCCTTTCGCCACCGCCGTATGATTACCGCCCTTCACACGTTCAGCAAAAGTCCAATAAACCATCCGATTCGATGCAAACTCAGGTGCTAAGGCCAGTCCCAACAAACCACCCTGCCCCCTGTCATCCACTTCAGGAAGCCCGGTAATGGCCTCACTTAATTGGCCGTTGGCAGGATCCACTATTCGCATTGTGCCGACTTTTTCTGTAATCAGCAACCGACCATCAGGAAGCACTGCAATCCCCCAGGGCATAGTTAATTCCTCAGTCAGCAATTGCACCTCATAAGGTGTGTCGGTTACAACGCCTGCAACCCGGGTCTGCCCGGCAAAAGCCGGCTTATAATCAGTATTGGCATCTCTGGTTTCAACCGGTGGCAAAGTCTCCGCAGATGTTTTGCTTTCAGAAGATGCTTCAGCCTCGACCGCTGCATTTGTCTCGGTCTGCACCGACGTTTTATTGGCAGAAGAGTTACCGCCATTGCAAGCCATAAGTATGGTTGCGAAAAGTACTGTGATTAGACTATTTTTCATAATTATTTGATCCGTTGAAGTGAGTTTAATTAATCACTGAAAGCCGTTGAACATCCCTGACAACAAGGCCTTCAGCAAACCTGACAATCAATGATTAGCATACCACAGCAATGAATCTTTATAAAATCTTAATGAAATGAATGCAGGGCAATTGTAGAGACAAGATACACCTTGTCTCAAGCTTTTTAATTAGCTTGATACCTACGCCAAGCGATCAACAAAGTACCGGTGATAAACATAGTCAATGAATAAATGGCGGCCGGAATGGCAATCGCCGGCTGGTGCAGAATTGTGGTGGCGACTAAAATTGCCAACGTACCATTTTGAATACCAACCTCAATACTAATGGTGGTACTTTGTCGAGCATTGAGCTGAAAGATTATGGCGATGATAAAACCTGAAATCATCGCGAATACATTCAAACTGAGGACCACCAAGCCGGTGGTTGCAAAGCCCGTTTTAACCACTTCGGTTTGTTGAAATATAATCGCCATCACCAAAAAAGCTAAAAATGCCGCAGAAAACACATTAACTTTAGTTTCTTGCTTATCGGCAAAGCCCGGATACTTTTTGCGCACCAGCATACCCAGACTAACCGGTATCAAGGTGATAACGATCAAGGTAATGATGGTCTTCCCGACCGGCAATTGAATGTCTTGATCCGCCGCCAAAAAGTACACCATGCTCAGTCCGACTAGAAATGGAATGGAAATAACCGTTATTAAACTACTGATGGCCGTTAGACTGATGGATAATGCGGTATCGCCTTTGGCCAAATGACTGATTAAATTCGACGTGCTGCCACCCGGACAGGCTGCAATCAGCATCACACCGACAGCAATCATCGGCGGTGCATTAAATAATTTCACTAAGGTAAAAGCAATCAGCGGCAATACAATAATCTGTCCCACTAAGCCCAATATCACCGCTTTAGGAAACAGCACTACGTTTTTAAAATCATCGATTACCAAAGACATGCCCATGCCAAGCATAATAATAAACAACGACAACGGCAATAAAACATCCGTCAGTATACTGTTTTCCAAGACAGCACCTTCAATTTAACAATCATCTATTGTAGCCAACTTCGACCAGAACAATCGAAACTATCAACGAAAAATTAAATCCACCATGTTTTTACTCAGATAATTGGAAACTTTTTAAAGATAAGAGGTTTTTAAAACAAGTTAGTACGGTGAATAACCCGGCTAATCACCGAACTTTTTGCAGTGATTAGTTTAACCGTCCTAATTAGCATTGTTTTTTAATTGACTGACCTTATCGTAAAGCTCCTGAGTTAATGTCAAAAGTTCTTTTAAGAGCGTTTTATCAATATCCAAAAGACCCTCATACTCAGCCAGATTCCTTTTTTTATGACACTTATCCAAAACACGCCATTGCGCATTTGAAAAACCAACCGTATGTTGTAAACACTGAAATACCAGATAACGGCTATCGGAACGATAACCATGCCAGCGCAAAGCTGCCAGCGAAAAGGTGTGAGCAGCGCCGTAAGACAGTAAAAACTGGCTATCCATGGATAAACCATCCAGTTTGGCATCCTGTAATTTATTGTTTGCGGCTTTAATCATTCCTTGAAATTCAGTCAGATTAAAAGGTTCTATATGTAGATGGCCGGTTTTGACTAAATTATCTAAGGAAAGCTGCTGAGCAGCTTGACCCGCCGAGCCGGTTGGTGAGCGAGAAGCGAATCAGAGGCGAAGAGCGCGAGGTCAAATGCTATGTCTGCCGTGGTCGCTTTCAAATTAGTCTGGAACAAATTTGAATGAAGACCCAAAGACATTCCTTTATATCCATAAATCTTAAGCAGCAAAATTCTGTTTAAACTGTTCCTCGCCCTTTATCCATAGAATATCTTGAGATAGCACGCGCGTGATAAAGTTTTGATTGTTTTTAATCCGCTTTTGAAATTCATTGGGACTATAAATGGTGGGGTTGATAGGCCGCCCCAATTGTTGTTCGGCATCAGCTAAAGTTTCCATTAACAGTGTATAGCTTAAATCTTCAGCAATAACCATCAGGTCAATATCGCTACCAGCATGTTCACTGCCTTTGGCGACAGATCCATAAATAAAAGCATACGTAACATCAGGTAAAATATCTTGTAACGCCGACTCAATATTTCCTACTACGCCAAAAGTTTTTTTAACAATGCCTTGTAATTCATGAAAAATTGGATTATCAGAATTGGCCTGATAATGCATCTGATTACCCTGTTTACGGACAGTCAATAAACCAGAAGCCGAAAGCTTATCTAATTCACGACGGACTGTTCCTTTCCCCATATCGGCCAACTTGACGATCTCGTTTAAATAAAAACTTTTTTCGGTTTGTCCATACAACAACCCCAAAACCTTCTGCTGTGTTTTGGTAAATAAAGCTTCACCCATCGTTAATTGATTCATTTTCATATCAGACCCAATATGGGCACTATAAGTCCCTTTCTGGGACTTTTCAAGTTTAAAAATTGTTTATTTGCAGGATTTACGAATTAATCGAAGCAATGGCTTCTTAGTAGTGTGTCGCTGGATTTTCTTATTTTCGAAAGTTTACTGAGTTTTCCTGGGCTCTAAGTCAATTTCCTTACTTAAATCCGGATAAGGGTTGTAATACTTGAGTTGTGTACCATCTTCCATTTGCCAAACCATGGTCTCCTCTTCAATGCTTAAAATCTCAATAATCAGTAAGCCATTAAGCACACCGTTTTGTTTAAAGAATATGGTTTTGTCTTCAATACAATAATCTCCTGTTAGTCTTTTATCAGACAAACGAATTTCGCCGGTCTTATCGCCAAAAACAGCACCAATATACTCTGCTTTTCTCTCCGGCTTGGAAAACCATGTTTGCTGAAACAAGCCATCCTTAAATCCCCTTGAGTTAGTACACTCAAGCTGATTACTGCCACATGAAACCAATAGCAGCGAAGCCACGATTAAGACAAAAAAGCCCATTATTTTTATGTAATTTAGATTCATGGTTTTGTCTTATTTAAAATCAAATGTTTGTCTCATTATTGAATCATTTCTTAAAAAAAACATAACTCAGGATTTAGTAGGATGGGCTCCGCCCATCAAAACCTAATAATAATCCTTCAGCTCAGTAAAATCACACCAATTAATATCATAATACCCATTCTCCACAAACCGTTTAAATGATAAATACGGCCATTCACTGGGTTTGTCAACTAATCCATGTTTGACCGGATTATAGTGAATATAGTCAGTTAAATGATTTAATTCTGACTCATCACGAATGGTGTGTTCATAAAACCGCCTTTGCCATACACCACTTTCCTTTTTCTTGGTTTTACTCTTTGAAACCTCGGTTGATAGTAACGCTCTTAAATCACGGGGCAAACTTTTTGTGAAATTTATTTTTATCAGAGAAACTATTTTCGGATAATCGCTTATGTGTTGGGGTTTTATAATCATGTGAAAATGCTCCGGCATGACCGCAATGGCATGAAGCTCAAATTGAATTTGGGTTTTAACCATTTTTAAGGCCAACTTAAATTCAGCCATATAATCTATCAAGATTTTCCGTTTTCGGTTATTGATAGCCACCGTGATAAATACACAGCTGTTTTCAATAAAAATTCTTCTAAAATTTGGCATGTATAGATTTTATCACAGTGCCTTATTTATTTTGTAGGATGGGCTCTGCCCATCAAACCGCCCAATTTTGGCAAACTACCATAATCAAGTGATGGGCGGAGCCCATCCTACATTTTATAGAAAATCACCCACCCATCCCACTCACAAAAGTATCCACATAATGTGTGACTTTTTGGATCAGGCGTTCGGCGGTGGTGGCGCGTTCTTTGAGTTTGGGGCGGGTTTTCATCATGTTGATGACGTCTTCGCGCATGGGTTCGCGGTTGGTGTATAGGAAGTCGCCGATGACGGATTCGAGTTTCTCGGGATCGAGTTGTTCGGTTTCTGAGAATAGTTTAATGGCGCGTTGTTTTTCGGTTTCCCAGAAGGCGTCGAATTCATCGGGGACTGATTCGGCGTCGGCGATTAATGGCAGGTGTTTATTGATGAATTTTTCGATCAGTTCGCGTTTACTGCGCAGTTCGACTTCGCTCATCATGGCGTTCATGATGTGGTCTTTTTGTTTTTTCTGTTCCGCTTCCGGCACATCTTTCAGGTCTTTCAGTAAATTAACGATATAGACCACGTTAATTTCATCGCGATGAATCAGTTCCAGTTCAAAATCAAGATCATCGAGAATCGAGACCTTTTCTTTTTCGCTGTGGCGGTGGACTTTATCGTATAAATCCAGGTATTTGCTTTTGTAATCTTCAAATTCCTGGGCATCCATGTCCAAGTCATCGAAGCTAAAGTCGGTGAAGCTGGTGAGCACGTTTTTAATGCGCATCAGCGCCCGAAAGGCTTTCACGAAGGCGAATTCATCTTCTTCCGTTTGTAAGTCATTAACGCTATCCACTGTCGGCGCTAAGCTTAATAACAGCGTGTAAGCGAGGCCGAATTTCTCCAGATAATCTTCATAGGGAGGAATAATGATGTCATCTTTATTATCCAAGCTGGAGAATAAGCGGATGGCATCATCGGTGGCGCCTTTGAGGTTACGAAAGCAGACAATATTGCCCTGTGATTTCAGCTCATTGTAAATTCGGTTGGTTCTGGAAAAGGCTTGAATGAGGCCGTGGAATTTAAGGTTTTTATCCACGTACAGGGTATTTAAGGGCTTACTGTCGAAACCGGTGAGGAACATATTCACCACTAGTAGAATATCGATTTGTTTGGCTTTGACCCGCTTGGCGATATCGGTGTAGTAATTATAAAACGATTTGGAATCTTTGGTGGTGAAATTGGTACTGAATTGTTGGTTGTATTCGCCAATAAAATGTTCCAGATGATCACGGCTGTGGCTTAAATAAGCCCCGCCCTGCTCGGCCGCTTGTAACACCTGATAGTCAACATCGGTGGCGCCTAAACCTTGGGCGCCCTGATCTTCTTCATTGGCCTGATAGGAAAAAATGGTGGCCAGCTTTAAATTATGCTCGCCGTTGGCTTTCTTATCGAGGAACAGCTGAAAATACTGAATCAGGGTTTCAATGCTTGAGACGCAGAATACCGCCGTGAAGGAATTATTATGGGTTTTCCTGGCGTGGTTCTGAATGATGTAATCGGTGACTAAGTTCAGGCGTTCAGGGGCATTAAAGACCTCTTCTTCATTGATATCTTCAACTTTAATATCATTAGCTTTAATGTCATCGACATTCTGCTTTTGTTTAAAAGTATTAATGTACTCAATGGAGAACTTTAAAACATTACCATCACGGATGGCATCGGTAATCACATATTTATGCAGGCAGTCGCCGAATAGCATGGCGGTGGTGCGTTTACCGAGGTCGTTTTTAATGGCGTTTTCAGCGAAGATTGGCGTGCCGGTAAAACCAAACATCTGACAGGCCTGAAAGAAATCTTTAATCCGACCATGGGTATCACCGAACTGACTGCGGTGGCATTCATCGAAAATAAACACCACTTTCTTATCTTGTAAATGCGCCAGCTTGTTTAAAAATTTAGTTTTAGAAATAGCATTATTGAGTTTTTGAATGGTGGTGACGATAAGACCGGTGTCATCGGCCAGCTGCTGCACCAGGGTGCCGGTATTTTCAGTGGCATCAATACTGCCTTTCGAAAAATTATTAAACTCCTTACTGGTTTGATAATCCAGGTCCTTGCGATCCACCACAAACACCACTTTATGCACCGCCGGAATCTTAGTGAGTAATTGCGCGGTTTTAAATGATGTCAGGGTTTTACCCGAACCGGTGGTGTGCCAGATATAACCGTAATGGTTGGAAGTTTTCACCCGCTCAACTATCGCCTCAGTGGCGTAATACTGATATGGCCTGAGCACCATCAGCATCTTCTCGGTTTCATTCAGGACAATATACTGCGTAATCATTTTCGCCAGATGCACAGGATTTAAAAAAGCCGTTGCAAAAGCCGTTAAATCCGTGATCGGCCGGTTATCCTCACTGCTCCAGTAAAAGGTCTGCTTATACGACCGTGACGGAATGGCATTATTAGCGAAATACTTGGTATTCACGCCATTACTAATCACAAACAACTGCACAAACTGAAACAGACCATGCCCTGACCAGTAAGAATGTTTCTCATAGCGATTGATCTGATTAAACGCCTCCTTCAGTTCCAGGCCACGACGCTTTAACTCAATCTGCACCAGTGGTAAGCCATTCACCAAAATCGTCACATCATAGCGGTTCTGATAGCGACCCGCCATCCGCACCTGTTGGGTTACCTGACAGACATTGCGCTCCAGGTGAATCCCATCCAGTAACTGCACCGTCCGCGTTTCACCCTCACCATCCACATAGGTCACCCGGTCACGCAGAATTTTAGCGCGGTTAAAGACACTGCCTTTATTAATGTTATTGAGGATTTGCCTGAATGCATGGTCGCTTAAACTGACATCGTTCAGACGTTCCAGTTGAACCTTAAAATTAGCCACCAGCGCCTTATCATCGGTCACAGCAACACGCGCGTAACCAAGACCAACCAGTTGTTTAATCAGCTTATCTTCGAGGACTTGTTCGGATTGGGTGGTCAAGCTTATTTACCTTTAAACAGTCGAATATATTCGATAAACAAATAAATTTTGCCTCTTTTTTCACCGGTTATTTCTTTTAGTATGCCTCGCTGCTCCATTTCTTCCACAATTTTATAAGCTGTTACCATAGATACATTAACCAGGTCACCGATGGTTTGCGCATTAATGAGTGGCTTTTTATACAATGAATCTAATACTTTCATTATTTGGCCACTTCGTTTACTTTTTTCATTAACTTCATTTTCAATTCGGGCTTTTAGCAATAGAATTCTATCAAATGTATCAACACCTTTTTTTGCAGTCTCAATAACGCCGGTAAGGAAAAATTTAAACCATTGTTTGATGTCATCATGTATTCTGACACGCATTAAGTTGTCATAGTATAAATCACGATAACGCTCAAAAAAATCAGACAGATACAAAACAGGCTGTTTCAAGATACCTTTTTCAACCAGATACAATGTAATCAACAATCGTCCGACGCGACCATTACCATCTAAGAAAGGATGAATGGTTTCGAACTGATAATGCATGATGGCAACTTTTAATAAATCCGGTAAATAATGTGCATCAGAATGCACAAAATTTTCCAGATCACCCATTAATTCGCTGATGGACGAGCTCACCGGTGGTACAAAGGTTGCATCATTTAAAGTCGCCCCACCAATCCAATTTTGTGACCGCCTGAACTCACCCGGTAATTTATGCTTACCTCTGACGCCTTGTAACAAAGTTTCATGGGTTTGTTTAATCAAGCGGGTGGAAAAAGGAACGTTTTCTAAAGACTCAATGGCATGCGTCATTGCCAGAATATAATTATTGACCTCCTCCCAATCATCACGCTTTTCAATATCCACATCCTCACGAGATAACAAAGCGTCCTCAATATTCGTTTGTGTGCCCTCTATTTTGCTGCTTTGGGTGGCTTCCTTCAGGACGTGCATGCTGATAAACATATCAACATTAGGTGCATGTTCAGAAAACATGTCCAATCGCCCTATTTGACGGTCTGCCTGAGATAACAGTTTTTGAACCTCCATGTCATCAATCAGCCATTGACGATTAATTAATTCAGGTTGAAAGCTTTTATAATCCTTTTGTTTAATCCAATGTCCCGCTTTAAATTGTTTCATAAATTTTAACCAAAACTTTATCCTATTTTAGATTTTAGCCTTTTACTTAAATACAAGCCACCCTTATTTTAGATTTTGGTCGTTTTTTAAAATAGGAGCCAGTCTTATTTCACTTTTTGTGCAATTTATTAAATAGTGGTTTGCTATATTTAGGATAATCATACAAACCTCGAATGACACGACGTATTCACTGCTATTTAACCAATCGGCTTAGCGCTTGGTCTATGGCAGCATTTCTAAATCTACAAAATCATTTTTTGAAAACGCCCAACCCCTACCGTCTCCATAAACTCTACTTATTACTTTGTATTAAGTTGTTTGCATTTCTTAATAGCACTACATTCTGTCAGAAAATGTATAGTTTTTTTCTGACAAATCAAAATACATAAACATCTTCAACAATGCCAAAAACTTGAAAACATTATTTCGTGGCGCCATCATTGCAATAGACGGGTAAGTCCTCTTATGTGCTTCAAATGTTCCCATCCATCGGTTGGCGAGAGTTTGAAGATTATCGACATAACAGGGGCCGTCTTTTTTTTGCTTGGTTCTCAATTCAAGTATTCTGTTTCAATTTAATTTGTTAGGTAGTTAATGAGCCTTTGACTTTAGGACAAACAAATCAAATTATTATATCCAATATGACCGGCGCCTCTTCACTTCTGTGTACGCGTCGGTTCTCTATTTTTAACCTTAAAATCCTTTTCTTTTTTTGTTGCCATACCTGATAGTTTTTACTCAATCATTCAATAATAACTGATTTACCCAATAATTTCCCTTATAAAAATGCCTTGTCCCACGTCCCGGGACTTGAGACATTATGCTTGATGATTGAAAGCAATTTAAACCGAGTATCGTAGGATGGGCTCTGCCCATCAATAACTACTGAACCCTTTAAATTGAATATTGTGTGCGACACTCATTCTACTTAACCAACTCCATAAAAGCCCGTTGCGGAAAGATAGCCTCTTTTCGACCCTTCACACTACACGGCCTTTCAGAAAACCACACATTCTGACGGTAGCCCAATAAATCCCTAACCTCAACGCCATGTAAATGCCATTTCAACTCCTGTATCATTTGATTCATTGATCCCTGAACCGAACGATTGATGTCAGTATCGAACTGCAAACGATGAATTAACCCATGCACTTTGTCCATTATCTCATCGTCAAACCACAGCTTTAAGACGGTGTTCATTAAGGCATCCTGAAAAAAATAATCCAAATTACTTAAGTCAGCTTTCTTAATATTCGGAATAAACAAAGGAAACCGCGTTGCATCATGCAATAGAAACAAACATGGACTGCGCTGAATGGTGAAATAATGACCATGCCAATGATTTAAAGGCGTTATGCCCTCTTCAGGAACATGCCCAACAACTGATGAGGGTTTCGCCCCGGTAGGTCGTACCATTCCTTTTTCATCGAGTTTTAAAGCCTCGAAAAGTTTTTTGGTGCAGTGGATTTTTATCATAAAATTGGATTTGACTAAGTTATTTTCATTAAATTTTAAACACTAATAGTTTAAAAGGTACTGACCCTTTTATTCTTTTTTGGCTTGATTTTTCAGGCTGGTTTGGTGTTTGTTGTGGTTGGTACTTCAACTTTTAGATGCAATCCAAGACCACTGATGACCTGGGTGAAACTCGATAGTTTAGGGTTCCCGGATTCTGAAAGCATTTTGTACATGCTTTCACGGCCAAGATTTGATCGTGCTGCCAATCCGGCAATACCACCTTCCTGAGCTTCAGCGATGTTTCTAAGCGCCATAAGCACAATACTTGGTGTACCATCCTCCAAAGCTTCGCTCAAATATTCAGCAGCAACCTCTGGATCTTTCAGTATTTCATTGTGTGTTTGTCTTACATTACGTGTCATTTTTTTCTCCGCTTATGATCTTTCCAATAAGCCTTAGCTTTTTTGATCTTAAAGGGTACTGACCCCTTTAGTTAGCATTTTTTATAAAAATTAACCAAATCAACAATAATTACCGTCCAATATGGCCGGAATATCAATCAAATAAACCGCTTAAATCATCTGATGATGTGCCTCTCGCAAATTTTGTTAGGTTTAAAAAACTTTAATGAGTACTGACCCCCTTTATCCATTAACTAACTATTATATTTTAAATTTTTCATTAATAATTTCTTTTGCGCATTCGTACTGCCAATTCATATTCAATCTTTTTCCACTTTTGCCTAACTTTGTAAATTTTTCTGATTTTATTTGGTCAAAATTTGGCATTTTATCTGAGTTATATACTATAACTTTTTTACTTGAAAGATGATTAGTTAACTTAACAAATAAACGCTGATAGCTTTTGCCACCTAAAAATATTATTTCGTCATTATTATTGCTATCAATAAAATTGAAGTCATTAAAATAATCTAATACTTTCCTTTTTTTGTACTTATCCTTTTTTTTAGTACTTGAAAAAGTTATGTCGTAATCAGGTAACAGGTAGTCAGCATTAACAAGCCCCCAACCAGCAGATAAGATATAAACATTTTCAATGCCAAATTTATCAACAAGGCCTTTATAAGCAGCTGGTTTGTATAATTCATAAGCTTTTAAAAACTTCAAAGGGTTTTCTTTATATTGAGTTTTGTTGTAAGTGATCAACTTATCTCTCCATGAAATACCATCCGAATCTAAACCATCAGGCTTTTGAAAATTAAACTTTTCATTAGATTGACATAGCTCAGGCTGGGCAACAAATTTAACTAATTTACCTACTTTATCAACAAATGAACCACATGGGTTCTTGGTGCCAGCACATTGTATAACGATTTTTTTCATGTTTTTTATGTCCTGAATTGTTCTACATAATTTCCAAAAACAGATATAAAATCATTATCGTATTTTTTATCAACGTGAATTTGATTCCATAAACCTGAATTAAAAACCTTTTCTCTGCTTGAATTAAGTCCGAGCCAAGCATTAGACGGAGTATCCAAAGGAGTTTTCCCATAATTACTAATCAAAGCAATGGCATTTCTTTCAAAGTAATCTCTTAGACTCGTTGGGCCTGCTTTATCATTAACCGGAAGACAAACAAAAGGCATTTGCCCAATATAATTAGTAACCTTTCTTTCAAGTTCGATTTCTGAATCTCTTATTTCTTTTGTACCTGAACTCCCTATTGACCAGGTTGGAAAATTAAGTTGCTCTTTGTGGATAAGTGCATCGCCTATCAAAAGCCTGAAAATAGATCCTCGGTGATTACCGCCATTTGTTTTTGCTACACCTTTATGCTGAGACAATCTCTTCCATAACGTGGATTTGGAGCCTGCTTTTAAAGCATGTGTACCGATACGTGTCACTCTACTTCCACCACCTGAGTCACCTCTAAGTTCACCATTCTCAAAAAAGAAATAAACACCTCTTTGTGGCCAATCCATAAATCCATTTGAATCAAAAAGCTGATATAGACCTTGCGACTCCTTTAAATCATTAAGGATAGTATAAAACTGAATCAAATCATCTTTTCTTTTTTGTATATCCATTGATTAATTAAAATTATCGTAGGATGGGCTCTGCCCATCAAATATTAATGGTAATATTTAAACTAAATATTGAGATGGGCGGAGCCTATCCTACCTGACTAAATCACCAAAGCTTCTAAATATTTAGTCTGAAAATCAATAAAATTCTGCCCTTTAGATTTCCATTTAAATGCCTGTCCCATATTATGTAATTACTTTATTCTTATTCTGCTTAAAGAGTACTGACCCCTTTATTTTATAAGCACAATTGTAATAGTTTTCATGTGGATATAATTCAAATTTAGTTATGTTGAAATGTATTCTATATTGTTTAAAAAATGTTACAAACTATCAAGAACCAAATACATTATCTTTAAAGGGGTTTGACCTCTTTTATATTTCTTTAGTTTTCTTTAGTTTTCTTTAGTTATTTTTAACTAGTTTTTTATTGTAAAGGGGTACTTACCCCTTTATTTTTTAAATCGACTTCGATATCTCTATTAGCTTATTTTTTATTCTTTTATACGAATTTGGTAGGTTTTTTATTTCTAAGTCAGAAAGCACTTTTAATATATCCTCAATTCGGATAATAAGTGCAATTTCCTGAGGAGGTCGGTTAACTGGTATAGTTACTGATTTTTCTCACCAAAAGGAAAATGCAATATGAGCTATAAACAGTTAACCGAAACAGAACGATATCAGATTTACA
>NZ_JAPMLN010000022.1 GCF_026410405.1 Marinicella gelatinilytica | reverse complement strand
TTATGGGCTTGAATAAGCTCAATCCATTGTTCTTTGCTTCGGTAAGTTTTGCTCATGTAATTCACTGTGTTAAAAACACACAGTGTGCATCAGACATCAGAAAAATAGTAGAATGGGGTTCGCTTGGCGCTTACGTTTATTTTATCAATTTCGGTGTCCGTAAAATTCTCACTGTGAACTAGACCAAAAGTATTAAGAGGTATAGAATCATGTACTAAATGATGATAGCTTTTTACAAACGTTGACTCCTGATCAATTAAGACAACTTGTAAATCAAACTGAGGTGATTGACTATACATATAGTCAATCATCTTTTTTAATTGTGTTATGTTCTGACGATAAATATTATACACCTTCGAATCATCTTTAAAAAACCACAATTGTATTTGTTCAAAACGTTCACATGGCGCCCCAAACTCAACAGTCCAATTTTCAATTTCAAAGTTATTTATTTTTTTATAACAGCCAATATTTTTATGCTCCTGATCATCAGTCATATTAATTTTAGAGTAAGCCCAGCCAAACTTTCCAATATAAAACCCACTCACAATATTGATTAAATTCACCTCTCTATCCTTTGCATGTATGCATTCAACAAAAAGCATCAGAATGATAATTAAACACCCTTTTTTCATTAGCTAAACCACTTTTAAAGTCATTGCAACAAAATCATATTAACAAACATGTAATTAACCCGTGGTGCATTTGGAAGAAACCAAAACAAATGTTGTCATATCGACCGAGCGAAGCGAGTGGAGATATCTCCCAAAGTTTAAAATTCTGACTAAATTGAGAAGATTCCTCCATTCGCTTCGCTTAGTCGGAATGACGAGTCGTCTTTTTGGTTATTAAATCATGTTTATTTACCATTTATCGCTCCAAATGCACCACGGGTGTAATTAATAATTTATGAACTGTCAACTCAATTATTTTTTATAAGAGCATATCGGGCACCTTATTAGGCGTATTTAACAAGGCAAAAATACTGCTTATGATATAATGAAGCGTTTTTATTCCAGATTAAAGATATGATTAAATTGGTGTTGTTGCGGCATGGGGAAAGTGAGTGGAATTTAGCCAATAAATTCACCGGCTGGAAGGATGTGGATTTAACGGACACCGGCCGAGCGCAGGCTAAACAAGCCGGCGAACTGTTGGCTGCAGAGGGTTTTGAGTTTGATCAGGCTTATACCTCGGTGCTTAAACGGGCCATCAAAACTTTGCACATCACCATGTCTGAACTCGATCAGCTTTGGGTGCCGGTAACGCGCAGTTGGCGTCTTAACGAGCGGCATTATGGTGCTTTACAAGGATTGAATAAGGCTGAGACTGCGGCTAAATACGGGGATGAACAGGTACATATTTGGCGTCGGAGTTATGCCACACCTCCGCCGAAACTGGATTGGGATGACGAACGCAATATTGCCGGTGACCGGCGCTACGCATCGTTAAGCAAAGAACAAATTCCTTTGGGCGAATGTCTGGCGGATACCGTTGATCGTGTGATGCCTTATTGGCAGCAGGTGATTGAGCCGGAATTAAAACAAGGTAAACGCTTAATTATTGCGGCACATGGTAATTCTTTGCGGGCCATTGTTAAATATTTGGACAAAGTCTCAGATGAAGCTATTTTGAAACTCAATATTCCCACCGGCGTGCCTTTGGTTTATGAATTAGATGATAATTTACAGCCCATTAAAAGTGAATTTTTAGGCGATCCCGATGAATTGAAAGCAGCCATGGACGCGGTGGCCAACCAGGGTAAACAAACCCAAGGTCAGAAGCATAAAAGTAATTAAACGAGTTAATAAACCATGAAGAACAATTATCCGCTGTTAGATAAGATTACGATTCCGGCCGATTTAAGGCAGGTTGATGAACATGACTTACCGCAAGTAGCGGATGAATTGCGTGCCTATTTGATTAATCACATCGCTCAATGTGGTGGGCATTTTGGCTCGGGCTTAGGTACAGTAGAATTAACCGTGGCTTTACATTATGTGTTTAATACGCCCGATGATCGCATTGTCTGGGATGTGGGTCATCAAGCTTATCCACATAAAATCCTGACTGGTCGTAAAGACCGCATTACCTCCATTAAACAAAAAGATGGTCTGGCGCCGTTTCCTAAACGCTGCGAGAGTGAATACGATACTTTTGGTGTCGGCCACTCATCCACTTCCATCGGTGCGGCTTTGGGCATGGCTTTGGCCAGTCAAATTAAAGGTGAATCGCGCCAATGCGTGGCGGTCATCGGAGATGGCGCCATGACAGCCGGTATGGCGTATGAAGCCTTGAACCACGGCGGTGAAGTGGATAACGATATTTTGGTGATTCTCAATGAAAATGAGATGTCGATTTCACCGAATGTCGGGGCATTGACCAAGATGCTGATTAAAATTGTCAGTGGTCGCACTTATAACCGCATGCGGGAGCAATCCAAACGTATGATGCGACGTAATTCATGGTTGTGGCGGTTTTTATCGCGCTGGGAAATTCACACCAAAGGTATGTTTGTGCCCAATACTTTGTTCGAAGAACTCGGCTTCCATCATTTAGGCCCCATTGATGGCCATGACACGGAACAATTGGTGAATACGTTAAAAGTGGCCAAGGACATTAAAGGCCCAAAATTGCTACACATCATCACCAAAAAAGGTAAAGGCTACAAACCGGCTGAAGAAGACCCGATAAAATACCATGCGGTCAGCCCGTTTGATCCGGCAGTGGGCATGAAGCCCAAAGCCAAACCCAGCAAACCCAGCTACACCGAAATTTTTGGCCAATGGCTCTGTGATATGGCGCGTCATGATAATCATTTAGCAGCCATTACCCCGGCCATGCGGGAGGGTTCAGGCTTAGTGGAATTTTCAAAACTCTTCCCCAAACGGTATTTTGATGTCGGCATCGCTGAGCAACATGCAGTGACCTTAGCGGCCGGTATGGCCTGTGAGGGCATTAAACCGGTGGTGGCGATTTATTCCTCATTTTTACAACGTGCCTACGACCAACTCATACATGATGTCGCCATTCAGGAATTGGATGTGTTATTTGCCATCGATCGCGCCGGTATCGTCGGCCCTGACGGCGCCACCCACGCCGGCAATATGGATTTAAGCTTTTTAAGATGTGTACCCAATATGGTGATTATGGCACCGGCCAATGAAAACCAATGTCGTCAGATGCTGTACACCGGATATGACCATAAAGGCCCGGCCGCAGTTCGTTATCCGCGTGGTACCGGACCAGGTGTCGCCATAGACAGTGAAATGACGGCTTTACCGATTGGGCGTGCTGAGCGCATCCGCAAAGGCAACCAGCAGATTGCCTTTTTGTCCTTTGGTGCGTTATTAGATCAGGTTTTATTGGCCGCTGAAAAATTCGATGCCACGGTGGTTGATATGCGTTTTGTGAAACCTTTGGATAAAACCATGATTAAACAAATTGCCAATAGCCATGCGCTTATTGTAACGGTTGAAGATAATGTTGTTGCCGGTGGCGCCGGCAGTGCTGTCAACGAAGTATTACATGCCTTAAATATTCAAATACCGGTACTGAATTTAGGTTTACCAGATTATTTCCAGGAACACGGTAGTCGCGAAGAAGTTATTGAGGAAGCCGGTTTAGATGCTGAAGGCATTCGCAGACAAGTTAAAAAATTCTCGCAATGCAAAGATGATAACGGGCAACTACTGTACTTACAAAGCCATAATAAGTAATTATCTGGAATGAAACATCAACGCCATATAATCAGCGAGATTTACCTAAAATATATTTGGTCATTTCATGTTCCGGATAATGCCATTTCAGGTAATTTTTGTAACTCTGGATCTTTTTAGGAACACCTTTTTCATCCAAATAATTAATAATAGCCACCAAAGCATCAACAAATGACTCGATGCGCGTTTCTTTGCGCATCATGCTATTTATAATGTAGATGGCGTTATTTTCAAAGCCATGGGTGGCAAACACCACGCCCAACTTAGACAAGGTTTCATCATCTAAATTAATACGTCCCTGAGTGGTGGTCATGTATTTGACAAAATCACTGTGAATTTTTTCGCCGGACACGTCAAAGCGCATTTGTAAATTAAAATAATCCACGGCCGCTTCATGATGCAATTCATCAAAGGGAATGTATTTACCGTACTCAAATCGCAACCTGGCCAAGTCTAAACTATTGGGGTATTTAACAAAGGTTTTTGCCAATAGTTTTAAGGCTTTTTTATATTTGCCTTTTTCGATTAATTTTTCAGCTCGGTCAATCGGATTTAAACGCTTAAAGAACACGTGTGGGTTTAGTGTATTAAAGTCCTTAGCTTACCAAAAAAACCGGCTAATTTATATCATTTGATGGCTGGCCATAGAAAAAGTCTGTTGTCGGCCAATAATAAAATGATCCAGAACCTTAACATCTATCAGCTGTAAGGTTTTCACCAATCGCACTGTTAAATCTCGGTCCGCCTGAGAAGGTTGTACGTCACCCGAAGGGTGATTATGAGCAAAAATAATGGCGGCGGCATTGTATTTTAAACAATGTTGGGCCACCACTCTGGGATAAACCTGAGCGCTGTTAATACCGCCATTGAATAAATAATCAAAACGCAATAAACGGTGTTTACTATTCAACAACAAACAAGCAAATCGTTCATGCTCACATGCTTCAAAATTATTCAGTAAATAGTCATTCACATGGGCCGGGTCGGTAAAGCTGTGACTTTCATGCCATTGTTCATTAATGGCACGTTTAACCAACTCTCCGGCGGCTTGTAATTGAGCATATTTGGCCATGCCTAAGCCTTTGACTTGTTTAAAATCCGCCAATGAGGCATCTAAAATACCTTTTATACTGCCAAATTGATTAATCATTTGTAAAGCAAGGGTCATGACATCGGTGCCGGCAATACCGGTACGCAAAAATATCGCCAATAACTCCGCATCACTTAAGTTAGCGGCACCGGTGGCAATCAATTTTTCTCGTGGGCGGTCTTTGCTGGCTAATTCTTTTATCATCATGCCACTACAAACTCCTCAACAATAATTTAAATGTCTATTGTCACCACTAATTTTTCACATTGCTATGGACGTTTTCCGATAACCATGTAAGCTGTGATGACCCAGAAGTCTATATCTTCCATAAAACAATGACATAAAATATATTTAAAAGCGTTTAAAAATTGTCACTTTGTTAAAGAAGCCTGCTCCATATCGGCGTATTCAGTGTCTTTTATCGTATAGAATAACTAATTTATGATTCTTTTTTTAAAGACGTGGAATAATGTACAAGTCTCAATTAAAATCCTTAAATTGTGATAATCTTGGGTAACACAACGACAATTGCCATGACAGAAATAGACCTACAAGTTTTAGATAAAAAGTTCCATCAGGAATTTGATTTGCCACGATATGCCACCAAAGGTTCGGCAGGTTTGGATTTGCGTGCTTGTATTGAGTCAGATCTCACATTGGCAGCCGGGCAAACAGAACTGATTGCGACCGGGTTAGCCATCCATATCAAAGACCCTAACATCACTGCCATGATTTTACCGCGCTCGGGATTGGGGCATAAAAAAGGCTTGGTTTTGGGCAATTTAGTGGGCTTAATCGATTCTGATTACCAAGGTCAATTATACGTATCTTGTTGGAATCGCTCACAACAACCGGTGACATTAGCGCGCGGCGATCGCATGGCCCAATTGGTTTTTGTGCCGGTGATTCAAGCGCAATTTAATCAAGTTGATGGCTTTAGCGATAGTGACCGCGGTGACGGTGGCTTTGGCCACAGTGGAGTCAGCTAAAAAATGGACATCAAAAACTTATTGGCTAAACTCAATAAACCGGTTAACAAAAAGTCAAAGCAAGAAAGTAGCGAAAAACCAACCAATTCTCTGGACTTAAAATCCCTGCTTCATCTAAAACCTGCAGACGAATTGCTGTGGACAAGCTTGGCTCTGGTGGCACTTTTATTGACCTTGTTTTTTGCTTATTTAACTTATCAAAACCTCATCAGCCAACAGGTCAGTTCGGGTTTAAGCAAAACCGCACAAGCGGTGGCCGATAATGTCACCGGCAAACTACAAACCATTAATCAGACAGCGGCGGAAATTGTTAAACATAATCCCAATAATCAGGATGTTGTTGGACTTATTGAAGAACAAGTGCCTGATACACTACGGGTTCTTCGCGTCACTGAACCCATCGACGGTATAATGCCTGACCCTGAGTTTCCCGGTATTAACTATGCCACCTTGGATATGCTGAAACAAACCAGTGAACAACAACAAGAATTGTTACCTGAAATTCATTTATATGGCCAAAAGAACCAATACCTAAATTATGTTTTGATTCAACAACCGGAACAAGCTTACGTTGTCATTAGTTATCCGGTCGAAAAATTAGTGAATTACGACGCTGTGCAAGTTAACAAAGGTGAAGTAAAGCTGGTACAAAAATCCGGCCGTTGGAGCACGGTAACGTTAAAACAATGGGGCAACCGCAACACTTCAGAAGCCGCCAATGAACATGAAATAAAAATTCCCGAATCAAATTTTTATGTACTCTATGCCACCCCACAAGCCGCTGCCGGTTTGTTTAAACTAACCCTATTAGGAAGCATCATTGCCACTTTTGCCGGGGTATTATTAACGGTGGCCTTTTTCTTAAAACGGCGACAACGCATCCAAACAATGGCGACCAAAACAGCAAGCCAAGACAAAAAGAAAGCCAGTCATTATGTTCCGCGTGCCGTCAGCGAGGACAAAAAACACACTTCAGAAAACCAAGATGAGCCACAACAAATGACCCACAAAAAACTTCCCGATCCATCTATTTTTAAAGCCTACGATATCCGTGGCATTGTTGATAAAACCTTGACTCGCGACACAGTCATGCAAATTGGACAAGCCATTGGCACAGAGAATATAAACCGTGGCCGCCAATCTCTGGTGGTGGCGCGTGATGGTCGCTTATCGGGACCGGATTTATTGAATGCGTTAATTCAAGGCGTTAAAGCCAGTGGTTGTGATGTGATTAATATTGGTGCGGTTCCCACCGGTGTTTTATATTTCGCCACCCATCACCTTGAAACCGGCTCAGGCGTAATGCTCACCGGCAGCCATAATCCACCTGAATACAATGGTTTAAAAATCATGTTAGATGGTGAAACCCTGGCCGGTAAACTGATAACCAATCTCTATGACATGATATGTGAGGGCGACTTACTCACCGGTGATGGCAATGTGCAAGAACTTGATATCGCAGATGATTATATTGACTATATCAGCTCTGAAATCCAATTGGAAAAAGAGCCAACAGTGGTGGTCGATAGCGGTAACGGTATCGCCGGCCCCATTGCCATTGATGTCTTAGAAGAGATTGGTTGTAATGTCATTCCACTACACTGTGAAGTGGATGGCGAGTTCCCCAATCACCACCCGGATCCAAGCATTCCGGAGAACCTGGAAGATTTAAAAGCCACCTTAAAATCGGTTGATGCCGATATCGGGATTGCTTTTGATGGTGATGGCGATCGGCTTGGTGTGGTTACAAAATCAGGTGAGATAATTTATCCTGACCGACTTTTAATGCTGTTTGCTAAAGATGTATTAACGCGACAACCAGGATCCAGCATTATTTTTGACGTTAAATGTACTGCACATTTACCCAAATCCATTGTTAAAAATGGCGGTCTGCCCATCATGTGGAAAACCGGTCACTCCTTTATGAAAGCCAAACTCAAAGAAACCGGAGCCGCATTGGCCGGTGAAATGAGTGGACACTTCTTCTTTAATGAGCGCTGGTTCGGTTTTGATGACGGCATCTATGCAGCGGCTCGGTTATTGGAGATTTTGGACCAGGAAACCGACACCCCTCAAGAGGTATTCGACACTTTGCCCAAAGGTGTCAGCACCCCTGAGCTTAAAGTGGAAATGGCGGAAGGCGAACATTATATGTTCATGAAAGAATTTGAAAAACGGGTGAAGTTTGAGGACGCTAAGATCACCACCATTGACGGTATCCGTGCTGACTTTGAAGATGGCTGGGGCCTGGTTCGTTGTTCTAACACCACCCCATGTTTAGTGATTCGTTTTGATGCTGACAATGAAGCCGCTTTAGAACGAATTCAAGAACAGTTCAGAGAGCAACTGTTAAATGTCAGTGCTGATTTAGAGTTGCCTTTTTAGGCCAATAGCTGATTTGCTGTCACCACACAAATCGACTGTCCGCAACCTGCTTGGTTAAGGTTTGGTAAATTGGTTTTATGTCTGAATCATAGACATAAAACAAACGCACCGGTTGTGCCATCTGATTAGAACCGGCGGTATCCACCATCAGTCGCGCCATGCCATAACGTCGATCAAAGGGTGATTGTTGCCAGGTAATATTCTGGATTTTATTAATAGTGGCAAACTGAAAGTGATGAAAGAAAACCCCCAGACGTGTGCCCAGCAGCTGTTTATTATGGGTATAAGCCGCGGCTTTGACGTATCGAACGGAGTACCAGTATAAATAGGGTATCAGCAGCAATAATAACAAAGCTTTCCAACTGAAAAAGTAAGCAACCGGCACCATAGCAAGCAATAACACCAACAATGTCTTTTTAAACATCCGTCTTTTGCCTTTCGCTGCCACCGGTTGCCAGTTGATGGCTTGCCAATCAACTTCAGATTGAATCTGACTCAAAAAATCCGCCACTTGGCTTTTCGGTATTAATGGTGCCAGCCAATGCATGCTCATGGCATTATTTTCGGTGACACCGCCGGCAGTTTCCATTTTAATGGTGACCTGACCAAATAAGCGGTGCAAAGGACTTTGGCTGATTCGAATCAATTGAATGCGTTTAATCGGCACCGTCGCTTGACGATTGGTCAGTAGTCCGGTTGTGATGTGTAATCGCTCACCTTTTTTGTTTAAAGTAAAATCATAAAACTGTAAAAAGGCAAAAGCGATGGAAATAATCAACAACACAATGACACCGGCAATGAACCAGAGACTGCCATACAAAGCCCAGGTTTGCCAGCCCCACATCTCCATATGAAAACCACCAATAAATTGCGTTAAAAAAGCCATACTTTGCTCACGCAAAGCCACATTTTGAAATAGGAAAGAGAACAAAATACCAAGTGGCAATAACGCCTTCAAACTAATTAAACCGCGTCGCAGAACTTGTTGAGGCGACATATAAAATAAAGCGTTTTGTTCATCTGACAGCACTGTTTCATCGGTGATTTCATCACCATCAGGTTGCTGAATATGACTGCTTTTATCTGCAATAAAGCGATGTATATATTCGGCCTGTTCAGTAGAAATAACCCGAATCAGTGCTTCAGGCGTTTGCCCCGAAGCCGATTCTAATTGTAACGTCGTGACATTCAGTAATTTATGCAGTACATTTCGCTCGCTGGTGATATTCTGAATCCGTTCATAAGGCACTTGTCGCAGGGATTTAAACACAATACCCGATTTAACCACCAAGCGATCTTCTTCTAACCAGTAATGAAAAAACCAATACTGAACAATACTAAATAAAGATGCAAAAACCGCAATGCCAATAAAGATGCGATCTTGTAAGCCACCACTGGTGCCAAAATAAGTCGCCACCAAAGGAAAAATACTTTTCTTCGCAGCCTCAATAAACAGAAATATCGGCGACACCCGTGCCAGACGATAACCTTTGGTTTTTAAGTCAGACTTTTTAAGCCCAGACTTAACTGTTTCAGGTTTTTGTGAAACCGTATTTTTTGATTCAGACTGACTCAAACCGTATCGCCCTCTTGCATTGTCAGTAATTGATCCCGCAATTCATGCGCCTGCTCCACCGACAGTCCCGGCAGACTGGTTTGGGCATAATGGGTGCCGGCGGTATTAACCACTAATTTGGCTAAGTCATAACGACGATCTAAGGGCCCGCTGTTAACATCCACATGCTGTACCCGGCTAATTGGTATCGCCACTTGATGTTGCCAAAACACACCCCGATTAATGGCCAATCGCTCATCATCTAACTGATAACTGTATTTTTGATACCAATGTTTAAGGTAGGCATTTAACAACAGAAACAAAACCGCTAAAACAACAATCCAACCCACCGTAGCAAAATACCAGGGAATTGACCACAAGACCCCAAAGACAACACTTAGAATGGTGACAACAACCAGGCAAACAACCAGGCCAATCCAGCGAATAATCCGTAAATAATCCGGCTGTAACGATTCCATACCTAAGTCTGTTTGTTGCTTATTTATCATCAGACATGTGCATTAACGGCAAAGGTTGCGCCGCATTGCTATCGATAAAATAAATTTTACTGGCAGGATCTTTGGAGATGCTTTTCAGCGCTTCCAAAGCCTGTAGTTTGACATAATTGGGGTTACTACCAATCGCGGTATTAATTTTTTCAATTTCATAGGCTTGGGCATCCGCCAATAAGCGACGTTTGGTGGCTTCTTCTTCGGCCGCTTGGCGTTGCGCTTCAGCCGCTGCAATCAATTGTTGCTGCTCAGTCTTATAACGTTCTAATTCAGCTTTTTGTTTTTCCACTTCTTGTTCACGTTCTTTCTTGGACTCAATGGCTTTAGTGATAAACGGTGGCAAAGAAATGTCGCGAATAAGAACCGCTGACACTTGTATGCCCTTAGGTTCCAAATATTCGGATAAACCAAACGTTAAATCTGTCTGTAATCGCTCCTGGGTTTCTTCTAAAAAGAAATCCTCAGCCCGGGCAATGGATTTACCCTGCTCACGCAATAGTGAACGCAGCTTAGGTATCAGTTGAACCTTAATCATGCTGTCAATTGACCCGGTTTCCTTTAAAATCATATTCGCCATCTGACCATTCAGCCGATATTGAACTGATACATCAATGGTGGTCTGTAATTGATCTTGTGACGGTACTTGCGCCGATTCGGAATGGGTTTTCTCTCGCACATCAAATTCATGGAATTTAAATAAAGGATTAACCGGAATGTTTAAGCCTTCGGGGTAAGTTTCTGATTGCACTTCACCAAATAAGGTGGCAACAGAGACATGCCCCGCCGGCACACTCACCCAAAAACGTGAAGCCAATAAAATAATGGCAATAAACACCACACCAATAATAATTTTAGCAATTGGAATTTGTTGATCCATGGAATACCTCTTTTTCAATAAAAAGTGATTGTAAACGATTCAGCGCTAAACCGCGCCTGTCAAAAGTCATATCCTACAAAATAAAAAACCCGCGAAATGCGGGCTTTTTTTGTCACTAAGATAGTCTGAATAATCTATTCAGTCTTATCGGTTAAGCCAAAACCAAAATCATGGTCTGCTTGTGCAGCTAAAGCCGTGACCACAATCCAGGCAGCGACATTTTGTGCCAGGGCTTTGGGGTCAACCTTATCCAGGGTATCGTTTGCGGTGTGGTGGTAATCAAAATAATCGGTACCATCTTGTTTCAAACCAAACACCGCCATACCGGCACGGCGCATTGGAATTAAATCAGCACCAGAACTGCCGTTATTACCGGCAAACTCAATACCCAAAGGTTTTAATAAAGTCATCATTATATCGATGGTTGGCATGGCAGATTCAGCCACTCGCGTACCCAAGGCATAAATTTCACCGGCTCCGAAATCTGATTCACCACCCAAAATATGCTGTCTTAATTCATCTTTATGGGCGTCATGATAAGCAATGGCACCGGATAAACCATACTCTTCATTGGCCCATAAGATCACTCGAATGGTCCGTTTTAGTGGCCCTAACTTATCTTTAATTAATTTCGCAGCAGCCATGGTAATGCCACAACCGGAGGCATCATCAATGGCACCGGTGCCCAAATCCCAGGAATCCAGATGACAGCCAATAACAATATATTCTTCCGGCTTTTCAGAACCTAACATATCGCCAATGACATTCTGTGAGGTGTAATCACCATCCCAATGAGACGTTAAAGTCAGCTTAACCGTAACCGGCTGTTTACGTTTTAATACATTAACCAACAAATCTGCATCCGGATTAGAAAGCGCACCCGCAGGCACTGAAGGGGTATCTTCATCATAACTGGCTGCACCGGTATGTGGGGTGCGGTTGTTATCGGTACCGATGGAACGAATTATGGCCGCAATGCCACCTTTCTCAGCCGTCACTTGCGCGGTTAAACCACGGGCGCCAACGGCTTTACCATAACCTGAGCCATCCTTATGGCGTTCCATACGCTCACTAATAAAGGTGATTTTACCGGCCACTTCAGATTTGTCGGCGGCTTGTAAATCAGCCAAAGTAGCAAAATGAACCACCTCACCATTGATGCCTTCATCCGGTGTCGGGTTTGTACGACCTAAAGCAGTTATCGTCAATTTATGCTGGTACGGACTGATGATTTCAGCAGTTTCTTGACCCCGGGTCCAGCGCTTCAGAGGGGCCGCTTCAGTGGTGATGCGATCAAACCCCAGTTCCTTAAATTTAGCCTGGGCCCACGCCACTGCTTTGGCATCTTGAGGGCTTCCGGCTAACCGCGCGCCCACTTCTGTGGTTAAAGATTCAGTGATGTCGTAAGCCAGACCATCAGTCAAAGCCGCATCACGCAGTTCTGCCACCTGTTGCAGAAATTCGTCATTAAATTTTGATTGTTGGGCATTTGCGCCCACACAAAATATCAACAAGAAAAGAGTTATTGGGGATATGTTTTTCATAGGTTTACTCATTTTTTTGATAAAAAAAGCCCGATTCATCATCGGGCTTTGTCTCAATTAATCATCATCCGTTGACTTTACTCAATTTTAGACTTATCACCGGCTTTAACGATGGATAAGCTATCGGGATTAATGTGCTTTTTAAAGGCTGCATTGACTTGCTCAACCGTTAAGCTTTCAATGGCTTGTTCTAATTTTTTCTGCCACTGCATGTCACGATCTAAATCAATATTACGTTGTAGAGTACCTGCCAATCGCGAATCTTTTGCCCGATCAAGTACATTATTTTGTAACACCGCTTGTTTGGCATCGCTGAGCTCTTGTTCGGTAAAGCCCTCATCTAAAGCCTTTTGTAACTCTTCTTTGAAACCGATTTCTACTCTGGGTAAGTTTTCCGGCGCACTGATGGCGTAGGCCACAAAAGTCGCCACCGGATCAAAGCTACCGGCATTAAAGTTTGAACCGGCACCATAACTTAAACCATCTTGTTGGCGTAATCGATTTGCCAAACGGCTGCTGATAAAACCACCGCCGAACATTTGATTGGCCATCATTAAGGCCGGATAATCCTCATGGTCATCGCTAATGGGCATGGTTAGCATCACACCAAAGGCAGCACCGGCTTTATCCGGGGTATCAATAAATTCATTGATGGCTTCGACTTCAACATATTGTCTTTCGATACGTTGATAATCATTTTTACTTGCCCAGTCACCGAATACGTTATTTAAAGCCTTCATCACAACAGCTTTATCATAATCACCGACAATCGCGATTTCACCGGCCTGTGCGCCATAGTTGGCTTGATGGAAGGCTTTTAAATCAGCCACAGTCACGGCTTCAATGGCGGCAATTTCATCATCAATCGGCATCTGGTAGCTCGGATGAGACGGCTCATAAGGGAACACGTGACGACTTAAGGTTCTAAACACTTGTGAATTTGGTTGTTGCTTTTGTTGCTCTAAACCAACAATGATTTCTCGTTTAAGAACTTGGAGCTCCTCATCATCGAACACCGGTTTTTGAAACACTTCTTCCAGTAAATCAATTACTTTAGGCAGATTTTCTTTGGTGGTGGTCACCGATGCGGTTACACCAGTGGCTCCACCATAGATGCGAACACTGGCTTTCAATTCGTCAAAAGCTGTTTTCAATTCTTGGCGGGTATAATTTTCGGTACCACGATCCAACATACCGGCGGTTAAATCACCAATCACAGACATATTACGTAAATCTTCCAAATTACCCATGTCCAAACGCACCCGCATAACAACAGATTCACCACGGGTTTTCTTCGCTAACATTGCCACCGGTGTGCCTTGATTTAATTGGGTATTCTCAGTTCGACTGTCAATATTATCAAACGAGGGATCAAAGTCTTCACCCATGGTAACCGCTTCACGGCCTTGATAATCTTTCACCATGGCTGCGATTTCATCATCGCTAAAACGCTTAATGGAGTCTGCTCGAACCGGGTCCTGAGTTGGGATAAAACGACCTAAACTCCGGTTTGATTCAATTAAGAAAGATTCTGCCGCTTTTTGTACCTGGGCTTGGTCCACCGCTTCGAGACGATCTCGGTTTAAAAACATCAAGCGCCAATCGCCCATACCAACCCAATCGCTTAAGCTTAAGGCAATGCGCTCAGATGAATTAAAAGCCAGTTCAAACTGTTTAATTAATGCGGCTTTAGCTTGATTAACTTCAGCTTCGGTAATCGGTTCTTCTGCCACATTTTCTAAGGTCGCTAATAAAGCATCCACCGCTGCTTGCAAATCTTTGTCTTTGGCCACTTGCGCCATAAAATTCACCACCCCAGGTTCAGCCCATTGAAAAGCAAAACCAAAGGCATTGGCCGCTAAATCCTTTTTCACCAAGCTTTCATGCAATCGACCTGAACTTGAATCGGCCATAATTTGGGTCATCACTTCCACCGCCGGAAACATCGGATCGACGCCAGCCGGAATATGATAAGTCGCTGCCACCACTTGCACATCACCGGGACGACGGACCGTGACAGTACGCTCACCGTCTTTGACATTATCTTCAGTGTATAAAGGCGTTAGTTCACGTTTTGGTTTTTTCAATTTACCAAAATATTTGCTGATTAATTTTAAAGTTTTGGCTTCATCGATTTTACCGGCCACAATCAGTGTGGCATTATCCGGTTGATAGTATTTTTTATAAAAAGCCTGAAGATTACTGATGTCAACATTCTCTAAATCACTGCGTGCACCAATGGTGGTTTTGCCGTAATTATGCCAATCATAAGAAATGGCCAACATGCGCTCAATCAAAACCCGAATCGGATTGTTCTCACCATTTTCTAATTCATTACGAACAACGGTCATTTCACTGTCCAAATCTTCTTTGGCAATAAATGAATTGACCATACGATCGGCTTCTAAATCCAACGCCCAATTTAAGTTTTCATCGGTGGCAGTAAATGTCTCAAAATAATTGGTGCGATCAGTCCAGGTGGTGCCATTGGGCTCAGCACCGTGATCGGTCAGCTCTTTCGGAATATTCGGGTGATTCGGCGTGCCTTTAAACACCAAATGCTCCAACAAATGCGCCATCCCGGTTTCACCATAATTTTCATGCTTAGAGCCCACATGATAAGTGACATTAACGGTGATGGTTTCCTGGGTCGGATCCGGGAATAACAGTATTTGTAAACCATTATCCATTGTATATTCGGTAATACCTTCCACCGAAGTGACTTTTTCAATGCCCTTAGGCAACTTAGCAGAAACACTCAGCGACATCGCCAGTAATGTTATTGCCATAAAAACAGATGCTTTTCTCAGCATATCAATCCTCTCAATTAAAAATGAAATATACAGTACACCAAACACCCGCATTTATAAACAGAAAATACCGCCAAGAACGCAAAATAGGCCGGAAGTCATGGCAGCTGTTAACTGATGTAGCTGTTACCCGATATTAAGACAATCTGATTAATCATTGCTTATACCATTTCTTTTTCAGTCCTCAATTTCCACCCGGATTATGCGATTGGTGCCACTTTGGTGAATCAATAAATCTCCGTCTTTGGTGGGCCGCATATGCCGCAAAATACCGGCATAGAAATCACCGGATGGGATGACCCAACTTTGAAAGGTTTCTGTGGCAGGGTCAAAACGCACCAAAGGATCTGGGCGCATTGCTGATTCGTTGTACCAAACGATGCCATTCAACACCTCAATGGCATAAGGATGAGAGCGCGGACCACTGGGTGATGGCCATTCTTTAATTTCACCATTATCCGGGTTATAACGCCCTAATCGACCTCGTCCTGAATTCACATACCAAATCATGCCATCTTCAGCGATGTCTAAGCGTCTGACTGTGGTGTCTTCATGAGGCAGCTTAATCTCCTCTAGATCCATGGTTTTTGCATCCACTTTAACCAAACAATTACTGCCATTACAAGCCACCCACAGATCCCCTGAATCAGCCACTTTTATGCCATAGGGTCGTGAACCCGCATTTGGCAACTCTTTTATTTCAATGTCGCCGGTACTTGGGTCAAGCCGACCAACACGGTTCGAATGTTGCAAGGTAAACCACAAAATACCCTGCTTATCAAAAACCCCGGTATGCGGATCACGAGCCTTTGAATCGGGCATAGCATAGACTTTAATGTCACCTGTTTCGGCATCCAAACGACCCACCGTGCCGTTCTTATTACCCATGTACCACATATTGCCTTCTTTATCAGGCGTCACCGAATGTGGCATGGCACCTGCAGGCAATGGATATTCCTTCATATCACCGGTTGTTGGGTCAATACGACCCATCAAATTACCCCATTGACCAACCCACCAAATGTTGCCATCCGGGGCTTCCACCGGATCACGAGACCGTTGACCAAGCGTCGGTACCACCCATTCCTTAAATTTAATATTGACATCACCATCAACCAAGGTCGGTGCCCGGCGTTCATTAGGTGGAAAGTTGTTTGCCAGATAATCAGCAATAAGCGCACGATTGGTTTGATCGCTTGATAAGTCAATCATGGTATCGGTCAGTGCCAACCAATGTTCACGACTGTACCCCTTGCTTTCCGTAATACGATTAACCGCATGACAACTTGTACACATTGCCTCAACCACTTTACGTCCTTCTCCTTCAGGTAAACCTGCTGCAGAACTAGAATTAAAATTGACACCAATTATAATCATCACAACAAGTAATTGAGACTTCAAGAAATTCGACATGGCAACCTACAAATTTAAAATGAATCGATAGTGATTATAAACAATAGATACCAAGGTTTCATCTTAGACAATTACTGAATCTGTCTTACTTTATCTTTACGCTGAACTAATTATTGGATTTTTTGCTTCTAAAAAATCCAATAACACAAAACCAATTTCGACCGCGCCACCCAATAGGCCACCTGCATAAACTAGCGCTTTAAATTGCACTAAAAGCCAGGCGGATAAAACCAACAGCCCCGCCAGCAGGTAATATAATCGTGTGCCCTACTGTGTATTAAAGGTTAAATAGCGACCGGCAATAATCAGCAGCATGGCCGGATAGAACCACAACTAAATTGATGACTGTCCTTAATTGACTCAAATCGGCTTTGATTAGCTGGTTTTAATAAATTTAGCTAAGTTGAACTTTGGTAAAGTTATTCGTCATTGAGCCATGCGAATCTGATACGCGGTTCACATTTTTGACAATCCGCTTCTCAAGCATATGATTTATGTATTTTTTAATTATTTATGTCGTATATAATTATAGAACTAAATTGAGGAAGGTTCTGATGAATAAATTGGCTGCTGTGCTTTTACTGTTCTCTTTAACATCTCTTGCCGAACCCGGCGATTATGATCCTAGCTTTGGTGATGGCGGGGTTAAAAAATTCAACTTCAATTCAGATCCGAGCATCTATGAAACCGGCTATGGTGTTGCATTGGGTCCTGCCGGCACATACTACTTAGGCTCTAATAACGCGGCTCCTAACGGTGATTATTTCTGGCAGCTTTCACGTCATTTGCCTGATGGTAGTTTAGACACTTCGTTCAACTTTGATGGTATCGCCACCGCTAATTTTAATACGCCAAATAACGGAGATGACGATAAGCTAAGAACAATTTATGTTCAAGAGGATGGAAAAATCTTATTACTAGGTGATATAGAAAATGGTGATAGCTCTGGGAAAGTTATTGCTATTGCCAGATTTAATACCGACGGTACTTTGGATTCCAGCTTCTCGGGAGATGGCAAAACCACCATACAAATCGGTAATGCGCCCAATTCGTACAATTTAGGTTACATGATCAAAACTGACCCATTGGGTAAAGTGCTGATTGCGGCCAATTCAAACCACTATTCACAAGGATCGACTGTTATTCGATTATTACCCAATGGCCAACTCGATAATTCATTTAACTTAACCGGGATAAAACAGCTAAATATCAACGGCCTCGATGGATCTGCTACTTTTATAGAGGCAGCCGCTGGTAATAAAATCCTGGTCACAGGGTCTGTTAATGTAGATGGCCTCAATAATTTAGACTTTTATGCGGCTCGATTAAATAATGATGGTTCATTTGATACCACTTTTAATGCCACCGGTTTTAGAATCATCCCCATTGATTTAATGCCCAACCAAGAAGATTCAGCCCTAACCGGCCTACTGACTGACAACCAACAATTATTTATTGCTGGCGCGTCTTTAAACAATGATAATCCTAGTATGTCAATTGCTGGCTTGAATCCCGACGGAAGTATGAATAACAATTTTGGTTTTAATGGCATTGCAGCAGTCTCCATGAACGATGCTGCAGCGGTTTATGATATAGCCCTCCAAGAGGATGGCAAGATGTTATTATGCGGTATTAATTATGATTCTACTAACGACTTTTATTACCCCACCTTTGTTCGCTTAAACCCTGATGGCTTCCAAGATTTTGATTTTGGCGATTTTGGGGTGGCCATTTTAGATGCCGATCCCCTATCACCTGACTTTACCGGACTGTTAACATCCTGTGTCATTGATGACAATCAGTTTTTAGTGAATTCTGGCTACATGGCAAGCCCCAACAATAACTATGACTACATTGTTTCACTTAGTCGGATTGATTTGGGTTTGGATTTGATTTTTAAAAATAGTTTTGAATAGTTTCATGCCTACATTGGGACAGTCTGGTTATTAAGATTCCGGTGTATGCGTGCCTGGCTGCTGTTTTTAAGAATGATTGTTTTTGAGTCGTAAATACATCAATAACGCAAAACCAATTTCGACCGCGCCACCCAACAGGCCACCTGCATAAACTGGTGCTTTAAATTGCACCAAAAGCCAGGCGGATAAAACAAACAGCCCCGCCAGCAGGTAATATAATCGTGTGCCATACAGTGTATTAAAGGTTAAATAGCGACCGGCAATAATCAGCAGCATGGCCGGATAAAACCAAATTTCCATATAAAAAAATACCACGATCGCAATCGGGATAGACAACAACATCCAAAAGGTATTTTCGAAGGCCAAAGGTGCTAAAGGGTTGGCTTTATCATGCTGACCGCTGCAACCAAACAATTTACACAACAGCACTGACAAAGGGAAAATCAACATGCCGCCCAGAACCAAGCCCAACATACCGGCTTTGGGGCTCACCATAAGCGCCATAAAACCCGACGTTAACCAAACTAAACCAGAAGCCAGAACACCCGGAAAACCGTCGAAATAAGCCGTCCGCATGTCTTTTTGGGCATCTTTTATTGAATCCATATGTATGTCCATAAAAATAAAGTTGTTTAATCAAGATATTCATAAAAGAATAATCGTCGAATAGCCAAATAAGTAATTAACTGACCAAGTCTCTGCCTTAATCTGCCACGATAAATTACATTAGAAAAAGACCATCCATACAGACGGCCTTTTAAAAATGCCCGAGTGTTATCTTCTGACATCCATGGCCGGCTGATCAACCGGCGGAAACCCTTTAGCTTTAAAAGGTATTATCGGTTCCTCTTTAAGCTTTTGTTGCAGTAGTTTCATGGCGGCTTCTAATTGTGCGTCTTCGCCCATAAAGGTGGCATGGGGTAAATTATCCACCTCAATATCCGGGGTGACGCCGTGGCCTTCCACCACCCAGTTTCCTTCCGTATCATAGACCGGGTATTCCGCCACCCGGGCGATACCATTGTCTGACACCCGGTTGCGGCCACTGAGCCAAACGCCGGCACCGGCGGTTTGTTTACCGATAACAGTGCCCAAATCCATGGCTTTAACACCGGCGGTAAAGGTCTCACCATCTGAATAGGTGAATTGGTCGGCCAACACCACCAAGTGGCCCGCAAAGCTTTGTTGCATATTGCCATAGGCTTCGCCACGGGTGCCCTGCCAGTACATCCAGTTACGGCGCAGCAATTTTTCCAGTATCAGACTATCGACATTACCGCCACGATTACGCCGAACATCAATAATTAATGCTGGCTTATCGTAAAGGGCATAAAACTCCCGGGTGAAGTTGGCAAAGTCACCGCCACTCATGGCATAAATATGCAAGTAGCCAATATCAGGATTCTGCTGCTCAACAGTTTTGCGTTTACTGTTAACCCAATGCTGATAACGCAGACGGTTATCATCCTGTGTGGACACCGGTTTGACCATGGTTTTGTGGGTGTTTTTGCCACGTTTCAGTTCTAACAACACTTGTTTACCGGCCTGATTACGGAGTTGCCGTCCTAAGGCGGCTAATGTCGGTGTCGCAGCACCATTGACGTTAACAATCACATCGCCGTTTTGGGCATCCACACCGGCCAAAGCCAAGGGCGAGCCTAAACTGGGTAATTCTGGGTCGTATTGATAAATTTCTTTGATACGAACACCGTCTTTATCTTCAACAAGCTGCGCACCTAACGTGGCGGCTTTCGGGCTTTCGCTGTCTTCCGGCACATCACCACCGCGCACTTGGGAGTGTAAAGCATTGAGCTCACCGGTCATTTGCCCCAAAACATCGTTCAATTCATAGCGATCAGTAATACGCGCCAATAAGGGCCGGTATTTTTGTTGGACATCTGTCCAATTCAAACCGCGCATATTGGCATCGAATAAAGAATCACGGTGCATTAACCAGGTATCGAAAAAAATCTGTCGCCATTCTTTTTGCGGATCAAGTAATAACTGCCAATTCTCTGTGACTATTTTGGCTTCACTGACCACTTTTTCATCTTTAGGAAAGGCCTCCACCGCCGGTATGATAAACAGGCTGGTGTTTTCGTTCTCAGCCTTACGCACCATCATCTTTTCACCATCTAAGCTGAGCTGAAAGTCTTCTACCTGATCGGTGAATGCTGTTGGCTTGGCGTCAAATTCCAGTTTAAGTGACTTAAGATCAGGTTTAGTGTCTGGACCAAGGGTTAAATCTTTCAAGTAAATAAATTTGTCATTGACCAATAATTTCGAATAATTACCGGCTGCCACAGGTACTTGCCATAAGCGCGATGTTAAGCCCTGCCATTCAATTTTGACTTGCTTATCTTTGGGTTTGTTTTTAGATTTATTATCCTTTTTATTTGTTTTAGCACTTATCAGTTCATTGGCCGCTTGAAAAGGAAAACGGGCGTTTTCATTCAAAGCATAGGCATAGACTTCGGTCCTGCGGTCGAACTGGCTGCCGGTGTTGCGATCACCCCAAGGATGTCCCGGGCTGCCATTAAAATTGCGATCTGACAAAAAATAGAGCCAATCACCATCGGCACTAAAGGCCGGTGAATAGGAGGCATATTTATCTGAGGTCAGAACCATCGTTCGATTATTGTTAACGTCATACAGTTGAATACGGCTGCGCTCATCGTTAATATGATTACGGGTAATGGCTAACAATTGGCTGTCATGAGACCACACCACGTCACGATAGGCATCCAAACCTATATTATCATCCAAAATAAGTCGATTCTTACCACTTGCTAAATCCAGTAAACATAATCGTCCGGCTTTATCATCATGGGCCAACCATTGGCCATCCGGTGATAAATACAAACCCCATCTGAAAATTTCACCATCATCGGTTAATTGCTTTGCCTGATCAGAACCATCAGCGGCAAAACGCCAAATTTCATGTTCACCGGTACGGTCATTGATGGCATATATCCAGCGACCATCATGGCTTAAAACGGCTTCCCGGGTTCTTGAATCTTTACCGGTATTAATTTCTGCCAAACGCAGCTGTTGACCACCGGCCACCGCCACCTGGCCCCGGGCGGTTAGTACCACTTGATCAGTTTTGCCTGCCAACTTGGCACTGGTCAGGTATTTTAACGGTTTATTGTCCCAGTGCTCACGCAGATGCGGAAAATCTGAAACCAAATTAAGTTTTAAAGTTTGGATCGATTGGTCTGCTACATTCAATAACTTAATATCAGCACCCTGCTGAAAAACAATCTTGTTATCTGAGAACTTAGCCGAACGCACTTCAAAATCAGAAAATTCAGTGAGTTGTTGCGGCTGACCACCACCTATCGGTAACGACCAAATATTATCTGTACCACTGGCATCACTGATAAAATAAACCTGATCTTGCGACACCATCGGCTGACGAATCGAACCGATATGATCTGACGCTAAAGCGACGGCTTCCTGGTCGGATCCCAGACGGTAACGCCACAGTTTACCTTGACCACCACCGCGATAGACTTTAACGTTATCCGCAGACACTTGTAAGCCAAACCGGACAAAGTAAACATATTCACCCTTATCATCCACCACGCCCTCAATGGCATCGGTCAAAGGCACTTGTTGAGACTGTAAGGTATTTGGATCAATGGTCACCAAACCCCAACTACCCGGAACCCCCATACGACCGTTGGTGCTGTATATCACTTCACCATTCGGCGTCCAGCCCTGAACAGAAACCATCGCCTGCTCATAACTCAAACGCTTCGCCACCCCGCCGTTTCGTGGAATCACATAAGCTTCCGTGGCGCCTTCATAATCCGCACTAAAAGCAATCCATTGCCCATCCGGTGAAATCGCCGCTTGTTTTTCTTCGGCCGGATGGGTGGTGAGTCGCTGGGTCTGACCTGAGCTAATATCAGCCAACCATAAATCACCCTCAGCAGTGAACACCAAGGTATCACCCTGCAATGCCGGTGAACGGAAATAGCCGGGATTGGCCACAGCTGCCACACTAAATAAAGAAAAAACCAACAGCCAAAAAGAAAAATAACGTGTCATAGAAGCACTCTTATGTATAAGGAAATGTAATATATAATGTGATTTGTATTATATAATAAAGTATTGGATTAATTTGGCACCTAAAACTTGAATAATGCTTTGAATTTTTATAATGAAGCCATTAATCTCAATCATTATTTTATCAGCTACTCGCTCTGTATCATTTACAGGAGATCAAAAATGACCCAAACCATAGACTTAATAGGTAAATTCTTAGTTATTTATGTAATGGGTGGCGATGTTAAATATCCCACTTCAATGCTGGTTAAAAATGTTGAAGAAATTGCCAATCGTACATTTATTATTGGCAAACAACCAGAAAGCATTATGGGTTTATATAACTGGTTAGGCGAAGTAGAGACTTATATCGCTTGGGAAAATGTAACTGAATTTCATATTTTCGATGATTACGAGTCTTTCCAAAAATTAGCATCCAATCATCCAAGTGGTGGTTTGTTTTCTAAGTTCAGAAAATCGTGATTCATCTACAAAGTTGGGATAAATAATCCAGATTTTGTGGCATTGCGTTGCAGATTCATCTATTCGTCTGAGTTCAAGTGGTCATCACAGCAAGTCGAAAACATTAATTAGTTTTTGTTAATTCGTCAACGTCAACATAACGCGGGCCACAATTTCTTGGGTCAACGGCTGTCTCATGCGTGTCTTTATACTTATCATATAAGTACAAGGCAGCGCGTTCTAAATTTGCGCCCTCATGATTGTCCTGGGTCATGATGGCTGAAAGCTTTGGATCAAGCATTACCATGTCATTATCACCCAGCGCATGATTTTGAACGATGCATCTTTGATAATCTTTGAAGTCTTCTAATGCAACCTGACTTTTAATGAGCGACTTGGTGTCACCTGAAATTTCATCGAATTTTTCAGCCAAACCATAACCCAACATTGTCATCAAACCTGTATCACTATTCGTAATCATTATATTAGCTATTTTTTTACATTGACTCAGGTCTTTCTGAAACTCCTGGCAAGCAAGAGACAAGGGTCTCAAGGCCGGCATATTCATATAGCTTACAGCAACATAAGTTATTAACGCATTTTGCTTCATTATAGTATCTGCATCAAATTTAGATTGATTAAGCTCCAATTGATGAATATCCATTTGATTCAATGATTTCAAAATTTCAGCGTCAACTGGATTGGCCAATATATAGTCATCAATGGCATCAACGAGCTCACGAGTAAAAGAGTTAAACATTCGGCTGTGTTTAGCTTCACTCATTTGCTGTAAAAGAATATCGATGGTGTCCAGATCCATGTCATTGAACGCCTGTTCCAACTCATCGAGGTATATATTTAAATTATCAGGATCTTGATAAAATAATTTCTGATTAAATCTTTCAACATCACATTGTTCGTGCTTATCTAACCCTTTGCATATTGACCTGGCAGTCAGCAGGGTTGATGTGGAAGCAATCGGACTGTCTATGGCTTTATTGAGTATCGCTAATTTAATTGTTGAGTCCAAAATTGGCGTTTCAATTTCAAAACTCAACTCATCAGCGGAAATCGAATTAAGATGACTCAGTGCGATTAAATTGATATTGACATCATTATGTTTAAGTAATTGCTTAGATAAATCAATAAGCCAGTAAACTTCTTTCTCTAAGGCTTCATCATTGGCTGTAAAATCATCCTCGACGCCACTACTTTTATGACACGTTTCTATGGCCATTGAAGGACACATGCCTAAAACAAGAAAAATTACCGCAATTACTTTCATCAATCAGGCTCCAAAATAATTAGTTTAGCATAATCAAAATTGATTAAACTGTGCCAAAACTCATAATTTACGGACTGCAAACAACATGTGCGAGTTTAGCTTTGGACATAATTGAATAACTGTATTCTATTAACAACTTATATTTCGGCTTATATTTAAATTCATTGAAGAGATTTAAAGGAATGTTTGTTCAGTCAATCAGAATTAACACAATCACTGCGGCAAAAACAACACTTCGCCGACCATGACTGAGTTATTGCTTTTATTGTTGATGGACTTAATGGTGTCGATACTGGTGCCGTTGGTGCTGGCGATGCCGCTGAGGGTGTCACCGGATTGTACCACGTGTTTTTTGGCTTTGGCCTGGGCAGCTATCCAGGTTCGTGGCGGTGGGCTTTGATAGAAATAGTTTTGGATGCCGGTGGCAATTTGGGTGGTGAGTTTATCGATATGTGCCGGATTTTTGAGGTTTTTCTCATCATCGGGGTTACTGATGTAGCCGGTTTCAATCAGCATCGAAGGTACATCCGGCGATTTCAAAACAATAAAGGCCGCTTGACCGAAACCGCGACCGTGTAATTTAACTTTGTTTTTTAAAGCACTGTAAACCGCTTGGCCCGCTTTGTGACTTTCTTCCATGGCCGCATTTTGTGACAGGTCGTAAAGCACTTGTGACAGCATGTCGCGTTTGTCCTCAATTTTAACACCACCAATGGAATCGGCCTGGTTTTCAGAATCTGCCAACCACTTAGCAGCCTCTGAACTGGCACCGCGTTGCGATAAGACATAAACACTGGCACCATTAACCGATGAACTGTGAAAAGCATCGGCATGAATTGAGACAAATAGATCAGCACGTTGATCACGGGCTTTTTTAAAGCGATCGCGTAACTTAATATAATAGTCACCATCGCGGATAATCATCGCCTTCATGCCTTCTTGGGCATTGATTTTTTTGGCCAGAGCTTTAGCAATGTTTAAGGTGACATCTTTTTCATAGGTGCCGGATGCGCCAATGGCACCGGGATCTTCACCGCCATGACCGGCATCAATGGCCACCAGGACGTCACGGTTTTCAGGCACCACTTGGGCCACAGTTTTTTGTTCCTGGGTCTGTTTATGGTTGAGATCAACCACCAAACGATGGCCATATTTGCCGGTGGGTTTCAGCAGAAAGCTTTTCGGTTTAAAGTCTTTTTCCAAATCCAGTACCAAACGAACCCGCTCCTTGTTTTCGCTATAACGAATGCCTTTAATGTCACGATTTTTAGGCAGGTTTAAATTGGTTTTTAAACGGCCGGCTGCAACATCAATCACCACCCTTGGCGGATTGTCTAATTCAAATAGTTTATAGTCGGCCTGGGCACTGATATCGAAGACTGCTCGGGTATGATCGGGTCCGCTCCAGACGCGCACACTTTCGATATCGGCTTTTTGAGCGCCGGCCACAGTGGCCAACATCAAAGCAGATATACAAGTTAATCGCTGTAAAAAAGACATCGCATTCATGAAACAACTCAATAATCGACTAAAGTTTAATAATAAAACCAAACAATATCAAGTGCTTTTTGACTAAAATCAAGGAGATACACTGTATAACTTATGTGATTGTTAAGGTTCTTTGGCTGTTTTTCCAGTCGAAATCTAAGCGCCAGTTCGGCTTGGGCAATATACCTTCACCCTTAGACGGCCACTCAACCAGAACAATATGCTGCCCATTTAAAATCCATTCGATGTCCAAAAAATACAGCTCCTCAGGATCGCTGAGACGGTATAAATCCATGTGTATAAAGGACTTTTTATCAACCTGATAATGGTTATACAGGGCATAGGTAGGGCTTTTTACCGGCTCAGTAACGCCGGCAGCTTGCAACAAAAGCTGACAAAAGGTGGTTTTACCGGCACCCAAATCACCGCTTAAAAACACCACATCACCGGCTGATAATTGATTCAGAAACTGGCCACTCAGCTGTGCCAGATCAGCCAAGTCACCAATGTTATAAATGCGCTCTTTGGTCATTAAACTATTAAAAGCCCTCAGAAAGTCGTTATTATCGCCAAATGAACCAACCGGAACAAGCCCGCTTATTTATGATTGTACTGTCAGCACCAAACGCCGATGATGCCCACGGTCACGGTGTTCACAGAGATAAATACCTTGCCAGGTGCCTAAATTTAAACGCCCTTTGGTGACAGGGATAGTCAGCTGGCAACCCATCAGCGAAGATTTAATATGAGCCGGCAATGGGTTATAAAAACAAAACATTGTGAATAAAAATATGAACAGATCATTTGAGGCCTTATTCTACTTTAGTCGAACCTGAAGAATTCACTTCAGCACCAATGAACTTGGTGAATAAATTAGACATTGGCGGGTATTTGTAGTGAATTTATTCAAGGCCCAATAAAAAGCCTTCAACAACTTAGCAAAGTTGAAGGCAGCGGCTGCTA